>NZ_JBXVVS010000004.1:0-430291 GCF_057219915.1 Roseateles sp. T103
GCGCCACGGCACTGCCGGCGACACTTCGCCGGTAGAGTTCGAACGACGCCATTCCCACCGGCTCACGGGTGTCTAGGAAACCCGGGGCGATTCAACTTGAGTCTGTAAATCAAATCGGAAATCATCAGACGCTGATTTGCGCCGGCTGGCACTACGCAGCAATCACCAACGAGCTCCGGTGTATTCGCACGTGTAATCAGCAAGTCGCCTGGCCGAACACAAAGGGACTCATCAGGCAACGTTTCCTCCAAGAGCGCCTTGTTCTCTCGCTCGACAAATCGTCCACCCCTAATTGCGCTGATCTTGAGCACTCCCCAAGCATTTGGCTCGCAGGGCTCAGCCGCGGCGTTCGGGCTCCACCCCTGTTCAAGTCGCACAAGGACTCGCCGAAGCGGTTGAACCTTCCAATGCGCCGGCACCTCCCCCAACCACGGCACGCCGGAATCCTTCATCGGGGTATCCGGGTTCAGGCCGCGGGTGACGGCGTGGGAGATGGTGGCCTGGCGCTTTTCGGCCAGCAGTGCGATGAGCTTCTCCTGCTCGGCAATCAGCGCATCGATCTTGGCGGTTTCGTGGTCGAGGAAGGACAGGATTGCCTCTTGTTCGTCCAACGATGGCATGCCAACACGGATGCCTTTCAACGTGTCCCAATTGATCGCTGCGCGGTGCTCCAAGATGCCATTGCCGAAGGACTGCGCGTAGGTCTGAAACGCACGGTTCTCAAAAACACGCAAAGCAAACCGGGCTTTGACACATTCAAGCCGCGGGCGAAGCACGATGTAAACAGGGCTGCACACGCCATCGAACGCCGACAGACCAAATGAGCCAATTCCGTAGTTCATGCTGTTGATAACCAAATCACCTTTGGCGACCAACTTGCACTTACTAAGGTCCTCGGGCTTCTTATTCCCAACGTCGCCTTTCTCTTCGTAGGGAATGACGCCGACGTTTGCCATCAAAGAGAGATAGCTTTGATTCGCAGCCCCCTCGTTCTTATCGGCTCGCTCCTCTACGAAGTAGCGGCAGGGCTGAACTTCCCAGTGGGCGGGGACTGGACCCAAACAGCTGCTGCCAATCGCTTTGTAGCTCGGATACCTCGGCAAGCTCATTCCGCCAACTCCCCCAGCATCGCCACGATGCGGGCTGACACCGTCTTCAGCTCCTCATCGATCGCATGCAAGCTGCGCGGTGGTTCGAAGACGTAGAAGTGCCGGTTGAACGGAATCTCGTAGCCGACCTTGCTCTTCTCCTCATCAATCCAGGCATCCGGCGCATGAGGCAGCACCTCGCGCTCGAAGTAGGCGCGGATGTCCTGGCCCAGCGGCACGTTCTCGGTGTCACGCAGGCTGCTGTCAGCCTGGGGCTTGCCCTTGAGCTTGCCCTTGAGGCCCAGCACGACCTGGCCCTGCTCATCACGCAGCGGGCGCTCCACGGTGATGGTCGTGTAGCCGAAATCCTCGTTGCGGAAGATGCGGCTGATCGGCACGCGCTTCAGGCGCCCGCCGGCCGGTGCTGCGGGCGGGTTGTCGGTGCCCGTCACCAGCACGGGCTCGCCCTGCGACTGCCCATCTGCATCGAGCACGGTGATGAACTCAGCCTCGGTGAAGCTGCCAAACAGCCGGGTGACGGTGGCGATGTGCTCGTCGCTCATCTCCTTGCGCTTTGACCCGAGGCTCTTGCGCATCTTCTGCCAGAAGCTGCTGGCGTCGATCAGCTGCACATAGCCTTTGCGGTCAGCCGGCTTGCGGTTGGAGAGGATCCAGACGTAGGTGGCGATGCCGGTGTTGTAGAACATGTCGGTGGGCAGGCCGATGATGGCCTCCACCAGGTCGTTCTCCAGCACGTAGCGGCGGATCTCGCTCTCGCCGCTGCCCGCGCCGCCGGTGAACAGCGGGGAGCCGTTCAGCACGATGCCGAAGCGGCTGCCGCCATCCTTGGCCGGGCGCATCTTGCTGACCAGGTGCAGCAGGAAGAGCATGGAGCCGTCGCTGACCCGCGGCAGGCCAGGGCCGAAGCGGCCGTCGAAACCCTTCTTCTCGTGCTCGTCGCGCACGGCCTTCTCGACCTTCTTCCATTCCACGCCGAAAGGCGGGTTGGAGAGCATGTAGTCGAACTTGCGGCCGGCATGTCCATCGTCGCTAAGCGTGTTGCCGGCCACGATGTTTTCCACCGCCTGGCCCTTGACCAGCATGTCGGCCTTGCAGATGGCGTAGGACTCGTCGTTGAGTTCCTGACCGTACATGGTGAGCCGCGCCTGCGGGTTGTGCGCGTGCAGGTGCTCGGCTGCGATGGAGAGCATGCCGCCGGTGCCGGCCGTGGGGTCGTAGATGGTGCGCACCACGGCGTTGCCGGGGGTCAGCACCTCGTCGTCCTCGATGAACAGCAGGTTCACCATCAGGCGGATCACTTCGCGCGGGGTGAAGTGTTCACCGGCCGTCTCGTTGGAGATCTCGGCGAACTTGCGGATCAGCTCTTCGAACACCAGGCCCATGCTGGCGTTGTCCACCGTCTCAGGGTGCAGGTCGATGTTGGCGAACTTCTCGGTGACGAGGTAGAGCAGCCCGCCCTTGGCCAGGCGCTCCACCTGCGTGAAGAAGTCGAAGCGCTCGAAGATGTCGCGCGCGGCCGCCGAGAAGCCCTGGATGTAGGCGTAGAGGTTCTCGCGGATGTGGTCCTGGTCGCCCAGCAGCTTGGGCAGGTCCAGCGGGCTGGTGTTGTAGATGCCGATGTTGCCGGCCTTGCGTAGCAGGAAGGGCTCGGGGTTCAGGCCCGCCTTGGTCTTTGCGTCCAGCTCGGCCAGCACGGCCGGCTTGGTGGCTTCCAGCACGCAATCCAGGCGGCGCAGGATGGTGAAGGGCAGGATGACCTTGCCGTATTCGCTTTGCTTGTAGTCGCCGCGCAGCAGGTCGGCGACCGACCAGATGAAGGACGACAGGGCTTGGTGATTCATTTGACTCCCAGGGGCGAGACAGCGGCCCCGCATTGATCCGGCCGCATTGTCTGCGCTGCCCGGGCAAGGCGTCAGCAGGGCTTGCCTTGATGCGGGCCCGCGCCGGCCTAACGCCCTGCGTGAGCCGTGACTTGCGCATGCGGCGTAGCACCGATGCAACAGCGCTTCGGGACTCGGGGCACAAAGGGGCATCCAGGGGCATGCATGAAAAAGAGTCGCCCCGATTAGCCTGACGAGAAGCAAAACCGCACTTCGGCATGTTCTAGAAATACGCCCGTGCGTTCATGTGGACGCAAACATGCCACCAACAAATGAAAGGAACGGCGCGGCAGACGCGCGCGCCGAAGCGAAGTCAACGAACGAAAGACACCCTGTAATGACCAACACCCTCCCGACTGTCCTGCGTCCCGCCCAAGCTGCGATGTACCTCTCGATCTCGCGCTCGTACCTGTACCTGCTGGTCGAGCGCAAGGAACTCACCTTGATCCGCCTTGGCGGCCGGGCGAGCGGCATCATGCGTGCCGAACTGGATGCTTGGCTGGCCAAGCAGTGCGAGCGCGCGAAGGCTGCCTGATTCGAGACAGCGCCATGACGAAGAACACTGCGAAAGGACCCGGCTCCTTCTGCGTGCCGCGCACGGCCATTGAGGCACTGCTCGATGCCAGGGCGACCGCCCTTGAGATCTGCGCGTACCTGGCGCTCGCCCGGTACACCGACGACAGCGGCTGCTACTCGTCGGCCAGCGTTAGCGCCATCTACAAGGCCACGGGCGCGAGCAAGGTCAAGGGCGGCACGATTGAGCGGGCGATCGCCCGACTGAAATCGATCCAGGCCCGCGATGTCGGCTTCTGTTTCAGCAGCGATCCCAACGCCTCGCCCGCCAGGGCCTCTTCCGGTCGCGACCTCGGCCCCATCCTGTTCGATCGTGAGGGCTGGCAGAAAAGCACTGGCGAACTGCTCCCGGATGGCCCGAACAGCAAAGCGCAGATCCGGCATGTACTGCCCGAGCTCGATGAGCTTATTGGGAGCCGCGTATGGTTTGGCAACAACCTAGTTACTGGCGTAGGCGAGCTCCCTCAGCCGCTGCGGGCGCTCAAAAATGCTGGTGATGCAGCTGCCCGGCTGCTGATCGCCCTCTATGCGGCCAATGACATGGAGGCCTGGGGTGGCGTACCCCCCGACAGGGGACACCCTTGGCGGCACTTTGCGCCAGTCGCGGAGGATGTCTGCCTGCCCGGCGGCGCCAGGCTAGTCCGGGCCAAAGATGCCGGTGTTGCCGCACGTATCGATAAGAGGATTAGTGAGAGCGCAGAGGAGTACTGGAGCGCCGTACATGCCTTGGAAGCGGCCGGCTTCATTTACCCGGTGACCATGGTGCTCAACCGAAATGCCGTCCAACGGGCGTTCAGTTCCGGCGAGCGCTTCTGCGGCGTCAGCGACGACGCTGAGCCCTTGTACGAGCTGGATGCCCGGTCGGCGCATGGCTACAAGCCCCGCGGCGAGGAAGGCCTCGCTGGAGCCACTGCCCAGACCGCGGGCGAGTTGGGCTACTCCGTCGCCGATCTCAAAGGGAACTTCAACGGCACGTACGCCGCGTTCTTGCCGAAAGGATTCCAAGGCATGGTCGCTGGCATCTACCGGTTGCGATTCCGTGTTGCGAACGCCCGCAATGTCGGCGTGCAGGGCACCTGGGCTCGCATCCATCAGAGCAACCGTGAAGCATTCGCCGCACTGAACACGATCCGTAGGCAGAACGATCTCGAACCGCTCGCATCGCCCTGGCAAACCGCCAACGCCGTCAGCGCTGTGGACCAGTCCCAGTCTGGCAGCGGCCGTACCCTTCAATGTGTTCAATGACCCTCAATCCACTCAACAGGCTCAATCACTTCAATCGAATACCCCCGGTAAGTTCTAGATAGACGAATACACGTCTTTCCACGACAGTCCCTTGCCATCGGCAAGGGCTGTCAGCAAACATTCCGAGGTACCCCAGATTCAGTTGGAACTGCGCCCTCACATGAGCATTGACGGCCCCGTTGCACCTGGCACAGCCATAAAAGATGCCGGAGAGTACGTACTCGGCAATCATCCCAAGCGACTGGCACCGCACGACGAAGCGTCATGGCAAATCATCGAGGCCATACTCGAAGCGCGAGGCTCGGCTGAGTTCTTCGGCCTCGCTGTGGCCACTCGTGGCCATCAGCACGGGACCAAGGCAACCATAGGGCCGCCGAGCTTCGAGTCCTATTGCATCAAGCCAGGTTGGCCCAAACGCCGTTTGTCATGTGTTGCGCGCGATTGACTGCACCCAGTGATCTCACCGTACTCAACCGGGCTTAGCTGTCCACATGCCGCCTGTTGAGCAAGTACCCCAGCTCGTTCGCCGCCTCTACGAACTCGTAGCGGAGTTCGAAGCGCTCTTTCCTGGTCGCAAGTTCACGCCTGACGGACACCTCGTGGGAAGCATTGGTGAAGTGCTTGCCGCTCACCGATACGGGCTCAGCCTGCACCCCGCTTCGAGCGAGGGGCACGATGCCACAAGCCCGGATGGCAGACTGGTTCAAATCAAAGCAACTCAAGGCTCGTCAGTTGCGCTGCGCTCCGAGCCGCAACATCTCGTTGTGCTCCAACTTGGACGCGACGGACACGCCACCGAGGTTTTTAATGGTCCCGGAGCGCTAGCCTGGCTGCACTGCGGCGCCAAGCAAAAGAATGGGCAACGACCCGTTTCACTCAGCAAGCTACGGAAGTTGATGTCGCAGGTTCCCGAGCAGGAAACGCTGCCTCGCGTGAACTGACTCTCGTCCACTGCGCCTGTGCAGAGGTGACACGTCAGTACGCATGGCCGCGCGCCGCGCGAGCCGTCGATGTGACATGTCACGCTCGGAACAACCCGAAATGAAGGCTGCAACAAACGGGCACCGAACGGGCACCAGAACACCGATTTATCGCTATCGCAGGCCAGAAAGGAAAAAGGACCTAGAGGCCGAAGCTTCTAAGTCCTTGATTTCTCTTCTTGTTTTTGGTCGGGGTGGCGGGATTCGAACTCGCGACCCCTTGCACCCCATGCAAGTGCGCTACCAGGCTGCGCTACACCCCGACGAAGCCTTGCATTATAGAGATGTTGCAGCCCTTCAGGCAAGCAAAGACTCGCGGATCGCGAGCAATTCCTTGCGCACCTGCTCGATGGACAGCACACCGCCTGCGCCGATCTCGATACCGGGCTCGCTGCCATTCACTGCAGCGGATCCCGACATCGCGGCTGCGGATGGGTGCAAGTCGTCGATCTCGTCGACGTCAACGTCGTGCAGCGCAATGATTTCGCCAACATCGCCACGGCCGCTGCCCGGATCGCAAAGCTGGTTGCGCGCGCCAGAGATGGTGAAGCCTTGGTCGTAGAGCAGGTCGCGGATGCGGCGGATCAGCAGCACCTCGTGGTGCTGGTAGTAGCGCCGGTTGCCGCGCCGCTTCATCGGCTTGAGCTGGGTGAACTCCTGTTCCCAGTAGCGCAGCACATAGGGCTTCACGCCGCAAAGCTCGCTGACTTCACCGATGGTGAAGTAGCGTTTCGCGGGAATCGCGGGAAGCGCTTTGTCCATTGAAATCAAGGGCTTCAGGTAGGGAGGTCAGACTCTACTCGAAGTCTTCTTCGGCAGGTGTATCGCCTTGCACCTGGCCCTTGAGTTTGTGGCTGGCGTGGAAGGTCACCACGTTGCGCGCCTTGATCGGAATCGACTCGCCGGTACGCGGGTTGCGCCCCGGACGCGGCGCCTTGCGACGGATGTTGAAGTTGCCGAAGCCCGAGAGCTTCACGTCGCGGCCGCTGACCAAGCTCTCATGGATGATGTCGAAGAAGGCCTCGACCATGTCCTTGGACTCGCGCTTGTTCAGGCCGAGCTTGTCGAACAGCAACTCGGCCAGCTCGGCCTTGGTCAGCGTGGGCGTCTCCAGCGTCGGCAGCAGCACGCGTGTGCCGCCCGGCCTGGTGTTCTCGTCGTTGCTCATCGCTTATCGCTCCTCCTCGACCGCTCAGCCGCGCAGACGCGCGCCCAGATCGGCCGACAGCCTCGCCACCACGCCCGCGACCGCTTGTTCGATGCGTTCGTCGGTCAGCGTGTTCTCCTCATCCAGCAGTTCCAGCCGCACCGCCAGGCTGCGCTCGCCGGCCTTCAGCTCGGCAGTCGGCTGCGCGGGCTTGAAGACGTCGAACAAGCGGGCCGAGCGGATCAAGCCCTCGTGCGCCGTGGCGATGCTGTTCATCAGCGCCTCGTGCGTGACCTGCTCGCCGACGATCACGGCGATGTCGCGCAGCACGGCCTGCTGGCGCGACACGCCCTGCCCCTTGGGCAGCGTGCGCGCGAGCGCGGCGTCCAGCTCGAGCTCGAACACGATGGGCGCCGTGGGCAGCTCATAGCCCTGACGCCACTTCGGATGCAGCTCGCCGATCACACCGATGGGCTGGTCATCAAGCTCGATGCGCGCGCTGCGTCCCGGATGCAGGGCCGGATGCTCGGCGGGCACGAAGCGCAGCTGACGCGGCGCGAACAGCGCCTCGACGTCGCCCTTGACATCGAAGAAGTCAACCTGGCGCTCCTTGGCGCCCCACTGCTGCTGGTCCGCCGGGCCCCAAGCCAGGCCGGCCACGCGCATCGGCTGCGCCACGCCGGCGATGCTGGTGTCGCTCTCCTGCACCGAAGCATCGCGCAGGAAGACGCGGCCGATCTCGAACACGCGCACGCGCGGTGCCTTGCGCGTCAGGTTGTAGCGCAGCACGTTCACCAGGCTGCCCAGCAGGCTGCTGCGCATCACCGCCAGCGGCGCGGCGATCGGGTTCAGCAGCTGGATCGGCTTGTCGTTGCCGGCCAGCTCGCGCTCCCAGCGTTCTTCCACGAAGCTGAAGTTGATGGTCTCGTAGTAGTCGCGTGCGGCCAGCGCATGGCGCAGCGCATGCACCGCGCGGCGCGACTCCGAGCGCACCTTGCCCACCACCGGCGCCAGCGGCGGCGTGGCCGGCAGCTTGGGATAGCCCAGCACGCGGATGACTTCCTCGATCAGGTCTTCCTCGATCTGGATGTCGAAGCGCCAGCTCGGCGGCGTCACGGTGATCACGCCCGGCGCCTCGCTGAACTCCAGACCCAGGCGCTTGAACACGGCGGCGCAATCGGCCTGCGTGACGGGCATGCCGATCACCTTGGCCGCACGCTCGACGCGCAGCTGCACCGGCTTGCGCTCGGGCAGCGCCACGGTCTGGTCGTCCATCGGGCCAGCCTCACCGCCGCAGATGTCCAGGATCAGCTGGGTGATGCGCTCGATGTGCTCGACAGTCTGCGCCGGATCGACGCCGCGCTCGAAGCGGTGGCCGGCGTCGGTCGAGAAGTTGTAGCGGCGCGAACGGCCTGCCACGGCCTTGGGCCACCAGAAGGCGGCCTCGACATAGACGTTCTTGGTGTCGTCGGACACCGCAGTGGCGTCGCCACCCATGATGCCGGCCAGCGACTCGACTTGCTGGCGGTCGGCGATCACGCCGACCTGCTCGTCGACCTCGATGGTGTTTCCGTTGAGCAGCTTGAGCTGCTCGCCCTTGCTGCCCCAGCGCACCACCAGCTCGTCGTGGATCTTGTCCAGGTCGAAGATATGGCTCGGACGGCCGAACTCGAACATCACGTAGTTCGAGATGTCCACCAGCGGCGAGACCGAGCGCTGGCCGCAGCGCGCCAGACGCTCAACCATCCAGTCAGGCGTCTTGGCTTTCGTGTTGACGCCACGGACGATGCGGCCCGAGAAGCGGCCGCACAGGTCCGGCGCCTCGATGCGCACCGGAAGCTTGTCCTGGTGCTTCACCGACGCAGCCGGGAAGCTGGGCACTTGCAGCGGCGCGCCGGTCAGCGCGGACACTTCGCGCGCGATGCCGTAGATGCTCAGGCAATGCGCCAGGTTGGGGGTGAGCTTGAGCGTGAACAGCGTGTCGTCCAGCTTCAGGTGTTCGCGGATGTTCTGGCCGATGGGCGCATCGGCGGCCAGCTCGAGCAGGCCGCCATGGTCCTCGCTGAGCTTGAGCTCGCGCGCCGAGCACAGCATGCCGAAACTCTCCACGCCGCGCAGCTTGCCGACGCCGATCTTGAAGGGCTTGCCGTCCTCGCCGGGCGGCAGCTCGGCGCCGACGGTGGCCAGCGGCACGCGGATGCCGGCACGCGCATTGGGCGCACCGCAGACGATCTGCAGCGGCTCGGCGCCACCGGCGTTGACCTTGCAGACGCGCAGCTTGTCGGCATTGGGATGCTGCACGGCTTCGAGGATCTCGGCGACCACGATGCCGCTGAAGGGCGGCGCCACCGGGCGCAGCTCTTCGACTTCCAGGCCGGACATGGTCAGCAGCTCGGCCAGCTCTTGGGTGTTCAGCGACGGGTTGCAGAAGCTCCGCAGCCAGGACTCAGGGAATTGCATATCTTTCGCTCTCTTTGGCGTCGACGCGTCGTTTTTTCGGGCAGGCTCAGCGGAACTGGCTCAGGAAGCGCAGGTCGCCGTCGAAGAACAGGCGCAGGTCGTTGACGCCGTAGCGCAGCATGGCCAGGCGGTCGATGCCCGAGCCGAAGGCGAAGCCGATGTAGCGCTCCGGGTCCAGGCCCATATTGCGGATCACCTGCGGGTGCACCTGGCCCGAACCGGAGACCTCGAGCCAGCGGCCTTTCAGCGGGCCGGAGCCGAACATCATGTCGATCTCGGCGCTGGGCTCGGTGAAGGGGAAGTAGCTAGGACGGAAGCGGATCTCCATATCAGTCGTCTCGAAGAACTGCTGCATGAAGTTCACGTAGACGGACTTGAGGTCCTTGAACGAGATGTTCTCGCCCACCCACAGGCCTTCGACCTGGTGGAACATCGGCGAATGCGTGGCATCGCTGTCCACGCGGTAGGTGCGGCCCGGCGCGATGACGCGGATCTCGGGCATGGCCTGGCCGGCATCGATCAGGTGCTGGTGCTTCTTCACATGCTGCACCGCGTAGCGGATCTGCATCGGGCTGGTGTGCGTGCGCAGCACATGGCCACCCTCGACATAGAAGGTGTCGTGCATCGAGCGAGCCGGATGGTCGGCCGGCGTGTTCAGCGCGGTGAAGTTGAACCAGTCGTTCTCGATCTCCGGGCCGTCGGCGACGTCGAAGCCCATCGAGCCGAAGATGGCCTCGATGCGCTCCATCGCACGGGTGATCGGGTGCAGGCCGCCAGTACCGCGCTGGCGGCCGGGCAGCGTGACGTCCAGCGCCTCCGCCTTGAGCTGCTTCTCGAGCTCGGCATCGGCCAGGGCCTGGCGGCGTGCGCTCAGCGCAGCCTCGATGCCCTGCTTCAGTTGGTTGATCTGCGCACCACGGGTCTTCTTCTCCTCGACGGACAGGGCACCCAGGCCCTTCATCAGCTCGGTCACCTGGCCGCTCTTGCCCAGGAAGCGGGCCTTGGCGTTCTCCAGGTCGGCGGGAGTGGCGGCGGCAGCGAAGTCGCTGACGGCGCTCTGTAGCAATTGGTCGAGGTCGTTCATCGCGGGGCGATCGAAATCGGGGGCGAAAAAATGAGAAAAGGCCGAACACCGGAGTGTCGGCCTTTAAAGGCGCGCCTCAGCCGAAGCCGAGGCAGCTGCAGCGCCCCGAAGGGCGCAGGCAGCAATTAAGCGAGAGCGGCCTTCACCTTGGCGAAGATGCTGGCAAAACCAGCCGGATCGTTGACGGCGAGATCGGCCAGGACCTTGCGGTCGATGTCGATCTGGGCCTTCTTCAGGCCAGCCACGAACTTGCTGTAGCTCAGACCCAGGCCACGGCTTGCCGCATTGATACGGGCAATCCACAGCTGGCGGAACACGCGCTTCTTGGCACGACGGTCACGGTAGGCGTACTGGCCCGCCTTCATCACCGCCTGCTTGGCGATGCGGAAGACGTTCTTGCGACGACCACGGAAGCCCTTGGCCAGGGCCAGGACCTTCTTGTGACGAGCACGTGCGGTTACACCACGTTTGACGCGAGGCATGTTGTATCTCCTTCAGTTCGCGGAATTACAGACCAGCAAAGGGCAGCATCTGAGCGATGTGACCCATGTTGGTTTCATGCACGTTCGCAGCACCACGCAGCTGGCGCTTGTTCTTCGTGGTCTTCTTGGTCAGGATGTGGCGCTTGAACGCCTGACCGCGCTTGACGGTACCACCCGGACGCACGCGGAAGCGCTTCTTCGCGCTGCTCTTGGTCTTCATTTTGGGCATTTGATGCTCCTTCTAAATGCGTCCCTCCAGGCGGTTGCGATGCCATCGCAACACTTGCCAGCCTCGAGGAGACTAATAAGCCCGCCGACGACCAGATCGGCGGGCCAGAACCAAATCAGCCAGGGCTCAGCGCTTCTTCGGCGCCAGCACCATGATCATCTGCCGGCCTTCCAGCTTGGGCATGTTCTCCACCACCGCCACGTCGGCCAGCTCGTCGCGAATCCGCTCCAGCAGGCGCATGCCGATATCCTGGTGCGTGATCTCGCGACCCCGGAAGCGCAGCGTTACCTTGCCTTTGTCGCCATCCTCAGCAATGAAGCGGCGCAGATTGCGCATCTTGATCTGGTAGTCGCCCTCGTCCGTACCAGGGCGGAACTTGACTTCCTTGATCTCGATGACCTTCTGCTTGGCCTTGGCCTCGGCTGCGCGCTTCTGCTCCTGGTATTTGAACTTGCCGTAGTCCATCAACCGGCACACGGGCGGGCTGGCGGTGGCGGCAATCTCGACCAGATCCACATCCAGATCGCCGGCCATGCGCAGCGCTTCCTGGATGCTCACGATGCCGATGGGCTCGTTCTCCGGCCCGTTCAGGCGAACTTCGGGAGCAGTGATTTCACGGTTCAGCCGATGCTTGCGCTCGGGAATCGCACGACGGTCAGCAAAAGTAGCGATGGTGCATACCTTTCAATGGACCCCAAGGCGAGAGGCCCGAACACAAGCAAAAGCGCGCCCTGGTCAAACGATCAGACCTTGGCCGCGATATCGGCGGAGAGCTTCACAGCGAAGTCTTCCAGCGACATCACACCCAGGTCCTGGTTGCCTCGGGCGCGCACCGCAACGGCCCCGTTTGCCTTCTCCTTGTCGCCAACGACAAGGATGAACGGAACCTTCTGCAAAGAATGCTCGCGGATTTTATACGTGATTTTCTCATTCCGCAAATCTGCCGCCACCCTAACTCCTTGTTTTTGAAGCGTTTTCACGACTTCAGCCACATAGTCGGCCTGGGCGTCGGTGATATTGGCCACCACCACCTGAGTGGGCGCCAGCCACACCGGCAGTGCGCCGGCATGCTGCTCGATGAGGATGCCGATGAAGCGCTCCAGGCTGCCGACGATGGCGCGATGGAGCATCACCGGGCGATGGCGCGAGCCATCCTCGCCGACGAACTCGGCATCCAGGCGCTCCGGCAGGTTGGGGTCGACCTGGATCGTGCCGCACTGCCACTGGCGACCCAGCGCATCCTTCAGCGTGTACTCGATCTTGGGACCGTAGAACGCGCCCTCGCCCGGCAGGTACTCGAACTCGCAGCCCGAGGCCTTCAGGCCTTCGGCCAGCGCGGCTTCGGCCTTGTCCCAGCTCTCCTCGCTGCCGATACGCTTCTCCGGACGGGTGGACAGCTTGTAGAGGATCTCGGTGAAGCCGAAGTCCTTGTAGACCTTCTGCAGCAGCGTCGTGAAGGCCTGCACCTCGGCCTGGATCATGTCCTCGGTACAGAAGATGTGGCCGTCGTCCTGCGTGAAGCCGCGCACGCGCATGATGCCGTGCAGGCCGCCGGTGGGCTCGTTGCGATGGCACTGGCCGAACTCGCCGTAGCGCAACGGCAGGTCGCGGTAGCTCTTGATGCCCTGCTTGAAGATCAGGATGTGGCCGGGGCAGTTCATCGGCTTGAGCGCGTAGTCGCGCTTCTCCGACTCCGTCGTGAACATGTTCTCGCGGTATTTGTCCCAGTGGCCGGTCTTCTCCCACAGCGTCTTGTCGAGGATCTGCGGGCCTTTGACCTCCAGGTAGCCGTTGTCGCGATAGACGCGGCGCATGTACTGCTCCACCTCCTGCCAGACGATCCAGCCCTTGGGGTGCCAGAACACCACGCCGGGCGCGTGCTCGTCGATGTGGAAGAGGTCGAGCTCGCGGCCGAGCTTGCGGTGGTCGCGCTTTTCGGCCTCCTCCAGCATCGTCAGGTACTTCTGCAGGTCGTCCTTGCTGGCCCAGGCCGTGCCGTAGATGCGCTGCAGCTGCTCGTTGTTGTGGTCGCCGCGCCAGTAGGCGCCGGCCACCTTCATCAGCTTGAAGTGCTTGAGCTTGCCGGTGGACGGCACGTGCGGGCCGCGGCACAGGTCGGTGAACTTGCCTTCGGCATAGAGCGAGACATCCTCGCCCTGCGGGATGCTGGAGATGATCTCGGCCTTGTAGTCCTCGCCGATGCCCTTGAAGTAGGCCACCGCCTCGTCGCGCGGCAGCACCGAGCGCACGACCTTCTCGTCCTTCTTGGCCAGCTCGGTCATCTTGGACTCGATCGCGGCCAGATCTTCAGGCGTGAACGGGCGCTTGTAGCTGAAGTCGTAGTAGAAGCCGTGCTCGATCACCGGGCCGATGGTCACCTGGGCGTCGGGGAACAGCTCCTTCACCGCATAGGCCAGCAGGTGGGCCGTCGAATGGCGGATGATCTCCAGGCCGTCGGCATCCTTCTCGGTGACGATGGCCAGTTGCGCGTCCTTATCGATCAGGTGGCTGGTGTCGACCAGCTTGCCGTCCACGCGACCGGCCAACGCCGCCTTGGCCAGGCCGGCGCCGATCGACGCGGCCACTTCGGCCACGGTCACGGCCTGCGGGAACTCGCGCTTGGAACCGTCGGGCAGTTGGATAGCAATCATGTTCGGGATCTCCGGGAAACTGAAAAACAAAAAGCGCGGCCGGTGCCGCGCTTTCTTGTTGTCTTGGATGGGTGAGAAAAGACGTGACGAGCCGCGGCCGACTAAACCTCAGTGGGGGTGGTCGTAGTTCGCGGTGTCATAACCGTCGTGCCTTTCTCGCCCTTGTTCGTCTGTTGCTGGACAGGCCTACCCTGCAGCCGATGCAGCAATTCTAAGCGAAGCCCGTTGAGCCCTCACCAGCGGCGCAGCCGCCCGTTCTCGACCCGCACCCGGTCGCCAACGCGCAGACCGTCCAGATGCTCAGTCTCGAAGCGCATCTCGCCGCCATGCCCCTCCAGCCGCACCAGCACGCGGTAGATCGGTCGGCGGCCATCGCGATCGCCAGACTGGTAGCGCGGCGCATGCTCCCGGTCCTGCTGGCGCTCGATCTCGTTGCCGATCACCGCGCCGCCGACTGCGCCGATCACGGTCGCCGCAGCACGGCCATCGCCCTTGCCCATCTGGTTGCCGATCAGGCCGCCGATGAGGCCGCCGACCAGCGCGCCGCCGCCGCTGCTGCGACTGTCACCGCGTCGGCCATCGCCAACGATCTCGATGGCGCGCACATGGCCATACTGCACCTGGCTGTAGCCACCGCGCTCATAGCTGCCGCGCTCGTAGTCGCGATAAGCCGGATAGCTGCCGGCATAGCCACCGTGGCTGTAGCCAGAGTCATAGCTCTGGCGCTGCTGATGGGCACAGGCACCCAGCGTCAGGCTGACACCCAGCAAGGCCACCAGTCCAAGGCGGCGGAAAGCGGTAGAAGAGTGAGGCATGAAGTTCGGCTCCGCTGCCGCGATACATCCGGCAGTGAGCCAGTAACGCAGCAGCACCAGCCGGCGTTGTCGCAC
Source organism: Roseateles sp. T103 (assembly GCF_057219915.1). Taxonomy (NCBI): domain Bacteria; kingdom Pseudomonadati; phylum Pseudomonadota; class Betaproteobacteria; order Burkholderiales; family Sphaerotilaceae; genus Roseateles; species Roseateles sp. T103. The sequence continues at coordinate 14,731 of NZ_JBXVVS010000004.1, forward strand.
TTACCTTTGATTACAAAGGCTCAGCCTCGACGCTATCGGCCGCGCACAGCTGTGCGAACTCGTCACGCAGGCGCTCACTCTCGGCGATGGCGCGCTGCCAGACCGCCGCCCGCGTCCGTACGTCGTCGCCATAGCGGGCGAAATCGTCGCGGTCCGGGAGCTTGGCGTTCGGCAGCGTGCGGTGCACCCAGTCGGCGTCGGGCACCAGCAGCACCACGTTGTCAAGGAAGGCGCTGGGCTCGTGCCGGCGCTTGAGCCCCTTGTCCAGCCAGCCCGGAATCACCTGGCGCTGGAAATGTGGATAGAGCACCAGCCCGTCGCCCAGCATCGCTGCGTAGTTCAGATGCAGGTGGTAGTCGGTGATGCCGCCGTCCCAGTAGGCGCCCTCCGGCGCGCCGGGAATGTCGGCCACTGCCTGCAGCCAGAACGGAATCGAGCAACTGGCCTGGATCGCCGGCAGCAGATTGGCCGTGCCCAGATCCACCTGCCGGCTACGGAAGTCGGTCAGCGGCATCGGCAGCAGCGCGCGCGGGTCGGAGAACACGACGCGCTCAAGCCAGCCGCCTAGGGCGCGGCGGCCGATCAGCGTGTTCGCCGCGAACGCGCCCAGATAGCCCAGCGGCGTGCGCACGCGGCCCTCGCGCGCCAGCAGCAGATGCCGGCCGCGCGAGGTGAACACGTGCAGGCGCAGACGCGGATGCGACAGCACTTCGCGCTCGCGCCCGCCGAAGCAGTCCGCCAGCCCCTGCGCGAAACCGCGGCTCACCGCCGCGGCGCTGGGCCGCTTGCCAGGGCGGTCGTTCTCGTACTGCTGATGCGTGTAGTCATGCGCCAGCCGCGCGAACTCGGCCTCGGTGGAGGCTGCATCGCGCGCCAGACAGGCAGTGGCCATGCGCCAGGCGCCTATCGACGCGCCGAGCAGATGCACCTCCGGCGCGCCAGGCCCGGCCGAGGGCAGCCAGTGGCCGAAGATGAATCGATCCAGCGGATTGAGCACCAGCCCTTTCGGGCCGCCTGCCGCGGCAGGGATGACGCGGATGTCCTCGGGACGCAGCCCGCGCTCGCGCAGCCTGGCGCGGGCACGCGGCCCGGCATGGATGCGCAATGCGGGCGACGCCCCCGGCATCAGAGCTTGTACTCCAGCATCGCACCCCACCAGGTGCGGCCCTGGCGCTGCGTTGCCGTGTAGTCGCCGGTGGCCAGCAGCGTGCGCGAGACGTTGTCCAGCGGCACGAAGTTGTTGGCCATCAGCCGCAGCGATGCCTGCTTGCTGAGGAAGGTCTGCGCGAACAGATCCATGGAACGCGTCCGGCCCTGCTCAAGCCACTGCGTCTCGCTCTGTCGTGTGCTGTAGCCCGGCGTGAAGCCCAGACTGCCGCCAAGGACCAGCGGCATGGGCAGCGCAGTGACGCGATAGTCGAAGCCGAAATTGGCCGACCAGGGCTGCTGACCGTCGAGCCGGTTGTTCGGCCCGTCCAGCGCCTCCACCCGCGAGCGGTAGTAGTTCAGCGAGCCGCGCAGGTTCAGCGGCAGCTTTGCATCGAACAAGGCCGGCATCAACTCACCGGCACGTCCCTTCACCTCGAGCTCCAGGCCGGTGGTGGTGGCGCGCGAGAAGTTCAGTGGCGTCGACACCCAGCGCTGCACCGGCGACCAGGCCACGTCCTGCAGCACGACCTGGTTGCGGATCAGGTCCTTGATCTGGCGATGGAACACGCCGATGCTGTACATGCCACCGCCAGGCAGGTACTTCTCGAACGCCAGATCCAGACCCGTCGCCAACTCGGGCTTGAGCAGCGGATTGCCGACGCGGTCCGGCGCGATCTGCGTGTTGGTCTTGCTCGCATCGGTGTAAAGACCGTTCAGTGCCGGGCGGCCCAGCAGTGCGTTGAGCTCTGGCGCCTTGTAGCTGCGCGTCAGGCTGGCACGGATCAGGTCGCGGCCCTTGGGGTCCAGCTTGTAGTTGAGGTGCCACAGCGGCGTGATCACCTCGCTGGTGTTGCTCACGTTCACATCGCGGCCGCGGCTCTCGGTGACGATGCGCTCGCCGCGCAGGCCCAGATAGGTGGACCACTGCGGCGACAGCTCCCACTCGTCTTGGATGAACAGCGCCTGGCGCTGGATGCGCGCACCGAAGGGCTGGCCCTCGAAGTCGGGCAAGAGCGGCACGCCCAGCTCGCTGACCTCGCGCGTCTCGTCGCGGCGGCGCCATTCCAGATCCCAGCCCACGGTCAGGCTGTGCGAATCGCCGAGCAGCTGAGCGAACTTGCCTCCCTGGGTGATATTGCGGTCCTGGTTGTCGCCCGTCACCAGGCGTCGCGGCCCGCCATTGCGGTAGGTCTGCATGTCCAGCGTGCCCTGGGAATCCTGCGCGCCCAGCTTGAGTTCCAGCTTCTGACTGTCGCTCAGGCGGTTCTGGTACTGCGCATTGCCGCGCAGCATGCGCCAACTGCCCTTGCCGCGGTTGTCGTCCTCGAAGATCGGTTGGCCAGAGATCGTCTCGTTGGCGAATTCGGTCCGGTTGTTCCAGCGACCGTCTTGCGCAAAGCCCTGCAGGCTCAGCGACTCCTCGTCGTTGATCTTCCAGTTCAGTCGCGGGCTGCTGTTGATGCCGCGCCCCCAGAAGGACTGCTTGCCCTCCTGAATCGACACGGCACGAGCGCCATCCACGCCAGGCGCCTGCTTCTCGGTGCGCGTCTCGTTCAAGCCGCGCCACTGAAACACCGACACCGGCACCGACACGGCCACGCCGCCGAGCACGCGCTCACCCCAGGTGAAGTTCAGCCCCCCCACCGGGCGATCGGCGTTGTAGCCCAGTCGCACGCCCAGATCGCGCTGGCTCACGCGCGGCGCGTCCTTGAGGATGATGTTGATCGCGCCAGCGACGGCCTGCGCGCTCTGGTCGGCGGTCGGTCCCTTGGTGACCTCGATGCGCTCCACCTGCTTGGGGTCCAGCTGATCGAGCTGGAAGCCGGGCGGCGCAGGGTCGCCGTTGATCAGGATCTGCGTATAGCCAGCGCCCAGGCCGCGCATGCGCGGCGCATTGCCCTGCACGCTGACGCCAGGGAGGCGCTTGAGCACATCGGCCACATTGCTGTCGCCGAAACGGTCGATCTCCTCGCGGCCATAGATTTGCTTGGCCACTGGCGCACGGCGACGCAGATCGGTGTCGGTCTGCGCACGGGAGCTGATCTCGACGCGATCCAGTCGTGTACCCGGCTGCTGACGCGGCGTACCGGCATCGGGGTCGCCACCAGGCATCTCCTGGGCCTGCACGCTGTGGCAGACAGAGCCGAGCAGCAGCAGGGTGCAGGCGCGGCTCAAGGGGTGGATTCGGAACGGCAAGTCAGTCTCCCGGTTGCGGATGGCATATGGCGGATTGCGGGGCGAAGCCTAAGGGCAAACGCGCCCCGCTGCAGCGGGCATGCGACGAATCGCCGGAAGCGCTGGGTCATTGGCCACTGAACGTCGCGAATCTCCAGCAGTCTCAGCGCTTGCCGCCTTGCAGCTTGGCGAAGGCCGCGGCCATCGCATTGCCGACCGGCGCCTGTGCAGCGCCCGGCTGGCGTCCGCTGCCGTGGCTGCGCTCGTTGCGGGCTGCCGGCCGGAAGCTGTTGTCTGCACCCTTGCCGACGCCGCCACGCGGCGCCTGGGCGTCGAGCTTCATCGTCAGCGAGATGCGCTTGCGCGCCAGATCCACTTCGAGCACCTTGACCTTGACGATGTCGCCGGTCTTCACCACCTCGCGCGCGTCGCTAACGAACTTGTTGGACAGCTGGCTGACATGCACCAGGCCGTCCTGGTGCACGCCCAGGTCCACGAAAGCGCCGAACTGCGCGACATTGGACACCGTGCCTTCGAGGATCATGCCCTCGGCCAGGTCCTTGATGTCCTCCACGCCCTCATTGAAGCGCGCCACCTTGAAGTCCGGGCGCGGGTCGCGACCGGGCTTCTCCAGCTCGGCGAGGATGTCCTTGACGGTGATCGCGCCGAACTTCTCGTCGGCGAAGGCCTCGGGCTTCAGCGCGCGGATCACGTCGCTCTTGCCCATCACCTCGGCGACCGGCCGGCCGACCTTGTCGAGGATGCGCTGCACCACCGGATAGGTCTCGGGGTGCACGCCGCTCAGGTCCAGCGGGTTGTCGCCATCGCGGATGCGCAGGAAGCCTGCGGCCTGCTCGAAAGTTTTCGGGCCCAGGCCAGTGACATCGAGCAGCTGCTGGCGGTTCTTGAAGGCGCCATTGGCATCGCGCCAGCGCACGATGGACGCCGCAACTGCGCCGGACAGACCCGAGACGCGCGACAGCAGCGGCGCCGATGCGGTGTTCAGGTCCACGCCCACCGAGTTCACGCAGTCTTCCACCACCGCATCCAGCGTCCTGGCCAGCTCGCTCTGGTTGACATCGTGCTGGTACTGGCCCACGCCTATGCTCTTCGGGTCGATCTTCACCAGCTCGGCCAGCGGGTCCTGCAGGCGGCGGGCGATGGAGACGGCGCCGCGCAAGGAAACGTCCAGCTCGGGCAGCTCCTTGGAGGCGAACTCGGACGCCGAATACACCGAGGCGCCGGCCTCGCTGACCACCACCTTTTCGATCTGCGTGCCCGGTGCCAGCTGCTGGATGCGCTTGATCAGGTCGGCGGCCAGCTTGTCGGTCTCGCGCGAAGCGGTGCCATTGCCGATCGCGATCAGGTTCACACCATGCGTGGCGCACAGCCGACCCAGCGTGTGGATGGAGCCCTCCCAGTCCTTGCGCGGCTCATGCGGATAGACGGTGCTGGTGTCCAGCACACGGCCGGTGTCCGACACCACCGCCACCTTCACGCCGGTACGGATGCCGGGGTCCAGGCCCATCACCACACGCTTGCCGGCCGGTGCGGCCAGCAGCAGGTCGCGCAGGTTCTCGGCGAAGACCTTGATCGCCACCTTCTCCGCCTCGTCGCGCAGGCGGGCGAAGAGGTCGCGCTCCAGGCTCATGCTGAGCTTGACCTTCCAGGTCCAGGCGATGGTCTTGCGGATCAGCTCGTCGGATGCGCGCTTGCTGTGGCTCCAGCCCAGGTGACGCGCGATGCGACCCTCGGCCAGGCCCGGTTGCCCGACGACGACTTCCTCGTCGAGCACCAGCTTGGCGTCGAGGAACTCCTGCGTGCGGCCGCGGAACACGGCCAGCGCGCGGTGCGAGGGCACGGTCTTGATAGTCTCGGCGTAGTCGAAGTAGTCGCGGAACTTGGCGATGTCGGGGTTGTTCTCGTCCTTGCCCGGCGCGAGCGTGGACTTGAACAGGCCCTCCTCCCACAGCCATTCGCGCAGCTTGCCAATCAGCACGGCGTCCTCGGCCCAGCGCTCGGAGAGCAGGTCACGCACGCCGTCCAGCACCGCGAAGGCGTCGGCAAAGCCGGCTTCGGGGTTGAGGAAGGCCGCGGCCTCGGCCATGGGGTCCAGCGTCGGGTCGGCGAAGAGCTTGTCGGCCAGCGGCTCCAGCCCGGCTTCGCGCGCGATCATGCCCTTGGTGCGGCGCTTAGGTCTAAAGGGCAGGTAGAGGTCCTCCAGCTCCTGCTTGGTCGGCGCGGCCTCGATGGCCGCGCGCAGCTCGGGCGTGAGCTTGCCCTGCTCCTCGATGCTCTTGAGCACCGCGGCACGGCGATCTTCCAGCTCGCGCAGATAGCCCAGGCGCGACTCGATCTCGCGCAGCTGGATGTCATCCAGCCCGTCAGTGACTTCCTTGCGATAGCGGGCGATGAAGGGCACGGTGGCGCCGCCATCGAGCAGCTCCACGGCTGCGTTGATCTGCGCCGGGCGAACCTTCAGCTCGGCAGCGATTTGAAGCAGGATCTTGTCCAAGACGTCGGGACCGGAAAACACGAAGCGCGCGAGTTTGCCATAGGGCGCAAGCGGCAACCGCGCTGTACCGACCCACAGCACCCGCATGTCCTTGCCGTGGCACCAAGCCTCCGGCGGCGCCGAACAAGCGGGCAAGCACGAGACTTTTCCACTGGATCGAAAGCAGACCTGAAGCTAGAGTCGACGGCGAAAGCGTCGCTTTCCCAGCTTGATCCACACAGCAGGAGTACCCATGTTCGACAAGCCCAAGATCCTGGCACTGTCCAAACGGCTGATGGACGGAGCAATACAGCCCGGCGACTTCTATCAGGAGCTCACCCGCACCCTGGTCGACGAGATGAACTGCACCCGAGCCAGCCTCTGGATCTACCCAGATCCGCTGATGCGCGACAGCATTCACTGCCTGAGTCTTTACGACCGGACCGAGGGCCAGTGGAGCGCCGGAACCGTGCTCAAGGAAGAGGATTTCGGTCCCTATTTCGAAGCGATGCGGCGCGATGGCCTGATCGTGGCCGGCGATGCCCGCCACAACCCGATCACCGAATGCTTCACCGAGATCTACTTCGCCCCACTGGGCATCTACTCGCTGCTCGACGTGGGCATCAACGTCGGCGGTTCGCCCTTCGGTCTGTTCTGCTGCGAGAACACCACCGACATCCTGGACTGGACGCCTGAGCATGTCGAGTACCTGCGCCAGGTCGGCACTCTGCTGGGCTTTGCCCTGAAGAAGGCCCAGGGACAGTGATCGCTGGGCGCCCGGAGGCGCCCAATGGAAAAAGGCCACCGCCCTTGCAGGCGATGGCCTTTGTTCTTTGGGGCAGGCACTGCCTCAGAGGCAGTGCCGCCTGCTCACTTGCCGCTCGGCACCTTGCCCTCGACGCCCTTGACGTAGAAGTTGATGCCGGAGAGGAACTTGTCGTCGGCGACTTCGTCCTTCTTCAGGATCTCCTTGCCGTCCTGGCCGACGATGGGGCCTTTCCAGATCGAGAAGCTGCCATCCTTCAGACCGGCCTTGATGGTGTCGACCTTGGATTTGATGTCGGCGGGCACGACCTCGGCCACCGAGACCATGTCGATCGCGCCTTCCTTGACGCCCCACCAGCTGTTCTTGCCGGCGCCGGCGGCCCACTTGCCCTCCAGCACCTCACGCACCGCAGCGATGTAGTACGGGCCCCAGTTGATCACCGCCGAGCCCAGGTGGGCCTTGGGGCCGTAGGCGGTCATGTCCGAGTCCCAGCCGAAGGCGTACTTGCCGTTCTTCTCGGCGGTCTGCAGCACGGCCGACGAGTCGGTGTTCTGCATAAGCACGTCGGCGCCGCCGTTGATCAGGCTCTGCGCCGCCTCGGTTTCCTTGGGCGGGTTGAACCATTCGTTGACCCACACCACCTTGACCTTGATCTTCGGATTGGTGCTCTGCGCGCCCAGCGTGAAGCTGTTGATGTTGCGAATCACCTCGGGAATGGGGATCGAGCCCACCACGCCCAGCGTGTTGCTCTTGGTCATCGCACCGGCAATGACGCCGGCCATATAGGCGCCTTCATAGGTGCGCGAGTCATAGGTGCGCATGTTGTCGGCCTGCTTGTAGCCGGTAGCATGCTCGAACTTCACATCCTTGGCATCGGCCGCCACTTTGAGCATGGGCTCCATATAGCCGAAGGTGGTACCGAAGATCAGCTTGTTGCCCTGGCCCACCATGTCGCGGAACACGCGCTCGGCGTCAGCGGCCTCGGGCACCTTCTCGACGAAGCTGGTGACGATCTTGTCGCCGAACTCCTTCTCCAGCGCCTTGCGGCCGTTGTCGTGCGCAAAGGTCCAGCCGCCATCGCCGACCGGGCCGACATAGGCAAAGGCGATCTTCAGCGGCTCGGGCTTGGGTGCCGCAGCCGAGGCCGGCGCCGCCGCCGGCGCGGCCGCCTGCTCCTCCTTCTTGCCGCAGCCCACCAGGGCCGCAGTGGCAGCCAGGGTGGACCAGCCAGCCAGCTTCAACAGATCGCGTTTGCTCTTCAGACTCATGAACATCTCCGTAATGAGGGAGGGACAAGGGATCGATTATGGTGCGCGCCCTTTCGGTGCGCACCGCTCAGGAACCCGGGAAGAATGGCTTGCCCAGCGAGGCCGGCATGTTCGCGCGGATGAATGCGGCATTGCTGGAGATCAGCACCAGCACCACGATGGTGGCCAGGTAAGGCAGCATCGAGAGGATCTGACTCGCGATCTGCACACCCTGGCCCTGCAGATGGAACTGCAACATGGTGACGAAGCCGAACAGATAGGCACCCAGCAAGACGCGTGCCGGCCGCCAGGTCGCGAAGGTGGTCAGTGCCAGCGCGATCCAGCCCTTGCCGGCGATCATGCCCTCCACCCACAGCGGTGTGTAGATCACCGACACATAGGCGCCCGCCAGCCCGCACAGCGCGCCGCCGCTCATCACCGCGGCCAGGCGGATGCGCCGCACCGGATAACCCAGCGCATGCGCGGACTCGGGCGACTCGCCCACCGCGCGCAGCACCAGCCCAGCGCGCGAGCGATAGAGGAACCAAGCCAGGAAGACCGTCAGCGCAATCGCGCCATAGACCATCGGGTGCTGGCGGAACAGCGCCGGACCGAGAAGCGGGATTTCTGCCAGGCCGGGCACCGCAAAGCTGGGCCGCGCCTCCAGTTTGGCCTGCACATAGCTGATGCCGACGAAGGCCGAGAAGCCGGTGCCGAACAGGCTCAGCGCCAGGCCGGCCGCATACTGGTTGGTGTTGAGCCAGATCACCAGGCCGCCGAACAGTGCCGCCATCAGCGCGCCCGAGCCCATGCCGGCCGCGAAGGCCAGCCAGTCGTTGCCGGTGTGCACCGCGGTGGCGAAGCCGGCGATGGCCGCCACCAGCATCATGCCCTCGGCACCGAGGTTGACGATGCCGGCGCGCTCGTTGATCAGCAGGCCCAGTGCCGCGATGGCCAGCACGGTGCCGGCATTCATCGCCGCAGCGATCAGCAGTGCATAGCTTTCCATCTCAGTGTTTCCGATGCCAGCGCAGGCGGTAGTTGATCAAGGTGTCGCAGGCCAGCAGCGAGAACAGCAGCAAGCCCTGGAACACGCCGGTGATCGATTTGGGCAGGCCCAGGCGCGACTGCGCCAGCTCGCCGCCGATGTAGAACATGCTCATCAGCACGCCCGAGAAGATGATGCCCAGCGGATGCAGGCGTCCGACGAAGGCCACGATGATGGCCGCAAAGCCGTAGCCCGCCGGCACATAGGGCGTGAGCTGGCCCAGCGGACCAGCCGCCTCCAGCGCGCCGGCCAGGCCCGCCATGCCGCCGGACAGCAGCAGCGCCGTCCACAGCGCGCGCCGCGACGAGAAGCCCGCATACCGTGCCGCCGCTGGCGCCAGACCGCCCACCTGCAGCGCAAAGCCCGCATAGGTGCGGAACAGCAGCACCCAGAAGGCCAGCACAGCGCCCAACGCAATCAGCACGCCGATGTTGACCCGCCAGCCATCGAACAGCCGCGGAATCTTGGTCGAGGCGAGGAAGCTGATGGTCTGCGGGAAGTTGTAGCCGTTCGGGTCTTTCCAGGGGCCGTAGACCAGCACGCCCAGCAGCAGATCGGCCACATAGACCAGCATCAGGCTGACGAGGATTTCGTTGGCATTGAAGCGATCTCGCAGCAGCGCGGTGATTGCCGCCCAGGCCATGCCGCCGGCAATGCCGGCCAGCAGGATCAGCACCACGATGCCGCGACCGGTATCCGGCGTGGCCTGCATCGCCACCCAGCCGCCGGCCAGCGCGCCGACGATGAACTGCCCCTCGGCGCCGATGTTCCACACGTTGGAGCGGAAGCACACGGCCAGGCCCAGCGCGATCAGCACCAGCGGCGTGGCCTTGATGCCCAGCTCGCTCCAGGCATAGGCGCTCTTGATCGGCTCCCAGAAGAACATCTGCAGGCCGCGCGCCGGGTCCTTGCCCAGCAGCATGAACAGACCGATGCCCAGCAGCGTGGTGATGACCAGCGCCAGCAGCGGCGAGGCCAGCGACATCAGCTTGGAAGGCTGGGGCCGCGCTTCAAGCTTGAGCATGGCTCGCCCCTTCCTCGGTCCACAGCCCGCTCATCCACTCTCCGATCTTCTCCACCGTCGCCTCGGCAATCGGCAGCGCGGGCGACAGCCGGCCCTTGGCGATCACCATCAGCCGGTCGCTGATCTCAAACAGCTCGTCCAGCTCCTCGCTGACCACCAGCACCGCGCAGCCGGCGTCGCGCAGCTTCAGCAGCTCGCCGCGGATCTGCGCCGCGGCGCCCACGTCCACGCCCCAGGTCGGCTGCGCGATCACCAGCACCTTAGGCTGCGCATCGATCTCGCGGCCGACGATGAACTTCTGCAGATTGCCGCCCGACAGGCTCTTGGCCGCCGCGCCGGCGCCGCCGGCGCGCACCTTGAAGCGCGCGATCAGCTCTTCGGCCAGGCGCTGCACCTGGCCCTGCTGTATCCAGCCGCCGGCCTTCACCGCCTCGGTGCGCGTCAGCAGCGTGTTCTGCGCCAGCGACAGCGTCGGCACCGCGCCGCGGCCCAGCCGCTCCTCGGGCACGAAGTGCAGGCCCAGGCGGCGGCGCTTGCGAGCGCTGCTCTGCGCGATGTCCTGGCCGAACAGCTCGATGCTGCCCTTGGGCGCGCGCAGGTCCTCGCCCGACAGCGCGGCCATCAGCTCCTGCTGGCCGTTACCCGAGACGCCGGCAATGCCGAGGATCTCGCCAGCGCGCAGCTGCAGCGACAGCGCCTCGAGATCGGTGCCGAACTGCGCCGCCTTGGCCAGGTTCAGGCCCTGCACGCGCAGCGCCACCTCGCCGGCGCGGGCCTCGCGCGCGGCCAGCTGCGGCGGCTCGGCGCCGATCATCAGACGCGACAGCTCGGCATTGCTCTGCGTGCGCGGATCGACCTCGCCGCTGACCTTGCCGCCGCGCAGCACGGTGCAGTGCTGGCACAGCGCGCGGATCTCGTCGAGCTTGTGGCTGATGTAGAGGATGGCGCAGCCGCCCGCGGCCAGCTGGCGCAGCGTGACGAAGAGCTTGTCCACCGCCTGCGGCGTCAGCACCGAGGTCGGCTCGTCGAGTATCAAGAGGCTGGGATTCGTCATCAGCGCGCGCACGATCTCCACGCGCTGGCGCTCGCCCACCGACAGCGTGTGCACCGGCCGCTCGGGGTCGACTTCCAGCCCGTAGGCGCGCGAGACCTCGGCGATGCGCGCGCGCACTGCCGCCAGGCTCAGGCTCTTGTCCAGGCCCAGCCAGACGTTCTCGGCCGCGCTCAGCGTGTCGAACAGCGAGAAGTGCTGGTAGACCATGCTGATGCCCAGGGCGCGCGCCTGCGCCGGGCTCTTGATGCTGACCGGCTGGCCGTTCCACAGCATCTGGCCCTCGTCGGGCTGCACCGCGCCGTAGATGATCTTCATCAGCGTGGACTTGCCCGCACCGTTCTCGCCCAGCACGGCATGGATCTGCCCCGGCTCGACGGCAAGGTTCACGCCGTCATTGGCCTTGACGGCGGGGTACTGCTTGCTTATGCCGCTGAGTTGCAGTCGGTAGCTCATGCTCAAGGTGCCGTCGGCAGGGTGTCTCGTTGATAGCGGGGCCGGCCGGCCACATAGGCGGTGACGAGATTGCGCTCGTCGGACAGGCTCATCCAGGCAAAGACCTTCTCGTGCAAGTCGCGTGCCACTTCGAAGCGCGCCTGTGCCACCGGGCCCAGGGCCCAGTCCCAGACGCAGACATCCGCAAGCGTACCTGCATCGAAATGGCCGATCTCGCCGTCCAGCCGCAAGGCCTCGGCGGCGCCGCGCGTCGCCGCATGCAGCGCCACCCAGGCGCTCAGGCGCTCTCCGCGCAAGGCCTGGATCTTGTAGGCATCGAGCAGATTGCGCTGCAGCGACAGGCTGGTGCCACCGCCCACATCGCTGGCCACGCTGACCGCGACGCCGGCCTCGCGCGTGCTCGCCCAGTCGAACAGACCGCTGCCGAGGAACAGGTTCGACGAGGGGCTGTGCGCGATCTGCGCGCCGGTCTCGGCCAGCACGCGGCGGTCCGCCGCGTCCAGCCAGATGCCATGCGCCAGCACCGCGCGCTCATGCACCAGACCCTCGCGCGCATAGACGTCCAGATAGCTGCGCGCCTCGGGGAAGAGCTTGGCCACCCAGTCCACCTCGCTGCGGTTCTCGGCCACATGGGTCTGCATATAGAGCGAGGCATCGGCGCGGCACAGGCTGCCTGCCATGGCCAGCTGCGCCGGCGAGCTGGTCGGCGCAAAACGCACCGTCACCGCGTAGGCCAGGCGCTCCCGCTGGTGATAGCGATCAATAAGATCGATGCAATCGCGCTCGGCCTGCGCCACATCGTCATGCAGGCCCTCGGGCGCATGGCGATCCATCAGCACCTTGCCGGCGACCAGGCGCATGCCGCGCGCCAGTGCCGCGTCGAACAGCATCTCGGCCGAGACCTTGTGCACCGTCGGGAAGACCACCGCCGAGGTCGTGCCATGCGCCAGCAGCGCGTCGAGAAAGCGCTCGGCGCCGGCGCGCGCCACGGCCGGGTCGGCATAGCGGCGCTCGGCCGGGAAGGTGTAGGTGTGCAGCCAGTCGAGCAGCTCGGTGCCGTAGCTGGCGATCACGTCGAGCTGCGGGCAATGCACATGGGTGTCGATGAAACCCGGCAGGATCAGCCGGCCGCTGTGGTCCTGGCACTGCCAGTCCGGTCCCGGCCAGTCGGCCTGCACGCCGGCGATGCGCCCCTGCTCGTCGATCAGCAGCCAGTGGTCAGGGCGGAAGCGCACCGCGGCGCTATCGCGCTGCCCCCAAGCCGGTGCGGCGGCGAAGTCCAGCAGATCGCCGCGCAGTGCGATCTTGGGTCGTTCCGTCAGGGGCGGTTTCATGGGCATGGCAGGGGACAAGGGGCGGGATTGTCTCTCAGCTCGAGCCGGCGGCTTCAGCCCTTGGCCGGCACGCCGGCAACCAGGCTGCGCGCCACCTCGCGCACCTGCTCGCGCAGCCAGCGCAGCGCGGCGCTGCCATGGCCCACGTCGTGCCAGAGCTGGTAGTAGGCCATGGGCGGGAAGGCCACCGGGCAGCGCACGATGCGCACCGGCAGCCGGCCCACATAGCGCGAGCAGAACAGCCGCCCTGTGGTCAGCACCAGCCGGCTGTCGGCCACCATCTGCGGCAGCTGGCTGAAAAAGGCGCTGCGCACCGTCAACTCGCGCGACAGCCCCTGCGAAGCCAGATGCTGGTCGATCACGCCCGGCTGGCCGGCCGACAGCGGCATCGGCGCCACATGCTGGCTCTGCAGATAGCGCTCCACCGTCCAGCCGCGGCCGCCGCCGCGCGCCGCCGGGTGCTGCGCAGACACCAGGCAGACCACCTCGTCGCTGAACAGCCGCGCCAGATGCAGCTCCTCGGGCGGCTGCAGCCAGTTGCCGATCACCAGATCCACCTCGCCCTGGGCCAGCGCACGGCGGTAGTCGAACTCGGCGCTGAGCGGCTGCAGGTCCAGCTGCACGCCGGGGGCGGCACGCTGCAGATGCGCAACCAGCGTGGGCAGGAACAGCGGGTCCAGATAGTCGCTGGCGGCGATGCGAAAGCGCAGCTGCGCCGTCGCGGCGTCGAAGCCGGCGCCGCGGCCGCTGCGCTGGCGCGGGCCGAACAGCGCCTCGGCGTCCTGCAGCAGCCGCGCCGCCGGCTCGACCAGCTGCAGCGCGGTGGCGGTCGGCGTCATGCCGGCGCCGCTGCGCACCAGCAGTGCGTCGCCGGTGAGCGCACGCAGCCGCCGCAGCTGCGCGCTGACGGCGGGCTGGGTGCTGCCCAGGCGCAGGGCGGCGCGCGAGACGCTGCGTTCGGTGATCACGGTATGGAGGACACGGACGAGTTGCAGCTCGATCTTGTCGAAGTCACTTCGTTCCGTCATACGCGAATAGCCATGCTCATCATGTGCGTGATCGTATAAGCTCCCAGAGCATTCGCAGTAACTTCCGGGAAAGCCCGCCCCCGACACACGACGCCCCGCCATGCACGCCCGCAGCCGCCCGATCCGCTTCTTCCATCGTGGCCAGATCCGCGAGGTCTCTGCCCTGAGCCCGACCACGACCACGCTGCAGTGGCTGCGCGAGCAGCAGCACCTGACCGGCACCAAGGAGGGCTGTGCCGAGGGCGACTGCGGCGCCTGCACCGTGCTGGTCGGCGAGCTGGACGCCGAGGGCGCGCTGCAGCTGCGCAATGTCAACGCCTGCATACAGTTCCTGCCCGCGCTGGATGGCCGCGCGCTGTTCACCGTCGAAGACCTGGGCAGCGCCGACGACCTCGGCCCGGTGCAGCAGGCCCTGGTCGACTGCCACGCCTCGCAGTGCGGCTTCTGCACGCCGGGCTTCGCGATGACGCTGCAGGCCATCTACGAGCGCAGCCAGGCCGAAGCCGGCCCGCCCGATCGCCAGCAGCTGGCCGACGAGCTGTCCGGCAACCTCTGCCGCTGCACCGGCTACCGGCCGCTGCTCGATGCCGGCGAGCGCATGTTCACGATCCAGCCGCCGCGCCGGCTGGACCGGGCGCCGGCCATCGCCGCGCTGCGCACGCTGGCCGCCGACGAGCCGCTGCACTACCAGGGCGCCGACGCGCAAGCCCATGCGCCGCGCACGATCGACGAGCTGGCCGCGCTGCGCGAGGCCAAGCCGCAGGCCCGCCTGGTCGCCGGTGCCACCGATGTGGGCCTGTGGGTCAACAAGCAGTTCCGCGATCTGGGCGAGCTGATCTTCGTCGGCCAGGTGGCCGGGCTGCGCGAGATCCGCCAACAGGACTTCGGCCTGCAGCCGGGGCTGTGGATAGGCGCCGGAGCCACGCTGGAAGAAGCCTGGTCCGCGCTGGTCGCCGAGGTGCCGGCCCTCACCGAGCTGTGGCAGCGCTTCGCCGCGCCGCCGATTCGCCATGCCGGCACGCTGGGCGGCAATATCGCCAACGGCTCGCCGATCGGCGACGGCGCGCCGGCGCTGATCGCGCTGGGCGCCGATATCGTGCTGCGCCGCGGCGCGCAGCAACGCATCCTGCCGCTGCAGGATTTCTATCTCGACTACATGAAGAACGCGCTGCAGCCCGGCGAATTCGTCGAGGCGCTGCATCTGCCGCTGCCCGCTGCGGACTGGCGCATCGCCGGCTACAAGATCGCCAAGCGGCGCGACAGCGACATCTCGGCCGTCTGCGGCGCCTTCGCGCTGCGCCTGACGCAGGGCCGCATCGAGGAAGTTCGCCTGGCCTTCGGCGGCATGGCCGCCATCGTCAAGCGCGCCACGCAGGCCGAAGCCGAGCTGCTCGGCCGCCCCTGGGACGAGGCCGCGGTGCAGGCCGCTGCTGCGGCGCTGACGCGCGACTTCCGGCCGCTGAGCGATCTGCGCGCCAGCGCCGGCTACCGCATGCAGGTGGCGCAGAACCTCTTGCGCCGTTTCTGGCTGGCCACGCGCGAGCATGAGCCGCTCGCGCCAGCGGCGCTGAGCGTCTGGACTGCGGCCAGCCACGAGCAAGCGGGAGCGTCGGCATGATGAACGACAGCCGCCCTGCCCTCGCCGCGGACGCCGGCCCGGTCGTCGGCAGCAGCCGTGCACACGAGAGCGCGCACCTGCATGTCAGCGGCGAAGCCCGCTACACCGACGATATCGCCGAGACCTCGGGCACGCTGCACGCCGCGCTGGGGTTGTCGCCGCTGGCGCATGGCCGGCTGCTCGGCATCGATGTGGCGCTGATCCGCCGCCAGCCCGGCGTGGTGGCGGTGCTGACGGCCGAGGACATCCCCGGCGAGAACAACTGGGGCTCGCTGATCCACGACGACCCGGTGCTGGCCGACGGCGAACTGCGCTACCTGGGCCAGCCGGTGTTCGCGGTGGTCGCCGAGACCCGCGAGCAGGCGCGCCGCGCCGCCGCGCTGGCCAAGCAGGCGATCCAGGCCGAGGCGCTGCCGCCGGTACTGACCGCCTTGGAGGCTCACGCGCTGGGCCAGTACGTCGTTCCGCCGATGCACCTCGCGCGCGGCGATGCCGCGGCAGCGCTGGCTGCGGCGCCGCATCGCCTGGACGGCGAATGGTCGGTCGGCGGGCAGGAGCATTTCTATCTGGAAGGCCAGATCGCCTACGCGCTGCCGCAGGAAGACCGCGCGCTGCTGATCCACAGCTCGACGCAGCATCCGTCCGAGATGCAGCAGCTCGTCGCCCATATGCTGGGCTGGTCGGCGAACCAGGTGCAGTTGCAATGCCGGCGCATGGGCGGCGGCTTCGGCGGCAAGGAATCGCAGTCCGCGCTGATGGTCTGCATCGCCGCGCTGGCCGCGCACCAGCTGCAGAAACCGGTCAAGCTGCGCCTGGACCGCGACGACGACTTCCTCGTCACCGGTCGCCGCCACGGCTTCGACTACCGCTGGCGCGTCGGCTACGACGATGCAGGCCGCATCCTCGCTGCCGAGGTCGACTTCATCGCCAACTGCGGCCACTCGGCCGACCTCTCGGCGCCGGTGATGACGCGCGCGCTGTGCCACTTCGACAATGCCTACTGGCTGCCCAACGTGGCGCTGCACGGCTACTGCGCGAAGACCAACACGCAGAGCAACACCGCCTTCCGCGGCTTCGGCGGCCCGCAGGGCGCGCTGGCCATCGAGATGATCCTCGACACGGTGGCGCGCCGTCTCGGGCTGGACCCGCTGCTGGTGCGCCAGCGCAATTTCTACGACCCCGACCCGGCCAAGGCGCAAGACCTGACCCCTTACGGCCAGCGTGTCGAGGACAACATCCTGCAGCCGCTGACCGAACGCCTGCTGCGCAGCAGCGACTATGCGCAGCGCCGCGCCGAAATCGCCGCTTTCAATGCGCACAGCCCGGTGCTGAAGAAAGGTTTGGCCTTCACGCCGGTGAAGTTCGGCATCTCCTTCAACGTCGCGCACCTGAACCAGGCCGGTGCGCTGGTGCATGTCTATCTGGACGGCAGCGTGCTGGTCAACCACGGCGGCACCGAGATGGGCCAGGGGCTCAACACCAAGGTGGCGCAGGTCGTCGCGCACGAGCTGGGCCTGCCGCTGGCTGCGGTGCGCGCCAGCGCCACCGACACGCAGAAGATCGCCAACACCTCGGCCACCGCCGCCTCCACCGGCGCCGACATGAACGGCAAGGCCGCTCAGGACGCCGCCGCTCGCATCAAGGCTCGACTCATGCCACTGGCCGCCGAGCTGCTGGGCTGCGCGCCCGAGGCCCTGGTCTTCGCCGGTGGGCTGGTGTGCGGTGGCGGCAAGACGCTGGCTTTCGCCGAGCTGGTCAAGCAGGCCTATCTGCGCCGCATCCAGCTGTGGAGCGACGGCTTCTACGCGACGCCCGGTCTGCACTGGGACCGCGCCCGCCTGCAGGGCAAGCCCTTCTTCTACTTCGCCTACGGCGCCGCGGTGGCCGAGGTGATCGTCGACACGCTCAGCGGCGAACACCGCTTGCTGCGCGCCGACCTGCTGCACGACGTGGGCAGTTCGCTGAACCCGGCCATCGACATCGGCCAGATCGAGGGCGCCTTCGTGCAGGGCGCCGGCTGGCTGACCAGCGAAGAGCTCGTCTGGCATGCGCAGAGCGGCAAGCTGCTCACCCACGCGCCCAGCACCTACAAGATCCCCACCGCCAACGACAGCCCGCCCGACTTGCGCACCGCGCTGTTCGATGCGCCCAACCGCGCCGACAGCATCCATCGCTCCAAGGCGGTGGGCGAGCCGCCGCTGCTGCTGGGCTTCGCGGCGCTGCTGGCGATCAAGGATGCGGTAGCTGCAGCCTGCGGCCCGGGCAGCGACCCGCTGCTGCTCGCGCCGGCCACGCCAGAGGCGGTGCTGCGGGCGCTGGGCTCGCGGTAGTTACTCAGGAGCTGGGACACCCGGCGCAGCAGCCCTTCGGCCGATGGCCGGTCGACATCGGAGGCCTGACGTCCCGCAGCGCCGTGCTCAGGCGGTCTTCTTGGCCGCGTTGAGGCGCAGGTACTTCTGCATCAGCGTCTCGCGGCTCTCCTGGTGCGCCGGGTCGACGGGGATGCAGGCGACCGGGCACAGGGCCACGCATTGCGGCTCGTCGTGATGGCCGACGCATTCGGTGCACTTGCCCGGATCGATCAAGTAATGCTCCTCGCCCATGAAAATCGCCTCATTCGGGCACTCGGGCTCGCAGACATCGCAGTTGATGCATTCGTCCGTGATCATCAGTGCCATATCGCACCTCCAGCCTGACGGACGAACACGGCCAGCGCTTGCAGGCGCAGGCCGCGCTCGGCGGGGCAAGGCATGCCTCGCCGATTCCCGCCTCCCGTGTCCGTGATCATCAGTGCCATGGCGGCTCCTCAAGTTTCCTTGCTGCCGCCTGCCGCGGCGATGCGCGCCTGCAGCCGCTCCAGCACCAGCGGCGAGACGAACTTGGAGACGTCGCCGCCCAGCGTGGCGATCTCGCGCACGAAGGTGCTGGAGATGAACTGGTACTGGTCCGAGGGCGTGAGGAACACCGTCTCCACATCGGGCATCAGCTTGCGGTTCATGCCGGCCATCTGGAACTCGTACTCGAAATCGCTGACCGCGCGCAGCCCGCGCACCACCACCTTGCCGCCGTTGTCGACGACGAAGTCGCGCAGCAGGCCGCGGAAGGGGATGACCTCGACGTTCGGATAGTTGGACGCCAGCTCCGCGGCCATCGCCAGCCGTTCGTCCAGGTTGAACATCGTGCGCTTGTGATGGCCGGCAGCCACCGCGATGATCAGGCGCTCGAACAGCCGGCTGGCGCGCCGCATCAGGTCCTCGTGACCCAGCGTCATCGGGTCGAAGGTGCCGGGATAGACGGCGGTGAGTCGGGTCACGGAAGTCAAGTCTCGCTCCTTGGCTCGGGGGCCTTGCTGTTCTGCGCGGAATTATCCGCCGCGACGAAAGAGCTGGTAGTGCACCGCGCCAGCGCGGCCGCTCTTCAGCGGTTCCAGGTCCAGCTCCGCAAGCGGGCTGATCGGCTCGGGCGATTCCACATAAAGCAGGCCGCCCGCCACCAGCAGCGGCGCGGCAGCGCGCAGCGCCGGCTCGAACAGGCCGGCATCGAAAGGCGGATCGAGCAGCACCAACTCGAAGCGTGCGGGCGCACAGCGGCCCATCCAGCTGATCGCGTCAGCGCATTCGATGCGCAGCTGCGCCGGCTCGGCCTTGAGCCGCACGCGGCTGGCTTCCAGGCTTTTCGCCAGTTGCGGATCGCGTTCGAGCAGCAGCACCTCGGCCGCGCCGCGCGACGCCGCCTCGAAGCCCAGCGCGCCGCTGCCGGCGAAGGCATCGAGCACGCGCCAGCCGCTCAGGTCCTGGCCCAGCCAGTTGAACAGCGTCTCGCGCACGCGGTCGGGTGTGGGGCGCAGTCCGGGGCGGTCGGCCACCGGCAGCTTGGAGCGCTTCCACAGCCCGCCGATGATGCGCACTTCATGGGTACCCCTCGCCGAGCGGGTACGGTCGCCGATCCCCCGCGGGGATGCGGGCCGGCTTGGGGCGGCCCGGCGCTCGGCCCGCTCGCGCGCTCCGCTGCCCATCACAGCCGCACGGTGATGCCGCGCTGGGCCATCAGCGCCTTGGCCTCGCCCACGGTGTGCTCGCCGTAATGAAAGATGCTGGCGGCCAGCACCGCATCGGCGCCGCCGATCTGTATGCCGTCGGCCAGATGGTCCAGCGTGCCCACGCCGCCGGAGGCGATCACCGGCACCGGCACCGCATCGGCCACCGCGCGGGTGAGCTCGAGGTCGAAGCCGCTCTTGGTGCCATCGCGGTCCATGCTGGTGAGCAGGATCTCGCCGGCGCCGAACTCGGCCATCTGCCGCGCCCAGGCCACCGCGTCCATATGCATGTTCTTGCGGCCGCCGTGCGTGTAGACATCCCAGCCCGGGCCCTTGGCGGCGAGGTCCTCGCCGACGCGGCGCTTGGCGTCGATCGCCACGACGATGCACTGCGCGCCGTACTTGTCCGAGGCTTCGCGGATCAGCTCGGGCCGCGCCACCGCGGCCGAGTTGAAGCTCACCTTGTCGGCACCGGCATTGAGCAGGCGGCGCACGTCCTCGACGCTGCGCACGCCGCCACCGACGGTCAGCGGGATGAAGACCTGCGAGGCCACGTCTTCGATGATGTGCAGGATCAGGTCGCGGCCGTCGCTGGTGGCGGTGATGTCCAGGAAGGTCAGTTCGTCGGCGCCCTGCTCGTTGTAGCGCGCGGCGATCTCCACCGGGTCGCCGGCATCGCGCAGTTCGACGAAGTTGACGCCCTTGACGACGCGACCACCGGTCACGTCAAGGCAGGGAATGATGCGTTTGGCAAGCATGGCGGATGAGAAGCTCAGTGTTCGATCGGATGCGCTGTCAGCGGCCCTGGGCAGGCACAGGCAGGGCTTGCGCCGGCATGGGCTCGGGCGTGCGCTTGCGCCCTTCGGCTTCGGCCAGCATATCGCGCACATTGGCCGGCGCCAGGCGCTCGAAATAGGCCCACTGCCCGTAGCGGGAGCGCAGCGCGTCCAGCACCTGCTGCTGACGCTGGGCGAGTTCGCCGGGTTGGGCAAGCGCTGCATCGACATGGCGCTGCAAGTCGCGCAGATAGTCGCGGAAGCTGCGCATGTCTGCGAGATCGGCCATCTCGCCATGACCGGGCACCACCGCGGTAGCGGCGGGCAAGGCGTCTAGCGCGTCCAGCGTCGGGATCCAGCGCTGCACGCGCGCGTCGATCAGATTGGGCACGCTGGCGCGCCACATCAGGTCGCCGAGGAACAGCACCTGCGCATCGGCCACCCAGACCGCGGTGTCGCCACCGGTATGTCCGGCCAGATGCTGCAGCAGGATGCGGCGTCCGCCCAGGTCCAGGCTCAGCTGCTGTTCGTAGCCCAGCTGCGGCGCCTTCAGCGCAGCCACCTGCCGCTTGCGTTCATCGCTGGCCCGCTCGCCGCCGACCAGGCGCAGGTTTTCGGGCTGCAGCCAGTCCAGCACCTGACGCTGGGCCACCACCGTGGCACCGTTCTCGCTGAAGAAGCGATTGCCCGACACATGGTCGATATGGTGGTGCGTGTTGATGACGTAGCGCACCGGCAGCGGCGTGAGCTTGCGGATCTCCGCCAGCAGCGCGCGGGCAGCCTCCTCACGGAAGAAGCTGTCGATCACCGCCACCGCCTCGGTGCCGATCACGAAACCGGCGTTCGCGCCGGCCCGCCCCTGGCGATCAATCGCCGCATAGACGCCCTGCCCCAGCGACTTGAGTTCGAACGCCGGCTCTGCCGGCGCCGCCGCCGCAAGCGCCGCAATGCCAGCCAGCGCCAGGGCAACGGCCCCTTTCCTCATGTGTCGCCCGTCAATTCGTCGGCGCGCTTCTGGCCGGCGGCGAAGTCCAGGTCGCCGGTGTAGATCGCACGGCCGCAGATCACGCCTTCGACACCTTCGTGCTCCACCGCGCACAGCGCCTCGATGTCCTTGATGCTGGAGAGGCCGCCCGACGCGATCACCGGCACCGACAGCGCCTGGGCCAGCTTCACCGTCGCATCGATATTGATGCCGGTGAGCATGCCATCGCGGCCGATGTCGGTGTAGATCACGCCTTCGATGCCGTAGTCCTCGAACTTCTTGGCCAGATCGACGACCTCGTGGCCGGTGAGCTTGCTCCAGCCGTCGGTGGCGACCTTGCCGTCCTTGGCGTCCAGGCCCACGATGATGTGGCCGCCGAAAGCGCTGCAGGCGTCCTTCAGGAAGCCGGGGTTCTTCACCGCGGCGGTGCCGATGATGATGTAGGACAGGCCGTCGTCGAGGTAGCGCTCGATGGTGTCGAGGTCGCGGATGCCGCCGCCGAGCTGGATGGGGATCTCATCACCGACCTCGCGGATGATCGATTTGATCGCACCCTCGTTGACCGGTTTGCCGGCGAAGGCGCCGTTGAGGTCCACCAGATGCAGACGGCGCGCACCAGCATCGAGCCAGCGACGGGCCATCGCGGCCGGATCGTCGCCGAAGGTGGTGGACGCGTTCATGTCGCCCTGTTGAAGACGGACGCACTTGCCGTCCTTGAGGTCGATGGCGGGGATCAGCAGCATGGCCGAAGAGGTCAGTTGGAGGAAAAGCTGTGGAAGGGGGAGCAGGAAACAGTGCGTTCAGGGAAGACGTTGACGACGTTTCCCTCAAGGCTTCCAGTGCAGGAAGTTGCGATACAGGGCGAGCCCGTGCGCGGCACTTTTCTCGGGGTGGAACTGGGTGGCAAAAATATTATCCCGGGCCACCGCACAGGTAAAGCGAAGGCCGTAATCGGTCTCGCCGGCACTGTGGCGCGCATCTAACGGGCGCGCGTAGTAGCTGTGCACGAAGTAGAACCAGGCCTCGTCGGGCACCCCGGCCCAGACCGGATGCGGCTGCACCTGGCTGACGCGGTTCCAGCCCATCTGAGGTACCTTGAAGCGGCTGCCATCGGGCTGCAGCTGGCCTTCCAGGCGGAAGCGCTGCACGCGGCCCGGGATCAGGCCCAGGCCCGGCGTGTCCTGCTCCTCGCTGTGGTCCAGCAGCATCTGCATGCCGACGCAGACACCCATCAGCGGCTTCGCTGCAGCGGCTTCGAGCACCGCTTCCTTCAACCCGGAGTCGGCCAGCTCGCGCATGCAGTCGCGCATCGCGCCCTGGCCCGGCAGCACCACGCGCTCGGCGGCGCGCACCTCGTCGGGCTTAGAGGTGATCACCACCTCCAGCCCCGAGCCATCAGCCACATGCAGCACGGCCTGCGAGACCGAGCGCAGATTGCCCATGCCGTAGTCCACCACGGCAACAGTGCGAGCCATTACAGCGACCCCTTCGTCGAAGGAATGACGCCGGCCGAGCGCGGGTCCAGCGTCATCGCCATGCGCAGCGCGCGGCCGAAGGCCTTGAACATCGTTTCGGCCTGGTGGTGCGCGTTGTGGCCCTTGAGGTTGTCCACGTGCAGCGTCACCAGTGCGTGGTTGACGAAGCCCTGGAAGAACTCGTAGGTCAGCTGGGTGTCGAAGGCACCCACCGCGCCGGCGGTGAACTTGACGTCCATCTCCAGGCCCGGGCGGCCGGAGAAATCGACCACCACGCGCGACAGCGCCTCGTCCAGCGGCACATAGGCGTGGCCGTAGCGGGTGATGCCCTTTTTGTCGCCGATGGCCTTGGCCACCGCCATGCCCAGCGTGATGCCGACGTCTTCCACCGTGTGGTGGCCGTCGATGTGCAGATCACCCTTGGCTTCGATGTCCAGGTCGATCAGGCCGTGGCGCGCGATCTGGTCCAGCATGTGGTCGAAGAAGCCGATGCCGGTGTTGAGCTTGGCCTCGCCGGTGCCGTCCAGGTTGACGCGCACGCGGATCTGCGTTTCCTTGGTATCGCGTTGCACCTCGGCAATGCGTTGTCCTTGGCTCATTGGAGCGACTCCTTCAGCGCGGCCAGCATGGCCTGGTTTTCCTCGGGCGTGCCCACCGTGATGCGCAGGCAGTTGGCCAGCAGCGGATGCAGGCCGGAGACGTTCTTGATCAGCACGCCGCGCGCCTTCATGCCGGCAAAGGCGCGGGCCGCGTCATTGACGCGCAGCAGGATCATATTGCCCTGACTGGGGAAGACCTTCACCACGCCAGCCAATGCCGGCAGGGCTTCCAGCAAGGCGTCGCGCTCGCGCCGCAGGATCTGCGCCTGCTCGGCATAGACCTCGGCATGCTCCAGCGCAAAGAGGCCCGCCTCGGCATTGAGCACGCCGACATTGAAGGGCGGGCGCACCTTGTCGATCTCGGCCACCAGCTCGGCACGCCCGAGCAGATAGCCGATGCGCACGCCGGCCAGGCCGAACTTGCTCATCGTGCGCATCACCAGCACATGGGCATGGCGCTGCATCAGCGCCATCGCGTCGCGCGAGGCAAAGGGCTGGTAGGCCTCGTCCATCACCACCAGGCCCGGGGCCGCTTCGACGATGCGTTCGATCACCGCCTCGTCCCACAGGTTCGCGGTCGGGTTGTTGGGATAGGACAGGTAGATCAGCGCCGGCTGGTGCTCGGCAATGGCAGCCAGCATCGCCGCCTCGTCGAGCTCGAAGTCGGCGGTCAGCGGCACGCCGACGAAGCCCAGCCCCTGGTAGCGCGCCGCCATCTCGTAGACCACGAAAGTCGGCAGCGGCGCCAGCACCTTCGCACCCGGGATGCCGATCGCCATGCTGAGCATGGTGATGATCTCATCGGACCCGTTGCCCAGCGTGATGCCGCAGCCCTCGGGCATGCCGGCATGCCGGGCCAGCGCCGCGGCCAGCTCCAGCGTGCGCTCGGCCGGATAGCGGTTGATCGCCACGCGGCCCAGGCGCTCGCCCAGCTGGCGCTGCAGCTCATCGGAGAGCCGGAACGGGTTCTCCATCGTGTCCAGCTTGATCATGCCGGCCGAGGGCTGCACCGCGTAGCCATGCGCGCCGCGCACATCGGTGCGGATGCGAGCCAGCGCTTGGCGAAGTTTGGTGTCGTCGCTCATGCTTGTCATCTCGCTCATGCCTTGCGCGTCAGTCGAAGCTCGGCCGCCTGCGCGTGGCCCTGCAGACCCTCGCCATAGGCCAGCTCGGCGGCGATCGGGCCCAGCTTCTGCGCGCCGGCCTCACTGACCTCGATCAGGCTGCTGCGCTTCTGGAAGTCGTAGACGCCCAGCGGCGACGAGAAGCGCGCGGTGCCCGAGGTGGGCAGCACATGATTCGGCCCGGCGCAGTAGTCGCCCAGCGATTCGCTGGTGTAGGCACCGAGAAAGATCGCGCCGGCATGCCTGAGCAGCGGCTCCCAGCGATGCGGGTCCTGGCTGCTGACCTCCAGATGCTCGGGCGCGATGCGGTTGGAGATCTCGCAGGCCTCGTCCATCGAACGCGTCTGGATCAGCGCGCCGCGACCTTCCAGCGAGGCGCGGATCACGGCCTGGCGCGGCATGGTCGGCAGCAGGCGCTCGATGGATTCACGCACTTTGGCGATATAGCCGGCGTCCGGGCACAGCAGGATGCTCTGCGCCAACTCGTCATGCTCGGCCTGGCTGAACAAATCCATCGCCACCCAGTCGGGCGGCGTCGTGCCATCGGCCAGCACCAAAATCTCGCTGGGGCCGGCGATCATGTCGATGCCGACCTGGCCGAAGACATGCTTCTTCGCGCTGGCCACATAGGCATTGCCCGGGCCGGTGATCTTGTCCACGCGCGGCACGGTGGCCGTGCCGTAGGCCAGCGCGGCAACAGCCTGCGCGCCGCCGATCGTGAACGCGCGGCTGACGCCGGCCACATAGGCGGCGGCCAGCACCAGCGCGTTCTTCTCACCTCGCGGAGTGGGAACGACCATGATGATTTCGGGCACGCCCGCCACATGCGCGGGGATCGCGTTCATCAGCACGCTGCTCGGATAGGCCGCCTTGCCGCCCGGCACATAGATGCCCACACGGTCCAGCGGCGTGACCTTCTGGCCCAAGAGCGTGCCGTCCTCGTCGCGGTAGCTCCAGCTCAGGCCGCAGGCCTCTTTCTGCTTCTCGTGATAGCTGCGCACACGGGCGGCGGCGGCTTCCAGGGCGCTGCGCTGCGCCGGGGTGATCGCGTCGAAGGCAGCCTTCAGCTCGTCCCGCGTCAGCTCCAGCTGCGCGAGGCTCTCGGCTTGCACCTGGTCGAAGCGCGCGGTGTACTCCAGCACCGCGGCGTCGCCGCGCGTCTTCACATCGGCCAGGATCTCGGCGACGCGGCCTTCGATCGCCGCATCGGTCTCGGCCGACCAGTGCAGCACGCGCTGGAACTGCGCTTCGAAGTCGGCGTCGGCGGTGGCAAGTTGTCGCAACTGAATGGTGCTCATGCTCGTCACCCTCAGGCCGGAATCGCCGCGGCAAAGGCATCGATCAGCGCACGCAGCGGCTCGCGCTTGAGCTTGAGCGCCGCCTGGTTGACCACCAGGCGCGAGCTGATGTCCATGATGCGTTCCACCTCGACCAGCTTGTTGGCCTTCAGCGTGCTGCCGGTGGAGACCAGGTCGACGATCGCATCGGCCAGGCCGGTCAGCGGCGCCAGCTCCATCGAGCCGTAGAGCTTGATCAGGTCCACATGCACGCCCTTGTCGGAAAAGTGCTGGCGCGCGATCTCGGTGTACTTGGTGGCCACGCGGATGCGCGAGCCCTGCTTGACGGCGCTGGCGTAGTCGTAGTCGGCGCGCACCGCCACGCTCATGCGGCATTGCGCGATCTGCAGGTCCAGCGGCTGGTACATGCCCTCGCCGCCATGCTCGATCAGCACGTCGCGGCCGGCCACGCCGAGGTCGGCGCCGCCGTACTGCACATAGGTGGGCACGTCGGTGGCGCGCACCAGCACCACGCGCAGGTCCTCGCGGTTGGTCGGCAGGATCAGCTTGCGCGAGGTTTCGGGATCCTCGAGCACCTCGATGCCGGCGCTTTTCAGCAGCGGCAGGGTTTCTTCGAAGATGCGGCCTTTGGAGAGTGCCAGGGTGATCATGGTGAGTGCGGCGTCCTTCTCGATCTGGGGCGAGGGGGACGGCAGCGGAGTCACCAGCGGGCGCGGCGCTTCACCGCCATCCTCCACGTGCTTGCTTGTCAGTGCAGCGTGCGGATGGCGTCAGTGATGATGATGGTGATGGCCGGCAGGGGCTGCCGGCTCGGCAGCCTCGGGCGAGGCCGACCATTCGGCCGGCGTCAGCGTCTTCATCGACAGCGCATGGATCTGCTCGCGCATGCGCTCGCCCAGAGCCTGGTAGACGCGCTGGTGGCGGCGCACGCGGCTCAGTCCCTCGAATTCCGCAGAGACGATGGTGGCGAAGAAGTGGCGACCGTCGCCCTCGACTTGCAGTGCCTGGCAGGCAAGCCCGTCGGCGATGTATTGCTGGACTTCGGCGGGGGTGGGATCGGCCATGATGCGGCGATTGTACCGGTTGGTGTTTACCCGCGAATCTTGTAGCCCCGACGCAGCAGTTCCAGCGCCACGCCCGCGACGACGACGAAGGCCACAGCCACCACGCCCAGGCTCAGCCAGGGCGACACATCGCTGACGCCGAAGAAGCCGCGACGGAAGCCGTCGATCATGTAGAAGAAGGGGTTCAGATGGCTCACGCCCTGCCAGAAGGCCGGCAGCGAGTGCACCGAATAGAACACGCCGGACAGAAAAGTCATCGGCATCACGATGAAGTTCTGGAAGGCGGCGAGCTGGTCGAACTTCTCCGCCCACAGCCCGGCGATCAGGCCCAGCGTGCCCATCAGCGCCGAGCCGAGCAAGGCGAACACGAGGATCCACAGCGGCTGCGCCAGCCCCGGCGGCGAGAACCAGAAGGTCACCGCCACCACGCCCAGGCCCACGGTCAGGCCGCGCACCATCGATGCGCCCACATAGGCCACGAACCAGGCCCAGTGCGACAGCGGCGTGACCAGCAGGAACACCAGGTTGCCGGTGATCTTGCTCTGGATCAGGCTGGACGAGGAGTTGGCGAAGGCGTTCTGCAGCACGCTCATCATCACCAGACCCGGGATCAGAAAGGCGGTGTAGCTGACCGAGCCGTAGACCTTCACATGCTCCTCGAGCACATGGCCGAAGATCAGCAGGTAGAGCATCGCCGTCAGCACCGGCGCGGCCACGGTCTGGAAGCTGACCTTCCAGAAGCGCAGCACTTCCTTCCTGAAGAGGGTCATCGCGCCCTCGAGACGAATGCCGGCGCTCATGCCCTGCCCTCCCCGCTGCCCTGCTGCATGATTTCCAGGAACACGTCCTCCAGATCGGCACGGCCGATCTCCAGGTCCTCGACCTTGCAGCCCGCTGCGCGCAGCGTGGCCAGGATGGTCTCGACCTCGGCCGCGTCATGCGCCTTGATCTGCGCGATGCGACCGGTCACGCGGGCCTGGCTGCTGAGCTGCGGCGGCAGCGCCTGATCGGTCTTGAAGCGCAGCATCGTCGAGGCCTTGCCGGCCAGCAGGTTGGAGGTGCTGTCCAACGCGACGATGCGCCCGCTCTTGAGCATCGCGATGCGGTGGCACAGCGCCTCGGCCTCTTCCAGGTAATGCGTGGTCAGCAGCACCGTGTGGCCCTCCTTGTTGAGCCGCGCGATGAAGGACCACAGCGTCTGGCGCAGTTCCACGTCCACGCCGGCGGTGGGCTCGTCCAGCACGATCACCGGCGGGCGGTGCACCAGGGCCTGGGCCACCAGCACGCGGCGCTTCATGCCGCCGGACAGCTGGCGCATGTTCGCGTTGGCCTTGTCGGCCAGGCCCAGGTTCTCCAGCAACTCGTCGATCCAGGCCTCGTTGTTCTGCACGCCGAAGTAGCCACTCTGGATACGCAGCGTCTCGCGCACGCTGAAGAAGGGGTCGAAGACCAGCTCCTGCGGCACGATGCCCAGCGCCTTGCGCGCCGCGGCATAGTCGTCCACCACGTCGTGACCGAGCACGCTGACGCGTCCGCCGCTGGCCCGCGACAGGCCGGCGAGGATGCTGATCAGGCTGGTCTTGCCGGCGCCGTTGGGGCCGAGCAAGCCGAAGAACTCGCCCGGCTGGATGTCGAAGGAAACCCCGTCCAGCGCTCGGACCTGCCCGCCGCGGTAGGTCTTGGCCACGTCCCGGAACGAGACGGCCGGCCCTGCGCCATAGGCCGGCTTGATGTGGTTTTGCATGGCGCGAATTGTAGGTAAGGCACCCGAACCACGCCGATCCGCGGCTCTGCGCAGACTGACAGTGCCAGAATCGCAGCAGGAGACCTCCGGATTTGTCCTCTCGTCCATGACAGCCAAGAAGCCGCGACGCACCGCCCAACGCATCCTCGAGGTGACGCTGGATCTGTTCAACCGCTTCGGCGAACCCAATGTCTCGACCACGCTGATCTCGGCCGAACTGGGCATCAGCCCCGGCAATCTCTACTACCACTACCCGGCCAAGGACGAGCTGATCAATGCGCTGTTCGCGCAATACCAGGCCTCGCTGGACGGCCTGCTCGGCGCCGCCGACGACGTGCGCCATGTCGAGGATGCCTGGCTGTTCTTCCACATGCTCATCGAGCTGATCTGGAAGCACCGCTTTCTCTACCGCGACCTCAACGACCTGCTCAGCAAGAACCGCAAGCTGGAGACGCAGTTCCAGGCGGTGCTGGCGCACAAGGGCCGCGCAGTGCGCGCGGTGCTGCACGGCCTGGGCCAGGGCGGCGCGCTGGGCATCGATGCGCGCGCTGTCGGCCCCACCGCCGAGGCCATGGTGGTGCTGCTCAGCTACTGGCTCAGCTACGAGTACGTGCGCGACCCGCGCCACGCGCTGGAGCCCGAGCTGGCCGGCGCGGCGCTGATGCGTGGCGCCTTCCATGTGCTGAGCCTGCTGCTGCCCTATCTGGAGCCCGCCTCGCGCGAGCACCTCTACGCGCTCGCCGGCCGCTACAAGACTGACGACAACTGATCACAAGGAGACGACTCATGGCCAAGTGGACTGCCTTCCCCTACGACAACAGCGCCTTCGTCTATGACGCAGCCAGCCTGAAGAAGCATTGGACGAGGCTGCATCTGGGCGACGCAGAGCCCTGGCCCAAGGACCCTGCGGTGGTGCAGGCCTGGATCCATTTCCACGCCGGCGAGTTCCAGAAGGCGGTCGAAGCCGGCCTGGCCGCCGGAGGCGCCGGCATCACCGCGGCCAACAAGGCTCAGGCCATTTACGCCAACTATCTGGAGAAGAAGGAAAAGACCAAGCTGGAACTGTTGCTCGACGTCGCCGAGCGTGCCGAGGCACAGCAGAAGGTCGAACCCGACAACCCCAACGCCTGGTACTGGCAGGCCTACGCGATCGGCCGCTACAGCCAGGGCATCAGCGTGGCCAAGGCGCTGACGCAAGGCCTGGGCGGCAAGGTCAAGTCTGCGCTGGAGAAGACCATCGCGCTGCAACCCAAGCATGCCGACGCGCATATCGCGCTGGGCGCCTTCCATGCCGAGGTGATCGACAAGGTCGGCAAGCTGCTCGGCAAGACCCAGGGCGCCGACACCGCCACCGGGCTGAAGATGTACGAGCAGGCGCTCAAGCTGAACCCGGGCAGCGCCATCGGCATGATCGAGCGCGCCAACGGCCTGGTGATGCTGGAAGGCGAGAAGCGGCTGAAGCTCGCCGAGGAGCTCTACGCCAAGGCCGCGGACTGCGAGCCTCTGGATGCGATGGAAACCCTTGACGTGGCGATGGCGCGCGAAGAACTCGAAGATTGACGCCGCTCAAGCGGCGGCTGGTCTTGATGCCGGATTCTCGTCACCACCCTTTCAGTCGCAACGAGGAGACCCCCATGGCACTGCGCCCGACGATCACCGCTCTTGCCCTGTCGCTGCTGAGCACGGCGACATTCGCCCAGGACGCCACCTTCCAGACCAAGTCGCTGACGCCCGAGACCGCGCTGACAGCGGCGCGCGCCGCGCTGGACGCTTGCCGCAAGCAGGGTTACCAGGTGGCCGTGGCGGTCGTGGACCGCGCCGGCACCACCCAGGTCCTGCTGCGCGACCGCTTCGCCGGCCCCCACACCGTGCCGGTCTCGGCTGACAAGGCCTGGACCGCGCTGAGCTTTCGCACCAATACCCAGGCACTGGCCGGTGAGACCCAGCCAGGCAAGCCGATGAGCGGCCTGCGCAGCCTGCCGCGCTTCCTCGCCGCCGGTGGCGGCGTGCTGATCGAGGGCGGCGGCAGCCTCTACGGCGCGATCGGCGTCTCCGGCGGCCCCGGCGGCGAGGCGGATGAGGCCTGTGCCATGGCCGGCATCAAGGCCATCGCCAGCGCGATCGAGTTCTAGCCATCGGCTCACCGGGCCCTGGCCGGATCGGCGCATGCAGCGACTGACCCGCGGCACGGCAGCCTTGGCGCTGCTGCTGGGCACCCAGCTCGCCTGGGGCGCCGAGACCATGACGTGGCTGCTGCGCGACTTCCCGCCCTCATCCATGCCGGTGGACGGGCGGCCGACACAGGGCCTTGCCGACGAATACGTCAAGGCCATTGTGCAGCGCTGGCCTGAGGTTGAGCACCGCTACCTGGTGGCCAACAACAAGCGCATCGTGACCATGCTGGAGGCCGGCGAACCCGCCTGCTTCACCACCGCGCTGCGCGTGCCGGAACGCGAGCGTGTCGCCTACATCGCCGACATGCTGCTGGTACCGCCGCAGATGCTCATCACCCGGCGCGAGCTGCTCGCCAAGCTGCCGCTGAACGCCCGCGGCGAAGTGCGCTTTGCCGCCTTGCTGGCCGACGGCACGCTGCGCGGCGCGCTGCTGCAGGCACGCAGCTATGGCAGCTACCTGGACCGCCTGATCCGCGAGCGACCGAGCGACTCGGGCGCCGTGCTCAGCGCCGCTGCGCTGCGGCCGCTGCAGCAGGTGGCGCACCGGCGCGCCGACTATGCGATCGACTACGACTACACCTTGGCCTGGGAGCAGCAGTCCGATGCGAAGGCGCTGGACCATGCCGATCTGGTCAGCGTGCCCATCGAGGGCAATGAGCAGGCGCTGGTCGCAGGCATCGCCTGTCCGCGCACCGACTGGGGCCGGCGCATGATCGTGCAGATCGACCGCCACATCGCTGCGCTGGCGCAGGATGCCCAGGCACGTTCCGGCGTGGAGCGCTGGATGACGCCGCAGGCCCGGCAGCGCTACGGCCGCATGATCGAGGACTTCTACAAGCGCCGCGCGCAGGCCACACCCGAGAGTGCCTTCGCTGCGCCCGCAGCGGCGACGCCTGCGCGGCAGCGCTAAGCCCGCCGCTCTTCAGCCGCTTTTCATCAGCGCTCGATAGCGCGTGCGCAGCGCGTCCTCGCAACCCGGCTGCAGGTTGGCGCGCGACAGCTCGCCGCCGTAGTGCGCCAGCACGCGCCGGTCCATCACGCGGAACCACAGCGGCGGCACATAGGCCAGCAGCAGCATCGCCGCATAGCCGGACGGCAGTTGCGGACTGCTGTCGAAGTGGCGCAGCGCCTGGTAGCGCCGCGCCGGATGCGCATGATGGTCGCTGTGGCGCTGCAGCTGGTAGAGGAAGAGGTTGGAAACCCGGTGGTTGCTGTTCCAGGAATGCTCGGGCGTGCAGCGCACGCGGCGCCCGTCCTTGCCCAGCGGCCGCAGCAGGCCGTAATGCTCGATGTAGTTCACCACCTCCAGCAGCGAGGCGCCGTAGAAGGCCTGCACCGCCAGGAAAAGCAGCACCGCCGGGCCCAGCCAGACCGCCAGCGCGGCGTAGAGCAGCACCGTCATCGCCCAGGCCTGCAGGCATTCATTGCGCCAGCGCCAGACGCCCAGGCCGCGGCCGGCCAGGCGCGCACGCTCCAAGGCCCAGGCCGAGCGCAGGCTGCCGATCATCGTGCGCGGCAGAAAGGCCCAGAAGCTCTCGCCCAGGCGCGCGCTGGCCGGATCTTCGGGCGTGGCCACGCGGCGGTGGTGGCCACGGTTGTGCTCCACGTAGAAATGACCGTAGGCCACCGGCGCCAGCGTGATGCGCGACAGCCAGCGCTCCCAGGCGGGCAGCTTGTGGCCCAGCTCATGGGCGGTGTTGATCGCCACGCCGTTGATGCCGCCGACGCTGAGGATCAGCCCGGCCCAGCCGAACCAGCTCAGCTCGTGGTGAACGGCGATCCAGGCGCCATGCAGCGTCAGCAGGTACTGGAAGGGGATGAAGGCAACGACGATCAGCCGGTACCAGCGCTGCCGCTCCAGTGACGGGACGGCGGACTCGGGCGGATTGCTGCGGTCCTCGCCGAGCAGCCAGTCCAGCACCGGGATCAGTCCATACATCACCACGCTGCTCAGCCACAGCCAGGCCTCCTGCCCGCTCTTCGCGTAGGCGTCGACATTGAGCCAGACCAGCAGCGGAAACGCTGGCGACAGCAGCCACCACCAGTAGCGCCGATCGCGCCAGCGCGGCTCGGCCGGCGCAGCGGCAGCCTCGATCTTGTGCAGGGCTTTGTCCATGGATCGATGCTGTGCCTGGCCGCACCACCGGTCAAGAGGACCTACACGCAGCTTCGTGCTGTCACCGCTCACTGGCATGATGGTCGCCATGCAGGAGATCGAACTCAAGTACCAGGTTCCCATCGTCGCGCGCGCCGCGACCGAGGCCTGGGTACACAAGGGCAGCACGCGGCGCCTGCGTCTGCAGGCGGCCTACTTCGACAGCGCCGACCGCCGTCTCGCTGCGGCGGGACTGGCGCTGCGCCTGCGCCTGGAGGGCCGCCACTGGGTGCAAACCCTCAAGGGCAGCGGCGAGGACGGTATGACCCGGCTCGAGCACGATGTGCAGCTCGACGCACGCGGCCGGACACTGCCGGCGCTGGACCCTGCACGCCACGCGGGCACGCCGGTGGGCGAGCGCCTGCTGGCCCTGCTCGCCGCGCCGGAGGCGAAGCCGCTGCACTGCGTCTACCGGACCGACATCGTGCGCCTGACGCGCACGCTGCGCCTGGGCGGCGCGCGCGTGGAGATCGCCTACGACCGCGGCCACCTGATCGCCGAGCGCGAGGGCGAGCTGCTGCGCGTGCCGGTCTGCGAACTGGAGCTGGAGCTGCGCTCCGGCCCTCCGCAAGCGCTGCTCGACGCCGCGCGCCAGCATGCGCTGAACCTGGGGCTGTGGCTGGATCTGCGCAGCAAGGCCGAGCTCGGCGACCTGCTCGCGCGCGGCCTGGCCATGGCTGCGCCCCAGCAGGCGCAGCCCTCGCCGCCGCTTCGCCGCGGCATGGGTGCAGCCGAAGGACTGCATACCGCGCTGCTCGGCTGCCTGCCGCAGATCCTGCGCAACGCCAGCCAGATCGCCACCGGCCAGAGCACGCCCGAGCATCTGCACCAGCTGCGCGTGGGCCTGCGCCGGCTGCGCAGCGCGCTGGCGCTGTTTGACGGGCTGGATGGCCTGCAGTCGCTGCAGGACTTGATGGCGCAAGTGGACGCCGAGGCGGAGGACTGGTTCGACCGCCTCGGTGCGCTGCGCGACGTCGAGGTTCGCGCCGGCCTCTGCGCCGCCGAGCTGGATGCCGCCTGGCAAAGCCAGTTCCCGGGCGCAGCGACACCTGCGGCCACGCCACAGGACCAGACGGCATTGATCGCGCTGCTGCGCGACCGCGGCGTGCAGCAGTTGCTGCTGGCGCTGATCGGACTGGTGGCAGAACTGGGCACACTGGCTGCGGCCGCCGAGTCGCCCCGCCTGCGGCCGCAGCTGCGTCGCCGCCTGCGGCGCTGGCTGGAGCCGCTACAGGCCGCCGGCCCGGCGCTGCACGAGCTCGACGACGCACAGCGTCACCGCCTGCGGCGGCGCATCAAGCGCCTGCGCTATGCGCTGGAGTTCACGTCGGCGCTCTTCGATGACGCCGACGAACTGCTGGAGGCGCTGCGCCGCGCGCAGCAGGTGCTGGGCGACTGGCAGGACCTCGAAAGCGCCCTGGCGCAGCGACGCCAGGATGCTGACGCCGCCGGCGCCCCGCTGCGCACCGGCTTCGAGCTGGGCTGGCTCTGTGCCCAGCTGGCACAGCTGCACAGACGGGCACGCCGCCGGTTGCGTCGCCTGCGCCGGGTCGCCGCTCGCTTCGAACTGCGCTGACCTCGCAGCGCCCTGCCTGCGCCGCGTGGGCATGTACGTGGTATTGCGAACAGCGTGCGAAATCCGGACCGCTCATCATCGTCTCAGGGGTTTGACCCAGTTGCCGGTGCCGCCCCTGCGTTCGACATTCGCTGAGGAACGAACTGCAGCCATAGCAGAGCTCCAGCGGCAGGCGGCGCCATCGGTGTCGCCGGTCGATTTCAAACCCCAGACCACAGGAGACAAATGATGAGCGAGAACAGCAAGAGCGCCACACCGCGCCGTCGCTTCCTGAAGAAGGGCGCCACTGGCGCCGTGGCCGCCGGAGCGCTGGCCGCACCGATGATCGCCAAGGCGGAAGCCGTCACCCTGCGCTTCCAGTCCACCTGGCCGGCCAAGGACATCTTCCACGAGTACGCCAGCGACTTCGCCAAGAAGGTCAACGACATGGCCAGCGGCCGGCTGAAGATCGAGGTGCTGCCTGCCGGCTCCGTCGTGCCGGCCTTCCAGCTGCTCGATGCGGTCAACAAGGGCACGCTGGACGGCGGCCACGGCGTGGTTGCTTACCACTACGGCAAGAACTCGGCGCTGGCACTGTGGGGTTCGGGCCCGGCCTTCGGCATGGACCCGAACATGGTGCTGGCCTGGCACAACTACGGCGGCGGCAAGGCCCTGCTGGAGGAGATCTACAAGTCCCTCAACATGGACGTGGTCTCCTATCTGTACGGCCCGATGCCGACCCAGCCCTTCGGCTGGTTCAAGAAGCCCATTGCCAAGGAGGCCGACCTCAAGGGCGTGAAGTTCCGCACCGTGGGCCTGGCGGTGGACATGTACACCGAGATGGGCGCGGCGGTGAACCCGCTGCCCGGCGGCGAGATCGTGCCGGCGCTGGACCGCGGCCTGATCGACGGCGCCGAGTTCAACAACGCCAGCTCCGACAAGATCCTCGGCTTCCCCGACGTGGTGAAGAACTGCATGCTGCAGAGCTTCCACCAGAGCGGCGAGCAGTTCGAAATCCTCTTCAACAAGGGCAAGTACAACGCCCTGCCCGCGGAGCTGCGCGCGATCATCGACTACGCCGTGCAAGCCGCCAGCGCCGACATGAGCTGGAAGGCCATCGAGCGCAACTCCAAGGACTACGAAGATCTGAAGAAGTCAGGCGTCAAGTTCTACAAGACGCCCGATGCCATCCTGCGCGCCCAGCTGGCGGCCTGGGACAAGATCACCGCCAAGAAGGGCGGCGAGAACGCCTTGTTCAAGAAGGTGCTGGACAGCCAGCGCGCCTTCGCGCAACGCGCGGGCCAATGGCAGAACGACTACATGGTCGATTTCAAGATGGCCTACAACCACTACTTCGGCCGCAAGAAGGGCTGATGCCGGCTTCGTGAAGAGCCGCTGAAGGGCGCCGCCGAGGGCGGCGCCCTCTTGCTTGCGCGGACCTCCCGGCGTCCGCTGCTCCTGTCCCATTCTTCGTTGTCTGGAAGAGACCCAACCATGCAGAACCTGCTGCTGGCGGTGGACCGTTTCTCCACCTGGATTGGCAAGACCTTCGCGTGGGCCATCATCGGCCTGACACTGCTGATCAGCTGGGAGGTCTTCTCCCGCTACGTGCTCAACAAGCCGCATGCCTGGGTGCTCGATGCGCAGATCATGCTTTACGGCACGCTGTTCATGACCGCCGGCGCCTACACGCTGAGTAAGAACGGCCATGTGCGCGGCGACGTGCTCTATGGCTTCTTCCGTCCGCGCACGCAGGCCGCCATCGACCTGGTGCTGTATGTGCTGTTCTTCCTGCCCGGCATCGTGGCGCTGACCTGGGCCGGCTGGAACTTCGCGCAGGACTCGCTGGCCATCCGCGAGCAGACCTTCTCGGCTGACGCGCTGCCGCTGTACCCGTTCAAGTTCATCATCCCCATCGCCGGCGCGGTACTGCTGTTGCAGGGCATCGTCGAGATCGTGCGCTGCGCGATCTGCCTGCGTGAGGGCGAGTGGCCCAAGCGCGACGAGGACGTCGAGGAGGTGGACGTCGACAAGCTCAAGGAGATGGTTCACGTGAAGGATGCCGATATCGAGGCCCTGGACAAGTACGTGGTGGCCAAGGAAGGGCACAAGGCATCATGAAGCTCAAGCTGCGCAAAGAACTCTGGTTCGGCTTCATCCTGATGGGGCTGATCCTCGCGGCCGCCATCGGCATGCTGATCGCCGTGCCCAAGATCACCAACGGCCATATCGGCCTGCTGATGCTCTCGCTGGTGGTGGTGGCC
Organism: Roseateles sp. T103; assembly: GCF_057219915.1. Lineage (NCBI taxonomy): Bacteria > Pseudomonadati > Pseudomonadota > Betaproteobacteria > Burkholderiales > Sphaerotilaceae > Roseateles > Roseateles sp. T103. Next base: position 51,370 of record NZ_JBXVVS010000004.1, read on the forward strand.
ATCATGCTGGGCTTCCCCACGGCCTTCACGCTGATGGGCATGGGCATGGTCTTCACCTGGATCGCCTATGAGGAGAACACCGCCAAGACCCTGGACCTGATGGTGCAGTCGGCCTACAAGGTGATGTCCAATGACGTGCTGATCTCGATCCCGCTGTTCGTCTTCATGGGCTACCTGGTCGAGCGGGCCAACCTGATCGAGAAGCTGTTCCGCAGCCTGCACCTGGCGCTGGCGCGCGTGCCGGGCTCGCTGGCGGTGGCCACGCTGGTGACCTGTGCAGTGTTCGCCACCGCCACCGGCATCGTCGGCGCGGTGGTCACGCTGATGGGCCTGCTGGCGCTGCCGCAGATGCTCAAGGGCGGCTACGACGTGCGCCTCTCGGCCGGTGCGATCACCGCTGGCGGCTGTCTGGGCATCCTGATCCCGCCTTCGGTGCTGCTGATCGTCTACGGCGCCACGGCCGGCGTGTCGGTGGTGCAGCTGTACGCCGGTGCCTTCTTCCCCGGCATCATGCTGGCCGGCCTGTACATCGTCTACGTGATCATCCTGGCCAAGATCCGGCCGGATATGGCACCTCCACTGACGGAAGAACAGCGCTTCGTGCCGCTGCCCGAGCCGCTGCTGAAAATCGGCGCCAGCCAGGCCAAGGCAGCCTTGCCGCTGCTGCTGGGCGCACTCAAGGGCAAGCGCAACCAGGAGGTCGCCACCGGCTACCTGCTCAAGCAGTTGGGCATCGCGCTGATGCCGGCGCTGCTGTTCGCCGCGGTGGCACTCAGCAGCTACCAGAGCGTCACCGCGCCGCTGCCGATCGAGACACCGGACAGCGCGCTCACCGAGATGGGTGCAGAAGATGCCGCTCCCGCCGAAGGGGGGCTGGCTGAGCCGCCCGGCAGCGAGGACAAGGACGCCGATGAGGGCGGCCTTGCTGCCCCGCCCGGCAGCGAGGAAGACACGCCACAGGAGCTGGGCAGTGCCGAGGCCGCCTCCGAGCCCGCAGCCAGCGCAGCGATGACCGCGGCAGCGAGCGCAGCCACCACCTCAGCCGCGGCCGATGCCAACGCGGTCGGTGAGCGGCGCCCGGTGCCTCAGGGCTACTGGATCGGCCTGGCCGCCGGCGGCGTGGCCCTGCTGGCTTTCTATGCGCTGCTCAGCTTTGCGCGGCTTGAGATCTTCAAGATGCTGCTGTCCAGCTTCTTCCCGCTGCTGGTGCTGATCCTCGCGGTGCTGGGCTCCATCGTCTTTGGCCTGGCGACGCCCACCGAGGCGGCCGCCGTCGGCGCCCTGGGCGGCTTCCTGCTCGCTGCCGCCTACAAGCAGCTGACCATGGACGTGGTCAAGGAAAGCGTGTTTCTCACCGCCAAGACCAGCGCGATGGTCTGCTGGCTGTTCGTCGGCTCGGCGATCTTCTCGGCGGCCTTCGCGCTGCTGGGCGGGCAGGAACTGGTCGAGCAATGGGTGCTGGGCCTGAACCTGAGCAAGACCGAGTTCCTCATTCTCAGCCAGGTGATCATCTTCATCCTCGGCTGGCCGCTGGAGTGGACCGAGATCATCGTGATCTTCATGCCCATCTTCATCCCGCTGCTGGACAACTTCGGCGTCGACCCGCTGTTCTTCGGCCTGCTGGTGGCGCTGAACCTGCAGACCGCCTTCCTCAGCCCGCCGGTGGCGATGAGCGCCTTCTACCTGAAGGGCGTGGCGCCCAAGCATGTGACGCTGAACCAGATCTTCGCCGGCATGCTGCCCTTCATGGGCATACAGGTCATCGCGATCGTGCTGCTGTACCTGTTCCCGGGCATCGGCCTGTGGCTGCCCGAGGTGCTGTACGGACGCTGAGCGGCAGCGCAAACGCAGCAATGAAAAGGGCCCGCGGATCGCGGGCCCTTTTACTTTGCCGCAACCGGACTCAGGCAGCGTCGCGCCACTGCGCCATCAGGCGCTGCCACTTGACGTCGACCGCCTTGACCGCATGCTCCTTGACATGGCCATAGCCGCGGATTTCCTCGGGCAGGCGGGCGATCTCGACAGCCAGCGCCAGGCGCTCGCTGTTCAGCCCCTTGGCCAGCAGCGCCTCGATGCTGTCGCGGTAACGCTGGATCAGCGCGCGCTCCATCTTGCGCTCCTCGGTGTGACCGAAGATGTCCAGGGCCGTGCCGCGCAGGCCCTTCAGCCTGGCCAGCAGGCCGAAGGCCGGCCGTACCCAGCTGCCGAAGGGGCGCTTCACCAGATGCCCCTTGGCATCCTTCTTGGCCAGCAGCGGCGGCGCGAGGTGGTGGACGATCTTGTAGTCGCCCTCGAACTGCGACGCGATCTGCTGCACGAACTGCGGATCGGTATGCAGGCGCGCGACCTCGTACTCGTCCTTGTAGGCCATCAGCTTGAACAGCGACTTGGCCACCGCTTCGGTCAGGCGCGTCGAGTTCAGCGCGCCTTCAGCGGCCCGCACCTGATCGACGAAGGCCTTGTAGCGCTGCGCATAGGCGGCGTTCTGGTAGCCGGTGAGGAAGTCCACGCGCTTGGCAACGATCTCGTCCAGGCCCGGGCGCTTGACGATGTTGATCACCTGCTGCGCCGCGTAGAGGCTCTTCACCGCGGCCAGGTCGTGCGCGCATCGACGGCCCCACTCGAAGGCGGCCTTGTTGTTGTCGATCTGCACGCCGTTGAGCTCGATGGCACGCATCAGCGAGGCATGCGACAGCGGCACCCGGCCCTGCTGCCAGGCGAAGCCCAGCATCAGCGGGTTGGTGTAGATCGAGTCGCCCAGCAGCTTGACCGCCACCTCCTCGGCATCGAACTCGCCCAGGTGATCGGCCCCCACGGCCTGCGCCACCGCGCCTTCGCAGGCCGCGCCGGGGAAGCTCCAGTCACGGTTGTTCACCAGGCTAGCGGTGGGCGTGCCATGGGTGTTCAGCGCGACATAGGTGCGGCCCGGGCGCATCACCGCCAGTGTGGCCTTGTTGGCCGCGACGATGGCGTCGCAGGCGATCACCAGGTCGGCCTCGGCCGTGCCGACCTTGGTGCAGAAGATGTCCTGCTCGCGCTCGGCGATCTGGATATGGCTCCAGGTCGCGCCGCCCTTCTGGGCCAGGCCCGCCGCGTCCTGCGTGATCACGCCCTTGCCTTCCAGATGGGCAGCCATGCCCAGCAACTGGCCGATGGTGATCACGCCGGTGCCGCCGACGCCGGCGACGACGATGCCCCAGGCCTTGTCCGCCGCGGGGATGCGCGGCTGCGGCAGCGGCGCGAGGCTGGCGTCGAAGGGGCTGAGCGCCTTGTCCTTCTTGGGCTTTTTCAGCTGGCCGCCTTCGATGGTGACGAAGCTGGGGCAGAAACCCTTCACGCAGCTGAAGTCCTTGTTGCAGGTGCTCTGGTTGATGCGGCGCTTGCGACCGAACTCGGTTTCCAGCGGCTCCACCGACAGGCAGTTGCTCTGCACCGAGCAGTCGCCGCAGCCTTCGCAGACCAGTTCGTTGATGATCGTGCGCTTGGCGGGATCGACCAGCTTGCCGCGCTTGCGGCGGCGGCGCTTCTCGGTGGCGCAGGTCTGGTCGTAGATGATCACCGTGGTGCCGGGGATCTCGCGGAACTGGCGCTGGATGGTGTCGAGCTCGTCGCGGTGGTGCACCGTCACGCCGGACAGCAGCGCCACGCCCTTGTACTTCTCGGGCTCGTCGGTGACGATGACCAGCTTCTTCACGCCCTCGGCGGTGACGCTCTGCATGATCTGCAGCACCGTGTGCCCCTCGGCGCGCTCGCCGACCTGCTGGCCGCCGGTCATCGCGACGGCGTCGTTGTAGAGGATCTTGTAGGTGATGTTCACGCCGGCGGCGATGCTCTGGCGGATGGCCAGCAGACCGCTGTGGAAGTAGGTGCCGTCGCCCAGGTTGGCGAAGATGTGCTTCTCGCTGGTGAAGGGCTGCTGGCCCACCCAGGGCACGCCCTCGCCGCCCATCTGCGTGAAGGTGGAGGTGTTGCGCCCCGGCATCCAGCTGACCATGTAGTGGCAGCCGATGCCGGCCACGGCGCGCGAGCCCTCGGGCACGCGGGTGCTGGTGTTGTGCGGGCAGCCGCTGCAGAACCAGGGGGTACGGTCGGCACCTGCCGCTGCCCTGGCCTCTTCCTTCAGCGCCGCCTCGCGCGCCTCGATCAGCGCGATGCGCGCGTCCAGGCGCGCCTGCACGTCGGCGTCGACGCCCAGCTTCTTCAGCCGCTTGGCGATGGCGCGCGCGATGATCGCCGGCGTCAGGTCGGCCTGCGGACGCAGCAGCCAGTTGGCGCTGGGGTTGGGACGGCTCCACTCGCCGCCGCTGCCGTCGCCTTCTGCCTCGTCGAACTTGCCCAGCACATTCGGGCGCACGTCGGGCCGCCAGTTGTAGAGCTCTTCCTTGAGCTGGTACTCGATGATCTGGCGCTTCTCTTCGACGACGAGGATCTCCTGCAGGCCCTGCGCGAAGTCGCGCGTGATCGTCGCCTCCAGCGGCCACACCACATTGACCTTGTGCAGACGGATGCCCAGGCGGCTGCAGGTGGCCTCGTCCAGGCTCAGGTCGTGCAGCGCCTGGCGCGTGTCGTTCCAGGCCTTGCCGCTGGCGATGATGCCAAAGCGGTCGTTCGGACCGGCGATGACGTTGTGGTTCAGGCGGTTGGCACGCACATAGGCCAGTGCGGCGTACCACTTGTAGTCCATCATCCGCGCTTCCTGCTCCAGCGGCGGATCGGGCCAGCGGATGTGCAGACCGCCGGCGGGCATCTCGAAGTCCTCCGGCAGGATGATGTTCACCCGGTCCGGGTCGACGCTGACGCTGGCCGAGGATTCGACGATCTCCTGGATGGTCTTCATGCCCGACCACAGGCCGGAGAAGCGGCTCATCGCGAAAGCGTGCAGGCCCATGTCCAGGATGTCCTGCACGCTGCTCGGGAAGAACACCGGGAAGCCCACCGCCTTGAAGACGTGGTCGCTCTGGTGCGCCGCGGTGGAGCTCTTGGCGATATGGTCGTCGCCGGCCACCGCGATCACGCCGCCGTGCTTTGCAGTGCCGGCCATGTTCGCGTGCTTGAACACGTCGATGCAGCGGTCCACGCCGGGGCCCTTGCCGTACCAGATGCCGAACACGCCGTCGAAGCGCTTCTTCTCGGGGAACAGGTCCAGCTGCTGCGTGCCCCACACCGCGGTGGCGCCCAGTTCTTCGTTGACGCCGGGCTGGAAGACGATGTTCTGCGCGGCCAGGTGCTTCTTGGCCGCCTGCAGCGCCTGGTCGTAGCCGCCCAGCGGCGAGCCACGGTAGCCGCTGATGAAGCCGGCGGTGTTCAGTCCGGCGATCGCATCGCGCGTGCGCTGCAGCATGGGCAGACGCACCAGGGCCTGCACGCCGCTCATGAAGGCGCGGCCGCGCTCCAGCGCGTACTTGTCTTCCAGCGTGACCTTCTCCAGCGCGCGCAGGATGTGCTCGGGTAGCGGGGCATTCATGGGCTTGTCTCCAACCAGGCTGTCGGTCCGGGTCGCGCCGCTTGTGGCGCCACGCCCGGCCATGGCGATCTTGGCACGCGGCTCTCGCCGCCGCACTGGAGCAGCAGTGTAGAGAATGCATCGCGACGAGTGCTTTCTATCTGACGCCAAAATCCGTCGGTCAGCGCAATAATCTTTCCCGAAATAGCAATCCAGGCAAACAATGGCATCCAGAAATTCCGCTACAGGGAAAACCAGCAGCAGTGCCGACAGCGCCGATCCGGTGCTCGACGAGCCGCCGCACGGCGGCGGGCTGGACCGCTGGCACATCGCCATCCTGGCCGAGCTGCAGCGCGATGCGCGCCTGTCCAACGCGGAGCTGGCCGCGCGCATCGGCCTGTCCACCGCGCCGACCTGGCGGCGCGTGCGTTGGCTGGAGGAGCAGGGTTACATCACCGGCTACCGCGCCGAGATCGACCGCCGCAAGATCGGTCTGGGCGTGCTGGCCTTCGTGCGCCTGGATGCCGACCGCAATACCGGCGCCCACACCAAGGTGCTGGAGGATGCGATCCGCCGCCTGCCCGAGGTGATCTCCTGCCACTACATCTCCGGCGCCGGCACCTTCGAGCTGCAGGTGATGGCCACCGACCTCGACGCCTTCAGCCGCTTTTCCATCGACACGCTGCTGCACCTGCCCAATGTGAAGGACATCCACACCAGCTTCTCGCTGGGCGAGGTCAAGGCCGGCGGGGCACTGCCGCTGGCTCACCTGGCTGGCGCGGCGAGGAGCGGTGGCACCGCGGCCGATGCAACACCGGCGCGGCGCAGGCGTTGATCCCGGACGGCGGCAATGCGAGGATGAGCGCCGACAGTCCCACTTCCCGGCTCGCCGCTCCAGCCGTTTCATGAGCAAGCGCAAGCGCATCACACCCTACCGACTGGTGCTCGGCCTGGCACGACTTCTCACCGTGCTGGTCTTCCTCACCTTCGCACTGTATGTCGCCTCGGAGAAGCAGGTGGACCGCGTCAACGAGCGCCGGCTCGCCTCGCTGCTGGTCGCCGATGAGCTGCGCCACTCCTCCGACGACCTGACACGCACCGTGCGCAGCTACCTCGAGACCGGCCAGCCGGTCTACAAGCAGCAGTACCAGGCGATCATCGCGATCCGCGAGGGCAAGCAGCCGCGGCCAGCGCCGATCGGGGCCATCTATTGGGACCTGCTGCCCCTGCCCGATCTGCGACCCGAGCCGCCCAAGGAGCCCTTGTTGCCGCTGCTGGAGTACGCGCAGCGGCTCAGTCTCGAGGCGCAGGAGCTGCAGGAGTTCCGGCTCGCCAAGCAGCGCTCCGACGCGCTGGCGCAGATCGAGCAGGAGGCCATGGCAATGGCCGAGCGCCATGCGCCCGGACAGCTGCTGCGCGAGCAGGCCCGAGCCACGCTCTACGACGAGACTTACCAGTTGGCCAAGGCGCAGATCATGTCGCACATCGATGCCTTCCGCCGTCTGGTAGACGCGCGCAGTGCCGAAGAGCTGCGCGCGGCCGAATTGCGCGCCCGTGCACTCTGGGTGGTGATGCTGGGGCTGGGGCTGGGCCTGCTGGGCAATCTGGCCTATGGCCTGCACCTGCTGGGCCGCACGCTCGGTGCGGACGTCGGCACCATCGCCGCCACCATCGCCCGAATCGGCCGAGGCGAGTTCAAGCAGAGCATTGCGGTGCCGCCAGGGCGACAGGACAGCGTCATCGGCTGGCTGGCGCAGATGCTCGCCCGACTGCGCGAGGCCGAGACGGCGCAGGCCGAGATGCTGGCGCGCCAGCGCGACGAGCAGCAGCTGGCTGCGCTGCGCGCCGCGATGATGGAGCGGCTCAGCAGTTCGGCCACGCTGAACGAGGTGCTTGAGGACTATGCGCTGCAGATCGAAGCGGCCCTGCCTGGCGTGCTGTGCAGCATCCTGCTGCTCGACGAGGACGGCCAGCACCTGCGCATGGGCGCCGCGCCCAGCCTGCCGGCCGACTACAACGCGGCAATCGACGGCGTGCGCATCGGCCCGGCGGTCGGCTCCTGCGGCACGGCGGCCTACACGCGCCGGCGGGTCGTCGTCGAGCAGATCGCCACGCATCCCTACTGGGCCGACTACCGCGAGCTGGCCGCGAAGGCCGGGCTGGCCGCCTGCTGGTCGGAACCGATACGCTCCGGCGCCGATACCGTGCTGGGCAGCTTCGGCATCTATTCACGGCGAGCGGCCGGCCCGAGCGAGCACGAGATCGCGATCATCGAACTGGCCGGCAGCCTCACTGCGCTGGCCATCGAGCGCAAGCGCGCCGAGCTGCAGCTGCAGTTGCTGGCCAAGGTCTTCGAGCACGGCAGCGAACTGATCATGATCACCGACGCGCAGGCGCGCATCGTGCGCGTCAACCAGGCCTTCTCTGCGGTCACCGGCTTCAGCGAAGCCGAAGCGCTGGGGCGCAATCCCTCGATGCTGTCCTCGGGTCGGCACGGCAGCGACTTCTATCAGTGCATGTGGGAGAGCATAGACCGCAACGGGCACTGGTCGGGCGAGGTGATGAACCGCCGCAAGGACGGCAGCATCTATCCCGAGTGGCTGTCGATCAGCGTGCTCTACGACCCGCGCGGCGCGGTCAGCAACTATGTGGCCATAGGCACCGACATCACCCAGCGCAAGGCCGCCGAGGAACGCATACGCCAGCTGGCCGACTACGATGCCCTGACCGGCCTGCCCAACCGCCGCCTGTTGCAGGACCGCATCACCAAGGCGCTGCAGCATGCCCAGCGCCATCAGCAGCCGCTGGTGCTGATGTTCCTGGATCTGGATCGCTTCAAGAACGTCAACGACTCGCTGGGCCACCATGTCGGCGACCAGCTGCTGGTGGCGGTGGCGCAGCGCCTGGTGGCCGAGCTGCGCGAGGAGGACACGGTCAGCCGCATCGGCGGCGACGAGTTCGTGATCCTCTGCCCCGGCACCGACGCCGCCGGTGCCGCGCATGTGGCCAGCAAGCTGCTCGCCGCGTTGCAGACCCGGTTCGAGATCGACGCGCACGAGCTGGGCTTGAGCTGCTCGATCGGCATCGCCACCTACCCCGGCGACGGCGACAGCGACCAGGCACTGACCCGCGCCGCCGACACCGCGATGTACCGGGCCAAGAAGGCCGGGCGAGCCAACTTCTGCTACTACGCCGCCGAGATGCAGGCACAGACCGCGCGCATGCTGATGCTGGAGAACGCCCTGCGCCGCGCCCTGGAGGAAGGGCAGCTGCGCCTGGAGTACCAACCCCAGCTCGATCTGGCGGACGGGCGCTTGGTCGGCGTCGAGGCGCTGCTGCGCTGGACGCACCCGGAGCTGGGCGCGATCAGCCCGGCCGAGTTCATCCCGCTGGCCGAGGACAGCGGCCTCATCGTTCCCATCGGCGACTGGGTGCTGCGCAGCGCCTGCCAGCAGATGCGCGCCTGGCTGGACGCCGGACTGGGGCTGGCACATGTGGCGGTGAACCTCTCGCTGGTGCAGTTCCGCCAGCCGGGCCTGGCCGAACGCGTGGCCTATGTGCTGCAGGATTGCGGCATGGAGGCGCGACATCTGGAGCTGGAGATCACCGAGAGCGTGGCAATGAGCAATCCGCAACAGATGGCCGAGAGTCTGGGCCGGCTGCAGGCGCTGGGCGTGGCGATCGCCATCGACGACTTCGGCACCGGCTACTCCTCGATGGCGTATCTGAAGAAGTTCCGCCCGCAGCGGCTGAAGATCGACGGCAGCTTCGTGCGCGACCTGCAGAACGACGCCGACGACCGCGCCATCGTCGAAGCCATCGTCGCCCTGGGCCGCAGCCTGGGCTGCGCCACCATCGCCGAAGGCGTGGAGAGCGAGCCTCAGCTCGAGCTGCTGCGGCGCCTGGGCTGCGCGGCGGCGCAGGGTTATCTGTTCAGCCGCCCCCTGACGCCCGCCGCGCTGGAGTCCTTCGCCCGTGATCGGCAACGCGAGCCGGCACGGCGGGCCTGAAGCCATGCAGCAGCCCGCCGCCTTGCCGCCGCGACGCGGCGCCACGCTGCGCCGTTGCGCCGCAGTGCTGCTCCTCGGCTTGACGCTGAACAGCGCCGCGCTGGCCTTCAGCGACAGCCGCAGCGCCGAGATCGCCAGCTGCCTGCCGGGCGAGCTGCAGACCTGGGGCGACGGGCGCGACCGGCCGTCAGAGCGCGCGGCTTGGCGCTTCGTCTACCGACATGAGGGCGCGCCCGCCTGGTTCGGCGCCCCTCAGGTGATGGCGGTGCTGGAACGCGCGGCGCGCGCCTGGGCGCCCTGCGGCGTGCCGGTGCAGGTGCTGGACGAGACAAGCGCGCGCCGCACCACCGCCGACCCCGCCCAGGGCGTGGTGCAGGTGCTGTGGAGCGACACCGCCGTGCGCGGCAACTTCGCTGCCGCCAACCTGAGCCGGCAACTGCTGGCGCTGAGCCCGGCGATGTTCGCGCTGCTGCGCCAGCGCAACCCGCAATACCCGGCACAGGAGACCTTGCAGATGGCCGTGTCGCACGAGATGGGTCATTTCCTCGGCCTGATGGCGCATTCGCGCCGCTGCGTGGACGTGATGTCCTATTACGACGATGGCAAGGGCGGCCGCTGCAGCCTGCGCGACCCGGCGGCGTTGAAGGCCCATGTGGAGTACCGACACAGCCTGCCCACCGCCTGCGACATCCAGCGCTGCCGCGCCGCCAACCGGCTGGCGCCTTGAGCCGCACCGGGTGCACCGCCAGCCCCGGAGCACCGCAAGCGGCCGCATGCGACGACGCGTATCCTTGCCAATCATGAAGCGCCGCCTGCTCCTTTGTCTTCCCCCCTTGCTGCCCCTGCTGCTGCCGCTGCGCGCACACGCGCAGCCGGCATTGCCCCAGCGCAATCTCTGGGTCGAGCTGCGATGGGTGGAGAGCCGGGTCAGCGGCGCGGCGATGGCCGGCGTGGGCGACGGCGCGGTGGTACTGGGCACCGGCGGCTCCTACTCACCGCGGGGTCAGGTCGTGCTGGGCACCGGCCGGCAGGAGGGCGCAATCCAGACCCTGCCAAGACTGCTGGTACTCAACGGCCGCAGCGCCAGCGTGCAGATCAGCGAGAGCCGACCGGTGCAGTGGGTGGATTACGGCGTCGAAGTGCCCGCGGATGCGCGCGGCGTACCGCCGACGGCCGGCGCCCGTGTCTATGCGGTGCCCCGCAGCGGGCAGGTGATGCAGCTGCGCGGCTTCAATCTCAGCCTGTGCTGGACCGGCGGTCAAGCCCCGGTGCTGGTCGAGCTGCGCAGCACGACCGGCCAGGATGCAGCAAGCGCCGAGCTGTACTCCACCGTGCAGCTGCCGCTGGGCCAGTGGCTGACCGTCGCGCGCAGCGGCGACACGCCTCAAGCAGCGCCGCGCGGCAGTCTCTCCACCCGGGATGCCGAGCCAAAACTGCAGCGCGAGTTGCAGCTGCGCGTCGAACTGGCGCCCTGAGACGCTCGCGTCCATCCCATGAACGGCAGGACTTCCGGAGCGGCCGAACTCGGACAAATTGACCCCAGTCAATCCAGGCGTTAGCGCCCCATGCGCAAATGTCGGTATCACGCAAGCTGGTGTTCGAGGCGCTCATGACAGAGAAAAGCAGTACCAAGAAGATCCTGATCATCCAGGGCCATCCCGACGCCACTGCCCCGCACCTCTGCCACCTGCTCGCCGAGGCCTATACGGCCGGCGCGGTCGCCGCTGGCCATGAGCTGCGGCAGGTGGATGTGGCGAGGCTGGAGTTCCCGCTGCTGCGCAGCAAGCAGGACTGGGAGCATGGCGTGCTGCCGGCCGGCCTGCTCGACGCACAGCAGGCGATCGCCTGGTGCGACCACATGGTGCTGTTCTTCCCCCTCTGGCTGGGCGAGATGCCGGCGCTGCTGAAAGGCTTTCTCGAGCAAGTGGCACGACCGGGATTCGCCTTCAGCGCCGAAGGCGGCAATCCGCTGGGGCGCAAGGCCCTGGGCGGACGCTCGGCGCAGGTGGTCGTCACCATGGGCATGCCGGCGCTCTTCTATCGCTACTTCTACCGCGCCCACAGCCTGAAGTCACTGGAGCGCAACATCCTCGGCTTCGTCGGCATCGCACCGATCCGGGAGACGCTGATCGGCGGTGTGGACTCGCTCGATCCGGACAAGCTCGACAAGTGGCTGGCGCGGCTGCGTGAGCTGGGGCTGCGCGGACGCTGATCGCGCCACCTCAGCTCGGCGTCGGCAGCAGCGGCCCAGCGGCAATAATCGGGCCCGCAACGACCACCCAAGCCCTCCCGCCGACACGATGAGCCTGCCGAACCTGAACCGCCGCCGCGCGAATGCCGCCTTGCTCGCCACTGCCGCCGCCGGTCTGGGCCTGCACGCGCCTGCGGCCCGCTCCGCCACGCCCAAGGACACGCTGGTGGTGGCGATGGCCTTCGACGACATCATCTCGCTGGACCCGGCCGAGGCCTTCGAGATCTCGGCCGGCGAGATGCTGGGCAATCTCTACGACCGCCTGCTGCGCCTGGACCCCAAGGACCCGTCCAAGCTGCAGCCCGATGTGGCCAAGAGCTGGAGCGTCGCCGCTGATGGCAAGACCTACACCTTCGAACTCAAGCCCGGGCTGAAGTTCGCCTCCGGCAACCCGATCACAGCCGAGGACGTGGCCTGGTCGCTGCAGCGCGCGGTGCTGCTGAACAAGACGCCCGCCTTCATCCTCAATCAGCTGGGCCTCATCAAGGACAAGGTGGCCGAGCGCGTCAAGGCCAGCGGCCCGCTGACGCTGGTGCTGCAGACCGATCGCGCGCTGGCACCGACGCTGGTGCTGAACTGCCTGAGTGCCAACGTCGCCGCGGTGCTCGACAAGAAACTGCTGCTGAGCAAGGAGAGCGGCGGCGACATGGGCCTGGCCTGGCTGAAGACGCGCTATGCCGGCTCCGGCCCCTACAAGCTGCGCGACTGGCGCGCCAACGAAATCCTGGCGCTGGAGCGCAACGAGCAGAGCGCGATCAAGGCGCCGTTGGCGCGCGTGGTCTATCGCCACGTGAAGGAGCCGGCCACGCAGCGCCTGCTGCTGGAAAAAGGCGACATCGACGTCGCGCGCAACCTCGGTCCGCAGGACATAGCCGCGCTGGCCGCCAACAAGGACATCCGCACGACCAGCACCGCGCAGGGCACGGTCTTCTATCTGTCCATGAACCTCAAGCACCCGGCCTTCGCCAAGCCCGAGGTGCGCGAAGCGATGAAGTACCTGGTGGACTACGCCGGCCTGGGCGGCACGCTGGTGCGCCACATCGGCCGTATGCACCAGAACTTCATGCCGGTGGGTCTGCTGGGCGCGTCCACCGAGCAGCCCTTCAAGCTCGACGTCGACAAGGCCAAGGCACTGCTCGCCAAGGCCGGCTATCCGAACGGCTTCAAGGCGTCGCTGGACATGCGCAGCGTGCAACCGGTGCTGGGCATCGCCGAGAGCTTCCAGCAGACCGCGCGCCGCGCCGGCGTGGAGATCGAGATCATCCCCGGCGACGGCAAGCAGACGCTGACCAAGTACCGCGCGCGCAAGCACGATATGTTCATCGGCCAGTGGGGCACCGACTACTGGGACCCGCACAGCAATGCCGACACCTTCGCGCGCAACCCCGACAACGGCGACGAAGCCAGTGCCAAGACCCTGGCCTGGCGCAACAGCTGGGACATCCCCGAGCTGACCAAGAAGACCGACGCCGCGATGCTGGAGCGCGACGCCAAGAAGCGCACCGCGCTGTACCAGGAGATCCAGGCCGAGTTCCGCAAGGCCAGCCCCTTCATCATGCTCTACCAGCAGACCGACGTGGCCGCCTACCGCGCCAATGTCGAGGGGCTATTGCTCGGCCCAACGGCGGACACCAGCTATCTGTTCACGGTGAGCAAGCGCTGATCGACCAGGCTCGTCTGCTCTCGTCCGCACTCGTGACCGCTTCTTCGTCTCCGCATTCCCTGCTGCCCTGGCTGCGCAGCCTGGGCGGCTTCATGCTGGTGCTGGCCTTCAGCTATCTGGGCCTGCTGGCAGTGACTTTCTTCATCGGCCGCGTGATCCCGGTGGACCCGGCGCTGGCGGTGCTCGGCGACCGCGCCAGCGAGGAGATGCTGCAGCAGCTGCGTGAGGAGCTGGGGCTGAACCTGCCGCTGTGGCAGCAGTTCGGCCGCTATCTCGCGCGCGTGCTGCAGGGCGACCTGGGCGTCTCGCTGCTCAGCGCCAATCCGGTGCTGGACGACATCCGGCGCGTCTTCCCCGCCACCTTCGAGCTGGCCACGGTGGGCATCGTCATCGGCGCCGGCCTGGGCGTGCCGCTGGGCGTGTGGGCGGCGGTGCGGCGTGGCGGTCTGGTGGACCAGCTGCTGCGCATCATCGGCCTGATCGGCTACTCGGTGCCGATCTTCTGGCTGGGCCTGATGGCGCTGCTGGTGTTCTATGCGCGACTGGACTGGGTGGCCGGCCCCGGCCGCATCGACATCGCCTTCGAATACAGCGTCACGCCGGTCACCGGGCTGCTGCTCGTCGATGCGGCGCTGGCAGGCGAGTGGGAGGCCTTTCGCAATGCCTTCGCGCATCTGGCGCTGCCCGGCGCGCTCTTGGGCTATTTCTCGCTGGCCTACATCAGCCGCATGACGCGCTCCTTCATGCTGGCCGAGCTGAGCCAGGAATACATCGTCGCGGCGCGCGCCAAAGGCCTGTCGGAGGCGCGCATCATCTGGCGCCACGCGCTGCGCAATGCCGCGGTGCCGCTCGTCACGGTGATCGCGCTGAGCTATGCCGGCCTGCTGGAAGGCTCGGTGCTGACCGAGACCGTGTTCGCCTGGCCGGGGCTGGGTCTCTACATCACCAACGCGCTGCAGAACGCCGACATGAACGCGGTGCTGGGCGGCACGCTGGTGGTGGGCTCGATCTTCATCGCGCTGAATCTGCTGTCGGACCTGCTGTACCGGCTGCTGGACCCGAGGACCCGCGCCCGATGACGGCCCACCCCCTACGCGCTTCGCGCACCCCCTCAAGGGGGCAAGCCCGCAGGCCCGGCAAAGCCGGATCCTCGGGCTTCGCCAGGTCCCCTGCCACGAAGCCTGCCCGGTGAGCCACTTCTGCACATTTCCATCACCATGAACGAGCAAACCTCGGCACTGCACCAGTGGCTGATGAGCGAGCAGCCGGCCTCGCGCCGGCAGGCTGCGCTGGGTCGCGCCTATGCGGGCTGGCGCACCTTTGCCCGCAACCGCCTCGCGCTGCTGGGTTTGCTGATCGTGCTGGCGCTGATGCTGGTGGCGCTGCTGGCGCCGCAGCTGGCGCCCTATTCGCCCTTCGAGGGTGACCTGGCGACGACGCGGCTGCTGCCGCCGTCGAGCGCGCACTGGGTCGGCACCGACGACCAGGGGCGCGACATCCTCTCGCGGCTGATCCACGGCTCGCGCATCACGCTCTTCGTCGTCGTGCTGGTCGCGCTGCTGGCCGCGCCGATCGGGCTGCTGGTCGGCACGGTGTCGGGCTATGCGGCCGCGCATGGCGCGCCCTGGCTGGACACGCTGCTGATGCGCACGACCGACATCTTTCTGGCCTTCCCGCGGCTGATCCTCGCGCTGGCCTTTGTCGCCGCGCTGGGCCCGGGCATAGAGAACGCGGTGCTGGCGATCGCGATCACCTCCTGGCCGCCCTATGCGCGCATCGCCCGCGCCGAGACGCTGACGGTGGCGCGCGCCGACTACATCGCCGCGGTGCAGCTGATCGGCGCCTCGCATGCGCGCGTGGTGCTGCGCCACCTGATGCCGATGTGCCTGCCCTCGGTGATCGTGCGCGTCACGCTGGACATGGCCGGCATCATCCTCACCGCCGCGGGCCTGGGCTTCCTCGGCCTGGGCGCGCAGCCGCCCAGCCCCGAATGGGGCGCGATGATCGCCGCCGGCCGCCAGTACGTGCTCGACCAGTGGTGGGTCGCCGCGGGGCCAGGTCTTGCGATCTTCGTCGTCAGCTTGGCTTTCAATCTGCTCGGCGACGGCCTGCGTGACACGCTCGATCCCAAGTCCGCCAAATGAGTACCCCGCTGCTAGAGGTGCAAGACCTGCGCGTCGCCTTCCCCACCCGCGATGGCGGCGTGTCCGAGGCGGTGCGCGGCGTGTCCTTCACGCTGGGCCGCGAACGGCTGGGCATCGTCGGCGAGTCGGGCTCGGGCAAGAGCCAGACCGGCCGCGCCATCCTCGGCCTGTCGGCGCCGGAGGCGCGCATCAGCGCGCAGCGCCTGGCCTATCGCGGCCAGGACCTGCTGGCGGCCAGCCCGGCGCAGCGCCGCGCGCTGCGCGGCCGCCACCTGGCCATGGTGCTGCAGGACCCGCGCCATGCGCTGAACCCGGTGATGCGCATCGGCGAGCAGATCGCCGAGACGCTGCGCACGCATGAGCGCGGCATCGGCAGCGCCGAGGCGCGCCGCCGCACCTTGGATGCGCTATCGGAAGTGGCCATCACCGACCCCGAGCGCGTCTACCGCCTCTATCCGCACGAGATCTCCGGCGGCATGGGCCAGCGCGCGATGATCGCGATGATGCTGATCGCCTCGCCCGAGCTGCTGGTCGCCGACGAGCCGACCTCGGCGCTGGACGTGACCGTGCAGCTGCAGGTGCTGTCGGTGCTTGATCGCCTGGTCGAGGCGCGCGGCATGGGCCTGGTCTTCATCTCGCACGACCTGCGCCTGGTGGCCAGTTTCTGCGACCGCGTGCTGGTGATGTATGCCGGCCGCGTCGTCGAGGAGCTGAAGGCCAGCGAGCTGCAGCAGGCCCAGCACCCCTACACCCGCGGCCTGCTCGACTGCCTGCCGCGCCTGGGCGCCGGCGACCGCCATCCGCTGCCGACGCTGGACCGCCAGGAGGCCTGGAAGCTGTGAGCGCCACCCACACAGAGCTTCCGCGCATCGGCCTTGAAGTCAGCGGCCTGCAGGTGCGCTTCGCCAAGGGCTTCACCGCCGTGCAGGACCTGAGCCTGCGCGTCGCGCCCGGCCAGGCACTGGGCCTGGTGGGCGAATCCGGCTCAGGCAAGAGCACGGTGCTGCGCGCGATCTGCGGCCTGGCGCCGCTGAGCGCCGGCAGCGTGCGGCTGCTCGGCGAGGGCAACGGTGCCAACGGGGGTCAGGCCTTGCCAGCGCCCGGCAGCGCGGGCTTTCGCCGCCTGGTGCAGATGGTCTTCCAGGACCCCTATGGCTCGCTGCATCCGCGCCAGACCGTGGACCGCGCACTGGCCGAGCCGCTGGGCATCCACCGCCTGGACCGCGCCGAGCAGCGCATCCGCGATGCGCTCGACGCCGTCGGCCTGGGCCAGGGCTTCCGTTTCCGCTACCCGCACCAGCTCTCCGGCGGCCAGCGCCAGCGCGTCGCGATCGCGCGCGCGCTGATCCTCGAGCCGCGCCTGCTGCTGCTGGACGAGCCGACCTCTGCGCTGGACGCCTCGGTGCAGGCCGAGGTGCTGAACCTGCTGGAGCAGCTGCGCCGCGAGCGCGGCCTGTCCTTCCTGATGGTCAGCCACGACCTCGCGGTGGTCGCGCATCTGTGCGAGCAGGTGCTGGTGATGCAAGCGGGGCGAGGCGTCGAGACACTGGAGACGGCCCAGCTCGCACGGTGTCTCGCGACGCAGCCCTACACGCGAACCCTGCTCGAGGCGGCGAACGGATTCGTCCGCGAGAACCGCCCGCCTGCTGCAGTTCCGGCGAGCTGAGCGCGGTCCAGTCCGGCCGTCCGGTGGGCTCAGCCCACCCTGAACGGATCGGTGGCCGGGGCAGCGGAAATGCCCAGATACCTCCGCGCAAAGCGTTTGAGCAGGCCTTTCCAATCCTCTTCATTGAGCCAGTCGCGATGACGCTCCCATCTGTCGACGACCGCCCGGACCGCGTCAGCAAGATCGGCGCGACCGACTTGGTGCAAGGGCTCGACCAGTTCCTCGTATTCGGAGGCCTGATAGGCGGTCAGCATAGCCAGGCCCGCCACCGCGTCGACGGGAATATCCCGAGTCGCAAAGGTGTCGCAGTTGTTAAGCGCGCCGCAGGCCGTCAACTCGAGCTTGGTCCGCAGACACTTCTCGCAACGGCCGCAGTTCAGGAATCCGTCGGGTACCGCATCGACCTTGGTACACACGCGCATATTGGCCAGCGCATACGGGAACTGGGTGAGCCGCGCGACCTTGTCCAGGCGCGTCATGTGAACGCCGTCGTGATAAACGCCGAGCCGCGGCGATGAAAAGTTCGGATCGATCAACGGCGACGAACCCCAGGGTGCCAGGTGCCACAGATCGTTGGTCGCGGGAACCAGTATCTCGGTGATGCGGCCGGAAAGCATGTAGGCCACCGCCGCCAAGACCATGCCATGCCAGCGCGCCGCCCAGAAGTTCGAGTCGGGTAGCAGCCGGCGCACGTTGGTGTAGACGGGAAGCAGATTGACCCCTGCGCTAGCGGCCACCCCGCCCAAGTGCTGGAGTGTCAATTGGAAGAGCTGCGCATCTCTGCCCTCGTCCTCGTCCCAGCCCATGTCGAAGCCGTACCCGATGACCACATCGCGAATGCGCATCTCGTGTTCGGGCGGCAGCGTGGTCAGGTTGTCGCACAGGGTCCAGAACGAGTCGACGCCGCCGGAAAAGAAGCTGGCCGCACGGCACGGCCGTGAACTCGGCGCCGACACCAGATGCCGCGCCTCTAGCTTCAGCCCGCGGCGTGGGTAGCCGTGCCAGCTAGACAGCTGGGCCAGCACGATCTCGATGCCCCGGATCATCGCCGGATCCAGCGCATCGGCCAGCCTGACATGCGTTTCCTTGCGATGCAGAGCCGGCAAGGCGGTGGCCATGGCGAAGGCACCGGCCACGACCTCCGGCGTCGGGACATAGTCGCTCGGCACGTCAAAGTAGAGCTGCTGCGGCAACGCGGGCTTGGTTTCCCAGACGATGCTGGCCACGGCGCGGGTGCGCCCCGCAGGACGAACCTCAAGACGTATCGCTTCGATGATCATGTCTCGCTCCCCTCTCGTTCCTTTTGGCCACATAAGCTCTGCCGCGGAAACAGAGCGGCTGCTCCAGCCGCGCGCCTCTTACTCACGACATCGGATCGGGCAGCGGCTGCGGCTTCTGCACCCCGAAGCCCTGCGCAAAATCCACGCCCATCGCGCTGAGCGCGGCGACTACCTCGTCGCTCTCGGCATATTCACCCACGGTCTGCAGCCCCATGATGTGGCCGACGCGGTTGACGGTCTCGGCCATCGCGTGGTCCACCGGGTCGCTCACCATGTTGGCAACGAAACTGCCGTCGATCTTCAGGTAGTCCACCGGCAGCGATTTCAGATAAGCCAGCGAGCTGCTGCCGACGCCGAAGTCGTCCAGGCCGAAGGCGAAGCCCATGGCCTTGACCTCGTGCATGAACTGCGTGGCACTGCGGATGTTGTTGATGGTCGCGGTCTCGGTGAGCTCGAAGCACACCGCACCGGCCGGCAGCTCGTGGATGCGCGCCTGCTCGCGGATGAAGTCCAGTGTGCCTTCGGCGTTGACGGTGGTGGCTGAGATGTTGATCGCCACCACCAGCGCCTGCTCCGCGCCGCCCAGGCGAGCAGCCAGCTCGCGGTAGCGGGCAAACACGGTGCGGATCACCCAGCGGTCTATGGCCGGCATGATGTTGTAGCGCTCGGCCGCGGGCAGGAAGCTGGTGGGCAGCACGATGCGGCCGTCATCCTCGCGCAGGCGCAGCAGCACCTCGATGTGGGCGCGCGCCAGCTGCGCCTTGCCATCCAGCGCCAGGTAGGGCTGGTAGTAGAGCAGGAACTGGCCGCGCTCCAGCGCCAGGCTCAGCCGCGTGGCCCAGCCGATGTCGGCGCGGCGCTGCAGCATCTCGGCATCGCTGCTCTGGAACACGCAGAAGCGGTTGCGCCCCTGCTCCTTGGCCGCGAAGCAGGCGGTATCGGCCGCGCTGAGCAGCTCGGCGCGGCTGTGAATCTCCGCATCCGCAGCGGCGGCCAGGCCGATGCTGACGCCGACGCCGAACGTGCGCCCCTCCCAGACGAAACGGTACTCGCGCACCGCCGCCAGCAAGTCAGCGGCAATGAGGCGGGCGCGCTCCATCGAGCAGCCTTCGAGCAGCACGCCGAACTCATCGCCACCCAGGCGGGCCAGCGTGTCGGATTCGCGCAGCTTGGACTTCAGCAGCTCGGCCAGCTGCTTGAGCAGTGCGTCGCCCGCGGCATGGCCGCAGCTGTCGTTGACCACCTTGAAGCGGTCCATGTCCATGCAAGCCACCACATGCTGGCGGCCGCTGGACTTGCTGGCGAGCAACGCTGCGTCGATGCGCGCCTCGAATTCGCGCCGGTTGGGCAAGCCGGTCAGCGCGTCGTGCGTCGCCGCCCAGCTCAGGCGCTGGGCCATGCGGCGCGTCGCGGTGACGTCGCGGAACACCATCGCGCCGCCGACGAGGCGACCGTCGCTGCTGCGTATCGGTGCCGCCGAGTCCTCGATGGCGATGGAGCTGCCGTCGGCACGGATCAGCGCGACATCGCGGCCTGAGAAGGGGCAGTACACGCCCTCGCTGATCGCGCGCGGCACCAGCGTCGGCATGGGCTGCATCGTGCGCTCGTCGATCAGCGAGCAGACCTCGGCCAGCGGCCGGCCGCGCAGCTCGCCCAGGCTGCGCTGCATCAGCCGCTCGGCCACCGGGTTCGCGTAGTCGATGCGCTCCTCGGTGTCCGTGGTGATCACCGCATCGCCAATGGAGTCCAGCGTAATGCGCGCGCGCTCCTGCTGGTCGGCCATCTGCACGGCCGCACGGCGTACCGCGCGCCGCAGCTGGCTGACCATCGCGCCCAGCATCGCGGCCAGAGCCAAGGCCAGCAGCAATACGGCCAGCGTCTGCAGCAGCAGCTGCCGCAACGAGGCCTGCACCACCACGCGACCCACCTCATGGCCGGCATCGAACAGCGTGGCGCTGCGCTCCAGCACCGGCGCCGGAGCCGGGTGCCGCGATTCGGCGATCACGCTGCCGTCATCGGCCAGCACCAGGGCATGCTCGCCCTGCAGCTCGACGGGCAGGCGCTGCAGCAGGTCGAGCAGCCGAGGCTCCTCATAGCGCCACATCTGCGGCGAGCGGCTGATCATCTGCGCGATGACTTCGGCCTTGACCTCGGCCTTGGTCTGCAGCGCAGCGGCCTGCGCGCTGTAGCCCAGCACGAAGTAGCCCGCGGGGATGCCCAGTGCCAACAGCAGCAGCAGGCCCCACTGCAGTACGACCAGCAGACGATCGCCTGCGGCCGCCAAGGTGGACGCCCGCGCCGCCAGCAATTCGCGCGCCCGCACCGCTACTTCACCCAGTAGCCGTTCTTGACCAGGATCTCGCGAGCTGCCGGCGACCGGGCGAACTCGACGAAGGCCTTGGCCGCGGCGGACGACTTCGGACCGGTGGCCAGCAGCATGGTCTTGTACAGCGGATAGCTGCCAGCCGCGAGGCTGCGCACATCGGGCATCACGCCATCCAGCGCCAGGATCTTCAGCTCGCGCCGTTCGCCGAGCACGAGCGCAAGCGAGGTCGGCCCCAGGCTGCCAGGCATCTTCTCCAGCGCGTCGGCAGCGTCCTGGTCGGTCACGGCGAAGAACATGCCCTTGCGCTGCTCGGCCGCGGTCTTGGCCGCACGCATGGCCGGCGAGATGGCCTTGAGCGCCTCACTGTCGCTGTCGCCCACCGGCCGCAACACCAGGCGTATCGGCGTGCCATCAGGCCAGCTTTCCTGGCGCCCGGCGTAGACGTCGACCAGATCGCTGACGCTGATGCCGCGTGCCCTGGTCGAGCGGTGGGTGGCAAAGACGAAGGGCGTGCGCCCGAACTCCTGAGCGCTGGCGCCAGCCGCGACTTCCTTGTCCTGCAGCGGACGTGCGATCACCGCCACCTGTACCGCTCCGGCGAGCAGCGCCTTGACGCCGCCACCGCTGCCAAGGCTGGGCAGCACCTCGATGACCACACCCGGGTTCTGCCGCTTGAATGCGTCGCCCAGCAGCTCCATCGTGGCCAGGCCGGCCCCGGTGCCACCGATCTTCAGTTCCTGCGCTGCGGCTCCGGACGCCGCCATGCAGCCCGCCAGCAGCAAGGCAAGCAGTCGGCGCGTCAGGCCATCGTCGGTAAGACGGGCATGAACCATGATCGTCGTCGCTTTCCTTCCCTCGCCTGAGGCCAGCATAGCCCAAGGCAGCGTTCTTGTCGGTGCGGGCGCTGAGCCGCTGCGTCGCTCAGTCCCAGGCCTTGTCCGAATCCCAGGGCAGCATCAGCGCCAGCAGCAGCAGCTTGTTGAACTCGGGCGCGAACTGGTCGATCACGGCCTGCGGATCGGGCACCAGCGCCTGCGAAGTGATCAGGCCGAACTGCACCTCGCCGGCATAGGTGAGCACCGAGACACCGACCCCGATATTGCCCGACTGCGGCACCCAGAACATCACGCGCTCCAGCGTCGAGCCGCAGAACTTCAGCGCCTGGGCCGGGCCGGGCACATTGGTCATCACGGCCGTGGTCTTCTTCGCGAAAAGCCCCAGCATCGCGTCCTGCACCGGCTTGACCAGCAGGCCGGCCACCGCAAGGATGCCGAAGGCCAGCACCGGCTGGTAGCTGCCCTTGAGCGCCAGCATGCGCTCGCGCACCGCGTAGAGCCGCTCCACCGGATTGGCAATGCCGATCGGCAGCACCAGCGGCACCAAGCCGAAGCGGTTGCCCAGCTGGTAGGCCTTGTGTTCGGGACGCAGGTTCACCGGCACCATCACACGGATCTCCTTGCCGGACGGATCCTCGCCGCGCTCATGAAGATAGCGCCCGAACGCACCGGCGACGCAGGACATCAGCACGTCGTTGACCGAGGCGTTGAAGGCCTTGCCCACCGCCTTCACCGCATCCAGCGGCAGGCCCTTGTCCCAGGCCACGCACTTCTTGGAGCCCGGCTGCCCCTTGAGCAGCGTCGGGGAATCATCGGCCATCAGCGCCAGCGCGGCGGCGTCGCTCACCACCTGGGCGCCCATGCGCGCCATGTCGATCGAGCTGTCCACCGGATGCGGCGGATGGTTGACCATGTCCACCGAGGCTGCCACGCCGTCGCCGGCCATGTGAATCGCCTTGACGGTGAGATTGCTGATCGGCCGCAGCAGGTTGTCGAGCAGCCAGTCCTGGTCGTCGCGCGGCTGCTGGGCGCGCTTCGGCGGCGCCTTGCCGCCATCGGTGATGGACAGCAGCACCGTCATCAGCGCCACGCCATCGGCGATGCAGTGGTGCATGCGCGCGATCATCGCGCTCTGCCCATCCTGGTAGTCCTCGATCAGCTGGAACTGCCACAGCGGATGGCGCGGATCGAGCGGCGTCGTCGCCAGCTCGCCGACACGCTGCTGCAGCGTCTCTTCCCGCGACTGACCGCGCATCGGCATCAGCACCTCGCCGATCACATGGCGCGAGATGTCGAATTCCTCGTCTTCCACCCACTCGGCGCCCAGCGCTTCCTCGACCACCTTCTGGCGAAAGCGCGTGTACTGCAGCAGCCGCGCCTCGCAGCGCTCGCGCAGTTGCGCCAGGGTGATGCGCGGGCGTATGAACCACACGCCGACGATCATCATCAGGTTGGCCTCGTTGTCCATGCGAAGCCATGCGGTATCGACCCGCGACATGCGTTCACGAACTGGCGCCAAGATCGTCTCCGGTGGATGCGTTGTTCTAGGGTGTCCCGTCCAGACGATGCTGGTTAACATCGCCGCCGTCCATCCCGATTGTCACCAAGTCGGGCCACCCGATCACCCAGGAGAAACTGATGAGCCTCAAGGAACAGTTCGAAGCCGCCGTCGCCGCATCCAAGAACCTGCCCGAGCGTCCGGACAATATGACGCTGCTGAAGATCTACGCGCTGTTCAAGCAGGCCAGCAGCGGCGATGTCGAAGGCTCCCGCCCGGGCTTCACCGACATGGTCGGCCGCGCCAAGTACGACGCCTGGGCCGCCCTCAAGGGCACCAGCAGCGACGATGCGATGCAGCAATACATCGACCTCATCGAGTCGCTGAAGTAAGCGGTTAAGGCCCTTGCTGCGCGCGCTTTGGAACGGCGCGCAGCGGTCGGGCCCGGGGCCACGGCCTCCTTCAGATGCACCGGCGCGTCGCTCGCCCGGTGCCCGTCGATCAGCCCTTCTTCTTCCCCGCCTTCTTCGCTGGCGCCGCGCTCAGCAGCGCGTCCAGCTCTTTCTGCACTTCCGCCTCGATGGTCGAGCGAAAGGCGCCGAGCAGCAGGCCCAGCTTGGCGCTGAGCTCGAAATGCTCGCCGGTGACGATCAGCTGGCCCTTGACGCCGGAGCGGCTGAACTCCACCGTATCGCTGGTCTCGCCTTCGAGCACCGTGCATGCCATGTCGAACTTCTGCTCGACCTGTTCCGCCCAGTCCCAGGCGATCTTGCGGGCGCGCTCCAGGCCAAGCCCATGTTCGCGGTGGATGTGGATGTCGGCCATAGGCGTCTTACTCCTGTGTCGTTGCTTCGTCGGCTTGGCCAGATTGTGGCCCCTCGGCGATCCCCAGCGCTCGCCGGCGCTCGTCGCGCGGCAAGACGGATAGCTGGCGCACCCGCTCATGGAATGTCGGCCAGTCCCTGCCGGCCCGCTCGTACAGGGCCGCAAACGCTGGGGTCAGGTCTGAATAGGCGGCCTGGATGGCCAGGCTGGCGTTGTTGACGTCGGCAAACCAGGCGTCGTAGCTGGTGTCGCCAGCCCAGCGCTGCGCCTTCAGGCGCTGATGGTCGGCGCGCAGTGCCGCCATCAGGCGGGCCTTGCCGGCGCGCTTGTCGTCTGCCGATAGCGCCGACGCATAGAGCGCCGCCAACTGCTGTCGATAAGCGGCGACCAAGGCGCGGAACTCTTCCCGGCGCTGCTGGCGCTCTGCATGGCCGGCAGACAAGGCAATGACCGCATCGCCACGCTGCCCCAGCCAGGCGCGCAGCCCCAGTTGCTCCACCGCGCTGGCATAGCTCTCGTTGAACGCGGTGTCGTCGGCCACATAAAGCTGCTGATGCGCCAGCTCGTGGAAGATCAGGCCGGCCAGCTCGGGCTCGGGATAGCGGATGAAGGTGTCCAGCAGCGGGTCGCCGCCCAGCCAGTTGCTCCAGCCCAGCGTCGAGTAGGCCGGCACGCCATAGACGTACACATCCAGGCCCGGCTCCTCGCGCCGCAGCGCGGCAGCGAAACCCTCGGCGGCCTCGCGGGCGAAGAAGCCGCGGTAGCCGGCGCAGCCCATCACCGGGTAGCACCAGGTCTTCAGCGTCAGCGACAGCTCCGGCGCGGCGACCACGTTCCACACCACCGCGCTGCGCTTGAGCTCGGCATAGCGGCGGTAGCTCGCGTTGTCCGGCAGCGCCAGCTCGCGACTGGCAAACGCTCTCATCTCGTGCGCCAGCTGCAGGCGCTGGCGCAGCTTGTCGTCCAGGCCCGGCTCGGCCAGCCAGTCGTCCACCGGCCGCGCGGCCGACAGCAGCTGCAGATGGCCGCCCACGGCCTGCCCCAGATAGCCGAGCTGCGCGCAGCCGCTCAACAGCGCGAGGCCGAACGCCGCCAGCCAGAGCCTCATGCGCTGGATTCCACCTCGACCAGGCAGTCGTAGAAGCACGGCGCGTTGCCGAGGTCGGTCAGGCGCTGGTGCGTCAGCTCGTTGACATTGCTGCCGCGGGGCCCCAGCTTGCGCCACCACACGCCCAGGCCGTTGACCACGCCGGGGCGCGCACGGGCGCTCACCGACAGCTTGCAGTGGTAGCTGCCACGATCGTTGAAGATGCGCACCAGCGTGCCGTCTGCCAGGCCCCGCGCCGCAGCATCGTCGGCATGCATCTCCAGCAGCGGCTCGCCCTCGATGTCGCGCAGGCTCTTCACATTGACGAAGCTGCTATTGAGGAAGTTGCGCGCCGGCGGCGAGATCATCGCCAGCGGATAGCGCGCCGCCAGCGCGGGGTTGGAAGCGCGGCTCTCGTAGGGCGGCACATAGTCGGCGCCGGCGGCCTGCGCACGGCCGTTGGCGGTGGGGAAGCCGCCGTCGGCAAACGGCGCGTCGGGCACCGGCAGCGGCTGCCAGCCCTGCGCAGCCAGCGCATCGAAGTCGATCGCGTCGCTGAAGGCCTGGCGCGCCAGCTGCTCGTCGCTGTCGGCGAAGCAGGCATCGCTGAAGCCCATCGCCGCGGCCAGCTCGCGGAAGATCTGCGTGTTGGGCTTGGCCTCGCCCAGCGGGGCAATCGCCGGATGGTTGATCAATACATCGGTGTGGCCGTAGCTGCCGTGCACATCCAGGTGCTCCAGCTGCGTGGTCGCCGGCAGTACATAGTCGGCCAGGTCGGCGGTGTCGGTCATGAAATGCTCGAGCACCACGGTGAACAGATCGCTGCGCTGGAAGCCCTTGACCACCTTGGGCGACTCGGGCGCCACCGCGACCGGGTTGCTGTTGTAGACGATCAGCGCCTCGATGCGGGGTTGCAGCGTCTCGTCGAGCAGCGCATCGCCGATGGTGCTCATGTTCACCATGCGCGGCTGGCGGCCAGCGAGCAGATCCGGCCGCTCGATGGCCGGGTTCTTGAACGGCGCCACCCAGCCCGAGGCCGACAGCAGCAGGCCGCCGGCGCGATGCCGCCAGGCGCCGGTCAGGCAGGGCAGCAGCGCGACCAGGCGCACCGCATTGCCGCCGCCGCGCACCCGCTGCATGCCGTAGTTCAGGCGGATCGCCGCGGGCGTCAGCGTCGCGTAGTCGCGCGCCAGCCCGCGTACCTCGTCGGCGCTGATGCCGCAGACCTCGGCGGTCTTCTCCGGCGTCCAGGCCAGCGCCTTGGCCTTCAGTTCCTCGAAGCCGTCCACATGGCGCGCGATGTAGTCGTGGTCCAGCCAGTCATTGACGATCAGCTCGCGCATCAGGCCCAGCGCCAGCGCGCCGTCCGTGCCCGGCAGCAGCGCGATGTGCTGGTGGCATTTGTCGGCGGTCTCGGTCTTGCGCGGGTCGATGCAGACGAGCTTGGCACCCGCTCGCTTGGCCTGGTTGGCATAGGTCCAGAAGTGCAGGTTCGACGCGATCGAGTTGCTGCCCCAGATCAGGATCAGCCGGCTCTCGGCGAAGAAGCGCAGATGCATGCCGCGCCGGTGGCCATAGGTCTCGTTCAAGGCCTGCGCGCCGGCGCTGGCACAGATGCTGCGATCCAGCCGCGCTGCGCCCAGCCTGTTGAAGAAGCGCCCGGCCATCGCCTCGCCCTGGATCAGGCCCATGGTGCCGGCATAGCTGTAGGGCTGGATGGCCTGCGGATCACGCGCAGCGATGGCCTTCAGCCGCGCGGCGATGTCGGCCAGCGCCTCGTCCCAGCTGACGCGCTCGAAGCGCGGCGCCTCGGTCTTGGCGCTGACGCGCTTGAGCGGATGCAGCACGCGCTCCGCGTGATAGGTGCGCTCGGCATAGCGCGACACCTTGGTGCACAGCGCACCATGGGTGCTGGGATGCTCGGGATTACCCTGCACCTTGGTCACGCGGCCGTCCTCGACGGTGACGCGCAGCGCGCAGGTATCTGGACAGTCATGCGGACAGGCGCCGTTGACGATGCGTATCGTCCCGGTGCCGCTGGTCTTCGTTTCACTCATGCGGCAACTATTGCATATCGCACGCCGCAAGGCCCCGGTGTGCCCACTGAAAAGAGCGCGGATTACACTCGTTCGGATCCCGGCGTTGCCGCCTCACCCGGCACGCCGCCACGGAGCCCAAGCCCATGAAGCTGATCGAATCCATCCTCTCCGATGCGTCCAGCATCGCCACGCTGCGACGCGACATCCACGCCCACCCCGAGCTCTGCTTCGAGGAGGAGCGCACCTCCGAGCTGATCGCCAAGGCGCTGACCGACTGGGGCATCCCGGTACACCGCGGCCTGGGCAAGACCGGCGTGGTGGGCATCGTCAAGAACGGCAGCTCGGACCGCGCCGTGGGCCTGCGCGCCGACATCGACGCGTTGCCGATGACCGAGCACAACAAGTTCGCTCATGCCAGCAAGCACCCCGGCAAGATGCACGCCTGCGGCCATGACGGCCATACCGCGATGCTGCTGGCCGCGGCCAAGCATCTGGCCAAGCACCGCAATTTCGACGGCACCGTCTACCTGGTCTTCCAGCCCGCCGAGGAAGGCGGCGGCGGCGCCCGCGAGATGATCAAGGACGGCCTGTTCGAGAAGTTCCCGATGGAGGCCATGTTCGGCGCGCACAACTGGCCGGGCATGAAGGCCGGCCAGTTCGCACTGAAGACCGGCCCGGTGTTCGCGTCCAGCAACGAGTTCAGGATCACCGTGCGCGGCAAGGGCGGCCATGCCGCGCTGCCCCACAACAGCGTGGACCCGGTGCCGGTGGCCTGCCAGATGGTGCAGGCCTTCCAGACCATCATCACGCGCAACAAGCGCCCCATCGACGCAGGCGTGATCTCGGTGACGATGATCAACGCCGGCGAAGCCACCAACGTGATCCCCGACAGCTGCGAACTGCAGGGCACGGTGCGCACCTTCACGCTGGAAGTGCTGGACATGATCGAGCGACGCATGCAGCAGGTCGCCGAGTCCATCGCCGCAGCCTTCGACTGCAGCGTGGTCTTCGAGTTCCACCGCAACTACCCGCCGACCATCAACCACCCCAAGGAGACCGAGTTCGTCCGTCGCGTGCTCGGCGAGCTGGTCGGGCCGGACAACGTGCAGGAGTTCGAGCCCACGATGGGCGCCGAAGACTTCAGCTACTACCTGCTCGAGAAGCCGGGCTGCTACTTCCTGATCGGCAACGGCGACGGCAGCCACCGCGAAGGCGGCCACGGCCTGGGCCCCTGCATGCTGCACAACCCCAGCTACGACTTCAACGACGAGCTGATCCCGCTGGGCGGATCCATGTGGGTCAGGCTCGCAGAGGCTTGGCTGAACTCGCCGCGGCCCTGAGCGCGCGATGACTGCCGCTGTCCACTTCTCGCAGAGCTACGCTGAGGCGCGCGGCAAGTTCCTCGCCGCGGTGGAAGCCGCCGGGCTGGACGCCGAGCCGCACTGGCATCCGCTGCTGGGCCGTGACGGCGAACGGCTGGCGATGGATGTGGTGCGCCAGGGTCACCGCGACGCAAAGCGCCTGCTGATCATCAGCAGCGCCTGCCATGGCGTCGAGGGCTTCTGCGGCTCGGGCATCCAGACCGCGCTGCTGTCGGACGCAAGCTGGCTCGCGGCGGTGCAGGCTCATGCGGACCTCGCGGTGGTCTACATCCACGCGCTGAACCCGCACGGCTTCTCGTTCTGGCGCCGCGTCACGCAGGAAGGCGTGGACCTGAACCGTAACTTCATCGATTTCGCCCACCATGCACCGCTGCCGGCCAACCCCGGCTACGAGGAGATCGCTGCCGCACTGGTGCCCGCGCACTGGCCGCCCAGCGAGGCGGACGAAGCGCTGCTGCGCGACTATGCCGCGCGCCATGGCGAGCGCGGCCTGCAGGCCGCCGTCAGCGGCGGCCAGTACACGCACGAGCTGGGCCTGTTCTTCGGTGGTCATGCGCCGACCTGGAGCAATGTCACGCTGCGCCAGGTGCTGGCCGAGCAGGGCCAGGGTGCCGCGGACATCGCCTGGATAGACCTGCACACCGGCCTGGGCCCGCGCGGCCATGGCGAGCGCATCTGGGCCGGCCGCGACGACCCGCCGGCCATCGCTCGCGCGCGCCAGTGGTGGGGCAAGGATGTGACCTCGATCTACGACGGCAGCTCCAGCTCCGCACTGCTTCAGGGCCTGATGTGGAACTCCATCCATGAAGCCTGCCCGGCAGCGCGCTACACCGGCATCGCGCTGGAGTACGGCACCGTGCCCTGGACCGCGGTGACCGATGCGCTACGCGCCGACCACTGGCTGGAAGCGCATCCCGAGGCGCCGGCCGAGCTGGCCGCGCAGATCAAGCGCGGCATCCGCGACGCCTTCTACATCGACCACGATGACTGGAAGCAGCAGGTCGTCGCGCAGGCCCGGCAGGCCGCGCGCGAGGCCCTGTCCGGCTTGAGCGCCGGCTAGTTGCTGTCGAGCGCGGGCCGCTCCGCCGCAGCGCCGTCGTCCTGCGAGGGCTGCGCCTGCGGCTCTGCCGCGGCAGGCCCGGCCGCCTTGCGTTGTGCCTTCTCTTCCTTCTTCTTTTTCTTGGCGAGCTCTCGCTGTCGCTTTTCGAACTGGTAGTTCGGTTTGGCCATGAAGAGCTTTCTCGGATGACGGGACCCCGACCATACCAAAGTTGCACAGCGGCACCCCGATGACCGATCCTTGTCCTCAAGCCAGGGGGCAATGCTGCGGCGCAGCTCAAGGAATTCCCGCAGGCCTTGGCGCAGGGCCGGTGCTAGCCTGAATCTGCCGAAGAACAGCTAAGGAGACGAGCAATGAAAAGGACTTTCCCTCCCGGCACCGGCCCCGCGCTGCTCGCGCGCCTGCGTGCAGTCTGGCGCGGCCTCTTGCCAGCCGCTGCACTGCTGGGCATGGCTGCCAGCGCGCACGCGAACACGCTGACGCAGAACGTCTCGTGGACCATAGACCGCGCCGGCACCAGTACCAAGTACCGCGTCGTGGCCTATGGCGACTCGATCTACGCCGGCTACAACGGCTCGGTGCTGAACGCGGCGAAGTACGCGGCACCCACGGTGGACGCCGAGTACCTCTCGGCGCTGTGGAACGCCGACATCGAGAGCGTGCGCCGCGCCAAGTCGGGCGCGGTAGCCTCGGACGTCTACAACAACAAGATCGTCGCCGAGAGGTCCTATATGCAGGCCAGCTCGACGCGCGTGGTCACCTTTGAGATGTGCGGCAACGACGGACTGCAAGCGCGCTCCGCCTTCAAGAGCCAGAGTGGCACCTGCAACTACAGCGAGCTGAGCACCGCGGTGGCGAACTGCAAGACCTATGTGGCAGCGGCGATGGACTACATCAACGCCAACGCCTACGCAGGCGTGAAGCTCAAGGTGATCTCCAACCTGCATTACCCGGGCTATGCAGCAGACAATGTGCAGAGCTCGTGCAAGGACCCTGGCACCGGTGCCACGGTGAACATGCAGTCGCTGTTCCTGCCCCGGCTCGCGGCGATGAACTACTGGATGTGCGAGTACGCGCGCCAGAAGGGCTTCCAGTGCGCCGACAACTTCGCGCAATACATGGGCGCCGACTACGACAGCAACGGCGACGGCAAGATCGACTCCGACGCGCTGCGCTACGTGCCCGGTGAGAGCGAGTCCAGCTATGTGACGCGCATCAGCAGTACGCTGCGCTCGACCATCCGCGACGCCAACGCACACTTCGTCTCGGCCAGCAGCAGCTACGACTACATCCAGTCCGACGACACGCACCCGACCTACAGCGGCGGCACGGTGACTGCCGGCCTGTTCGGCGGCACGACGGGATCGGGCGCGCCGCGCTACACCTCGTTCACCGGCGGCAAGAACCCGATCTGGAACCAGTTCGGCCACGAACGCATGGGTTGGGCCATCTCCACCTTCAACCCGGCCGCACCCTGAGGCGGGCGGGCTGAGCAGCCGATCCGCCACGCATGCCGGAGCAGACGCCAGCGCCTGACGACAAGTCGCCACGGAGCCCAGGCCCCGCGGCCGGGGATGATGCGGCCTGGGGCCCTTCGCTGGGCTTCCTCGCGATTGCGCTGGGTCTGGTGGCGGGCCTGCTGTTCTGGTGGTGGAGCACCCGGCCGGTGGCGCCGGCCGGGCTGCCTGCGGCAAGCGCCGCAGCCAGCGGCGTGACCAGCACGGCCTTTTCACCGCTGGCCTTGCCCGCCGGCGCCGCCAGCAGTACGGCGGCTCCAACTCCTCGCAAGCTGGCCGCGCTGCCAGCGCCCGAGGCAAGTGCCAAGCCACGCATCTGGCGCCAGCGCGATCCGAACGGCGACCAGACTCCGGACCTGGCCGACTATGTGAACGAGGGCGAAGTGCCGACGATGGCCGAAGTGATCGCGCGACTGCATGCCGCTGGCGTGCGCACCGGTCTGGGCGCCTTCTCGCCTCCGGGCACGCGTCCGCCGCTGGTCGGTCTGGCGGTGCCCGAGGACTACCCGCTGCCGCCCGGCTATGTGCGCCACTACCAGGCCACCGACGATGGCCAGCGCATCGAGCCCATCCTGATGTACTCGCCTGACCGGCCGCCGCTGGATGCCCAGGGCCGGCCCGTCGCAGTACCCGCCAACCGCGTGGTGCCCGCCGACCAAGCGCCCGCCGGTCTGCCGCTGCGGCAGATCGTGGTGCCGGCACCTTTAGACCCGACGAAGACCACGCCTTGAGTCCTGCGCTCCCTGTCTGGACGCGGCTGCGCGACAGCCGCTGGATTGCCGTGCTGGCCAGCGCGTTGCTGGTCGCCCTCTATGCCCGCGGCGGCCCCGCCTGGGCGCTGGGCTTCGTGGCGCTCGTGCCATGGTTGCGCGCGCTGGACCGCGAGCAGTCCTGGCGCGGCACGCTGCTCAGCGCCTGGGCGATGTCGGTCGCCTACACCGCCGCCGTCTTCGCCTGGCTGGGCGGCGGCATCGGTGCCTACACGCAGATCGGCGCGGGCGCGGGCCTGGCGCTGCTGCTGCTGGGCGCGCCGCTGTTCCAGCCGCAGATCATCGTCTTCGCCGTGACGCGTCAGCTGGTCGGCCCGACCCACGGCCCGGCGCTGCGTGCGCTGGCCGCCTGCGCCGCCTGGGTCAGCGCGGAGTGGCTGCTGCCGCGGCTGCTCGGCGACACCTTGGGCCATGGACTGCATCCCTCGCCGCTGCTGCGCCAGGCGGCCGAGCTGGGCGGCGCCACCGGCCTGACCTTGCTGCTGCTGCTCGCCAATGAGGCCATCGCCGCGGCGCTGGCGCGGCGCCGCAGCTCGGGCTGGCGCGCGGCCGCCGCTCCCCTGGGCCTGGCCGCCGCGATTCCGCTGCTGCTGGCGGGCTATGGCGCCGTGGCCCTCGCCCGGTTGCCGGACCCCGGCATCGCATCAGCGGGCTCCGCGCTGCTGCGTCTGGCCCTGGTGCAGTCGAACATCGCCGACTACGAGCGCCTGCGCCGCGAAAGGGGCAGCGCCGGCGCCGTGGTGCGCGAGGTGCTGGACCTGCATTACGCGATGAGCCACGACGCGGTGGTGCGCCAGCGTGCCGACGCGGTGCTCTGGTCGGAGACCGTCTATCCGACCACCTTCGGTCGCCCGAAGAGCGAGGCCGGCGCCGAGCTCGACCGCGAGATCCTCTCCTTCGTGCAGGCTGCCGGCGTGCCCTTCGTCTTCGGCACCTACGAGCGCGATGCGCAGGGTCGCGAATACAACGCCGCGGCCTTCGTCGCGCCGCAGCGCGGCCTGCTGGGCCACTACCGCAAGAGCCGCCCCTTCCCGCTGACGGAGTACGTGCCGGCCTGGCTGGACGGCCCGGCGCTGCGCAGGCTGCTGCCCTGGGCCGGCAGCTGGCAGCCGGGCGATGGCGCGCGGGTGTTCCCGCTGCTGCTGGCCGATGGTCGCGAGCTGCCCGTGCTGCCGCTGATCTGCCTGGACGCGATGGACGCCGGTCTGGCCATAGACGGCGTGCGGCTGGGCGCACAGGCCATCCTGACGCTGTCCAACGATTCCTGGTTCAGCAGCAGCGAACTTGGCCCCGCACTGCACCAGGCCGCGGCAGCCTTCCGCAGCATCGAGACAAGGCTGCCGCAGTTCCGCGTCACCAGCACCGGCTACAGCGCGGTCATCGATGCCAGCGGCGAGGTGCGCGCCGGCACCCGCATGGGCGAGCGCACGCTGGTGGTCGGCGCGTTGCCGGTGGGCGAGACGCCGCCGACGCTGATGGTCCGCTGGGGCGACTGGGTCGGCCCCGCCGCAAGCGCGGTGCTGGCGTTGCTGCTGCTCTGGATGCTGGCGCGACGCCGGCTGCGCGGCGCTGCGAGCGGACAAGCGCAGCAGCCGAGCGGTCTCGATCTCGACACGCCAGCGGCGCTGCCGCTGGACATCGTGCTGCTGCCTGCCGCTGCGCGCTGGGCAGCGGCCGCGCTGCGCGTCTTCGCGCGCGCCAGCCTGCTGTGGATGATCTGGGCCATCCTCTTTGGCGAAGGCTCGATCCAGAGCAACACGCTGGCGCAGATCCGCAGCTTCGTCGCGCTCTTCCTCGTGCCCGAGGCGGCGGCCTGGAGCCTGCTGCGCGCCTACGCGGCCCGGCTGGAGATCGTCGCTGGCGGCCAGCTGCGCTTCTCACGCGGCCGCCGGCAGCTGCTCCTGCCGCTGGCGGAGCTGGCCGCCATCGAACCCTGGCGCCTGCCGCTGCCCGGTGCCGGCGCGACGCTGCGCCTCGCCGATGGCAGCGCCTGGCGCTATGGCATCGCCTGTGCCGACCCCTGGGCGCTGGCCGGGGCGCTGCCGGCAGCCGGCGGACCGACGAACCCCGCTGCCGCAGCTGGTTGGATGGCGGGCTATCTGCGCTCACGCCGGGCAACGCCGCGCAGCTGGCTCGGCCATCCGCTGGCCAAGTTCGTCGCCTACCCGCTGCTGATGGCATTGCCGGCCTTCCGGCTGCACCAGCACATCGCCTACGGCAGCAGCTTCGGCGAGTACTACAGCTTCGGCCTGCTGGCCTATCTGAAGAGCTTCTCGCTGTGGTGGGCGGCCTGGGCCATCGGCGTGACGCTGTGCGCGGCGGCGCTGCGCACTGTGGTCGAGACGCTGCTGATGCTCGGCGCGCTGCTTTGGCCAGAGACCATCGCGAAGCTCAGGGCCTGGGCCGAGCATCTGGCGCTCGCGGCGCTCTATCTCGCACTGCCTGGCTGGCTGCTTCTGCGCGCGCTTGCCTGAGCGCGAGCAGCGCAGCCGGCGTCGAGCTCGCCGCCGCGCGTCGCCTGCCTGCCGGCCATCCCTGCTAGTCTTGCAGCATGAGTCAAGACAAGAAACCCGCCGCCGAGCCTGCCACGACCTGCGCCGACAAGTCCCAGATCCAGGCCGACACCCAGCACTGGCTGGAAAAAGCCGTCATCGGGCTGAACCTCTGCCCCTTCGCCAAGAGCGTGCATGTCAACAATCGCCTGCGCTATGTCGTCAGCGACGCGCAGACACCCGAAGCCCTGCTGCAGGAGCTGGCGCGCGAACTGCTGCTGCTGATGCGCACCGATCCCGACGAGGTGGAGACCACGCTGCTGATCCATCCGCAGGTGCTCAAGGACTTCCTGGACTTCAACGATTTCCTCGGTGCGGCCGATGCGCTGGTCGAGGATCTCAAGCTCGACGGCGAGCTGCAGGTGGCCTCCTTCCATCCCGACTATCAGTTCGAGGGCACGGACATCGACGACATCAGCAACTACAGCAATCGCTCGCCCTACCCCACACTGCATCTGCTGCGCGAGTCCAGCATCGAGCGCGCGGTGGAATCCATGGCCGATACCGACAGCATCTTCGAGACCAATATCGAGACGCTGGAGAAGCTGGGACTGGCGGGCTGGATGGCGCTGGGGCTGAAGACGCGCGGCGCCTGAGCCGCGCACCGGCCCCGGGTCTCCCCTCGCGCATCGCCACGGGGCCTGCACGATACTTGCGCCTTTTCCGACGCTGGCTCACCGGCCGGCCCGCACGAAAAGGCTTACCGAGCATGCCCTCTTCCCACCGCCATCCTGCGGCGCTGTGCGCCGCCCTGTCCCTGATGTTCGGCCTGCACGCCACGACGCTGGCCACCGAGGCCATCAGCTACCCCGCCACCCGCAAGGTCGACCAAGTCGATATCTATCACGGCCAGCGCATCGCCGACCCCTACCGCTGGCTGGAGGACGACAACAGCGCCGAGACCAAGGCCTGGGTGCAGGCGCAGAACGCCGTCACCGACCGCTTCCTCGCCGCGATGCCGCAGCGCCTGCCGGTGCGCAAGCTCTACACCGAGCTGTTCAACTTCGAGAAGTTCGGCGTGCCCTTCCACGAAGGCGGCCGCTACTTCTGGACGCGCAACGACGGCCTGCAGCAGCAGGACGTGCTCTACACCGCGCGCTCGCTGGACGAAGCGCCCACGGTGGCGCTGGACCCCAACACGCTGTCCAAGGACGGCACCGTCGCGCTGACTGGCGCCGTACCCTCGCCCGACGGCAAGCTGCTCGCCTATGGCGTGGCGGTCGGCGGCTCGGACTGGCAGCGCTGGCAGTTGCGCGACCTCGCCACCGGCCAGGACCTGCCGGACCGCATCGACTGGGTGAAGTTCTCGCGCGCCACCTGGACGCCCGACGGCAAAGGCTTCTTCTATTCGCGCTACGACGCGCCCAAGGAAGGCGAGAAGCTGACCGGCGCCAACTTCTTCCAGAAGCTCTACTACCACCGCATCGGCACGCCGCAGTCCGAGGACCTGCTGGTGCTGGAGAACAAGGCCGAGAAGCAGTGGGGCTTCGGCACCTGGCTGGCCGACGACGGCTCGGCCATCGTGGTCAACGTCTGGCGCGGCAGTGGCCGCAAGAACGGCCTGATGCTGCTGCCGCTGAAAAACGGTGCCTACGTCGGCGCCAAGCCCGTCACGCTGACGCTGGCCTTCGACGCCGAGTACGCCCCGGTGACGCTCGCCGCCAAGACCCTGTACCTGCGCACCAACAAGGACGCGCCGCGCGGCAAGCTGGTCGCGATCGACCTGGGCCGCCCCGACCCGGCGAACGCCAAGCACTGGCG
The DNA here is from genome assembly GCF_057219915.1 of Roseateles sp. T103. Lineage (NCBI taxonomy): Bacteria > Pseudomonadati > Pseudomonadota > Betaproteobacteria > Burkholderiales > Sphaerotilaceae > Roseateles > Roseateles sp. T103. The sequence goes on from NZ_JBXVVS010000004.1 coordinate 87,480, forward strand.
CACCGTGGTGCCCGAGGGCAGCGATGCGCTGGTCAGCGCCGACGGCGTGGCCGGCCGCTTCCTGATGCAGTACCTGAAGGACGCCTCCACGCTGGTGCGCGTTCATGACGCCAAGGGCCGTGCGCTGGGCGAGGTGCCGCTGCCCGGCGTGGGCACGGCCCGCGGCTTCGGCGGCCGCTGGCAGGACAAGGAGACCTTCTTCAGCTATGCCAGCCTGAACTCGCCCGGCGAGATCTACCGTCTCGATCCGGCCGCGCTGAAGACCGCCCTCTTCAAGCGCCCGCAGACCGCCTTCCCGGCTGACGAGTTCGTCACCGAGCGCCACTTCGTCGAAAGCCGCGACGGCACGCGCGTGCCGGTCTTCATCGCGCACCGCAAGGGCCTGAAGCTCGACGGCACGAACCCGACCCTGCTCTACGGCTACGGCGGCTTCAACGTGCCGCAGACGCCCAGCTTCAGCGTGACCGCCGCCACCTGGATGCGCATGGGCGGCGTCTATGTGCTGGCCTCGCTGCGCGGCGGCGGCGAGTACGGCACCGCCTGGCACGAGGCCGGCACCAAGCTGATGAAGCAGAACGTCTTCGACGACTTCATCGCCTCGGCCGAATGGCTGATCGCCAAGGGCTACACCCAGCCGGCGAAGCTGGCGATCAACGGCGGCTCCAATGGCGGCCTGCTGGTCGGCGCGGTGCTCAACCAGCGGCCCGAGCTCTTCGGTGCGGCGATCCCGCAGGTGGGCGTGATGGACATGCTGCGCTTCCACAAGTTCACCATCGGCTGGGCCTGGGCCAGCGACTACGGTTCGGCCGACGACGCGCGCCAGTTCGGCGCGCTGCGCGCCTATTCGCCGCTGCACACGATCCGCTTTGGCGCCAGCTATCCGCCGGTGCTGGTGACCACGGCCGACCATGACGACCGCGTCGTGCCGGCGCACAGCTTCAAGTACATCGCCGCGCTGCAGGCGGCCGACACCGGGCCGGCGCCCAAGTTGATCCGCATCGAGACGCAGGCCGGCCATGGCGCCGGCAAGCCGACCTCGAAGATCATCGAGGAGCGCGCCGACATCCTGGCCTTCATTGCCAACGCCTTCGGTCTCGAACTGCGCTGAGGCCGGCCTCGATGACGGATCTGGCGATGAAGCAGCCCCCGGGGCTGCGCGCGATCTTTCTCACCGAGATGTGGGAGCGCTTCAGCTACTACGGCATGCGCGCCCTGCTGGTGCTCTACCTGGTCAATGCGCTCGACTATGAGCGTGGCGACGCGCTGGCGCTGTATGGCCTGTACACCGGCCTGGTCTACCTGACGCCGCTGCTGGGCGGCGCGCTGGCCGACCGCTACCTCGGCAAGCGCCGCGCCGCCGTGATCGGCGGCACGGTGATGATGCTGGGCCATTTCGCGATGGCTTTCGAGCCGCTGCTGCACCTGGCGCTGGGCCTGCTGATCGTCGGCAACGGCCTGTTCAAGCCCAACACCACCGCGATGGTCGGCGAGCTCTACGACGGCGAGAACGACCCCCGCCGTGCCGGCGGCTACTCGATCTTCTACATGGGCGTGAACCTGGGTGCCTTCCTGGCCCCCATCGTGGCCGGCACGCTGGGCGAGACCGTGGGCTGGCACTGGGGCTTCGCCGCCGCTGGCGTGGGCATGGCGCTGGGTCTGGCCCAGCTGCTCCTCAGCCAGCGCCAGCTCGGCCGCGCGGGCCTGATGCCGCATCAGCAGCCGCTGTCACGGGCCGACCTGGGGCCGGTGCTGGCCTGGAGCGCCGGCTGCGTGGCGCTGGTGCTGGCGGTGCTGGCCCTGTGGCGACTGGTGGGGCCCTGGTACGAAGGCCTGCCGGTCGCCTTGCGCGTGCTACTGGCGGTGGGCCTGATCGCCGCGGCGCTGTGGGCCATCGCGCGGCCGGACCCGCAGCAGTCGCACGCGCCGCTGACCCGCGCCGACTGGGGACGCGTCGCCGCCATCGTCATCGTGATGATCTTCGTGATCGCCTTCTGGACCGGCTTCGAGCAGGCCGGCGGCACGATGACGCTGTTCGCCGACCAGCAGACCGAGCGCACGCTGCTCGGCTTCGAGATCCCTGCCTCGCTGTTCCAGTCCATCAACCCGCTGGTCATCGTCGCGCTGGCGCCGCTGTTCTCGCTGCTGTGGACGCGGCTGGACCGCAGCCGCTTCGCACTGCCCGACACCGCCAAGCAGGCGCTGGGCATGATCGTGCTGGGGCTGGGCTTCATCGTGATGGCCCAGGCCGATGCGCTTTCACAGCTGCACGGCAAGGTCAGCCCACTGTGGCTGGTGGCGGTCTACGTGATCCACACCGTGGGCGAGCTGATGCTCTCGCCGGTGGGCCTGTCCATGGTCTCGCGCATCGCGCCGCTGCGCCTGGCTTCGATGCTGATGGGTGTGTGGTTCCTCTCCTCGGCGGCGGCCAACTACCTGGCTGGCGTGCTGGAGCAGCTGCTGGCCGGCAGCGGCATCGCGCTGTTCCCCTTCCTGGCTGCCGGCGCCATCGGCGCCGGGCTGCTGCTGCTCGCGCTCACGCCGCTGCTGAGCCGGCTGATGCGCATGCCCGACGCGCCCGCAGCGCCCCACCGCTCCGAACCTGCGTGACATAAGGCGCAGCGGCAGGCCACTCTTGGTGCGCAAGGCGCACCGGCGCTTGCCGCTGCGCTGGTCAGCGCTCAAACTGCCGGCTTGACCCGCTGCAGTTCAGGGCATTGCCGTCCCAGGGTTGCAGCCATCATCACCTGGGCAGCTTGCACAAGACGGGCTCCCGGCGAGGGAACGAACGAGAACCGAGGAAGGAGCCCCATGAAATCCCTGAACAATCTGCGCCTGGGCGCCAAGCTGTCACTGGCCTTCGGCGCGGTGCTGATGCTGCTGGTGCTGCTGGCGCTGTTTGCCTTCACGCGCCTGCAGTCCATCCAGACGGAGCTGCGCGACATCAGCGGCAACTGGCTGCCGGCCACCCGCTACGCCGGCGCATTGAGCACCGCGCTCAACGAGCAGCGCAGTGCGATGCAGCAGCTGGTCGCCAACTTCAATATGGACATGAACAAGGCCGCCGAACAGCGGCTGAAAGATTCCGCTGAGGAGATCGCTCGCGACAGCAAGGCCTATGAGGCGCTAATCGTGAATGACACCGAGCGCCAGCTGTACAAGGACTTCGCCGACAAGTGGACACGCTTCCAGGCTGCCGTGCAGCGCGCCGTCAGCGCCGCGCGCGATGCGAATGTGGACGCCGCGCTGGAAGTGGTGACCAAGGAGGCGCGCAGCGACTTCCAGGCCGCGGAGAAGGCGGTGCAGGCGCTGCTCGCGTTCCAGGCCAAGGGGGCCGAGGAGTCGGCCGCGTTGGCCGAGAGCACCTACAAGACCGCGCTGATCGGCCTGCTGGTGGTCAGCCTGGCGGCCATCGGCGTCGGCGCGGTGCTGGCCCTGCTGCTGGTGCGCTCCCTCACTGCACCGCTGCACCGTGCTGTCACTGTGGCCGACCAGATCGCCGCCGGCGACCTGAGCCAGCGCATCGAGGCCCAGGGCAAAGACGAGACCGCGCAGCTGCTCGCCGCGATGCAGCGCATGCAGGCCAGCCTGGCCAAGACCGTGGGCAGCGTGCGCGAAGGCGCCGAATCGGTGGCCACCGCTAGCGCGCAGATCGCCCAGGGCAATGCCGACCTGTCGGCGCGCACCGAGGAGCAGGCCTCCTCGCTCGAAGAGACCTCGGCAACCATGGAAGAGCTGGGCTCCACCGTGCGCCAGAACGCCGACAACGCCCAAGCCGCCAACCAGCTCGCACAAAGCGCCAGCGAGGTGGCGCGCAACGGCGGCCAGGTGGTGGGCGAGGTGGTGTCCACGATGCGCGGCATCGAAGACAGCTCCAAGCGCATTGCCGACATCATTTCGGTGATCGACGGCATCGCCTTCCAGACCAATATCCTGGCGCTGAATGCCGCGGTGGAAGCGGCGCGTGCCGGCGAGCAGGGCCGCGGCTTCGCCGTGGTGGCCAGCGAAGTGCGCTCGCTGGCCCAGCGCAGCGCCGAGGCGGCCAAGGAGATCAAGAGTCTGATCAACGACTCGGTCGAACGCGTGCAGAACGGCACGCAGCTGGTCGACCGCGCCGGCCAGACCATGCAGGACATCGTCACCTCGGTTCAGCGCGTGGCCGACATCGTCGGCGAGATCAGCAGCGCCAGCCGCGAGCAGAGCTCGGGCATCGCCCAGGTCGGCGAAGCGGTGACCCAGCTCGACCGCGCCACGCAGCAGAACGCCGCATTGGTGGAGGAAAGCGCTGCCGCCAGCGAAAGCCTCAAGGCCCAGGCCGGCAGGCTGCTGCAGGCGGTGGCCAGCTTCCAGCTGGGCGCGGCATCGCAGCAGCACGGCGCAGCCTCCGGCGGTCTCGGCGGCGTGGGCGGCTCGCATGCCTTCAAGCCGAGCAGCGCCAGCCCTGCACAGGTCGCAACAAAGAAGCCGGCCGCCAGCCCTGCCCCGCGCGCGGCGGCCAAGCCCACTGCCGCGCCCAAGCCGGCGGCCGCAGCCAAGCCGCCGGCCACGCCCCCGGCAGCGCGACCGGCCCCGGCACCTGCCCCCCGGCCGGCCGCCGATGACGACGGCGACTGGACCAGCTTCTAAGCTAGCCTTGCTCATGCCGGGACATGAGCGGGGCAGCGCCGGGACGGGGTGATTTGCTCCGTGCCTGGGCCAGAGGCCCAGGCCTTCGCCAGGCACAAACAGTCCACTGGACTGTTTGTGTCCGGTCTCAGTCCCCCGGGTCCACTGCGTGGCCCCCCTCCTTTTACCTACGCAAATCGCCTCAGCCCACCGCTGCCGCACGACCGCGGCATGCAACTGGCGGCGTGCCACCAATGTATCGGGAGCGATGTGATGGGCTCGCTTGGCGCAGCTAAAGGAGGAGGCCACGCGAAGCGAGGACGGGGGACTGCGCCCGGACTCAATCAGTCCGGTGGACTGATTGAGCCTGGCAAAGGACTGGGCCTCTGGCCCAGGCATGGAGCCAAGCGAGCCCGTCGCAGCGCTCCTCGCGCCGTACTGCCCACTAAGCAAGCTGCCCAACGAGCTCGGCTCAGCGAACCGACGGCTCGATCTGACACCCCGCCATCACCGTTTCACGCACCGGCTGCAGCGTGACATGGCGGATGCCGAAGCGCTGCTGCAGTCTATCGGTGGCCAGATGGAAAAAGGCATCGTCGGCGCCGCCACCGGGCATCAGCAGATGCGCGGTCAGCGCGATCTCGTTGCTGCCCATCGCCCAGACATGCAGATCGTGCACACGCTGCACGCCGGGCAGCGCCAGCAGTTCCTGGCGCACCTCGTCCAGATCGATATGCGCCGGCACTCCGTCGAAGAGCAGGTGTAGCGACTGGCGGAAGAGACCCCAGGTGCCGACCACGATGACCGCCGCGATGAGCAGGCTCACCACCGGATCGATCCAGGCCCAGCCCTGCCACAGCAGCAAGACACCGGCCAGCACCACGCCGGCGGAGACCAGCGCGTCGGCCGCCATGTGCAGGAAGGCGCCGCGGATGTTGAGGTCGTGGGCACGACCACGCATGAACAGCAGGGCCGTGGCCGTGTTCACCACGATGCCCACACCGGCCACCGCGATCATGGTCCAGGCCTCCACCGGCTCCGGCTGGCCCAGGCGCTGCAGCGCCTCCCAGGCCAGCGAGCCCATCGCGACCAGCAGCAGCAGCGCATTGGCGAACGCCGCCAGGATGGACGCGCGCTTCCAGCCATAGGTGTGACGCGCATCGGGGCGCAGCCTGCCGGCCAGCGCACCGCCCCAGGCCAGCACCAGGCCGGCCACATCGCTGAGGTTGTGGCCGGCATCGGCCAGCAGTGCCAGAGAGCCGATCTTCCAGCCCACCCAGGCCTCGACGGCGACAAAGCCGGCATTCAGCACGATGCCGATCGCGAAGGCACGGTCGAAGCTGGCGGGCGCATGGGCATGGTGCTGATGGCCGTGCTGATGGCCGTGGTGATGGCCATGGTGAGGGTCATCACCCTGGCTGCCATGCGGCTGCCCGTGCGCAGGCTGATCGTGCAGCGGCTGCGGTGCTGCGTCGCGGGCTTGCGGCGGCATGTCCGTGCGCGTCATCAAGCTGCCGGCGGCTCGGCAACCTCGGCGAGCACAAAGCGGTCGCGCCCCTGCAGCTTGCCGCGCAGCAGGGCGCGGTCGGCGCGGGCGATCGCCTCGTCGGGCGCCTCGCCGGTGCCGACCTCGGCCAGACCGGCGGTGGCGCTGATCTGCAGGCTCAGCTGTTCAGCCTTCAGCTGCAGCGGCGCCTGGCGAAGGCCGTCGAGCAGACGCTGCATCAGCTGGCTCGCGCCCCGCTCGTCTTCACAGCGCAGCAGCGCGACGAACTCCTCGCCACCGAAGCGGAACAGCGGATCGCTGTCGCGCATCAGCTCGCGCAGCCGCGCGACGGCATGCTGCAGCACCATGTCGCCGATCGGATGGCCCCAACGGTCGTTGACCGACTTGAAGTTGTCGAGGTCGAGTACCGCGAGGAAGAGGCGCTGCCCGTTGCGGCGCGCATCGCGCTGACAGTGCTCGAAGGCGGCTTCGAAGCCATGGCGCATCGGCAGGCCAGTGAGCGGGTCGATGCGCGCCGCAGCGGTCTCGATGCGCTGCTTGAGCCGGGCCAGGCCAGCCATCATCGCGCTCTGCGCCTGCTCGAAGGCCTGTACATCGTCGCTGGCCATCTGAGCCTTGTCCAGCTTGGCTTTGCAGAGCTGATACACCGCCTCGTGCATGCGCGCATGCTGGGACTCGATCTCGATCAGCAGCGGTTCGTCCAAGCTGCTCAGCGCCGCGCGCTCTGCCATCAGCCAGCCGCCGAAACGGCACAGCTCATGGGCGCGTGGCCGGTGCATGTCGTCGCCCGGCTCGTCCAGACCCAGCGCGCAGCGCAGCAGGCGCTGATTCCAGCTCAGGTGGGAGAGCAGCCCTTCGTCGACGCCAGCCTGCAGCCTGGCGAGCGTGCTCAAGGACAGATCGGCCGGGGACATCGCAACAGGCCCTGGGTGCTACGAGGATGAGCTACATCCTAGCCGCACGCGGCAGGCCGGTCCCGCCTTCAGCACTTGATGCCGACATGCAGCGCCACGATGCCGGCGCTGAGGTTGTGCACATCCACATGGCCGAAGCCGGCGGCCTTCATCATCGCCTTGAGCTCGGCCTGCGGCGGATGCATGCGGATCGATTCGGCCAGATAGCGGTAGCTCTCGGCATCGCCCGCGATCATCTGGCCCAGCTTGGGCAGGATCTTGAACGAGTACCAGTCGTAGGGCTTGCGCAGCGGCTCGGCCACCTGCGAGAACTCCAGCACCAGCAGCCGGCCGCCGGGCTTGAGCACCCGGCACATCTCGGCCAGCGCCTGGTCCTTGTGCGTCATGTTGCGCAGGCCGAAGGCCACGCTGACCAGGTCGAAGCTCTCGCTCTTGAACGGCAGCTTCTCGGCGTCGCACAGCCCGGTGGGCAGGATCAGCCCCTCGTTGATCAGGCGGTCGCGACCCTGGCGAAGCATCGCCTCGTTGATGTCGGTATGCACCACCATGCCGCTGGCGCCGACCTTGCGCGCGAAGGCGCGCGAGAGGTCGCCGGTGCCGCCGGCGATGTCCAGCACGCGGTCGCCCGCCTTCAGGTTGGCCACCGCCACGGTATAGGCCTTCCAGGCGCGGTGCATGCCCATGGACATCAGATCGTTCATGACGTCGTACTTGGACGCCACCGAGTCGAACACGCCGCGCACGCGGCTGGCCTTCTCTTTCTCGTCGACGGTCTGGAAACCGAAATGGGTGCTGCTCATCGCTGTGCTCTCTTGCGTTGTGCTCGTTGCACGCTCAGTGGGAATGGCTGCCGCAGCCGCCGCCTGACGCCTTGACCGGCATCGGCGCGTCGCGGTCCAGGCCCGCAGCGGCCAGCTTGGCCTCGTACTCGGCCCACAGCTCGGCCTCGCGGCTGCCCAGCTGGTACAGATAGTCCCAGCTGAAGATGCCGCTGCCGTGGCCGTCGCTGAAGGCCGGGCGGATGCCGTAATGGCCCACCGGCTCGAGCTGCTCGATGCCGACCTCGCGCTTGCCGGTCTGCAGCGTCTCCTGGCCCGGGCCATGGCCCATCACCTCGGCCGAAGGGCTGTACACGCGCATCAGCTCGAAGGGGATGCGAAAGCGCGCGCCATCGTCGAAGGCGATCTCCAGCACGCGCGACTGCTGGTGCACGGTGATATCGGTGGGTTTGGGGGTGGAGGCGTTCAGTCCGGCCATGATGCTTGCAGCGGGGCGATGCAGGCGCCCCAGGACCTTCAGTGTAGCCGTGCGGCTTGTGCGCGCCTCGCCCACGGCCCCATTGCCGCCAGGGCCGTCCCCGATGGCTGCGCTGCAGCGCCGCGCTAGGCTGCGCGCTGCGCATCACCCCCACGCGCATCCTCAACGCAGCCCCCGCCACAAGCCCGCCATGCGACACCCCAAGCCCGCACGACTCCTGACCGCGATCGCACTCGCCGCTGCCACGCTAGGCACGACCACGGCTGCGCTGGCGCTGGACCTGAAGACGCTCGACGCGAGCGTCTCGCCCTGCACCGACTTTTATGCGCATGTGAACGGCGCCTGGGAGGCCGCCACGCCGCTGCCGCCGGATCGAGCGCGCATCGGCAGCTTCGTGGATCTGCGCATTGCCAACGATGCGCTGTTGCGCGACGCATTGGCCGAGCTGGTCGCCAAGCCCGCGCTGCAGACCACGCCGGGACTGCGCCAGCTGGCGGCCTTCTACGCCAGCGCGATGGACCTGGAAGCGATAGAGAAGCAGGGCCTGACGCCGCTGCAACCGCTGCTGAAGCGCATCGCCGCGCTGGACAGGCGCGAAGAGCTTCCAGGCCTGCTGGCCGCGCTGAACCGCGTGCAGATCGGCGCGCCGCTGGCCGCCTTCGTTCGAGCCGACCCCGGCGACACGCGCCGCCATGCGCTGGGTCTGCAGCAGGCCGGCCTGGGCCTGCCGGACCGTGACGCCTACTTCGCCAGCGATGCCACCTCGGTCAAGCAGCGCCAGGCCTACCGCGCCTATGCCGCCCGGCTGCTCGCGCTGGCGGGCGCCAAGGCCGGCGAGGCCGAGCTGGACGCATTGCTGGCCTTCGAGACCCAGCTGGCCGAGGCCTCGCGCACACGGGTGAAGCTGCGCGACCCGCGTGCCAACTACCGCCTGATCACCGTGGCCGAGCTGCAGCGCGAGGCGCCGGGGCTGGACTGGGCGGCCTACTTCAAGACGCTCAGCGGCCGAGACGATGGTGCGCCCTACCTGACGCTGGGCCAGACCGAGTTCGCCGCACGCGTGGCCCATCTCGCCGCCGAGGCACCGCTGCCGGTGTGGCGCAGCTACCTGGCGATGCGCCTGCTCGACGCGCATGCCAACAAGCTGCCGCAGGCCTTTGCCGACGCACATCACGAGTACCACGGCCGCACCATCACCGGCCTGCAGGCCAGGGAGCCGCGCGCCGAGGAGGTGCTGCGCGAGATCGGCGGCCGCTACGGCGTCGCGCCGATCTCGATGGCGGTAGGCGAGCTCTTCGTCGCGCGCGCCTTCCCGGCCGAGGCGCAACAGCGCGCCTCGCAGTTGGTGGACGACATCAAGGCAGCGATGCGCCAGCGCATCGAGCAGCTCGACTGGATGAGCGCGCCGACCAAGCAGCGTGCGCTGGCCAAGCTGGAGGCGATGGTGCCCAAGATCGGCGGCCCGCGCGAATGGCCGCGCTACGCCGGCCTGCAGCTCGATGCGCGCGACTACGCCGGCAATGCGCTGCGCGCCGCCGCCTGGGCCTTCGACGAGCGTCTCGCGGATCTCGACCGGCCGGTGGACCGCAGCCGCTGGTTCATCAGCCCGCACATCGTCAACGCCTTCGCCGGCGGGCTCAACGAGATCACCTTCCCCGCCGGCATCCTGCAACCGCCCTTCTTCGACGCCAAGGCCGACGACGCGCTGAACTACGGCGGCATCGGCATGGTCATCGGCCACGAGATCACCCACCACTTCGACGACCGTGGCCGTCAGTACGACGCGGTGGGCAATCTCAGCGACTGGTGGACACCCGAGGACGCCGCGGCCTACAAGGCACGCGCCCAGCGCGTGGTGCAGCTCTACGGCGCTTACCGTCCGCTGCCCGATGAGGCAATCAACGGCCAGCTGACGCTGGGCGAGAACATTTCTGACGTGGCGGGCCTGCCCATCGCCTACGAGGGACTGCAGCGCGCGCTGGCACGCAGTGGCGGCGGTGCGGGCAAGATCGATGGCTACACGCCCTCGCAGCGCTTCTTCCTGGCCAATGCGCTGATCTGGCGCGGCAAGACGCGCACCGAATGGCTGATCAACCAGCTGCGCACCGATTCGCACTCGCCGGGCAAGTTCCGCGTGCTCGGACCGATGTCGCAGTTCCCCGCCTTTGCCCAGGCCTTCGCCTGCAAGCCCGGCGATCCGATGGCGGCCGCCGAGCCGATCCGCATTTGGTGAGAGCCTGCGCCTCGGCACCCGACCTCAGTAGGCCAGGCTGTAGCGAAGCTGCACGAAGTCCTCGCCGGGGTTGGGCTTCTTGATGCCGCCATTGGAGACGTGGCGGATCAGCAGCATCAGCTCATGCTCGCCATGGGCGCCGAAGCTGTAGCCGAAGGCCTGATGGTCGGAGAAGTTGAAGCGGGTGGAGAAGCTCTTGTGCGCGCTGCGGTAGTGGCGGTCGAGCATGGACACGCCGATGCCGCCTTCCATGAACCACGATGAGCGGCCGTCGCCGTAGCGCAGCCGCAGCGCCGGCGTCAGGCTCAGCTGCGTCCAGCTGGCGCGCGCGCCGTCCGCGGCCGGACTGTCGGCGCGCCATTGCGCGACATAGGCATCCCAATGCCCGCTGAGCCGGCCGCCCAGCAGCATGCGGTCCAGGCTCCAGGGCAGGTTCAGGCCCAGCGCGGCGCTGCGCACCTGGTTCTCGCCGCGGCCGAACTCGAAGTAGTAGCGCTTGCGCATATCCGCCTCCGGCACGGCCGGTCCGGCCTGCGCCGCACCAGGCGGCAATGCAGCCAGCAAACCGGCCACCAGGACAAGAGCGACCACCCGGACGGGCTCTGCAAGAAGGAGGGAGTAGCTCGGCGCACGCATGACGCGATTGTGCCGGCGAACTGACGCCGGCTTATGCTCGCCAGCTCACACCGAGACCACACCAACATCAGCAGGAAAGCGAGCAGCGACGATGAGCGACGAGCAGTACGACAAGGGCCTGGCGATGCGCAAACAGGTGATGGGCGAGGACTTCGTGGCACGGGCCTTTGCCGGCGTCACCGATTTCACTGCGCCCATCCAGCAGCACATCACCCGCAATGCCTGGGGCGAGACCTGGCAGCGCGAAGGCCTGGACCTGAAGACGCGCAGCCTGGTCACGGTGGCCATGCTCACCGCACTGGGCAAGCAAAACGAGCTCAAGGGTCATGTGCGCGGCGCGCTGAACAACGGCGCCACCACGCAGGAGATCCAGGAAGTGCTGCTGCACGCCGCGATCTACTGCGGCGTGCCCAGCGCGGTGGAAGCGTTCCGCAGCGCGGCCGAGGTGGTGGACGGCGGCAAGCCGGCCTGAACCGGACATCGCCGGCCGGCCACCGTCGCACACAGCAACAACAAAAAAGCGCTCCCGAAGGAGCGCTTTGCTGATCCGGCCAGGCACAGGCCGGGACCGGTATCAGAACTTGTATTCCGCGCCGATCTTCAGCGTCGTCGGACGCATCGCGTGCCCACCACGCAGGTCGACCGGACGATCGCCCTCGATATTGCCAAGGATGGCCGACAGGCGCAGGTTCTTGAAGCCGCTGTAGGCGACGCTCAGCGTGGTGACCGTGTCGTTGTCGCTGTAGCAGGGCAGATCACCCGGGCGCAGGCGGGTCTGGCAGGCAGCCTGACTCCAGACCGACGTGTCGGTCTCGTCGAAGTTGAGTGCCGTACGCGAGGTGTAGTTCAGGCGCGCACCCAGGGTCCAGTTTGCGTGCTGCCAGGAACCGCTGAGCACAGCCTTGGTGCGCGGCGCATTGCGCAGGCCAACGCGGTTGGGGCGGTAGGTTCCGGCATCGATGTCCCACTCCTTCATGGTCAGCGCATAGGTCAAATCCATGCCGAGGTTGAACACGCCGGCACCCTGAGTCGGGATGCGGCCGCGCAAGCTGACGTCGATGCCAGAGGTCTCGGTCTTGCCGAAATTCTCGTAGGCAAGCAGCAGCGTGACCAGCTGGCCGGCGCCCCAGGAGATGTTCGCGCCGGGGCGCAGCTGGTTGGCGCGATCGGCCCAGATCTGGTCCTGACCGCCGACCGGGATGCGCGAGATCAGCTCGCGGTAGCCGGCCTGATCCTCCCGATCCAGCACATAGGAAGGAGCGCGATAGCTGATCTCGTTGCGGCGCTCGATCTTGAAGTAGTCCACCGCCATCGAGACGTCGCGCGTCGGCTGGAACACGAAGCCGACGGTGAAGCTCTTGGACAGCTCGGGCTCAAGCTTCGGATTGGCCGAGATCATCGCAGGCACGGAGGCCGAGCAACCCGAGTTGTAGGCGTTGGTCGCCTCAGCCCGGTCGTTGGCGTCGCCAGTGCGAAGGATGTCGCGGATCGCCGTCGCGGTATCGCATCGCTTGGGATCGTAAGTGCCGTTGAAGAAGCCGGTGACGCCAATCTTGCCCAACACCTCGGGGACATTCGGCGCCCGGAAGCCACCCGCAGCGGTTCCGCGCAGCAGCAGCTGCGGCGAGACCTCCCAACGCATGCCCAGCTTGGGCGAGGCGCGGCCGCTGTAGCCCGAAGCCTTGTCGAAGCGCACCGCGCCATTGGCGGTCAGACCCTTGACCAGCGGCGCCTCCACCTCGGCAAAAGCGGCACTCAACGTACGCTCGCCCTCCACCCACAGAGCGCCGCGGCCGATCAATTCGGCGTTCATCACGGCGTCCACCGACTTGATGTAGACACTCTCCTGGCGGACCTCGGCGCCGAAGGCTGCCTGCACCTTGCCGGCCGGCAACGAGAACAGCTCGCCGGAGACCTTGGCATCCACATGGTTCTGGTGGTTGTCGCCATTGATTGCGGCGCTGCGGAACATGCGGCTCAGCAGTTCGGGACTGTTCTGGCCGCCGATCTTGTATTCGCCAGTCTGGATGGCATTGACGAAGGTGGCGCTGTGCGGCGCAAGACCCTCTTTCGTAGCCTCGGCGCCCACGCGGCCGACCGAGGCCTCCCAATCCCAGCCCGAATAGGTGCCCTTGAGACCAGCGAGCGCGCGGTACTGAGTGCCTTCAGCCGGCGCGGTCCAGTCGATGCCTGGGTCCATGAAGCGGTACTCCAGGCCAACCGGGCGTCCGAACGTATTCAGCGGATGCGTCACCGGCAGCATCGGCTTGTTGACAATGCGGACCACCTTGGCATTGCCGTCAAACCAGCGGAACGGCGAGGCCGGCGCATTGATGCCGTAAGGCAAGGACAGATAGTCGGTCTTGGTCTTGGAGTAGGACAGGTCGCCGAAGGCCTCCATCGAGCTGGACAGCATCATGCGAGCAGAAACGAAGGCGTTCAGACGTTCTGCCGGGTCGGAGAACTGGTTGACCTCGTTCAGATTGGTCACGCAAGCGCCGGCCGAGTTACGCTGCGTCGTCGGGCAAGACGGATTGGCGATGCGGGCGCTGCCGTTGATGATGTTGCCGGGCCAGGACACCAGACTGGGGTCGCCGAAGGCCGGGCTGAAGAAGGACTTGTGGTACGCCGGGTAGTAGCCCACGACGTCGCTGAGCATATAGCCTTCGCGCTTGTAGTACTCGACGTTGGCGAGCACGTTATAGCGGTCGCGGGCCAGGTCACCCGTTCCGGCCACCAGACCTAGGGTGGTCTGCCCATTGATACCAGGGCTGATCCCACTCTGATGGGATCCGCTCAGGCCAATGCCTTGGTACTCGCTGCGCGTGATGATGTTGATCACGCCGGCCATCGCATCGGAGCCATAGATGGCCGAGGCGCCGTCCTTAAGGATCTCGATGCGATCGATCACATCGGCCGGGATCGAATCCGTGTTGACAAAGGTGTACTGAGCACCATCGGCCAGACCATAGTTGGCCAGACGACGGCCATTGAGCAGCACCAAGGTGGCACCCTTGCCGAGGCCGCGCATCGATACACCAGTGGCGCCAGAGGCGAAGCTGGTCGAGGCGCCGTCATCGCGCAACTCAGTGCTGCTTGTGGCTGTGATGGTGTCGAGGATCTGGCGAACGGTGTTTGCACCTGTCTGCTTCACCTCGCTGCGAGTGATCACCTGCACCGGCGAGGCCGACTCCGCCGACAGACGTTTGATGTTGGAGCCGGTCACCTCAACGCGCATCAGCTGTTGAGGCTCGGATGTGCCTGCCTGCTGAGCCATGGCCTGAGCACAGACCAGGGCTGCCGCTGCGGCAGTGACGTTGAGACTGAGTTTGTGGATCCTGGACATTGCGCCCCTTTCATTAGGTTAAAGACCGATGGCCCGGCCTGCGGTCGGGCAGCTCTCGACCTAGAGTGGCGCAAACGTTACTTGATTGTGAAGAAATTGTTTCTACGCGTTAACTCCAGTGTGTGGCGTGCGACATCCATCTGCGGCGAGGAACCGAACCCGGCCCTCCAATATGGAGGGCCGGGTCGGGGACAGCAGACGGGGCGGAGGAGTCGCCCGAACTCAAGACGGCCTTACCAGCGCAGGTTCAGCGTGTAGGCACCCGAACCGCTGTAGCGCGCAGCCCGCACGAAGACGGTCACCGCACTGCCGCCGCTGTTGGTGTAGTTGATGCTGTCGCTTGCGCCGGCGCCGTTGGTGCTGCTGGCCAGCTGCGTGCCCGAGCTGTTGTACAGGTAGAGGTCGAAGTCCGCGCTGCCGCTGGCGGCCGTCAGCACCGCTGACAGCGACTTGCCGGCGCCCAGGCTGACCGCGAAGTAGTCGCTGGTATCGCTGGACGACAGACTGCCGCTGACATTGGACGCGGCGCCTACGGTGTTGGCGCTGGCGCGGGTGTTGTTGCTCTCGGTCTCGTTGAAAGTCGGGTAGCTGGTGCTGATCGCCGTCAGCGCCGCTGCCGCATCCAGCATGCCGCTGCCACAGCCGCTGCAGCTGCCGGCGAAGGGCCGGGCCGAGCTGGTCAGCGCGGTGCGGATCTCGTCTGGCGTCGCGCTGGGCTTCACGCTGTACAGCAGGGCGGCGACGCCGGCCACATGCGGCGTGGCCATCGACGTGCCCTGGTAGTAGGCGTAGTTGTCGGCGCCCGGCGTGCTGGTGCCGGCATTGAGCGTGGAGAGGATGCCGTTGCTGGCCGAGGAGCGCACGTCGCCGCCCGGCGCCGCCAGCGCCACCACGGCGCCGAAGTTCGAGTAGTAGGCCCGCGCACCGTAGCGGTCCAGCGCCGCCACAGTGATCACGCCCGAGCAGTTGGCCGGCGTGGCATTGCTGGCGTTCACCGCCGAGTTGCCCGCCGCCACGATCACCGAGGCGCCGCGCGAGCGCGCGCCGTTGATCGCGGTCTGCGTGGTCGAGCCGCAGCTCCCGCTGCCGCCCAGCGACAGGTTCAGCACCTTGGACGGCGTGGCATTGGCCGGCACGCCGCTGACCGTGCCGCCCGAGGCCCAGGTGATCGCGTCGGCGATGTCCGAGGTATAGCCGCCGCACTTGCCCAGCACGCGCACCGGCTGGATCTTGGCGTTGAAGGCGATGCCGGCGATGCCCAGGCTGTTGTTGGTCTTGGCCGCGATGGTGCCGGCCACATGGGTACCGTGCCAGCTGGAATTGCTGGCCGGCGTGCCGCTGCCGCATTCGTTCGCAGCCACCCAGTCACCCGGGTCGCTGGGATCGCTGTCGCGCGCGTTGCCGTCGTTGCCGACGGTGGCGTCGTTGATCATGTCGTAGCCGGCCACGGTCTGGCCCGCCAAATCGGCATGGGGGCGGATGCCGGTGTCGATCACCGCCACCACCACACCGCTGCCGGTGGCCACGTCCCAGGCCTGCGGCGCACGGATGCCGGCGGTCGCTTCGAACAGGTCCCACTGCTGGTTGTACTGGGTGTCGTTCGGCGTGAGCATCGGGTACATCTTGAGATCCGGCTCGGCGTACTCGACATCGGCGTCAGCCTCGCTGATCTGCGCCGCCAGGGTCTGCAGCTCGCTGACCGACATGGCGCGATCGAGCTTGAACACATGCGCGCCCACGCCGGTCTGGCGCAGCAGCGAGAGATGGGCGCCGCGCTGCGCGGCAAGGCGCTGCGCCTTGTCGGCGCGGCTGCTCATCATGGCGGCATCGACGCTGCGCGCCACCAGCGCACCCTTGGCGCCGACGCTGCTGGCATCGCGGTACTTGACGATCAGCCGGTCGGTGATCTGGCTGGGCGCCACGCTCGGGCCGTCCAGCGCCGACACGGAAACGCCCGCCTGCGCCGCTGCGCCGGCAAACAGCAGCAGCGCGAGCGCCAGCGAGCCCGGCAGCTGCCGTGAATTCCCCAAGACTTCCTGCCTCTTCTTCATCATCATCATTGACTCCTGTGGTCGTCGGGCCTTGTGGGCCCGGGTGGGCTTGGGCTGGATGACGCACACGATCGGCGCATCAGTCCAGCCGAGAGGAGTCTATGGGGGCGCTCATCAGGATGATTAGCGACCCTGTAAGCGCTTGCAGGAGGGGATTTCCCTTGCCTCGTGCTGATGAGACCCTGGGGCAAACCCAGCTTGCGATCAGCTGCCGGTTTGCAGCAGCTCGCGCAGCTTCGCGTCCAGCGCAGCCAGCTGCGCTGGCAACAGGCGCTCGCCCGCCGCCGGCATGGGCTCTCGCAGGCGTGCGCCCCACACCGGATTGGGGAAGTGGCTGTCCCAGTCGAAGCGCGAGATCACGTGCCAGTGCAGATGCGGCACCACATTGCCCAGCGTGGCAAGGTTGATCTTGGTCGGCGCAAGCTCGCGGCGCAGCAGCTGCTCGATCTGCACCACGCGATGCATGCATTCATCGCGATCGGCGGACGATAGATCGCTGAACTCGGCCACATGGGCGTTCCAGATCAGGCGATAGAAGGCGGGGAAATCCGGCGTGTCGGTCACACGCACGACACGCCACTGCGGCGACCGCGCCACAAGCAGGCCGCCGTCATCGCGGCACAGAGGACAGGTAGAGGTTTCGGCGCTCATGCGTCAGGACTCGGGTCTAAGATGGAACAGTCAACTGTAAGACCCCTTAGGAGACATCCCCGATGAAGACGACGAAGAACGACAAGACCGGCCTCCCCTCGCTGAAGCGCCGCAGCTATGTGCTGGCGCTGGCCGTCGCCGGCCTGGCGCCGTTGGCCGTGCAGGCACAGCCCGCCTGGCCGAGCAAGCCGGTGCGCTGGGTCGTCGCCTATCCGGCCGGCGGCGGCTCGGACTTCCTGGCCCGCCAGCTGGCACCGCAGCTGGGCAAGCAGCTGGGCCAGACCTTCGTCATCGAGAACCGCCCCGGCGCGGCCGGCATCATCGGCACCGATGCGGCCGCCAAGTCAGCCCCCGATGGCTACACCATCGCCACCGGCGACAACGGCGCGATGGTCTTCAACAGCGAGATGTACAAGAAGCTGCCCTACTCGCCCAGCGATCTGGCGCCGGTGGGCTTCATGGCGCGATTCCCGCTGATTCTGGTGGTGAACCCCAACGCCGGCTTCAGTTCGGCCAAGCAATGGCTGGACGAAGTCAAGAAGAACCCCGGCAAGTACAGCTACGCCTCCCCCGGCATCGGCAGCCCGCACCATCTGGCGATGGAGTTGGTCAAGGAACGCAGCGGCAGCTTCATCGTCCACGTGCCCTATCGTGGCACGGCCTTCTCGACGCAGGACCTGATTGCCGGCATGGTGCCCATGGGCATCCTGGACACGGCCGCCGGCCTGCCGCACATCCGCTCCGGCAAGCTCAAGGCCCTGGCGGTGCTGAGCCCCAAGCGCATCGCCACGCTGCCTGATGTGCCGACCATGCAGGAGATCGGTCTCAAGGGCGTGGACGTGGCGGCGTGGCAAGGCCTGTTCGTGCCCAAGGGCACGCCAGCGCCGATCGTGCAGCGCCTCGGCGCCGAGATGAACAAGGCCATCACCACGCCCGAGGTCAAGGCCAAGCTGGAGGACTTCGGGCTTGAGGTGGCGCCGTCGGATGCAGCGTCGCTGGCCAAGTTCATCGAGCAGGAGCAGCGCAGCTGGCATGCGCTGATCAAGGAGCGCAAGCTGTCGGCGGAATGAGGCCCGCAGCATGATGAAGAAAGGGCGCCTTCGGGCGCCCTTTGCTTTCTTGCCGGTCCGTCCAGACTCAGACCAGCACCCGCTCAATGCCCCCGTTATTGGCCTCGCGCACGTAGTCGGGCATCCAGTTCTCGCCCAGGATCTGCTTGGCCATCTCGACCACGATGTAGTCGGCTTCCAGCAGTCCGTTCTGCAGATCGTTGCCGTAACGCGAGAGCCCTTGCAGGCAGCTCGGGCAGGAGGTGAGGATCTTCAGGTTGTCGGCCGCAGCCACCTTGCCGGACTCGCGCAGCTGGGTCTCGGTCTTGCGCAGCTCTTCTTCCTTGCGGAAGCGGATCTGCGTGGAGATGTCGGGGCGTGTCACGCCCAGCGTGCCGCTCTCGCCGCAGCAGCGCTCGCTCTTCGTCACCTCGGGGCCGACCAGCGCCTTCACCGTCTTCATCGGGTCCTGCAGCTTCATCGGGCTGTGGCAGGGGTCGTGATAGAGGTAGGCTCGGCTGCTGTCGAGCGTGATGCCCTTCTCCAGCAGGTACTCGTGGATGTCCACGATGCGGCAGCCGGGGAAGATGTCCTCGAACTTGTAGCCCTGCAGCTGGTCGTAGCAGGTGCCGCAGGAGACCACCACCGTCTTGATGTCCAGGTAGTTCAGCGTGTTGGCCACGCGGTGGAACAGCACCCGGTTGTCGGTGATCATCTTCTCGGCCTTGTCGAACTGGCCCGAGCCGCGCTGCGGATAGCCGCAGCACAGATACCCGGGCGGCAGCACCGTCTGCACGCCGGCATGCCAGAGCATGGCCTGCGTGGCCAGCCCCACCTGCGAGAACAGGCGCTCCGAGCCGCAGCCGGGGAAGTAGAACACCGCCTCGGTGTCGGCCGTGGTCGCCTTGGGGTTGCGGATGATGGGGACGTAGTCCTTGTCCTCGATGTCCAGCAGCGCCCGCGCCGTCTTCTTGGGCAGCCCGCCGGGCAGCTTCTTGTTGACGAAGTGGATCACCTGCTCCTTGATCGGCGCCGGGCCCAGCGTCGCGCGCGGCGCGGCGGTCTGCTTCTTCGCAAAGCCCTTGAGCAGGTCGTGCGCGATGCGCTGCGCCTTGAAGCCCACCCCCACCATCGCGCTGCGCGCCAGCTTGATGGTCTCGGGGTTGGTCGCGTTGAGCATGAACATCGCCGCCGCATTGCCGGGGCGGAAGCTCTTCTGGCCCATCTTGCGCAGCAGGTTGCGCATATTCATCGTGACGTCGCCGAAGTCGATCTTCACCGGGCAGGGGCTGGCGCACTTGTGGCAGACCGTGCAGTGGTCGGCCACATCCTCGAACTCCTGCCAGTGCTTGATCGACACGCCGCGGCGCGTCTGCTCCTCGTAGAGGAAGGCCTCGACCAGCAGCGAGGTGGCGAGGATCTTGTTGCGCGGGCTATAGAGCAAATTGGCGCGCGGCACATGCGTGGCGCAGACCGGCTTGCACTTGCCGCAGCGCAGGCAGTCCTTGACGCTGTCGGCGATGGCGCCGATGTCGCTCTGCTGCATGATCAGCGACTCGTGCCCCATCAGCCCGAAGCTGGGCGTGTAGGCGTTGGTCAGGTCGGCGAACAGCGTGTCGCCCTGCGGCCGCAGCAGCTTGCCCTTGTTGAAGCGACCCTCGGGGTCGATCTTCGCCTTGTAGCCGGCAAAGGGCGCCAGCTCTTCGTCGGAGAGGAACTCCAGCTTGGTGATGCCGATGCCATGCTCGCCCGAAATCACGCCGTCCAGCGAGCGGGCCAGCACCATGATGCGCGCCACCGCCTCGTGGGCGGTCTGCAGCATCTCGTAGTTGTCTGAGTTGACCGGGATGTTGGTGTGCACATTGCCGTCGCCGGCATGCATGTGCAGCGCCACCCAGGTGCGGCCGCGCAGCACGTCCTTGTGGATGCGCTTGCACTCGGCAATGATGGGCGCGAAGGCGCCGCCGCTGAAGATGGTCTCCTGCAGCGGCTTGAGGATCTGCGTCTTCCACGAGGCGCGCAGCGTGTAGTCCTGCAGCTGCTCGAAGAAGCTGCGCTCGCCGTTGGCGCGCGGCAGGTCCAGCTCGGTCATCCACTGACGCCACTGCGCGCCGACCTCGGCCAGCAGGCTCAGTGCCTGTTGCACGCGGTCTTCCAGCAGCTCGGCGCTGGGAATCTCGCCGGCATCGTCGCCCTTGCCCAGCGGCAGCTTGCCGGCCGCGAAGAAGGCACTCAGCGCATCGACCAGGGCCAGCTTGTTGCGCAGCGACAGCTCGATATTGATGCGTTCGATGCCCAGCGTGTACTCGCCCATGCGCTCCAGCGGGATCACCACGTCCTCGTTGACCTTGAAGGCGTTGGTGTGGCGCGAGATGGCCGCCGTGCGCTTGCGGTCCAGCCAGAACTTCTTGCGCGCATCGGCGCTGACGGCGACGAAGCCTTCGCCGCTGCGGCCATTGGCCAGACGCACCACCTCGGAGGTCGCACGCGCCACCGCGTCCTCGTCGTCGCCGACGATGTCGCCGATCAGCACCATCTTAGGCAGGCCGCCGCGCTTGCTCTTGGTCGCGTAGCCCACCGCCTTCAGGTAGCGGTCGTCCAGATGCTCCAGGCCCGCCAACAGCACCGGCGACGGCGCATCGACCTCGGTATTCACGCCGCCTTCGGTCTTGGCCAGCGAGAACATGTAGTTCTTGATCTCGACGATCGAGGGCACGCATTCCTTGGGGTTGCCGAAGAACTCCAGGCAGACGGTGCGCACATGCTTGGGCATGCGGTGCACCACCCAGCGGCAGCTGGTGATCAGGCCGTCACAGCCTTCCTTCTGGATGCCAGGCAGGCCGGCGAGGAACTTGTCGGTGACGTCCTTGCCCAGGCCTTCCTTGCGAAACACGCGGCCGGGAATATCCAGGCGCTCGGTGCGCTCCAGCTTCTTGCCGCTGGCATCGAAGTAGCGCAGCTCGAAGCTGGCCACTTCGACGTCGTGGATCTTGCCGAGGTTGTGATTCAGGCGCACCACCTCCAGCCACTTGGCCTCGGGCGTGACCATCTTCCACGAGGCCAGGTTGTCCAGCGCCGTGCCCCACAGCACGGCCTTCTTGCCGCCGGCGTTCATCGCGACATTGCCGCCCACGCAGGATGCCTCGGCAGAGGTCGGATCGACGGCGAAGACGAAGCCATGCTGCTCGGCCAGGTCGGCGACACGCTGCGTCACCACGCCGGCTTCGCTGAAGATGGTCGCCACCGGGCGACCGACGCCGGGCAGCTCGACCATCTCGACGCCACGCAGTGCCTCGAGCTTCTCGGTGTTGATCACCGCGCTGTTCCACACCAGCGGCACGGCGCCACCGGTGTAGCCGGTGCCGCCGCCGCGCGGGATCACCGTCAGGCCCAGCTCGATGCAGTCCTTGACCAGCTGGGCCATCTCGGCCTCGCTATCCGGGGTCAGCACGACGAAGGGGTACTCGACGCGCCAGTCGGTGGCGTCGGTGACATGGGCCACGCGGGCCATGCCGTCGAATTTGATGTTGTCTCGCGCGGTGTGGCGCGCCAGCAGCTTGGTGGCGCGGCGGCGCAGCTCGGCGGTGGTCTCGAAGCTGTGCGCGAAGCGCTCCACCGCGGTATGGGCCAGCTTGAGCAGCTCGCCGACCGAGGCGTCGCGCTGCGCATCGGCCTCGGGGTTGCGGCGCCGCTCGACCTCGTGCAGCCGGTGCTGCAGCGCCTCGATCAGCAGCTGGCGGCGCTTGGGGTTGTCCAGCAGGTCATCCTGCAGATACGGATTGCGCTGCACCACCCAGATGTCGCCCAGCACCTCGTAGAGCATGCGCGCCGAACGGCCGGTCTGGCGCTCCTGACGCAGCTGGTCCAGCAACTCCCAGGCCCGCTTGCCCAGCAAGCGGATGACGATCTCGCGATCGGAGAAGGAGGTGTAGTTGTAGGGGATCTCGCGCAGGCGCACAGGCTCATGAGCTTGTGCGGCCACGGCAGCAGCGGCGGGGGTCTGGACAGCGGGCATCAGCGGATGCTTTGCATTCATGGCAGCAGGACGCTCCGGACGGAGCTTCCCGAGAATTGGCCTGTGTCGGGCACAGGCGGCGAAGGCGGCGAGTGGGTGGCAAGGTGCCTGACGCGCCTCGGACCGACCCGACAGCTGCTGGCCTCGAAGGGTGACCGGGACCGTGCCATCGGGCAGCGCCGACGGGCGTTCACCCGGCTGAGCGTCAGGGCTGAATCCTACCGCAGCGCAACATCACCGCCCCATGGCGGGGCTTTGCGCAAATCCGGCAGCGGTCAGCCTGCGCACACCGACCCGGCGCCGGACTCGGGACGCTCCTCTTGCCGTAGCCGCCACACTGGTGTCACATGCTTTCGCAAACAATTGCGGGCCATTTTTTCGAGAGACAAAGGGAGTCAGTACCCGTGAAAACGACAACCGTGAAACGCTGCGCCGCAGCGGCCGCCGCCATGCTGGCCCTGGGCTTGGGCAACAACGCGACAGCCCAGACCGAGATTCAGTGGTGGCACTCCATGGGCGGTGCCTTGGGCGAATGGGTCAACGACCTGGCCAAGGACTTCAATGCCAGCCAGAAGGACTACAAGATCGTGCCGACCTTCAAGGGCAGCTACGACGAGTCCATGACTGCCGCGATCGCCGCGTTCCGCGCCGGCAACGCACCGCACATCCTGCAGGTCTTCGAAGTCGGTACCGCCACGATGATGGCCAGCAAGGGCGCCATCGTGCCGGTCGGCGAAGTCATGAAGAGCGCCGGCGTCAAGTTCGATCCTGCGGCCTACGTGCCCGCCGTGGCCGGTTACTACACCGCCCCCAATGGCCAGATGCTCAGCTTCCCCTTCAACAGCTCCACCACGGTGCTGCACTACAACAAGGACGCGCTCAAGGCCGCAGGCGTGGACCCCAACAGTCCGCCCAAGACCTGGTCGGAGGTCGCCCTGGTCGCCGCCAAGCTCAAGGCCAGCGGGCACAAATGCCCCTTCACCACCAGCTGGCAGAGCTGGACCCAGCTGGAGAGCTTCTCGGCCTGGCACAACGTCGAGTTCGCCACCAAGTCCAACGGCTTCGGCGGCACCGACACGCGCCTGGCCTTCAATACGCCGCTGCATGTGCGCCACGTCGAGAACCTGGCGAACATGGCCAAGCAGGGCCTGTTCGTCTACAAGGGCCGCGGCAATGCGGCGGACGCGACCTATGTGTCGGGCGAGTGCGCGATGACCACCGGCTCGTCTGCGCTGTACGGCAACACCAAGAGAAACGCCAAGTTCGCCTTCGGCATCTCGACGCTGCCCTACTACCACGACGTGCCCGGTGCGCCGCAGAACACGGTGATCGGCGGCGCCAGCCTGTGGGTGATGTCGGGCAAGAAGGCCCCGGAGTACAAGGGCGTCGCCCAGTTCTTCGCGCACCTGTCCAAAGCCGAGGAGGCTGCAAAGAGCCACCAGCGCACCGGCTACCTGCCGCTGACCAAGGCCTCATACGAGCTGACCGAGAAGAGCGGTTTCTACAAGGCCAATCCCGGCACCGACGTCTCGGTCGAGCAGATGATCCGCAAGACCACCGACAAGTCGCGCGGCATCCGCCTGGGCAACTTCGTGCAGATCCGCACCATCATCGATGAAGAGATGGAGCAGGTCTGGGCCGGCAAGAAGAGCGCCAAGGAAGGCCTCGACGCTGCCGTCAAGCGTGGCAACGAACAACTCGCGCGCTTCCAGAAGGCCAACAAGTAAGCTGGCCGCGAGCGGCGCCATCAGCGTCGAGCGCCGCGTGCACCCGCCCGCCCCTGGCCCTGCCAGGCGGCGGGTTTGATCTTTTTCGAAGGACCGTCGATGTCTGTGGAGAAAAGAGTCCTGTTCCGATCGCGCTGGCTGCCCTGGCTGTTGTTGGCACCCCAGGTGGCCGTGATCACGATCTTCTTTTTCTGGCCCGCAGGCCAGGCGCTGCTGCAGTCGCTGCAACAGCAGGATGCCTTCGGCACTTCCGTCGAATGGGTGGGCCTGGAGAATTTCCGCGCGCTGTTTGCTGACGACAGCTATCTGGCCTCCTTCAAGGTCACCGCACTGTTCTCGCTGCTGGTGGCGGTGTGCGGCCTTTCGCTGGCCCTGCTGCTGGCCGTGATGGCCGATCGGGTGATCAGGGGCGCCATGGCCTACAAAACGCTGCTGATCTGGCCCTACGCGGTGGCACCGGCCGTGGCCGGCGTGCTGTGGCTGTTCATGTTCGCCCCGTCGATCGGCGTGGTGTCCTACACGCTGCAGGCCATGGGTCTGGATTGGAACCATCTGCTCAAGAGCGAGCACGCGCTGACGCTGATCGTCGTGGCCGCCGTGTGGAAGCAGATCTCCTACAACTTCCTGTTCTTTCTGGCCGGACTGCAGTCGATCCCGAAGTCCTTGATCGAGGCCGCGGCCATCGACGGCGCCGGCCCGGGCCGGCGCTTCTGGACCATCATCTTCCCGCTGCTCTCGCCGACAACCTTCTTCCTGCTGGTGATCAATGTCGTCTACGCCTTCTTCGACACCTTCGCCATCGTCGATGCCACCACGCACGGCGGGCCTGGCAAGGACACGGCCATCTTGGTCTACAAGGTCTACTACGACGGCTTCAAGGCCCTGGACCTGGGCGGCTCGGCCGCGCAATCGGTGGTGCTGATGGTGGTGGTGATCGCGCTGACGGTGCTGCAGTTCCGCTTCGTCGAAAAGAAGGTGCAGTACTGACATGGTCGAACGTCGCCCCGCCCTCACCCTGCTGGCGCATCTCACGCTGATCATCGGCGTGCTGATCGTGGCCTTCCCGGTTTACCTGACCTTCGTGGCCTCGACGCAGAGCGCCGAGCAGATCGCACAGAGCCGGCCGCTTTCGCTGGTTCCCGGTGATCATCTGATCGAGACCTGGACGCTGGCCCTCATGGGCGGCGAGACCAGCGCCGGCAGCAAGATCCCTCCCGCACTGCCGATGCTGAAGATCAGCCTGATCAGCGCGCTGGTGATCTCGCTGGGCAAGATCGCGATCTCGCTGCTCTCGGCCTTCGCCATCGTGTACTTCCGCTTTCCGTTCAAGCAGTTCTTCTTCTGGGCGATCTTCGTCACGCTGATGTTGCCGGTGGAGGTGCGCATCGGGCCGACCTACAAGGTCGTCGCCGACCTCGGCATGCTCAACAGCTACGCCGGTCTGACCGTGCCGCTGATCGCATCGGCGACTGCCACCTTCCTGTTCCGCCAGTTCTTCATGACCGTGCCGGACGAGTTGGTCGAGGCCGCCCGCATGGACGGTGC
This sequence comes from Roseateles sp. T103, assembly GCF_057219915.1. Taxonomy (NCBI): domain Bacteria; kingdom Pseudomonadati; phylum Pseudomonadota; class Betaproteobacteria; order Burkholderiales; family Sphaerotilaceae; genus Roseateles; species Roseateles sp. T103. Next base: position 113,013 of record NZ_JBXVVS010000004.1, read on the forward strand.
CGGGCCGATGCGCTTCTTCAAGGACGTGCTGCTGCCGCTGTCGAGCACCAGCATCGCAGCCCTCTTCGTGATCCAGTTCATCTATGGCTGGAACCAGTACCTGTGGCCGCTGCTGGTGACCACCGAGGAATCGATGTACCCGGTGGTGATGGGCATCAAGCGCCTGGTCGCCGGCGAGTCCTACACGGAATGGAACGTGGTCATGGCCACCGCGCTGCTGGCCATGATCCCGCCCGCCCTGGTGGTGATGCTGATGCAGAAGTGGTTCGTCAAAGGCCTGGTGGACACCGAGAAATGAACCAACCCCTACGGCCTGCGGCCGCCCCCTCAAGGGGGCACGCCCGAGCGACCGGCGGAGCCGGATCACCGGACGTCGCCCGCTCGGAATCGAGCCACGCGCAGCGAGGCGCAGCCAGGCAACACCGCTAACCGGAATACACCGCGAGAACATGGCAAGCATTTCCCTGCGCAAGGTCGTCAAGCGCTACGGCCACGGCCCCAAGGCCAACCAGGTGATCCACGGCGTCGATGCCGAGATCGCCGACGGCGAGTTCATCGTCATCGTCGGCCCCTCCGGCTGCGGCAAGAGCACGCTGCTGCGCATGGTCGCCGGGCTGGAGGAGATCAGCGGCGGCGAGATCGCCATCGGCCCCCGCGTGGTCAACAACGTGGAGCCGGCTGATCGCGACATCGCGATGGTGTTCCAGAACTACGCGCTCTACCCGCACATGAGCGTGTTCGAGAACATGGCTTACGGACTGAAGATCAAGAAGGTGCCGATGGCGGAGATCAAGGCTCGCGTCGACAAGGCAGCCAAGATCCTCGAGCTCTCGACACTGCTGGATCGCAAGCCGCGCCAGCTCTCTGGCGGGCAGCGCCAGCGCGTGGCGATGGGCCGCGCCATCGTGCGCAACCCGCAGGTCTTCCTCTTCGACGAGCCGCTGTCCAATCTGGATGCCAAGCTGCGTGCCCAGACGCGCCTGGAGATCCAGAAGCTGCATGGCGAGCTGGGCGTGACCTCGCTGTTCGTGACCCACGACCAGGTGGAGGCCATGACGCTGGCCCAGCGCATGATCGTGATGAACGCCGGCCGCATGGAGCAGATCGGCACGCCCGAGGAGGTCTATGGCCGGCCGGCGACCACCTTCGTCGCCGGCTTCATCGGTTCACCACCGATGAACCTGCTGAAGGGCCAGGCACGCGGCGGCGTCTTCGCGACCGGCGGCATCTCGCTGCCGCTGCCCTCGGACGCGCCGCGCGATGGCGCGCTGATCCTCGGGCTGCGGCCCGAACACCTCGACCACTTCGACGCTGCTGACGGCTGGCCGCTGCACGTCGAGATGATCGAGATGCTCGGTGCCGAGCGTCTGGTCCACGGCCGGCTGGGCAGCGAGCCCTTCACGCTGCGTATCGACGGCACGCTGACACCGCCCAGGGCCGGCGATACGCTGCGCCTGGCAGTCAGTGCACAACAGCTGCACTGGTTCGACGCGCAGACCCAGCAGCGTGTGGAATGATCCGGCCATGACGAACACCACCTGGCCCCTGCCCTTCTGGATCGCGCACCGTGGCGCCGGCAAGCTGGCACCGGAGAACACGCTGGCCGCCTTTCGCGAAGGCGCGCGGCAGGGCTGGCGCGCCTTCGAGTGTGACGTCAAGCTCAGCGCCGACGGCGTGCCCTTTCTGTTGCACGACGCCACGCTCGAGCGCACCACGCCCGAGCGCGGCGTGGCCGGCGAGCGGCCCTGGGAGCAGCTCTCGCGCATCGACGCTGGCGGCTGGCACAGCCGCGCGTTTGCCGGCGAGCCCATCCCCAGCCTAGACGCGATCGCGCACTACTGCCTGCGCAACCGCTTCGCGCTGAACATCGAGATCAAGCCCACACCGGGCAGCGAGGCCGAGACCGGCCGCGTCGTCGGCCGCGAGGTGCGGCGGCTGTGGGCCGGCAGCGGCATGGTGCCCTTGCTCTCGTCCTTCAGGCCCGAGGCGCTGGCCGGCGCACGCGACAGCGCGCCCGAGCTGCCGCGCGGCCTGCTGCTGGACACCTTGTGGAGCGACTGGTTCGAGGTGGCCACGCAGCTGCAATGCCGGGCGGTGATCACGAACTACGCGCTGATGGACCGCACGCTGGTCGAACGCCTGCACGGCGCCGGGCTCAAGGCCCTGGTCTATACCGTCAACGACGAGTCTGTCGCGCAGTGGCTGATCGGCAATGGCGTGGACGGCATCATCAGCGACGCGGTCGACCGTTTCGCACCGGGCGGCCGCTGAGCTTCAGTCCGCCTCGGCGATGCGCGAATAGACGCAGGTGTCGCGCGGCTGGCCCAGCGGATTCAAGGCATCGCGGCGCAGCACGCCCTCGAGCTCGAAGCCGCAGCGCTCGGCCACGGCGCGGCTGCGCCGATTGGCGCTATCCATGCGGATCTCGACGCGTCTGGCCCGCAGTGCGGTGAAGGCCATCGCCGCCAGCGCACGCACCGCCTCGCTGACATAACCCTGCCCCTGCGCGCCGCTGCGAATCCAGTAGCCGATCTCGAAGCGGCGAACCGTCCAGTCGAAGCGATGCAGACCGGTGCCGCCGAGCAGCTGGCCGGCGCTACCGTCGCTGTTGCGGCGGTAGATCTGGAAAGCCAGATCCTCGCGGGCGATGAAGCGCGCGAGCTGGCGGCGCACCACGGCCTCGCTCTCTTCGACGGTGGGCTCGACCTGGGCCCAGGGCATCCAGGGGCGCAGGTCTTCGATGGACTCGCAGATCGCCGCGTTGAGCGCCTGGCCCAAGCCGGCACGCGGCGCGAGCAGCAGCAGGCGCTCGGTCGCTATGCGCTCGGGCACCTGGATCAGGACGGGGTCGGGAGTGCTCATGGTCGTCGCTTCGTCAGGGTTTCACTTGGCCAGCGTGGGCTCAGGCAGCGAGGGCTCGTGGCGCAACTCGAGATCCTCGCTGCTGGGCAGCGAGCGCACCGTGCGTATCGTCGCTGCACGCCAGGCCAGCACGCTCAAGAGCGCGGCGGCACAGCCGGCGAAGCCCAGCGCCCAGCGCAGGCCGAGGTGCTCGCCGATCCAGCCGCCGATCAGCGCGCCCGGACCGGCCGGCAGCAGGATCAGCCAGCGCATCGTGCTGGTCATGCGCCCCAGCAGCGGACCCGGCGTCACCGCCTGGCGCAGCGAGAGGAAGTTGATGAAGATGAGCACCGCACCGACGCCGAAGCTGAACAGCATGTAGCAGAACGCCGCCACACCCCAGGCGCCCTGCGGTGCAAAGGCCAGCAACAACCAGCCCTGTGCGCTGGCCGCGAAGCCCAGCACCAGACAGGGCCCGGGACCGATGCGACGGCTGATGCGATGGCCCAGCACGCTGGCCAGCACCGTGCCGGCGCCCAGCGCGATGTAGCACAGGCCCACGGTCTGGCCGCTGAGCTCCAGCGTGCGCGTGGCGAAGAGGATCTGCACCACGATGGCAGCGTTGTGGCAGAGCTGCCAGCTGCCCACCGCCAGCGCCAGCGCGACGAGCAGGCGCTGCTCCCTGACGAACTGCAGCCCGGCTTTGAGGTCGCGCCAGAAGTGTGCACCCTCCTTGCTGGGGGGCGTCTCATTGACCTTGATGCCACGCAGGATCAGCGCCGAAACCAGCACCAGCGCCGCATCGACCGCCAGGGCCAGCGGCGCGCCGAGCATCTTGATCAACGCGCCGGCCAGACCTGGCCCCGCCACCTCCGCGCCCGAGGAGGCGAGCGCATTCTTCGCATGCGCCTCGACCAGGCGCTCGCGCGGCACCACCTGCGTCAGCACGATCTGCGCGGCGCTGCCGGCCGTGGTGTAGACCGTGCCGAGCACGAAGCCGACCACATAGAGCCAGGTCATCGACAACCATCCCATCAGCGCGGCCACCGGCACTGTACCCACGACCAGCGCCAGCAGCGTTTCGCCCCAGACATAGACCGGCAGCTTGCGCACGCGGTCCAGCCAGACGCCGGAGGGCAGCGAGAACAGTACGAAAGGGAGGATCTCCATCGCGGTGAGCAGGCCCATCTGTGTGGGCGAGGCATCGAGCAGCACCGCCGCGGTCAGGGGCAGCGCCAGCATGGTGATCTGACCACCCAGCGAGCTGATCAGGATGGAGCTCCACAGGCGTCGGTAGACGGCGTCGCGCAACAGGTCGCCGGGAGGCAGGCGCAAGGCCTGGCCGAGCTGGCTCAGCCAGATCGGGAAAGATTGCCGCTTGGGCATGACAGAACACTCCAACAGGTCAGCACCTCGCCCTCGTGGGGCCAGGTCTGAACAGCATCAAGGCGGGGGCGGACTCTGGATCCGCGGGGAGCGGCGCGTCAGACCGACACGCCAGGACGGGCAAGACCGCGCACGCGCGCCGGCGCGCCGCGGCTTGCGGTGCGTCTGGTGCGATCGAGAAGCTTGGTCATTGCTCAAGTCCTTGGAGGGGAGCTCATCCTAACGTTTCGTCCGCAGTGCGACAAGCCAAGCCACCGCCTTGGCCCGGCATCGCCGCCTGGCGCAAGGCACTCCAGACATAGCCCTGGCGGCGGTAGCCCAGCGCTTCGTAGATGCCGATCGCAGCCTCCGCCGGATCGGCGCGCAGCACGATCTGCTCCAGCCCCATCTGCAGAAACCCCTGCTGGGTGACTCGCTCGACGAGGCCGCGACCCAGCCCGCGGCGACGCCACAGCGGGTGCGTGCCGACATGCTGGAAGCGCCCCAGGCGCTCCTCGCGAAACAAGCCGCAATCGGCTACGAGCGCATCGCCGTGGCGGATGGCATACCAATGGCCCAGCCCGGCCAGCTGCATCGCCGCATAGCGCTGCATCTGCAGCTGCCGGTGGCGGCGGTAGAGCACCGGATCATGGCCGCCAGCATCGCTGGCGCAGTGCAGTTCAACGATCTGCTGCTGCACCGCGAGGTCGGCGAGATTCAGGCGCTCGAACTGGAACTGGGCGGCCAGCGGCTGCACCGGCATGCGCAAGTCGGTCGTGCGCAGCGACAGGGTCGCCGTCGGCGTAATCTCGAAGCCGGCGGCTCGCCAGCTCAGCAGCGGCTCCGGCGGGGTCTGCGCATCGAAACCGATGGCCACATGACGGGTTTCACCCGAGTGGCTGGCCACCTCGTCCTCGAAGCGCGCCAGCCAGTAGGGCAGCTCATGGTCGCGTGGCGGCCTGGGTAGCAGCAGGCAGTTGCCCCAGTAGTGCAGCGGGTTGGCCGGCGTACGCACGACGACGCAATCCTTGCGCTCGATCACGCTGCCATCGAAACGCGCGAATATCAGTTCGGTGCGCCAGCCCAATGACAGCGCATGGACCAGTCTCATACTGGCGAGACTAGCCGGGGCCAAGCTCGGGCGTCAGTGTCAGAACTGACAGGGTCAGGTCTGAACGGCCTTCTCAATAGCCCACGGCGGCACCGTCGCGGCGCGGGTCGCTGGCGGCCACGTAGCCCTCCACCGCCGGATCGCCGAGGCGCCAGATGAACTGACCGGCACCGAAGTCCTGATAGCTGTCGTGGATGTCGCCGATCTGGTGGCCTAGCGCGCGCAGCCCTTCGATGGTGTCCGGCCTCATCGAGGCTTCGACATTGATCGACAGGCCCTCATTGAATCGCCAGCGCGGCGCATCGCAGGCGGTCTGCGGATGCTGGCGGTAGTCCAGCATGCGCACCAGGGTCTGCATATGGCCCTGCGGCTGCATATTGCCGCCCATCACGCCGTAGCTCATCACCGGCTGACCGTCCTTGGTCAGGAAGGCCGGGATGATGGTGTGGAAGGGGCGCTTGCGCGGTGCCACCAGGTTGGCATGGCCCTCGGCCAGCGTGAAGCCATGGCCGCGGTTCTGCAGCGACAGGCCGTAGCCAGGCACCACGACGCCGGAGCCGAAGCCCATGTAGTTGCTCTGAATGAAGCTGACCATCATGCCGCTCTCGTCGGCCGCGGTCAGGTAGATGGTGCCGCCGCGCACCGGGTTGCCGGCCTGGAAATCCTGCGCGCGCTTCATGTCGATCAGCTTGGCGCGTTCGGCCAGGTAGCCAGGATCGAGCATCTGCGCCGGCGTCAGCGTCATGTGCTCGGGATCGGCCACATAGCGATAGACGTCGGCAAAGGCCAGCTTCATCGCTTCGATCTGCAGATGCTGCGAGGCCGTGCTGTCCACCGGCAGCGAGCCAAGGTCGAAGTTCTTCAGGATGCCCAGCGCCATCAGCGCGGCGATGCCCTGCCCATTGGGCGGGATCTCGTGCAAGGTGTGGCCGGCATAGTCCATCGCGATCGGAGCCACCCACTGCGGGCGGTAGGCAGCGAAGTCAGCCGCCGTCATCGCGCCACCGGTCTGCTTGGCAAAGGCCTCGACGGCCGCCGCGATCTCACCCTGGTAGAAGGCCTGCCCCTTGGTCTGCGCGACCAGGCGCAGGGTCCGCGCGGCGTCGGGGAAACGGAACAGCTCACCCACCTGCGGCGCCCGGCCGTGCGGCAGAAAGGCCTGGGCGAAACCCGGCTGCGAGGTCAGGTCCTGCAACGCCGCGGCCATCGCCCACTTGCTCTGCACGATCACCGGCACCGCATAGCCGCGTTCGGCGATCTCGATCGCCGGCGCGAGCAGGTCTGCGAAAGGCAGCTTGCCGAAGCGTTCGCTCAGCGCTACCCAGCCGGCCACGGCGCCGGGCACCGTCACCGCGTCCCAGCCGCGCTTGGGCAGGTTCTTCGCGTCAGCGCCGTACTTGCGGCGGAAGAAGTCGGGCGTCCAGGCCTGGGGCGCATGGCCGGAAGCGTTGAGGCCATGCAGCTGCTTGCCGTCCCAGAGAATGGCGAAGGCATCCGAGCCCAGGCCGTTGCTGCAAGGCTCGACCAGGGTCATCGCCGCCGCAGTCGCGATGGCTGCATCCACCGCATTGCCGCCCTGCGCCAGCATGCGCAAACCCGCCTGTGCAGCCAGCGGGTGCGAGGTGGACACGATGTTGCGCGCAAAGACCGGCGAGCGAACGCTCGGGTAGCTCTGGCCCCAGTCGAAGGGATGCGTGGTCATGGTGCTGCGGACTCCTGTACGGCTGACTCAGCGACGACAGCGCCGCTGCAGCGGGCCGATTGTCGTGCCGCACGAAAGCACACACCAAGAGCAGGCGCGCGGACGGCCTTCGCAGATCGCCCAGCGCTGCGGGCTGGCGTCAGACGACAGCCTTGGCCGGCAACGTCACCTGGGCCCGCTCGCTATGGCACAGGCCAGGGCAGCTCCCTTTCGTGAGCGCCGCATCGAAAACCTCGCGTGCGCAGTCATGGCAGCAACCACAGGCCGAGGCGACGCGCGTCTCGTCCTGCAGCAATTCGAAGTTGCGCAGGCCGGATTCCACGGCGTGGCGGATGTCGCGGTCGGAGACTCGATGGCAGAGGCAGACGATCATCGGAGTGCAATCGGAGCCGGCAGGCTGCCGACCCGAGGCACTTTATCGCAAATGCGAACACTTCTCAATAAGATCCTATGCAAGCCCTGAGAGTGCAAGGGGACGTCTACCACCTCGCACCGGCCCGCCGTCAGCTTGCCTTGCCCTCACCCATCTGCGACTGCAGCCAGTTCTGCTCGCCGAGCTGGGCGAGCAGACCGATCTGCGTCTCCAGGTGGTCGATGTGCTCCTCGGTGTCCTCGAGGATGTCCTGCAGGATGTCGCGCGAGACATAGTCACGCACGCTTTCGCAATGGGCGATGCCATCCTTGAGCACACCGTGCGCGGCCATCTCGAGTTTCAGATCGCAGTGCAGCACCTCGACGGCACTCTCGCCGATGTAGAGCTTGCCCAGGTCCTGCAGATTCGGCAGACCTTCGAGCATCAGCACACGTTCGATCAACCGGTCGGCGTGCTTCATCTCCTCGATGGACTCCTCGTACTCATGCTTGGCAAGACGCTCGAAACCCCAGTTTTTCAGCATGCGGGCGTGCAGAAAGTACTGATTGATGGCGGTCAGCTCGTTCTTGAGCTGGGCGTTCAAAAACTCGATGACCTTGGCGTCGCCCTTCATTGCGGTTCTCCTTGGGAACTTGCTTCGCACCTGATTGTGCGCGCGAGTTCGTCTGCATGGGAGCGTGCCCCTGCGCTTCGCCGACAGACATGCCAAGCCCAACAAGCTCGACAAGGCTTGCAATTGCGAATGGTTCGCATTTAATATCTACACATGAGAACCCGCAGCCCGACAGACCAGCCACTGTCCACAGCCCGCCTCGCGCAAGACAGCGCCCAACCAGCGCCAGCGCGCCCACCGACTCGACTGCACAGCACTGCCTTGCTCGGCAGCGAGCGTGAGGTAGAGATCGAGCATGGGGGCCAGATCTATCGGCTGCGCCTGACCGCCTTGGGCAAGCTCATCCTGACCAAGTAGCCCGAAGCGACCCGCATCGCGTCCCCATTCCGCCCAGCACCTGCCAGCCTGTTCCGCCAGCCCGTGCCACGCCTGCCCCAGCGCAGCTTGCAAGCATTCAATCGTGGAGCTCTGAGATGTGCGAATTGAACGGTGAGAAGCAAAGCAGCACACCGAGCGTGTTCGGCCCTTTGAAGGCAAGGCCTGTGCCCGAGCCGGCGTCCTCCCCAGCCACCCGCCCGCGCGGCTCGCGCCGCCGCCGGCTCTGGGAGCTGCCTCCGCAAGCCCTGTGCCCCGTGATCGGCGTCTGCCTGCCCATGCCAGTGCTGCGCCGCCGACTTGGCAAGACCTTGGGCAGCGATCCACTCGGCTCCGACTACGAGCTGCACTGCGGCGCGATCCAGGAATGCAGTCAACGCACAGCGGTGGCGGAACTGCTGCAGCGGGAACTCGAGTCCCGCTACGCCCTCGCGGTGCGGCAGGCATCAGCCTGCAAAGACAGCGAGGCCTTGTGCAGATGGTGGCAAGGGGCAACTCAAGACAGTGGAGACGTCGCTGGCGCCCTTTGGGCCACCCTGTGCCATGCGCGCTGCGACGGCGCCCTGCAGGAGCGGGTACTGCGCGACATTCACATGCTGCAGCACCAGGTCGGCGTCTCGAACCGTGCCGATCTGCAGCGCCTGGACGCCTTGCGCGAAGAAAACGCCGTGCTGGGCCGCGAACTTGCACGCGCACAATCCCGCTCGACCCAGCTTCTGGCCGAGCGCGCGCGCCAGATCGAGCAACAACAGAACGAACTGCTGCGCCTGCGCGGCGAGCTGCTGGCTCGCGACACCGAGCTGGCGGCGCTTCGCGATGAACTGGCACGGCTGCATGCCGCCGAACCCGGCCTGCGGCGACGGCAGGCGCAGGCCGAGCAGCTGCAGCTGCTGCAGCATCGCCTGGAACAGCTCGGGCTAGGCCTGGCAGAGGCGCGCGAGCAGGCGGCGCGAGAGCGTCGCCGCGCCGATGAGGCCGAAGCTGCACATGCAAGCGCGCTGGCCATGGTGGCCACCGAGGCCAGCCAGCCAGAGACCGACCGCCCGCTGCCCGCGCTGGACGAACGCGCGGTGCTCTGCGTCGGTGGGCGACCTTCGGTGGTGCCGATCTACCGCCAGCTGATCGAGCGTACCGGCGGTCGCTTCCTGCACCACGATGGCGGCGAGGAAGACGCGCAAACACGGCTGGATGCCAGTCTGGCCGCCGCCGATCTGGTGATCTGCCAGACCGGCTGCATCAGCCACGATGCCTATTGGCGGGTGAAGGACCACTGCAAGCGCCACGGCAAGCAGTGTGTCTTTGTCGACAAGCCCAGCGCCTCGAGCCTGCAGCGCGCACTCACCCAACTGCGCATCGCGCCGGCGCCGGCCGGCGATGCGGCCGCGCTCAGCGGATCGCGCCAGCCGAACGCATCGTCTTGACCATCGCCTCGCCCACCCCGACGCCGAAGCGCTTGGCCAGGCGGTCGGCAATATTGGGGTGCGGCGTGTAGTCGATGACTTCCTCGGCCTTCACCAACTCGCGCGCAACGAAGTCCAGCGTACCCAGACCATCGGCCAAGCCCAGGCGAACCGCCTCCTCGCCGTTCCAGAACAGCCCCGAGAAGGTCTCCGGTGTCTCCTTCAGCCGCGTCCCGCGCCCTTCACGGACGACGCGGATGAACTGCTGGTGAATCTGGTCCAGCATGGCCTGGGCATAGGCGCGCTGCTGCGGATCCTCTGGCGAGAACGGGTCGAGCATGCCCTTGTTGTTACCCGCTGCGATCAGCCGCCGCTCCACGCCGAGCTTGCCCATCAGGCCATTGAAGCCAAAGCCGTCCATCAGCACGCCGATCGAGCCCACGACGGAAGCCTTGTCGACAAAGATCTCGTCGGCAGCCGCGGCGATGTAGTAGGCACCAGAGGCACAGACCTCCTCGACCACCGCATAGACCTTCTTGCCATGCTTGGCCTTGAGACGCTTGATCTCGTCATGGACGATCCCAGCCTGCACCGGACTGCCGCCGGGCGAATTCATGCGCAGCACCACCGCCTGCGCACCCTCGTCCTCGAAGGCGCTCTTCAAGGCGGACAGCAGCAGCTCGGCACTGGCTTCGCTGTCGACGGCAATCTCGCCGCGCACCTCGATCAATGCGGTATGCGGGGTCAGCGGCGGCTTGCCCGGATGCTGCCCGACGAAGAGGAACCACAACAGCGCCGCGACCAGCACCAGCCAGGCGAGGCGGAAGAACACGCGCCAGCGACGCTCGCTGCGGCGGTCAGCCAGATAGTCGCGCGCGAACTGGGCAAGCAGCGCCTCGTGGGCGGCACCCGCCGCAGGCGCGGCCGCGGTGGCTCCCGCAGGCTTGGGTGTGTCGACCTGCGGATCAGGAATTGCAGGCGGCAGATCGTCGTTGGGCGTCATGTCAGGAAGGCAAGGGCTCTGGGAAGCTTGGGCACGCACCGCGCAGTTCGGTCGGATGCAGATCGATGGCGGGCATCGCTCAATCCTCGAAGGCGGGCCGGGTGTCGCGCGAAGGATACCAATAGACCTGCCCGCCGCTCTCGCTGACGCGGATCTTGGTCAGGCCGCGCCGGCCACACTGGCCCATCACGCAGTGGCCGGTCGTGGGCTCATAGACCGCGCCATGGATGGAACACATGATGTAGCGCTTGTCGCGGTCGAGGAACTCGCCTTCCTGCCAGTCCATCTCGACCGGCACATGCGCGCAGCGGTTCAGGTAGGCGTGGACCTCGCCGTCGTAGCGCAGCGCAAAAGCGCGCGCTGGCTGGCGGAACTGCATCACATCGAAGACGAAGGCGCGGCCGCGCTCCTCCAGTTCGGCGGAGGCGCACAGCGCCTGGGCCTGCTCGCTCTTGTCGGTGTCGCTCATGCGCGGTCCAGCTCAGGCATGGCGCAGCAGCCAGCCTTGCAGATCGGGCACGTCATGGGCGATGTGCAGCGGCTGGTAGGCATCGAAGCTCTCGTGATCGTGCGCGCCGTAGGCCACGCCGACGCTGGCCGTGCCGGCGTTGATGGCCAGTTGCAGGTCGTGCACGGTGTCGCCGATCATCAGCGTGCGCTCGGGCTCGGCACCGAACTCGCGCATCAGCTCCTCGAGCATGCGCGGATCGGGCTTGCCGGCGGTTTCGTCGGCGGTGCGGCTGCCGTCGAAGACATGGCGCAGGTCCACAGTCTTCAGCGCCTCGTCCAGGCCGCGGCGGCTCTTGCCCGTGGCGATCGCCAACCAGTGATGCCGATCCTTCAGCGCCGCCAGCATGTCCAGCACGCCCTTGAACAGCGTCACCTCGTGCTGGGCGGCAAAGTAGTGGTGCCGGTAGCGCAGGCCCAGCTCGCCATAGCGCTCGCGCGGCAGGCCCGGCACCGCGTGAGCCAGCGCTTCGTGAAGGCCCAGGCCGATCACATAGCTGGCCTGTTCGTCGCTGGGCCGCGGCAGACCGAGATCGACGGCCGCGGCCTGGATGCAGCGCGTGATCAGCGCGGTGGAGTCGAACAAGGTGCCATCCCAATCGAAAACGATCAGATCGAACTGGCGGGGACGGGAATTCATCGTTGGTCTCAGGCGCTCTTCAGCTGGCTCAGCAGCTTCTCACATTCGGGCGGAAGGGGTGCGGCGAGCTCGATTTCCTGCCCACTGGCCGGGTGGACAAAGCGCAGCCGCCGCGCATGCAGAAACATGCGCTCGAAGCGCAGCGGCCCGCGCGCCAAGGCGCGGTTGGCCTCGAAGTCGCCGTACTTGGGGTCGCCGACGATCGGGTGCCCCTCATGCGCCAGGTGCACGCGGATCTGGTGGGTGCGACCGGTCTTGATGGTCACGTCCAGCAGCGTGTAGCCGGGCAGGCGCTGGATCACCTTCACGATGCTGATCGAACGCTTGGCCTGCTCTGCGGCCGTGTCGTGCGAGCTGGTCACCGCGCGCACGCGGCGCTCGCCATCGGCGCCGACGAACTTGTGCAGCGCCACGTCGATCACCTTCTTGCTCTCGGCCCAGTCGCCGATGACCAGCGCCGCATAGGTCTTGCCGGTCTCGCGGCCGCGGAACTGGTCCTGCAAGGCGGTCAGTGCGCTGCGCTTCTTGGCGATCAGCAGCAGCCCGGAGGTCTCCTTGTCCAGCCGATGCACCAGCTCCAGGAACTTGGCGCCGGGCCGGGCCTGGCGCAACTGCTCGATCACGCCGAAGCTCACGCCCGAGCCGCCGTGCACCGCCACGCCGGCCGGCTTGTCAACGACGATCAGGTGCTCGTCCTCGAAGACGACCGGGAACTCCTTGGCTGGCACGAAAGCCGTTTCGGCGGCGGGCTTTTCGGGCAGGCGCACGGGCGGTATGCGCACGATGTCGCCCAGCTCCAGCCGGGTGTCGGCCTGGGCCCGGCCCTTGTTGACCCGCACCTCGCCGGCGCGGATCACCCGGTAGACATGGGTCTTGGGCACGCCCTTGAGCTCGCGCAGCAGGAAGTTGTCCAGGCGCTGGCCCGCACTGCCTTCGTCGACCTCGACCAGGCGAACGGCAGGCACGGTGGCCGCAGGGCTGCTCTTCTTTGCGGCCGGCGTCGCGACTGTCGGTGACAGCCGACGCGTTGGCGGATGCTCACCCTTCTGGGCGGACTTGGCGCTGGCTTTAGCCCTTATAATCTTTTGAACCACTTTTGCGCCGTAAGTATTTGATTTGCCTAATTTTAGCTGGGCGGATCGAGAGTCAGGCGGCGCCAGGGTGGCAGGCATGGCCTGTGGTCATGCCTGACAAGCGGTGATGCAACGCGCCAGACTGCGAGGCGGGCCCTGTCCCCAAGTGACAGGGCGGTTTCGTGACTGGCGTGGCAGTGCGATCGTAGAAAGAACCCGCCGAGCCGGCCCCACCATCGAAGTGCGATGCGGGCCGTGCTGGCAAGACAATAAGGTTTACACGGCTCGAGGCCGTGGCGGAGCGCGACTTCAAGCGGTTCCCCCCGACCTCGGACCAGCGCCAAGCAGCCTTCGCGGATGAACTCCCCGACCTCCTCCACCCCCCACCGCTCGCGCGTGCAGCCCCGGCCCATGATGGCCGGCGAGGCTGGCAGCTTTGGCCGTGGCCGGGCCGCGCCGCACTGGGATGCCGCGCGTTCAGGAGACGGGGACGCAGCTCCGCCAATTGCTGTCATGACGCATGCGCCAACGCTTGTCGGCTGATCGACACGATCCCGACAAGTCCAGGGCGATTCCTTCCTCGGTTCCTCCACGTCAGCACGTGCATCGATGAGTCGCCCCGCGGGATGCCTGGCATTCCGCGTCGGCGGAGTGATGCTGCGCGCCTTGCGGTCGAGAGATCGACCCTAGGTGCGCGAGGAGTGACGACATGAAACGCATGCTGATCAATGCGACGCAGCCGGAAGAGCGGCGCCTCGCGATCGTCGATGGCCAGAAGCTGCTCGACTTCGAGACCGAGATCGAAGGCCGGGAACAGCGCAAGGGCAATATCTACAAAGCCGTGGTGACGCGGGTCGAGCCTTCGCTCGAAGCCTGCTTCGTCGACTACGGCGAAGACCGCCACGGCTTCCTGCCCTTCAAGGAAATCGCCCGTCAGTACTTCCGCGATGGCACCGACGTGCGCAACGCGAAGATCCAGGACGCGATCAAAGAAGGCCAGGAGCTGCTGGTCCAGGTGGAGAAGGAAGAGCGCGGCAACAAGGGTGCGGCGCTGACCACCTTCGTCTCGCTGGCCGGACGCTATCTGGTGCTGATGCCCAACAACCCGCGCGGTGGCGGCGTCTCGCGCCGCATCGAGGGCGAAGAGCGCGAGGAACTCAAGGAGAACCTCGACCAGCTCGAGTACCCCAAGGGCATGAGCCTGATCGCGCGCACTGCCGGCATCGGCCGCAGCGCGGCCGAGCTGCAGTGGGACCTGAACTACATGCTCAAGCTCTGGTCCGCCATCGACGAGGCGGCCAAAGGCGGCAAGGGCGCCTTCCTGATCTACCAGGAGTCCAGCCTGGTGATCCGCGCGATCCGCGACTACTTCACCTCGGACATCGGCGAGATCCTGATCGACACCGACGACCTGTTCGAGCAGGCGCACCAGTTCATGAACCACGTGATGCCCGACCAGGGCCATCGCGTGAAGCGCTACCGCGACGACGCGCCGCTGTTCAGTCGCTTCCAGATCGAGCACCAGATCGAGACGGCCTTCAGCCGCACGGTCAACCTGCCCTCCGGCGGCGCCATCGTGATCGACCACACCGAGGCCCTGGTCTCGGTGGACGTCAACTCGGCGCGCGCCACGCGCGGCGGCGACATCGAGGAGACCGCGACACGCACCAATCTGGAAGCCGCCGACGAGATCGCGCGCCAGATGCGCCTGCGCGACCTGGGCGGCCTGATCGTTGTCGACTTCATCGACATGGAAGAGTCGAAGAACCGCCGCGAGGTCGAACAGCGCCTGCGCGACGCGCTGCGCCAGGACCGCGCCCGCGTGCAGTTCAGCTCGATCAGCAAGTTCGGCCTGCTGGAACTGAGCCGCCAGCGCCTGCGCCCGGCCCTGTCCGAAGGCAGCCACATCACCTGCCCGCGCTGCAACGGCACCGGCCACATCCGCGACACCGAAAGCTCGGCACTGCAGATCCTGCGCATGGTCCAGGAAGAGTCCATGAAGGACAACACCGCCGCCGTGCATGTGCAGGTGCCGGTGGAAGTGACTTCCTTCCTGCTCAACGAGAAGCGCACCGAGATCACCAAGATCGAACTCAAGCAGCGCGTCACCGTGCTGCTGGTGCCCAACAAGCACCTCGAGACGCCGAACTACAAGCTGGAACGCCTGCGCCACGACGACCCGCGCCTGGAGAACCTGCAGGCCAGCTACACGATGATCGAGGAGCCGGACGACGAGGTGGGCATCACCCGCCGTCGCGACGCCGGCAAGACCAACAAGCAGGAACCGGTGATCAAGGGCATCCTGCCCGAGCAGCCGGCACCCATCGCTCCGCCCAAGCCCGAGCCGGTGGCCGTGGCAGCGCCTGTGGCCCCGGCCGCTGCGCCTGCGCCGGCCGGTGGCGGCTTCTTCGGCTGGATCAAGAAGATCTTCGGCGGCGAGAGCGCCGAGCCCGCAGTGGCCAGCAGCGCCGCCGAAGCCAAGCCGGCTGAAGCCGGCGAGCGCCCGGCCAAGGAAGGCCAGGGCAAGCGAGAAGGCGGCCGCGGCGAACGCGGTGGCCGTCGCGGCGAGCGCGGCAGCGAACGCCGCGGTGGTGGCAACGGCCAGAAGGCCGAGGGCCAGCGCGGCGAACGTGGTGAGCGCGGCGAGCGCTCGGAACGCGGTGAACGTGCTGAGCGTGGCGAGCGCGGTGGCCGTCGCGGCGAAGGCCGCCCCGAGGCAGCGGCAGCGGAGCAGACCGCCGGCAACGGCCAGCAGGCACAGCGCGGCGAGCGCGGCGGTGAGCGAGGCGAAGGCCGTCGTCAGCGTGGCGAACAGCGCCGCGGTGGCGAGCAGCAGCAGCAGCCGCAGCAGGCCGGCCTCGAACTCGCCGCGTCGCCCGACGCACCCGAGCAGGAACAGCTGGTGAGCGCCAACGCCTTTGCCGATACGCAACCCAACGAGCTGGCCGCTGAAGGCGGCGCGCCGCAGGCAGCGGGCGAAGGCCAGGACGAGCAGCAGCGCCAGGGTCGGCGTCGTCGCCGTCGTGGCGGCCGCGGTGGCGAAGGTCGCGGCCAGGAAGGCGGCAGCACCGAGGCGATCGAAGGCAATGAGGAAGCCGCCGTCGAGGAGCCCGTGGCTGCGGCCGCCGAAGCCGCGGCCGAGGCAGGCAGCGAAGGCGCCGCCGAGGAGCGCGAGGAAGGCGCCGGCGATGGCCAGGGCCGCCGCCGTCGCAGCCGCGACCGCTATCGTCGCGAGCGTCGCGAGGACCAGGGCGAAGAGAGCGCAGCCGCGCCGGCAGCAGGCGACGAGGCAGCCGCCGAAGCTGCTGTCGCCGCCGCGCCGGTGCAAGCCCCGCTGATTGCCGAAGCTGCCGCACCTGCAGCGGCCCCGGCAGCACCCGCGCCGGTCGCAGCCCCTGCGGCAGCGCCTGCCGCTGCCCCGGCCCCGCAGCCGAAGTACGAGCTGCCGATCGGCGAGCTGCAGGCGCTGGCCCAGGGTGCGGGCATGGAGTGGGTCAACTCGGACGCCGAGAAGATCCGCGCCGCGCAGGAGGCCATCGCCGCCGAGCCCAAGCCCGTGCACGTGCCACGCGAGCGTCCGCCGCTGGTGGTGCTCGACGAAGGCCCGCTGGTGCTGGTCGAGACCCGCAAGGATCTCGCGCAGATCAAGCTGCCTTTCGAGCAGTAAAGGCCCACCCCCTACGCGCTGACGCGCGCCCCCTCAAGGGGGCCGAGCCCGGACACGGACAGTCCTGAGCACTGTTCGTGCCTGGCGAGGGGCAAGGCCTCCGTGCCTTGCCACATCCGTAGGGCCGGCAGAGCCGGACCCTCGGACGTCGGCTCTAAGCGAAGACGCCGCCTCGGGCTTACGCCCGGGCGGCGTCTTCTTCTTTGGGCTGCGTGCCGTCCTTGCTAAGCCAGTCGCTCGACCGCGGCGAGATAGCGCGGGCTGCGCATCAGCTCGTCCCAGGTCAGCGGCGCGGTCTGCGGCAGCAGGTCGAGGCGGCGTGATTCGCTGTCGGGGTCGGGTGTCCATTCGCCGCGACCAGCGGCGGCTTCGAGGCCGGCGAGCAGCTCGTCAATGGCTTCGCCTTTGCCCACATTCGACTGGTTGCACAGCAGCACCAGATCGCAGCCGGCGTTGAGGGCGGCAAGCGCCGCTTCGGTGTAGCCGATCGCCTTGCCTTCGAGCACGCGGGCGCCGGCCATGCCGAGGTCGTCGCTGAAGATCGCGCCGCCGAAGCCGAGTTGCTCGCGCAGGATGTCGTGCAGCCAGCGGCGGCTGAAGCCGGCCGGGCGCTTGTCCACCTTCGGATAGATCACATGCGCCGGCATCACCGCCGACAGGCCCAGACCGAGCCATTCATAGGGCTTGGCGTCCTCGCCGAGGATGCTCTTGAGGCTGCGCTTGTCCACGGGTATGGCCACATGGCTGTCGGCCTCGACGAAGCCATGGCCGGGGAAGTGCTTGCCGCAGCTGCCCATGCCGGCCAGCAGCAGGCCCTGCATCAGGCTCTTGGCCAGCATCGCGACGACGCGCGGATCACGGTGGAAGCTGCGCTCGCCGATCACGCTGCTCTGACCGAAGTCCAGGTCCAGCACCGGCGTGAAGCTGAAGTCCACGCCGCAGGCGCGCAACTCCGCGGCCAGCACATAGCCGGTGGCGGTGGCGGCCACGGTGGCGCGCAGTGCGTCGTGCATCCACAGCGTGCCCAGCGTGCGCATCGCCGGCAGCTGCGTGAAGCCGTCGCTGCGGAAACGCTGCACGCGGCCACCTTCGTGGTCCACCGCGATCAGCACATCGGGGCGGATGCTCTTGATCTCGGCGGTGAGCTCGGTGAGCTGGCCGCGGCTGGCGTAGTTGCGCGCGAACAGGATCAGGCCGCCGACCAGCGGATGCGCAAGGCGGCGGCGGTCGTTGGCGTCGAGTTCAAGTCCGGCGATGTCCAGCACCAGCGGTGCATGCTGCAAGGTGTCACTCATCGATGTCTGCCCATTTCAGGCTTGAGGTTTCAGTCGCAGGTCTCGACGACCACGAAAGAGCAGGCGTAGTCGCTCTCGTCGCTCACCGTCACATGGGCGCGCAGACGCTTGGCTTCGAACCAGGCGCCCAGCTCGCCATGCAGGCGGATCTCCGGCTTGCCGCTGGCGATGTTGAGGATCTCGCAGGCGCGCCAGGTCATCGGCATGCGCATGCCCAGGCCGATGGCCTTGGAAAAAGCCTCCTTGGCCGAGAAACGCGTCGCCAAGTAGGCCACACCGCGCGCCTCGACCTTGGCGCGGCGATGGCGGAACACCGCGAGCTCGTTGGGGCCCAGCACCTTCTCGGCAAAGCGCTCGCCGCGCCGCGCCAAGGTCTCGCGCACGCGGCGGATGTCGCAGATGTCGGTGCCGATGCCGTAGATCATGTCAGTTGTCTCAGCATTGCTGCTGGAGTCAGGAAACTCGGGCCGAGCGCCGGGCCGCCCCAAGCCGGCCCGCGCTGGCGATGTGCTTGCGGCCCGATGCCGCAAGCATCGCCATCCACGTGGGGGATCGCCCAGGCGCGCCGGCGTTCAGCGGGGCGCGATTGGGCGAGGGGCTCACACATACGCGCGCTGGATGCAGCGCTGGTAGTCGCGCACCGTCTCGGCGTAGCCGAGCTCCAGCGCATCGGCGATCAGCGCGTGGCCGATCGAGACCTCCTGCACGCCGGGCACCTCGCGCAGGAAGGTGGTCAGGTTGTCGCGGTTCAGATCATGGCCAGCATTGATGCCCAGACCCAGGGCCAGCGCGGCACGGGCCGTAGCGGTGAAGCCGGCGAGCACCTCGGCCTGGCGCGGCGTGCCCCAGGCGCTGGCGTAGCTCTCGGTGTAGAGCTCAATGCGGTCCGCGCCCAGCTGAGCGACGTAGGGCATGGCCTCGGGCAGCGGATCCATGAACAGGCTGACACGCACGCCCAGGCTCTTGCACTCCTGGATCAGCGGCGCGAGCCGCTCCATGTCGGCCGGCAGGTTCCAGCCATGGTCGGAGGTGAACTGGTCCTCGGCATCGGGCACGAAGGTCACCTGCTGCGGCCGCAGCGCGCGCACATAGTCCATCAGGTTCTGCGTCGGGTTGCCTTCGATGTTGTACTCGGCCTGGGGCCAGGTCTTGAGCAGTTCGGCCAGCTCGTGCACGTCGTGCGCGCGGATGTGGCGGCCATCGGGACGCGGATGCACGGTGATGCCTTGCGCACCCGCCTGCAGGCAGATCTCGGCAGCGCGCAGCACGCTGGGGATGCCGATGTGGCGGGTATTGCGCAGCAGCGCGACCTTGTTGACGTTGACAGAGAGCTTGCAGCGGCTGTCGTGCGAGCCGGATTCAGGGGCGACGAGCGGGTTCATTGAAGTCGTGGCGAGGAGTGTTCAGTCGTGGAGCCGCTGCAGGTCCAGCATGACCTGCCGGCTGCGCAGGGGCCGGTGGCCCAGATGATAGTGAAGCAGGCCGCGCAGCGCGGTCTTCAGCGCCGGCAGCGCACCCAGGCAGGCGTGCTGCAGCGCCGCCATGCTGCCGTGCATCAGCGCGGCCTGCAGCTGCACCAGCGTGGCACCGTCGAGCGGCGCCTCGCCGTTGCTCGCCTCGATCACGCCGGACTCGGGCGAGATCGCATAGGCGCGTTGCGCGAGCAGCGGCTGCTGTGTGACGGTCACCAGACTCAGCTCGGGCAGCAGGCCCACCTCGGCCAGCAGGCGCAGCTCGAAGGCACGCAAGGCCGCCTGTGCTGCGGCGTCATCACCGTCGCGCAGCTGTGCCAGCGTGGCTGCATAGGCATCGAACAGCGCCGGATGCGGGTCCTGGCGAGCCAGGAACTTCATCAGCAGCTCGTTGAGGTAATAGGCCGAGAACAGCGCCGCACCCGCGGGCAGCACGCTGCCGCCGGCCCACTCGGCGCTGCGCAGCGTGACCACCTCGGGCGCGTCCTCGTCCTCCCGCTTGAGCGGCTTGGACAGGGCGACCTGGATGCGCTGAAAGGGCAGCAGCACGGCACGCAGCTGCGAGTACGGCCGCTTGGCGCCCTTGGCGACCACGGCCATGCGCCCCTGCTCGCGCGTGAACAGGTCCAGTACCTGGCTGCTCTCGCTCCAGTCGTAGTGGTGCAGGACGAAGGCCTGCTGAACTGCTGGCGAGCGACGCATCACGCCCGGCGCTGGGCCGTCCCAAGCCGGGCGGCGCCAAAGGGCCGGATAGCGGCCCCTGCGGGTCCGGGGGGCCGAGCAGCAGCCCCAGCGGGTCCGCGGGGCAGGAGCGCAGCGACTGGGGGACTCATCTCACTCGTAGCCGTAGGAGCGCAGATGCTCCTCGCTATCGGCCCAGCCCGAGCGCACCTTGACCCACAGCTCGAGGAAGACGCGACCGTCCATCAGGTGTTCGAGCTCCTGGCGCGCCTCGGAACCGATGCGCTTGAGCAGCTCGCCCCCCTGGCCGATGACCATGCCCTTGTGGGCGTCGCGCTCCACGATGATGGACGCGCTGATGCGGCGCAGATTGCCCTCGTCCTCCCACTTGTCGATCACGACGGTGGAGGTGTAGGGCAGCTCGTCGCCGGTCAGGCGGAAGAGCTTCTCGCGGATGATCTCGCTGGCGAGGAACTTCTCGCTGCGGTCGGTTAGCGCGTCTTCGTCATAGAACCAGACCTGCTCGGGCAGGTAGGGCTTGAGGATCTTGAACAGGCGCTGCACATCGGCAGGCTTCTTGGCCGACAGCGGCACGAACTCGGCGAAGTTGCGCCGCTCCTGCATGCTCTTGAGCCAGGGCGCCAACTCGGCACGGCGATGCACCGCGTCCAGCTTGTTGGCAATCAGCACGACCGGCCGGTCCTCGGGCAGCAGCGCCAGAACCTTGGCATCGTCGAGCCCGAATCTTCCGGCCTCGACCACGAAGAGCACCAGATCCACGTCCGACAGCACGCCATGCACGGTGCGATTGAGATTGCGGTTGAGCGCCGCGTTGTGCTTGGTCTGGAAGCCAGGCGTGTCGACAAAGACGAACTGCGCCTCATCGACGGTACGCACGCCGGTGATGCGGTGACGCGTGGTCTGTGCCTTGGCCGAGGTGATGCTGACCTTCTGGCCGACCAGCGCGTTCATCAGCGTGGACTTGCCCACATTGGGGCGGCCGACGATGGCGATCAGGCCGCAGCGATGCGCGGGCTGATCAGTGGGGCCGTCCTCGCCGTGCGGCGGCTCGTGCTGGGCTTGGGTCATGCTGTTGTCGCGGCTCAAGGCCGCCCTCCTCAGTCGCGCAAGCCTGAACCAGGCTTGTCGCGGGATATCAGTTCGTCGAGCAGGCGACGCGCGGCATCCTGTTCCGCCGCGCGGCGCGAGCGGCCTTCGCCTTGACTCATCATGTTCAACGCCGGCACCGCGCATTCGACGGTGAAGATCTGCGCATGCGCCTGACCGCGCGTCTCGGTGATGCGGTAGCTGGGCACGGCCAGGCGACGGGCCTGCAACCACTCCTGCAGCGCCGTCTTCGCGTCCTTGGCCCAGCTTTCGCTGCGGCTGCCGGCGATCACTTCGGAGAGCAAGGCCTTGACGATCTCGCGCGCGGCCGGATAGCCGCCATCGAGAAAGGCCGCGCCGATCACCGCCTCGAGCGCATCAGCCAGGATGGAAGGCCGCTGCGCGCCGCCGCCGCGGGCTTCGCCCTCGGACAGACGGAGCACTTCGGGCAGGCCCAGCTGTAGCGCCAGGCGGTGCAGGCTGTCCTCGCGCACGAGGTGGGCGCGGATACGCGTCAGATCACCCTCGTCCGACCCCGCGTAGCGCTCGTAGAGCAGGCTGGAGACCGTCAGGCTCAGCACCGCGTCGCCGAGGAACTCGAGGCGCTCGTTGTGCTCGGCACCGAAACTGCGGTGCGTCAGCGCGCGCTGAAGCAGCGCCGCGTCCTTGAAGCGGTAGCCGATGCGTTGCTGCAGCGAGTCGAGTGCAGGACTGGCCATGCGAGCAGTCGCCGCCTCAGCGCGACTCCCCTTCGTACTTGATGAGCAGGAAGACCGGGCCGGCAACGTCGATCAGTTTGTCGTAGGCGAAGCGGATCTTCACGCGGTCGTTCTCCTTGGTGATCACCAGATCCTGGCCGCTGATGCTCTGGATCGAGTACTCCACCTGCTTGATCCGCTCGAACTCGGCCCGTGCAGCCGGCACCGTGGCCGGATTGCCCTGGGCAATCTTGTTCACTGCCTTCTCGATCGTGTAGTACTCCATCACGCTCGGAAACACCCGGGCCAGCAGCACGCCGCCAAATGCGATCAGCACCGCCCAGAAGACCAGACCGATCAGGGTGACACCGCGTTGCCGAGGCTTGGCGCTATGCATGGATTGAGTCCCTTTCGACAGGAAGTCGCAGCGCTTCAGTTGAAGCCGCCAATGCGCTTGAGGTTACCGAAATTCATCCAAACAAAGAAGGCTCTGCCGACGATGTTCTCGTCAGGCACGAAACCCCAGAAGCGGGAATCGCGCGAGTTGTCACGGTTGTCGCCGAGCATGAAGTAATGGCCCTGGGGCACTTTGCACACGACGCCCTCAGGGCTGTAGCGGCAGTTGTCCTGATACGGGAAAGGGCCTCCGAGCCGGTCGGGGCGGAACAGCGGCGTGCGGCGCGGGTCGACAAGGATCTGATGCTCGGCCTCGCCCAGCTTCTCGGTGAAGCGGGCACGGTAGGACATGCTGTCCTCGTCGTAGAAGTCGCCCTGCGGCTGTATAGGCACCGGCTGGCCGTTGAGGAACAGGCGCTGGTTCACATAGGCCACCTCGTCGCCCGGGATGCCGACGACGCGCTTGATGTAGTCGACGCTGGGGTCCTCGGGGTAGCGGAACACCATCACGTCACCACGCTTGACCGCGTTGTTCTCGATGATCTTCTTGTTGATCACCGGGAGGCGCACGCCGTAGTGGAACTTGTTCACCAGAATCAGGTCGCCCACCAGCAGCGTCGGCACCATCGATCCGGACGGAATCTTGAAAGGCTCGAACAGGAAGGAGCGCAGCAGAAACACCGCCAGGATCACCGGGAACAGCCCGGCGGTCCAGTCCAGCCACCAAGGCTGACGCAGCAGCGCTTCACGCGCAGGCTCGACATCGCCGTCCACACGGGTGATGCCTTGCTCGGCCAGTCGCTCGCGGCGTTGCTGGTCAGCCTCGACCAATCGAGCCGCAGCGCGCTCGCGAGCGGGCTTGAAATGGAAGCGCTCGGCCAGCCAATAGGCCAGCGTCACGCTGCTGAGGATGAAGAGCAGCAGCGAGAAATTGCCGCTCCAGTAGCCGGTGTACCAGCCGCCCAGGTAGACGATCAGGGCGGCGTACAGCACGCCGGTCAGTGCACTCATGGCATTCATTCTTCAACTTGGAGGATGGCCAGGAAGGCTTCTTGCGGCACCTCCACCGAACCGATTTGCTTCATGCGCTTCTTGCCCGCCTTCTGCTTTTCCAGCAGCTTGCGCTTGCGGGTGATGTCGCCGCCGTAGCATTTTGCCAGCACGTTCTTGCGCAGCGCCTTGATGTTCTCGCGAGCGATGATGTTGGCGCCAATGGCGGCCTGGATGGCCACGTCATACATCTGGCGCGGGATGATCTCGCGCATCTTGGCCGCCACCTGGCGGCCGCGGAACTGCGCCTGCGTGCGGTGCACGATCAGTGAGAGCGCATCGATGCGGTCGCCGTTGATCAACATGTCCACCTTGACCACGTCGGAGGCGCGGTACTCCTTGAACTCGTAGTCCATCGAGGCATAGCCCCGCGACACCGACTTCAGCTTGTCGAAGAAGTCCAGCACGATCTCGGCCAGCGGGATTTCGTAGGTCAGCATGACCTGCCGACCGTGGTAGGCCATATTGATCTGCACGCCGCGCTTCTGGTTGGCCAGCGTCATCACCGGGCCTACGTATTCCTGCGGCATGTAAAGGTGCACGGTGACGATGGGCTCGCGGATCTCCTGGATCTTGCCCTGCTCGGGCATCTTCGAGGGGTTCTCCACCTCCAGCACCGTGCCGTCGCCCAGCTCCACTTCGTAGACCACGCTGGGGGCCGTGGTGATCAGGTCCTGGTCGAATTCGCGCTCTAGGCGCTCCTGCACGATCTCCATGTGCAGCAGGCCCAGGAAGCCGCAGCGGAAGCCAAAGCCCAGCGCCTGCGAGACCTCGGGTTCGAAGCGCAGCGACGCGTCGTTGAGCTTGAGCTTTTCAAGCGCGTCGCGCAGCTGGTCGTACTCGCTGGCCTCGGTCGGATAGAGGCCGGCGAACACCTGCGGCTGGATCTCCTTGAAACCCGGCAGCGGCGATTCGGCCGGACCGAGGTTGTTCGGCAGCTTCTTCTCGACGGTGATGGTGTCACCCACCTTGGCCGCCGCCAGCTCCTTGATGCCCGCGATGATGAAGCCCACCTCGCCGGCATTGAGCTGGTCGCGCGATTCGCTCTTGGGCGTGAACACGCCCAGCTGCTCCGCCGGATAGACGGCATTGGTGGCCATCATGCGGATGCGCTCGCCCTTCTTCAGACTGCCGTCGACGACCCGCACCAGCATCACCACGCCGACATAGTTGTCGAACCAGCTGTCGATGATCATCGCGCGCAGCGGCGCCTCGGCCTGGCCCCGAGGCGGAGGCATGCGGGCAATGATCGCCTCAAGGATGTCGTCGATGCCCAGACCGGTCTTGGCCGAGCAGGGAATCGCGTCGGCCGCATCGATGCCGATGACGTCTTCGATCTCTTCCTTGGCTCGCTCTGGATCGGCCTGCGGCAGGTCCATCTTGTTGAGCACCGGGATGACCTCGACGCCAAGGTCCAGCGCGGTGTAGCAGTTCGCCACCGTCTGCGCTTCCACACCCTGGCTGGCATCCACGACGAGCAAGGCACCCTCGCAGGCCGACAGCGAACGGCTCACCTCGTAGGAGAAGTCCACATGCCCCGGCGTATCGATCAGGTTCAGGTTGTAGGTCTTGCCGTCGCGCGCCGTGTACTTCAGCGCTGCAGTCTGCGCCTTGATGGTGATACCGCGCTCGCGCTCGATGTCCATCGAGTCCAGCACCTGCGCTTCCATCTCGCGGTCGGAGAGACCGCCGCACCTTTGGATGATTCGATCAGCGAGCGTGCTCTTGCCGTGGTCGATGTGGGCAATGATGGAAAAGTTGCGGATGTGATTCATGGACTCAGTCGCAGCCCTGGCGGGCGCAGTACTTCAGCAGTCTCGCCGCTGCACAAGATGCACTCGCTGGCGCGGCCTATCGGCGGTGCCGCGACGGCCCGGCCGGACATAAAAAAAAGGCACGTCGAAAGTGGTGACGCGCCTTCCAACAAAACTTTTGGCAACTGCTTGTTGGGCTTTCATTGTAGCCAAAACCCCAGGGGCCGGAAGGCGGGAAGCCGCGCCAATCCACGCGTTGCGACTGGCCAACATGATCTTGTCAACAACTTATCCACAATTCATGTGGCACAGTTGCCACCCACAGCGCGAACGGTCCCGTTCAGATTGCGGGCAACTCAAAACGGACACTTCAACATACGGATTCTATCTGTCTGGCGACGCAATGCCGTCCGCGACGAGAAGTCAGCAAGCGCAAACATCTTGTTTCATTCCGCCAGCGGAATTCGGATATGAAACAAAATCCTGCCTCGCGAAAAGACCCCCCGTGCCAGTCGGCTAGTCACAACGCCTCAAGCCAGCGCTTCCGGGTCAACGTTGCGGCCTGACGAGCACGAAGCTGACCGCGCCGTCGCGCCGAACCAGCAGGCTCACCGGCTTGCCGCCTCTTTCAAGGCCAAGCAACAGGCTCTGCAACTGCTTTGCACTGCTCACCTCCTGATTGTTGACGGAGAGGATCACGTCGCCCTCGCGCAGGCCCGCCCGCGCCGACGGTCCCTCGGCGGCGGTCACGCGGGCGCCACCGCGCACCTTCAGTTCGCGCCGGCTCGCATCGCTGAGATCGGCAACAGTCAGGCCTAGGGCACCGGTCTGCACGGGCACAGGCTGGGACGACCCATTCTCGGTCGCGGTCCGCGGGCGCTCCTCGCTGAGTTCGGCGACAGTGACGATGAGCTCTTTGACGTTACCACGGCGGAATACCTGCATGGCTACTTTGCTGCCGGGCTTGGTGGCAGCGACCAGGCGCCGGAGTTCGCTGGCGCGGTCGACGGGCTTGCCATCGAAGCGGGTGATGACATCGCCGGGTTCCACGCCCGCCTTCTCCGCCGGGCTGCCCTCGACCACGCTGCGTACCAGTGCACCATTGGGCCGCCCCAGTCCTATGGCTTCAGCAACCTCCTTGCTTAGGTCATCGGGCAACACCCCGATGCGGCCGCGCGTGACCCGCCCGGTACCGCGCAGCTGATCGGCCACGCGCATCGCCTCGTCGATCGGGATGGCGAAGGAAATGCCCATGAAGCCACCCGAGCGACTGTAGATCTGCGAGTTGATGCCAACCACCTCGCCGCGCATATTGAGCAGCGGTCCGCCCGAGTTGCCCGGGTTGATCGCCACATCGGTCTGTATGAAGGGCAGGAGTTCGCCGGTGTCGCGCGCCTTAGCACTGACGATGCCGGCAGTGACCGTGCTGTCGAAGCCGAACGGCGAGCCGATGGCCAGCACCCACTCGCCGACACGCAGCCGGCCGACGTCGCCGATCTTCACCGCGGGCAAGCCGCTAGCCTCGATCTTGAGCACTGCCACGTCGGTACGCGCATCGGTGCCGATCAGCCTGGCCTTGAACTCGCGCTTGTCGGTCAGCGTGACAGTCACCTCGTCCGCGCCATCCACGACATGCGCATTCGTCATCACGAACCCATCGGCGCTGAGGATGAATCCCGAGCCCACACCGCGCCGCTGTGGCGCGTCGTCATCACCGCGCGGCGCACCACGACGCTGGTTAGGCAGCGGGATGCCGAAGCGCCGCAGCAGTTCCTGCATCTGCTCGTCGATCTCGGGCGTGGCCTGCGAGCCGCGCACACGCTCCGCGGTACGGATGTTGACGACCGAAGGTCCGGCGCGCTCCACCAGATCGGTGAAGTCAGGCAGGTCTCGGGCCTCGGCGTGGGGAGCTCCGATCGGAAGCATGCCCAGCAGCAGGGCCGTCAGCAGCAGGCCCATCGCATGGGCAAGTCGGCGCAAAGGCGGAGTGACAGGCAGGGGGTGCACTGGGAGACTGACCATGGATGCTCTCGCTGTTGAACGGCAGCGAGGATAGAGCAATCGCTGCTGCGCTGCCGGATCAGGGTTGAGTGCCACCTGCCGCGGGCGCGAGCCGTCGAGTCCTGGCCGTATGTAGCGTAGCGCGAAGCAACAGCCAATGAGGTCCCGCGGCATACCGCTCGAGACGAAGCAGTCGACTCTCAAGATGGGGCCACATCAATGGGTTGCAGTCCACAGGTGTCAGCCAGAGCATCAGCCATGAATCGAGCTCGATCGCCGGCCTCACGTCGACCGCAATGGTCTTGCCCTCTCGACCCGGCTCGACCAGTTGCCAGGTTTGCCCGTCCCAGCGCAAGCGGCAAGCGGGCTGCGCAGCGAGACGCCAGCCCAACCAAGCCGACAAGACGATCAACAGCAGGCTGGCGCCGACCGTTAGCGAGCCTGGCACCGGTTGGTGAGCGCTCGCCCAAGCCGTCAAGGCCGCTGCGGTCAGCCCATAGAGACACGCGCACAGCGCGCGCCAAACAAAATCGCCGCCAACGCTCACTTCGAACGCAGGCGGCGAGCGCAGCGCAGGCTGCATGGGCTGAGTCAGCGCATCAGATGCGCTTGAAGATCAGAGTGCCGTTGGTGCCGCCGAAGCCGAAGTTGTTCTTCGCGGCGTAGTCGATTTTCATCTCGCGCGCTGCATTGGCGCAGTAGTCCAGGTCGCACTCGGGATCCTGGTTGAAGATGTTGATCGTCGGCGGGGCGATCTGGTTGTGCACGGCCAGCGTGGTGAACACCGACTCAATGCCGCCGGCGCCGCCGAGCAGGTGGCCGGTCATCGACTTGGTCGAGCTGACCACCATCTTCTTGGCATGGTCGCCGAAAGCCAGCTTGATGGCGTTCGTCTCGTTGACATCGCCCAGCGGCGTCGAGGTGCCGTGAGCGTTCATGTACTGGATCTGATCCGGGTTCAGCCCGGCATTGCGCAGGGCCGCGCGCATCGAGCGCTTCGGTCCGTCAACGTTCGGCGCAGTCATGTGGTACGCGTCCGCACCCATGCCGAAGCCGGCGAGCTCGGCGTAGATCTTGGCGCCGCGCTTCTTCGCGTGTTCATATTCCTCGAGCACCAGCACGCCGGCACCCTCGCCCAGAACGAAGCCGTCGCGATCCTTGTCCCAGGGGCGGGACGCGGTCTTGGGATCGTCATTGCGCGTAGATAGTGCACGGGCTGCTGCGAAGCCGCCGATGCCCAGCGGCGAAACGGTCGACTCGGCGCCGCCAGCGATCATCACATCGGCATCGCCGTACTCGATCAAGCGGCCCGCTTCGCCGATGCAGTGCAGACCCGTGGTGCAGGCCGTCACGATCGCCAGGTTCGGTCCCTGGAAGCCGTACTTGATGGAGACATGGCCCGAGATCATGTTGATGATCGAGGCCGGCACGAAGAACGGCGAGATGCGACGCGGACCGCGATTGGTCAGCTCGGCATGGGTCTCCTCGATCATCGGCAGGCCGCCGATGCCCGATCCCACCAGCACGCCGATGCGCTCGGCCGCCTCTTCGCTCAACTGATCGCCCGTCGGCAGACCCGCATCCTGCACGGCTTGGATGGCTGCTGCCATGCCGTAGTGGATGAAGGTGTCCATCGTCCGCGCTTCCTTGCTGGAGATGTAGGCTCCAACGTCGAAGCCCTTCACCTCACCGGCAAACTGGCAAGCGAAGTTGCTGGCATCGAAACGAGTGATGCGGTCGATGCCGGACTGACCGGCCAGGATGTTCGCCCAGCCTTCGGCCACCGTGTTGCCCACGGGGCTGATCAGGCCGAGACCGGTGACGACGACGCGACGACGGCTCATGCGGTACGGGAATCAGTTGATGGGAAAGCGAGAGCGCCGTGCGCTCAGGCCTTCTGGTGCTTGACGGCGTAGTCGATCGCCAGCTGCACGGTGGTGATCTTCTCGGCTTCCTCGTCCGGGATCTCGATGCCGAACTCGTCTTCCAGGGCCATCACCAGTTCCACGGTGTCCAGCGAGTCGGCGCCCAGATCAGCCACGAAGGCCTTCTCATTGGTCACATCGGACTCAGGCACGCCGAGTTGCTCGGCGATGATTTTCTTGACACGTGCTTCGATATCGCTCATGACTCCTCCAAGAGGGGTTTGCTAGGAACAGCCCGGGATTCTAAGGCACTAGAGTGACGCGCCTAAGCTTGGCTGCGTCAGGGGTCCAGTGCCTTCACCGGCCGGGCGAATCCGGTGGGCGGACGCGGGATGCGTCCGCCTCAGTTCATGAACATGCCTCCGTTGACATGCAGTTCGGTACCCGTGATGTAGGCGGCTTCCTTGGACGCCAGGAAGGCCACCGCGGCGGCGATCTCCTCCGGCGCACCCAGGCGACCGACCGGGATCTGCGCCAGCAGCGCCGACTTCTGCGCCTCGGGCAGCACCTCGGTCATGTCGGTGGCGATGAAGCCGGGGGCGACACAGTTGACGGTGATGCCGCGGCTGCCGAGTTCGCGCGCCAGCGAACGTGTCATGCCCGCCACGCCAGCCTTGGCCGCCGCGTAGTTTGCCTGCCCCGGGTTGCCAGAGGCACCAACCACCGAAGTAATGTTGACGATGCGGCCGTAGCGCTGCTTCATCATCGTGCGCATCACGGCGCGGCTCATGCGGAACACGGCCTTGAGATTGGTGTCCAGCACCGCGTCCCAATCCTCGTCCTTCATGCGCATGGCCAGCGTGTCGCGCGTGATGCCGGCGTTGTTCACCAGCACCTGCAGGCCGCCTTCGGCCTTGACGATCTCGTCGATTGCCGCATCGCAGGCGGCCGCGTCGTTGACATTGAGGACGATGCCGCGGCCACCGAACTCGGCCAACGCCGCGCCGATGCCGGCAGCGCCGGATTCGCTGGTCGCGGTGCCGACCACGGTGTAGCCCTGGCGCGCCAGATGCAGCGCGATGGCGCGGCCGATGCCACGGCTGGCGCCGGTGACCAGCGCGACTTGCTTCGTCGTTTCAGTCATAGTGTTCTTCTTGTCTGTCTTGCTCAGCCCAGCAGCGCCTTGGCTTCGGCCAGCGAGGCCGGATCCAGCACGGTGGTGCTCTGCAGCTCGGCATCGATGCGCTTGGCCATGCCGGCCAGCACCTTGCCCGGGCCGCATTCGATGATGTGCGTGAGGCCGCGCGCCTTCAGCGCCTGCACCACCTCGACCCAGCGCACCGGGCCGAAGGCCTGGCGATAGAGCGCATCGCGCAGCGCATCGGCGCTGTCGACCGTGGCAACGTCGATGTTGTTGACCACCGGGAACTGCAGCGCGCCGAAGTTCGTCGCCGCCAGCTTGGTCTTGAGCTTGTCGGCCGCAGGCTTCATCAGGCTGGAGTGGAACGGCGCGGACACCGGCAGCGGCAGCGCGCGCTTGGCGCCCATGGCCTTGAGCACCTCGGCAGCCTTCTCGGCGCCGGCCTTGCTGCCGGCGATCACGGTCTGCTTGGGGTCGTTGAAATTGACCGCCTCGATCACTTCGCCGCTCTCGGCGGCCGCCTTGGCGCAGCCTTCGCGCACCGCCTCGCCGTCCAGCCCCAGGATCGCGTACATCGCACCGGCACCGACCGGCACCGCCTCCTGCATGGCCTGCGCACGGAAGCGCACCAGCGGCAAGGCATCGGCCAGAGCCAACGCGCCGGCGGCGACCAGCGCCGTGTACTCGCCCAGCGAATGGCCAGCCGCAGCTGCCGGCACCAGCCCCGTCTCGGCGATCCAGGCGCGATAGCAGGCGATGCCTGCGGTCAGCATCACCGGCTGAGTGTTGGTCGTCAGGTCCAGCTGTTCCTTGGGACCGTTCTTGATCAGGGCGCCGATGTCCTCGCCCAGCGCGGCCGATGCCTCGGCCAGCGTGCGCGCCACTTCCGGATGGTCGCCCCAGGCGTCGAGCATGCCGACGGCCTGCGAGCCCTGGCCGGGGAATACGAATGCAAACTTCGCGCTCATCTCTTCGTTCTCGTCGTCTTGTTGTTCCGGCAGTGCTCAGAAGTCGAGCAGCACCGCGCCCCAGGTGAAGCCGCCACCGACGCCTTCGAGCATCACCGTGTCGCCGGCCTTGATCTTGCCCGAACGCACGGCCGTGTCCAGCGCCAGCGGAATGGAGGCGGCCGAGGTGTTGCCGTGCTGGTCGACGGTGACGATCACCTTGTCCATCGACAACTTCAGCTTCTTGGCCGTGCCCAGCATGATGCGGATATTGGCCTGGTGAGGGATCAGCCAGTCGATGTCGGCATCGCTGCGCCCTGCCTTCTCCAGCACCGAGCGCGCAACCTTCTCGAGCACGCCGACGGCCAGCTTGAAGACAGCCTGTCCGTCCATCTTCAGCAGCGGGTCGCCGAGCACCTGGCCGCCGGAGACCGTACCCGGCACGCAGAGGATGTCCACATGGTGTCCATCGGCATGCAGCTCGGTCGAGAGGACGCCCGGCGTGTCGCTCGCGCCCAGCACCACGGCGCCAGCGCCGTCGCCAAAGAGCACGCAGGTGGTGCGATCCTTGAAGTCGAGGATGCGCGAGAAGACCTCGGCGCCGACGACCAGCGCCTTCTTCGCCGCACCGGACTTGATCATCGAGTCGGCCACCGTCAGCGCGTAGACGAAGCCGGAGCAGACCGCCTGCACATCGAAGGCCGCGCTGCCGGCCACGCCGAGCTTGCGCTGCAGAATGCAGGCGGTGGATGGGAAGACCATGTCGGGCGTCGAGGTGGCGACGATGATCAGGTCGATCTCGGCAGCGTCGACGCCGGCAGACTGCAGCGCCGCCTGCGCGGCGGGTAACGCCAGATCGCTGGCGGTGACGCCCTCACCTGCGAAGTGTCGCGCTCGGATGCCGGTGCGCTCGACGATCCACTCGTCGGAGGTTTCGATGCCGTCGCGCGCGAGTTCTGCGGCCAGGTCGGCATTTGTCAGTCGCCTCGGCGGCAGGTAGCTCCCTGTGCCCAGGATGCGCGAATAGCGCGGCGAATTCGGGATGGTCATGCAGCTTGATGGGCGGCCGCAGCCGCCTTGTCTCCTGCATCGACGACCGATGCGGCAGAGCCGTCAGGGGCGCTGCCGGCAGGCATGGCCTGCAAGGTCGCGATGATGCGGTCGTGAACCCGGTCGAGTAGCCGGTTATAGGCCGCATCATAAGCCCTGTTGAGAGCCTGCTCGAATGCGAAGGCGTCCGCCGAACCATGACTCTTGAACACCAGTCCGCGCAGACCCAGCAGCGCCGCGCCATTGAAACGACGATGATCAATCCGATGCTTGAAGCGCTTGAGCACCGGCATCACGAGCAAGGCAGCCAGTTTGGTCAGCGCGTTGCGACCGAACTCCTGCTTGATGAAGCTGACGATCATCGAGCCCAGCCCTTCCGCGGTTTTCAGCGCCACGTTACCGACAAAGCCATCGCAAACGACGATGTCGCTGGAGCCCTTGAAGATGTCGTTGCCCTCGACGTTGCCGTAGAAGTTCAACTGACCCGCCGCTGCCGCTTCACGCAACAGCTCGCCGGCGCGCTTGATCGTCTCGCTGCCCTTGATGGCCTCTTCGCCGATGTTGAGCAGGCCAACAGTGGGATTCTCCTTGCCGTCCACAGCCGCCACCAGCGCACTGCCCATCACTGCAAACTGCAGCAGATGCTCGGGGCCGCAGTCCACATTGGCCCCCAGATCGAGCACCGTGGTGTAGCCGCCGGTCTCATTGGGCATCACGGTCGCGATCGCCGGGCGATCGATACCTTCGAGCGTCTTCAGCAGATAGCGCGCCACGGCCATCAGTGCGCCGGTGTTGCCCGCCGAAACACAGGCGTCGGCGGCCGGCGCAGCGCCTTCCGCCCCGGCCTTGAGTTGGCCGATGGCCACGCGCATCGATGAATCCTTCTTGCGACGCAGCGCCACCTCGACCGGGTCGTCCATAGTCACGATCTCGCTGGCCGGCACGATGCGGCAGCGCGGCCACTGCGCGGCGGCAGCCAAGGCGCCAGGCAAACCGACAAGCAGCAGTTCGGCCTGCGGGTGGCGCGCCAAAAAGGACTGACAGGCCGGCAAGGTGACCGACGGACCATGGTCGCCACCCATGCAATCGACGGCAATGCGCACCGGCACCGATGCGCGGGAGACAGGACGGTTCATCGAAGCTTCAGCGAAGTGGCTCACAGGGCGGCTCGCTCCGCGCCGGAACAGGAGCCGACCTTACGCGAGCCCCCGGCAGCGAACAAGCGGGCGCACCCGCAGCAGGATTCGGCAACAGCAACACGAAAGCCCGACACCGCATTCTCAGCAGTGCCGGGCTTCGCATGCATTCATCGCTTGTCTTGAAGCCGCGCGCCTGGCGCGGCCTCCCGACTTCAGGCGTCGGCCTTGGTCTTCAGGACCTTGCGGCCACGATAGAAGCCGTTGGGGCTGATGTGGTGACGCAGATGCACCTCACCGGTGGTCGGCTCGATCGCGGTACCCGGGTTCACCAGGGCATTGTGCGAGCGGTGCATGCCACGCTTCGAGGGCGACTTCTTGTTTTGCTGAACGGCCATGATGTTTCTCCTTGGTTCCGGTGTCTGTTACGGCGGTTGAGGCCAGCCTTCGATCCCAGCAACGCGAGCTCGTCGCCCAACGCCGCTTCCGGCCCCGACCCCCGGCAACCAAGGTCTCGCGCACCATGCGCTCAAGTACATTTCGCAGCCAGGCTGCCCTGCACTCTTGACCCTCAGACCGGGGAAAGCCCGAAATTCTAGCACGGTCGATCTCGGGGACCAAGCCGCAGCACGCGAATCGCGATGCAGCCTACTGCCTGGTCTTCTTTAGCGCAGCGAGGGCGGCGAAGGGGTGCGGCCGCTCGTCGCTCGGCGCCTCGTCTTCTGCGTCGGCACTTGACGTGCCCATTGGCAAGGGTTGCGGACACTCCTCGTGACGCGGAACCAAGGGCAACTCCAGCAAGAGCTCATCCTCGACAAGTTCCAGCAGGTCGAGCCGCCCGCCAAGCGAGAGCACGTCATCATCGCTCTCAGCGTCGAGGCTGGCGGCCAGCTCCTCGTCGCGCACGAAGCGGAACCAGCGATCGATGTGCAGAGGCAGCTCCACCGGCTGCAGGCAGCGCTGGCAGCTCTGGCTGACCTGGGCCTGCACGCTCAAATGCAGCCACAGCTCAGGCTCGGCAGCGCGCCGCTCGCGCAACTCCGCCCGCGCCGCCCACTGCACATCAGGCCAGCCCGCCGCCGAGGCCTCGGCGGGGGCGCCGTCAGCCAGGCGCTCCAGCAGAGTGGCCGGCCACCGCCCATGCAGGTCCTGGCCATCACGAGCCATGGCCTGAACATCGAGTTTGCGCGGATCGAGGGGGCGGGATTTGCCGGTGCTGCTTTGACTCATTCCCGAAGTGTAAGAGGCTCACTGGGGCCGCGCCTGGCCGATGGGACAATGCCCGCCATGTCTGCCGCCCCGCCAACCAACAGCACGCTGATCCTCGCCTCGACCTCGATCTACCGGCGGGAACTGCTGGCACGCCTGCACCTGCCGTTCGAGGTCAGCGCACCGGAAGTCGATGAAGCACCGCTCGCCGGCGAATCACCCGCCGCCACCGCGGCGCGGCTGGCGCTGGCCAAGGCCCTTGCCGTCGCGCAGCGCTTCCCGGACGCCATCGTGATCGGGTCGGACCAGGTCGCTGATCTGGGCGGCCAGGCGCTGGGCAAGCCGGGCACGCGCGAGCGCGCTGTCGAGCAGCTGCAGCGCATGAGCGGCCGCGATGTCGTCTTCCACACTGCCGTGGCCGTGGTTCGACTGCAGTCGGCGTTCCGCGCGCAAGACCTGGCCCCGGTGCATGTGCGCTTCCGCGTACTCGACGACGCGACGATTGCCGATTACCTGGCCCTGGAGCAGCCCTACGACTGCGCCGGCAGTGCCAAGGCTGAAGGCCTGGGCATCGCTTTGCTCGACGCCATCGACTCCGACGACCCGACAGCCCTGATCGGCCTGCCGCTGATCCGCACCAGCCGCATGTTGCGCGCCGCCGGCCTGGCCGTGCCGCCGCGAGGAGCCGCGGCATGAGCGATAAGCGCGGCACGCTCTATCTCGTACCGAACTCGCTGGACTTCGGCGTCGCCGACGCCAGCGTCGATCTGCAGGCAGTGCTGCCCATGCAGGTGCTGCAGATCGCCGCCCGCATCGGCCATTGGGCGGCCGAGAACGCCAAGACGACGCGCGCCTTCCTCAAGCGCGTCGATGCCCTCGTACCGCTGACGCAGCCGCTGCAGCAATTGCAGATCACCGAGCTGCCGCGCCCACCCAAGGGCGGCGCTAGACCGACGCTGGATGCCTCATGGCTGGCCTTGTTGACGCCGCTGCGCGAGGGCCATGACCTGGGCCTGATCTCCGAGGCCGGCCTGCCGGCCATCGCGGACCCCGGCGCACTGCTGGTCGCAGCAGCGCATGCCGAAGGCCTACGCGTGATGCCCCTGTCGGGGCCGAGCTCGCTGCTGATGGCGCTGGGAGCCAGCGGTTTGAACGGGCAGAGCTTCGCCTTCGTAGGCTATCTCCCAGTCGATGCGGCCGAACGTGCCAAACGCATTCGCGAGCTGGAAGCGCTGTCGGCACGCGCTCAGCAGACGCAGCTGATGATAGAGACGCCCTACCGCAACGAGGCGCTCCTCCAAGCCCTGCTCGCCCAGCTCAGGCCGACGACGCGGCTCTCGGTCAGCTGCGCGCTGACGCTGCCGCAGGGCTGGACGCGCACCGCCACCGTCGCGCAGTGGCGCGCCAAGCCGACAGCAATGCCGGACAAGCTGCCGGCGGTGTTCGCCTTGCTGGCGGACTGAGCTAGCAGACAGGCTCCGGAGGGAGCCCGTGGACGCTTAAGGCCACCCCGCAATGGCGCCGGGATCGCGGCGCTGTCGCTTCAGGATTGGGCCGGAACAACGGGGCTGTCCGGCGAGGCGTCCGGCGCAGCAGCCGGTGTGGGTGCCGGCTTGGCACCAAAGAGCGCCGCCACCTTCTTCTTCGGCTTGATATAGGGCGACAGGCTCTTGCCAACAGTAGCCGCCGGTGCCGGCGCACGCTCCCAGGCCGGCTTGTCGCCTGCGGCCGAGGGCTCGTAGGGCTTGTCGAAGAAGGGATCGACGGGCGCCGGAGCCGGGCGGTAGCTGCTGCGCTCGCGCGGCTGCTCGTCACGCGCGGCGCGGCGCGGCTCGTCCTCGCGCTCGGTCCGTTCGCGGCGAGGACGGGACGAGCGATCATCCTCGAGCTCGAACGCCTCCATATCGATCTTGCGCTTGATCAGCTTCTCGATGTCGGCCACCAGACGTGCATCGGCCTTTGTGACCAGCGTGATCGCGATGCCCGATGCGCCGGCGCGTCCGGTCCGACCGATGCGATGGACGTAATCCTCGGCGTTGAACGGCACGTCGTAGTTGAAGACCGCGGGCAGATCGGCGATATCCAGGCCCCGCGCCGCCACGTCGGTGGCAACGAGCAAATCGACCTCGCCGCGCTTGAACGCATCCAGCGACTTCAGACGCTCGTCCTGGCTCTTGTCGCCGTGCAGAGCGGCGGTGCGCAGACCGTCACGCTCGAAAGCGCGGGCCAGGCGGGCCGCGCCCAGCTTGCTGTTGACGAAGACGATGGCCTGCTTGATCTCGCGTTCGCGCAGCATCTGGCGAATGGCGCGACGCTTGTCGTCGTCGTCCATGCTGAAGAAGCGCTGCTCCACCGTCGAGGCCGTGGCATTGGGCCGGGCCACTTCGACCAGCACCGGTTCCTGCAGATAGCTCTGCGCCAAACGCTTGATCTCCGGCGAGAAGGTCGCCGAGAACAGCAGCGTCTGCCGCGCCTTGGGCAGGAAGCTCAGGATGCGCTGCAGGTCAGGCAGGAAGCCGATGTCCAGCATGCGGTCGGCCTCGTCGAGCACGACGTACTCGACCTGATTGAGCACCGCGTTCTTGGCCTCGATATGGTCCAGCAGACGACCCGGCGTGGCGATCAGCACCTCGACACCGGCCTTGAGCTGCACGGTCTGCGGCTTCATGTCCACGCCGCCGAACACGCAGGCCACACGCAGCTGGGTGTGCTTGGCGTAAGCCTTGACGTTGTTGGCCACCTGATCGGCCAGCTCGCGTGTCGGCGCCAGCACCAGGGCTCGCACTGGATGGCGGGCCGGCGATGCGCTGGCGTTCTCATGCTTGAGCATGCGCTGCAGCAGCGGGATCGAGAAGGCCGCAGTCTTGCCGGTGCCGGTCTGCGCCGCGCCCATGACATCGCGGCCGGACAGCACGATCGGGATCGCCTTGGCCTGAATCGGCGTCATGCTCAGGTAGCCCGAATCAGCCACCGCGCGCAGCAGTTTGGCGTCCAGTGGCAGGGTATCGAAGCGTGCGGGTGGCGCTTCAGCGGCAGCAGCGGGGGCCGCAGCGGCCACGGGACTTGTCGTTTCACTCATGGCGGCATTATCGCCGGCCGGCGAGTTCACCCGGGTTTTCCCGCTTCAGGGCCGCTCGCCGCGCTTGAAGACCAGCCAACGCGGCGTGCGGAAGCGCACGATGCGCCAGTAGACCGTGCTATAGCCCACGGCATAGACCACCAGCCAAATCGCCAGCGCCCTGGTGTCGTCCCACCAGATCACCGCCGGGAAGGCCGACAGCGAGCACACCACCCAGAGGTATGGGGCGGTCAGCGAATTGCGCCGCGTCAGCACGCGCGCGTCGCGGCTGCCGATGGCCCAGCGCATCAGGCGACGGTAGATCAGGCTGTGCAGATGCACGCCATCGGGCATGCCCATGGGCCGGCCGCGGATGATCTTGCGCCGGTACATCGAGAACACCGTCTCCACCACCGGATAGGCGCACAGCAGCAGCGGGAACAGCGGCGACACCTGCGAATTGCGGCCGATCAGCAGGATGCTCAGCTCGGCCAGAACGAAGCCCAGGAAGTAGGCGCCACCGTCGCCCAGGAACACCAGGCCCATCGGATAGTTCCAGACGAAGAAGCCCAGCGTGGCAGCCACCGCCAACAAGGCCGCACCCGCAATCCACAGATCGCCCACCTCGACGGCCACGAAGGCGACCCCTGCCAGCATGATCATGCTGCACATCGAGGCCAGGCCGTTGAAGCCATCAATGATGTTCACCGAGTTGGCCACGCCGGCGACAACGAATAGGGCCAGCACGGCGCCCCCCAGCGGGAACGAAGCTATCCAGTCCAGTCCCGGGATGCTGGTGTGGCGAATGCTCGCGTCAAGCAGCCATACGCCCAGCAAGGCCGCCATGACGATCGCGAGCATGCGACGCAGGGGGCTGACGCGCTTTGTCAGATCCTCGATCAGGCCCGAAGCGAAGGCCGGCAAGGAGCACAGTACGAGGAGCAAGAGCGGCAGACGCGCCTCAGGCTGTCGGGTATACCAAATTGCTGCACCAGCAACGAAGCCCAGAAAGATACCCATCCCGCCGATGCGCGGCACCGGACGTGTATGGAACTTCTGCGGCCCCGAGAAGTCATCGTCTGCGACCATGCCCCCCTTCTGGCTGGCAAATCGCACGATGAACAGCGTCAGCACCAAAGCGGTGGCAAAGCTCAGCGCCAGCGCAGCAAGCATATGGGCGAATTCCTTAGGCCCGGCCGAGCAGCGCCGGCCACAGCCGAGCAAGCTTCGCCCGCACACGTCCGTCGTCATCGCCCTTGCGCAGTTGGAAGCGCGCAAGCACCCAGACCATCAGCACCAATCCAGCGCCCAGGCTGGTTCCCACCGCGATCGCCGCACGCTTGGGCTTGCTCTTCTTCTCGGGCAGCTGCGGCGCATCGACCACTTGCGTCACGCCTCCCTCACGGCTCTCATCCACACGCGCCATCTCATACTGCCGGGAGAAGAGCTCGAACAGCGTTTCCTGGTACTTAAATTCTCGATATCGCCCAATGTATCCCGCATCGCTGGCGACATCGCCGTTTGCCTCAATCTTCTGGAGTTCGGCACGCAGCGCCGAAAGGACGGACTGCTGCTGTTGAACCTCTGGCGCGCTGGACGTCATATTGCCGAGCAAGGCACGCAAGCGAACCTCAGCTGCAGTGACCTCGGCCTTGAGCTTCGCGTAGCCCTCGGCGGCCGCCCTCGGCTCCGCCTTGAAAGCCCCCGGCGTGAGGCCACTGGCCTGCAAAGCGGCCTGCGCTTGAGTGAGCTTCCCCCGCGTGTCGGTGAGCAACTTTTCGAAGAAGAGCTTTCGCTGTTGCGCCTCGGTGATGGCCAGCTCCGAGGTCAGCCGGCGGAACTCCTCGATCATGGCACCCGCCATTTCCGCCGCACGCTTGGGATCCTTGTCATCCACCTCGAGCGTGATCAAGCCGTCGCGCCGACCAGCCGTGACGCGCGTGCGGTCCCAGAACACCTGGCGTGCGTCCCGTCGCAGCTCCTCCTCGTAAACATCCAGCAGCTTGAAGCGGTCGATCATCCGATCGGCCAGCGTGGTGCTGCGCAGCAGGGCCACGTAGAGGTCAACGGAGCTGCGCAGGCCACCGGCACCGCCCGCCAATCCGGCCAAAGCCCCGAGCGAGGACAGAGCCGAGGCCGCCATCGATTGCTGCTGCTGCGGCGGCATGATCACGGTTGAGGACGTGAACGTGGGCTTGATCAGGTAGCTGCCCCCAAGTGCCAACACGCCGCAGAGCAATCCGCCCCCCACGATCAGGCGCGCGCTGCGGGCCAGCTCCAGCAGCAGATCCAGGGCGTCGGTCGCATCCGAGGCCGACGACTGTGTCTCTTGATTCGACATGTGATCCACCGCGCCACTCACTTGAAGCTCTTCAGCGCCGCCGCGCCAAGGCCGAACTGATAGAGGATCTGCGCCCAGTCCTTGGTCTCCTGGAGCGAGTTGCTCCTGAACAAGTCCTCCGGCACGAACACGGTGTCGCCAGGTTGCGCCAACAGGTTCTGAACAGCCCCGCCGCCCATCAGCCAGCCGCCGCGCGAACCGCGATTGCTGACCACGCTTCCGTTGGCGCGCATCACAAAGATGCTGTCGGCATCGGCACTGCGCGTGGCGCCACCAGCCATGCTCAGGTACTGCTCTAGCTTGCGCCCTTCAGCGAAGGCAAAGCTGCCGCTGGAGAAGACGCTGCCATAGACACCGATAGACAGCGGCCGCGCAGGAATGGAGAGTCGGTCGCCGTCCTCGAGGGCCAGTGCTGGCAGTGTGGGGCTGTCGGGTTGGAGTGCGAGCACCACCCGACCGTTGGGCTGCACACTGCGCAAGCGCTCGATCAGCTTCAGCTGCGCCAGGCTGCGGGCCACAGTGACATCGGTCGGCGGCGGTGTCCCCTTCTCCTTCTGATTCACCGCGATGCGCGAGTACTCGGTCTCCAGCTCGCGCAGCGTGCGCTCGTAATTCTCCATCTGCTGCAGGCGAACCGACTCACGCGTGAACTCCGCGCCGAACAGATAGGCTTGAGGCGTCGTGCCTCCCGCCGCAGCCAGCGCATCACTCAGCGTACTGCCGGCCGGCAGCACGTAGTCACCCGGCTTCTGAACTTCGCCCTCCACGCGGATTCGCTTGCTCTGCCGCAGCGCCGGGCGGGCCATGTCAGCCATGCTCATCACGCGCAGCACGTCGCCGTTGCTCAGCTTCTGAGCCGCCGCCTCGATCAAGCTGATGTCGCGCAGCGCCTGACCGGCGCGATCATCCAGCCGATGGATCACCGCACTGCTGCGATTGGCCACTGTCGACAAGCCCCCGGCCATCGCCAGCGCGTCCGCGATGGTTTCGCCGTTCTTGAGCTCAAAGACCGCCGGCTTGTTCACGCTCCCGATCACCGCAATCTGCGGGCCAATGGCATTCACGTGGATGACATCGTCGCTGCGCAACACGCGGTCCGCCGTCCGGTCGCCTCGCAGCAGCAGGTCATACAGGTCCAGGGTACTGACCAGCTGACCCTGGCGGCGCAGCTGGATGCTGCGCAGGCTGCCGACCGCAGTGGGGCCGCCAGCCGCCATCAGCGCGTGCAGCATCGTCGAGAGTCCGCTCACCGTCTGCGCGCCAGGATGCTGCACAAATCCCGTAACGTAGACGCGCACGCCACGCACCTGCCCCAGCCCCACGGACAGATCGAAATTGCGGAACTGGGTCGCGACGCGCTGACGCAGCGTCGCTTTCAGGTCGGCATAACGCACACCGGCAACCGATACCGTGCCAACGCGCGGAATCGCGACACGCCCGCTCCGATCGACACTCAGACGCAGATTGCCCTCAACCGACCCCCACAAATTGAGCACGATCTCGTCCCCGGGGCCGATCTGGTAATCGTCGGGCACCAAGCTGACCGGATCGGCCAGCTCAGAATCGGCGGGCGCACGCGGCGTGAGCAACTCAATGCCGAACCGGCGGATGGGCTGATCCTCTTCCGCCAGTGGATCGGTCTTGGGGCGCGTCAGCCCCGCCAGCTGGCGCACGAACTGTTCGAACTCGCTGGGGCGATACCCATCGCGCACAGTCTCGCCATCCCAGGCCTTGCCGGACTTGCCGCTGCGCTCGTCAGCCGCGTTCTTGGTCTCGCGCGCGGTGCGCTCTTTACCTGGCGAATTGAGCGGCTGTGCCAGCCGCACCGGCCCACCCGCGGCAGGCAACTGCTCGTTGGCAATGCCGGGAATCGCCTGCGCCGAGGCCGACGATGCCCAAAGGCCACCCAGACACAGCAGTCCGGCAGGTACAACACGTTGAAATAGACGAACAAGCATGCGTTCGAGAGTAGGCATTGGAAGATGTCGCTCGCGTGTTGCGCGCCATGCACTGGCATGGTGCCGGGTTGGCCGCGATTCTAGCGGCGCACCATGTCCGATCGCTGGTGTATCAAGACGGCTTGCGCCAGACCTTGCGGTTCACGAAACCGGTGTAGCTGACGATGATGCGCAGCACCTTGTCCGAGACATTGGCCGGCGCATAGTCATTCACCAGGCGCAGCAGTCGTTCGTCGCCGCGCGGCTGGCTCTCCAGAATGGCCAAGCCGTCGAGCACGCGCTCCACGTCCAGGCCCACCATCATCACCGCGCCCTCCTCCACGCCTTCCGGGCGCTCGTGCACCTCGCGCAGGTTCAGCGCCGGGAAGTTCAGGATGGAGCTCTCCTCGGTGATGGTGCCGCTGTCCGACAGCACGGCGCGCGCCGAGGTCTGCAGCTTGATGTAGTCCAGGAAGCCGAAGGGCTTCATGAAGTTCACCAGCGGATGCATGGTCTGCTGGGCCAGCAGGCCCTCCAGGCGCTTGCGGGTACGCGGGTGGGTGGAGACGATCACCGGCAGACCGAAGCGCTCGGCCAGCGTGTTCAGGATGCCCAGCAGGCGCTGCAGGTTCTCCGGCGCATCGACGTTCTCCTCGCGGTGCGAGCTGACCACGAAGTACTGGCCCGCCGTCAGGCCCTGGCGCTGCAGCACGTCGGAGGCCTCGATGCCGGGCCGGTAATGCTCGATCACCTCGCGCATCGGGCTGCCAGTGCAGATGACCTGATCCGGCGGCAGGTTCTCGCGCAACAGGTAGTCGCGTGCGATCTGGCTGTAGGTCAGGTTGATGTCCGAGGTGTGGTCGACGATGCGGCGGTTGATCTCCTCGGGCACGCGGAAATCGAAGCAGCGGTTGCCCGCTTCCATGTGAAAGATCGGCACTTTGCGGCGCTTGGCGGCGATCGCGGCCAAGCAGCTGTTGG
The DNA here is from genome assembly GCF_057219915.1 of Roseateles sp. T103. Classification (NCBI taxonomy): domain Bacteria; kingdom Pseudomonadati; phylum Pseudomonadota; class Betaproteobacteria; order Burkholderiales; family Sphaerotilaceae; genus Roseateles; species Roseateles sp. T103. Next base: position 155,802 of record NZ_JBXVVS010000004.1, read on the forward strand.
TGTCGCCCAAGATCAGCAGCGCATCGGGCTTGGTCTGCTCCAGCACCTTGTCGACATTGGCGATCACCTGCGCGATGGTCTCGGCCGCCGTGGTGCCTGCCGCCTCCAGGAAGTGATCGGGCTTGCGGATGCCGAGGTCGCTGAAGAAGACCTCGTTGAGCTCGTAGTCGTAGTTCTGGCCGGTGTGCACCAGCACATGCTCGCAGTGCCTGTCGAGCTGGGCCATCACGCGCGACAGCCGGATGATCTCCGGCCGCGTGCCGACGACGGTCATGACCTTAAGCATTCACGGCCTCCCGGATCAGGTCCAGGCTCAGCAGCACCTGCTTGACCTCGTCCACGCTCAGGCGCTTGGTGTTGTGCGAGGTGTAGTCGTCGATCTCGGAGATCGCGGTCTCGCCCTCGACGAAGTACTTGGCGTAGTTCAGGTCGCGCGAATCGGCCGGGATGCGGTAGTAGCCGCCCAGATCTTCGGAGCGCGCCATCTCCTCGCGCGAGACCAGCGACTCATAGAGCTTCTCGCCGTGGCGGGTGCCGATGATTTTGATCTCGTTGTTCTTCTTCAGCAGCTGCCGCATCGCCTCGGCCAGATCGCCCACGGTCGAGGCCGGCGCCTTCTGCACGAAGATGTCGCCCGGCCGTGCATGCTCGAAGGCGTAGAGCACCAGGTCCACCGACTCCTCCAGCGACATCAGGAAGCGCGTCATACTGGGGTCGGTGATGGTCAGCGGCTTGCCGTCCTGCAACTGCTGCAGAAACAGCGGAATCACCGAGCCGCGCGAGGCCATCACATTGCCATAGCGCGTGGCCGACAACACGGTCTTGGCCGGATCGCACAGGCGCGACTTGGCGACCATGACCTTCTCCATCATCGCCTTGGACATGCCCATCGCATTGATCGGGTAGACCGCCTTGTCGGTGGACAGCACCACTACACGGCTGACGCCCTGATTGATCGCTGCGCGCATCACGTTCTCGGCGCCGATCACATTGGTCTTGACCGCCTCCATTGGATAGAACTCGCAGGACGGCACCTGCTTGAGCGCGGCGGCATGGAACACATAGTCCACGCCCTTGAGGGCGTCGTGCACGCTGTCGTAGTCGCGCACATCGCCGATGTAGAACTTGACCTTGTCGCTCTTCAAGGCGATGCGCATGTCCTCCTGCTTCTTCTCGTCGCGGCTGAAGATGCGGATCTCCGCGAAGTCGGATTTGAGGAAGCGCTGCAGCACGGCATTGCCGAAGCTGCCGGTGCCACCGGTGATCAGCAGGACTTTGTCTTTGAACATGGGAACAACTCTCTGGAAATCTGGGTTCGTCGGGGCTCAGCCGAAATCGCGCATGCGCTGCACCAGCGCGGGCCAGTCGGGCGGCTGGTAGCCAGTGGCGGCACGGAAGCGCTCGGAGTTCAGCGAACGGTCGATCACCAGCTTGTCGTCGGGCGCGATCTCGTTCGTGCGACCGTAGGCCGCGGCCACCAGCTTGAGCAGCGTGTACTTGTCGATCGGCGAAGCGGAGACGTGATAGGTGCCGCGCAGCTCGGGATGCGGTAGCACATGCTGCTGGATCACGCGCGCCAGCTCCACCGTCGGCAGGCCCGAGAAGATGGCCTTGGTGAAGCCGCGCACCGGCCCCGTTTGCGATAGGAACCAGCCCACCAGGCCGTGCGCGCTGTTCAGCTCGTGGCCGATGATGGAGGTACGCAGCGTGATCGCGTTCTCGTAGTCCACCTCACCCATCAGCTTGCTACGGCCATAGAGGTCATAGGCATCCGAAGGGTCGCTCTCCAGATAGCCGCCCTTCTTGCCGGAGAACACGCAATCGGTGCTGACATGCACCAGGCGCGCCCCCGCCACCTGGGCCAGGCGAGCCAGGCGGTGCGGCAGCAGCGCGTTGATCGGAATGGCGGTCAGCGGATCGTCGGCCTCGGCCAGTTGCTTGACCACACCGATGCAGTTCACCACCACGTCCGGCCGCACCTGCGCGAACAGGCGGGTCAGGCTGTCCAGGCTCTCCACGTCGATGCCCGCCACGAACTGCGCCTGCGGCGCCTGGGCCTGCAGGCCCTTCACCGACGCGAGGCTGCGCACCGAGCCGAAGACTTCATAGGCCGGGTCCTGCGCGAACCAGCGCAGCACCGCGTTGCCCAGCATGCCGCTGGCGCCCAGCACCAGCAGGCGTTGCTTGTTCTCATCCATCGTCAGTCTTTCTCTCTCGTCTCTTCTCATCGTCCCTGCATCGCGCGCCGGAACTGCGCGACCAGGGCCTGCGCCAGCTTCTCTGGCGCAAAGTGTTCGTCGTAGTAGCGGCGCCCTGCTGCGCCGAACTGCTGCCGCTGCTCGGCCGGCATGCGCTGCAATTGCAGCGCCGCTGCCGCCAGGGCCCGGGCGTCCTCGGCCGGGCTGCTCAGGCCAGCGCCAGCCTCTTCGACCACCCGCGCGCCTTCGCCGTCCATGGAGGCCAGCAAGGGGCGACCCGCCGCCAGATAGGCCTGTATTTTGCTCGGAATGGTCAGGCTCATCGCCGGGCCCTTGCACAGGCTCACCAGCAAGGCATCGGCCTGGGCAAAGACTGCGGGCATCTGCGCGGGCCCGAAGCGGCCGGGCAACATGACCCGCACGAGACCACGCGCTGCGACCTGCTCGGCCAGCCAGGCCGAGCGTGCGCCGCTGCCGATCAGCCACCAGCGTATCGGGCTATCCGGCCCGAGATGCTCGGCCGCATCCAGCACGGTCTCCAGGGCCTGCACCGTGCCCAGATTGCCGGCGAAGACGATGTTGAAACCCTGCGCATCCAGATGCAGCGCCGGTTCCCCCAGGCCCTCGGGCAAGGTCTCGCGGTCGCCCGGATTGGGGTGAACGGCGACCGGGGTCGCACCCGCCATGGCCCGCACCGGCGCGAGAAAGGCACGCGACTGCACCAGCAGCAGATCGCAGCGGCGATAGATCCAGCGCACCAACAGCGCCACCGCATCCAGAGCGCGACGGTTCTTCACGAAGCCGGTCATCTCCAGGCTGTCCGGCCAGAGGTCCTGCACCCAGGTGACCAGGGCCGCGCCCTTGAGCCATTTCAGCACAATGCCGGCGATCGCCTGCAGGATGGGCGAAGTGCCGTAGACGAAGATCACGTCGAAGCGCTGCCCGCGCAGCGCCCAGGGTCCCAGCACGCTGGCGCAGAACAGGAAGGACAGGTAGTTCTGCACCAGACGGCGCGCACCGCCTGCGCCGCGCGGCAGCAAGGGCACGCGCACGATCTCGTAGCCTTCGCGCCGCTCGCGCTGAATGCCGCCGATGCGGTAGCCGGGAAAGACCTGACCCTCCGGATAGTTGGGCTTGCCGGTGAGCACCGTCACTTCGCAGCCCTGCTCGACGAGGGACTGCGCCACCTCGTTGATGCGGAAGGACTCGGGCCAGAAGTGCTGGCTGAGCAGCAGGACCTTCATGCCTCGATGCAGCCCAGTGCGCGCAAGAAGCTCGCCGCATCAGCCGGCACGGCCGGGTGCTCGGGCTGCTCGAGGAAGCGCCGCACCGCCCGCGCGATGGACACCGGCGACTGCGGGTCGAAGGTCTGCACGGGCTCGCAGACATCGCGCACGAAGTCCAGCTCCGAGGCCACGATGGCGCAACCCTGCGCCTTGGCCTCAAGCAGCGGCAGGCCGAAGGACTCGCCCAGCGAAGGAAAGATCAGCGCCCGCGCCTGACGATAGAGCTGCAGCACCTGCGCATGCGCCATGCTGCCGAGCTGATGGATCTGCAGACCGTGGGTCTGGCTCTGCGCGTCAATCCACTGGCCGAGCGCCTGGTCACGCGCCGAAAGCGTCAAGGCCAGGCTGGGGCGCAAGCCCTGCTCGGACAGGCGGATCCAGGCCTCGACCAAGCGGCGGTGATTCTTGTGCGCCTCGCCATCGGCGACGTAGACGAAGTCGTAACATGGTGCGGCGACATCAGTGGCCAAGGCCGCAGCGGGCGCAGGTACGAAAGGCAGCACCTGCACCGACAGGCCGGCACGATCGCTGCCCCACCATTGCCGCATAGCTTCGGCCATCGACGGCGTCTGCACCCAGTAGGTATCCACAGCATGACGGCGCCAGCGGCTCACCGCCTGCTCGAAGCGCAGGCGCTGGCGCGTGCGCCAGGCGAAAGCCGACAGCGGGACCTGGCCGAGGTAGTTGCGGTTCTGCTGAAAGACCTCGATGCGCGCCGCGCTAGGCAGCAAGGGTGGCAGGCCGTGAAAGCACAGCACACGGTCGTCAGCTCCGGCCGCGCGACGCAGCGACAGTTCGGCTGACAGGCGCGAAGCCGCCCTGGCCTGCACCCAGCGCACGTCAGCCCCCGACGGCAATGCCAGCTGAGCACGCGCGCGCTCGTCCAGCCAGGCCAGCAGCGGAGCGTCCGCAGGCCAGGCGGCCAGCAAGGCCTTGAGCAGCACCAGCCCGCCGCCGGTATGGACATTGGGCGCATACAGCAGCAGGCGCCCGCGCGAAACGCTCACGCCTTGGGACCCTGGTAGACGTCCTTCTTGCCCAGCCCCTGCGGCGCGATCGCGCGCAGCGCCTGGCGCAGGCCGTTGTCCACCCGCGCCAGCGCGCGCTTGAAGGGCTGATCGGGCCAGGCACTGAAGGAGGTCACGTTGAAGTAGTCACTGCCCGTAGGCGAACGCGACGAGAAATAGTAGTTGGACACGCAGCAGCGCACACGGTCGACCTGCACCGGGCTGACAGAATGCCAGGAGGTCGGCGTGGTCTCCATCAGTGCCAGGCGGTTGAAGCGGCTGACGATGGTGGCGCGCTTCTTCACATCGCGGTCCCACAGCTCCAGATTGCCGCCGTTTTCCAGCGCCCAGTCGGGACTGACGTAGTACAGCAGGTTCAGCGTGCGGTAGTAGCGCCGCGTGGCTTCGTGCGAGTTGTCGATGTGCGGCCCTAGGAAATGGCCCTTGACCATCGCACTCAAGCCGCCGGCATAGAGCGTCGAATCCGGGATCTGCTCCTTGATGCCGGTGATGCGCTCGACCACGGCCACCACGCGCGGATCCTGGACGGCGAAGGTGATCTCGGCCATCAGCGGGTCGAACTGATCGAAGGACTTGGACGTGTACTTCTTCTCGCGAAAGCTGTCCATCAGGCGCATGGATTCCGGCTTTGGAAACTTCGCGTAGATCGCCTGGGCCACCTCGGCGGGCAGCAGGTCGTCCAGCGCGCAGTAGCGCACGCCGACCTCGCTACGCGAGGCTTGGAAGGCATCACGCAGCCCCGATTCCTGCGCTTCGAGTCGCTGCAGGATCAACGCGACCAGCTGTTCGCGGCTGTAGGCAGGAGCTTGACTAGGCTGCATGGGGAGTCACCTGAAAGACAATAGATTCAACGAACGAGCCAAAGCGGCACGATCCGCTCGTACGGCAGTGGCGGCGAGAAGAAGTTGGAAAGCGGGTAACGCATCAGCGTGTTGACCAGCGCAACTGACAAGAGCAGGGCAAGCATGCCTACCCGCAACCCATGGCCCAAGCTTGATTGCCTCATCGCAGTCGACAGTGTGACCAGGATGACGATCACAAACTGCCAAGCGCGGTCACCTACGGCCGACAGCTCCGTGCCGAACAGCAGCAAGGCCAAGGCCGGCAGGGATGCGTACAGCGAGCAAACCCAGATCCGAGCGGCAAGTCGCTCCGCAGTTGTGCCGGTGCGCAGGGACGCAGAAGGTGCACCCAGACTCGTCAGCACAGCGGACGCAACGAAAACGGTCGACAGCACCGACACCAGATTCAAACCCACAGCACCCGAAGTCTGCCCCGAGTAGTCATCCAACTTGGACACATCCAGTCCGCCCATCAAGCCACCAAGCATCAAGGTGCCTAGCCCGGCCCCAGCCAGCACCAGCAGCGCCAGCCAGCGCATACGCAGCCAACGTTGCGGCACAAGCAGGAACAGCATGAAGGGTATGACGAACAAAACCGCCTGCAGATGCTGGCTCGCAGCAGCCACTCCCCCCAACAGAGCAAGCAACCAGCGGCGCTCACGGACCATCAGCAGCGCCCACAGCGTCAGCGACAGGGCTACGCCAGCGCGCAGGGCGTTCGCCTCAAACAAGGTGATGGCATAGATCTGGATGGCAATCAGCCAGCCCCATTCCAGCCCGAGCCGGCGCATCGCAAAAGTCCTCAGCCCCACCGACAGTGCGCCGATGAGTGCATAGGTTGCGTCGGGTGGAAGCCAGAGCAACAGGGCCTTGGTCAGCGCGGCGAAACCCAGCTCGAAGGCACCGCCGCCAGGGACGAAGACATAGGGGAAGGTCACGGGCAGCAGTTCCATCAACGCCGCCCACTCAACGTCCTGCAATGCCCGCAGATAGCTTTGATAGTTGGCGAAGTCGTAGGAGAACGATTCGCCCTGCGCAAACAACAGGCGGATATAAACCAGCAAGCCCGCCAGCAGGGCGACTGGCCAAGCCAGATCCGTTTTCCTCGGCATCACCTCAGACCGCCTTCGTTCGCGCCCGCATCTGATACCAGACCCGGCGCGCGAACCCTACAAGCAGCTGCCGCCAGACCGCCGACTCCAGCGCCAGCGCCGGCCGCAGCCCCAAGGCCTGCGCGAACCGGCGCAGCGCGGCCCCGACGCGGCCGGACTGTGCATGGTTCTTAGCTGCCAGCGCCCGGGCGCGCGCCAGCGCACGCACCGCCTGCGCGGGCTGGCCCCGCCCGGCCCAATGCTGATCGACCACCTGCACGATCTCGTCGGCGCGCTGCGCAGGCATCACGCGAAACGAGGCCGAGCCCTCATGAATGCGGTACTCGGCCAGGCTCTCGGCCACCCTCACGAACGGCCCCTGCCGTTCAGCGCGCAGCCAGAACTCGAAGTCGGGCACCTGGCGCAGCGACGGGTTCCAGCCCCCGGTGCGGTCGAAGACCTGGCGGCGGAAGAAGGCGCCCGGCCCAGGCTGGCAGACCAGGTCCACACAGAGGCGCTCGGCGCTGAATTCCTCGGTCCGCGACTCGCGCAGGCGCCGCCCAGCGGCATCGATCAGCCAGAAGTCGCAGTAGGCCACGCTCGCATCCGGTCGCGCCTGCAAGGCGCCGACCATGCGCGACACCGCCTGCGGCAGCAGGCAGTCATCGGAGCTGAGGTAGGCCAGGATCTCGCCCCGCGCCAAACCCCAACCCCGGTTCAGTGTCGCAGCCTGGCCGCTATTGGTCTGAGTCAACACTGTGACGCGGCCGGGAAACTCGGCAGCCACGCGCTGCGCGACGGCCAGCGAGTCGTCGCTGGACCCGTCGTCGATCACGATGTACTCGAGCGCCGGGTAGTCCTGGGCAAGCACACTGCGCATGGTCGCTTCCAGGTACTCGGCCTGGTTGAAGGCCGGCGTGACGATGCTGACGAGAGGCGTTGGGTTCATCGGTCCGTTCATGGGGCTCGCCGCAGCTCGGCGCGCAGGGATCGCGCCATTGTCGCCGCAGCCGCAAGCACACCCAGCAGCCAAGCACCGCGCCACAACGGCTCCGCCCAGGCCGTGCCGGCAAAGGCAAGCGCCGCGCCAGCCAGCGGCCAGACCCAGACCGGCAGCGCGGCGCTTGCCGCCTGATCCGCGCCCTGCGCGCGGCGCTCGCGGCGCACCAGCCAGAACAGCAGGGCCGCATCTGCGCTCATGCGCAACAGCCAGGCCAGGGCTGCGCCCAGCAGCCCCCAGCGGCTGCTCAGCCCCCACAGCGCCAGCAGGAACAACGGCAGTTCGAAGCAATGCAGCAATGCCGGCGCACGGAAATGTCCGGCGCCATGCAGCCAGGTCAGCGGCACATGGGCCAGGCAGTTGATCAGGATGCCCAGCGCGAAGACCTGCAGGATCAAGGTGCTCTCGCGGGCGAAAGCCGGCCCCAGCCAGGCCTGCAGCAGCTCGCCAGAGAACAGGGCCAGCCCCGCGGTGATCGGCAGCAGCACGATGAACAATGCCGCAACGGCGCGGTCGTAAAGCCGCCAGGACGAGCCATCCTGCTTGGCCACTTGCGCCGCAAAGGCCGGGAACAGCACCGCCGTCAGCGCACCGGGAATGATCCAGAGCTTGGTGACGATCTCCTGCGGCGTCGCGTAGTAGGCCACGGCTGCGGCTGACACCGCCACGCCGATGACGAAGCGGTCCACATAGCCCATGAAGGGGCTGACCACATTGCTCAGCGTCAGCCAGCCGCCCGAGCTGAGCAGTGGCCTCAGCCATCGCCTGTCCAGATGCAGGCGCCCGCGCAGCTGCGGCAGCTGGCGCCAGGCCAGCCAGGCGTGCACTGCGGCCGCGAGCACGCGCCCCAAGGCCAGCGCCACGGTAATCAAGACCAAGTCCGGCCCCCAGACCACCACCACCAGCCAAGGCCCAGCAAAGGTCCACAAGCCCATGGGCAGGCGTATGTAGTTCAGCGCCTCGAAGGCGTGGCAGGCCTCGAGCATGCCGCGCAGTCCAGCGGTCAGCACGATCAGCGGCGTCGCCAGACCCATCACCAGCGTGGCGTTGATGGCCTCGCGGCGATCCGGCAATTGCTTGATCAGGTCCACGCCCCAGGGCGCCAGACCCATCATCAGCGCGCCGCCGACCACACCGACCAGAGCCATGAACAGCAGGGCGCTGGCGCACAGCGGCCCGACCTCGGCATCACGGCGCTGGTCCAGCACGATGGCCAGCTGCTGCGTCAGCGCACGCCCCAGCCCGAGGTCGAACAGCCCGAAGTAGCTCGTCACTGCCCAGATCAGCGTCAGCAGGCCAAAGCGTTCAGGCCCCAGCGCCTGTACCAGGGCCGGGATGGACAGCAGCGCGAACAGCAGCGGTGCGCCCAGGCCCAACAGGTTGAACAGAGTGTGGCGGGCGAGCTTCAAGGGGGAGAAGTGGCAGCCAGTCACGGGACTGACACGCCCAGGATGCTCAAAGGACGCGGATTGTACGAGGCCGGCTGCCAGCGTCGACGCGGCGGGCCGGCTGATAACATACAGAGCCTCGAATGCCAGGTCTGAGTCACTGTTCGGCCCAGTTCAGTCCACAACGGCCCAGTCCCTCATAGCCCCGAGTTCCGCCTCATGCCTCTTCTTCGCTACGCCCTGATGGCCCTGCTGCTTTGGGTGGTAACCACCGGCAATGCCTATGCGTACATTGACGGCGGCTCGGCACACCTGATCATTCAGGGCCTCATCGCGGCCGCCGTCGGCGCGCTCTACTACCTGCGCAACCCCAAGGAAGTCTGGCGCGCCATCAAGCGCCGGTTCGGCAAGGACCGCTCCTGATGAGCGTGAGTTTTCGCGATCCGTCTGGTCATGTGGAAGACGACGGATCGAGGATCCTGCGCCATGTGCAGCCGCATGCGGTGGCCGAGACCCGCAGCCTCTTGGCGAGCGAACTCTATGCGTCGCTGCGCGGAGATGGCTGGTTGATCCCAGCGACGGAGCTAGCTAGTGACGCACCTGATGGACTGCTGCTGGAGCATGCTCGAGTGCGCTGGCCCAGCTATCCGTTCGAGTGGACGCCCTCGATGCTTGCCGATGCTGCATTGCTGACCCTGGACATTCAGTCCCGCGCCTGGCTGCAGGGCTGGACGCTCAAGGACGCAGCAGCGAACAACATCCTCTTCGATGGCCCGACGCCGCGGTTCTGCGACCTGCTCTCGCTGCGCCAGCGCAGCAATGCGGACACCCCCGGTTGGGAAGCCTACGGTCAATTCGTGCGCCACTTCGTGCTGCCGCTGCTGGCCGTGGCAGAGCTGGGACGCAGTCCCCGCGACATCTTCCTGGCCCACAGAGACGGCCTGAAGGCAGCCGAGGTCTCTGCCTACGTGCCATGGCACGCTCAGCTGAGCCTGGCCATGATGCTGCACGTGCGCATGCCCGCGCGCCTGGAGCGGCGCCGCATCGTCCACACGCAGCAAGCCAGGGCGCGGACAGAGCGGCCGGGCAGCGCAGCCGACGGCACGCCCTGGCTGCTGAACAATCTGCGCGGCTTTGTGCAAAGGCTCGCGGCCTCCTGTCGCGGCACCAGCACCTGGAGCGAGTACACCGTCAACCGCGATCACTACGGCAACGCGGAACTGCAGGCCAAGCGCGCAGCCGTCAGCACGCTGCTGAGTGAGCGCCACTACCGGCAAGTGCTCGATGTCGGCGCCAATAGCGGCGAGTTCTCGCGCCTGGCCGCCGCCCAGGGTGCGCAGGTGCTGGCGCTGGACGACGACCTCAATGCGCTTGACGATTTGCACCGCCAGGCCCGCACCGAGCAACTCAGCATCCAGTGCCTGCACGCCAATATGGCGCGGCCAACGCCAGCAACTGGCTGGCGCTTGTCTGAGACGCTGCCGCTGCCGCAACGCCTCGATCAGCAGTTCGATCTGGTGCTGATGCTTGCCGTCGTACATCACCTAGCGGTGACCGAGCGCCTTCCTCTGGCGCAGATCTTCGAGACGATGGCGAGCTATTGCCGAGAGCACCTGCTCATCGAGTTCGTGCCCCGTGACGATCCGCGCTTCATTGAGATCGCCGGTGCAAACCTCGGGCTCTACGAGGGATGGTCGCGCGAGGCGTTCGTAGCAGCTGCCTCGCCCTGGTTCAGCGTGGCGCAAAGCATGCGCATCTCTGACCAGCGCGAGCTGTTGCTGATGCAGCGCCTGCCTGCCCGCTCCTGATGGCTGCACTGCGAACAGCGATGGGCCAAGGACTGCGCTATGCCCTGTTGGGCCTGATCGCGCTGACTGCCATCGCCCTGTCAGAAAGCATCCTGCAGAGCCGGGCCTCGCTCTATCTCGCCTTCGCGCCAGGGGCCTACCTGCGAGAAGGCAGTGCCTTGCTCGGCATACTGGTCACGCTGGGAATACTTGGCGCGCTGCTGGACCAGGACCAGCGACCGCGCTGGTTGGCAGGTAGTGCTCGCGCGCTGCTACTGGCGCTGCTGTTCATCGCGTTGTTCCAGATCTTCCGGCGCTCGCTGGCTGCCGGACTGGCGCTCAATGGTCTGCTCAAGATTGGCCTGCTAGTCGCTTGCGTGCTCGCTGCCGCCCTGGTGGTGTGGCGCCTGCGCGTCGAATCTCAGTGGCGGCTGGCTTCTGCTTCTGGTCTGGCCATGCTGACGATGTTCGCCTTGCAGCCTGGCATGCCGGGCTATCTACTGAACCTGGCGCACACGCGCAACGCTGCAAGCCCAGCCACTGCACCAACGGCTAAACCATCGCTGCGACGCACCTTGGTTCTGGTACTCGACGAGTGGGACCTGGAGATTGCAAATCGCACAGGCATCTTCCAACAGCCACCTCTACGCGAAATGCTGGCGCAAAGTCTGTTCGCCGAGCAGGCTATGCCTGCAGGGCCCAACACTCTGGCATCTATCCCAGGTATGTTGCAGGGGCAGCGATTCGGCCAGGTGATGTCGGGGGGGGCAGGTTATCTGCGCGGCCCCGGTAAGCGACGCTTCGACAGCGAGCACGCAGGTCTCTTTGGCGATCTCGCTGCTGCGGGGGTGGGCTACGGCGTCGTCGGCTTTTATCACGACTACTGCGCCGTCGCTGTCGGCGCGCGGCGCTGCCATGCCGAGCCGGTGCAGTTCTTCCCAGGCTGGTGGTCAGCCCTGTCGCGCAGCATCAAGCGCACCCAGGAGTTTGACTACCCCTACTCCGATTTCCTGCGCCAATGGAGCGCCACTCTGGCCAGCTTGCGAGAGCAGGCCAGGCTGACTCTGAACGATCGGGGCAATGAGGTCATCTGGCTGCACCTGAACGTGCCGCATCCACCAGTCGCACTTGCAGGAACACCAGCACAAAACCTGAAGCAGGACTATCAGGCCAACCTGGAGTTGATGCTCAGCATCATCGACGAGCTGCGCGAGTCGCTGCGTCAAGGCCAGAACGATGTGGCCATGATCCTGACCTCAGATCACTGGCTGCGCGAACGCGAGCTGTGGTCGGGCATCTACGAGCGTCAGCGCGGCCCCGGGAGCGGCACAGTCGGCAAGAGCGCAGACCAGCATGTGCCATTCATCGTCTGGTTCGGCGAACCCGGTACCGCTGCCGTCCAGTATGGTGGACCGGTCTCGACCACCGTTGTACGCGAGCTTGTGCCTGCGCTAGCGCGACGGCAGCTGAACTCACCGGCCGATGTGGCAGCCCTGCTGAAGGCACGTGCCCAGCGCATCGGGGATGCGGAGAGTCGCCCCTTCGACAACGAATCAGACCGCGCCGCTATTCATTGAGGTGATTGCCATCATCACTGACACCATCAGCACACCGATCACTGCGCCGATCACCAGGATCGCCACCGGCTCGATCAGCGCCATCGCCTGCTTCTGACGCTCGCGCGCCGTGTCGGTCTGCATGCTGCCCAGCGAACTGAGCATCGCATCCAGAGTGCCCGAACGCTCGCCCACCTTGATCAAATTCAGCCGAGCCGGAGGGATCCAAGGCGAATGGCACAGGCAGTCGTAGAGGCTGCGCCCATGCTCCAGTTCGCGCGCGGCTGAGGTCACAAGCAGCCGAAAGTCCTGCAGGCCGATCGCACCGACCGAGAGGCGCAGCGCATCGAGCAAGGACACACGGTTGCGCAGCATGGTCCCCATTAACGTGGCCCAGCGCCCCACTTCGGCATCGCGCAGCCAGGGTCCGAGCAAGGGTGTCATCGCCAGCCTATCCATCAGCGCTTGCCGCAAGCCCGGACGCGTCAGCGCCACGGTCAGTCCCATCAGCAGCGCCGCGCCACCCATGCCCAACCAGAGCAGATTGGTCTTCATGAAAACGGCTGTCTCGATTACCCACATCGAGAACTCTGGCACATTGCCGCGCGAGCTCTTGAGCAGGGGGGCAAATCGCGGGATGACGCCGATGAAGATGATCAACACGGCAGCCAGCCCCGCAGTGACCAGCACGGTGGGATAGATCAGGGCGCTGCGCACTTCAGCGGCGGTCCGGCGCGACAGCTCCAGTTGCTCTGCTGCGTCGCTCAGAGCTGCGGCCAACTGCCCGCTAGCCTCGCCCACCTTCACCAATGTCAGCAGATGCTCGGGCAGCCCAAGACCGCTAGACACCAGAGCATCGAACAGACTCTGGCCTGACCGTACCGCAGTCAACGCACGCGACATGCTGGCGCCTACTCCGCTGGCCGCATGACCTGCAGCCAGGGACTCAAGCGCTTCGTCGAGTGCGACGCCTGCCTTTAAGAGAGTGCCCAGCTCGCGCAGGCAGACCACACGGTCGGCCACCGTGATGGACCGCTTGCGGCCCGATGCCGTACCCGTCGCGACGCCCCCTGGTATGGCGGACTTGATCTGCAAAGGCCGCAGGCCTTGGCGCAGCAGGTCACGCGCGGCATCGGCTTCGCTCGCAACGTCCAACTGGCCGGAGATGATCCGACCCGAGGCATCCTGCGCACGGTACTTGAAGGTCGGCATGACGCCTTAATCGTCCTGGGCGCTCGCGGCGCGCATCACCTCATCGAGGGTGCTCAGACCGCGGGCCGCCTTGATTAGGCCATCTTCGACCATGGATCTCCGGCCATCGCGTTGAGCCAGTTCCATCAGGCGCTCGATCGGCGCATTCTGTGCAATCTCATGCTGCAGCGCGGGTGACACCGTCACCAGCTCGTAGATGCCAACACGGCCACGGAAGCCGGTACCTGAACAGGCCTCGCAGCCTTGAGCCATCAGCCAGTTCGGCTGCTCAGGCAAGCCTGCTGATGCCGGCGTACGCGGCACCAAGCGCGCCCATCGCTGGTTCAAGGGCTCGATATCGCTGTGCGCCCGGGCGCAACCAGGACACAGTCGACGGACGAGCCGCTGGGCCATCACCGCCCGCAGCGCAGCCGCAACCAGATAGGGCTCGATGCCCATGTCGACCAGGCGGTTGACAGCCGAAAGCGCGTCATTGGTATGCAACGTTGCCAGCACCAGGTGTCCGGTCAACGCAGCTTGGATGGCGATCTCGGCCGTCTCGCGGTCGCGGATCTCGCCCACCATGATCACGTCGGGATCATGGCGGAGGATGGAGCGCAAGGCACGCGCGAAGGTGTAGCCGATGTCGGCCTGGGTCTGGATCTGCACCACACCGGGCAAACGCAGTTCCACCGGGTCTTCAACCGTGATCAGCTTGCGCACGCCATCGTTGATGTGCGAGAGCGCGCTGTACAGCGTGGTGCTCTTGCCAGAACCGGTCGGACCGGTCACGAGCACCAGGCCGTTGGGCCACTGGAGCCAGTCCCGAAACTGGGCCAGATGGTCTGGCTCCATGCCAATGCGGTGCATGCCCACATCGCCACGCTCCTTGGGAAGCAGGCGCAGCACCAGCGATTCGCCGTGGACAGCTGGAATGGAGGAAATGCGGATATCCACCTCGCGTCCGGCCACGCGTGTACCGATACGGCCATCCTGGGGCAGGCGACGCTCAGCAATGTCCAGACCACCGATCAGCTTGATGCGTGACGCGATTGCCGGATAGCGATCCATGGGCAGGGTGCTGCGCGTATGCAAGACACCATCGATGCGAAAGCGCAGCGTGCATTCGCGCTCGCCCGGCTCCACATGGATATCGCTCGCACGCGCCTCCAGCGCCTGGGCCAAGGTGTTGTTGACGAAGGCCACCACCGGCGCATCTTCAGCCAGCTCGCGCAGCGTGCGCGCATCCAGCGCACTGGCACCCGCGCCATTAGCCTCATAGCGCAAACGCTGCGCCCAGGCCTCAACATCGTTGGGCTGCAAGAGATGCCAACGCGGCTGCGCACCCATTGGGTCTGCGGCCAAGGCTTCGCGTACGTCGATATCTAAGGGATCGGCGCTGGCCACGCAAAGGCCCTCGGCGCTTGACCACAACAGCACCTGCCGATCGAGCCACCAGGAGGCAGGTAGTTGCATCCGGACCAAGGTGGCGCGGATCACGGCCTCGTCCAGATGCGCTGCATCCAGCAGCGGATACTGCAATTGCTCGGCCAGCGCGCCGTAAAGGGTGCCGGTCGAGATGGCCCCCAACCTGACCAGGATCTCGCCGAGCCTGCCGCCCTGCCTGGACTGCAGCGCCAAGGCGCTGTCAACATCCGCAGCCTTCACCAAGCCCTTGGCCTGGAGCAGCTCACCCAGCAGCGCTGTCGTCATCGCTCTACTTCGCCGGCTTGCCAGCGTCAGCGGGCGACGAGGGGGTCGCGGGCCGCGCCGGCGCAGCCCAGGTGCCCAGCATACGGCGGAAGGCATCCGTCATCGTCTCTGCCTCGTGGCTGTCGTTCAGGATATAGGGCGTGATCAGCACCACCAGCTCACGTCGGTTGCCGGTCTTGGTCTGCGTGCTGAACAAGTTGCCCACCAGCGGAATTTCCTTCAGCAGCGGAATGCCAGCGCTGCCCTTGCTGTCGTCGTTGGAGATCAGGCCGCCCATCAACACCGTCGAGCCATTGCGCAGGGTCAGCTTGGTGTCGAGCTTGCGCGTGCTGAATGTCGGCGAGTTATTCACGCCAGTGTTCGTGGATGCGGCTGCACTGACCTCCTGCTGAACCTCCAGATCAATCTGGTCGCCCGAATGGATCACTGGCTTGACCTTGAGGATCACGCCGGTGTTTCGGTACTGGATGGTCTGCAGCACCGAGGAGGCGGTCGTCGTCCCAGTCAGCACCGTGGAGCCTGTGGTCTGCTGGCTGGTGATGATGGGCACTTCCTGGCCCACCTGTATGGTCGCTGTCTCACCGTTGCGGGCCTGGACGCGCGGACTGGATAGGATGGTCGCCTGGTTGTTCGAAGCCAGCGCGTTCAGCGTGGCGCGCACGCCGCCCACGGTATCCAGCACCTTGAAGGTTGCGCCAGCCGACCCGATGGACAGGCCGCCGCTGGTGCCGCCGATCACCTTGGCCCCGTTGCTCATCGCATGCGTGGCTAGCCACTCGACACCCAGCTGCGTGCTGTCGGTCAGCGCCAGCTCAGCCACCGTCACTTCGATCAACGCAGCCTTGGCTGGGCGGTCCAGCGTCTGCAGCAGCGCGCTGATCTGCGAGTACTCGTCCGCAGCTGCCTGGAAGATCAGCATATTGCTGGACTGATCAACCACCACGGACGTGGTCGGCGTCGCTGCCGTCGCGCCAGCGGTGCCGCCTGCTGCCGGGGCCGCTGCGGTCGTGCTGAGCCGCGCACGACCGCTCAGCAGCTGCTCCAGCGTCTTCGCCAGTGCCGTCGCGTCCTTGTGCTTAACCTGGTAGGTGAAGTAATTCTTGCCGATACCGCGCTCGTTGGGTCGGTCGAGCGTACGAGCCCAGTTCTCGACATGTTTGAGCACCTCGTCACTGGCGGCAAACACATAGATCTGGTTCGTGCCGGCAACCGGCAACAACACCACGGGATAACGTACCCCGCCTTGCTGACCCAACTGGCCCAGGGGCGCAACGGCGTAGCCCTGCGCAGTCAGCACCTCGTTCAAACGCCGAGCCAGATCGTCGACAGACCAATAGGCCGGCGTAAGGGCAATGCTCTTGCGCCCGTTCATCAACGGCTGGTCTAGCACGCGGATGGTCTCCAGCGCCGCCTGCATATTGTCTGGCGTGCCGCTGAGCAGCAAGGCATTGCGGCCGATGTCCTCCTGCACCGTGATGCGCGTGCCGAATAAAGTTCTCAGCCATCCCACCACATCGGTCTGCCGGACCACCTGGAGTTCCACCAACTGGTAGATCGGACGCAAAGGCAGCGGGGTATCGGGAGATGCTTCCCCGCGCCGCAACTCGGGCAGATTGCCCAGCTGTGCGTTGTCGGGCACCACGCGCAGCAGACCGCCAACATCGATGGCCGCGATGCCATAGCTCTTGAGCAAGAGCTTCAGCGCGTTGTCCAGCTGCGCCGCCGACTGCGCCGCGCCGGTGCGGAAAGTCACCAGCTCCTTGCGGCTGAGCACCGCCGGATCGATGTTGACGTTGCGCTTCAGGATCTCCGCATAGACCACCTGGATGAAGGTGGGCAGCGGCACTTGCTGCAGATTGATGGCGGCAACCTCATCGCCCGTGACGGCCAGCGCCTGCTGCTGTGCGGCATCCTGCGCCAGCCGATCGCGCTGCGCCTTGGACAACTGCTGCTGTGGCGGCTGCGGCAAGGACGAGACCTTCAGCTCATTGCTGCGCGCCGCGTTGGCGTCCGGCATCACGCTCGCAGCTTGATTACCTGGCAGCGGCAAAGAAGGCGGGATGACGGGCTGCAATGGTGCACAAGCGGCCAACACTGCAGCCATCGCTGCCACCGACACCGCCCGCATCGAAAAGCGGTTCTGCTCACTCACGTTGTTCGACTCCAAAGCGGTACAACTTCTTGCCAATGCGCACACACACCTGATTGCCGTCCACGGACTCGATCACGTGGCCACTGGGCAGCTTCTCACCCACCTTCAACCGCTGCGGCGGCTTGGCGGCGTCATCAAACAGCACCAGCGCCCCGCCCACCTTGCCAGCACCGAAGACGCCCGCCAGACGCCAGCGCGTATTCTCGATGGGAGCGGCTTTCGCATCGGCCGGCTTGGCATCCACACCCCAGATCGGCGACGCAGCGACCTGGACTGCCTGACTCATGCCGTCGCTGGGTACCGGCAGACTGGCCAACTGCCAGGCATCGCGGCGCGCCTGCACCAGCGAGGCCGGTGCCGGCTCTGAGGACACGGCATACCAGCCAAGCAGAGCCGCCGCGCCATAGATCAGCAGCGCTTGCCGCACACCCAACTGGCCGATCATGGCTTGCGCTCCTCGGCCAGGTAGAGCACCCGCACCTCCAGTTCAGCCCGCGCAGGCTGTGACTGCGGACGCAGGCGCAGGCTGTCCACCATCATCAGCTGAGGCGAACGCCCCATCTCGGCCAGCAGCCCCATCAGCGCCAGGCGCTGGTTGTACTCCACTACCAGCCGCGCACGCACGGCCTGGGTTGCGGCGCTCTTGCGATCGGCAGCACCGACGATGCTCAACTCCCGCACCGCCAGGCCGGACTTTTCGGCCCAGCTGCGCAGCGTGTCCTGCAGCGCAGCCTCCACCAGGCCCTGGCTGGAGCCAGTCCACAGCATGCTGCGAGCAGCCTCAAGATGCAGGCGAGCGTCTTCCGCGCGCTTTGTCCACACAGCGCCGCCGCTCTGCATGGGACGCAGACGGTCCAACTCTGCTCTGGCCTCGTCCGCCTCGGCCCGCCATGCGCTCGTCTGATCCTGCACAAGCAGCAACAGCCAGAGCAGGAACATGCCCGCGATGAGCCAGACACCCCAGCGCAGCCGGGCATTCGTGCGCCATTCTGTACGCGCCTGCATCAGTTGTTGCACCCAGGCCGACCCAGCGCCGTCGCGCGGCTCCATCACCAAGCTCATGGCCTTCTGCTCCCCTGGCCACCGGGCGGCGGCAGCTCCAACCCAGGCGGTGGCGAAGGGACCTCAGCAGACCCGCGCTTGAGCCCAGCATCTGCATTGGCCACACGCATCGACGGCTGCACGCCAGCAAGCTTCATCTCCAGCGCCAGGCCCGAACGCGGCATGCCGTCCTTGATCTCGCTGATCTGGGTGAACCAGGCACCCGACTCCAATTCAGCCACCAGCTTGGCCCTGGACACCTCGGCCGGCAACTCCAGCACCAGCCGCAGCGTCAGCTGATTCAGGTCGAACTCTCGCACCACGATGCCCTTGGGCAAGCGACGCGCCAGCTCATCCATCACCTCAAGCGGCCGCGGCGCCTGCAGCTGGGCAATCAGCGCGGCGCTGCGGTCAGCCTGCTCGATGGCCGATTGCCGTGCCTGCAGCATCGGCTTGGTGTCTTGCTGACGCTGTGCCAGCGCGGCCTGAGCCGCGTCACGGTCATGGTAGGCGTCCCAGGCACTGCGTGCTGTCATGCCGGCAAAAACCACCATCACCAAGGCCACCCCACCCACGATGAGCCGCTCCTGACTCTGCGCGTTGTGTTCAAGTCGATCAGCCGGCCGAGGCTGGCGGACCGGACGCTGCCACGGCAACTGCTGCAGGGCTGGTGGCACACCGGTCTGCATGCCCGGCACATGGCCAAGGCGCGCAAAGGTCTGCCACTCAGCAAGGTCAGGCATTGCAGACCACCAGCGGCTGGCCCGCAGCACACCGTCGCGCCAGGCCTGGCCCTCGACGCCTTCGAGGCACTGCAGCAGATGCAAGCCGTCGTGAAGCGCACCGTGGCAAAGCGACTCCGGCCACAAGCGCTCAGACGCAAGCCCAGCAGCCTGCACTGCCTCGCGCGGCAGCGCAAAGACCTGGGCATGCTCGCCATGCAGATCCACCAGCATCTCGCCGTCGGCAAACGGCTGCCAAGCCAGCAGTTGCGCCTGCAAGGCGCCGACGCGATCTGCCGCTGGCACACCAGCCAGATCGACACAGCGGTAACGCATCAAGGAGCGCGCCACCAGCACCGCCCCGCTGCCACGCGCCCCATCGGGGCGTATCAGTCCCTCACGGCGCAGGCTGGGCCAGCGCTCGGGGCTGGGCAACGGCCTGACTCGGGACAGGAAATTTCGCAACAGACGTGATGTCATCGGTGGGGGCGAGAAGACGGTTGGACTGACGGACCTCATGGATCAGCCAGGGCGCGGTCGCCCCCGTCGGCAGGATCAAAAGATTGTACTCAAGCGACTGCGGCAGACCGGGCGCCCACAGCTGCAGACGCAGCGCGTTGCTGGCGTGGAACAGCAGGTGCTCGCCCTGGAACGGAATGCCAGTACTGGCTGTTGCTGCAGCAGCATCGGCAAAGGGCGCACGCCGGCGCAGCGTATCGAACAGCGCCCACTGCTCAGCCGACACCTTGGGCCAGATGCTCTTGAGCAGATCCAGCGGCGCGGTGTTCGGGTTGAAGAGCTTGTTACGCCGCACACCCAGCCAGGGTTGTACCTTGACGCGCACCGGTTCTGAGCGCTGCCACACCAGCATGCGCGCCAGCTCGTCAGTCGAGAGAATCCAGTCATTGCGCGGCTCGGGCAAGCCAGCGGCCCGATAGTCAGCAGCCTCGCCGCCGCTCAGGCGTTTGAGGCTATCGCTGTCCGCGTAGTCTTCCAGCACGTCCACCATGGCGGATGCATCCTGCAGCGAGGCGCCCGCCCCCAGAAGCACGCTGACGAACGCCTCCCGATCGGGCACGTTGATCGAGAGCAGACCGCGCTCGTCCTGGACCCGCAGCACAGCGCCTTGCTCGGTGCGGTAGAGCCGCCCATCCAATGCCAGCGGCTGCTCGTCCACAAAACCCGCTGACGACAAGCCAGCCGGCCGCGTGCTGAGCCAGTACAAGGCCAGAGCCTTGGCGCTGTCGGCCTGCAGGCTGGCCTGCGCGTAGCCCTGCATCGTCAGCGCCTGCTGCCGCAGGCTGTCGATGCGAAACGCCAGGCGCCCGGCCACGATAGCCACCACGATGAGCGCCACCGTGACGAAGAGCAGCACGTAGCCGCCCTGCTGCCCTTGGATTGACCGATTGGTTTGGCGCCTCATGGCAGCTTGTCCAGATCGATGCGCTGACCCAAGGGCTCAGCGCGGGCTGCCGGCCGCGCCACCAGCAGCAGGCCGCCCCCCGAATCGCCGCGGTCGATGGCAATGGCTTGCGGCAGAGCTGTCGGCGTGCGCAACTCGCCGTCTTGCGCGGGCGGCCACTGCTCGCGCCAGGCACCGGCCGAATCCTGATAGCGCAGCGCTCCGCCATCGCCGGGCCAGCGTGCCAGCACCGCATTCTGTTCTGGGGCTCCACCCGCCAAACCAAAACTCAGCTGCAATTCGGTGACCCCCACTTCGGGCACGAAGCGCAGGTTCAGGCGCAGCGGCTGCGGCCCCAGCCGCTGTGGCGCCGGCAATTGCGTGCTCAATCCAGCCAGCTCACGCGGCCCACCACTAAAGCGTTCGGGCTTCTCCGCCACGCCGGGCATCAAGCCCTCCAGCGCCTGCTGCACCCACAGCGCATGCAGGCGCTGCAGTTGCGCTTGCAGCTGCGCGCCGCCCAGGCGCTGCTCAATGCGTGCCACTTGAAACAGCCCCTCAGACAGCAAGCCGGCCACCATGGCCACGATCACCAAGGTGACCAGTGTCTCCAGCAGCGTCATCCCCAGCTGGCGCCGCGCTGCGCTAGAGCAGCCTGCCACGTTGATGAGGCGGACTCGTTTCACGGCGCTGGCGCTCCGCGACCAGGCTGCACCCCACCCAGCAGCTCCAGCCCGGTTTGCAGTACTGTGAAACGGGTGTTGATCGCGCTCAGTTCATCGGCAGCAGATACTTCCATCTCGTACAAGCCCACGCGCCAGCGCACCGGCTCCCGTGCCTGCGTCGGCACGCTGGCACGCATCGGCGCCACGAGCTTGGCGCGCCAGGTCACCCGCAAGCCCCCCAGGCTGCGCGAGCCTTCCGGCTCCACAAAGGGATTCACGCTGGCGACCAGCCCTTGCGCCGCCTGCTGCAGCGCCACTCTCGCCTGCTCCGCTTCGACACGCGCCGCAGCTTGAAGGTTCTGCGCAATCCAGGCAAAGAGGGCAGCACCTGTGCCCGCCAGAATCGCCAGCGCCACGATGGCCTCCAGCAAGCCAAAGCCCTGGGCCCGCTTGGCGCGTTGCAACGCCGCGCCGCAAGGCTGTGCGGCTGCGCTCAAGGCGTCACCTGCCCGGTCAGAGCCGCAATCGTCCATTGCTGCACACGGCCATCTGCTGTGGTCAGACGCAGTGTGCCGCCAGCGGCCACGCCGGCGGCGCTGTAGCGCAGTGGCGCCGACAACTCGATGACTACCGATTCCGGTAGAGGCTCGCGCAGCAAGGCGCGCAGCGCCGGCGCATCCAGTTCCAGCGCTTCACCCTGTCGAAATGCACGCATGGGCAGAGCGGCCAACTCGGCACGCAGTTCCTGCTGCCAGCCGCGCTCTTGCGCAGACGACACCCAACGCGAGGCTGAGGGCACGATCAGCCCAGCCGTCATCGCGACGATGCTCAGCACCACCAGCAATTCCAGCAGCGTGAAGCCGCGCATGGCACGCGGTAGCTCGGCAGCACCCATCAGAACGGAGCCCATCCGCAGCAAGACACGATAGGTGGCGCTAACAAACGACGGGGCGCGTACGACTGCTCGTTGCTTGCCAACCAGCTGGATGCGTCATCAACAGGCCAGGCCAGCGTGGAGGCACCGCTGCTTGCGCATCACTGCCCGCCAGCAGCAGGCAGCACGCCGATATCGGCCGCATCGCCCGAACCACCGCGCTTGCCATCGGCGCCCAGCGAGTACAGCGCGAAGGGCTGCCCTTCGGCACCGGGCACCGCGTATTGGTACGGACGGCCCCAGGGGTCGTCCGGCAATGCACCGTCCAAGTACGGGCCGCGCCAGCGTGTCGCCTGTGCCGGCTCGGCAGGTGCCTTGGTCAGCAGCGACAGGCCTTCCTCAGGCGTCGGATAGCGCCCGATATCGAGATGCAGACTCTCCACCGCACCGCGCAGTGTCTTGGCCTGTGTGCTGGCAGTGGTGACCTTGGACTGCTCAACCTTGGAAAACAGGCGTGGTCCGACCAAACCGGCCAGCATGCCGATGATGACCAGGACGACAAGCATCTCAAGCAACGTGAAGCCCAGAGTCCGCCTGGGACGATGCCAATTGTTTAAATTCATGGATAAGCCAAGAAAGACCAACGACGACAAATTGACGCCCACTCCAGTAGACCTGCGGGCGACGGAGAATTGTAGACATGACCAGTTGACGCCTGCACCCGACGCCAAGATTCGCTTGTCGCCACCAAAGAAAAAGGGGCGCCTTACGGCGCCCCTGGGGTTAATCACTCAGAGGTGATTAGTTGGAGCCCGGACGCAGCAGCGGGTACGAAATCAGCGAATCCGTAGCGCCAGTGGTCTGGTTGTAGTTCATCACGTTGTACACGCCAGAGATGGTCGTGTTCGGCGCAGCGATGATCAGCTTCACAGCCAGACGGCTACCGGCGCTCAGAGCGGGGCAAATGTCCTTGGTGTTGATGACCAACTGCTTGCCGGCCTTGATGGTGTAAGAACCATTCACGGTCGGGCAAGAAACGCCGTCTTCAGCAATCACGCTGGCAACAACGGATGCATCCGCAGTATGCTGGCTCGTCAGCACCACGCGCGACAGATAGTCGGGGTGGATCGTCGCAAACGGGGCCTGCAACTCGGTGCCGTCGCGGATGATCGAACCAACAGAAGCCGCAGCCACATCTGCCGCAGACGAGCCTGCCGCAGCAGTCAGATCGAGCGCCGCAGTTACCGTTTGAGCAGGCAGCTCTTTAGCAGCAGTCACTTCGTAACACAGGTGATACTTGCCGGCGTCACCACCGGCAGTCGTGCCAACCACAAACTCTGCAGATGTCTTCGCCGTGTTGACGGTGCCAGCGAAAGCAGCAGCAGCGCAAGTGCTTGCGTTCGACAGATAGACGCCGTTCGGAGCAGCGCCGCTCGAAGTCAGAGCGGTGAAATCACCGGCGACGACGATCTTCGAAGCCGCAGTCAACAGGTCACCCAGGCCGACAGCCGTACCGTCTGCCTTCGCAACAGCATTCACCGTGTAGGTGATAGCACCAAGACGAGCGAGCGACGCGCTCAGACCAGGATTCGTGCCAGTCGTGGTGAATTCCTTGAAGGACTTTTCGACCGACGCGGTTGTGGTGTTAGCGGTCAGCGAGTAAGACAGGCCAGCGCCGAAAGTCACCAGATTGCCCGACTTCGAGTACAGCGTGTTAGCGCTGTCGTTTGCGGCATCAACGGCGGTTTCGTACAGCTTGTAAGAAACAGTCACCGGAGAGGCATTGCCGTTCGTGACATCCAGATCAGCAAAGGTGAAAGTCACATCCTGACCCGCTGCATGGCCTGCAGCATTGGCGGTGATTTGATAGATGGCGTACGCGTCACCAGCAGCGCCACCCTGCACCAGAGTAACGTTAGCAAAAGCGGGAGCGACGGCCGTAGCGGGGGCCGAGGCCAGAGCCGCACCCAGCTTGGCACCACTCAGGTTGATGCGGATGTAGCGATTCTGACCACCGCTCACGCCGAAGCCCAGATCAGTCGTCACCACCGGATTAACCGTGTTGATGGGAGTACCGGTCGCAGAGCTGTAGTCAATTTCGCTTGCGAACGCAGTGGTACCGGTCAGAGCGCCGGTATTCAGGTTCGTGTCGGCGATCGCCACACCTCCAACCAGCGCACCGATCGCCAGAGCGGTCGCCTTAAACACAAATTTTTTCATTCGGTGAACTCCACAAAGGTTATGGATAAGAACTCAATCAATGATTCGCGAATCACACGTACGTTGTTATGGCACGCCAGAGCATTCTAGAACAGCCAAACATCGCGATGTCAACGAATCAACCCATATTGCGGGAAAACACCTTTGCCTCTGCATTGGACCCACAACACTAGCGAGCGCAATGCTAGCGGCAGCACAAGCCCCGGATCGCTGGATCAACGCCGTTTGTTGTGCGCCAACTACAGCCAGAAGAGGGAAGCTGAGCTGAGTCATGAACTAGTGCCCAAACAGCGGGGCAAGAACAACAGTGAAGTGCGGAGACGCAGGCGACAGAGCCCCGACCTGCTAGGCAGCCGCAGCGAGGCCAACGTTCGGCCCGTGCGCCGTTGTCGAGGCTAGCAGCGGCGCATCGATCAATCAGCAACTAGCTCGCGGCACGAATTCCTCGTCCAGCAATGCTTGCAGGCTGGCTTTGACCCGCGCATCGCTCTGAACCTGGCGGCAGTCTTGCTGCGGAACATGCTGATGCAGCCACTCCAGCACAGCAGTGCTTTTCTTGGAGTCGTCGAGCCGGGCAATGTTCAGCCTGGCAATGGGCGTGGACTGGACAGTGTCGCTGTCGGCAAGCAGCTCTTCATAGAGCTTCTCGCCCGGCCGCAGCCCGCTGAACTCGATGCGGATCTCATCGAGGCTATGCCCCGACAGCCGGATCATGTCCCGGGCCAAATCGAGAATCTTCACGGGCTCACCCATGTCGAGCACATAGACGCGCCCGCTCTCGCCGATGGCTGCGGCCTGAACAACCAGGCGCGCTGCCTCAGGGATGGTCATGAAATAGCGTGTGATCTCTGGATGGGTCACCGTCACCGGCCCACCCCTGGCGATCTGTTCCTTGAACTTCGGGATCACGCTGCCGCTGGAGCCCAGCACATTGCCGAAGCGAACCGCCATGAAGCGTGTCCCTGAATAGAGGGTCGCCATGCGGCTGATCACCAGCTCGGCGGCCCGCTTGGTCGCACCCATCACATTGGTCGGGTTCACCGCCTTGTCGGTGCTGATCAGCACGAAGCGCTCCACGCCCGCCTCAGCCGCGGCCAGCGCAGCGTGGTAGGTGCCCAGCGTGTTGTTGCGCAGCGCAGCCCAGGCGTTGTCCTGCTCCATCAGCGGCACATGCTTGTACGCCGCCGCATGAAAGACGATTTGCGGTTTGCAGCGCGTGAAGGTCTGGCGCAGATGATCGAGGTCCTTCACGTCGCCGATCAGGCGCAGCAGCGGAATGTGCGGGAAGCGCTCGGACAGCTCCTGCTCGATCGTGTAGAGCGCGAACTCGCTGAGCTCGTAGAGCACCAGGGTCTGCGGACCGTAGCGCGCCACCTGGCGACACAGCTCGCTGCCGATGCTGCCGCCGGCGCCGGTGATCAGCACCACCTTGCCGGAGATGCAGTCGGCGATGCCGCCTTCGTCCAACTGCACAGGCTCGCGGCCCAGCAGGTCCTCGGGCTCGATGTCGCGCAACTGCTCGGGACGCCAGCCGGAGAGCAGCTCGGCGCTGCTCGGCACGGTGAGTACATGCAGGCCCGTGCCGGCGGCCAGATCAAAGGCACGACGGCGCTGCGCCCCCTGCACCGAGGGCATGGCCACGATGATCTGCGTGATGCCATGCAGCTGGGCAAGAGCCTTCACTTCATCGAGCCCGCCGAGCACCGGCACGCCGCCAATGCGCAAGCCGCGCTTGGCGGCGTCGTCATCAAGCAGGCCCACGACAACCCAGCCCTGATGCTGGATGCCCGCCAGCAGCAGCCGCGCCGCCTGGCCCGCGCCCATCACCAGCACGCGCTGCGTCTCCTGCGCCGTGCCACTGATGCGCCCGCGCATATGCTCGTAGAGCATGCGATAGCCCAGTCGCATCATCGCCAGCCCGATCAGCGCGAACACCGGATGCAGCGCCAGCACCGCGCGCGGTACGGCGCGCAGCTCGGCCATCTGCACGACGGCGGCGCCCAGTGTGCCGGCGATCAGGCAAGCCAAGGCCAGGCGCTTGACCTCGCCGAAGCCGGAAAAGCGCCACATGCCCTTGGGCACCTTCAGCACCCAGAGCACGATCACGTACAGCAGCACCAGGCCGGCGATCACCCAGCCGTCGTAGCTGGGGCGGGCCGAGACCCAGCGCTCGAAGCCGAGGCGGAACAGATAGGTCGCCTGCCAGGCCAGCAGCACGACACAGGCGTCGAGCAGCAGAGACACCGGCTCGCGGTAGCGGCGCAGCCGGGTGAGGAAGGTATCGAGTGTTTGCCAGAACAACACGGGCAGCGTCTCTCGGCGTCAGAAATCAAGCCCGGTGCAGATGCCCGCGGCGAAACGCGCAATTGTGCCCGGCTCGCCTGCCATGCCAGCGCCAGATATCGACAGGCCTCGTCAGCCCCGGCGGCCGGTCAGAACGGCCAGCGTGCGCCCGATGATGCACAGGTCCTGCAGCAGCGAAGCCGTCTCCACATAGCGCCGGGCCAGGGCGAGCTTCTGCGGCATCACCACCTCGACATACTCCCGCTCCGGGTCGGCGGCGCGCGCCAGCAGCTCGCTCTCGTGGCGGAATTCCAGCGAGGCCAGGTCGGTGATGCCGGGCCGCACCGACAGCACGATCTCGCGCAACTCGGCCGGATACAGCGCCACATAGCGCGGCACCTCGGGCCGCGGCCCGACCAGGCTCATCGCGCCGCGCAAGACGTCCCAGAGCTGCGGCAGTTCGTCGAGCTTGGTGGCACGCAGCAGGCGGCCGCTGCGCGTGATGCGCGGATCGGCGCCGATGGTGATTTGCGGCCCAGCGTTGTCCGCCCGCATGGTGCGGAACTTATGGATCAGGAAGGGCTTGCCGTGGCGGCCCACTCGCTGCTGCCGGAAGAACACCGGCCCCGGCGAATCGAGCTTCACCCACAGCGCGACGAGCAGCAGCAGCGGCGAGAGCAGCAGCAGGCCCAGCGCCGTGAGCAGGATGTCGAAGAGCCGCTTGGCCATCCGGCAGCTGTCAACTCAGAGAGATGTCGCGCACCGCATCAATGACGCGCTGCACGTCGGCGTCCGTCATGCGCGTGTACAGCGGGATGCTCAGCATGCGCTCGTAAGCGCGCTGCGAATGCGGGAACTGCGCCGGCTCCAGCCCGTAGCGGTCGCGCCAGTAGGGGTGCAGGTGCAGCGGGATGTAGTGCACGCTGCAGCCTATGCCCTTGGCGAACATGCGCTCGATGAACACGTCGCGGTCGACCACGCATTCGTCGGCTAGGCGCAGCACGTAGAGGTGCCAGGAATGTGTGTCGCCCTCCACCGGCTGCGGCGGCAGGATCAACGGCAGGTCGGCGAAAGCTTCGTTGTAGGCCTGCGCAATTTGCTCGCGCCGCGCCTGGAAGGCACTCAGCCTTTTCAGCTGCTGCAGGCCCAGCGCCGCGGCGATGTCGGTGAGGTTGTACTTGAAGCCCGGCGCGACGATCTCGTAATACCAGCTGGGCACCTTGGCGGTGAAACGGTCGAAGGCATCGCGGTTCATGCCGTGCAGTCGCATGACCTTGGCACGCTTGGCCAGCTCGGCGTTGCGCGTCACCAGCATGCCGCCCTCGCCGGTGGTCATGGTCTTGTTGGCGTAGAAGCTGAACACCGTGGCATCGCTGCCCAGCGTGCCGATCAGCTCCTTCTCCAGCGTGGTGGGCAGCGCATGCGCGGCGTCTTCCACCACACGCAGGCCGTGCTTGCGCGCGATGTCCAGCACGGCCAGCATGTCCACCGCCAGGCCAGCGTAGTGCACCGGCACGATGGCCTTGGTACGCGGCGCGATCGCCGCCTCGATCTGCGCAATGTCGATGTTCAGCGTCGCCGGGTCGATATCCACCAGCACCACATCGGCGCCCAGATAGCGCACCACCTCGGCGGTGGCGGTGAAGGTGTGCGTCGTCGTGATGACCTCGTCGCCGGGACCAATGCCCAGCGCCTCCAGCGCCAGATGCAGGCCGGCGGTGGCCGAGTTCACCGCGATGCATTCGATCTGGGGCTCCCCCAGGAACTCGGCAAAGGCCTGCTCGAAGCGCCTGGCCTTGGGGCCGGTGGTCACCCAGCCCGAGCGCAGCGTGTCCACCACCTCGGCGATCTCCTCCTCGCCGATCTCGGGCAGGGCAAAGGGCAGAAAAGGCAGCTGGGATTCGCTCATGGCTGAAGAGGCTTTTCGATCACGGCCAGCACATGGGTGCGCAGCCAGGGGATGGTATTGAACACGGTGTAGGCGCCGGGGTGCAGCCGGCAGACGGCCCTCGCGATCGGTGGCGCCAGCGTCAGCCGCTGCGCACGCAGCCGGCCCTGCGGGAAGAGCTCGCCCACCCTTGAGAGCGGCACACCGCGCACATCGCGGTTGCGCGGATTGTCGACGATGAAGTCGTACCAGAGCACCGCGCCGCCGGGCCTGAGCCAACGCCACATCGCATCGGCCAGCTGCTGCTGCACGGTGTCGCTGAGGATGGACGAGAACACGGTGGACTGCAGCACCAGGTCCTGGCTCGCGTCGGCGATGTGCGCCTGCGTCGCATCGCCCAGCATCAGCTGCACCGCCGAGGGCAGCGAACGCCGCGCGGCATCAAAGCGCTCCGGCAGCAGCTCAATGCCACGCAGATGCTCGGGCGCGAAGCCCAGGCGCAGCATCTCCAGCAGATTGCCGCCGGCGCCGCAGCCCACCTCGGTCAGCGTCCAGCCAGCCGGGCTGCCGTCGTGCTGCGCCAGCAGCCGCCACAGCGCGCGCTGGCGCTCGTGCAGCATCTGCCAGACCTCGGGGCGCAGCAGGCTGTAGCGGTCGGCCGCCTCGCGGCGCGCATAGCGCTCAGCGATGGCCTGCAGTTCTTGCTTGCGCTCGCCCATGATCAGCTGACGGCCTGCAAAAAGCGCTGCGCCAGCACCGGATAGGTGTGCTCGGCCAGCACGAAGGCGCGACCGCGTTCGCCCATCGCAGCGCGTTCTTCAGGCGTCAGTGCCGCGAGGCGCCGCACGCCGTCGGCCACGGCCTGCGGATCCTCGGGCGGCACGGTCAGGCCGGCTTGCGCCTCGGCCACCGGGTCGTTGCCGGCCTCCACCGAATGCAGCACCGGCTTTCTCGCCATCATGTAGTCCATCAGCTTGTTGGGCGCGATGCCGAAGCGGTAGATCGGCGTGCGCTGCCAGCCGATGTAGGCGATGTCGAACTGCGCCAGCAGCGCCGGGATCTGGCGCTTCGGGATAGGCGGGAAGACCGCCACATTGGCGAGGCCTTCGTCGATCACCCGCTGCTCCAGCCGCGCGCGCTCGTGGCCACTGCCGACCATCACGATGGAGATCGGCTCGCTCTGCAGCAGCCTGGCGGCATCGAGCAGCACGTCCAGCGCATTGGGCAGGCCCATCGATCCCGCATAGCCCAGCACCAGGCGGCCGGCGGCACGCTGCAGCGCCAGATGCGTGACCAGCTCCGGGCTGTCCAGCGGCTCGAGCTTGCCCTCTTCCCACTCGTCCAGCGTGATGCCGTTGGGCACGATGTGCAGCTTGTTCAAATCCAGGCCATGCGCGCGCATATGGCCCTGCACCTTGGGCAGCATCGAAACCACGACATCGGCGTCGCGGTAGGCATCGTCCTCGGCCTTCTGGCACAGCATCGCAAAGGGATGGCGCGGCGACATGCCCGACAGCTCGATGGGCGACAGCGGCCACAGATCGTGCACCTCGTAGACCAGCTTGGCCTTGGCTAGTCTTGCCACGCGGCGCGCCACCCACACATCCATCGGATAGGTGCTGGACGCGATCACCACATCCGGTCGGAAGGCACGGGCCAGGGCATCGGCATCCTTCCACACATGGCGGCAGAAGGCCCAGATATTGCGCACGCGGCCGAAGCCGTTGCCCTGGTAGGCCGGCGTCTCGTACCAGCAGTAGCTGATGCCATCGATGGTCTCGCCGCCGGCCTGCGGCTGCGTGCTGCGCACATGCGAGTGCGAGGCGGCGAGGATCAGCACCTGGTGGCCGGCGCGCACCCATTCGCGCGCCAGGTAGTAGGGGCGGAACTCCATGCCGTGCTTGGGCGAGCCGGCGTAGTGATTGATCAGCAGAATCCTCATCGAGATCTGTTGTCCCTGCTCAGGGACTGCAAACGGTTCAAAAATTTCTCCACCGCAGGCGCGAAGAGCCCATGCGCGGCGACCCAGGCGCGATTGGCGCCACCTGCGGCTTCAGAGCTGGGCAACAGCGACTCCAGCAGCTCCGGCAGGCGCGCTTCGTCTCCCTCGGCAAGGATCAGCCCGCCGCCGGCTTGCAGCAGCTCGCGGTTGGCGGGCAGATCGGACAGCACGGTCAGACACTCGTGTGCCATCGCCTCCAGCACCGAGACCGACACCGAATCGCTCTGCGGCAGGCTCAGGTACCAGCGCGCCTTCGCATAGCAGCCGGCCTGCGTCCTGGCATCCAAGCGGCCGACGAATTCGACGCGTCCGTCCAGGCCCAGCTCGCGCGCCTGCTGCTCCAGCGCCGCGCGCAGCGAGCCGTCGTTGGCGACGACCAGCCGCGCCTGGGGCTGCACCGCCGCCACCGCGGCGAAGGCGCGCAGCACGCGCTCGGGCCGATAGATAGGCTCCAGCCCGCGGTTGGCGAAGAACAGCCAGGGTGTCTTCTTCGCGCCCTGCTTGGGCAGCGCCTCCAGCCCGAAGGGAAAGGTCATCACCTCGCGCGCGCCCAGCGCCTGCATGCGCGCGCTCATATGCTGCGAGTCCGAGGTCAGCACCTCGCAGGCGGCCAGCACGCGCTGCGTCAGCCAGCGCCAGGCCCAGCCGCGCTCGGGCGTGACGAGGATGTCGCTGCCCCAGGCCGAGCCGGCGATCTGCGCACGCAGCCGCCAGCCCCGCTTCGCGGCCCAGGCCAGCGTGCCGTGCGAGGTCAGGTAATGCGCGTGGATCCAATCGGCATCCACACGCGCCAGCCAGGGCCCCAGCTGCGGCAGCTTCAGCAGCAGGCCGATATTGCCGCCGCCATGGACAGGGTCGGTGTTCAGCGCCAGGCGCCGCTCGGCGGGCAGCAGCGCTGCGAATTCTTCGCTGAAGCCGCGCGACGACGCCGCCCACAGCTCGACCCGGGGTGCCAGCGCCCGGGCCCACTTGAGCAGATGCGGGCTTTCGCCGTCGCCCAGCAGCACCAATCTCATGGTCGGATCGCTCACGCCGCAGGGCCTCGCGGCTGAGGCACATCACCCGCCCAGGCCGCATAGTGCGCCGCCAGCCAGGGATGCTGGGCCAGCAACTGCGCGTCCTTGGCGCGCACGTCGCCAAGCACCCGCGCCGGCTGTCCGGCGACGATGGCGAAGTCCGGCACCTCGCCGCGCACCTGCGCATAGGCGCAGACCACCGCGCCGCGGCCGATACGCGCGCCAGCCTCGATCAGGCTGTGCGGGCCGATGAAGCAGTAGGGGCCGATGACGATGGGTGCCTTCACATAGCCAGGCGGCGGGTTCGCGCCATCATGGCTGGCGTACAGCCGGCCCATCAGCCGGATCGCGCGGTGCGAGCTGTGGCTGACGATGCTGACGAAGTTGGTGATCTGCACTCCCTCGCCTATCGTCACGCCGCCGCTGGCCTCGATGAAGTTGAACTGGCCGATGAAGACATGATCGGCCAGCTGCAGATTCGCCTCGCCCTCGATGCAGCTGCTCGGCGCGATGCGCGTGTGCGGCAGCGGCGTGCCGTCTGCCGCGCGTTCGCCGAAAACCGTGCGGAAGAACAGCGCGCGCCACAGCCGCCGGCGCAGACGGTTCAGCCAGGGCCTAAGCATCGGCTTTCTCCTCCTCTGCACGGGCATGCGGAAACTCGGACCAGGTGGCCAACGACCAGAAGAAATAGCTGAAGTAGAGCAGCATCGCGGCGGACACGCCCCAGGCCGCGCCGATCAGGCCGCCCAGCTTCAGACCCAGGGCCAGCCCGGCGATGAACATCAGCTGGCCGAACAGCGCCAGGCGCAGAGCCCAGCCCTGCGCGCCCCAGGCCATCGTGGCCACCGACAGCGGGGACGCGACGAAGTGCAGCGCGATATACGCCGCCAGCGCCCGCGCCAGCGCGCCGGCATCGTGCCAGCGCTCGCCGAACAGCCAGCTGAACAGATCCGGTCCCCAGCCCAGCAGCACGAGAGCCAGCACCAGCGCGATGCCGGCAAGCACCGCCATCGAGCGCCGCACCGTGGCCAGCGCCTCGGCCGGCGTCTCAGCGGCGACCAGGCGCGGATACAAGGCCTGCGACAGCGCACCGCCCACCAGCCCGGCGGGCGCCTTCAGATAGCGCAGCGCCAGCGCCCAATAGCCTGCCGCCGCGTCGCCCGCCCAGGCGGCAATGATCAGCAGCGCCACACTGTCCTGCAGCGCGCCGGCAAAGGCATGCGGCGAGTTCAGCAGCGGGAAGTCGCGGTGGCGCCTGGCCATCGCGACAAGCGACTCGCGCGGCACGCGCAGCAGCGCCGCCCAGCCGCCCTGCGGCGCCTGACGCGCCAGCAGCGCACTGGCCGCCGCACCCGCAATCAAGGGGCCGAGCATCAGGCCCCAGGCACCCAGCTGCGCCAGGCCCAGCGCCACCTGTGCCACCGCGCCGCCGCCGTACTGCAGCACGCGTGCCGCGGAAATCTGCGCAAAGCGCTGCGCGCGGCTGGCCCAGATGGTGAGCCACTGCGCCACCGAACCGACCAGCACCGCCAGCGGCAGCAGCCAGGCCAGGGTCAGGTCTTGCCAATGCCACAGCACGACGGTGACCAGCAGCGAGGCCAGCAGCACCGCACCGAGCACGCGCAGACACAGCGCCATCAGCGTGGCGGCTTCGCCATCGTCGGTCTCCAGCGGCAAGGCGAACTCGTAGCGCGCGCAGCCCAGCACGGCGATATTGGTGGCCAGGGTCCAGACCAGGCTGTAGTGGCCGTATTCGGTGGGCGAGTAGATGCGCGTCAGCCAGGGCCCGAGCAGCAGCGGCAGCGCCTGCGCCAGCGCACCGCCGGCCAGCAGCGTCAAGGTGGCGCGGAGCAGCCCACCCCTCATGGGTTCAGCCGGCCAGCGCCTGGGCCAGCGCCGCGATCACACGGTCCTGCTGCGCCTCGTCCAGATCGGCGCTCATCGGCAGGCTCATCACCCGCTCAGCCGCGGCCTCGGCATGCGGCAAAGCCCAGGCCGGCGCGAAGCGCTCGTAGGCGGGCTGGCGGTGCAGCGGCCGCGGGTAGTGGATCGCCGTCGGAATGCCCTGCTGCTGCAGCGATTGCTGCACGCGGCTGCGCTGCGCGCCGTCCTCCAGCAGCACGGTGAACTGCGCCCAGACGCAGTCGCGGTCCTCCCGCACCGCCAGGCGCTGCAGCGGCAGCGCCGCGAGCAGCTGCTGGTAGCGCGCGCCGATGCGCAGCCGCGCGGCGATCTCCCAGTCGAAACGTTCCAGCTTGGCCAGCACGATGGCGCATTGCAGCGTGTCCATGCGCCCGCCCACACCCACGCGGGTGTGCGTGTAGCGCTGGCTCTGGCCATGCACGCGGATCTCGCGCGCCGCCTGCGCCAGCGTGTCGTCGTCGGTGAACAGCGCGCCGCCATCGCCATAGCAGCCCAGCGGCTTGCTGGGGAAGAAGCTGGTCGCGCCCCAGGTGGACAGCGCGCAGCTGCGTCTACCCTGATACGTGGCGCCGAAGCTCTGCGCCGCATCCTCGATCACCGCCAGGCCGTGCTTGGCAGCGATCGCGTTGATCTCGTCCATATCGGCCACCTGGCCGTACAGGCTCACCGGCATGATGGCGCGGGTGCGCGGCGTGATCGCCGCCTCGATCAGGCGCGCATCGATATTGCAGCTGTCCGGCTCGATGTCCACGAACACCGGCACGCCGCCGAGCAACACGATGGTTTCGGCCGTGGCGGCAAAGGTGAAGGGCGTGGTGATCACCTCGTCGCCCGGCTGCAGGTTCAGCGTCATCAGCGCGATCAGCAGCGCCTCGGTGCCGCTGGCGACGGTGATGCAGTGCTTGACGCCGGCGTAGGCGGCCAGCGCCGTCTCCAGCTCCCTGACCTCGGGGCCCATGATGTACTGGCCGTGGTCGAGCACGCGCTGGATGCGCGCGTCGATGCTGGACTTCAGCGCCGCGTACTGCGACTTCAGGTCGATGAAGGGCAGGCTGCTGCTACTGCTGCTCACGCTACTCACGCCACTCACAGGAGGGATCCTTCTTTCACGAGATGGCAGGCATCGCCATCCAGACGGTATTCATCGCCCGTCGCCGGGCAGCGCGCGCAGCCGTCAGCATCGAAAGCCAGGCGCTCGCCATGGCGGCTCATCCAGCCGATGCGCCGCGCCGGCACGCCCACCACCAGCGCAAACGGCGCCACGTCCTTCTGCACCACCGCGCCGGCGCCGATGAAGGCGTACTCGCCGATGGTCACGCCGCAGACGATGGTGCAGTTGGCACCCAGCGTGGCGCCGCGCTTCACCAGCGTGCGGCGGTACTCGTCCTTGCGCGGCACCGCGGCGCGCGGGTTGTAGACATTGGTGAACACCATGCTCGGGCCGCAGAACACATCGTCCTCCAGCGTCACCGCGTCATAGACCGAGACATTGTTCTGCACCCGCACGTTGTCGCCGATGCGCACATCGTTGCCAACATAGACGCCCTGCCCCAGCGAGCAACGCGCGCCGATCTTCGCGCCCGGGCTGATATGGGCGAAGTGCCAAACCTTGGTCCCGTCGCCCAGCTGCGCGCCCTCGTCGACGATGGCGGACTCGTGTTTCCAGTAGCTCATGCGGTGGGGTTCAAAAGACAAGCGGGAGACCAACGCGCTGGCCGTCGCGTGCGCTGCGGTAGGCAGCGATCAGGATCTCCAGCGAGCGCAGGCCCTCGTAGCCGTCGACCTCGGCATGGGCTTCGCCGCGCAGCGTGCGGATCACGTTGTCGTAGTAGAGCGGGTGGCCGAAGCCGTAGACGCTGCCCGTCTCATAACTGGCCGCGAGCACGTCCGCATCCTCGGGCTGCGGCTCGGCGAAGGCCCAGTGCTCGATCTTGTTGACCGCGGTGCCACCGATCTTGACTGTGCCCTTCTCGCCCAGGATGGTGATCGAGCCTTCCAGGTTCTGCGGCCAGGTCAGCATCGTCACATTGATCGAAGCCAGGCCGCCGTGGCGCAGGCGCACGCTCATCACGCCGGTGTCCTCGGCCTCGATGTCGCGCGCCAGCGTGGCGGTGTAGGCATGCACGCTGTCCACCGGGCCGACCAGCCAGTCCAGCAGGTCCACGTAATGGCTGGCCTGGTTCATGAAGGCGCCGCCGTCCAGATCCCAGCGGCCGCGCCAGGGCGCGGCGTCGTAGTAGCTCTGCGGCCGGGTCCAGAACACGTTGACCGTGCTCATGTAGATGCGGCCGAAGCGGCCTTCATCGATCGCGCGCTTGACGCGCTGCACCGTCGCATTGAGGCGGTTCTGCTTGACGACGAAGAGCTTGACGCCGGCATCGCGGCAGGCGCGCACCATCGCCATGCCTTCGTCGAACTTGGTGGCCATGGGCTTTTCGGACAGCACATGGCGGCCGGCGCGCGCCACCTGGATGGCTTGCTGCGAATGCAGCCCACTGGGCGTGGCCAGCACGACGATGTCGGCATTGCTGGCCGCCAGCAGCTCGTCCAGCGACGCGAATCCGGCCGCGCCGGTGGCCTGCACCGCGGCAGCCAGCGCGGCGGCCTGGTTGTCGCAGACGGCCACCAGTTCGGCGCGGTCCGCATGCTTGGCGATGGCCTCGACATGGTTCTTGGCGATGCGCCCGCAGCCGACCAGCGCGAAGCGGATGGGGCGATCGAGGATGGGCAGGCTGGGTCGCATGGCTGGAGCCGGATTCGGGCGAAGCCGCGATTCTACGAGGGGGCCTGTCGCGCAGCGCCTAAAATCGCAGCAGATTCAACGAGTTGAGCATGACCCAGCACACCCCCGCCGCCCCGCACCACACGCCCGTCGCCGTCGACGAGAACCAGCTGATCACCGAGCGCCGCGAGAAGCTCGCCCAGCTGCGCGCCAAGACGGCCGTGCCCTTCCCCAACGACTTCAAGCCCCAGCACCGCGCCCTGCCCCTGCAGGAGCAGTACGGCGCGCTGGACAACGAGGCGCTGGAGCCGCAGGGCGTGCAGGTCAGCGTGGCCGGCCGTCTGATGCTCAAGCGCATCATGGGCAAGGCCAGCTTCGGCACGCTGCAGGACGCCACCGGCCGCATCCAGCTCTTCGTCACCAAGGACGCGCTGGGCGAGGAGGCCTATGACGGCTTCAAGCACCTGGACCTGGGCGACATCGTCGGCGCCGAAGGCACGCTGTTCAAGACCAAGACCGGCGAGCTGTCGGTGCGCGTCACCACGCTGCGCCTGCTGACCAAGAGCCTGCGCCCGCTGCCGGACAAGTTCCACGGCATGACGGACCAGGAGCAGAAATACCGCCAGCGCTATGTGGACCTGATCACCGACGAGGACGCGCGCCAGCGCTTCGTGGCCCGCTCCAAGGCGGTGTCCTCGATCCGCAGCTTCATGGTGGACAACGGCTTCCTCGAAGTCGAGACGCCGATGCTGCACCCAATCCCCGGCGGTGCGAACGCCAAGCCCTTCATCACCCATCACAACGCGCTGGACCAGGAGATGTTCCTGCGCATCGCGCCCGAGCTGTACCTGAAGCGCCTGGTGGTCGGCGGCTTCGAGCGCGTGTTCGAGATCAACCGCAACTTCCGCAACGAAGGCATCTCGGTCCGCCACAACCCCGAGTTCACGATGATGGAGTTCTATGCGGCCTACTGGACGCACCATGATCTGATGGACTTCACCGAGAACGTGCTGCGCCATGCCGCCATCGCTGCCACCGGCAGTGCGGCCATCAGCTACGCCGGCAAGCCGGTCGCGCTGGACCAGCCCTTCGCCCGCCTGTCGGTGCGCGACTCGCTGGTGGCACACGCGGGCCTGACCGAAGCACAGGCCGACGACGCCCATCTGCTGCGCGAGCGCCTGAAGGAGCTGGGCGAGGAAGCCCCCAAGCACTGGACCCTGCCCGAGCTGCAGTTCGGCATGTTCGAAGCCGCGGTGGAAGAAAAGCTCTGGCAGCCGACCTTCATCATCGACTACCCGGTCGAGGTCTCGCCGCTGGCGCGTGCCTCGGACACCAACCCCAAGATCACCGAGCGCTTCGAGCTCTTCATCACCGGCCGCGAATACGCCAACGGCTTCTCCGAGCTCAACGATGCCGAAGACCAGGCCGCACGCTTTCAGGCCCAGGTGGCCAACAAGGAAGCCGGCGACGACGAGGCGATGTTCTATGACGCCGACTTCATCCGCGCGCTCGAATACGGCATGCCGCCCACCGGCGGCTGCGGCATCGGCATCGACCGCCTGATGATGCTGATCACCGATTCGCCGAGCATCCGCGATGTGATCCTGTTCCCGGCGCTGCGCCGGGAAGCTTGAGTTTCACCGGCCTTGCGCCGGGAAAGCTGACGCGCCCCGGCACTCCGGCGCGAGGGCTGACCGCCCCCGCAACGAAGCCAGCAAAGAACAAGGGAGGCCGCGGCCTCCCTTTGTCTTTGTTTCAGCCCCGCTGCATCAGCGCTGCTTGAACTCCGCCTTGCGCTTGTTCAAGAAGGCATCCATGCCCTCGCGCTGGTCCTCGGTGCCGAACAGCGCATGGAAGTAGCGGCGTTCCACCGCCACCGCATCGCTCAGCGGCGCCTGGAAGGCCAGGTTGACCAGTTCCTTGATCAGCATCGTGGCCGGGCCGCTGAAGCTGTTGATGGTCTCGGCGGCGGCCAGGGCCTCGTCGAGCAGCTTGTCGGCCGGCACCACGCGCGAGACATGGCCGCAGCGCTCGGCTTCGGCGGCGTCCATCATGCGCGCGGTCAGCAGCATGTCCATGGCC
Organism: Roseateles sp. T103; assembly: GCF_057219915.1. NCBI lineage: Bacteria > Pseudomonadati > Pseudomonadota > Betaproteobacteria > Burkholderiales > Sphaerotilaceae > Roseateles > Roseateles sp. T103. Next base: position 193,874 of record NZ_JBXVVS010000004.1, read on the forward strand.
TTGCTCTTGCCCACCGCGCGCGGCAGGCGCTGCGTGCCGCCGGCGCCGGGAATGATGCCCAGCTTGATTTCCGGCTGGCCGAACTTGGCAGTGTCGGCCGCGATGATGAAGTCGCACATCATCGCCAGCTCGCAGCCGCCGCCTAAAGCGAAGCCGGCCACCGCAGCGATCACCGGCTTGCGCACCTGCAGGATGGTCTCCCAGTTCTTGGAGATCAGCCCGCTCTTGTAGGCGCTCATGAAGGTGTGCGGCGCCATCGTCGGGATGTCGGCGCCGGCGGCGAAGGCGCGCTCGGAGCCGGTCAGCACGATGCAGCCGATGCTCTCGTCGGCATCGAAGGCCAGCAGCGCCTGGCCCAGTTCGTCCATCAGCTGGTCGTTCAGCGCATTGAGCTGCTTGGGACGGTTCAGCGTGATCAGGCCGGTCTTGCGCGCGCCCTCGCCGCGGACCTCGGCGATGATGCATTCATAGGTGGGGTTCATGGCTTCTTCTCTCCGTGTTCGGTGGCGGCCGGAACTATAGAGGAGCTGGCTGACGGCGCAGCCTGCAGCAGCGGCGCAGCACGCAGCGAGAGCTCGACGAAGGTCTGCTCGTCCTGCGCTACGCGCAGCCGCACCGGCAGGTATTGCAGCGTCGGCGCCAGCCAGACCTCGGCCTTCAGATCGCGCAGCTTTTCGTCACTCTGCAGCAGCGGCTGCAGGTGCCAGGTGTCGAGCAGGCCCATCGGCGTCTCCAGACGCTCCTCGCCTATCACCTGGTAGCGCCAGGCGTAGAGCTTGCGCGGCAGCGCCAGCGGCAGCTCGACGATGCGGCCGGGCGCCAGCGCTTCGCGGCCGGTAAGGAAGAGCCAGGTCAGCTGCACGAACTGGCTCGATGCGTCCTGTACCCCCTGCGCCGCCAGATGCTTGCTGCCATCGGCCAGCTGCACCTCGGTGCTACCGTCAGGCTGGGCGCTGAACCTCAACGTGGCCTGCCGCGGCGCGCGCATCAGCGTGCGCGTGAGCTCGTCATAGCGCTGCGGTGCGATGCCTCGCGCGCTGAGCAGGCCGTCGCTGCTCATGCGGCGCTCGACCAGGGGCGCGAACTCCGGGCCGATGCGCATTTCCAGGTGCACCTGATAGCGCCGGCCTTCGCGCAGCCACTGCACACGTCCCTCGCCGCTGACTTCACCGCGGAAGTAGCCGCTGAGCCTGTAGTCGAGCTGCACCGAGTCGGGCCACTCCGGCCCCGGAGCCTGATCCTCGACCGCCGAGGCCGCGCTGGCCACCGGCTGGGCTGGCGTCTCAGCGGGCGGTGCTTCCGCCGCTTGCGGTGCGCTGGCTGGCGGCTCAGGTGGCGGCGCCGCCGCGGTCTGCACCGGCGCAGGCACCGCCGGTGCCGGCACCGGCCGCGGCGTCGTAGGACGCGGCGGCGGCGCGCTCTGTTTCATCTCGCGCACGAAGGCGGCCTGCAGCCGCGGCGGCAGCGCAGCGGCGGCACTCCAGCCACTGCGCAGTTCGACGAGGCTGCGCCCCATGAGCAGATGACCCGCCAGCACCAGCAGCACGATGGCCGCCAGCACCGCGATCGAGCGGCGCTGGCGCGCGCTCAGCCGCCCAGCCATGCCTGACGCAGGCTCAGCGCGCGTGCCGCAGGCCGCTCGGATGGCTGCAGGCGGACGGGCAGGCCCGGCGACTGCTGCGGCAGTTGCAGCTCCAGCGTGACGATGCGCTGGTCACGCGCGACCAACAGACGCAGTTGGCGCGGCCGGCGCAGGTCCAGCGTCAGCAGCGCGTCGTCGAGCTTGCGCAGCCGCCAGTCGTTGCAGGCCAGCAGTTCGTCACCCGCGGCCAGGCCGGCGCGATGCGCAGCGCCACCCTGCAGCACCTGCTTGATGCGCAGCTGGCCGCCAGCCTCGTCCACGCGCAGACCCAGGCGCTGCGCCAGGCTGGCCTTGTCGGCCTGCCAGCTGACGCCGGCAGCAGCGAGCAGCTCTTGCAGCGGCAGGTCCTCGGTGCCATGCACCCAGCGGCGCAACTCTTCGGCCAGCGCCTTGCCGCCCAGCGCCGCCACGGCCGCGAGGATATCGGCCTCGCTGATCGGGCCACCGCTGCTCGCCTGCCACAGACGGCGCATCAGCGCGTCTAGGCTGGCGCCGGGCTTGCGCGCCTTGCGCAGGCTCAGGTCCAGCGCCAGCGCGAGCAGTGCGCCCTTGGCGTAGTAGCTCACCGTGGCGTTGGGCGTGTTCTCGTCGGGGCGGTAGTACTTGATCCAGGCCTCGAAGCTGGCCTGGGCCAGGCTCTGCACCTTGCGCCCCGGCGCGGCGAGCACGCCGCTGACGGTGACGCCGAGCAGCTTCAGATAGCGCGGCGCATCGATCAGCCCGCTGCGCAGCACGAACAGGTCGTCGTAGTAGGACGTGAAGCCTTCGAAGAACCAGAGCAGCTCGGTGTAGTTCTCGCGGCCATGGTCCAGCGCGGCGAAGTCGGCCGGCTTCAGGCGCTTGACGTTCCAGGCGTGGAAGTACTCGTGACTGATCAGGCCGAGCAGGCGCACATGGCCCTCGCCGGCCTCGGTCTGGCCCAGCACCGGCAGGTCGCCGCGCGAGGCCAGCAAGGCGGTGCTGGCACGGTGTTCGAGCCCGCCATAGCCATCGCCGACGGTGTTGAGCAGGAAGACATAGCGATCGAAAGGCGGCGCCTCGTCGGCGCGAGCGCTGCCCTTGCCGTGCCAGAACTCGATCTGCGCGGCGCAGATGCGCTGCGTCTCGGCCAGCAGGCGCTCACCGTCGAACACCGGCAGCGCGCCGGTGACGACCAGCTCGTGCGGCACACCGCCGGCGACGAACTCGCCGCGCCAGAAGCGGCCCATCTCGACCGGGTGGTCGACCAGCTCCTCGTAGCTGTCGGCCAGGTAGCGATGGCGGCCGGTGCTGCGCATCGCCGTGGCCGCATGCCAGCCGCGTGGCAGGCCGGCCAGCGTCAGCGCATGCGGCTCATGCTCGCGGCCATGAACGCGCAGGAACAGGCAGGGGCCATTGAAGAAACCGCGCTCGGCATCGAGAAAGGCGGCGCGCACCGAGGTGTCGAAGGCATAGACGCGCCAGCTCAGCTGCAGCGGCGCGCGGCCCTGGCAATGGGCTTCCCAGCTGCATTTGCTGGTCTGGCGCAGCAGCACCGCGCGGCCGCCCTGGTGCGCCTGCATCCCGCTCAGGTGGCGCGAGAACTCGCGCACCAGATAGCTGCCAGCGATCCACACCGGCAGGCTGAGTTGCTGGCGCTCGGCCGGCGTCGGCAGCGTCAGCGTGACGCGGAACAGATGCGCATGCGCATCCTCGATCTCGACCCGGTAGGCCAGCGTCGCCATCAGCTGCCGGCCGCGCCGAGGAAGCAGCACAGCGAGGCCACGGCCGAGAGCCGGAAGCGCAGCGTCAGCCAGCCTGCCGCGCCCAGCGCCGGGTAGAGCCGGCGATCGACCAGATAGCAGACGACCAGCAGTACGCCATGCACCACCAGACCCGCGTAGGCCGGCATCACCACCGCCACCCAGGCCAGCGATGCGGCGGCCAGGCCCCAGACATAGGGCTTGGCGCCCAGCGCATCGCTGCGCAGTGCCAGACCCCAGTGGATGCCACCGAGGAAGGAAATGATCACCGCCGCATAGCAGGACAGCCCCAGCGCGGCGAAGGCATGAGCATCGGCCTCGTAGCCGGCAAGCAGCCAGACCAGCAGCGCGCCGAAGATGAAGGGCAGCAGGCCCAGATAGCCCAGGCGCAGCGCCAGCGGTGGCGGGAAGGCGGTGGATTCGATCGCTGTGGAGGGGTTCATGCGGCTTGGCGTCGCCATCAATCGTTCAGGCAGATCGGGCGACAGGCTCAGGACTTGCCCACGGCGCCAAGGCGGCGCTCGAGCTGCTCCAGATTGATCGCGCCGGGCACGCGCGTGCCGTCTTCGAAGACGATCGCCGGCGTGCCGTTGACACGGTGCTTGCGCACCAGGGCGAGGTTGCGCTCCAGCGCGGCGTCATCGCAGTCGCCGCCGGGTTTGGGCGGCTGCTTGCCGTCCAGCATCCAGCCCTGCCAGGCCGCGGTGCTGTCCCTGGCGCACCAGATCGCGCGCGACTTCTCCTGCGAGTCGCCGCCGAGGATGGGCACCAGGAACGTGTAGACGGTGATGTCCTTGGCATCCTGCAGCGTGCGCTCGAAGCGCTTGCAGTAGCCGCAGTTCGGGTCGGCGAAGACGGCGATGCGGCGCTTGCCGTTGCCGCGCTTCCAGACCAGCGCATCCTTCAAGGGCAGCGAGGCGAAATCGATCGCGTTGATCTGGTTGACGCGCTCCTCGGTCAGGTTGCGGCGCGAACGCAGGTCGATCAGCTCGCCCTCGATCAGGTAGTTGCCGGCGGCATCGGTGTAGCGCAGTTCGTTGCCGATGCGGATCTCCCACAGCCCCGTCATGCCGGTCTGGCGCACCTCGTCGATCTTGGGCAGCCCGGGCAGGCGCTCGGCCAGGTTCTTGCGGATGGCCGCCTCGTTGGCCAGGGCCGGGGTCAGGGCCGTCGCCAGTACGGCAGCGAGCATCAGGGCAGCAGGCTTGTTCATCGCATTCATGACGGTTGGAGCGGCGCCTCAGACGCCAAGTGCCTGCCCGGCAAGCCAGCGCTTGACCGGTGCAAGTCGATTGACCAGGCTCATGCCCTGGTTGCGCAGCGTGCGCAGTGCCGGTGCGTCGCTCGCGAACAGGCGAAGCAGGCCGTCGGTGAGTTCGCCCATGGCAACGGTAGGAGCCACGCGGGCGCGGGCATAGCGGCGCAGCAGCTTCTCGTCGCCCAGCGGCCGCCAGGGCTCGCGCTGCGCCAACACCTCGGCCAGACAGGCCACGTCGGCCAGGCCCAGGTTCAAACCCTGGCCGGCCAGCGGGTGGACCAGATGGGCCGCATCGCCCAGCAAGGCCCAGCCAGGCCCGGACACCGCGCTGGCGCGTGCCAGCGCCAGCGGCCAGGCGGCGCGACCGCCCGACAGGCGCAGCGCGCCGGCGGCGCCGCCGGTGGCTTCGAGCAGCGCCTGTTCGAACTCGGCATCGCTGGCGGCGAGCAGCTCGGGCGTGCGTTCGCGCGGCAGCGACCACACCAGGCCGTAGCTGTAGCCGGGCTGCGGCCGGTCGAAGGGCAACAGCGCCAGCACATCGGGCGAGCGGAACCACTGCAGGGCCGTGCCCTGGTGCGGCCGCTCGGCAATCAGACGCGCGGCAATCGCCGTCTGTCCGCTGTCGTGGCGCTCGAAACGCACGCCCAGGGCCTCGCGGCCCGCGGAGTCGCGCCCCTCGCAATACGCCGTCAGGCTGGCCGGCACCGGCGTGCTGACGCGGCGCACATGCGGCGCAAAGCGCAGCGCATTGCCCAGTTCGTTCTCCAGTGCGCCGGCATCGACGATGTGCGCCAGCTCAGCCACGCCCTGCTGCCAGGCGCTGAACTCGATCAGGCCGCCAGCCTCGTCGCCGGCCACACGCATTTCATGGACCGGCGTCACGGCGTCGGCAGGCAGCGCTTCCCACACGCGCAGCTGGCGCAGCAAACGCACCGCTGCAGCGTTGAGCGCATAGGTGCGCAGATCCTCGCGCGGCTGGGCTGGCTCGGCGGCACCCAACAAGGCCACGCGCAAGCCCTGGGCACCCAGCGCCAGCGCAAGGCTGCGCCCGACGCAGCCATCGCCGCGCACCAGGATGTCGAACGTCTCGTGACCGTGCTGCATTTGGCGCGCATTGTAGGCAGCGGCCGCCGGCCTCGCGGACCGGCCCGGCGATGCCCCGACGGCGGCGCCGTCTAAAATTCGCGCTTCGCCCGCGGCAGCTTGCCGCGACCAGGCGCATCCACAGAGAAAGTCCCCCATGAGCCTCAAATGCGGCATCGTGGGCCTGCCCAACGTCGGCAAGTCCACCCTGTTCAACGCCCTGACCAAGGCCGGCATCGCCGCCGAGAACTATCCCTTCTGCACCATCGAGCCCAATGTGGGCGTGGTCGAGGTGCCGGACCCGCGCCTGGCCCAGCTGGCGGAGATCGTCAAACCCGAGCGCGTGGTGCCGGCGATCACCGAGTTCGTGGACATCGCCGGCCTGGTGGCCGGTGCCTCCAAGGGCGAAGGCCTGGGCAACCAGTTCCTCTCGCACATCCGCGAAACCGACGCCATCGTCAACGTGGTGCGCTGCTTCGAGGACCCGAATGTGATCCACGTGGCCGGCAAGGTGGACCCGATAGCCGACATCGAGGTGATCCAGACCGAGCTCTGCCTGGCCGACCTCTCCACGGTAGAGAAGAGCCTGACCCGCTACACCAAGGTGGCCAAGGCCGGCGACAAGGACGCCCAGCGCCTGGTGGACGTGCTGAAGAAGTGCGAGGCCGCGCTCAACGAAGGCAAGCCGGTGCGCACCATCGATTTCAGCAAGGAAGAGCTGGTCGTGCTCAAGCCGCTGTGCCTGATCACCGCCAAGCCGGCGATGTTCGTCGGCAACGTGGCCGAGGACGGCTTCGAGAACAACCCGCTGCTGGACCGTCTCAAGGACTTCGCTGCCCAGCAGAACGCGCCGGTGGTGGCGATCTGCGCCAAGACCGAGGCCGAGCTGTCGGAGATGAGCGACGAGGACCGCGCGATGTTCCTGGCCGAGATGGGCCTGGAGGAGCCGGGGCTGAACCGCCTGATCCGTGCCGCGTTCAAGCTGCTGGGCCTGCAGACCTACTTCACCGCCGGCGTGAAGGAGGTGCGTGCCTGGACCATCCATGTCGGCGACACCGCGCCGCAGGCAGCCGGCGTGATCCACACGGATTTCGAGCGCGGCTTCATCCGCGCCCAGACCATCGCCTTCGACGACTTCATCGCCTTCAAGGGCGAGCAGGGCGCCAAGGATGCCGGCAAGATGCGCGCCGAGGGCAAGGAGTACGTCGTCAAGGATGGCGACGTGCTGAACTTCCTGTTCAACGTCTGAGCCAGGGCGGGCCAGGCATGGGCTAGCATAGGTCGGGCTGGCAAGGGTGTGCGCGCTGATTCGGCGCATGCTCACCGGCCCCGCCCCACAGCCCGTCATGGAACGCCTCGCCCTCCTGCTGCGCTCCCTGCTGCCCATCGCCGCGCTGGCGTTGGGCTATGTGCTGCTGGGTCGACTGGGCCTGCTGCTGGCTCTGCCGCCGATGGCGGCCACGCCGCTGTATCCGGCCGCCGGCCTGGCACTGGCGGCCGTGCTCTGCGGCGGCCCCCGCCTCGCCTGGGGCGTGGCACTCGGCGCCTTCATCATCAACTACCAGCTCAGCAGCGCACGTGGCGAGCTGTCGCTGATCGTGCCGCTGCTGGTCGCGGCAGGCGCGGCGCTGCAGGCGCTGCTCGGCGCAGCAGCGGTGCGCCGCTGGGTCAGCCAGCCACTGCTGCTGTCGGAGCCAGCCGATCTGCTGCGCTTCTTCTTGCTGGCCGCGCCGCTGGCCTGCCTGGTCAGCGCCAGCGTCAGTGCCGGCGCGCTGCTGCTGGTCGGCGCGCTGGACCCGGCGCTGCTCGGCTACCACTGGTTCACCTGGTGGATGGGCGACTCGCTGGGCGTGCTGATCGGCGCACCAGTCGCCTTGACGCTGCTGGCCAAGCCGCGCGAAGTCTGGGCGCCGCGGCGCGTGAGCGTGGCCTTGCCGATGGTGCTGGCTTCGCTGCTGCTGGCGGTGGTCACCCAACGCATCGCCGAGTGGGAAGAGCAGCGTGAGCGCCAGAGCTTCGAGCGCGAGGCGGACAACGCGCTGAGCGCGATGGAAGTGGCACTGCAGGAGCCGCTGGATGCACTGGAAGCGGTGCGCGCCCTGTTCATCGTATCGCCCGCGTTGTCGCGTCAGGACTTCGCACGCGCCACGGCCACCCGCCTTCCGACGGAAGGCAGGCTGCTCGCGCTGGGCTGGGCCGCACGGGTGCCGCCGGACCAGAAAGAGACGTTCGAGCAGGCTGCTCGCGCCGAGGGCTTTGTCCGTTACGCGGTGCGTGACCGCGGCCGGGCGGCTGACCTGAGCACGGATCCGTCAGAGCCGGCACTTGCGATACGGCTGATCGAGCCGATGCGCCGCAACGAAGCGGCGCTCGGCGTCAACATCCGCTCCATCCGCGCCTCGCGCGAGGCGACGCAGCGCACCGCGCGCAGTGCGCAGGCGGCGGCAACAGCAGGCTTCCAGCTCAGCCAGGACAGCGATGCCGGTGCGGTCGGCGTGGTGATCTATCAGGCGCTCTACGAGGGCCAGCCGGCCGACGAGGTGGAGCGGGCGCAGGCGCTGCGCGGCGTGGCCTTTGCGACGGTACGGCCGGATCTGCTGCTGGGTGCCGTCGCCGCCTCGCTGCCGCAGCGGCTGGAGCTGTGCATGCTGGACACCGATCCCCAGGCCCAGCATCGCCACCTGGCCGGACCCAGCGACTGCGAGGCCTTGCCGGTGGGCGTGCTGTCGCGGACACGCCCTATCCTCTTCGCCGGCAGGACCTGGGAACTGCGCGTCTTTGCACGAACCGCACCTTTGCCGCTGGGCGACCGCAGCGGCTGGGCCTTCGCGCTGATCGGCCTGCTCAGCACGGCGCTGCTGGGCGCACTGCTGCTCACCATCACCGGGCGGGCGCGGCGCATCGAGGCTCTGGTGCGGGAGCGCACGGCCGAACTGCAGCGCGAGGTGCAGCAGCGCGAGCAGGCCTCGCTGGCACTGGCTCAGAGCGAGCAGCGCTTTCGCAACATCTTCGACAACGTGCCCATCGGGCTGGTCTTCTCCGACCTGGACGGCAGACCTCGCGAGGTCAACCCGCACTTCTGCCGCATGCTCGGGTACGCGCCGCAAGAGCTGTTGGGCATGCGTGAGATCGAGCTCACCCACGTCGACGACCGGGCCGAGGATCAGCGCCTGCGCCAGGAGCTGCTCGACGGCCAGACGGGCATGTACCGGCGCCGCAAACGCTTCCTCGCCCACGATGGCCATGCCATCCAGGCCCGCGTGCTGGTCGCGCTGCTGCGCGACACCGAGGGGCGGCCCGACCGCCTGCTCAGCGTCGTCGAGGACATCACCGACCAGTTGAAGATGCGCGAGCTGGAGCTGGCCCGCGAGGCGGCCGAGGCAGCCAGCCGGGCAAAGAACGAGTTCCTCTCGCGCATGAGCCACGAGCTGCGCACGCCGCTCAACGCGATGCTGGGCTTCACCCAGCTGCTGGACATGGACACGCAGCCTGCACTGAGCCCGCGGCAGAAAGGCTGGGCCGCACAGGTGCAGCATGCCGGCTGGCATCTGCTGGAGATGATCAACGAGATCCTCGACCTCTCGCGCATCGAGTCCGGATCGCTCAAGCTCGAGCTCACGCGTCTGGACCTGCAGACCCTGGTGACCAGCGCGGTGTCGATGCTGCTCAAACCGGCCGAGCAGCGCCGTATCACGCTGGCGCAGCAGCTGGCGCCCGAAGCCAGCCATGTGCGGGGCGATGCCACGCGCATCCGCCAGGTACTGACCAATCTGCTCAGCAATGCGGTCAAGTACAACGTCGAGGGCGGCAGCGTGCTGGTAAGCAGCCGGCTGAGCGATGCGCACACGGTGGAAGTCGTCGTGACCGACACCGGCATGGGCTTGAGTGCACAGCAGCTGGCCCAGCTGTTCGAACCCTTCAACCGGCTCGGCCGCGAGAGCAGCGGCATCGAGGGCACCGGCATCGGCCTGGTGATCGCACGGCGTCTTGCCGAGCTGATGGGAGGCTCGCTGGAGGCCACCAGCACGGTGGGTCAGGGCTCGAGCTTCGTGCTGCGCCTGCCGCGAGCCGAGGCTCCGCCACAGGCCGTCGGCGCAGCGACGGCCGGACCGGCGCCCGCGCCAGCGCTGCCACAGCGTCGCGTGCTCTATATCGAGGACAACGACACGAATGTGGCGCTGATGCGCGGCGTGCTGGCACAGCGTCCCCAGCTGCAGCTGCAGGTCTGTGGCGACTTGGCCAGCGGACTGCAGGCCGTGCTGAACGATCCGCCGGACCTATTGCTGCTGGACATGCAGTTGCCCGACGGCGACGGCCTGGATCTGCTGCGCCGGCTGCGCAGCACACCGGCCTGCAGCGAGCTGCCGGTGATCGCCGTATCGGCCAATGCCCTGCCTGACCAGGTAGCTGCCGTGCTCGAGGCTGGCGCGCTGCACTATCTGACCAAGCCCATCGATGTGCAGGAATTGCTCGCCACGCTGGATCGCGTGCTCGCGCAGGACTGAAGCTGCAGCAAGCCCGGCCACTGGCGGGCAAAATATGCGTGCCGGCCCGCTGTGCCCCGAAGCGCCGTGGCCGAGGTCCCTGCAGTTGTCCCGACGTTGACCATGAGCTCTACCGAACTTGCCCCCATCGCCCCTGCCGCCAATGCCCTGGCGCCTGTGGACGCCCCGCCGGCCGCCCGTCAGTTCCTGACCTTCCGCGTCGGCGCCGAAGAGTACGGCATCGACATCCTGAAGGTTCAGGAGATCCGTTCCTACGAACAGCCTACGCGCATTGCCAACGCCCCCGCCTTCGTCAAGGGCGTGGTGAATCTGCGCGGTGTGATCGTGCCCATCGTCGACCTGCGTCTGCGCCTGGGCTGCGAGAGCGGCTACAACAGCTTCACCGTGGTCATCGTGCTGAACGTCTGCAACCGGGTGGTCGGCATCGTCGTGGACTCGGTCTCCGACGTGCTGGAGATGGCGGCAGGCGACATCAAGCCGCCGCCAGAGATCGGCGCGGCGATCGACACCCGCTTTGTCACCGGGCTGGGCAAGGTCGGTGAACGAATGCTGATCCTGCTGGACATCGAGGGCATGGTCTCGAGCCCTGATTTCGGCATCATGGATTGAGCGGGCTCAGAGGTCGCCCGCTAGGCCGCCGACTTTCTATGTTGGCGACCACTCACCTTCCATGCCTCGAAAATCCTAAGCCTCCGCGCACTTGTTGAGACTTAGCACTCCAGAGCATAGAGTGCTAATATTCAAATGTTGGCGCAATCCATGCGCTGGCAACAGGAGGTTGACCAATGACCGCACAAACCGCACTGGCCGTCCGCGATCCCTGGGCCTTGCTGCCCTCGCTGGGGAATCTGGACGCCTACATCTCCGCCGTGAATCGCATGCCCATGCTCACGCCGGAGGAGGAGCTGAGCTTCGCGCGCCGACTGCGCACGAGTGGCGACCTCGAGGCGGCCGGCAGACTGGTGCTGTCGCATCTGCGTCTGGTGGTGTCGATCTCGCGCCAGTACCTGGGCTATGGACTGCCTCAGGGCGACCTGATTCAGGAAGGCAATGTCGGCCTGATGAAAGCGGTAAAGCGTTTCGACCCCGAGCAGGGCGTGCGTCTGGTCAGCTATGCGATGCATTGGATCAAGGCCGAGATCCACGAGTACATCCTGCGCAACTGGCGCATGGTCAAGGTCGCCACCACGAAGGCGCAGCGCAAGCTCTTCTTCAATCTGCGCTCGATGAAGCACAGCATGAAGGAAGACGTTCTGGACGATCAGGCCTATCGCAGCACGCTGTCCGAGGCAGAGGTCGAGCAGGTCGCCCGCACGCTAAACGTGAAGCGCGAGGAAGTGCTGGAGATGGAGACGCGCCTGTCCGGCGGCGACGTGGCGCTGGAGGCGCCAGGTGATGACGAGGGCGAGAGCTTCGCGCCCATCGCCTATCTGGCCGACGACAGCCATGAGCCGACGCGTGTGCTGGAAGCGCGCAAGCGCGACCATCTGGCCGGTGACGGCATCCAGACGGCACTGGCCGTGCTGGACGAACGCAGCCGCCGCATCGTCGAGGAGCGCTGGCTCAAGGTGAACGACGACAGCTCGGGCGGCATGACCTTGCACGAACTGGCAGCCGAATACGGCGTCAGCGCCGAACGGATCCGCCAGATCGAGGCAGCGGCGATGAAGAAGATGCGCAAGGCACTGGCCGAAGCGGCCTGATACCGCCCAAGCCGCAAGAACAAAGCCCCGGCACGCCGGGGCTTTTTGTTGTCCACGCCGATGGCACCTGCTGATCGAGCGGCGTCCGAGGATCCAGCTCCGCCCGCTCTGTGGGCGCGCCCCCTTGAGGGCGCCGGCGAAGCCGGCAGGCGGTGATGCTACTTCTCGGCCAGCAGCAGCTTCAGATCATCGGCCAGCACCTGCGCACCCGAGCCGTAGCGCGAAAACACGCGCACGCGCCCCTGGCGGTCGAACAGATAGCTCGCTGCCGTGTGGTCTATGGTGTAGCTGCCTTCGGTCTTGCCCGGCACCTTGCTGTAGAAGACCTTGAACTCCTTGGCCACGGCCTTGGTCTGATCGGCCGTGCCGCGCAACGCCACGAAGCTGGGATCGAAATTGGCCAGATAGGCCTTGAGCAGATCGGGCGTGTCGCGCTCGGGATCGACGGTGATGAAGATGCCCTGCACCTGCTCCCCATCCGGGCCGAGCGCCTTCTTGACTGCGGCCAGCTCCGCCAGCGTGGTCGGGCAGACATCGGGGCACTGCGTGAAGCCGAAGAAAATCACCAACACCTTGCCGCGGAAGTCGCCCAGCGTGCGGGTCTGGCCATGCTGGTCGGTCAGCTGGAACTCACGCGCGTAGTCTGCACCGGTGAGATCTATGCCCTTGAAGCCCGGCTTCGCCGCGCCACCCAGTCCCAGCTTGTCGCAAGCAGCAAGTCCGGCGGTGGCGGCGGACAGTGCCGAGATCAGAAGCAGGCGGCGGTTCAGGGGTGTCGTCATCATGAGCTCAGCCCAGCCAGGGCATCAGGTAATGGTCCAACAGCAGCGCCGCGAAAAGCAGCGACAGATGCAGGATGGAGAACCGGAAAGTCTTGCGCGCCAGATCGTCAGAGTACTCGCGCCACAGCCGCCAAGCATAGGCGCAGAAGCCCAGGCCAAGCACCACCGCGCTGAACAGATAGATCCAGCCGCTCATCTCGATCAGGAAGGGCAGCAGCGTCGCCGCGAACAGCACCCAGGTGTAGAGCACGATCTGCAGCCGCGTGAACTCGGAGCCATGCGTCACGGGCAGCATCGGCAGGCCAGCCTTGCGATAGTCCTCGGTGCGGTAGAGCGCCAGCGCCCAGAAGTGGGGCGGCGTCCACAGGAAGATGATCAGGCACAGCAACAGCGATTCGGGCCCGACCTCACCGCGCAACGCGGCCCAACCCAGCACCGGAGGCATTGCACCCGAAGCGCCTCCGATGACGATGTTCTGCGGCGTCAGCGGCTTGAGCACCACGGTGTAGATCACTGCGTAGCCGACGAAGGTGGCGAAAGTCAGCCACATGGTCAGCGGATTGACCCAGACATAGAGGATGAGCATGCCCAGGCCGCAGAGGGCTGCAGAGAAGCTCAGCGTCTGCGCGCGACTGAGTTCGCCCTTGGCCGTCGGCCGCCAGGCGGTGCGCCTCATTTTCGCGTCGATCTGCTGCTCGATCAGGCAGTTGAAGGCGGCCGCGGCACCGGCAACCAGCCAGATACCGACCGTCGCCGCGAACGCGACACCCAGCTCGCGCCCAGACGGCAGCCCTGGCACGGCAAGGGCCATGCCGATCACCGCGCAGAAGACGATCAGCTGCACCACGCGCGGCTTGGTCAGTGCGTAGAACTGCTGCCAGCGTGATCCCGGCGCCGGCGTCACCGCGCCAACGGCCGCGCCTGAAGAGGAGGAAGAGGTAGAAGAAGCCATCTCGCGAATCCTAGTGCTCAGGCTGCCCGGGCCAGCGCCTGCGCTGGCAGCACCTGCGCTTGCGGCTGGCGGACGCGGGCCAGCATCACGCTGAGCAGCGCCAGCAGCATGGCGGCGCCGCCGGTATGCGCCAAGGCGGCCAGTAGCGGCCAGTCCAGCACCACGTTGCTCAGACCGCTCAGCAGCTGCCACAGCGCGACCGCGACCAGGCGGCCCGCCCAGCGACGCGCCTGCACGTCGCCGCTGGCCCAAAGCCGCCAGGCGAACAGCCCCAGCGCGGCAAAGACGACCAGCGCGCCAATGCGATGCGTCATGTGAATGGCCGTCAGCGCAGCAAAGGGCAGCCAGCCGCCGTCGCGGCCCTCGCCCAGCTCGCGCCAGAGTGCAAAGCCATGCTCGAAATCCATAGGCGGCCACCACTGTCCCTGGCAGGTGGGGAAATCGCTGCAGGCCAGCACCGCATAGTTGGTGCTGACCCAGCCGCCCAGGGCCACCTGCAGCAGCGCGAGACCGACCACCGCCCAGCCTCCCAGGTACAGCCCGCGGCTCAGCGGCAGCCGCAGCTCACCCAGGCGTTGCGACTGCCAGCCCAACAGCATCAGCAGGCCGAGTGCCAGCACCAGATGCAGGGTGACGATGGCCGGGAAGAGCTTCATCGTCACCGTCAGCGCGCCGAACAGCCCCTGCACCACAACCCAGACCAGCGCCAGCCAGGACCACAGCGGCGAGGGCATGCCCGGCTCGCGCCGCCAGCGCGTGTGCAGTACCGCGGTCACCAGGATGAGGAAACCCACTGCACTGGCGAAGTAGCGGTGCAGCATCTCGATCCAGGCCTTGGTATGGGTTACGGGACCGGTAGGCATCGCGGTCTGCGCGGCGTGGATCTCGCTGCGCGCGCCGATCGGCGAAGCGCTGCCGTAGCAACCTGGCCAGTCCGGGCAACCCAGGCCCGAGTCGGTCAGACGCGTGAAGGCACCAACGAGGATCAGCTCGAAGGTCAAGGTCAGCGTCAGCACCACGATCAGACGCAGGCGCTCCCGCGGACTTGCGCCACGGCCGCGGCGCCAGGCCCAGGCCAGCGGCAGCACGCCGAGTAGCGCGGCTGCCAGCAGGAGCTGGAGCAAGGGGCTGAAGTCGAATCCGCTCATCGGCATCGCTCCACTCAACGCCCGGCCCGGTCCCAGCTCGAGCTGGCGCGCAGCAGGCGATCGAGATCGCGCTTGAGCTTGGCCGGATCGGGCTGCACGGGTGTGCGCATCATCCAGCGGCCCATCGGATCGATGACATACAGGTGTTCGTCCAGGCTATGGCCGCTGGCCGGCTTGAGCCACGCCTCGATCTGCTCGCGCGGCGCACGCAGCACGGTGACCGGCACACCCTGCTGCGTCAACACCTGACGCAGCTCCGGCCGCATCGCCTCGCCGTCGGGCAACAGCAGCAGCTTGTCGACCTTGTCACGCTCCTTGCCGAGCATCGCACGCAGCTGCCGCTGCATGTACAGGCGCCCCTCGCATTCGGCCGTGCAGGCGGTGTCCTGCACCAGCGTCAGCAGCCACTGGCCTTTCAGCGCTTCGGGAGCGACGGGCTTGCCATCGAGGTCCTGCAATGAAAGGGCCGCGGGGATCTCCACGGTGGGCGTGATCAGGTCGCTATACGCATCGCCGCGCAGCTTGAGCACGTAGAAGCTGAAGTAGGACGCGATGACGGGCGCAGCGCATGCCGCGATGACCAGCAGCATGCGCAAGCGGCCGGCGCGGGTGCGCTGCTGCGCCGCAGCCGCCTCCGGGTCGGGCATGCTGTGCACGGTCATCTCCATCGGATCACGCACTGGGGCGCCGGCGGCGGGGTCGGACGATTTGGAACCAGACATAGAGGATGACGATCAGCGCGCTGAGCGCGAACCATTGGAAAGCGTAGCCGTAGTGTTTCTGCAGGCCCAGGTCAGGGGCCGGCCAGTCGCGGGAAAGACCGTCGGCCAGCACCTGACCGTCGAGCTCGGCCGGTGCCAGCTGGACGATGGTTGGCGCCAGCAGCTTCAGCCCGGTCTCGCGCGCGTAAGCGTCGCGGTCGAGATTCTGCCGGATCGGCCCGGTGCCCGCCTCGCCGATCTCGTAGACCCGACTGGGAGAGGCGGCAATGCGGCCCTTGATCTGCACGATGTCACGCACGTCGTCGAGCCGCGGCAGCCGGGTGCGCTCCGCCATGTCGCGCGGCACCCAGCCGCGCTGCACCAGCACGGCAGCGTCCCTGCCCTCGAGCTGCAGTGGCGTCACGACGATGAAGCCGAAGCGGCCCTGCAAGGGCCGGTTGTCCAGATAGATCGTGCGCTCGCTGAGCCAGCGGCCGCGCAAGGTCACCGCACGCTCCAATTGCGTCGTCAGCGCACCTTCGGCAACGGCCAGCGCATCGGCGCCCAGTGACGGCAGCCGGTCGCGCGCCTCGCTGGCCTCTCGCATTGCTGTTTTCTGCGCAGCCCTGTCCAACTGCCACCAGCCCAGCCGGGCAGTCGCCACGAGCCCGACCAGCGCAGCGACAAGCAGCAGGCGCGCACGCCACCGTGGGCTCATGCACTCCCCCGAGTGGAATAATCGACAGCCATGAAATATGTCATCGTCATCGCGCTGGTCTGCATCGTCGCCGCCCTGGCCGTCGCCGGCCGCTTCATGCTGAAGAACGGCAATAGCACCCAGCGTGGGCCAAACATGGCGCGCGCGCTGGCTGTGCGTGTCGGCGTATCGATCGCACTTTTCCTGTTCATCCTGCTGGCCTACAAGCTGGGCTGGATACAGCCCACCGGCGTTCCCATGGGTCGCTGACCGCAGACAGCGAACGAAACGAAAAAAAGCGCCGCGATCCCGCGGCGCTTTGCTTTTCAGGCGAGCCCTCAGGCGGCGCGCTTACATCCAGTAGACGACGATGTACAGGCCCAGCCAGACGACGTCGACGAAGTGCCAGTACCAAGCTGCGCCTTCGAAGCCGAAGTGGCGATCCTTGGTGAAGTGACCCTTCTGCAGGCGCAGCGTGATGAACAGCAGCATCAGCATGCCGACAAACACGTGGAAGCCGTGGAAGCCGGTGAGCATGAAGAAGGTCGAGCCAAAGATGCCCGAGGTGAGCTTCAGGTTCAGGTCCTTGTAGGCGTGGGCGTATTCATAGCCTTGCACGAACAGGAAGACCAAACCCAGCAGCACTGTCATCCACATGAAGGCGATGGTCTTGCTGCGGTTTCCAGCGATCAGCGCGTGGTGAGCGATGGTCAGCGTGACGCCCGAGGTCAGCAGCAGCGCGGTATTGATCGTCGGCAGCGGCCAGGGACCCATGGTCTTGAACGGTTCCACCGTGCCGGCTGGCGAAGCCGTCGCACCGGCAGCCACGCTGGGCCACAAGGCCTTGAACTCGGGCCACAGCAGCGCATGCTCGGGGTTGCCCAGCATAGGCACCGAGAACACCCGCGCCCAGTACAACGCACCGAAGAAGGCCGCAAAGAACATCACCTCCGAGAAGATGAACCAGCTCATGCTCCAGCGGAAGGAGACGTCGATGCGGTCGCTGTAGAGGCCGCCCTCACTCTCACGGATGGCGTCGGCGAACCATTGCTTCAGCACCACCGCCCACCACAGCAGGCCGAAGAGCAGCGAGTACTTGCCCCAATCGTGGCCATTCACCCACTGACCGGCGCCGAGGATGACGAAGAACAGGCCGAACGAGGCCATCACCGGATGCCGCGAGGGTCCGGGAACAAAGTAGTACGGGGCCGTACCGTGTGGAGTCGCTGCCGACATCTTTTTTCTCCTCGAACTAAAAGGCTTCAGTCCTGCTGAATCTATGTTGCATCAATCAATCATTGCGCGCCGACGCTGCCGCTGGTCACCCAGTTGACCAGCGCGACAAGGCACAGCACGAATAGCGCGGCTCCGATCAGCCCGGCGATGATCACATGCACCGGGTTCAGCTTGGCCACATCTTTCTCGTAGTCGGCACCGCGCCTCACGCCGAAAAAGGCCCATGCGATGGCCTTGGCGGTCTGGACGAAGGACACCGGCCGCGACACTGCCGCGCGGAGGTCATCGCCCATGCGCTGATCGCCGCTCACAGCCTGGCCTCGCTCTGCACCTGCGGCGCTGCCGCTTGCTGCTGACCCTTGCCGGCCACCTCGAAGAAGGTGTACGAGAGCGTGATGGTCTTGACGTCCTTGGGCAGCTTGGGATCGACGATGAAGACCACCGGCCAGCTCTTCTTCTCGCCGGGCTGCAGCGTGTACTCGTTGAAGCAGAAGCACTCGAGCTTGTTGAAGTGCGCCGTCGCCTGCTTCGGTGCGTAGCTGGGAATGGCCTGCGCAGCCATCACCCGAGGTTGCACGTTCTCGAACTCGTACATCACCGTCGCGAGTTCGCCGGGATGAACCTCGACATGGTTCTGCGCTGGCTTGAAACGCCAGGGCCCGCGGGCGTTGGCGTCGAACTCGACGGTGATCTTGCGGCTGTAGTCGATCTGCCGGTTCTTTACGTCCTCGGCGCGCACCACATGCTGGCGCTCGGAAAGCGACAGCACGTTGATGCCCAAGGCGTTGCAGATTGCGTTGTAGAGCGGCACCAGCGAATAGGCGAAACCGAACATCAACGAAACCACGACAACGAGCTTGCCAAGCAGCGCCAGGTTGTCCCGGCGCAGCGCGGCTGCCAAGCTCCATGGCGTTCCACTGCTCATACTGCTCGCTCCAGATCGGCGGTGAGGCTCAGGCGCCGAGCAAGGCGATCTTGGCAACGAAGCCGATCGCGAAGATCGCTGCTATCGAGGCCAGGATCAGCGCCAGGCGCACATTGCTCTTGCGTTGCTCGGGCGTCGTCATCTGCTGCTCGCTTCTCAGCCGATCACCTTGGTGGCGGTGGCATCCAGCTTGGGCGGCGTCTCGAAGGTGTGGAAGGGGGCCGGCGACGGCACTTCCCATTCCAGGCCCTCGGCCGCTTCCCAAGGCTTCTGCGGAGCCTTCTCACCCTTGCCGCGCATCAGCGGGAGCGCGATGAAGAAGAAGAAATACACCTGCATCAGACCAAAGCCGAAGGCACCCACCGAGGCGATCGCGTTGAAGTCGGCGAACTGCATCGGGTAGTCGGCATAGCGGCGCGGCATGCCCGCCAAGCCCAGGAAGTGCATCGGGAAGAAGGTGATGTTGAAGAAGATCAGCGAGCCCCAGAAGTGGATCTTGCCGCGCGTCTCCGAGATCATCACGCCGGCCCACTTCGGGCCCCAGTAGTACACGCCGGCATACAGCGCGTACAGCGAGCCCGCCACCAGCACGTAGTGGAAGTGCGCCACCACGTAGTAGGTGTCCTGGACCTGAATGTCGATCGGTGCCACAGCCAGGATCAGGCCGGTGAAGCCGCCCATCGTGAACACGAAGATGAAGCCCACGGCCCACAGCATCGGGGTCTCGAAGGTCATCGAACCACGCCACATCGTGGCCAGCCAGTTGAAGATCTTCACGCCGGTCGGCACCGCGATCAGCATGGTGGCGTACATGAAGAACAGCTGGCCCGTCACCGGCATGCCGGTCGCAAACATGTGGTGCGCCCAGACGATGAAGGACAGAATGGCGATCGATGCAGTCGCGTAGACCATCGACTCGTAGCCGAACAGCTTCTTGCGCGCAAAGGCCGGCACGATCTGGCTGATGATGCCGAAGGCCGGCAGGATCATGATGTAGACCTCGGGGTGACCGAAGAACCAGAAGATGTGCTGGTACATGATCGGGTCACCGCCGCCGGCGGGGTTGAAGAAGCTGGTGCCGAAGTGGCGATCGGTCAGCGTCATCGTGATCGCACCGGCCAGCACCGGCATCACCGCGATCAGCAGGTAGGCGGTGATCAGCCAGGTCCAGGCGAACATCGGCATCTTCATCAGCGTCATGCCCGGAGCGCGCATGTTCAGGATGGTGACGATGATGTTGATCGAACCCATGATGGACGAGGCGCCCAGGATGTGCATCGCGAAGATGCCGGCATCCATCGACGGACCCATCTGCAGCGTCAGCGGCGCATACAGCGTCCAGCCGGCAGCAGGCGCGCCGCCGGGCATGAAGAACGAGGCCACCAGCATGATGGCCGCAGGGATCATCAGCCAGAAGCTGAAGTTGTTCATGCGCGCGAAGGCCATGTCCGACGCACCGATCTGCAGCGGGATCATCCAGTTCGCGAAGCCCACGAAGGCCGGCATGATCGCGCCGAACACCATGATCAGGCCGTGCATGGTGGTGAGCTGGTTGAACAGCTCCGGATTCACGTACTGCAGGCCGGGCTGGAACAGCTCGGCGCGGATCAGCAGCGCGAGCACGCCGCCGATCATCAGCATCGTGAAGGCGAACAGCAGGTACAGCGTACCGATGTCCTTGTGATTGGTGGCGAACACCCAGCGCCGCCAGCCGGTCGGCGCATGGTGGTGATCGTCGTGCGCATGGCCATGAACGTCATGACCGTGGTGGTCGAGCACTGCACTCATCTTGATGATTCCTCTTTAGACGTTCGAATGGCCTGTCACTTGCGCGCAGCCACGATCTCGGCGGGCTGCACCACCTGGCCGGTCTTGTTCGACCAGCTGTTCTTGGTGTAGGTGATGACCGCAGCGATCTCGGTGTCGCTCAGCTGCTTCCAGGCCGGCATCGCGCCATTGGCCGCGCCGTTGAGCAGGATGGCAATCTGCTTGGACTTGTCGGCATCGAGCACCATGGCCGAGCCGTCGACCGCCTTGATCGGGCCGGCACCCTTGCCATCGGCACGGTGGCAAGCAGCGCAGTTGGCGTTGTAGACCTTCTCGCCGCGGGCGACCAACTCCTCGAGCTTCCACTCCTTGCTGGGGTCGTCGGCCTTGGCGGCGAGCTTCTTCTGCTCGCCGGCCACCCAGGCGCTGTAGGCCTCGGCACTCACCACCTTGACGTGGATGGGCATGTAGGCGTGCTCCTTGCCGCAAAGCTCGGCGCACTGACCGTAGTAGTCGCCCTCCTTCTCGGCCTTGAACCAGGTGTCGCGCACGAAGCCGGGGATCGCATCCTGCTTAACGCCGAAGGCCGGCACCATCCAGGCATGGATCACGTCATTGGCGGTGGTGATGATGCGCACCTTCTTGTTCACCGGCACCACCAGCGGGTTGTCCACCTTGAGCAGGTAGTCATCGATGGAGCCAGGCTTGCCGGAGTCGGACGCCACGCGATGGGCCGGATCGAGCGTGGACAGGAAGCCGATCCCCTCGCCCTCGCCCTTCAGGTAGTCGTAACCCCACTTCCACTGGTAGCCGGTGGCCTTGATGGTCAGATCGGCATTGGTGGTGTCCTTCATCGCCACCACCACCTTGGTCGCGGGCAAGGCCATCAGGATGACGATGATGAAAGGCACGACCGTCCAGGCAACCTCGACCTTCATGCTCTCGTGGAAGGTCGCCGGCACCGCGCCCTTGGACTTGCGATGCTTGATGATCGAATAGAACATCACGCCGAACACCACGACGAAGATGGCCACGCAGATGGCCAGCATCATGTAGTGCAGCCACATCTGGTCCGCGGCAATCTTGGTCACCGGGGGATGCAGATTGAGCTGATTGACCGCCGGACCGCCCGGCAGATCGTTCACCGCCAAGGCCGCCTGGGTCGCCAGCGCAGCACCCAGCGCCATCGCGCTGCGGCCGACCCCGCGAGCCAGCTGATGCACTCGTGCGTTCATCGTCATCATGGTCGTCACTTCAGTTTCAGATTCTTTCCATGAGGCTCATGCCGAAGCTCCAGCGTCTTCGGCATCAACCTCGCGCATGCATGGCCCCAACGGCCGCGACAGACCGCGTCGCAAGCTTGGGGGCACGGGCCTGTAGCCAACCCACTTCCAACCAGCCTTCATTGATATTGCGCAAGCTGGTTAACCCGTAGATGCCTTAAGCTTGCACTGCCTAGGTTTCCAAGTACCGAGGCCAATCGGTCGCGTAGTTTAGCCTAGGCTTATAAGGCTGTTGTCGCCTTTGTGCATCCCTGCGCACCGCCCTTGCGCGGTTGCGCTTGGCGGATTATTTAGCGCTTGCGCACCAGGGCCTTCATCTGCTCCACGCTGATGCGAGTTTCCGCCTCGATCTTGGCGCGCGGCAGAGGCTTGAAGGCATGGCCGTAGGCCACCTCCAGCGTCAGCCGCAGCAGGCCATCCGCCCCCCTAAGGCGCTCCAGCGCCTGCAGATAGCGCACACGCCAGCGTGGTGTGCGCAGACCCGCGAAGCGCGCCACCGCAAGATTGCCTCCCAGCGCCTGCAGATCGGCAAGCAGCCGCTCGGGTTCGCGCCAGGTCAGGCTCAGGCGCTCCTGATCCATCACCGGGTCGGCAAAGCCCGTCTCCACCAACATATCGCCGATGTCGTGCATGTCTATCCATTCCGGACCCGCTGCACCGAAGCCCATCGCCGCATGCAACTCGCGCAGCTCGCGCAGGCTGTCCGGCCCCAGGCAGGAGAACATCACAAAGCCGTCCACCTGCAAGGCGCGATGCCAGCGTCGAATCAGCGCCTGCGGGTCCGGACTCAGATGCAGGTACATGTTGGACCACAGCAGTTGCGCGCCCTGCTCCGGCACCTCGGTAGGCAGCCAGACCGGCACGCCAGCCTCGCGGCGCCGCAGCAGATTCATCAAGCCCGGCGCACGACGACCCGTCGCGACGCTGCGCGCCCGTAGCGCCTCGACCGGCTCGACCAGGCTCATATGCGCCAGCGGATAGTTGCGACGCAGTTCCGCATCGCTGGCACCCAGGAACGCAGACCATTGCAGTACGCGCTCTGGCTGAAGCTTGATGATGGGTAGACGCTCGGCCATGCGCCGAGCAATCTCGACATGCAGCCAAGGCGCTTCGGCGGCGGCCGCCAAGCGGCGCAACTGGCGCTGCAGCGCCACCGCGTCGACCTGCAGCCGTTCGGGTCGGCGTGCGGCGACGGAATCGGTCTCGGACATGGGCCGGCAGTATATTGAGCCGATGAAGCGCCTGCGCCTGCCCGCCCGAATACCCGACGGGTTGCGCACCGGCCTGCGGCGCGCTGCGCACCTGACCCAAGGCTTGCCGGGGCAATGTGCCGTCTGCCACGACTGGACAACAGGAAGACTCTGCGACGCCTGCGTGCAACGCTGGGCGCAGCCGGTGCCTCGCTGCTGGACCTGCGCCCTGCGTCTGCCGCCGGGTACGCGGCTCGAGACGATGCCGCGCTGCGGCGGCTGCCTGCGGACCCCGCCGCCGCTGTCGCGCTGCATCGCAGCGCTGGACTATGCCTTCCCGTGGGACACCCTGCTGCAGCGCTTCAAGTTCACCCAGGCGGTCGAACTCGGTCCGCTATTGGTGAGGCGGATGGACGAGGCGCTCGACGCCGCGGCAGCTGACGCACCGGATTGGCTGTTGCCAGTGCCGCTCTCGGCCGAACGCCTGCGAGAGCGCGGCTACAACCAGAGCTGGGAGCTCGCACGAGGGCTGGCGCGCATGCGAGGCATCCCCAGCGCGCCCGCTATGCTTGCGCGCGTGCGCAATACCGATCATCAGTTGCAGCTTGCGCCTGATGCCCGCGCGGCCAATGTGCGTGCAGCCTTTGCGGTCGATCCACGTCATATCGCCGCACTGCGCGGCCGGCATGTCGTGCTGCTCGACGACGTGATGACCACCGGCGCCACCCTGCATGAACTGGCGCGCACCGTGCTGCACGCCGGCGCCGCCCGGGTCGACGCCTGGGTGCTGGCACGCACGCCCGACAGCCTGAATTGATTCGCCCCCATGTTCAACATCGTCCTCGTCCACCCAGAAATCCCGCCGAACACCGGCAACGTCATCCGCCTGGCAGCCAACACCGGCTGCGCGCTGCACCTGATCGAACCGCTGGGCTTCTCGATGGAAGACCGCCTGCTGCAGCGCGCCGGCCTGGACTATCACGAATACGCGCGGGTGCAGCGCCATGCCAATTGGCAGCAGTTCCTCGACACGGCAAGACCTGACCCCGCGCGACTGTTCGCCTTCACGACCCGCGGCAGCCAGCCGTTCCAGCAGGTCGAATGGCGCAGCGGCGACTGGCTGATCTTCGGTAGCGAGAGCGCCGGCCTGCCACCGGCGCTGCGCGACGGCTTCCCGGCATCGCAGCGCGTGCGACTGCCGATGCGCCCCGAGCAGCGCAGCCTCAATCTCAGCAATGCCGTCGCGGTGGCCGTGTTCGAGGCCTGGCGCCAGAACGGCTACGAGGGATCAGTCTAGGCAGCGCCGCATCCAGATCCAGCGGATGCCGCCGATCAGGCTCCGCCGGGCGGCCGGCATCGCCCCCTCGAGGGGGCCTTGCCCGGACATGAACAGTCCTGAGGACTGTTCATGCCTGGCGACGGCCAAGGCCTCCGCGCCTTGGCGCGCGAAGCGCGTAGGGGGTGGACTTAACTACTCCGGCTGCACGCCGGCGGCCTTGATCATGCGCCCCCAGCGCTCGCGCTCGCTCCTCATCAACGAGGCCAGCCCCTCGGGCGTGGTCGCCGCGGCGCTGAAGTACTGGCTGAGCAGCTTGCCGCGCACCTCGTCGCTCTTGATGATGCGCACCAACTCGGTCGACAGGCGCTGCACGATGGCCGGCGGCGTGCCTGCCGGTGCGAGCACGGCCTGCCAGGAGATGGCCTCGAAGCCCGCATAGCCCTGCTCGGCCAGCGGCGCCAGCTCGGGCAGCGCGGCGATGCGCCCCAGGCTGGTCACGCCCAGCGCCTTGAGCTTGCCGGCGCGCACCTGGCCCATCGCGATCGCCGGCACCATGAAGCCGGCCTGCACCTGGCCGGCGAGGATGGCATTGACCACCTGCGGGAAGCCTTGATACGGCACATGCGTCAGCGCGATGCCGGCGCGCGACTTGAACGACTCCATCGCCAGACGCGCCGCACTGCCGTTGCCGACACTGCCGTAGTTCAGCTCGCCCTTCTTCTCCTTGGCGATGCGCACGAAGTCGGCCAGCGTGTTGGCGCCGAGCTTCGGATCGACGACCAGCACATTGGGCGAGGTTGCCACCAGGCTGATCGGCTGCAGATCCTTGAAGGGGTCATAGGGCAGCTTGCGCGAGAGCAGCGGCGCGGTGACCAGCGGCCCCTGGATGGTGAAGAGCAGCGTGTAGCCATCGGGTTCGGCCTTGGCGACGGCAGCCGTGCCGATGTTGCCGCCGGCGCCCGGACGGTTGTCCACCACGATGGCCTGGCCCAGCGCTTGCGCCAGCGGCTCGGCGATCGCACGCGCGATGATGTCGGGCGAGGAGCCGCTGGGGAATGGCACGACAAGCTTGATGGTCCGCGCCGGCCAGCTCAGCGCCAGCGCAGGCAGGCTCGCGCTTGCCAGGCCGGCGACGCCGGCCTGCAGGATCTGACGACGATGCAGCAGCGTCACGGCGTGCTCCTTGCTAACGATTGGATGACGTTCAGTGCTCGGGGCGAGCCTGCCGTCCCATCAGCAGCTCGACCGCAGCGAAGGGGCTCAGGCGCCCCTCGAGCACGGCCACGACGGCTTCGGTGATGGGCATCTCCACGCCGCGCTCGCGCGCTCGCGCCAGCACCGTCGGGGCGCTGTACACGCCCTCGGCCACATGGCCCAGGTCGTGCAGGATCTGCGGCAGCGCGCGCCCCTCGGCCAGCAGCAGGCCGACGCGGCGGTTGCGCGACAGGTCGCCGGTGGCGGTCAGCACCAAGTCGCCGACGCCGGACAGCCCGATAAAGGTTTCGGTCTTCGCGCCCAGCGCCAGACCCAGGCGCAGCATCTCGGCCAGCCCGCGCGTGATCAGCGCGGCCCGCGCGTTCAGGCCCGGCGCCTGGCTGACATCGCCGCGCTTCTCAGCCGCCAGGCGCAGCCCGTCGGCAATGCCCACCGCGATGGCAAGCACGTTCTTCACCGCACCGCCGACCTCGACGCCGACGGGATCGTTGGAGGTGTAGACGCGCAGCCGCTCGGCATGGAAGGCGCTCACCGCCTGCTGCGCGAGGTCCGCATCTTCGCTGGCCGCGACCAGCGCGGTCGGCTGGCCTGCAGCGACCTCCTGCGCGAAGCTGGGGCCGGAGAGGATGCCCACGCGCAGCCGCGGCTGCACCGCACGCGCGATCTCGTGGCCGAGCAGCCCGCTGCCGGCCTCGAAGCCCTTGCACAGCCACAGCACCCGCGCACCGTCCGGGAGCTGCGCCAGCATCTGGCGCAGGCCTGCCATAGGCGTGGCGATGATGATCAGCCCATCGCGGCCGTGCGCGATCGCCGCAGCCAGATCGTGGCTGAACTGCAGCTCCGCAGGCAGCACCGCCTCGGGCAGGTAGCGCGCATTGCGCCGGCTGGCAGCCATCTCCGCGCAGGCGGCGGCATCGCGCGCCCACAGCAGCACCTCATGCCGCGGCGCCGCCTGCACGGCCAGTGCCGTGCCCCAGGCACCGGCTCCCAGAACGCTGATCTTCATTGCCTCGTCTTCCTCGGTGCCGCCGCAGTCCAGACGGCGGCCCCAAAAGCAAACGCGCCCCGCTGCGTGCCGTGCAGCCTGGGGCGCGTCGCCATCGTTGCGCTTGCGGCGCGCCGTCGCCTTAGTTGGCTGCGCCCTGCTGCTGCAGGCGCTGGGCCTGCTGGGCCTCGAACATGGCCTGGAAATTCACCTCGGTCAGCAGCACCGGCGGGAAGCCGGCACGCGTGCAGACATCGGAAACGATCGCGCGCAGATAGGGATAGATCATCTGCGGGCAGACCACGCCGATGATGCCTTCGGTCTGATCAGCCGGGATGTTGCGGATCTCGAAGATGCCGGCCTGCTTGGCCTCGATGAGGAACATCGTCTTGTCGGCCACCTTGGTGGTCACGGTCGCGGTGACGCAGACCTCGTAGACGCCTTCGGCCACCGGCTCGGCGGACAGGGCCAGATTGATGTCGACCTGCGGCTGCGCCTGCTCCAGCAGGATCTGCGGCGAGTTCGGCTGCTCCAGCGACAGATCCTTCAGATAGATGCGCTGGATCTGGAACACGGGGGTGTTGTTCTCTTCGGACATGGTGGCTTTCGTTGACGGTTCACCCACCGTCAGGCGCGGCGGGAAGCGGCGGGATTATCACCCAGCGCCGCCGCAGGGCCGCAGGCCTCAGGCCCCTTGAAGCAAGGGCAGCAGGCCGCCGCGCTGGTCCAGCGCATAGAGGTCGTCGCAACCGCCCACATGCGTGTCGCCGATGAAGATCTGCGGCACGGTACGACGGCCGGTCTGCGCCATCATGGTCTCGCGCGCGGCCGGGTCCAGATCGATGCGGATCTCATCGATCTGTTCCACGCCCCGCTGCTTCAGCAACGCCTTGGCGCGCACGCAGTAAGGGCAGACCTGGGTGGTGTACATCTTCACGGGATTCATCGCCAGCACTCCGGGCAGCAGGACAAACGACTCGGAGCCGATCAGGCACCCTTGTCGACAGGCAGGCCGGCTTCGCGCCAGGCCTTCAGGCCGCCGGACACCGGCAATGCCTTCTCATAGCCCATCTTGCGCAGCATGCCAGCGGCGCGCGTGGCGCGCATGCCCGACTGGCAAAGCACCAGCACCGGCAAGGCCTTGTTGCTCGGCAGTTGCTTGCTGTCCGCGGACAGCGTGGAGAGCGGCACGTTGCGCGCGCCGGTCACGTGGCCGGCGGCGAATTCAGCGCTCTCGCACACATCGATCACCACCGCCTTCTCGCGGTTGATCAGTTGCACCGCTTGGGTCGGCGATACCGCGGCTCCGGCACCGCCAGAGATCGTCGGCCAGAGCAGCAGGATGCCAGAGGTCAGCGCTGCCAGCACCAAGACCCAGTTGTTCAGCAGGAAGTCCACGCTTCGATCCGATCGGCAAAAATGAATAAGGGCGCGATTATAGAAACGCGCCCTTGTCCCTGCCGACCAGTGCCGGCTTGCACCTGCACCGGCCGCAGCGCTCAGCCCAGCTTGAAGGTCGAGACCGCTGCCTGCAAGGCCTCCGCCTGCTGCTCCAGGCTGGACGCCGCCGCCGCGGCCTGCTCGACCAGTGCGGCATTCTGCTGCGTCATCTGGTCGAGTTGCACCACCGACTGGTTGACCTGTCCGATGCCCTGGCTTTGCTCGGTCGCCGCGGCGGTGATCTCACCGATGATGTCGGTCACCCGCTGCACGCTGGCGACGATCTCGCTCATCGTGCTGCCGGCGTCCAGCACCAGACGGCTGCCCGCCTCGACCTTGTCCACGCTAGTGCCGATCAGGCCCTTGATCTCGCGCGCCGCCTCGGCGCTGCGCTGGGCCAGCGAGCGCACCTCGCCGGCCACCACCGCGAAGCCGCGCCCCTGCTCGCCGGCACGTGCCGCTTCGACAGCGGCGTTCAAGGCCAGGATATTGGTCTGGAAGGCGATGCCATCGATCACGCCGATGATGTCGCTGATCTTCTTCGAGCTGGCATTGATCTCGTCCATCGTCGCAACGACCTGCCCGACCACCTCGCCACCCTTCTGAGCCACTGCAGCGGCCGAGCCGGCCAGCTGGTTGGCCTGAGCGGCCGCCTCGGCGCTCTGGCGTACGGTATCGGTCAGCGTCTGCATATTGCTCGACGTCTGCTCCAGTGACGAGGCCTGCTTCTCGGTCCGCACCGACAGATCGTGGTTGCCGGCGGCGATCTCGCGCGAGGCCACGCCGATCGAATCGGTGCCGCTGCGCACATTGCTGACAATCGATGCCAGGCCGCGCGACATGTCGCGCACCGCGGCCAGCAGGCTCTGCTCGGCGCCCGGCGCCACGCTGATGCTCTGCGACAGGTCGCCCGCGGCCATGCGATGCATCACGTCGCGCGCGTACTCCGGCTCGCCGCCCAGCTGACGCCAGATGCTGCCGATCACCAGCCAGGAGCCCACGCCAAGCGCCAGCACCACCAGCAGACCGCTCAGCAAAATAACCACCAGGCTGCGCGAAACGCCGGTCTTCGCGGCGTCCAGCCCGGCGGCAAAGCCACTGCTGGCTTCCTCGCGCGCGGTCTTGACCTCGGCTTCCAGCGCCTTCTGCGCAGCCTGCATCTTCGGAATCGCGCCTGCCTGATCACCCTGCTTGATGCCGAGGAACAGCTCGGCAGTCTCCACCGAGGCGGAGAAATAGGCCTCGAAGGCCTTCTTCAGCTTGGCGGCACGCTCCGCCTGGCCATCGAGGGCGGCAATGCTGTCCAGCAGCTTGCGCATGGCGGCCGCGCGTTCCTTGGCCTCGTCCAGTCGCTTGTTCTCGCCCTCAGCCACCGCGCTCTGGATGGTCGAACCCAGGGCTTCCAGTTGGTTGGCGAACTGCGTGGTGGCATCCAGATACGGGTAGTCCTTCGCACCGACGGCCTCGATGGCCGAGGAGGTGCGCGCCGAGAAGGCCCCGACCACCGCAATGCCGATCGCGAAGATCAGCGCGGCGAACACCGGAAGCAGCCAGATCCGGGTCTTGAGATTCATAGATCACTCCCTGAAACGGCACGACGCCCTCATGGGGCGACGTGCTGCCTGCTCATGGCGCGGGACCTGCGCCCGCGCCGCTGGTTCAGTCGACGCTGAGCACCACCTTCACCGAGCCGTCGACTGCCGACTTCTCGATGTAGCCGATCGCGTCAGGGTTCGCGGCGACGAACTTCTTCACGTCGGCCGCGCTGGCCAGTTCCTTGGGCGGCGTGGCCTTGCCGGAGAACACCAGACGCGACCAGCCAGCCTTGACCTGGGCAGCGTTCTTGCCGGTGACCTTGGCGTAGAACTGCTCGCGCACCGGCGACGACTCAGGCAGATCGCTCGGCTGCGCCGTGCCACCGCCAGGCAGTGCATTGCTCTTGCCGAGGAAGATGTCCGACACCTGCGCCGCCGTCAGGCTGGCGCTGGCGTTCTTCGGGTTGACGATCACGGCCACCTGGGCCTGGGCGAAGCTGCAGACTGCCAGCGTGGTGGCAGCCAGGGCGAAACGGACCTTGTTCATGTTGTGCTTGCTCTTCATATTGCTGCTGCCGATGCTCAGAACACGGTGTCCACAGCGAGGCTGTACACGTTGACGTTCTTGCCACCGAAGCCGGCTTGGTCCGCGGTGAACAGGCCGATGGTGTCGGGCTTGACGCGGTCGTACTGAGCCTTCAGGGCGACGTTGCGCATCAGGTCCCAACGCAGGCCCACGCCCACTGCCTTTTGCGCGACATGCTGCGTCGCGACGAGGCCATCGACAGTCAGCTTCAAGGTCGTCAGCTGGGTGTTCACGCCGACCGGGATAGTGTTGTTCACGTTGCTGCTGTCCACCTTCAGCTGCGAGACCGTGCCGTAAGGCGTGAACTTGCCGACGCGGTAACCCAGCGTCGCGTACCAGCCGGTGGTGTCGGCGATGTAGCACTCGCAGCGGCGCATGGTGTACTCGACGCTGCCGACAAAGTTGCCCTGGTCGAACGAGACGCCAAAGCCGGTGAACGCAGCCTTCTTGTCAGCGGCCGAGAGCTGATCGCCCACCGAGGACACAGCGGCCATGGGCACGCTGCGCAGGCCGGTCACCAGCTGGTTCAGCGTGGCGCTCTCCACCGTGACCTTGCCTTCCACATGGCCCAGGCGCAGCGTGATGCCGTCGAACTCGGCGGTGGAGTTGAAGCCAGCCATCTTCTTGAACTTGATGTCCGTGCGCTCGTAGCTGTCCTTGGCTTGGCCACCATAGAGCTGCAGGTTCACCGTCGCGCCACCCAGCGCGGTCTGGAAGGAGACGTCAGCGCCATCGAACTGGCTGAACGGCACCTGGCCATACACCTCGAGCGGCGGGCGCAGCCAGGTATTGGCGTAGCCCACGTTGCGGAAATCGGAAACGGCGAAGAACGGCGCACCCATACGACCCAGGCGCACCGAGGTGCCCTGCGCCAGCTGGGCCTTCAGGAAGGCCCACTCCAGGCCCGGCTTGAAGCTGCCTTCGCCGTTCTGCTTGCTGAGCAGCTGCACGGTGCCAGAGAACATCGGCGAGAAGCGTCCGTTGACCTGCAGACCCAGCTTGCTGTCCACCTCGCCGCTGAGGTCCTTGGTCGCGCCACGAACCTGGCCGGGCATCACATAGTGCGCGGCATCAGTGCTCGTGCCGACGACGCCGACAGTGGCGAAGCCCGACACGGTGAACATGTCGGAACCCTGGGCCTGGGCAGGCATCGCGATGGCAGCGAGCAGCGCAGCCACCGGGCTCATACGGAAGAGGGAGATCTTGGTCATGGTCTTGTTGAATGAATCAGGTTGCGGACAGTCTGGGCGCCCATTTGGACACCCCCCAACAGGGGATATCGGTACGTTTGCCGCACATATTGATGCTTCGAATCGCACAGACTGATAAAAACTCTACCGCAGATATGGATATGAGTACCCCAAATAGTTCACAGTGCGCCGGCCTAAAATCGCGTGGATGTCGCAAATTTCCCTAGAACCGAAACCCTAATCCCCCATGTACAAGCTCGTCCTCGTTCGCCACGGCGAATCCACCTGGAATCTCGAGAACCGTTTCACCGGCTGGACCGATGTGGATCTGACCGCCACTGGCGTCGAGCAGGCCAAGCAGGCCGGCCGCCTGATCAAGGAGGCCGGGCTGGATTTCGATGTCGCCTACACCTCGGTGCTCAAGCGCGCGATCTGGACGCTGTGGCACTGCCTGGACCAGATGGACCGCACCTGGCTGCCGGTGGTCAACAGCTGGCGGCTCAACGAGCGCCACTACGGCGCGCTGCAAGGCCTGGACAAGGGCGAGACCGCCGCGCAGTACGGCGACGAGCAGGTGCTGATCTGGCGCCGCAGCTACGACACACCGCCGCCCGCGCTGAGCGCCGAAGACCCGCGCAGCGAGCGCGGCGATGTGCGCTACGCCAAGCTTGCGCCCGAACAGATCCCGCTGACCGAGTGCCTGAAGGACACGGTCGCGCGCGTGCAGCCCTACTGGAACGAGACCATCGCCCCGGCGATCAAGAGCGGGCAGCGCGTGCTGATCGCCGCACACGGCAACAGCATCCGCGCGCTGGTGAAGTACCTGGACGGCATCGGCGACAAGGAGATCGTCGGTTTGAACATCCCCAACGGCATTCCGCTGGTCTATGAGCTGGACGCCGATCTGAAGCCGATCAAGAGCTACTACCTGGGCGACGCCGAGGCCGCCGCCAAGGCTGCTGCCGCCGTGGCCGCACAGGGCAGCAAGAAGGCCTGAGCGGCGCTGCCGCGATGAGAACGACGCCCGCCTCGTGCGGGCGTCGCTGTTTCAGCCTGCAGCGGATGGGAAGCAGAACGGCCAGGCACCGCCGCTGGGCGTCGCGCCAGCCTGCAGCGCCTCGGCACGCGCAAGCACCTGCTGCGGCGCCAGCCACTCGGGGTACTGGCGCATCACGTCCACCTTCGCGCCCCAGGGCGCCCATAGCTCGGGCTTGGTCGGTCCCAGCACGCTGAGCACCCGGCCGCCCACCGCGGCAGCGATGTGCGCCGGCCCGGTGTCGTTGCTCACCACCAGCGCCGCGCGCTGCAGCAGTGCGGCATAGACGCCCAGCTTCACGCCGGGCAGGCTCAGCGCCTTGGGGTAGAGCTGCGTTGCCTGAGCTTCCTCGCCCGGCCCCGGGCAGACGACGAGGCGCAGCCCGCGCGCCGCCGCCAGCTCGACGAACTCGCCAAAGCGCGGCCAGGTTTTCTCCATCACCTCGAAGGTGCCGCCGGCGAAGGGGCAGATCAGCACATAGGGCTCGTTGACGCCATGCTGCGCCAGCAGCCTATCGGCGGCTTCGCGCTGCGCAGCGCTCACCTTCATGCCGATTTCGGCCGGCGGCATGGCGAGCTCGATGCCCAGGAAGCGGCAGGCCAGCTCCCAGTAGTGCAGCAGCGCGTGCGCAGGCGCAGGCATGGGATGGCTCTGCGCCAGCAGCCAAGCGCGCGCCTCGTGCTGGTGCCCCACGGCCCTCAAGCCCGCCAGGCGCATTTCCAGCGCCGAGCCGAAGGACCAGGGCAGCACCAGCGCATTCAGGCCCGCATCGAAGGCCGCTTGTCGCGCGCGCGCCGCGTGGCGCAAAGCGCGCAGCTGCGTGACGCGATCGAAAGTCTTCCTCGCCAGCGCCTGCACCGGCCAGCCCTCGGCCTCCAGCAGCGCCGGCGCCCAGCCCTTGCCGACCAGCTGCAGCTGGTAGCCATGCTGTTCGAGCAGACGCAGGGCCGGAATACCCAGCACCACGTCGCCGACGAAATTGCGCAGCCTCACGATCACGGTCTTGGCGGCTGGACGGTCCTCTATCATCGCGATCCCTGGCTGGCGAACAGCTCGTTTCTGCAGTGGCGCCGGATTCTGCCACCCACGCCGTCAGCCACCGACGACCTAGAGCCGCCCACCATGACCACCGTCCCCGCCCTGCCCCGCTCCAGCGAACTGAGCACGCTTCACGATCAGGCCCTGGCGCGCACCGACTGGCTCGCCGCCGTGCCGGATCAGGCCGCCGACGAACTGCGCCTGTGGATCGCGCGCAACCACTTCTACAACAGCAAGCTCTGGGCCGAGGAAGACCTGGCGCGCCGCACCCAGGTGGCCGACAGCGAGATCGCCGCCAACAAGCGCGCCATCGACCGCTACAACCAGGCGCGCAACGACGCCACCGAGCGCGTCGACGAGCTGCTGCTGCTGCGCCTGGGCCTGGTGGATCCAGACTCGGCGCGCAGCGACACGCCGCGTTCGCTGGCCCCGGCCGGCGCCAGGCTGAACAGCGAGACCGCCGGCACCATCGCCGACCGCTTGTCCATCCTGGCGCTGAAGATCCATGCGATGCGCAAGCAGACCGAGCGCCAGGACGTCGACGACAGCCATCGCGAGACCAGCCGCGCCAAGCTGGCCCAGCTGCTGCAGCAGCGCGATGACCTGGGCGGCTGCTTCGACGCGCTGCTCGCCGATGCCGCCGCCGGCCGCGCGTACTTCAAGGTCTATCGCCAGTTCAAGATGTACAACGACGCGCGCTTCAACCCGGCGCTGGTCGCCGAGGCCACCAAACGGCATCAGTAAGCGTCCCATGGTGAAGTTGGCCGCCAATCTCGACTGGCTCTATACCGAGCTGCCGCCGGCGCAGCGCTTCGCCGCCGCGGCGCGCGACGGCTTCAAGGCCGTCGAGCTGCTGTTTCCCTTCTTGCACTCACTCGACGCCTTGCGCACGCTGTTGCGCGAGCAGGGGCTGACGCTGGCGCTGTTCAATGCGCCGCCGGGCGACTGGGCGGCCGGCGACCGCGGCCTGGCCTGCCTGCCCGAGCGGCGCGACGAGTTCCGTGCCGGCATCGCGCAGGCGATGCGCTGGGCGCAGGCGTTGGGCAAGCCGTTGGTGCATGTGCTGGCCGGCCTCGTGCCTGCCGGTTGTGCGATGGCCGAGCTGCATGCCTGCTACGTGGACAACCTGCGCTGGGCTGCACAGCAGGCTGCCGCCGAGGGCGTCAGGCTGAGCATCGAGCCGATCAACGGCCGCGACATGCCGGGCTATTTCCTCACCCACCAGGACCAGGCGCTGCAGATCATCGACGAGGTCGGCGCGCCTAACCTGGGCCTGCAGATGGATCTCTACCACTGCCAGATCGTCGAAGGCGACCTGAGCACGCGCCTGAAGAAGAGCTTCGCCGCCGGACGGCTGGCCCATGTGCAGGTGGCGGCCGTGCCCGACCGCGGCGAGCCCGACCAGGGCGAGCTGCGCGTCGAGTACCTGCTGGATCTGCTGGCCGAGCTGGGCTACCAAGGCTTCGTCGGCTGCGAGTACCGGCCGCGCGCGGGCACCTCGGCCGGGCTGGGCTGGGCGCAGCCTTGGCTCAAGCCGTCGGCAAGGGACTGACAGGCATCAGGCCACCAACAACGGCCTGAGCGCGCGCGCCAGCAGCGGCACCACGCTGACCGCATTGCTCTCGTGCGGCACGGCATTGCTGCTCCAGACATGGCGAACGCCAGCGGCCTTCAGCGCTGGCAGAGCATCGCCGTTGAACAGCGCATGCGTCACCGCCACGTCTACCGACGCGGCGCCGCGCCTGAGCAGCTCGGCGGCCGAGCCGATCAGCGTGCGGCCGGTCGAGGCCATATCGTCGAGCAGCACCACGGCGCGGCCTTTGACGTCCACGTCCGGCAGCGCCAGCGTCACCTCATGGTCGCCATGGCGCACCTTGCGGCCCACCGCATGGTCCAGGCCACCGGCACGCGCCGCCTCGCTGACCCACTGCGCCGATTCCTCGTCCGGGCCGATCAGCAGCGCGCCGGGCACATGCCTGGCGATCCAGGCGCCGAGCACCGGCGCGGCCGACAGGGCAAGACCTGTCCCCGCCGGCATCACCTCGTCCAGGCTGGCGATGCGATGCAGATGCGGATCGATGGTGAGGACATGGTCGAAGTGCTGGGCCAGCAGGCGCGCGATATGGCGCTGGCTGACCGCCTCGCCGGGCGTGAACTCCATGTCCTGGCGCATATAGGCCAGATAGGGTGCGACCAGCGTCAGCTGCCGGGCGCCGTATTCGCGCGCGGCGGGGGCGGCAATCAGCAGCTCGACCAGTTTGTCATTGGGTTGCTGCAGTCCGCGCAGCAGCAGCACGGCAGGCGGCAGCGGCTTGGGCAGCACCAGGCGCAGCTCGCCATCAGGAAAGCGGTGCCGCGTGATGAAGGCCAGCGGCAGCGCCAGCGCCTCGGCCAGCTCGCGGGCCAGCGGCGCCTCGTCTTCGAAAGCCAGCAGCATCGCTGCGGTACTCGTAGTCTTCTGCTCGGTCATTGCTGATGCTCTTGTTGTTCTTGCCATCGCTGCGCAGCGCTGGATGTGGCGCCCGTTCAGAACATGAAGGGCGTGCTGCTACCGAAGTCGCGCGGCAGTTCGTCGGCGTCGCCCAGCGTATAGCCGCTGTCCTTCTCGGCGTGAGCCAAGGCGAAGCGTAAATCGGCCTCGTACTGCGCATGGATGCGAAAGAGCGGCTCGCCCTTGGCCACCTTGTCGCCCAGCCGCTTCAGCAGGTCCAGGCCCGCGGACGGCACCTGCGGCGCGCCGGCCAGGCGGGCGATGCGCGCGATGCGCTGGTTGTTCATCGCAATCACCACGCCATCGGCCCTGGCGCAGACCTCGGCCTGCAGCGCACCGGGCTGCAGCGGCACTTCGCGGCGGCCCTGCGCATCGATGATCGCGTTCATCTGCGCCAGCGCGCGGCCCGAGTCGAGGATGTCGCGCGCGATCTGGAAGCCCTCGCCGCCGCGCACGTCGGGATCGAACTCGATCATCCGGCCGGCCAGACGCAGCGCCTTCTGGCGCAGATCCTGCGGCGCGGCCGGGTCGCCCTGCAGCACCTGCATCACGTCGCGCGCCTCCAGCACCGGGCCGATGCCGCGGCCTATCGGCTGGCGGCCGTCGGACAGCACCACATCCAGCTGCAGGCGCAGGTGCTTGGCCGCGTACTCGAACAGTTTCTTCAGCCGCTGCGCTTCGGCGATGGAACGCACCTTGGCGCTCGGCCCCACCGGGATGTCCAGCACCAGATGGGTGGAGCCGGCGGCGATCTTCTTCGAGAGGATGGACGCCACCATCTGCCCTGGCGAATCGATGGACAGCGGACGCTCCACCGAGATCAGGATGTCGTCGGCCGGCGAGAGATCGGCCGTGCCGCCCCAGGCCAGGCAGGCATGGGTCTCGCGCACGATCTCGACCATGCGCTCGAAAGGCAGCTCCACACGGGCCAGCACCTCCATGGTGTCGGCCGTGCCCGAAGGCGAGGTGATCGCGCGCGAACTGGTCTTCGGGCAGGTCATGCCGTGTGCCGCGACGATGGGCACCACCAGCATCGAGGTGCGGTTGCCCGGAATGCCGCCGATGCAGTGCTTGTCCACCACCACGCCGTGGCCGACCTGCTGCTGCCAGTCCAGACGCCGGCCCACCGAGATCATCGCCTCGGTCAGGTGCACGATCTCCTCGCGGTCCAGCTCGAACTGGTTGGTGGCGACGACGAAGGCCGCCAGCTCCACCTTCGAATAGCGCGCGTCGGCGACGTCGCGGATGATCGAATAAATCTCGTCCTTGGACAGGCGCTCGCCGCCGATCTTGCGGTGCAGCGCCGCGATCGAGCGCGGCGGCTCGGCATGGCTGACGCTGGCGCTGTGGCCGTCGCTGACGCCCAGACGCGCGAACGCGTCCTCGCTGACGCCTAGCTCGCAGGCCTTGACGATCTTGTCGTCGCTGACGACGTTGAGCACCGCCAGGATGGTCTGGCCGTTGGCATGGACCTCGACCTTGGACAACGCCTGGAAGCCTGCCGCGCGCACCACCGGGCAGTCGCGGTGCATATAGACCACGTTCTCGCGCCAGGTGTCGATGCCGACGCGGCGGATCTGCAAGGCGCTCCTCGCGGGGCTGGTGCCGGTACTGCTGCTGCTCTCGCTCATGAACGGCACTGTAGCCCAGCGCGCGCCGGATCGGCCGTGCACACCACTCTCAAGGCACAACAAAGGTCACAGGCCAAGACAGTCGAGCCGCCCAGAAGCCTCGCGAGCGGACACTCCGGAGTTCCGCCCATTGGGGTGATGGCCTGACCCCGGTGCAGCGCTACCATGGGCGGAAAGGACGCTACATCAAACCGTTAACCGACGACGCGACTTCTGCCTCGTCTCCGTCACGACGCCACACCAAAGACATCGACAGATGCAAGTGCGCTCGCGCAAGCCATGGCTCCTGGCAGCGACTGCGGTAGCTGCTGCTGCGCTGGGCCTCTTCGGATCGATGCTGAGGCCCAGCGCCGACGCGCCGCCATCGACAGCAGATCCACGCCGCCCGCTTGGGGGCGAAGCCAGGCTTGAGCGAGTACCTGCGCCCGCCAGTCCGCTGCCATCCGATCGATTCGAGCCTCCGTCGACGGTCAATCCGTGGGACCAAGCCTTCTCCGCCGCTGCCGACAAGCCGATCCGGCTCGTCGCCCACCAGGCGGCCGTCAGCGGCAAGCTGGCCGACATCGTCGCGGCCAAGCGCATGGCCTGGAGATGCCTCCAACTGAGCCCGTTGTGGCACGCGCTACGTCTGGAGCCCGACAGACTCGCCAAACCGGACGCGAACCGCGCCAAGGCGATGCAGGCCTTCGAGCAGAGCTGCGAAGGCTACGAAACCGTGCGCAGCCAGGCTTTCAGCGTCCGAGATGACTCGGTGCTGCCGACCTTGGCAGCACTGCTCATCGAACTGATGAACCGTCCGGACGCCCTTGAGAAAGCCAGCCCGCAGGCGCGTCGCGATCTACTCGACTTCGTGCGCGGCACTGGTTCGATCGAGTTGCTCCGCAGTCTCAGGCCCATGCTGCTGACGGATGCCACCCTGCTGGATGCCTACGGCCTTCCGACCGACCACAGGTTCATCCAGGCCAGCGACGCCACCATGCTGCACTATGCGATCGAAATCCAGGCCTGTCAGCGCGCGGGCCGATGCGAGCAAGAAGCCTTGCTGGATGTCGCCTGCCTCTATCCGCAGAGTGTCTATGGCGCTTGCGTGCAGTCGCTGGCTGACTACCCGGCACAGCGCATGTTCGGCCCGCTGGAACAGCGTGCAGACTGGGCGCGACCGCGTGGCACCGGCGTGGTCGATGACGCCCTGCTGACCCTGGCGTCCAAGGACCCCAAATTGGAGCGCATCCTCAAGGGCTGGACTTCCGCCTTGAGCGATGAGGATCTGCGGCAGCGCTGGCTGCAGATCAACGCACTCGTCGCCAAGCTCAGCGGCAGCGCCGAGAAACCCTGAGACGTAGCCAGGAGCCCCAGGCAAGGGGCTGCAGCCACGTCGACGCCGCCCGGCGCCGCTAGCGTGCGTCGCCAGCCAGCGCCGCCGTGATCTGCTCCCGCATGTGCTCGGCCATCGCGCGGCGGTCGGCATGAGCGGTCTGCTCTGCGGGCAGGATCTGCACGTCCACCGCCAGGCCGCGCGCGGTGACGATGGCCCAGACGCTTTGCAGCAGCGTGGTCTCGCCGATGAAGCGGGCCGAGCTGCTGAAACGCTCGCCGGGCTCGTGCCAGCGCAGCGCCACCGGCTGGATCGGCACCTCGGTGGAGATCGCCGCCTGCAGCAGATTGGCGTGGAAGGGCAGCAGCTCGGGGCCGGCGCCGGTGGTGCCCTCGGGGAACACCGCCACCGTGTCGCCGGCCTGCAGCGCCTCGGCGCTCTGGTGCACCACGCGCAACGCGTCGCGCTTGCTGGCGCGTTCGATGAACAGCGTGCCCGCACCGGCGACCATCGCGCCGACCAAGGGCCAGTGCTTGACGTCGGCCTTGGAGACGAAGCGCGCCTCGGGCAGCACCGCGTGGATCGCGCCGATGTCCAGCCACGAGACATGGTTGGCCACCACCAGCTTGGCACCGGGCCGGCCCCGGCCGCGCGAGTCGACACGCACACCCAGCACTGCCAGCATCTTGCGCGACCACCAGGCGATGCGCGCGTGGCGGCCAGCGGCATCGAGCCGGCCGAACTCCAGGCGCATCACCAGAATGCCGTGCAGCACATGCAGCAGCAGGCGCGTCAGGCGCCAGATGGCGATCAGACTGCGCATCGACCGGCTCAGCGATTGCTCGCGTCGTAGGCCAGCGTACCCGCCACCAGCGTGTAGCGCACGCGGCCTGGCAGCTCGAAGCCAGTCAGGTCGGCCGCAAAGGGCGTGTGCTTGCCCTGGCTGAGCAGCTGATCCGGCGTGACGCTCCAGCGCGCCTTCTCATCGAACACGCAGACGTCGGCCACACCGCCGTCGACCAGGCGGCCGGCGCTGGCGGCCAGCGAGCCGATCGCCGTGCCCAGCACGCGCACCGGCGCGGCGGTGACCACGTCCAGCGCCTTGGCCAGCGGCAGCTTGCCGTCCTCGGCCCAGCGCAGTGCCAGGCTGAGCAGCAGCTCCAGCCCTGTGGCGCCGGGCGTGGCCTCGGCGAAGGGCAGGTTCTTTTCGTCCTCGTCCACCGGCATGTGGTCGGAGACCAGCGCGTCCAGCGTGCCATCGGCCAGCGCGGCGCGCAGCGCATCGCGGTCGCGGCCCTGGCGCAGCGGCGGGTCCAGGCGCATCGCCGAGTTGAAGTAGCCGATGTCCACATCGGTCAGGTGCAGCGAGTTGATCGACACATCGGCCGTGATCGGCAGCCCCTCGGCCTTGGCCTGGCGCAGCAGCGCCACGCCGGCGGCGCTGGAGATGCGGCACAGGTGCACGCGCGTGCCGATGCTGCGCACCAGCTCGAAGATGGTGTGCAGCGCGATCGTCTCGGCGGTCACCGGCACGCCGGCCAGGCCCAGGCGCGTGGCCACCGCGCCGCTGGCGGCCACGCCGCCGGACAGCCAGGGATCCATCGGGCGCAGCCACACGGTGTAATCGTAGGTAGCGGCGTACTGGAAGGCGCGGGTGAGGAACTGCGTGTTGCGGATCGGCCGCTCGGCCTGGCCGAAGCCCACGCAGCCGGCCTCGGTCAGCTCGGCCATCTCGGTCAGCACCTCGCCGTCCAGCCCGCGGGTCAGCGCGCCCAGCGGGAAGAGGCGGCAGCGGCTGAGCTTGCGGGCGCGGAACTTCAGCATCTCCACCAGGCCCGGCTCGTCCAGCGCGGGGTCGGTGTCGGGCGGGCAGACCAGACTGGTCACGCCGCCGGCCGCGGCGGCGGCGAGCTCGCTCTCCAGCATGCCGCGCTGCTCCAGCCCCGGCTCGCGCAGGCGCGCCGCCAGGTCGACCAGACCCGGTGCCACGACGAGGCCGCTGGCATCGATGACGCGGTTGGCGTCGAAGTCCGCCGCCACCTCGCCCAGGCCGACGATGCGGCCCGCCGCGATGGCCACATCGCCGATGCGGTCCAGGCCCGATGCCGGGTCGACCAAACGTCCGTTCTTGATGAGGATCTTCATGCTTCGTTTCCAGCGAGGATGGACATCACCGCCATGCGAACCGCGATCCCGAAGGTCACTTGCGGCAGGATCACGCTCTGCTTGCCGTCGGCCACGGCGGAGTCGATCTCCACGCCGCGGTTGATCGGGCCCGGGTGCATCACGATGGCATCGGGCTTGGCCAGCCGCAGCTTCTCGGCGGTCAGACCGAAGTTCTTGAAGAACTCGCCGGCGCTGGGCAGCATCGCGCCGCTCATGCGCTCGTTCTGCAGGCGCAGCATGATGATCACGTCGGCGTCCTTGATGCCTTCTTCCATGCTGTGGCAGACGCGCACACCCATGTCCTTCAGGTCACCCGGCACCAGGGTCTTGGGGCCGACCGCGCGGATCTCCGGCACGCCGAGGATGTTCAGCGCGTGGATGTCGGAGCGCGCCACGCGCGAGTGCACGATGTCGCCGACGATGGCCACGGTCAGGTTGGTGAAGTCCTTCTTGTAGTGGCGGATCGTGTACATGTCCAAGAGGCCCTGCGTCGGATGCGCATGGCGGCCGTCGCCGGCGTTGACCACATGCACATGCGGCGCGCAGTGCTGCGCGATCAGGTAGGGCGCGCCGCTCTCGCTGTGCCGCACGACGAACATGTCGGCATGCATCGCGCTGAGGTTGGCCACCGTGTCCAGCAGCGTCTCGCCCTTGGCGGTGGAGCTGCGCGCGATGTCCAGGTTCAGCACGTCGGCCGACAGCCGCTTGGCGGCGATCTCGAAGGTAGTGCGCGTGCGCGTGCTGTTCTCGAAGAACAGGTTGAACACGCTTTTCCCCCGCAGCAGCGGCACCTTCTTCACCTCGCGGTCGTTGACCGAGAGGAAGGTGCCCGCGGTGTCGAGGATCTGGTGGATCACCGCCTGCGGCAGGCCTTCGATGGAGAGCAGATGGATCAGCTCGCCATGCTTGTTCAGTTGGGGATTTCGTTTACTCAGCATTTTGTTCAGTCCCCTTTCACGTCGAAGGAGAAACGGCCGCTCTCGTCCTTGGCCAGCCGCAGCCGCTGCGCGGGCGCCAGCGTCACCCGCGCGGCCGAGAAGGCCGGCTCGATCGGCAGCTCGCGTCCGCCGCGGTCCACCAGCACCGCCAGCTGCACGCTGGCCGGGCGGCCGAAGTCGAACAGCTCGTTGATCACCGCGCGCGTGGTGCGGCCGGTGTAGAGCACGTCGTCGACGAGCAGGATGTGCCGGCCCTCGACCTCGAAGGGCAGCCGCGTGTGGTCGGCGCTGGCGCTCATGCCCTTGGAACCGAAGTCGTCGCGGTGCAGCGAGCTGGAGATCACGCCGGGCTCGCCGGCCAGGCCGAGGTCGCGCTGCAGGCGCTCGACCAGCCAGGCGCCGCCCGACCAGATGCCCACCAGCACGGTGTCCTTGCCCAGCAGGCGCTGCACGCCCTTGAGCAGATCGGCATAGAGCGCCTCGGCATCGAGGAGAAGTGTGCTCATCGTTCTTGTGTCCTTCTGCAGTCAGTGGCCCGCGCTCTCGCGCAGGAACTGTTCAAGAATCAGCGCCGCCGCCGCGGCATCGACATCGCGCGCGCCCTGGCTTTCGGCCTCGACACTGGTGTAGCGTTCGTCGACCTCGAAGACCGGCAGGCGGAAGCGTCCTTTCAGCTGGCGGCCGAAGCGGCGCGCGCGCTGCGTCACCTCATGTTCGGCGCCGTCCGGGTGGAAGGGAATCCCGATCACCAGCGCCTCGGGCTGCCATTCGCGGATCAGCTTCTCGATCGCGGCAAAGCGCGCCTCGCCCTCCACCGTGATGCTCTTCAGCGGCTCGGCCCGGCCGCTGAAGCGGCTGCCGGTGGCCACGCCGACGCGGCGGGTGCCGAAGTCGAAAGCAAGAAAGGATTGAAGAGAAGAGGCTTGCGCTGCCGGGGCTGGAGCGTGGAGCGGGCTCATGCGTGGCCGGCGTCCTGGCTGAGCATGCGCGGGTCTATGCCCAGCAGGCCCAGCGCCTTCTCGTAGCGCTGCTCGACCGGGGTGTCGAAGATGATGCCCGGCTCGGCCTCGACGGTGAGCCAGCCGTTGCGGCCGATCTCTTCCTCCAGCTGGCCGGCGGCCCAGCCGCTGTAGCCCAGCGTGACCAGCACCTTCTTCGGGCCGGCGCCGTGCGACAGCGCCTCAAGCACGTCGCGGCTGGTGGTCATCTCCAGCCCGCCAGGCACGGCCAGCGTGGCGTTGTAGTGCTGGCCCTCTTCGTCCAGCGGCTCGTGCAGCACGAAACCGCGCTCGGTCTGCACCGGGCCGCCGTAGAACACCGGCCGCGCAGCCATCGCCTCGTCGGGCAGGTCCAGGTCGACCTTCTCGAACAGATTGCCCAGCGTCAGCGAGATCGGCTTGTTGATCACCAGGCCCAGCGCGCCCTTGTCGTTGTGCTCGCACATATAGACGACGGCACCGGCAAACGCGTCGTCCGCCATGCCGGGCATGGCGATGAGGAACTGGTTGGACAGGGCCATCTGGTGCTTGGGCATGCCGGCATTTTATTCGTCGGCGAAACTGCAGCCATGAACAAGCCCTACCGCGAGGCCCTGGTCTGGTTCCGCCGCGACCTGCGCGTGGACGACCACGCCGCCCTGTACCACGCGCTCAAGGCCGCGAGCCGCGTGCACTGCGTCTTCATCTTCGACAGCGAGATCCTCGACGAGCTGCCGCGCCGCGACCGCCGCGTCGTCTTCATCCTGCAGGCCCTGCACCGGCTCGACGAGCAGCTGCGTGCCCTGGGCGGTGCGCTGATCGTGCGCTATGGCCGTGCCCGTGAGCTGGTGCCGCTGCTGGCCGCCGAGCTGGGCGCCGATGCGGTGTTCGCCAACCACGACGACGAGCCCGCGGCGCTGGCCCGCGACGCCGAGGTGCAGCGCCAGCTCGCCGCCTTCGGCTGCCGCTGGCACAGCTACAAGGACCATGTGGTCTTCGAGCGCAGCGAACTGCTCACCGGCGCCGGCAAGCCCTTCGTGGTCTTCACGCCCTACAAGAACCTGTGGCTGAAGAAGGTCGAGCCCTTCTACCTGAAGGCCTATCCGGTGCGCCGCCATGCGCCGCACACCTTGTCCATCCACGAGTTCGCGCGCGGCGTGCCCTCGCTGGCCGAGATCGGCTTCGAGCCTATGGCGCTGGACGCGCATCTGCAGGCCGACCAGGCCGAGGCGATGCTGGACGATTTCCTCGATCGCATGGACCGCTATGCCGACACG
Organism: Roseateles sp. T103; assembly: GCF_057219915.1. NCBI lineage: Bacteria > Pseudomonadati > Pseudomonadota > Betaproteobacteria > Burkholderiales > Sphaerotilaceae > Roseateles > Roseateles sp. T103. The sequence goes on from NZ_JBXVVS010000004.1 coordinate 237,566, forward strand.
CGCGACTTCCCGGCGCTGAAGGGCCCCAGCTACCTGAGCGTGCAGCTGCGCTTCGGCACGCTGTCGATCCGCCGCCTGGCGCGCGAGGCCTGGCAGCGCATGCAGGCCGGCGACCGCGGCGCCGAGGTCTGGCTGTCCGAGCTGATCTGGCGCGATTTCTATCACCAGCTGATGCACCATTTTCCGCACGCGATGGGCGCAGCCTTCAAGCCCGAGTACGACAACATCCTCTGGGAGCATGGCGAGCACGCGCAGGCGCTGTTCGCCGCCTGGTGCGAGGGCCGTACCGGCTATCCGCTGGTGGATGCGGCGATGCTGCAGCTCAACAGCACCGGCTATATGCACAACCGCCTGCGCATGGTCACCGCCAGCTTCCTGATCAAGGACCTGGGCGTCGACTGGCGCTGGGGCGAGCGCTACTTTGCCGAGCAACTGCTGGACTTCGATCTGGCCGCCAACAACGGCGGCTGGCAGTGGGCCGCGTCCAGCGGCTGCGATGCGCAGCCCTATTTCCGCATCTTCAATCCGATGACGCAGAGCCGGAAGTTCGATCCCGACGGGCGCTTCATCCGGCGCTATCTGCCGCAACTGGCCAAGCTTGATGCCAAGTCCATCCATGCGCCGTGGGAGGCGGATGCCAGCGTGCTCGCGGCTGCGGGCGTGGACCTCGGTCACGACTACCCGCTACCCATCGTCTCGCATGCGCTGGCGCGCGAGCGCACGCTGGCGCGCTATGCAGTGGTGAAGGCGGCGGCGGCCGCGGGTTGAGTTTGTTTGTGGCTTGCTGCGCGTGGCGCGAGGAGCGCTGCGGCGGGCTTGCTTTGCTTCATGTCCCCCGCCGCCCAATGGGCGGCTCCTCCTTTACTTCCGCAAAGTAAGCCCACCACATCGCTCCCCGAGGCAGGAGTGGCATGCCACTGGTCGCATGCCACCGTGGTGCAGGCAGTGATGGGCCGGGGCGATTTGCGTAAGTAAAGGAGGAGGGGCTACGAAGTGGCCCCGGGGGACATGGAGCAAATCGCCCCGGCCCGTCGCTGCCTGCGCGCCGCCCCAAGCAAGCCACAAACAAACTCAGCCCGCCGCAGCGCTCCCCGCGCCGCAAGAAGCAAGAACTGCCTAGCCTGAGAGACCAGGTCTCAGACCTTGTACACCCCGCACCCAATGAGCAGATCCCCCGGCAGCGACTGCACGTAGGAGATCTTCTCGTTCACCGCACCGCTCGTCGGGTTGACGGTCTGGTACTCGACCCAGCCGCCATGGTCCTGGTCAATGCGCGCGAAACCGTCGCGCAGCAGCCGCTCCCACTGCAGGCCCTGCACCTGGCGCAGATGCCCACCGTTGAACGAGGGGTTGGGGCCGAAGGCGGTGAACACGCCCTGGCGGTTGAACACGAAGATGTACATGTCGCGGTCGAAGAATTCGCTGCTGCGATCGCAGAAACGCTGCGCCGCCGCCTGTACGCCGCTGCGCTGCACCAGCGCGACCGCCTTCTCGACCAGGCTGCGCGCCTCATCGGCGCTGCCCTGACGCAGCCGGATCGAACGCGCAGCGGTGGACAGCTGCGCAGTGCGCTGCTCCAGCTCGCGCGCGCTGCGTGCCGACTCGGCCACCATCTCGGCATTGCGCTGCGTCAGCTCATTGGCCGCATTGACCGCCCGCGCGATGTGGGCCAGGCCCTCGCACTGCGCGGCGCTGCTGCTGGCGATCTCGCCGACCTGGCCGGTGAGCTCGCGCACGCCGCCGACGATGCCCGACAGCGTCTGCCCCAGCTGCTCGATACGCCTGACGCCGCTGTCCACCTGTTCGGCCGACTGCGCGATCAGGCTCTTCACCTCGGCAGCCGATGCCGCACTGCGCTGCGCGAGACTGCGCACCTCGGCTGCAACGACCGCGAAGCCGCGGCCCTGCTCGCCGGCGCGCGCCGCCTCGACCGCCGCGTTGAGCGCGAGGATATTGGTCTGGAACGCGATGCTGTCGATCACGCCGATGATCTCGCTCATCTGGCGCGAACTCACCTCGATCTTGCGCACCTGCGCCACCGCGTCCTGCATCAGCGCCTCGCCCGACTCGGCGGCGGCACGCACCTCGGTCGAGACCTTGTGCGCCGCCTCGGCCTTGCGCGCATTGCCCTGCACCTGGCAGTCGAGATCGGCCACCAGCGTCGCGGCCTGGGCCAGATTGCCGGCCTGCTGCTGGGTGCGCTCGTCGAGCTGCCGCGTGCCGCTGGCCAGCGTATTGCCGGCCATCGCGACGATGCTGGCGTTGTTGCGGATCTGCGCGACGCGGCCGGACAGCGACGCGCACATCGCGTTGAAGCGTCCGGCGAGCCCAGTGCCGGCGACAGCCTCGGGCATGGTGTGGGAGAGGTCGCCGCGCGCAGCCGTGTCCAGGCCCTGTTGAAGCTGCATGGCGTCGGCCTGCGGCGCACGCCGCAGCCAGGAGGGAAGCAGGCCCATGTCTCGTCCGTCCGCTTATCTTTGTTGTGCTGGTCTCAGGCCCGCAGCCACGCACCGCGCCAACAGCGTTGGGCGCGCACCCGGACCTGAGATCAGGATAAACCTTGCTGACAACCGGGAAAAGCCGCGTTTGTGCCCGCTTTGCCTGTCATCTCAGCTGGCGTGCGACATCGATCACGAAGCGGGCCGGATACGCGCGATCAGCTCGGCATGGCGCTCCAGCCAGCGCTGGAGGCCGCCTTCCCGCCCCTCGAAGACCTTGGCCAGAAAGGCCAGCGTGAGCTCGCGGGTGGCTGCCTTGATGCGTGGATTGAGCAGCACACCGCCGGTGCCGGCGCGGTCGGTGAAGATGCTGTGCGATCCCCCCTCAAAGACCACCAGCTCCTTGCTGACGCTGCCGGTGGCTTCGAACAGCGCCAGACGGTCGGCCGTGTCCGAATAGAAGCCCGGCACGCGGATCACGTCCTCCGTGGCGGTGATGTGCAGCGTCGGGATGCGGATCGTGCCGACGATGGCCGAGGCGTCCCCCTGACCGTGGAAGGGCGGTGCCGAGATCAGGATGGCAGCCTTGATGCGCGGGTCGCGCAGCGGCGCCAGTTCCCCGCTGGGTTGCCCGATGCGCGGCACGCGCGCGCCGGCCAGCAGCAGGCTGGTGTTGGCCCCATAGCTGTGACCGGCCACGGCGATGCGCTCCGGGTCGATGCGGCTGCCACGCTCGCCGGCCAGCAGCTGGTCCAGCGCGAAGCGGACGTCCAGCGCGCGGGCCTCGGCCTCAGCGGCCTGCGCGGCCTCCTGCAGGCGCGCGACCAGGCTCAGCGGATTGCCCCGCCAGAGGCGCCGGTCGCTGCCCGCATGCTGCACATGCAACGCGGCGATGCCCTGGCTGGCCCAGTACTGGCCCAGATAGCTGTAGCCCTGGCGCGAGCCGCCCAGACCGTGCGAGAACACCACCAGCGGCAGCCGTGCCTCGGGCGCTGCCGCGCGCGGCCAGTACAGACGCACCGGCACCTCGCGCCCGCGGCTGGGGTCCTGCAACTCCCAGTCCAGCGCCTCGAAGGCCGGCGCCTCGGCCGCCGCCGTGAGTGGCGGCTCCAAGGGCACGGCAGGCGCTTGCGCGCGAACGGCCGGCACCGCGGCCAGCGCGATCAACAGGGCAGCCAGGCGGCCGCGAGACATCTGCCAGACAGACACAGCCCACTCCGATGAGACAGCGCCGTGAGCTTAGCCGCTTGCCGGCGCCTGTGCTGCGCACGGGCGATTCCTGCCCGCCGCCTGCCCCTCAGAACAGCTCGACCGCGCTGCCTTCGGTCTGCTCGCTGATCAGCCCGGCCTCGACCAGCGCCGCATGGCTGCAGACCTGATCGCGGCCGGCGCTCTTGGCGTGGTAGACGGCGCGATCGGCACGCGCGAAGGCACTGCTCGGCGTGTCACCCGGACGCACCCGGGTCATGCCGACGCTGACCGTGATGCGACCGACCTGAGGAAAGACGTACTGCGCCGTGGTGCGACGCAGGCGCTCGAAGGCCTGCAGCGCCGCGCCCTCGTCGGGGCAGCGCACCAGCACCACGAACTCTTCGCCGCCGAAGCGGTAGAGCCTGTCATGGAAGCGGAAGCTGCCACGCATCAGGCGCGAGAGCAGCAGCAGCACCTCGTCTCCGATCAGATGCCCGAAACGATCGTTGACCGATTTGAAGTGATCGATGTCGATCACGCCCAGCCAGTAGCCGGATGTGTCGAAGGACTGCCGGCGCTCCTGCTCGTGCTGCCGATCGTTCACTGACAGCCGTACTTCGCCGGCCGCCTTGAGAAAGCTCTCGTCGAAGGTCTTGCGGTTGAGCAGGCCGGTCAGCGTGTCGCGCTCGCTGTAGTCCAGCAGGCCGAGGAAGTTGTTGTAGATGCGCAGCACACTGCCCACCAGGCGCAGCTGCGCGGCGCGCGGCTCGGCATTGGTGTGCAGTTCCAGCACGCCGATCGCCTCGCGCTCGCTGGCCAGCGGGAACAGCGTGAGCCAGCTCTCGCCCAGGCAGCGCTTGAGCACCGCGCGCTCACGCATGCAATCGATGCGCTCGGGATGCTGGGCCGCGGCGGGCAGCTTCTCCGGCTCCTGCCACAGCGGATCGGCAGTCGCCACAGCGTCGTCGGCATGCAGCCTGGCGCGCGTCAGCCAGCGCTCCTGACCCGGATCGCCGACGAGGCGGAAGATGCCCACCGCCATCGGCTCGAGCAGCTCGCGCAACGCGGTGACCAGCGTGACGTCCATGACGTCCCGATCCCGGAAACCGGTCAGCTCGGCCAGATGCTCAACGACTTTGGACATGCTCCCAATAACCCGCCTGTCGCTCGCGGCGCGCCAGGCGCCACGGGCTGATGATGTTCGACGGCCTCCCCGCTGCCACCGCGGCGCGGCTCATGGTCTCAGCGGACCGTTTCCTCGGGCAGTGCGCGCGCAGTGTACTTGGCGATCAGGCTCAGCAGCAGGTCTTCGTCATAGGGCTTGCCCAGGTAGTGATCGACGCCGAGCTCCTGCGCATAGTCGCGGTGCTTCTGCGCGATGCGCGAGGTGATCATCACCACCGGCAGGCCGGCCAGACGCGCGTCGGCGCGCATATTGCGCACCAGATCGAAGCCGTCCATGCGCGGCATCTCGATGTCCGAGAGCACCACCGCCGGCAGCTCCTCGCCGCTGAGCTTTTCCATCGCGTCCATGCCGTCCTTGGCCAGCTCGACGCGATAGCCCTCGCGTTCCAGCAGACGCTGGGTGACGCGGCGCACGGTCAGCGAATCGTCCACCACCAGCACCAGCGGCGCCAGCACCTCCGGGGCTTCCTCGGCGCTGCGCGCCTGCTCGGCCCCCTGCTGCGCATGGGCCTGGGCCACGGTGCCGTAGCGGTGTGCCAGCGCCACCGGGTTGTAGATCAGCGCCACCTCGCCCGAGGCCAGCAGGCTGATGCCCGCCAGACCCGGCACGCCGCTGAGCTGCGGGCCGAGGTTCTTGACCACCACTTCCTGGTTGCCCAGCACCTCGTCCACATGCAGGGCCAGGCGCTGCTGCGCACTGCGGATGATGATCACCGGCACGGTCCGCGCCGCCAGCACGCCGCGTCCGCTGTGATGCAGCAGGCCGCCCAGCCAGTAGAACGGCACGCTCTCCTCGCCCAGCTGCAGACGGCCGCTCGCATAGGCCTGCTCGACCTGCTCGGCCGGCAGTCGCTGCACCGATTCCATCAGGCTGGCCGGCACCGCGACCGAGGACTCGCCATAGCGCAGCTGAACGATCTGCGTCAGCGCGGTGGTCAGCGGCACATGCAGCTCGAACATCGTGCCCACGCCCGGCGTGCTGCGGATGTCCACATAGCCGCCCAGCGTGTCCACCTCGGCGCGCACCACGTCCATGCCCACGCCGCGTCCGGACAGCTCGGTCAGCTGCGTGGCGGTGGAAAAGCCCGGCTGGAAGATCAGCTCGGCCAGCTCGCGCTCGGACAGGGCCGCGCCCTGGACGATCAGGCCCTGCTTTTCGGCCCGCTCGCGGATCGCGGTGAAGTTCAGGCCCGCACCGTCGTCGACGAAGGCCAGCACGACCTCGTTGCCTTCCTGGGCCGCCTGCAACCGTATCGTTCCCAGCGCCGGCTTGCCGGCCGCGGCACGCGCTTCCGGCGACTCGATGCCATGGCTGACGCTGTTGCGCAGCAGATGTTCGAAGGCACCGGTGAGGCGCTCGAGCACGCTGCGGTCCATGTCCACCTGGCCGCCGACGATCTCCAGCTGCACCTGCTTGCCGGCATCGCGCGCAGCCTGGCGCACCACGCGATGCAGACGCTCGGCCAGGCTGTCGAACTCGACCATGCGGGTGCGCAGCAGATCGTCCTGCAGCTCGCGCGTCAAGCGCGACTGCGCGGCCAGCTCGTCTTCGCCCAGCTGCACATTGCGCTGCAGCGCGCGCTGCACGGTGGCCACGTCGCCGACCGATTCGGCGAGCATGCGCGTCAGTTCCTGGAAGCGCGTGTAGCGGTCGAACTCCAGCGGATCGAAATCGCGGCCGGCCAGCTTGGCCGCTTCCTGGCTGGCGCCCATCTGCGCCTCGGCCTGCAGCTCCAGCTCGCGCATCTGGATGCGCAGGCGCTCCAGGTTGTCGTCCAGGTCGAGCAACGCGCTCTTCATCTGCGAGAGCTCGGACTCCAGCCGTGCGCGGCGGATCGCCACCTCGCCGGCCTGTGCCGCCATGCGCTCGATCAGCGCACCGCGAACGCGCACCAGCGCCTGCGTCGCCGCGGCGGCCCCGCCCTCGTCGCCTGCAGCCTCGACCTCGCCGGCGAAACGCGACCAGTCGATCGCGCCGGCGACGGCTTCGCCAGCCGGTGCTTCGGCTTCAGGGACAGCAGCCCGCAGCGGTTCAGCGGATGCAACTGGCTCGGCCTCGCCGACTTCGGCGACGGGCAGCTCAGGTGCAGCAAGCTCGGCCGCTGCCTCGACAGCAGGCTCCGGGACAGCGACCGCAGCCGGCGCGGGCGCACCCAGGCTGAGACGCAGCTCGTCGAAGCCCTGCTCCAGCGCATCGGCCACGGCCTGCAGCTGGCGCACCTCGTCGGCGCTGATCTCGTCCTGGCGCAGCAGCGCCTCGACCTGCGATTCCAGCCGGTGCGCGCGCTCGCCCAGGCGCATCGCACCGCACAGGCGCGCGCCGCCCTTGAAGGTGTGCAGCGCACGCATCGTCGCCGCGGAGCGGTTGCGGTCCTGCGGCTGGGCTGCCCAGTCGCGCAGGCTGGCGTGCAGCTGATCCAGCAGATCGCCCGCCTCCTCCTCGAAGATCGGATAGAGCTCGGCATCGATCTGGTCGGGCTCGCCGTGATCCTCGGCCGGGAACTCGCCATGGCCGCTCTCGGCGGCAGGCTGCGGCTGGTAGGCGTGCAGACGCTCGATCAGCGCGGCATCGGCCGGTTTCAGGAAGCCGGCAGCGAACTGATGCAGCAGTCGGCGGATCTCTTCGGCCGCAGCGACGAACAACTCGGCCTCGTCGGCGCTGTAGGCGCCGGCCAGCTGAGCACGCTCCAGCGCATGTTCCAGCTCGCGCGCCAGCTGCGACAGCTCGTCATAACCCACGGTGGCCGCATTGCCAGCCAGCGCATGGGCCTGCACCACGCAACTCGACGGCAGTGGCACGGCCAGCTCGACCGCCCATTCGGCCAGCGTGGTGCCCAGGCGGCGCGAAAGCTCGTCGGCTTCGTTGAGGAAGATGTTGAACAGCCCGATGCCGATGCGCAGCGGCCCGATGACCTTGACATCCTCTTCGCCCTCGACGCTTCCTGCGGCCACAGGCTCAGCCTCAGGCTCGGCGGGGGCCGCCTCGGCACTGCGATCGACGACCAGCGAGAGCAGCGGCGCCACCGGGGCGCCCGCGGCCTGTTCTTCGTCTGTCGCCGTGGAGGCCATCGCGGCAGCCTCGTCCTGTTGCGGCTGCGCCGCGGGCTCGACCAGTTCGCCGGAGTCCAGGTCCAGCATGAAGGCCGGCAGCTCGGCCTCGGGCAGCGGCGGCTCGAAGGGCAGCTCGGCAGGCACGGTCGGCGGCAACTCGAGCGGCAGCTCCTGTGGCAGCTCCTCGGGCGGCAACTCCACAGGCAGTTCGACTGGCAGCTCGAACGGCAACTCGGCAGGCTGCGTCGGCGGCAGCTCAGGCATGGGCTCGGCGGGCGTGGCCAGCTCGACGACTTCGCCCAACGGCATGTCCAGGCCCTGGATGGCCAGATCGGGCAGTTCGGTGACGGAGAAGCCCGACTCGCCGATCGACACCGCGGCGGCCTCGGGCGTCGCCTGCTCGATCGCCATCTCGGCCTCGCCCTGGCTGGCCGGCGCGGGCCAGTCCAGCGGCAGCAGCCGTCCTTCCAGGCGCAGCGCGTCGGCGCTGCGGCGCAGGCCATCCGGCTTGTGCGTGCTGCTCTCGCGCGCCGCGATGATGTGGCGCCAGTCGGCCAGATAGTCCAGCGCCTCGGCAGTGAAGGCCAGCAGCGCCGGGTCGGCGCCGCCAGGCTCGCCCAGGCGCGCGTTGTAGAGCTGCTCGCAGGCCCAGGCACCCTCGCCGAACTCGCTGAGCCCGACCATGCGCGAGCTGCCCTTGAGCGTATGGAAGGCGCGGCGCACCGCGCGCATCTGCTCCTCGTCCTGCGCGTTCTGTTCCAGCGCGGCCAGCGCGGCGCGCGCCGCAGCCAGCACCTCGTCGGCCTCCTCGAGGAAGATTTCCAGCATCTCCTCGTCGATGTCGGCCGGCACCGCCGGTGCGGCTGCCGCCGGGGGCTCCGCGACCGGTTCGGGCGCTCGCGCTTCGATGAATTCGTTGAGCGACTGCGCCGCCTGCGCCAGCGACTCGGGCTCGGCCTGCTGCAGCAGTTCCTTGGCCGACGAGGCTGCCTGGGCCAGCCCGGGCTCGTCGGCTGCGCGCGCCTCGTGGCTGAGTCGCTCCAGGTCGCGCGCCAACGCCTGCGCATCGGCAGCACCGCCCGCAGCCGCCTCGGCGGCGGCCTGCACCTGACTGAGCAGCGTGCCCGAGACTGCCGGCGCTTCGACGGCAGGCAAGGCCTCCAGCGCACCGAAGCGGCTGCTCGGCGCCGGCACGCTGGCGGCACCGCTGCGCCGACCCATCACCGCGTCCAGTCGGCCGCTCAGGCTGTCGAAACGGAACATGCGCTTGGCCAGCGCGGGCTGCACGCTGAGCATGTCGATGAGGAAGCCCATCGCGCCCAGGTTGTTGGCCAGGCGCTCGAAGGCCTCGCGCGGACCCTCGCGCTCGGCGTCGACCTCGGTATTGGCCAGCGTGTCGACCTCGTCGCGCATGCGCAGGCAGGCCAGCGCCGCCTGGTCCAGGCCCAGCACCGAAAGCACGCCGCGCATCGCCTGAAGCTGGCCCGGCACCGGGATCAGCGACTCGCGCTTGCTCGGGTCGCGGAAATAGACATCGACCTCGCGCTCGATCTCCGAGAGGCTGGCCCGCAGCTCATGCACCACGCTGCCCAGGGTCTGGCGGTCGGACACGCGGCGGTACAGCTCCTCCATCCAGGCTTCCAGCGGCCGCGGCGGCTCGCCGTGCGCCACCGAATCGACACGCCGCGCCAGCTCGCGCACGCGCTCGGCCTGCTCGGGCTTGTCGAAGGCCGCATCGTCCAGTGCCGCCTCGATGTAGAGCAGGCAGGTGGCGATCTCCATCGCCAGATCGGGCTTGGGGGCCTGACCCGAGCGCAGCGTCGCGACGACGGCGCGCTGCAGCGTCTGGCCCAGCACCTCGCCGCTGGGGAAGAGTCGCATCAGCGATTCGGCAATGCCGGCGAACTGCTCGTCCAGGCCGGCCATGCGAGCGGTGTCGCCCTCGGCCGCCGCCGACCAGCTGTCCTTGGCCATGCCGACGCGGCGGCGCGCCTGCGCCACCCAGTTCGGGTCTATGCGTCCCAGCGATTCGTCCTCGTAATCGCCGGGCGCCTCCTCGTCGAGATGGTAGGCCTCGCGCACCGCGGCCAGCCGCGGCGCCTGCGCTGCCGCGCCCGCCTGGGCGCAGAAGAAGAGCAGGTCCTGCGCCAGCCGCTGCGACGCGGCGGCATCGCCGCCGGCTCGCAGCTGCGAGAGCAGTCGCGAGCCCAGGCGCTTCACATAGACATCCTGCGGCAGCAGGCCCAGGGCCTGGGCCTCGAACTGTGCGGCCGCCAGCTGCCACAGCGTGCGGTTCTGCGGCTGCGTCAGGCCAGCGGCGATGCCGGCGCAGATCTCGCTCAGCGCAGCCGCGTACTCGGGCTTGGGCGAACGCATCTGCTTGAGCAGCGTGGCCTCGAAGGCCGCGCGCGCCTGCTCGGCAGAGAGCACGCGCGCCGGCGCCTCGCCGCGCAGCTCGCGCCAGGAGAACTCGTGGCTCCACAGATCGGCAGGGTGGATGCGCTCGGCGCCCACCAGGGTCTGCAGCTCGCGATAGGCCGCGAACAGCGCCAGGCTGGACGTCTTGCTGCCCGCCAGCAGCCGCGCGATGTAGGACAGCAGCGCGAAGTCGGCGCGCTCGATGGTCTCCACCACCTGCAGATCGACAGCCATGGGTCGGCGCGCCAGCTGCGTGACCGCAGCCTCGGAGGCGCGCAGCAACGTGGCCCCGGCGGCAAGACCGACCAACTGCACCACGCCCGCAGCCTGGTGCAGCTGCGCAGCGGCAGCCTGCAGCGGCGCGCTCGGCTGCGCCTCGGCACCGGCCATCGCTCCGAAGGTGCTCAGCCCGCCAGCGCGGCTGTCGCCGTCGCGCAGCTGGCGCCGCAGCGTCTTGTGCACCGACTCGAGAGAGCGACGCAGCTCCTCCTGCACCCAGGCCAGCGGACTGAGGTCGGCTGGAAACTCGGAATCGCGCGGCTGATCCATGGGCCTCGTCCTCGTTCCTTGTTCTTCAGCTGACCTTGAACCGCGCGACCGACTGGCGCAGGGCCTCGGCGGAGCGCGACAGCTCGTGCACCATCTGCGCGGTGGAGCGCGTGCCTTCCGAGGTCTGCTCGGTCACCGCGAAGATGTGCTGAATGTTGGCGGCCACCTCGTTGGCGGCCTGGGCTTCGCGCAGGGCCTGTGCGGAGATCTCGGCGATCAGCTGGTCGAGCTGGCGAGACACGCGGTCGATCTCTTCCAGCGCGTTACCGGCCGCATCAGAAAGCTTGGTCCCCTGCACCACGCCGACAGTGGAGCGCTCCATCGCGGCCACCGCGTCCTGCGTGTCGGTCTGAATCGTCTTGACCAGCGCCGCGATGCGTCGCGTCGCATCGCCCGAGCGTTCGGCCAGCCGCTGCACCTCTTCCGCCACCACCGAGAAGCCGCGGCCGGCTTCGCCAGCAGACGCGGCCTGGATGGCGGCGTTCAGCGCCAGCACGTTGGTCTGCTCGGTAATGTCCGAGATCAGCTCGGTGATTTCGCCGATCTCCTGCGAGCTCTCGCCCAGTCGCTTGATGCGCTTGGAGGTCTCCTGGATCGATTCGCGGATCTGCACCATGCCGCCGATATTGTTCTGCACCGCCTCGCGGCCCGACACCGCGGCCTGACGCGACTGGCGCGCGACCTCGGCCGTGTGCTGCGCATGCGCCGACACTTCGTTAATGCGGCCCGCCATCTGCAGCACCGCCTCGCCGGTGGCGCGGATCTCGTGCAGCTGCTCGGTCGAGGCAGCCAGCAGCTCGGTGGAGGTCTGGTCCACCTGCACCGTGGTCTCGGTCACGCGGGTGGCCGTGCTTTGCACCTGGCCGACCAGGCTGCGCAGCTCTTCCACCGTGTAGTTCACCGAGTCGGCGATCGCGCCGGTGATGTCCTCGGTCACCGTGGCCTGCTGCGTCAGGTCGCCCTCGGCCACCGCCTGCAGCTCGTTCATCAGACGCAGAATCGCCGCCTGGTTGGCGTCGTTGACGCGCTTGGCCTCGCGCTCCTGCGCCTCGGCCTCGCGCTTGCTGGCCTCGGCCAGCTGGGCGCGCTGAGCCTGATCGGCCACATACAGACGCAAGAAGCCCACCGCACCGAAACCCAGTGCGGCCAGGAAGGCGAGCAGCGGCACGCCCTTGCCCCAGCTCAAACCGCCCGCAGCCTCCAGGCTGGCGGCCACACCTTCCAAGGCTTTGCGCAGCGGCTCGCTGTCGTTGAGGATGGCGCTCTGCGCGTCGCGCGAGGCGACCAGGCCCTGCAGGTTGCTCTGGATCAGGTCGGCCTGCTCGCGCGTGGTCTCGAACTGCTTGAGCAACGTGGCCAGCCGTTCGCGCATCTGTGCATCGCGCGCCGGCGGCAAGCGCATCTCTGCATTGCCCTTGAGCATCGCGTCGCCCAGCTGCTTGAAGGTGCCCAGGTCCTTGCCGAGCAGGAACACCGCCTCGGGACTGACACCCTCCTGGGTGAGGAATTCGTTGGCGCTCTTGCCGATGCGCTGCGTCAGCATGAGCAGTTGGCCGGCCGTAGCGATCTCGGCACCGGCATTGGGATAGGTCTGCGCCAGCGCGACCACGGCTTCGGCGCTTTCCAGCAGCTCGCCGCTCTGCGCATTGATCGCCTTGAGCGCCTGACCGACCTGGATCAGCACCTTCTGCTGGGCCAGCACGGCGCGGCCGTTGGCATCGGCCTTCTTCAGCAAGGGCTCGACCGCGTCGAGACCCTGCTGCACCTCGGCGCCGCCACCCCCCTCGCGCAGTTGCGGCACCAGCGCCTCGAGCACCTCGACCGACTCGCGCAGTTCGCCGAAAGCCGCGGTATTGCCCAGCAGCGCTGCGGACACCGCCTTGGCCATGCGCTGCGACTGCATCAGTGCCTGGCCGGTAGAGCGCGCCTGTGCGGCGCTGCGGTTGGCATCGACCAGCGCCCAGCCCACCATCGCCACCGTACCGACCATGCCGACGGCGACCAGCGCCGTGAGCACGCCCTGCCGGCGCTGCGCGGCCGCTGGCGGCTGCACAGCGGCCGCTTCGCCCTCGGTGGTCGCCGTCGTCGAGGCGAAGCTCGTGCTTGCCTCGGTCGACGGGCCGCTGATGAACTCGGTCGGCCGCGCTTCCGAGATGATGGACGACTCGGGACGCCCCGTACCCGCCATGATGTCGGAGGCTGCCTGCGTCGACGCGGCCAGCGCGTCAGCCTCGGAGGCCTCACGCTTGCCCAGTTTCTTGATCTTGTCCAGGAAGCTCATCTCACCCTCGTGATGACAGACAGTGTGTCGGCCGGGCTGCTCTTGCTGCGCCCGGTCCTCGATCAAACAACGATGCGCAGGAACTGCGGATGGCGGGCCAGCGCCTCCAAGTCGAGCACCTGCCAGACGCGCCCCTCGGCATCGCGCAGCCGCGGGCCGGCGAAGCGCGGCCGCCCGGCGACCTCGCCCTCCTCCGGCTGCAGCTGCTCATCGCCGCGCAGACCCAGCAGGCGGTCGACCAGCAGGGCGCAGTTGATGTTCAGCTCTGGATTGAAGGCGACCAGTCGCGTGCCGGCCGCGGTGCCACCCGCTTCGGCGCGCGGCGCCGCCGCAGCGTCGCGCAGACCGAGAAAACCGGCCAGATCGACAACGGTGTGCAGGCCACCACGCAGATTGGCCACGCCCAGCAGCCAGGGCTGCGCATAGGGCACCGGCTTGATCGGCACCAGCGTGAAGATCTCGGCCGCTTGGCGCAACGAGAGCAGCAGGGGCACGCCGGCGGCCTCGACAGCCAGCCAGCTGGCCGCCTGTGAGGTCTCGCGCGCCGCCTGCATGCGCTGCGCGAGGCGTTGCTGGAGGTCGCGCAGGGCTTGCTTGTTCGACATGAGCGTCAGCCCAGAGCCTTGATCTTGGCCAGCAGCTCGTCAGGCTTGACGGGCTTGACCACATAGTCGCGCGCGCCCTGGCGCATGCCCCAGACGCGATCGGTTTCCTGGTTCTTGCTGGTGCACATGATCACCGGCACATCGGCAAAGCGCTCGTCGCGCGTGATCGTGCGGGTGAGCTGGAAGCCGTTCTGGCCGGGCATCACCACGTCCATCAGGATCAGGTCCGGCTTCTCCTCAGCCAGGCGCTTCAGAGCCTCCTCGCCGTTCTCGGCGGTACGCACCGCGTAACCCCGCTTGAGCAGGATCTCGCTCAGATGGTGCAACTCGGTCTTGGAATCGTCGACCAGCAGAATCTTCTGGATGGGCATCTGGTTCTCCTCGCGCTGCCTCTTGTGTCGGGCTTTCCTGAGTGCTGGAACGCGAGGCCGGCTCAGCCCGCGCGTCGGTGTTGTTGGACCGCCTGCAGCAGCTGGTCCTTGGTGAAGGGCTTGGTCAGGTAGTCCTGCGAACCCACCATGCGGCCGCGCGCCTTGTCGAACAGCCCGTCCTTGGACGAGAGCATGATCACCGGCACCGCGGCGAAGGCGGGGTTGCGCTTGATGATGGCGCAGGTCTGGTAGCCGTCCAGGCGCGGCATCAGGATGTCGCAGAACACCAGGTCGGGCTTGTAGTCGCTGAGCTTGGCCAGCGCATCGAAGCCGTCCTCGGCCAGCACCACCTCATGACCGCCCTGCTTGAGGAAGATCTCGGCGCTGCGCCGTATCGTGTTGCTGTCGTCGATGACCAGCACCTTGGTCGTGGGACTGGAGTCCGGCGACGGTGCGGAGGGAGCTTGAGAGTCCACCACGGTCTCCTTCAGGGCGTCTCGGGACTGCGTTGGCAGGATGGACGGCTGCTCAGATGCGCACCATCTCGAAGTCTTCCTTGCGCGCGCCACATTCCGGACAGGTCCAGTTCATGTCGACATCGGCCCAGCGGGTGCCCGGTGGGATCCCATGTTCAGGATCTCCCACGGCCTCGTCATAGATCCAGCCGCAGATCAGGCACATCCAGGTCGTACTCGTTTCGCTCACGGCGCTCCTGCAATCAATTGCTATCTACAATGGTCGGAAGATTGTAGCCAGCCACTTCCGCCGCCCCAGCGTTGGAGATGGCTAGGATGCAACAGCCAGTTTCTCGCTTGAATCCGCGGGTGCCCGGCTCCTCCAGCGCGGTCCCCAAAGCTGCGACCGGCGGTGCTGCCGGCCCGCCAATCCCGCACCATGAGCAGCACAGCCGACATCCCGAGCAGCACCGACCACGCCCTGGGCGACCCGCAGGAGCCGCAAGCGCCGGCCTGCGTGATGAGCTTCAATGCCAGCGACCCCACCGGCGCCGGCGGCCTGGCCGGCGACGTGGCGACGATCGCCGCGATGGGCGCGCATGCACTGCCGGTGGTCACGGCCATCGTGCTGCGCGACACCGCCGAGGTGTTCGATCAGCATGTGCTGGACAGCGATACCGTGGTCGAGCAGGCTCGCTCCATCCTTGAGGACGTGACGATCAATGCCTGGAAGGTTGGCTTCCTCGGCAGCGCCGAGGGGGTCAGCGCAGTGGCCGAGGTGCTCAGCGACTACCCGGACACGCCGCTGGTGGCCTATATGCCAGCGATCTCCTGGCTGGACGAGGAGCAGCAGCAGAGCTATCTGGACGCCTTCCGCGAGCTGGTGCTGCCGCAGACCCATGTGCTGGTGGGCAACCACAAGACCCTGACCGACTTCCTGCTGCCCGACTGGGATGCCGACCGTCCGGCCTCGCCACGCGAGCTGGCCGTGGCAGCCGCCGAGCATGGCACCGGCCATGTGCTGGTGACCGGCATCAACCTGCCCAACCAGTTCGTCGACAACGTGCTGGCCAATGCGCAGGGGCCGATCACCGGCGAGAAGTTCGAGCGTTTCGAGACCAGTTTCGTCGGCGCCGGCGACACGCTGTCGGCCTCGCTGGCGGCGCTGCTCTCGGTCGGTGCCGAGGTGCACGACGCCGTGGCCGAGGCGCTGGCCTTCCTGGACCAGTCGCTGGACGCGGGCTTCCGCCCCGGCATGGGCAATGTGGTGCCGGACCGCTTCTTCTGGGCCCTGCCGCCCGGCGAGGAAGGCGAGCCGCTGCCCTTTGCCGAAGGCGGCACCGAGGCCGAGAGCGACGAAGCGCCGGCCGAGCCCGTGCCGCCGGCGCGGCCGCCGCGGCGCATGCACTAGGCCCACCCCCTACGCGCTGCGCGCGCCCCGCCAAGGGGCGGTGCCGGCCGACCCGGAGACCCGGATCGGCGGCACCCTGTCAGATCAGGCCGCAGTCCTGCAGAGAGAGGAGTCCACCATGACCAGCAACCAAGACCTGTTCGAGCGCGCCCAGCGCGTCATCCCCGGCGGCGTGAATTCGCCGGTGCGCGCCTTCCGCGCCGTCGGCGGCACGCCGCGCTTCATCGCCCGCGGCGAAGGCCCGTACATCTGGGACGCCGAAGGCAAGCGCTATATCGACTACATCGGCTCCTGGGGCCCGATGATCCTGGGCCACGGCCACCCGGCGGTGCTGGAGGCCGTGCTGTCGGCTGCGCGCGAGGGTTTCTCCTTCGGCGCGCCGACCGAGCGCGAGATCGAGCTGGCCGAGGAGATCCTCAAGCTGGTGCCCAGCATCGAGCAGGTGCGCCTGGTGAGCTCGGGCACCGAGGCGACGATGAGCGCGATCCGCCTGGCGCGCGGCGCCACCGGGCGCCCGAAGTTCATCAAGTTCGAAGGCTGCTACCACGGCCATACCGACGCGCTGCTGGTCAAGGCAGGCTCGGGTCTGGCCACCTTCGGCCACCCGACCAGCGCCGGCGTCACCCCTGGCGCGGCGCAGGACACGCTGGTGCTGGAGTACAACAACGTCGCCCAGCTGGAAGAAGCCTTCGCGCTGAACGGCAAGGAACTGGCCTGCGTGATCGTCGAGCCGATCGCCGGCAATATGAACTTCGTGCGCGCCAGCATCCCCTTCATGAGCAAGCTGCGCGAGCTGTGCACGCAGCATGGCGCGCTGCTGATCTTCGACGAGGTGATGACGGGCTTCCGCGTCGGCCTGCAGTCCGCACAGGGCCACTACGCGAAGCTGATCCCCGGCTTCAAGCCCGATATCAGCGTGTTCGGCAAGGTCATCGGCGGCGGCATGCCGCTGGCCGCCTTCGGTGCCAGCCGCGAGATCATGAAGCACCTGGCACCGCTGGGCGGCGTCTACCAGGCCGGCACGCTGTCCGGTAACCCGGTGGCCACCGCCTGCGGCCTGGCCACGCTGCGCGAGATCCAGAAGCCCGGCTTCTTCGACGCGTTGTCGGCCAAGACGCGCGCGCTCGTCGACGGCCTGAAGCAGGTTGCCGCCCACAACGGCGTGCCCTTCAGCGCCGACTGCGAGGGCGGTATGTTCGGCTTCTTCCTGATGCCCGAGCTGCCGCAGAACTACGCCACCGTGATGACGACCGACAAGGAGCGCTTCAACCGCTTCTTCCACGCCATGCTTGACGCCGGCGTCTACCTGGCCCCGGCGCTCTACGAGGCCGGCTTCGTCAGCGCTGCGCACAGCGACGGCGACATCGAAGCCACGCTGGCCGCAGCACGTGCCGCACTGCGCTGATCTGACATGCACATCCACATCCTCGGCATCTGCGGCACCTTCATGGGCGGCCTGGCCGCGCTGGCGCGCGAGGCCGGCCACAAGGTCACCGGCTGCGATGCGAACGTCTATCCGCCGATGTCCGACCAGCTCGAGGCGCTGGGCATCGAACTGATCCAGGGCTTCGGTGCCGAGCAGCTGGACCTGAAGCCCGATGTCTTCGTAATCGGCAATGTGGTGACGCGCAGCAGCGAAGGCCGCTTCCCGCTGATGGAAGCCATCCTCGACGCCGGCCTGCCCTACACCAGCGGCCCGCAGTGGCTGGCCGAGCACATCCTGCAGGGCCGTCATGTGCTGGCCGTGGCCGGCACGCATGGCAAGACCACCACCACCTCGATGCTGGCCTGGATCCTCGATCAGGCCGGCCTACAGCCGGGCTTCCTGGTCGGCGGCGTGCCGCTGAACTTCGGAATCTCGGCAAGGCTCGGACAGCCAGGCAGTCCCTTCGTTATCGAAGCGGACGAGTACGACACCGCCTTCTTCGACAAACGCAGCAAGTTCGTCCACTACCGGCCGCGCACCGCGATCCTGAACAACCTCGAGTACGACCACGCCGACATCTTTCCGGACCTGGCGGCCATCGAGACGCAGTTCCATCACCTGGTGCGCACCGTGCCGGCCAAGGGCCGCGTCGTCGTCAACTCGCGCGAGGAGGCGCTGCAGCGCGTGCTGGCGCGCGGCTGCTGGAGCGAGGTGCAGCGTTTCGGCGCCCGCAAGGAAGAGCCCGGCGCGCTGCGTGCCCGCGGCGAGCCGCAGGCTTTCGACGTGCTGCGTGGCGCGCTGAAGGTGGGCCGCGTCGAGTGGAGTCTCTCCGGCGAGCACAACCAGCTCAACGCGCTGGCTGCGATTGCCGCGGCCGAGCATGTGGGCGTCGCGCCCGATGTGGCCTGTGCCGCGCTGGCCAGCTTCCAGAACGTGCGCCGCCGCCTGGAGCTGCGCGGCGAGGCTGCCGGCGTGAAGGTCTACGACGATTTCGCCCACCATCCGACGGCGATGCGCACCACCGTCAACGGTCTGCGCCGCCGCATCGCGCCGGCCGAGCGCATCCTCGCCGTCTTCGAGCCGCGCTCGAACACGATGAAGCTGGGCACGATGAAGGCGCAGCTACCCTGGGCACTGGAAGAAGCCGACCTCTCCTTCTGCAACCAGGCCGGCCTGGGCTGGGACGCAAAGGAGGCACTGGCCCCGATGGGCGCACAGGCCCTGGTCTGCGATGGCGTGGACGCGCTGGTGGCCGCGGTGCTCAAGGCCGCCAAGCCGGGTGACCATGTGCTGTGCATGAGCAATGGCGGCTTCGGCGGGATTCACGAGAAGCTGCTGGAGGCGTTGGCCGGGAAGCGCTAACTCCTGGAATTGCTGGCCGCCGCACTTAGGCGGTTAGAGCAGGGAGCGCTGCGACGGGCTAGTTTTGCTCCATGTCCCCCGCGTCCACTGCGTGGCCGCTCCTCCTTTACTTGCGCAAAACAAGCCCGTCACATCGCTCCCGATCCAACGGTGGCATGCCGCCTCTTCGCATGCCGCGGTGTGTGTACGGCAGTGATGGGCTGGGGCGATTTGCGTAAGTAAAGGGGGAGGCGGCGCGCAGCGACGCCGGAGGACATGGAGCAAATCGCCCCAGCCCGTCGCTGCCCCGCGCCTACCCGGGCATGCAAGGCAGTCGAACGTCAGGTCGCCAGACTCGCCAGATCGAATCCGACATCGCTCACCTGATCCAGTGTCGGCGAACGCCCCAGATCCATCAGCTTCCTCGCCAGCAGATGCTCCTTTGAGGCATTGATGGTGTCGACACCGATGAGCTTGCCGGCGCGGAAGTGCCACACCGAGAAACCGCCCTCGCCCTGCATGTCGCCACGCAGCGCATAGGCGTCGGCGCCGGCCGAGAGGCCAGCCATCTGCAGCTTCTTGTCGTACTGATCCGACCAGAACCACGGCGTCGCGGTGAACGGACGCTCCTGCCCGAGCAGCGCGGCAGCCGCTGACTTGGCCTGTTCGGTGGCGTTCTGCACCGACTCAAGCCGCAGCAGGCTGCCATCGTCTAGGCGTCGTGCCGTGCAATCGCCGGCCGCGACGATCAGCGGGTCGGCGGTGCGGCTGCAGGCATCGACGACGATGCCACGATCCACCGCCAGGCCGGCCTCGCGCGCCAGCCCGTCGTTGGCCTCCACACCCACGCCCAGCACCACCAGGCCGCAGGGCAGGCGCTCACCGCCTTCCAGCAGCACGGCGCATGCCTGGCCGTCGGCACCGCGCTCGATGCTGCTGATGCGCGCCGACAGGCGCAGGTCCACGCCATGGCTGCGATGCAGCGCGGCAAACCAGTCAGACAACAGCGGCAGCAGCACGCGGCCGAGCAGGCGCGGCGCGGCTTCGAGCACGGTCACCGCCACGCCCTTCTTGCGCGCGGTGGCCGCCACCTCCAGCCCGATGAAGCCGCCGCCGATCACCACCAGCGGCAGCTGGCTTTCCGCGCAGCGCGCCAGGCCGGCGGCGATGCGCGAGGCGTCGTCGCGCGAGCGCAGCGGCAGCACATTGGGCGCCTCGGCGCCGGGCAGCGGCAGCATGCGCGGGCGCGAGCCGGTGGCCAGCACCAGGCCGGTGTAGTTCAAGCTCTCGCCGCCGCTCAGACGCAGCTGCTGCGCCTTGCGATCGATCGCCTCGACATGGCAGCCGGTGCGCAGCGCAATGTTCTTCTTCGCCAGCATCTCCGGCGCGCGCAGCGCCAGTTGCGCCTCGCCGATCTCGCCGGCCAGCCAGGCCTTGGACAGCGGCGGGCGGTGATAGGGTCCGTAGGCCTCGTCGCCCAGCAGCGTGATCTCGCCGGCGAAGCCGCCGCTACGCAGCGCCTCGGCGGTGAAGGTGCCGGCCTGGCCGGCGCCGACGATGACGATATGGCCGGCCGTGTTGGTGCTGTCGCTGCTCATCGCGCTGGCTCCCGCGTTCATCATTCCTGGCATTCAGGCAGGTTCAAGGTCGCGCCTTCCATCGCCGCCGAGGCCTTGATCTGGCAGGCCAGGCGGCTGTTCGGGCGGCGCTCGGCGGCGACGTTGGCCAGCATGTCCAGCTCGCCCTGGCTGGGCGCGGGCAGCACGGCGGCGAGCATGTCGTCCACATAGCAGTGGCAGGTGGCGCAGGCGCAGGAGCCGCCGCATTCGCCGAGGATGCCCTCGACGCCGTTGGCGGTGGCGGCCTGCATCAGGTTCCAGCCCTCGGGCACGTCGACGGTGGTGGCGGCTCCGTTGGCTTCGACGTAGGTGATGTGCGGCATGGCGGGACTCTCTGGAAGGTTCGGATCAGGTTGGGGCTTGCGGTCAATGTAGCAGCGGCCCCGCACGCCCTCGCGGGCGCCGGAGCCGTGGCTCGTGTGAAAGGGGCTACTGCGCGGCCAGCATCAGCACCAGGGGGCTGCGGAAGGTCGACGAAGGCATCCACGGCAGCTGGTCGGCGACGCGGCGGTAGTCGGGCACGACCTTGTGGAATTCCTCGAAGGCGATCTTCACCGCCAAGCGCGCGATCGCCGTGCCCAGGCAGGCATGGACGCCGCCGCCGAAGCCCAGATGGCCGCGCGGCTTGCGCGTGATGTCGTAGACGTCCGGGTTCGGGTACTGGCGCTCGTCGCGGTTGCCCGAGCCATAGGCCAGGCAGACGAAATCGCCTTCCTTCATGGTCTGGCCGTGCAGCGTGACGTCCTTCATCAGACGGCGGCGGAAGCGCTGCGCCGAGGTGTTGAAGCGCAGGCTTTCCTCGATCGCATCGGGCAGCAGCGCCGGATTGGCGACCACGGCCTTGCGCGCCGCGTCGAAGCTCGCCAGGTTGTAGGCGAACATCATCATGAAGCCGCCCAGCGATTCGACGCCGGCCATGATCAGCGTGGTGGTGGTCAGCAGCACCTCGCGCTCGTCGAGGCGGTCGCCGTCGATCTCGGCCAGGCTGAAGTGGCTGATCAAGTCATTGCGCGGCTCGGCGCGGCGCATCTCGATGACCTTGCCGGCATAGGCCTGCATCCAGTTGTAGGCGGCGATGTGCTCCGGGCCCTTGGTGCGGGTGCGCGCATCGCTCTGCACCATCAGCACCGCGTTGTCGCGCACCTCCTGCTCGTCGACGATGGCCTCGTCGCCCATCGGCAGGCCTAAAGCGGCCATCAGCACCTTGACGGTGAACTGCGCGGAAACGTCCTTGAAGTCGAATTCCTTGACGCCACGCAGCTGGCCGAAGACCTGCTGCGCGACGGCGCGGATCGGCTCTTCCAACGCGAGCAGATTGCGCTTCATGAAGGCGTGCTGGATCAGGCCGCGCAGGCGGTCGTGCTTCGGAGGATCGGAGCTGCCCAGCGTGGCGCCGGCGCGGCCCGGCAGCTCGGTCATCAGATTGCCACTGGCCGACGAGTAGGTCTGCCAGTCCTGGCCGGCGCTGACGATGTCCGCATAGCGGGACAGCACCCACATCTGCGCTTCCTCGCTCCAGAAGCAGGGGAACTCGTCGCGCAGCCGCTTGTAGTAGGGAAAGGGGTCGGCGTCGACGGCCGGCGAGTAGGGATCGAAATGGAAGCTGCTCATCGTTTGTCTCCTTCGCGGGGCGGGTGGTCCTGCACCGGGCGGCGCTGGCCAGTGGGCGAATTCTGGTGGGCCGGCGCCGAAGCGGCGTGGACGATGCATGGCAAAAACTTGCACTTTTGACGTACATTGACTGACATGAGTCAAGCCCGCGTCAGCCCTGCAAAGCTGCCCAAAGCGCCGCGGCGCGGCGCCAAGCGCGCACGTGCCAGCCTGCCGGCCTTTGCGCTCTACGGCGAAGCGGTGGCCCCATCACGACAGCTGCTGCATATCGAATCGATCGTCTCGCGCAGCCGCCAGTACGACTGGGAGATCGAGGCCCATGTGCACCAGGGCCTGCACCAGATCCTCTGGGTGCACGAGGGCAGTGTCGCGGCGATGTTGGACGAATCCCGCGCCGATGCGCGCGGCCCGGCGCTGCTGGTGATCCCGCCCGGTGTCGCGCATGCCTTCCGCTTCTCACCGGGCTGCGAGGGCTATGTACTCACCGTCGACGCCGGCCTGCTGGCCGAGGGCGATGCCGCCGCGGGCGAGGCGCTGGCCCTGCTGTTCCAGTCGCCGCGCAGCCTGGTGCTGGCGGCCGATGCCGGCGAGGCGGCGCGGCTGCAGGCCCTGTTCGACACGCTGCAGGCCGAGACCCGCGCCGACGACCTGGGCGAGCACGCTGGCGCCGGCCCGGTGCCGCGCTGGCTGGCGCGTGCGCTGCTGTGGCGGCTGGCGCAGCGGGTGCGCCGCGAGGACGCTCAGCAGGCGCAGCCGCAGCGTCGCGGCGCTGCCGGCTCCGGCTCGTCCTCGTCGCTGTACACGCGCTGGGTGGTTTTGATGGAGGCGCATTACCGCGAGCATTGGCCGGTGACGCGCTATGCCGAGCGCCTGGGCCTGTCGGCCGAGCGGCTCAACCGGCTGGTGCGCGCCGAGACCGGCATGAACGCCCAAGCCCTGCTGCATGCGCGGCTGGCGCGCGAGGCCTCGCGGCGCCTGGTGCATGTGGCGGCGCCGGTGTCGCGGCTGGCCTTCGAGCTGGGCTTCGAGGATCCGGCCTATTTCTGCCGCTTCTTCAAGCGCCAGACCGGCCTGTCGCCGCGCGCCTACCGCGAACGCGCCGCGCAAGCGCGCGCCGAACAGCCGCCGCTGCTCAGCCCTGCCTCCCCAGCACCGCGCTGACCGTCGCCTCCAGCTGCTCGCGCAGCCAGCGCTGCACCGGGTCGTTGTGGTGGCGCTGGTGCCAGGCCATGTACATCGGCATGGCGGGCGTCTTCAGCGGCAACGGCGCCATGCCCAGGCCGGCCAGCGCACCGCGCGCCATCAACGACGGCGCCGTGGCCAGCCAGTCGCTGCCGCGCAGCATCGCGGCCAGGCCGGCCAGCCCCGGCACCGTGGCGACGAAGCGGCGCTGCACGCCCTGCCCGGCCAGCCACTGGTCGATGTCCAGCGCGCGGCGCGGCTCGTAGACCACGGTGACATGCTCGGCCGCAAGGTACTCGGTGCGGCTGGCCGGCGCGCGGCGCTGGTCCGCGTCGAAGAACAGCGCATAGCGGTCCTGGAAGAGCCGCTTCTGCACGATGTCGGTGGCCTCGGGCGGCCGCGGCGTGATGACCAGATGGCAGCCCTGCTCGCGCAGCAGCGCCGGCGTCGGCGCGCCCGAGGCGATCACATGCAGGCGCACGCCCGGCGCCTCTGCGCGCAGGCGGCGCAGCAGCCCGGGCAGCAGCAGATCGCGCTGCAGGTCATTGGCCGCGATGGTGAACTCCGCCGCCAGCTGGCGCGGCGCGAAGCCGGCCATCAGGCTGAAGGCACGCAGCTGGTCGAGCAGGCCGGCCGCGCGCTGCGCCAGTTCGCCGGCCTTGGGTGTGGCGACGATGCCGCGGCCGGACTTGACGAACAGCGGGTCGCCGACGATGCGCCGCAACTTGTCCAGCCCGTGGCTCACCGCCGACTGCGTGACGCCCAGGCGCTGCGCGGCGCGGGTGATAGCCCCCTCCTCATGCACCGCCAGCAGCAGCTGCAGCGCATGGCCGTCCAGATCCAAATGATCGAAATTGCTCATGTATTTGATGAGTATCCATCAGTTTATCTATTCAATGGTACTACCCATACTGCGCAGCAGATTTGCATCAACCCCGAGTCAAACAAGCAGCGAGGCAGCCCCCATGTGCAACCCCAACATCCCCGGCACCGTGCTCTTCGACGGCCAGCAGGCCATGAAGGGCTATGCCCTCAACAAGATGTGCTTCTCCTTCAACGAGGAGGCGAACCGCAAGGCCTTCCTCGCCGATGAGGAGGGCTATATGCGCAAGTACGGCCTCAATGAGCAGCAGGCCGCCGCGATCCGCGCGCGCAATGTGCTGCAGCTGATCGCCGCCGGCGGCAATGCCTACTACCTGGCCAAGTTCGCCGGCATCTTCGGCCTGGACATGCAGGACATCGGCGCCCAGCAGACCGGCATGAGCAAGGAAGAGTTCAAGGCCAAGCTGCGCGCCGCCGCCGAGCAGCAGTAAGCAGGCTACGCAGCCAGTCCCATACACACAGAACGATAGAACCGGAGAGCACCCATGGCCAAGATCGTCGGCGCCGTCACCACCTCCCATGTGCCCGCCATCGGCGGCGCGATCGCCAAGAAGCTGCAGGCGGATCCCTACTGGAAGCCCTTCTTCGACGGCTTCATCAATGTGCGCGAATGGCTCAACGACGCCCGCCCCGACGTGGTGGTGGTGGTCTACAACGACCACGGACTGAACTTCTTCCTCGACAAGATGCCCACCTTCTCGATCGGTGCGGCGGCCGAGTACCGCAATGCCGACGAGGGCTGGGGCATCCCGCAGGTGCCGCCCTTCACCGGCAACCGCGAGCTGTCCTGGCATTTGGTCGAGCATCTCGTCGATGCCGAGTTCGACATCACCACCTGCCAGGAGATGCTGGTCGACCACGCCTTCACGCTGCCGATGGCGCTGCTGTGGCCCGACCAGAAGTGGCCGGTGACCGTGGTGCCGGTGTGCATCAACACCGTGCAGTTCCCCATCCCCTCGGCCAAGCGCTGCTATGCGCTCGGCGAGCAGATCGGCAACGCCGTGCGCGCCTGGGACGCCGACAAGCGCGTGCTGATCCTCGGCACCGGAGGCCTGAGCCACCAGCTCGATGGCGAGCGCGCGGGCTTCATCAACAAGCCCTTCGACCTCGAGTTCATGGACAGCCTGACCAAGAACCCCAAGTGGGCCACGCAGTTCAACACGCATGAGTTGGTCGAGAAGAGCGGCACCCAGGGTGTCGAGCTGCTGATGTGGCTGGCCACGCGCGCCGCGCTGGGCAAGGGCGCGCGCGAAGTGCATCGCAACTATCACATCCCCATCTCCAACACCGCGGCCGGCCTGATGGTGCTCGAGCCGCAGGACTGACTGGGCTTCTCGCCACATTCGGCCCCGGGCGCCGCCGGCAAGCTTGCTCGCGGCGCCTTTGCCATGCCATGCTGCGCCATAGTCCGGCTGCTGCGCCGGCGAGGAGGCGCCCCGCATGCATGACCTGCTCGACCCCGAAGCCCTGCTGCGCTACTGGAGCGCCGAGCAGTGGCAGGCCAATGTGCTGATGCTGATGCACCTGCTGGCGGCCACGCTGCTGGGCCTGCTGCTCGGCTACGAGCGCGCCTACCATGGCCGCGCCGCCGGCATGCGCACCTATGCGCTGGTCTGCGTGGCGTCCACCGGCGTGATCATCCTGCTGGGCTACCCGCAGCAGTGGTACGGCGGCCATCTGGCCGGCAGCACCATGGTGCCGCTGGCCATAGACCCGACGCGGGTGATCCAGGGCATCGTCACCGGCATCGGCTTCCTCTGCGCCGGCGTGATCATGCGCGAGGGCATGAACATCAGCGGCCTGACGACGGCGGCCTCGCTGTGGGCCTCGTCGGCGGTGGGCATCTTGCTAGGCATGGGTTTCTACTTCGCGGCCATCATGCTGACCGTGCTCTGCGCCAGCCTGATGATGTGGGGCGCGAAGATGGAAGCGCGCCTGCCCTCGCATCCGGCCATCGCGGTGATGCTGCGCGGCCAGCCGGGCCGGCGCTTCAGCCAGGACGAACTGGCTGCCTTCACCGAGCAGCACGGCTACCGCTTCGCCCCCGGATCGCTGAGCATCGAATTCGCCGCCGACCGCGAGGAATGGCGCTTCGTCTGCACCGCCAAGCGCAACTACGCCGGCGAGACGCTCACCCGCCTGTCCAGCCAGCTGCTCGCGCTGGACGGCGTCGAAGACTACCGCGTCACCCACGCACGTAACTGAGGTCCGACCGAGGCGAGTGCCTGCGCACTCGGCGACCGCCCCTCCCCCCGCCTGCCGCTACCATCCGCGTCGACGCCATCCGCGCCTGACGCCGCCACACCATGTCCCAGAAACCACGCCCCCACCACAGTGCCGCCCTGCGCGACCGCAGCTTCCTGCTGCTGCTGGCGCTGGTGACCCTGGCCTTCGGCTGGATCCTGTTGCCCTTCTACGGCGCGGTGCTGTGGGGCACGGCCACAGCCATCGTCTTCGCGCCGCTGCACAAGACGCTGATGCAGCGCTTCCGCTGGGGGGCGACGTTGTCGGCCATCGCGACGCTGACGCTGATCCTGCTGCTGGTGATGCTGCCGCTGGCTGTCGTGTCGGCCCTGCTGGTGCAGGAGGCGGCCGCGCTGTACGAACTGCTCAAGACCGGGCAGATCAGCTTCAGCGCCTATGTGGCCCAGGTCTATGCGGTGCTGCCTGAGTGGGCTCTGAACCTGCTCTCGCGCATGGGCATCAGCGACCCAATGGTGCTGCAGCAAAAAGCCGGCGGCCTGCTGGCGCAGCTGGGCCAGGCGCTGGCCGGCAAGGCCTACGGCTTCGGCCAGGACACGCTGGACTTCGTGGTCGGCTTCTTCGTGATGCTCTACCTGCTGTTCTTCCTGCTGCGCGACGGACCTCGCATTACCGAGTTGCTGCGCGACGCGCTGCCGCTGCCCGACGAGTACAAGAGCCGGCTGGGCGAGAAGTTCAGCGCGGTGATCCGCGCCACCGTGAAAGGCAATATCGCCGTGGCCGCGCTGCAGGGCGCTCTGGGCGGCCTCGCGTTCTGGGTGCTGGACGTGCATGCGCCGGTGCTGTGGGCCGTCGTGATGGCCTTCCTCTCGCTGCTGCCCGCGGTCGGCGCCGGCCTGGTCTGGGTGCCAGTGGCGATCTACCTGTTTGCCACCGGCGAGACCGGCGCGGCCATAGGCCTGGTCGCCTACGGCACCTTCGTCATCGGCCTGGTCGACAACCTGGTGCGCCCCCTGCTGGTCGGCAAGGACACCAAGCTGCCGGACTATCTGGTGCTGATCTCGACGCTGGGCGGCATGGCGGTGTTCGGCATCAACGGCTTTGTCATCGGCCCGTTGATTGCCGCGATGTTCGTCGCCGCCTGGAACATCGTCGCCAGTGAGCGGCCGCGAGCCGAGGGCGACGAGCAGCAGCAAGCGAGCGACTGAAAAAGACAAAGGCCCCGACTTCGCGGGGCCTTGTCATGACGATCCGGCAGGCTGGGCTGTGTCAGCCCATGCGCCGTACCGGAATCAGCTGCGCTGCATCGTCGCGCGCAGCGCCTCGCTCAGCGTACCCAGGCTCTCGGCCAGATGCGCCCGGGTCTCGACCGACTGGCCGCCCTTGCCCACCGCGGCACGCAGCTCGGCCTGCAGCTGCGTGGCGTTGTAGCGCAGCAGGCTCAGCGCGTCCGGCGGCAGCGCCGGCGAGCCCTTGGTCAGCAGCGTCTGCAGGCGCTTCAGATGCTCGCGCTGCAGATTGCGGCGCAGGCGGTCGATCTCGCTGCCGCTCTTGAGCTCGCTCCAGATCGCACCCTGCAGCGTGGCATAGACCTCCTGCAGCGAGATCAGGCCCTTGCGCTGCGCCGGCTCGAAATAGCCCGGCAGGTCCAGCAGGCGGCTGGCGGTGTTGGCATTGAGCAGACGGTCCAGCGCAACCAGCTGCACGCGCGCCACCGAGGCCGGGATGTTCAGCAGGCCGCCGCGCTCCCACTCGTTGTAGTCCACCGTCAGCGAGGACAGCAGCTCGGGCTTGAAGCGGAAGCTGTCCGCGCTGAACAGGCCGGTAGCGAGGAACTGCAGGGCCTCGCGCTGCTTGGCCGGTTCGACCGGGCGGAAGGCCGGACGCCCGGTGGTGCCAGGCAGGTCGCGCAGCGCATGCATGCCGCCGACATACTTGCCCACCAGCTCGGCGGCGCGACCCAGCTGGTTGAAGCCGGACATCAGCACGCGGCGCTGGCGCAGCGGATCGTCGCCGGCCTGGGGCTTGCGCTCCTGCACGCGGGACCACAGCTCCTGCGAAAGCTTCAGGCGCTTCTTGTAGTAGGCCAGCGGGTCGTCGCCCAGGTCGAAGCGGTTGGCCAGCGGGTCCATGCCGTCGTAGGCGCCGAAGCCGCCAGCGTCCGCATCGTCCGCATAGGCGAGCTTGGGATCGGTGCTCTTGGCGGCGATGCGCGCCAGCTCGGCTTTCTCCTGGTCGGCCGGGAACTGGCTGTACGCATACTCGATCGCCCAGTAGTCGTAGGCACCCAGCGTGGTGTTGTTCAGGCTGGTCGGCGCCTCGCCCTTGAGCGGGATGTTGTAGGCGTTGTAGTCCATCACCGAGCCCGAGAGGCCGTTGGCCTCGGTGAAGGCCTTGTCCTTCAGCTGCGCCTGCGTCACGGTGGTGGAGGCCTTGAAGTTGTGCTTCAGGCCCAGCGTGTGGCCGACCTCGTGGGCCACGACGTCCTTGATCACCGAGTTGACGAAGGCCTCGGCCTCGGGGCTGTCCGGCGCGATGTCGCCGCGCGCTTCGAGCAGGTCGAGCGCGAAGTCCATCTCGGCGACGGCTTCCCGCGCGTAGTTGCAGTAGGCCGCGCTGGTCTTGCCCTCCTTCCAGCCCAGGCTCAGCTGCGCCAGGCGCTGCTCGGAGCTCATGCCGGCCACGTCCTCGACGAGGAAGCGACGCGAGCCGCGCGCGAACACGTCGCTCATGCCGATGTCGGCATCGAGGATCTCGCCGGTGCGCGGGTCGGTGTGGCTGGGGCCGATGGCGAAGCCCACGTCGGCACCGACAAACCAGCGGATCGACGCATGGCTGGCGTCCATATTGTCCCAATCGGCATCGTCAGGCTGCTGCTTGGCGACAAGGGCGTTCTTGAAGCCGATCTTCTCGAAGGCCTTGTTCCACTCCAGGATGCCGGCCTCCACCGCGGCGCGGTACTTGGGCGGGATATTCTTGTCCATCCAGTAGGTGATCGGCGTCACCGGCTCGGACAGAGCCGCGCTCGGGTCCTTCTTCTCCAGGCGCCAGCGCTGCACATAGTGCACGCGCGGATTGGCCTTGAGGTCGCCGCCCAGGTCGGTGAAGGACTCCATGAAGTGACCCAGCCGCGGATCGGTGTGGCGCGGGGCCATCGGCTGCTCGGGCAGGGCCTTGAAGTTGTAGACGAACTCGACGAACAGGCTGCGCGGATCGGGCGTGGCCTGCGGCGGCGTCGGGGTGGGCACCGGCGCGGGCGTCAGCGGCGGGGCCGGGATGCGCGGCGTGGCGAAGTGCACGCGGGCATTCATCGTGGTCAGCTTGGCATCGGCGCGCAGCTTCGCGAAGGAGGAATTGGCCTTGTCCAGCGCGAAGGGCAGGCGGTAGGCCATCTCCAGGCGGGTCGAGTAGCCGGGGATGTCGCTGAGCAGGAAGGAGGCGTCGACGAGGATGGACTTGCGCTCGGGATGCTCGGCGGCGGCCATCGGGCCGGCGCCCAGCAGGCTGGGCGAGAAGGCCTGCTCGATGGCCAGCTTGCTGCCCTGCTCGGAGATGGCGCGGAACTTCATATTCGGCGCCAGCAGCTGCACCTGGCGTCCCACCAGGCGGAACTCAGCCATCAGGTCACCGGCCATCTGGCTGGCATAAAGGCCGCGCTCGCCGACCGAGTTGGCGATGTTGACGGTGAACAGGAAGGGCTTGCCAAGCATCTCCTTGGGGATCTCCAGCCACACCTTGTCGTCCTTGCGCCAGATCGGGAACAGGCCGTCGATGCGCTTGGCGTCCTTGGTCACCTCGGCGAAGGGCTTTGGCGCCGTGGGGTCGGCAGGCGGCTTGGCGGCAGCGGGCGCCGAAGTGCCGGCAGCGGGGGCTGCGGCCGCGGTCTTGCCATCGGCGGCCGGCTTGCCGCTGTTGGCCGCAGGCTTGGCCTCCGCGGCGGGCTTGCCGCTGGCCGCTGCGGGCTTGGCCTCGGCTGAGGTCGGGGCGGCGCCGGGCAGGCCGGCACAGCCGCTCAGCAGCACGATGGCCGTGGCGACGGCAGACAGAGCCAGTCCCTGACGGCCCGCTTGGAGGTCACGATGCTTGTGTTGTGCGCTCATGCGTATCCCTGGTGCAATGGTTTGGCCGGCCTGTGCAGGCAGCTGCGCGCTGCTGGGGCATACCCGCGCCGGCCGGAAGATTTGTACAAAGGCGCAGACTTTCGCCGCCGTCCCCGCGGCCGTCAATGCCAGCAGACCCCACCGACGCCTAGGAATCCGCACTTCGTCGCATCGCCGGGCAGCACCCCAGGACAACCCTGATGCGACCGGAGTCACCCGACAGACAGCGCCGGGACAGCCGCTGTGGCTAGACTGGCGCGCCATGTCCACGACAGCCCAGAAGACCACCCACCTGCTCTACCTGCACGGGTTTCGCTCCTCGCCGCGCTCGACCAAGGCGCAGCGCATGGCGCGCTGGGTGGGCGAACATCGCCCGGATCTGGTCTTCGCCTGCCCGCAGCTGCCGCCCTCGCCGCGCGAGGCGATCGCGCTGGCGCGCTCCATCGTCGCCGACTGGCCGCGCGACACGATGGCGCTGATGGGCAGCTCGCTGGGCGGCTTCTATGCCACCGTGCTTGCGCAAGAGCATGCCTGTCGCGCCGTGCTGCTGAACCCCGCCGTCGATCCCGCCCGGGATCTGGCGCAATACATCGGCGAGCACAGCTGCTGGCAGAACCCGGAAGAGCGCTTCTTCTTCCGCCCCGAGTTCGTCGCCGAGCTGCGCGCGCTGCAGGTCAACGGCGCGCTGGCCCATCCCGGGCGCCTGCTCGCGGTGATCGCCAAGGGCGACGAGGTGCTGGACTGGCGCGAGATGCACGCGCGCTATGCGCAGGGCTGCCGCATCAAGCTGCTCGAAGACAGCGACCACGGACTCACCGATTTCGACGACTACCTTTCCGAACTGACCGACTTCCTCCTCTTATGACACAGCGACTGCAAAACAAGGTTTCCATCATCACCGGCGGCGCGCAGGGCATAGGCCTGGCCACCGCGCTGAAGTTCGCGCGCGAAGGCGCGATCGTCATCGTCTGCGACATCAAGCCGCAGGCGGTCGAGGACGCCGCCGCACAGTGCCGCGCCGCCGGCGCCCAGGCCGAGGGCATGGTGCTGGACGTGACCTCGCGCGAGCAGGTCGATGCGGTGATCGCCGCGGTCAAGGCCAAGTACGGCCGCATCGACGTGCTGGTCAACAACGCCGGCATCACCAAGGACGCGCGCCTGCAGAAGATGACGCTGGAGCAGTTCGACGCGGTGATCGACGTGAACCTACGCGGTGTCTTCCACTGCGCACAGGCGGTGGCCGACACCATGGTGGCGCAGGGCTCTGGCGTGATCCTCAACGCCAGCTCGGTGGTGGGCATCTACGGCAATTTCGGCCAGACCAACTACGCCGCCACCAAGTTCGGCGTGATCGGCTTCACCAAGACCTGGAGCCGCGAGCTCGGCCCCAAGGGCGTGCGCGTCAACGCGGTGGCGCCGGGCTTCATCGAGACACCCATCCTGTCGACCATCCCGGACAAGGTGCTGGACGAGATGCGCGCCCATGTGCCGCTGAAGCGTCTGGGCAAGCCCGAAGAGATCGCCAACGTCTACGCCTTCCTGGCCAGCGACGAGGCCAGCTATGTCAACGGTGCGGTGCTCGAGGTCTCGGGCGGCATGACGGTCTGAGCCGGGCGGGTGGAGCGCTTCAGCGACAATCCGCCCCCATATGTTCGCCCTGTTCGATGAAGCCGGAAAGTTCCTCGCCGGCCGCGTGATGTCCGAAGCCGAGAGTTCGATGCAGATCGAGCTCGACTCGGGCAAGCGCGTCAAGGTCAAGGCAGCCAATGTGCTGCTCAAGTTCGACAAGCCCGCGCCGGCCGAGTTGCTGGCCGAGGCGCAGCAGCTCGCGCAGCAGATCGACCTCGATCTGGCCTGGGAGTTCGCGCCCGAGGGCGAGTTCGGCTTCGCCGATCTGGCGCGCGACTATTTCGATGCCAAGGCGAGCACCGCGCACCAGGTGGCGGCACTGCTCAAGCTGCACGAGGCGCCGCACTACTTCCGTCGTGCCGGCAAGGGCGTCTACAAGAAAGCGCCAGAGGAGATCGTCAAGGCCGCGCTGCTGGGCATCGAGCGCAAGCGCCAGCAGGCCGCTCAAGTTGAAGCCTGGGCCGAGGAGCTGGTGCAGGGCCAGTGCCCGGCACCGATCAAGGAGCAGATCTACAAGATCCTCTTCAAGCCCGACAAGAACGCCAGCGAGTACAAGGCCGTCGTCGAGGCGAGCAAGCGCGCACAGCAAGGCCCGCTGGAGCTGCTGAAGGCTGCGGGCGCCCTGTCCAGCCCCTACCAGTTCCACTGGAAGCGCTTCCTGTTCGAGAACTTCCCCAAGGGCACCGGCTTCCCGGCGCTGGCTGCGCCGGCGATCACCGAGGAACTGCCGCTGGCTGCCGTGCGCGCCTTCTCGGTGGACGATTCGCACACCACCGAGATCGATGATGCGCTGTCCTTCCAGGGGCTGGGGACTGGCACGGTGGTCTTCGGCGTGCACATCGCCGCACCGGCCCTGGCGATCCAGCCGGACTCGCCGGTGGACAAGGTGGCGCGCGAGCGCCTGTCCACCGTCTACATGCCGGGCTGGAAGCTGACCATGCTGCCGGACGAGGTGGTGCAGACCTACACGCTGATCGAGGGCCGCGACTGCCCCGCGGTGTCGATCTACTTCACACTCGACGAAGCGACGCTGGAGATCAAGGGCAGCGAGACCAAGCTGGAGCGCGTGCCCATCGTCGCCAATCTGCGCCACGACAAGCTCGACGCCATCATCACCGAGGCCTCGTTGACGGGCGAGGCCGCCGCCGACTACGACTTTGCCGCCGAGCTGGCCTTCGCCTTCCGCCTGGCCAAGGACCTGAAGGCCAAGCGCGAAGTGGTGCGCGGCAAGCCCGAGACCTTCAACCGGCCGGACTACACCTTCCGCCTCGACAGCGGCGGGCTGACCGAGCCGACCGGCAGCGAGCAGGTGACGATCAGCACCCGCCAGCGCGGCGCGCCGCTGGACCTGATCGTGGCCGAGGCGATGATCCTCGCCAACTCGACCTGGGGCGGCTGGCTGGCGCAGCTGGGCCTGCCGGGCATCTACCGCAGCCAGGCCAGCCTGGCGCCGGGCATGAAGGTGCGCATGGGTACCAAGGCGCTGCCGCATGCCGGCATGGGCGTGGCGCAGTACACCTGGGCGACCTCGCCGCTGCGCCGCTATGTGGACCTGGTCAACCAGTGGCAGATCATCGCCTGCGCGCGTCATGGCAAGACCGCGGCGCTGGCCGCGCCCTTTAGACCTAAGGATGCGCAGCTGTTCTCGATCATCTCGGCCTTCGACGCGGCCTACACCGCCTACAACGGCTTCCAGAGCGGCATCGAGCGCTACTGGACGCTGCGCTGGCTGCAGCAGCATGAGGTCACCGAGCTCACCGCCGCGGTGATGAAGGACGGGCTGGTGCGAGCCGACACGCTGCCGCTGGTCTTCCGCGCGCTGGGCTGCGAAAGCCTCGAGCGCGGCACGCATGTGAAGGTGCGCATCACCGGCATCGACGAGATGACGCTCGATGTGCATGCCTCACTGATTACGCGCCTCGACGACAAGGTCGCCGACGAAGCCGCGATCGAGGAAGAGGAAGACGAGGCCGGCGAGGCCCCGGCTGGCGCGCTGACGCTGGCGATCGACATCGGTGCCGACGAAGCCGGCGACGGCAGCGCCGCCCCACCCGCAGAGGCGGCGGGCAGCTGAAGCCATGGGGGTGCTGGCCCGCTTCTCGCTGCTGCAGCGCGCCCTGGCGGTGTCGCTGCTGTTGCACGGCGGCCTGCTGGCGCTGCGCGTTGCCGACCCCGAGCGCTTCAACCGCATCTTCGAGGACACGCCGCTGGAAGTGGTGCTGGTCAACACCCGCGGCAACGAGAAGCCGGTCAAGGCGCAGGCCCTGGCCCAGGCCAATCTGGCTGGCGGCGGCGAGGCCGACAGCGGCCGCGCCACATCGCCGCTGCCGCCCTCGCCGCTGCTGGAAGCGGGCGAGGCCAACGAGGTGCAGCGCGCGCAGATCGCCAAGCTGCAGGAGCAGCAGGAGCAGTTGCTGGCTACCGTGCGCCGCGAGCTGGCGCTGCTGCCGCCGCCCGACCCGCAGCGCGACCAGGGCACGCCCGAGGCGCAGGAGCGCGCCGAGAAGCGCCGCCGCCTGATCCAGCTGCTCGCCGAGATCGAGAAGCGCGTCAACGAAGAGAACGCCCGCCCGCGCAAGCGCTACATCAGCCCGGCCACGCGCGAGGTGGTCTATGCACAGTACTACGACGGCCTGCGCCGCAAGATCGAGGAGCGCGGCACGCGCGACTTCCCCACCTTCCAGGGCAAGAAGCTCTACGGCGAGCTGGTGCTGAACATCCATGTGGACGCGCGCGGCCGCGTCATCGAGACGGACATCGTCGCCAGCTCCGGCAATGCGGTGCTGGACCGTCGCGCGCTGGCCATCGTGCGCGCTGCCGCGCCTTTCGGCCCTTTCACGGCAGCGATGCGCCGCGGTGCCGAGGTGTTGGTGATCACCTCGCGCTTCCGCTTCACCCGCGAGGACGGGCTGGAGACCAGCCTGTCCGGACAGAACCCATGAGCCAGACCGCAGTCAAGCCAGATCTCTACGCCGTCGCCGGCAACCCGGTGGCGCACAGCCGCTCGCCGGCCATTCACGCCCGCTTTGCCGAGCAGACCGGGCAGGCGCTGGTGTATGAACGCCTGCTGTGCCCGCTGGACGGCTTTGCCGACGCGATCCGCGCCTTTGCCGCGTCGGGCGCCAAGGGCTGCAATGTCACCGTGCCCTTCAAGTTCGAAGCCCATGCGCTGGCCGCGCGCCTGAGCCCGCGCGCCGCGCTGGCCGGCGCGGTGAACACGCTGCGCTTCGACGACCAGGGCTGGTTCGGCGACAACACCGATGGCGCCGGCCTGGTGCGCGATATCGAGCGCAATGCCGGCCGGCCGCTGGCGGGCAAGCGCGTGCTGCTGCTCGGTGCTGGCGGTGCCTCGGCCGGCGTGCTGGGCAGCCTGATCGCCGCACGCCCGGCGCAGATCACCGTGGCCAACCGCAGTGTGGACAAGGCGCAGGCGCTGATCGAGTCGCACCGCGACTGGGCTGCGCAACATGGCGTGCAGCTGCGCGCCAGCGCGCTGGACGATTGCGGCCAGGGCTTCGACGTGCTGGTCAACGGCACCAGCGCCAGCCTCGCCGGCGCCGGCGTGCCGGTGGCGGCCGGCGTGCTGGCCCCGGGTGCACTGGCGCTGGACATGATGTACGGCCCGGCTGCCCAGCCCTTCCTCGCCTGGGCGCATGCGCAGGGCGCCGAAGGCCGCGATGGTCTGGGCATGCTGGTCGAGCAGGCCGCCGAGGCCTTCGAAGTCTGGCGCGGCCTGCGTCCGGACACCGCGCCGGTGCTGGCCGCGCTGCGTGCCGAGGTGGATGCCGCCACGATCCACTGAGTGGCAGGACTTCAGCTCCCGGCCATGAGATCGCCACTCACCGCCCTGCTGCGCCTGCTGGCCCTGCTGCTGCTGGGCGTGCTGGCGCTGCAGTTCTATTTCGCCGGACGCATCGTGCTGATGAGCTGGCTGGATCCGCAATCGACCACCTTCCAGCGCAGCGAGATCTGGCGCCTGGCCACCGAGAAGCACCGGGTCGAGTGGAGCCAACGCTGGGTGCCGGGCGCGGCAATCTCGAAGAACCTCGCCCGCGCGGTGATCGCCAGCGAAGACGCGAGCTTTGCCGAGCATGCCGGCGTCGACTGGGACGCGATGGAAAAGGCCTGGGAGCGCAACCAGAAGGCCGAAGCCCAGGCGGCCAAGCAGGCCAGCCGCGCACCGGCCGGCAAGCCCGCGACGACGGCAAAGATCGTCGGCGGCTCGACCATCACTCAACAGCTGGCGAAGAACCTCTTCCTCAGCGGCGAACGCAATCTGCTGCGCAAGGGCCAAGAGCTGGCGCTGACGATGATGCTCGAAGGCCTGCTGAGCAAGCCGCGCATCCTGGAGATCTATCTGAACAATGTCGAGTGGGGCGAAGGCCTGTTCGGTGCCCAGGCGGCGGCGCGGCACTACTTCCGCGTCGATGCGGCGCAGCTCTCGCCGGCTCAGGCCGCGCGCCTGGCGGTGATGCTGCCGGCACCCAAGCGCTTCGAGAAGCGCCCCGCGTCGCCCTATCTGCTCTCGCGCGCCGCCACCATCGAGGCGCGCATGTGGGCGGTCGAGCTGCCCTGAAGCGCTGCCCGCCGGCAAGGCCATCGCCGGCCGGCTAGGATGCGCCCCACCATGTCGCACACCGAACTCGCCCGCGAGATCGCCGCTGCCGCCGCCCGCCTCGTGGTGGAGGAAGGGCTGGAATACGGTCCCGCCAAGCAGCGCGCGATCAAGACCCTGGGGCTGCCCAGCCGCAGCGCCCTGCCCGACAACGACTTGCTCGAAGACGAGGTGCGCGAGTATCTGGCGCTGTTCTGCGCCGATACGCAGCCGGGCGAGCTCGCCGCGCTGCGCCGGCTGGCTGCACAGTGGATGGAGCGGCTGGCCGAGTTCCGCCCGCACCTGAGCGGCGCGGTCTGGCGCGGCACGGCGACCCGGCTGTCCAATATCCATCTGCAGCTGTTCTGCGACGACTCAAAGGCCGCCGAGATCGCGCTGCTCAATGCCGGCGTGGACTACGACGTCGGCCAGATGCGCGGGCCGCGCGGCGAGCCGGTCGACGTGCTGAGCGTCGCCGCTCCCTGCCGCGAACTGGGCGAGAGCGTCACCATCGCGATGACCATCCTCGACCACGACGACTTACGCGGTGCACTCAAGCCCGATGCTCGGGGCCGAAGCGAACGCGGCGACCTCGTTGCCTTGCGCAAACTAATTGAAGAAGACCCGCAAACATGAGCACAAAGAATCCGCAGCGGCGCAAATGGCTGCTCCTGGGTGCTGGCGGTGCAGCCGCCGCCGTCGGCCTGGGCCTGTCCTGGCGCAGGCATGCGCCCAAGGAGCTGTCACAGGCGGCCCAGGCCTTCTGGGCCGCCAGTTTCGATCAGCCCGGCGGCAGCACGCTCGCTGCAGCCACTCTGCGCGGCAAGCCGCTGCTGCTCAATTTCTGGGCAACCTGGTGCGCGCCCTGTATCAAGGAGATGCCCGAACTCGACCAGTTCCGCAGCGAGCACCAGTCGGCCGGCTGGGAAGTGCTGGGCCTGGCCGTCGACGCGCCGACGCCGGTGCGCGAATTCCTGCGCCAGCGCCCGGTCAGTTTCCCGATTGGCCTGGCCGGCTTGACCGGTACCGACCTGGCTCGCACACTCGGCAATATCAGCGGCGGCCTGCCTTTCAGCGTGGCTTTCGACGCCGCCGGCGAGGTGGTCTGGCGCAAGCTGGGCGCAACCAACCTGGCCGAACTGCGCCAACTGGCGAGCAGCCAGCGCTGAAAAGCCAGCCGTAAAGCGCATCGACGGTCAAGCGATAAATTTTTGGACTCTTGCCGAGATCGTCGGCCAAAAAGCGTAAAGTTCAGCCTTTCTCGCTTCTAGTGAGCCGGCTCTAGACCGACTCGGCGCGCATCCGATGCAGATTCTCGTCCTCCATGGCCCCAATCTGAATCTCCTGGGTACCCGGGAGCCAGGTGTCTATGGCTCGACGACTTTGGCGCAGATCGACGCTGAACTCGCCAAGATCGCGACACAAGCGGGTGTCCAGCTGGAGAGCTTCCAAAGCAACCACGAAGGCGCCCTGGTCGACCGTATCCAGGCCGCCGGACGCGATGGAACCGGCTTCATCATCATCAATCCGGCCGCGTACACGCACACCAGCGTGGCGATGCGCGATGCCCTGGCGGCCGTGGGCATCCCCTTCGTCGAGGTTCATCTCTCGAATATCCACAAGCGCGAACCCTTCAGGCACCACAGCTATTTCTCAGAGCTGGCCGAAGGCGTGATCTGTGGGCTGGGCGCTCAAGGCTACGCACTGGCGCTGCAGTTCGCGCTGGGCCGGCTTCAGCAGGCCGCGCCGCGCTGAGGCCAGCCGGGCTGGTCGCCAGTGACCGGCCACCTTCCTGACAACAAACACACCTTTTCCGTTGGAGAACATTCATGGATCTGCGCAAGCTCAAGACACTGATCGACCTGGTCTCCGAGTCGAACATCTCTGAACTCGAGATCACCGAAGCCGACGGCAAGGTGCGCATCGTCAAGTCCGACGGCACGCCCGCCGGCGTGGTGATGGCGCCGGCCGCTGCGCCGGTCGCTGCTCCCGTCGCCGCCGTGCCGGTGGCAGCAGTCGCTGCACCGGCCGCTGCGCCCGCGGCGCCGACCCCTGCCGAGGAGACCGGACACAAGGTCAAGTCGCCGATGGTCGGCACCTTCTACCGCGCCTCCAGCCCCAACGCCAAGCCCTTCGTCGAGGTCGGCCAGCAGGTCAAGGAAGGCGAGGCGATCTGCATCATCGAGGCGATGAAGATCATGAACGAGATCGATGCCGACAAGAGCGGCACGATCACCAAGATCCTCTGCGAGAACGGCCAGCCGGTCGAGTTCGGCCAGCCCCTGTTCGTCATCGAATAAGGCGGCCGCGATGTTCAAGAAGATCCTCATCGCCAATCGAGGCGAGATTGCGCTGCGCATCCAGCGCGCCTGCCGGGAACTGGGCATCAAGTCCGTGGTCGTCTATTCCGAAGCCGACCGCGACGCCAAGTACGTGAAGCTGGCCGACGAGGCCGTGTGCATCGGCCCGGCCCCGTCGGCACAGAGCTATCTGAGCATGCCGGCCATCATCGCCACCGCCGAGGTGACCGATGCAGAGGCCATCCACCCGGGCTACGGCTTTCTCAGCGAGAACGCGGACTTCGCCGAGCGTGTGGAGCGCAGCGGCTTCACCTTCATCGGCCCGACGCCGGACAACATCCGCATGATGGGCGACAAGGTCTCCGCCAAGCAGGCGATGATCCGCGCCGGCGTGCCCTGCGTGCCCGGCTCCGAGGGTGCACTGCCCGACGATCCCAAGGAGATCGTGCGCATCGCGCGCTCGGTCGGCTATCCGGTGATCATCAAGGCCGCCGGCGGTGGTGGCGGGCGCGGCATGCGTGTCGTGCACACCGAGGCGGCACTGGTCAATGCGGTGCAGATGACCAAGTCCGAGGCAAGCGCAGCCTTCGGCAATCCCGAGGTCTACATGGAGAAGTTCCTCGAGAACCCGCGCCATGTGGAGATCCAGGTGCTGGCCGACGGGTA
This sequence comes from Roseateles sp. T103, assembly GCF_057219915.1. NCBI lineage: Bacteria > Pseudomonadati > Pseudomonadota > Betaproteobacteria > Burkholderiales > Sphaerotilaceae > Roseateles > Roseateles sp. T103. The sequence goes on from NZ_JBXVVS010000004.1 coordinate 277,073, forward strand.
CAAGAACGCCGTCTGGCTGGGCGAGCGCGATTGCTCGATGCAGCGCCGCCACCAGAAGATCATCGAGGAGGCCCCCGCCCCCGGCATCCCCCGTCGCACGATCGAGAGGATCGGCGACCGCTGCGCCACCGCGTGCAAGAAGATGGGCTACCGTGGCGCCGGCACCTTCGAGTTCCTCTACGAGAACGGCGAGTTCTATTTCATCGAAATGAACACGCGCGTGCAGGTCGAGCACCCGGTCACCGAGATGGTGACCGGCATCGACATCGTCGCGATGCAGATCCGCATCGCCGCCGGCGAGAAGCTGCCCTTCGCCCAGCGCAACATCACGATGCGCGGCCACGCGATCGAGTGCCGCATCAACGCCGAGGACCCGGTGAAGTTCGTGCCCTCGCCGGGCCGCATCACCACGTGGCATGCACCCGGCGGCCCCGGTGTGCGCGTCGATTCGCATGCCTACACGAACTACTTCGTGCCGCCCAATTACGACTCGATGATCGGCAAGATCATCGTGCACGGCGATACGCGCGATCAGGCGCTGGCGCGCATGCGCATTGCGTTGTCAGAGACGGTGGTGGAAGGCATCCAGACCAACATCCCGCTGCACCGCGAACTGATGGCCGACGCCAAATTCATCGAGGGCGGCACCAGCATCCATTACCTCGAGCACTGGATGAGCGAGCACAAGCGATGAGCACGAGTGCGCTGCACGAGTTGGTGCTGATCTGCCGCGAGGCGGACGTCGAGACCGTCAGCGACGCACTGATGGAGGTCGAATCGCTGGCCGTCTCTGTCGAGGATGCGGACGCGGACACCGATGCCGAGAAGGCCCTGTTCGGTGAGCCCGGCATGCCCGCACCCAAGCCGGGCTGGGAGCGCTCGGTCGTCAAGGCGCTGTTCGCCACCGAGGCCGAGGCCACCGAAGCGGCTACGCTGCTGCTCGCGCAGGACTGGGCGTGCGATGTGCATGTGCAGACCATACAGGCCGTGGCCGAGCAGGACTGGGTGCGGCTGACGCAGTCGCAGTTCGCGCCAGTGGAGGTGACGCCCGAGTTCTGGATCGTGCCCTCCTGGCACGAAGCGCCGGCACAGGCCAAGCGCGTGATGCGCCTGGACCCTGGTCTGGCTTTCGGCACCGGCACGCACCCGACCACCCGCATGTGCCTGCGCTGGATCGCCCGCCATGCCGACAAGGCGCCATCCTGGACGCGCGTGCTCGACTACGGTTGCGGCTCGGGCATCCTGGCCATCGGCGCAGCGCTGCATGGCGCACGAAGCATCGACGCGGTCGACATCGATCCGGCCGCGGTCAGTTCGACACAGACCAATGCAGCAGCCAACGGCGTGACGCTGCGCTCCGGCCTTCCCGACATGGCCGCAGGCAGCTACCCGCTGGTGCTGGCCAACATCCTGGCCTCTCCGCTGAAGTTGCTGGCGCCACTGCTGTGCCAACACCTCGCGCCGGGCGGCGACATCGTATTGGCCGGCATCCTGGCGCGACAGGCCGAAGAGCTGAAAGCCGCCTACGCCCCCTGGCTGGCGCTGGAAGTGTCTGACCAAGAAGACGGATGGATACTGATGACGGCGCACCGGGACTGACCCGGGATGAACTGCCCCTGGCTCATGGCATGATGCTGGCATGAGTCTGGCCACCCGTTGTACCGCTTGCGGCACCATCTTCCGGGTGGTCGAGGATCAGCTGCGCGTGTCCGAAGGCTGGGTGCGCTGCGGTCGCTGCGCCGAGGTGTTCGATGCGCGCGAGCAGCTCTTCGATATCGAGCGCGAAGCGCCGCCTCCCTGGCCGCAGCCCTCGGCCGCAGCCGAGCCGCTGGTGGATGAACCCGGTAGCGATCTGCCTGCTGCCGCTCGACCTCAGGACGAGACCACCTGGGTACTGCCTCGCGAAGAGAGCCCACCGGTCCAGGAACGACGGCAAGCGGAATCGCCCGACGTCGAAATCGACGTCGACCTGCCGCCACCCGCGCCGATCGAGCCGGCGGCCAGCGGCTTTCAGGACAGTCGCCGCGAGCCCTACTTCGGCGAACCGAGTCATTTCGGCGACCCGACGCCGGCAGCGACGGAACCCGCGTTGGAACCCAGCCCAGCGCCTGCCTTCGAGCCCGCCGTGGCGCCGGCAGGCCTCGTCGATGCGCACGGGCCTGATCAGGCGCTCGCCCCGGGAACGAGTGTCGCGCCAGCGACCGACACGACTGCCGCGCCGCAGGCGAGCTTCCTGCGCCATGCAGAGAATGCGTCGCGCTGGAAGCGCCCCAAGGTCCGCGCCGCCCTGGCAGGCGCGGCGTCGCTGCTCGTGCTGCTGCTCACCGCGCAGGCCACCTGGCAGTTCCGCGATGCACTGGCAGCCGTGTTCCCGGCCAGCGAGCCTGCGCTGCAGGCCATGTGTTCGGCAGCTGGCTGCGAGCTGCAGCCCTGGCGGCGCATCGATGCGCTCACCGTGGACAGCAGCAGCCTGAGCGTGGCCGGCAACGGCAACAACTACAAGCTCAAGCTCAGCCTGCGCAACAAGGCCGGTCACGCGGTAGCACTGCCATGGGTCGACCTCACGCTGACCGACGGCAACGGTGCAGTGGTGTCTCGTCGCATGCTCAAGCCGACAGACTTCGACACCAGGGCCGACCGAATTGCCGGCCAGGGCGAGATGACGCTGCAGCTGATGTTCAGCACCGGCACCCAGCGAGTCAGCGGCTACACGATCGAGATCTTCCACCCCTGAGCAGGGCGCCGATCGACTCGCGCTCAGGGCTCAGCGCTCGAGAAAATCCCAGGCAAAAAAAGACCCGGCCGAGGCCGGGTCTCATGCGAGCCAAAGCTCGGCTTCTTAAGCCTGCTTAGGGCTTGTTGCCGGTCGGGAACGGCCAGGCAGCTTGCGGGCTCAGCGCGGTCTTCGCGGCCGGCGCAGCAGGAGCCGCAGCGGGCGCAGCAGCAGGCGCAGGGGCAGGCTTCTTGGCAGCCGGCTTCTTGGCGGCCTTCTTCGCAGGCGGCTTCGACGCAGCAGCAGGCTTGGCGGCAGCCTTCTTCACTGCAGCCTTCTTGGGGGCAGCAGCCTTCTTGGGGGCAGCAGCCTTCTTGGGGGCAGCAGCCTTCTTGGGCGCAGCAGCCTTCTTGGCCGGTGCAGCCTTCTTCGGGGCAGCAGCCTTCTTCGCCGGTGCAGCCTTCTTCGGAGCAGCAGCCTTCTTCGCCGGTGCGGCCTTCTTCGGAGCAGCAGCCTTCTTCGCCGGTGCAGCCTTCTTCGGAGCAGCAGCCTTCTTCGCCGGTGCAGCCTTCTTCGGAGCAGCAGCCTTCTTCGCCGGTGCGGCCTTCTTCGGAGCAGCAGCCTTCTTCGCCGGCGCAGCCTTCTTGGCCGGAGCGGCCTTCTTCGCCGGGGCGGCCTTCTTGACTGCAGCCTTCTTCGCGGGAGCAGCCTTCTTGGCCGGAGCGGCCTTCTTTGCAGTTGCCATACAGTTCTCCTTGATCAAGTTGCAAGATCACTGCACGCGGCAGACCGGTCCGCCACGCTGCAGCTATTCACCACCCAAAGTCGCCCAGGAGGAGCGCTCCGGTGCGGTGAATCGGTTTGCAGCACCCTCGCCCCGGCTTCTGTGGCCAGGGTCACGGGCACTGCCAATCTCAACGACTTCCAAACAAAAATACAAAGTGAGCTGAGGGCGACGGCAAAGGGCCTTCGCTTACTCAGCCAAGTCGCTTGCAGGCGACTTGGCCTTCGCCAGGCACAAGACAAACCGCAGGGCTTGTCTTGTGTCCAGGCTCAGTCCCACGACAGCGCACCACCCGATTGGTATTCGATGACGCGCGTCTCGAAGAAGTTACGCTCCTTCTTCAGGTCAATCATTTCGCTCATCCAGGGGAAGGGATTCTCCTCGTTAGGGAAGAGTTCCTCCAGCCCGATCTGGGTGGCACGACGGTTCGCGATGTAGCGCAGGTAGCCCTTGAACATCGAGGCATTCAGACCCAGCACGCCGCGCGGCATGGTGTCCTCGGCATAGCGGTACTCGAGCTCGACGGCCTTCAGGAACAGCGCCTTGATCTCGGCCTTGAACTCGGCATTCCACAGATGCGGGTTCTCCAACTTGATCTGGTTGATCAAGTCGATGCCGAAATTGCAGTGCATGGACTCGTCACGCAGGATGTACTGGTACTGCTCGGCGGCACCGGTCATCTTGTTCTGCCGGCCCATCGCCAGGATCTGCGTGAAGCCGACGTAGAAGAACAGGCCTTCCATTAGGCAGGCAAAGACGATCAGCGACTTCAGCAGGGTCTGGTCCGCCTCGGGCGTGCCGGTGCGGAAGTGCGGGTCCATGATCGCGTCGATGAAGGGGATCAGGAACTCGTCCTTGTCGCGGATCGACGAGACCTCGTGATAGGCATTGAAGATCTCGCTCTCGTCCAGACCGAGCGACTCGACGATGTACTGATAGGCGTGCGTGTGGATGGCCTCTTCGAAGGCCTGGCGCAGCAGGAACTGGCGGCACTCGGGCGCGGTGATGTGGCGGTAGGTGCCCAGAGTGATGTTGTTCGCAGCCAGCGAATCGGCCGTGACGAAGAAGCCGAGGTTGCGCTTGATGATGCGGCGCTCGTCTTCGCTCAGTCCGTTCGGGTCCTTCCACAGCGCGATGTCGCGAGACATGTTGATCTCTTGCGGCATCCAGTGGTTCGCGCAGGTGGCGAGGTACTTCTCCCAGGCCCACTTGTACTTGAAGGGCACCAGTTGGTTGACGTCGGTCTGGCCGTTGATGATGCGCTTGTCTGCGACGTTGACGCGACGCTGCGACTTGTCGACCGCAGTGCCCGAGGCAGCTTGTGTCTGGCGCTGGGGCGCGTGAGAAGCGGAGACCGTAGCCGCCGCCACCGGCTGCAGTGCCGGAGCGATGTTGGGGCTGGCGCTAGATGCAGCGCTGTGAGAGGGCTTCAGGTCGTCTTCCCAAACCAGCATGGTGGATTTCCTATCGAGTCGAATTATCAGAGTGTTGTGTCGAAAACACCAAGGACTTCTTGACAGCGCGCGCATCGCGCTGTTGCTGAGTTGCATCGAAATGCATCAGGCACAAAGTCCTCGGCATCGTCCTTCGGTGCAGACCCATCGGCCGGACAAGCCGATGAACACGGGGCAAACGGGCGATGAGCATCTTTCTCATCGCCCACTCACGGCCTTACTGACAAGCCTCGCAGTCCGGGTTGTCGATGGAGCAGAACTTGATGTCGGTGGCGGGCACCGCCTCTTCCGTTGCCGCTGCCACTGCAGCCGGCGCCGATGCCATCACCGGTGCCGATGCCGACACTGCGTTGAGCTGTCCCGCCTTGGACACCGTGCTCTTCTCGGCATGAGTGGCGCCGATCGTGCGCAGGTAGTAGGTCGTCTTCAGGCCGCGCTCCCAGGCCAGCTTGTAGGTCTCGTCCAGCCTCTTGCCCGAAGCACCGGCCATGTAGATGTTCAGGCTCTGCGCCTGGTCGATCCACTTCTGGCGTCGCGCAGCGGCTTCCACCAGCCACACCGGCTCCACCTCGAAGGCCGTCGCATACAAGGCCTTGAGCTCCTCGGGCACGCGGTCGATGCGGCGCAGCGAGCCGTCGAAGTGCTTGAGGTCCATGACCATCACGTCGTCCCACAGGCCCAGCTTCTTCAGATCGCGCACCAGGTACTCGTTGACCACGGTGAACTCGCCGGAGAGGTTGGACTTCACCGACAGGTTGCCGAAGCAGGGCTCGATCGATGCGTCGACGCCGATGATGTTGGAAATCGTCGCGGTCGGCGCAATCGCCACGCAGTTGCTGTTGCGCATGCCGTGGGCGGCGATGCGCTGGCGCAGCGCGTTCCAGTCCATCGTCGTCGAGCGATCGACCTCGACGTAGCCGCCGCGCTGCTCGGCCAGCAGGTCCAGCGAATCGATAGGCAGGATGCCGCGGTCCCACAGCGAGCCGCGGTAGCTGGAGTAGCGACCGCGCTCCTCGGCCAGTTGGGTCGAGGCCCAGTAGGCGTAGTAGCAGACGGCTTCCATCGAGCGATCGGCGAACTCCACCGCGGCTTGCGACGCATAGGGCGTGCGCAGCTGGTACAGCGCATCCTGGAAGCCCATCACGCCCAGACCCACCGGACGGTGGCGCAAGTTGGAATCGCGCGCCTTCTTGACCGCGTAGTAGTTGATGTCGATGACGTTGTCGAGCATGCGCATCGCCGTCGACACCGTCTTCTTCAGCTTCTCATGGTCGATGCCGCCGTCCTTCAGATGCTGGGCCAGGTTCACCGAGCCCAGGTTGCAGACCGCGATCTCGTTGTCGTTGGTGTTCAGCGTGATCTCGGTGCACAGGTTGGACGAATGCACCACGCCCACATGCTGCTGCGGCGAGCGCACATTGCAGGCATCCTTGAAGGTGATCCAGGGATGGCCGGTCTCGAACAGCATGGTCAGCATCTTGCGCCACAGGTCTTTGGCCTGCATGCGCTTGAAGGGCTTGATCTCGCCGCGGTCGGCCTTGGCCTCGTAGGCCACATAGGCTTCCTCGAAGGCCTTGCCGAACTTGTCATGCAGGTCCGGGCAGCTCGACGGCGAGAACAGCGTCCAGTCACCACCCTCGATCACGCGGCGCATGAACAGGTCCGGAATCCAGTTTGCGGTGTTCATGTCGTGCGTTCGGCGGCGGTCGTCGCCAGTGTTCTTGCGCAGCTCGAGGAACTCCTCGATGTCCAGGTGCCAGCTCTCCAGATAGGCGCAGACCGCACCCTTGCGCTTGCCGCCTTGGTTGACGGCCACCGCGGTGTCGTTGACCACCTTCAGGAAGGGCACGACGCCCTGGCTCTTGCCGTTGGTGCCCTTGATGTGCGAGCCCAGCGCGCGCACCGGGGTCCAGTCGTTGCCCAGGCCGCCAGCGAACTTGGACAGCAGCGCGTTCTCCTTCAGCGCCTCGTAGATGCCTTCGAGGTCGTCGGACACCGTGGTCAGGTAGCAGCTGGACAGCTGCGAGCGGCGCGTGCCGGAGTTGAACAGCGTCGGCGTCGAGCTCATGAAATCGAAGCTGGACAGCACCTCGTAGAACTCGATGGCGCGCGCCTCGCGGTCGATCTCGTTGAGCGCCAGGCCCATGGCCACGCGCATGAAGAAGGCCTGCGGCATCTCGATGCGCGTGCCGTCCACATGCAGGAAGTAGCGGTCGAACAGCGTCTGCAGGCCCAGATAGTCGAACTGCAGGTCGCGCTCGGCCTTCAGCGCAGCGCCCAGCTTGGCCAGGTCGTACTGCTGCAGCTTGTCGTCCAGCAGCTCGGCCTGCACGCCCTTCTTGATGAACTGAGGGAAGTACTCGGCGTAGCGCGTGACCATCTCGGCCTGCGTCACCTCTTCGCCGAGGATCTCCTTGCGGATGGTGTGCATCAGCAGGCGGGCGGTGGCGCGCGTGTAGGCCGGGTCCTTCTCGATCAAGGTGCGCGCGGCCAGGATGGCGGCCTTGTAGACCTCGTCGATGGGCACGCCGTCGTACAGATTGCGCTTGGTCTCCGCCAGGATGGGCTCGGGCTTCACGTCGGCGCCCAGGCCCTCGCAGCTGGAACTGATCAGCGCCGACAGCTTGGCGAGGTCCAGCGGCACGCGCTGACCCTTGTCGGTGACCATCAGGCCGGCTTCCTGCACCGCGGCCTGCGCCGCCTCACCCTTGGCCAGACGCTCCTGCGCACGGCGCTCGCGATAGAGCACGTAGGCGCGCGCCACCTCGTGATGGCCACCGCGCATCAGGCCCAGTTCGACCTGATCCTGCACATCCTCGATATGAAAGGTGCCGCCGCTCGGACGCGAGCGCAGCAACGCACGCACCACCGCCTCGGTCAGGCCATCCACCGTCTCGCGCACGCTCGCCGACGCCGCACCCGTGGTGCCGTGCACCGCGAGGAAGGCCTTCATCAGCGCCACCGCGATCTTGCTCGGCTCGAAGGCCACCACCGCGCCATTGCGGCGGATGATCTGATAGGCCTCGTAGGCGGAGTGCTTGGCGGTCGGTTCGGCTGCCTGGGCACCGGGCAAGGGTTCCGCGTGCGATTGGACGGCGATGCTCTGCATAGGTTTCCTCGTCTGATGGGTTCTTGTGTGTCGCTCGGCAATAGCAAGACCCGGCACGCTCAGAGCGTGCGCGGGAATCGCTCATGCAAAGTGGGGTAATTGGGCGAGCGGCGGACCTCGGCATCGGTCCCGCTCGCCTTCGCCTCACCGCTGCCACCCCGCGCGCCAGCAGCAGGTGCTGCGACGCAGTCGACGAAGGCGGCAAAGTGAGAGCGCATGGCTTGTTTGCTCGGTCAGCAGGATAGCATGGAAGGACACTATATCTGGGGCCCTCAGGGCCTTCAAGCACTACCAATAGCGTGCGAACCCCATTGACCCGGAGCACGGAAAGCACTAGCCCGCGGGCCGTAAGTAGCGCGCCACGCTCGCCCTGCAGCCCTTGAAACGGCGTTGTGCATCGACGCCATCGGTGCAGCGCATTCCGGGCCTAGAAAGCACGCGGCCCACAGCGCGAAATCGCCTGCCAGACCGCATCAATGCTGAGCTCCTGCCAGACCGCAGCGCTGCAGGCCGTGCGCCAGCCCTGACAGCGCGCGTCACGCGCGGAAACAATGCGTCACAGCTTCGCCGGACCTGCCGGCGCGATCAGCTCGCGCTGTCCTCGCTGATGCCAAGGCGCGCCATGCGGTAGCGCATCTGTCGGAGCGACAGCCCCAGCGCCGCGCCAGCCGCGGTGCGATTGAAGCGATGGCGTGCCAGCGCGCGCAGCAGGATGCTGCGTTCCACCTCGTCCAGATAGACGGCCAGGTCCGCCGGCAGCTCGGCCTGACCAGCGTCGCCTGCAGGCTGAGCGGCAGCTTGCGCTGCGGGCGCGATCGTGCTGGGCCCCTCCGGCACGTCGAGCGCGCCGAACTGCGAATCGTCCAGCAGGGCCTCGGGCAGCCCGAGATCCTCGGGGCCGATTTGCTCGCCTCCCGAAAGTGCCAGCGCGCGATGCAGCAGGTTCTCCAGCTCGCGCACATTGCCGGGAAAGGCGTAGCGCTGCATCTGGCTCAGCGCCGCCGGCGTGAGCCGCGGTGCCGGCGAGACACCGGCGTCCTCCGCGATGCGCTGCAGCACCCGCTCGCTGATCGCAGCCAGATCCTCCAGCCGCTCGCGCAGCGGCGGCACGCGAATCTGGATCACGTTGAGCCGGTAGAACAGGTCCTGGCGGAAACGCCCGGCCGCCACCTCGGCGGCCAGATCCTTGTGCGTGGCGCTGACGATGCGCGTGTTCACCGGCGCCTCGGCCACCGCTCCCACCGGACGCACCGAGCGCTCCTGAATGGCGCGCAACAGCTTGCTCTGCATGGCCAGAGGCAGGTCGCCGATCTCGTCGAGGAACAGCGTGCCCCCCTGCGCGGCCTGGAAGAAGCCTTCGCGGTCCTCGTTCGCGCCGGTGAACGCGCCCTTGCGATAGCCGAAGAACTCGGCCTCCAGCAGCTGCTCGGGAATCGCGCCGCAGTTCACCGCGATGAAGGGCTGCTCGGCACGCGCACTCACCTCGTGGATGGCGCGCGCGACCAGTTCCTTGCCGGTGCCCGACTCGCCGTGCAGCAGCACCGGAGCCATGCTCCTGGCCACCTTGGTGATCAGTGCGCGCACCTGCTGCATCGCCGCCGACTCGCCGACCAGACGCCCGAGCGCGCCGCTCGCCACGCCGCCGGAACCGCCGCGGTCGCTGGCCCGAGTGCGCGCGCTGCGCGCCTCGCCGCGCGGGTTGCGCGCCACCGGCTCCGTCTGCGGAGGCGGCAAGCGGCCCAGAGCCGAAGCGACGACGCTGCGGAACTGCCGCAGGTCCACCGGCTTGGTGAGGTAGTCGTAGGCGCCCGCCTTGAGTGCCTCCACCGCGTTCTCGGCCGAGCCGTAGGCAGTGATGACGAGCGCCTTCTCCGCACGACCCTGCTGCTCCAGCCAGTTCAGCACATCCAGGCCCGTGCCATCGGGCAGTCGCATGTCCGTGATCACCGCGCTGTAGGCGTGCTGCTGCAGATGCGCGATTGCCTCCTCCACCGAGCCGGCGGTATCCATCTCGTAGCCCTCGCGCAGCAGGGTCAGCTCATAGAGCGTGCGCAGATCGGGCTCGTCGTCGACGACCAGGAGGCTGAAATGATCGGTCATGTCGCAGTGTTGTGCGGGGTCGGGATGCGTCGCAGGCTGAGCACGAACTCGTTGCCGGCCAGGTCCGCATCGTCGCGGCGGCGATAGTCGATGCGTCCACCATAGCGTTCGCACAGCTCGCGGCAAATATACAGACCCAGCCCGGAACCGCGGCTGCGCGTCGAGAAGAAGGGCTCGAACAGATGGCGTTCGACCTCGGGAGCGATCGCCGGGCCGCGGCTCAGTACCGCCAGTTCGGCGCTCTGCTCCGACACCGCCTGCAGGCTCACGCGCACGCTGCCCGGGCCGGGCTCCGCATGGCGTAGCGCGTTGTCGAGCAGATTGACCAGCACGCGTCGCAGATGTTCGGTATCGAACAGCAGCACCAGCGGCTGCGGCGGCAGACTGCAAAGCAGGGGGCTGTCGGCGCCGCCGGGCAGCTTGTTGGTCTGCGCCCAGTCAGCGCAGGCTTCGGCGACCAGCGCCGTCGCATCGAGAGGCACCGGTTGCGGCGCAATGCCGGGCGCCACCTCCATCACATCGTCGACGATGCGCTTCAATCGCTGCACATTGGAGGCCACCATCTCGGTGAGCCGCCGCTGCGGCGCCGAGGCGCAATCCTCGGCGAGCAGCGCGTTGGCCTGGTCGATGGCCGCCAGCGGATTGCGGATCTCGTGCGCGATACCGGCCGAGATACGCCCCATCGCCGCCAGCTTCTCCTGCCGCGTGCGCGCCTGCACGGTGCGCAGGTCCTCGATGAAGAGCACGCACAGATCCTCGCTCGCCTGCGGCTCTCGCTGGCGGGTGAAGCGCATGCGCAGCCGCAGCGCGCGCTGCAGCCCGCCCCCGAAATCGAGCTGCACGTCGCGGCCCTCCTCCGGCCAGCCCCGCTCGCCGAAGGCACGCTCGACGGCCTGTACCAGTGATGCCCAAGCCGGCACGCCGCGAAGCTGGAAGGGCGCCCGACGGGCCGGGGTGCCGCCAGCACCGGCCAGCAGCGCCCGCGCCGCGGGGTTGGCTGCACGCACGCGGCCACGCCGGTCGACGACCAGCACGCCCTCCTGCATCTCGTCGATCACCAGCTGGCTCAGCTGTGCCTGCTGGCGCGCCAGTTCCAGGCTGCCGCGCGCCGCGCGCTCCTCTCCGGCCAGCCGGCTCGCCAGTTCACTCGCCAGCAAGCCGATGACAAACAGCCCGCTTCCGGCCAAACCAGCCTGCGTGAGCCTCAGGCCCGGATCGGCGCCGCCCAGCACCGCCCACCACGCCACGCCCAGCAGGCCCAGCGCAGCCATCGCCGCAGTCGCCAGCACCTGCAGCCGCGGTGTCAGAACCCCGGCCATCAGCACCGGCAGCACGAAAAGCGCGCTATAGCTGACGCTGCCGCTGCCGTCCAGCGCATGCAGGCCGCCGAAGACAAGCAGGTCCAGGCCTATGGTGGCCAGCCATTGGGGACTGCTCAGCCGCGCCATCGCGTGCGCCGAGGCATCGCGGTGCAGGGCCGGCAGCAGCCACATAGCCAGTGCCGCCACGGCATACAGCGCGGACAGGGGCAGCGCCCAGCGCGGCGTCGCCACGCCCATCAGGCTGGCGATGGTCTGCATGGCCAAAAGGATCAGGCCGAGGGCCGAGCGCGCGGCGAGGAAAGCACGGTACAGGCGCTGAAAGGCCCCACCGCGGCTCGTCGAGCGCCGCTGCGGCTTGGAGAAGAAGAACTGCGAGTCTTCGTTGGCGCTCGGAGCGGAGGCGGCAGGCCCCCACGCGACCTCGTCACCCTCGTCCAGGCGGCTGGGCCCGAACCAGGACAAGCCACTGTCGCCGGTCTCGGCGCGCGCCCTGCGCTGCGCGTCGGGACGGAAGGGTCCGCTCATGAGGGATGTCTGGCCTCGTGTGCGGTGCGGTGCGCAGCGCTGCAGAAGTAGCCCCCGCGGCCCGGCAGGGCCTCGTCCACCGGCAGATGCAGCCCGCACTCAGCGCAAGCGACGATCTCCTGGGCCCCCGGCTTCGCTGCCTCAGCCCCTGGCATTTCGGTCTTGCCACGCGGCATGCGCGGGCGCGCGCTCTTGAAGCCCAGCAGCAAGGCCACCAGTCCCAGCCCGAGGATCAGCAGAAGGAATTTCATGGGAGCCTGGGCTCGAGTCAGTAGCCGGCGCTGCGTTGTAACAGCACCTCGATCACGAAGCGCGATCCGGCATACGCCAGCAGCAGCAAGGCAGCGCCGAAGTACAGCCAGCGCGTCGCGCGCCGGCCGCGCCAGCCGAACACGCGCCGACCGGTGACCAGGCCGGTCAGCACCACCCAGCCCAGCACCGACAGCAGGGTCTTGTGATCCCAGCGCCACTGTGGCGTGAACCACCAGCCGAGCAGCAGCGCCAGCGACAGCACCACCACGCCGGCGGCAACGAACTGGAAAGTCAGGCGTTCCAGCCGGAGCAAAGGCATGCCCAGCGTGGTCGGCGGCTTCTTCTGGCGCAGCAGCCGCTCGGCGCGATTGAGCATGGCCGCGTGCAGCACGGCCACGCCGAACAACCCATAGGAAGCCAGTCCCAACGCCCAGTGCAGCGGGGCCCAGGGCGATGCGGCCTGCGGCCTTGCCTCGCCAGGGAAGCCCCAGGCCAGAGCCACGCCCAACGCGGCCAGCACGGCAAGCACACGCCGCACGCCGGGCAAGGGCACCAGCCGGCTCTCGATCAGATAAACCGCGATCACCAACCAGAGCGTCATCGACAGCGCCGGCGCAAAACCGAACCGCGCGCTGCGCGGCTCGATGCCCAGGCCGGCTATGTCGACGATGAGTGCGAACAGATGCGCAAGCCAACCCAGCACCAGCAGCAACTGCACGACACGCCGGCCGCCCGAGCCGCCCTCGGCTGGCACGGTGCCACGGGTATCGCTCGCGACGGCAGCCGCACCGCCATAGGCCAGCAACGCGGCCAGACTGGCGAGGGCCAGCAGCGCACCGGCAGCACCGGGAGTGGCGAACGATAAACTCATGGCCAAAGTGTACTTTTGCGCGACCGGCCTTTTCAGTCGGCGTGCCTATTTATGGCCTCCACCCTGACCGACCGCCTGAGCCAGCTCGTCAAGACGATGCGCGGCCAGGCCCGCATCACCGAAAGCAATGTGCAAGACATGCTGCGCGAGGTGCGCATGGCCTTGCTCGAAGCGGACGTGGCCCTGCCCGTGGTGCGCGACTTCATCGCCCGCGTCAAGGAAAAGGCGCTGGGCCAGGAGGTGGTCGGCTCGCTGAACCCCGGCCAGGTGCTGGTCTCGGTGGTGCACAAGGAACTCGCTGCCACCATGGGCGAGGGCGTGTCCGACATCAATCTGGCTGCGCAGCCGCCGGCGGTGATCCTGATGGCCGGCCTGCAGGGCGCCGGCAAGACCACGACCACCGGCAAGCTGGCCAAGCACCTGATCGAAAAGCGCAAGAAGAAGGTACTCACCGTCTCGGCTGACGTCTACCGCCCCGCGGCGATCGAGCAGCTCAAGACGGTCAGCAAGCAGGCCGGCGCCGAGTGGTTCCCGTCCGCACCGGAGCAGAAGCCGCACGACATCGCGCTGGCCGCGATCGACTACGCCAAGCGCCATTACTTCGATGTGCTGCTGGTCGACACCGCCGGCCGCCTGGCCATCGACGAAGCGCTGATGGCCGAGATCAAGGACCTGCATGCGGTGCTGAATCCGGTCGAGACGCTGTTCGTCGTCGACGCGATGCAGGGCCAGGACGCCGTCAACACCGCCAAGGCCTTCAAGGACGCACTGCCGCTGACCGGCGTGGTGCTGACCAAGCTGGACGGCGACTCGCGCGGCGGCGCGGCGCTGTCGGTGCGCCAGGTCACCGGCGCGCCGATCAAGTTCGCCGGCGTGTCCGAAAAGATCGACGGCCTGGAAGTCTTCGACGCCGAACGCCATGCCGGCCGCGTGCTGGGCATGGGCGACATCGTCGCGCTGGTCGAGGAGGTCACCAAGGGCGTGGACCTCGCGGCCGCCGAGAAGCTGGCCAACAAGCTCAAGAGCGGCGACGGCTTCGACCTGAACGACTTCCTCGCGCAGATCTCGCAGATGAAGAAGATGGGCGGCCTGTCCAGCCTGATGGACAAGCTCCCGACGCAGATGACCGCCAAGGCCGGCCAGGCCGATATGGACAAGGCCGAGCGCGACATGAAGCGCATGGAAGGCATCCTCAACGCGATGAGCGCCAAGGAGCGCGCCAACCCCGCGCTGCTGCTCGACGGCAAGAGCAAGGCCAGCCGCAAGCGCCGCATCGCCAGCGGCGCTGGCGTGCAGATCCAGGACGTCAACCGCCTGCTCAATCAGTTCGAGCAGATGCAGGGGATGATGAAGAAGATGAAGGGCGGCGGCCTGATGAAGATGATGAAGAAGATGGGCGGCATGAAGGGCCTGGGCGGGATGATGCCGCCGGGCTTGAAGTAGCCCAACCCCTACGCGCTGCGCGCGCCCTCTCAAGGGGGCCGAGCCTGGACTCAAACCGTCCTGAGGATGGTTTGTGACTGACGAGGGGCAAGGCCTCTGGGCCTTGCTGCATCGGCGGCCCGGCAGAGCCGGATCGTCGAGCTTCGCTCGATCAATGAATCAGCATCATTCAAGCAGCGCCTGCGCGAACTCGCGCGCGCTGAAGGTCTGCAGGTCTTCGAGCTTCTCGCCAACGCCGATGAAGTAGACGGGAATGGCCCGCTCGCGCGCGATCGCCGCGAGCACGCCGCCCTTGGCGGTGCCATCGAGCTTGGTAACGACGAGACCAGTCAGGCCCAGCGCATCGTCGAAGGCCTTCACCTGCGCCAGTGCGTTCTGGCCGGTGTTGCCATCCACGACCAGCAGCACCTCATGCGGCGCGCCCTCCTGGGCCTTGGCGATGACGCGCTTGATCTTCTTGAGCTCCTCCATCAGATGGAGCTGCGTGGGCAGACGGCCGGCGGTATCAGCGATCACCACGTCACAGCCACGCGCGCGACCGGCGACCACAGCATCGAAGGTCACCGCGGAGGGGTCGCCACCCTCCTGGCTGACGATCTCCACGCGGTTGCGGTCGGCCCAGACATGCAACTGCTCACGCGCCGCAGCACGGAAGGTGTCGGCCGCAGCGAGCAACACCTTCTGATCTGCATCGGCGAGGTGGCGGGTCAGCTTGCCGATGCTGGTGGTCTTGCCGGCGCCGTTGACGCCCACCACCATCATCACCGTGGGGCTGTGCTCGCCGACGACCAGCGACTTCTCCAGCGGGCGCAGCAGATCGCTCAGCGCCTCGACGAGCAGGCCGCGAACGGCAGCCGGATCGGTGGCCTTGGCTTCCTTGACGCGACGCTTCAAGTCTTCGAGCAGAAACTCGGTCGCCTTCACGCCAGCATCAGCCATCAGCAGCGCGGCCTCCAGCTCTTCGTATAGATCGTCATCGATCTGCGTGCCGGTGAAAACCTGGGCGATGCTCGAGCCGGTCTTGCGCAGACCCTGGCGCAACTTGTCCAGCCAGCTCTTGCGTTGCGGCGCTTCCGGCGCGGCAGCAACAGGCAGCGCCTCGGCCGACGACGGGGCGGCCGGGGTCAGGTCTTGCGCAGCCGGAGCATCGGCGGCGGGCGCCTCAGCTGCCGGCTGCGCAGCGGGCGTCGCGCCACCGCCAAACTTCTTCTTGAAGAAACTGAACATCAGGGACTCGTGAAGTGGAGCCGCCAGTGACACAGACTGACAGCACCGCAGGTGGATTCATCGCGCCGAACGCAGGGCTTGCATTGTCTCCGAAATCTGTGGCTATAATGGCAGGCTCTTAGGCGCTTTAGCTCAGTCGGTTAGAGCGACGGAATCATAATCCGCAGGTCCGGGGTTCGAATCCCTGAAGCGCCACCAGAACAAGAAGCCGACGGCCCGAGCACTGCTCGGGCCGTTTTGCATTAGCCCGCCGCTTGCTTGCTCGACTTCATCAACGCAGCCACTGGACACATACCATGTACCGCTGTGCCTCCACCCTCGCCGCCTTTGCGGCTGCCACGGTCTGCATCTCTGCTGAAGCCCAGGTGCACCGCCAGTTCCCAGCCCATGCACTGCGTGGCGAACTGGTCGTCCTGCAGACACCCGATGCCACGCTGAATGGCCGCGCCGCCAAGCTCGCGCCCGGCGCTCGCATTCGTAGCGACAACAACATCTTGCTCACACCCGCCAGCATCGCCGGACAGAAGCTGTCCGTGCATTACACGGTGGAAGCTGTGAGCGGCATGCTGCTGGACGTGTGGGTGCTCAACGCTGCCGAACTGGCCAACAAGACCTGGCCCCGGACCGCGCAGGAAGCAGCCACTTGGGCCTTCGATGCCGGCACGCAGACCTGGCTAAAGCGCTGACCGCGACGGAGACCGAGATGAGCAGTAACGAGGCCCAAATGAAGAAGGTTTACATCAAGACCTTCGGCTGCCAGATGAACGAGTACGACTCGGACAAGATGGCCGATGTACTGGGCGCTGCCCAGGGTTACGAAAAGACCGACGACCCGGAAGCAGCCGACCTGATCCTCTTCAATACCTGCTCGGTGCGCGAGAAAGCGCAGGAGAAGGTGTTCTCCGACCTAGGCCGCGTCAAGCACCTGAAGGAAAAGGGCGTGCTGATCGGCGTTGGCGGTTGCGTGGCCTCTCAAGAAGGCGCCGCCATCATCGAGCGCGCGCCCTATGTGGACGTGGTGTTCGGCCCGCAGACCCTGCACCGCCTGCCGCAGATGCTGGCCGCGCGCCAGGAGCAACGCCGCCCGCAGGTGGACATCAGCTTCCCGGAGATCGAGAAGTTCGACAATCTGCCGCCGGCCAAGGTGGAAGGCGCCAGCGCCTTTGTCTCCATCATGGAAGGCTGCTCCAAGTACTGCAGCTACTGCGTGGTGCCCTATACGCGCGGCGACGAAGTCTCGCGCCCCTTCGAGGACGTGCTGACCGAGATCGCCGGCCTTGCGGACCAGGGCGTCATGGAGATCAACCTGCTGGGCCAGAACGTCAATGCCTACCGCGGCAGGATGGGCGACACCAGCGAGTACGCCGACCTCGCGCTGCTGCTCGAGTACGCGGCCGAGATCCCCGGCATCCGCCGTCTGCGCTTCACCACCAGCCATCCGAACGAGTTCAGCCCGCGGCTGATCGAGGCATACGGCAAGGTGCCGCAGTTGGTGAATCATCTGCACCTGCCGGTGCAGCATGGCAGCGACCGCATCTTGATGGCGATGAAGCGCGGCTACACCGCGCTGGAATTCAAGAGCATCATCCGCAAGCTGCGCGCGATCCGTCCCGACATCCGCATCGCCAGCGACTTCATCGTTGGCTTCCCGGGAGAGACCGAGGACGACCACGCCAAGCTGATGAAGCTGGTCGAGGACGTGGGCTTCGACGCCTCCTTCAGCTTCATCTTCAGCCCGCGCCCCGGCACGCCAGCGGCGAACCTGGAAGACACGACGCCCTACGAGACCAAGGTCAACCGCCTGCAGCAGCTGCAGGCGGCGATCGAGGCCAACGCGATCCGCATCAGCGAGACCCTGGTCGGCACGACGCAGAAGATCCTCGTCACCGGCAATGCGCGCAAGGATGCTAGCGAACTGATGGGGCGCACCGAGTGCAACCGCATCGTCAACTTCAAGGGTCATCCGCGGCTGATGAACCAGCTGATCGACGTGACGATCACACAGGCCTTCGCGCACTCGCTACGCGCTGAGGTGCCGGTGACGGAAGGAGCCGAGGCAACCTCGCTCAACGCCTGAGCGTCAGGCCCCACTGGGGCAGCGCGATGGCCACAATCATCAGGCCGTAGCCAGCCATCTTGCCGTCCCGGCCCAGCAGGGCCAGCGCGGCGACGACGCCCAGGCATCCACCCAGGCCTCCCCACAGGGCCAAGCGCTTCCAGGGCAGGCTCTTCAGCTCACGCCGCCACAGCAGCTTGAGCCCCATGGCCATCAGCGCGGCGACCACCCACGCGGGTGCGAACAGGTTGACGAGGTGCCACAGTGCGTCCAGAGGGCTCATCAGCAAATTTTATAATTCGCTTATGTCTGTGTTCGCCCTCGGTCTGAACCACAACTCCGCGCCGGTGGACCTGCGTGGTCGTTTCGCGTTCTCGCTCGAGCAGCTGGCACCGACCCTGCTGGGCTTCCGCCAGCAAGTGCAGACCCGCCTGCCCAAGCGCGACCCGGCCCTGCCGGAAGCGGCGATCCTCTCGACCTGCAACCGCACCGAGCTCTATGTGGCCGGCAGCCCTGCCCTCGTGCAGCCCGCGGTGGACTGGTTGGCCGAGGTCGGCGGCGTTGGCAGCAGCGCGCTGCTCGACCATGCCTATGTGCTGGAGGGCGGCGCCGCAGCGCGCCATGCCTTCCGCGTGGCCAGCGGCCTCGACTCGATGGTGCTGGGCGAACCGCAGATCCTCGGCCAGATGAAACAGGCGGTGCAGCAGGCCGGCCACGCCGGCACGCTGGGCACCACGCTGCATCAGCTCTTCCAGCGCAGCTTCTCGGTCGCCAAGGAAGTACGCAGCTCCACCGAGATCGGCGCGCATTCGATCAGCATGGCTGCGGCCTCGGTGCGCCTGGCCGCGCAGCTGTTCGAGGATCTTGCCACCATCAAGGTGCTGTTCGTCGGTGCCGGCGAGATGATCGAGCTGGTCGCCACGCACTTCGCCGCCAAGACGCCCAGGCACATGGCGGTGGCCAACCGCACGCTGGAGCGCGGCGAGAAGCTGGCCGGGCGCCTCGGCGCCGAGGCGATCCGCCTGTCCGACCTGCCGCAGCGCCTGCATGAGTTCGATGCCGTCGTGTCCTGCACCGCCTCCAGCCTGCCGCTGATCGGCCTGGGCGCGGTGGAGCGCGCGCTGAAGACCCGCCGCCACCGCCCCATGTTCATGGTCGACCTGGCGGTGCCGCGCGATATCGAGCCCGAGGTCGCGCAGCTCGACGATGTCTACCTCTACACCGTCGACGACCTCTCGGCGCTGGTGCAGACCGCCGGCGAAAAGCGCCAGGCCGCGGTGCAGCAGGCCGAGGCCATCGTCGAGGCGGGTGTGCAGAGCTTCGTGCACTGGCTGGGCCAGCGCCACACCGTGCCGCTGATCCAGGCCTTGCATGCCCAGGCCGAGGATTGGCGCGAGCACGAGATCGCCCGCGCCCGCAAGCTGCTCGCCCGTGGCGAGGACCTGGACACCGCGCTCGAGGCATTGGCCAAGGGCCTGACACAGAAAATGTTGCACGGCGCGCTGGCCGAGTTGCATGCCGCCGACGGCGAACAGCGCGTGCAGCTGGCGCAGACGGTCTCGCGCCTGTTCCTGCGCAACAGTCCCCGCGATCCGGCCGAGCATTAGCGACGACGGCATCCCAGCCCTGCCGCGCGGCGCGCCATCTGCTGCCGCCCCGTTCCTGCTCACCGGACCGCCTGCATGAAAGACTCGCTGCGCCAGCAATTCGAACGCCTCGCCCTGCGCCTGGCCGAGCTGGACACCACACTGGCCGACGGCCAAGTCGCCGCGGACATGAAGCGTTATCGAGCGCTGACCAAGGAACAGTCCGAGGTCTCCGGTCTGGTCGAGCGCTACCGCCGCTACCAGCAGCGCGAGGCCGACCTGGCCGCGGCGCGAGAGCTGCTCGCCGACCCGGAGATGGCCGAGATGGCCCGCGAGGAGATCGCCGCCGCCGAGGCCGACATCGCCCGCCTGCACGAGGAGCTGCAGCTGGCGCTGCTGCCCAAGGATCCCGACGACGAGCGCCCAGCCTTCCTGGAAATCCGCGCCGGCACCGGCGGCGACGAGTCGGCACTGTTCGCCGGCGATCTGGCGCGCATGTACATGCGCTTCGCCGAGAGCCAGGGATGGAAGACCGAGATCCTCTCGGCCAACGAGTCGGACCTCGGCGGCTACAAGGAACTGGTGCTGCGCATCGAGGGCGACAAGGTCTATGGCCTGCTCAAGTTCGAGTCCGGCGGTCACCGCGTGCAGCGCGTGCCGGCCACCGAGAGCCAAGGCCGCATCCACACCAGCGCCTGCACCGTGGCGGTGATGCCCGAGCCCGACGAGGCCGAGGAGATCCAGCTCAACCCGGCCGAACTGCGCATCGACACCTTCCGCGCCAGCGGTGCCGGCGGCCAGCACGTCAACAAGACCGACTCGGCGATCCGTATCACCCACCTGCCCACCGGCCTGGTCGCCGAGTGCCAGGACGACCGCAGCCAGCACCGCAACAAGGCCAAGGCCATGGCCGTGCTGGCCGCGCGACTGCGAGACAAGGACAAGAACGAGCGCGCCGCCAAGGAGGCCGCACAGCGCAAGAGCCTGATCGGCAGCGGCGACCGCAGCGACCGCATCCGCACCTACAACTTCCCGCAGGGCCGGCTCACCGATCACCGCATCAACCTGACGCTCTACAAGCTCGGCGCGATCATGGACGGCGATCTCGGCGACGTGATCCAGGCCCTGCAGGCCGCACAGGCGGCCGAGCAGCTGGCCACGCTGGAAGGCCGCTGATGAGCGATTCGGGAGCCGCGGCGCTGCCGGCCGATGTCGGCACGGCGATGGCCCATGCCCGCGCCCAGGGCGTGGACCGGCTCGATGCGCAGCTGCTGCTCGGCGCGCTGCTGGGTCAATCGCGCAGCTGGCTGATGATCCACGACGAAGCGCCACTGACGCCGGAGCAGGCGCAGCGCTTCGCCGCCTGGATCGCGCAGCGGCGCGACGCGGTGCCGATCGCCTACCTGCTCGGCGAGAAGGAATTCCACGGCCTGACGCTGCAGGTCAACGAACACACGCTGGTACCGCGCCCCGATACCGAGACGCTGGTGGACTGGGCGCTGGAGCTGCTGGCCGCCAGCGGGCTGCCCCAGCCGGCGGTGATCGACCTCGGCACCGGCAGCGGCGCGATCGCGCTGGCGATCAAGCAGCGCCACCCAGCCGCGCAGCTCGAGGCGCTGGACCTCAACGAAGGCGCGCTGGCGGTGGCGCGCGCCAATGCCCAACGGCTCGGGCTGGCGGTGCATTTCCACCAGGGCAGCTGGTGGGAGCCGCTGGCCGGCCGGTGCTTCGACCTGATCGTCAGCAACCCGCCCTATATCGCCGGCGACGACCCGCACCTGCCGGCGCTTCGCCACGAACCCCGGCAAGCCCTGACCCCGGAAGGTAACGGTTTGTCCGCGCTGCAAACGCTGATCGACGGTGCGCCGGCGCATCTGCGCGCTGGCGGCTGGCTGCTGCTGGAGCATGGCTACGACCAGGCCGAGCCGGTGGCACAGGCGCTGGCCGTGGCAGGTTTCACGGACATCGCCTGTCGCCTTGATCTGGGCGGCCAGCCGCGTGTCAGCGGTGGGCGCTGGCCAGGCCCCACGAATGGACGGGCAGGCGCCTAGAAAGCCCCAACAGCGCGTCGTTTCTCTTACACATCCTTGCGCCATGGCGGCGCTGCAGGCGTAGTATCAATCGGACCAGCCAGCCCGGCTCGTCGGGCTGGCATGCTGTCCCGAGGAGCTTGTCATGGTCCGCATCGCTCGTCACCTCGCCTGCCGTCACCCCGCCGCCCCGCGCCTTGTCGTGCTTGGGGCCACCGCTCTGCTCTCGGCCGCCTTGCTCACGCTGGCCAAGCCAGCCGTGGCCGAAGGGATCAGGCTGAGCCCCGACGATGCTGCCGAGCTGCGCTGGCAGGCGCGGGTGCAGCTGAGCAGCCTGGACCGCAGCGCCGGTTCACGCTTGCTGAGCGCCAATGTTCTCGGCGACTACTACCTCACCAGCTCCGGTCTCGGCCAGAACGTGCGTGGCGGCCTGCGCGCCACCGGCGGCGTGATGCTGGGCGCGGCCTCACTGGCGCAGAGCAGTGGCGGCCTGGCGCTGGGCAACAGCTCGCTGGCGCGCCATCAGGCGCTGAGCTTCGGGCAGCGCCAGCTGAGCCTCGGGGGGCTGGGCGGCGAGCAGGAACCGAACCAGAGTTCCGCCTATCTGGGCATCGGCTATACCGGTCAGTCGCTGCGCGGCGGCTGGGGATTCAGCGCCGACCTGGGCCTGCGCCTGGGCCGCAATGCACTGCAGCCCACACTGGAAGACACGCTGATGGAGCTGCGCCTGCGTCCGGTGCTGCACTTCGGACTGAGCTACAGCTACTGAACGCTCCAGCCTCTGCTGCCAGTTCGCGCAATAGACCCACATCGGGATGGTTGCCGGGCCTCGCCGATAATGCGCACTTGCGACGCAGACACGCGTCGCGCCCCCTTCCGCAGTGCATTCCTCAGCCAGGCAAACCGATATGAACGAAGTCCAGCAGCGCATCGACGATATGGTCAAAGGCAACCGCGTCATGCTGTTCATGAAGGGCACGGCCCAGTTCCCGATGTGCGGCTTCTCCGGCCGCGCCGTGCAGATCCTGAAGGCCTGCGGCGTCACTGACCTGAAGACCTTCAATGTGCTGGAGGACGAGGCTGTCCGCCAGGGCATCAAGGACTACGCCAACTGGCCGACCATCCCCCAGCTCTACGTCAACGGTGAGTTCGTCGGCGGCTCGGACATCATGATGGAGATGTACGAGTCGGGCGAGCTGCAGCAGCTGCTCGCCGCCTGAGAATGA
This sequence comes from Roseateles sp. T103, assembly GCF_057219915.1. Classification (NCBI taxonomy): domain Bacteria; kingdom Pseudomonadati; phylum Pseudomonadota; class Betaproteobacteria; order Burkholderiales; family Sphaerotilaceae; genus Roseateles; species Roseateles sp. T103. The sequence continues at coordinate 299,771 of NZ_JBXVVS010000004.1, forward strand.
GCGCGAGCAGCCGGCAGCGCCTCGTCGTCGGCGTCACCGGCGCCACCGGCGCGGCCTATGCGCTGCGCCTGCTGCGTCGCTCGCGCGAGCTCGGGGTCGAGACGCATCTGATCGTCACGCCGGCCGGCGTGCTCAACGTGCATCACGAACTGGGCCTCGATCGCCAGACCTTCGAGCACGAGGCCAGCGCCGCCTACTCGCCTGCCGACGTGGGCGCCTGCGTGGCCAGCGGCAGCTTCGCCACCGCGGCGATGATCGTCGCGCCCTGCTCGATGAAGAGCCTCGCCGCGATCGCCCATGGTTTCGGCGACAACCTGCTGACCCGCGCCGCGGACGTGACGCTCAAGGAGCGCCGCCGCCTGGTGCTGATGGTGCGCGAGACACCGCTGAACCTGGCGCATCTGCGCAATATGACGGCCGCCACCGAGATGGGCGCGATCGTCTTCCCGCCGCTGCCAGCCTTCTATCACCGGCCCAGCAGCATCGAAGAACTGGTCAACGAGAGCGCCGAGCGGGCGCTGGAACTGGCCGGTGTCGCTGGCGCGTCGCCCAAGGCCTGGGAAGGCCTGCGCAACTGAGCCTCACCCCGCAAGCGTACGCCCGGGGCTGTCCGAGCGATGCCCGAGGGTCCGGCTCCGCCAGCCCTACGGGCTTGCCCCCTTGAGGGGGCGGCCGCAGGCCGTTGGGTGTGGGCTAACTCTCCCCCGGCATCAGCCAGTTGCGACGGTTCGCGAACACCGCGTTCGGATATTCGGGCCGGCCGCGACTACCGTTGTAGCGCCCCAGTGCCATGAACATGTCGCCACGCTCAATGTCGAGATAGTGGCGCAGGATCACGCAGCCGAAGCGCAGATTGGTCTGCATATGGAAGAGGTGCGGTGCATGGCCGTCGCCGATCAGCTTGGCCCAGAACGGCATCACTTGCATATAGCCGCGCGCGCCGGCGCTGCTGATCGCGTACTTGCGAAAGCCGCTTTCCACCTGGATCAGACCCAACACCAGGCTGGGCTCCAGCCCGGCGCGCTTGCTCTCATACCAGACAGTCTCCAGGAACTCGATGCGCGTGATCGCTTCCGACATGCGCGACTTGAGCCGCTCGCTCATCGTGCCCAGCCAGCGCAGATAGGCCAGACGCTCATCGGTGCTGTCGAAGCGCGGCTTGGGCGGCGCACTCTGCCGTACCGCGGCCGATAGCGCCGAGCGCACCGCATCGGCCAGCGGCTCCTCGATTTGCCTGCCGGCGCGCGCCGGCAGCACTGGCGCCGCCAGGGCCGCCAGCAACAGCGCGCGGCGGGCGATCCCTGCGCTGCTCAAAGCCCGAGCTTGCCCTTCAGATGGGCGAGCACATCGGCCAGCGCCAGCTTGGTGGCCGCGCTGTCGCGGCGGCCCTGGTACTCGACCTGACCCTCCTTGAGTCCGCGGTCGGACAGCACCACGCGGTGCGGCACGCCGATCAGCTCCCAGTCGGCGAACATCGCTCCGGGGCGCTCGCCGCGGTCGTCGAGCAGCACATCCACGCCCAGCGCGAGCAGCTCTTCGTAGAGCTTGGTCGCGGCGGCCTTGACCTCTTCGTTGCGGTCCATGCCGATCGGGCAGATCGCCAGCGTGAACGGCGCGATGCTGTCGGGCCAGATGATGCCGCGCTCGTCATGGTTCTGCTCGATGGCCGCGCCGAGGATGCGCGTCACGCCGATGCCGTAGCAGCCCATCTGCATCAGCTGCGGCTTGCCGGTCTCGTCCAGGAAGGTGGCATTCATGGACTTGGAGTACTTGGTGCCGAGGAAGAACACATGGCCAACCTCGATGCCGCGCTGGATCGCGAGCACGCCCTTGCCGTCCGGCGAGGGATCGCCGACGACGACATTGCGGATGTCGGCCACCACATCGGGCTCCGGCAGGTCGCGGCCCCAGTTCACGCCGGTGATGTGGAAGTCAGCCTCGTTGGCGCCGCAGACGAAATCGGCCATGTTCGCCACGGTGCGGTCGGCAACGACCTTCACCGGCTTCTTCAGGCCGATCGGACCCAGGTAGCCGGGCTTGCAGCCGAAGTGCTCCTCGATCTCGGCGACGGTGGCGAAGCGGAAGCCGCCCTTCAGGCCCTCGACCTTGCCGGCCTTGACCTCGTTGAGATCGTGATCGCCGCGCACCAGCAGCAGCCAGACGGTGCTCTTCTTGATCACGCCCTGTTCGTCGAGTTCGTCGGTGGCCAGCACCAGCGACTTCACCGTCTGCTGCAGCGGCAGGCCCAGCAACTCGGCGACATCGGCACAGGTGCTCTTGCCCGGTGTGGGCGTCTTCGTCAGCGCCTGCGTGGCTGCAGCGCGGCTGGGCAGCAGCGACAGCGCCTCGGCCAGCTCGATATTGGCCGCGTAATCGCTGGTCGGGCAGTAGACGATCGCGTCCTCGCCGGTGTCGGCGATGACCTGGAACTCGTGCGACAGGTCGCCGCCGATGGCGCCAGTGTCGGCAGCCACCGCGCGGTACTCCAGGCCGAAGCGGTCGAAGATGCGCTTGTAGGCCTCGAACATGGCCTGATAGCTCTTGCTCGCGCCGGCCTCATCGCGGTCGAAGGAGTAGGCGTCCTTCATCGTGAACTCGCGGCCGCGCATCACGCCAAAGCGCGGCCGGCGCTCGTCGCGGAACTTGGTCTGGATGTGATAAAAGTTCTTCGGCAGCTGCTTGTAGGAGCGCAGCTCCTGGCGCGCGATGTCCGTCACCACCTCTTCCGAGGTCGGCTGGATGATGAAGTCGCGCTCATGGCGGTCCTTCACCCGCAGCAGCTCGGGGCCCATCTTCTCGAAGCGTCCGGTCTCCTGCCACAGCTCGGCCGGCTGCACGACAGGCATCAGCAGCTCGACGGCGCCGGCGCGGTTCATTTCCTCGCGGATGATGGCCTCCACCTTGCGGATCACGCGCAGGCCCATCGGCATGTAGTTGTAGATGCCCGCGCCCAGGCGCTTGATCATGCCGGCACGCATCATCAGCTTGTGGCTGACCACTTCGGCGTCGGCGGGGGCTTCTTTCAGCGTGGAGATGAAGAACTGGCTGGCTTTCATGGGAATGCAGGAGCAACGGAACACCGCGGCATCCGACCTTGGCCGGAGCGGCTGGCGTCCTGAGGGTTAGCGAGGGTGCCACCCGGCGGGGGCCCCAATGCAATAATCAATCCAACTATAGATTCGAGGTTGATTATGCTCGACCGTGAAGGCTTCCGCCCCAACGTCGGCATCATCCTGCTCAACCACAGGAACGAGGTGTTCTGGGGCAAGCGCCTGCGCACCCATTCCTGGCAGTTCCCGCAAGGGGGCATCAAGCACGGCGAGACGCCCGAGCAGGCGATGTACCGCGAGCTCCACGAGGAAGTGGGCTTGCACGCCGAACATGTGCGCATCATTGCGCGCACTCGTGACTGGCTGCGCTATGAGGTGCCCGAGCACTTCATCCGCCGCGACGCGCGCGGCCACTACAAAGGCCAGAAGCAGATCTGGTTCCTGCTGCAGCTCATTGGGCGCGACTCGGACATGAACCTGCGCGCCACCGACCATCCGGAATTCGATGCCTGGCGCTGGAGCGAGTACTGGGTGCCGCTGGAGTCGGTGATCGAGTTCAAGCGGGGCGTCTACCAGATGGCACTGACCGAGCTGGCGCGCTACCTGCCGCGCCAGAACCAGCACAACCGTTATCTGCGTGCCGGCATGCGGCCTCAGCAGCATCGTATGGACGGACCGCTGCGGCAGGGCGACGACCGGCCCGCCCCGGAGGGCGAGCCGGCGAGCGGCGGAGCGGACGGCCAGTAGTTTGGGAAGGCTTCGCTAGAAGCTCGTACTCGCTCGGGCAAATGAGGTCTGCGCACCAGACCACGTCGCTGCGCGACATGAGCTTCGCTGCGATTTGGTACTTGCTTAAGCGAGCACCAGGTTGTCCCGGTGGATCAGCTCGGGCTCGGCCGCATAGCCGAGCACACGCTCGAACTCGTTCGAGGGCTTGCGCGCGATCAGACGCGCTTCAGCACTGGAGTAGTTGGTCAGGCCGCGAGCCAGCTCGCCACCAGTCGCATCGCGCACGGCGATCACGTCACCACGGTGGAACTCGCCTTGGACCTCGAGGACGCCAATGGGCAACAGGCTCTTGCCTTCGTCGAGCAGCTTGGCCGCAGCGCCGGCATCGACGACGACGGCACCACGCATCTGCAGATGATCGGCCATCCACTGCTTGCGCGCCGCCAGCTTCGCAGTGCTCGCGCGCAGCGCGGTACCAATGGACTCGCCTGCCGCCAGGCGCAGCAGCACGTCAGGCTCACGTCCCCAGGCGATCACTGTGCTTGCACCGGAGCCTGCCGCGCGCTTGGCAGCAAGGATCTTGGTCAGCATGCCGCCGCGACCGATGGAAGAGCCGGCACCGCCGGCCATGGCTTCCAGTTCGGGCGTGCCGGCGATCGCTTCGTCGATGAAACGTGCGTCGGGGTTCTTTCGCGGATCAGCGGAATACAGGCCGCGCTGGTCGGTCAGGATCACCAGCGCATCAGCCTCGACCAGGTTGGCGACCAGCGCGCCCAGCGTGTCGTTGTCGCCGAACTTGATCTCGTCGTTGACGACCGTGTCGTTCTCATTGATCACTGGCAGCACGCCGTGATGCAGCAGCGTCAGCAGCGTCGAGCGCGCGTTGAGATAGCGCTCGCGGTCGGCCAGGTCGGCGTGCGTCAACAGCACCTGTGCACTGCGCATGCCATGCTCGCGCAGCTTGGTCTCGTACATCTGTACCAGGCCCATCTGCCCGACGGCCGCAGCAGCCTGCAGTTCGTGCAGTTCCTTGGGCCGCACGGCCCAGCCCAGCCGCTTCATGCCTTCGGCAATCGCGCCGCTGGAAACCATCACCACCTGGCGACCATCGGCTGCCAGTGCGGCGAGCTGACGGCACCAGTTGCCGATGGCCTCGGCATCGACACCGCGCCCCTCGTCGGTAACCAGACTGGAGCCGACCTTGACGACGATGCGTCGTGCGTCCTCGAGAACACCCCTCATGATCTTGTCAGCTCTTGCCTTCGACCTGCTGTGCGTCGCCATCGGCCGACGAGAAGCGCACATCCGGCTCCACATGGTGGCGCTGTTCGGCGGCAACATGCTCATAGATCGCCTGAATCAATGGCTGGCAGCCCTCGCGCGTCAGCGCCGAGATCTCAAACACCGGCCCCTTCCACTTGAAGCGCTTGACGAAGTCCTTCACGCGCGCGGCTCGCTCCTCGGCCGGCACCATGTCCAGCTTGTTGAGAACCAGCCAACGCGGCTTGTCGTAGAGCGACTGGTCGTACTTCTTCAGCTCCTTGACGATGGCCTTGGCCTCGGCGACCGGGTCGACATTCGGGTCGAAGGGCGCCAGGTCAACCACATGAAGGAGCAGCCGCGTACGCTGCAGATGGCGCAGGAACTGGTGCCCCAAACCGGCGCCTTCCGCGGCGCCTTCAATCAGGCCGGGAATGTCCGCGACGACAAAGCTCTTCTCAGGAGCGACACGCACCACCCCCAGGTTGGGATGGAGCGTCGTGAACGGGTAGTCGGCGATCTTGGGCCGCGCATTGGAAATCGCGGCGATCAGCGTGGACTTGCCGGCGTTAGGCTGCCCAAGCAGGCCCACATCGGCCAGCACGCGCAGCTCCAGCTTGAGCTTCTTCGCCTCGCCGGGCCAGCCGGGAGTCTTCTGCCGCGGCGCGCGGTTCGTACTGCTCTTGAAGTGCAGATTGCCGAAGCCGCCATCGCCACCCTTGGCGAGCAGCACCTTGACGCCCGGCTCCAGCAATTCGGCGATGACCGTGTCAGTCTCGAGGTCGCGCACGATGGTGCCGACCGGCATGCGGAGCACGATGTCGTCGGCCGCCGCGCCATACTGGTCGGAGCCACGCCCCGCTTCGCCGTTGCGTGCCTCGTGGCGCCGTGCGTAGCGGTAATCGATCAGCGTATTGAGGTTGAGGTCAGCGACGGCATAGACGCTGCCGCCGCGACCACCGTCGCCTCCGTCCGGGCCACCAAAGGGGATGAACTTCTCGCGCCGGAAGCTCGCGCAACCGGCGCCGCCATTACCGGCCACGATGTCGATGGTGGCTTCGTCTACGAACTTCATGTCTTGTCGCTCTGCGCTCGCGCCTGGATAGGCGATGGTAAGTCACGGCCAGCCCCATGGGGCCTGCGCCGGCGCAGCCTGCAAAGCAAAAGCCCCGGCGTACCGGGGCTTGCTGCATTCGTCTCGCCGGACGGTCGGCTGCTGCCCTCCGTCGGCGATTCAGGTCTGTGATGTGTCGTGATGACGATCAGACCGGGGTGACAACCACTGTCGAACGGTTCTGCTCACCCTTGGTGGTGAAGGACACCGTGCCGTCAACCAATGCGAACAGCGTGTGATCCTTGCCCATGCCGACATTGGTGCCAGCGTGGAAACGGGTGCCGCGCTGACGCACGATGATGGAACCGGCCGGGACGGTCTGACCGCCGAAGACCTTCACGCCCAGCATTTTGGGCTTGGAGTCGCGGCCGTTCCGCGTGGAACCGCCGCCTTTTTTCTGTGCCATGGATTAGCTCCTTGAACTATTGGCGAAAGCAGGACTTAGGCGTTCACCGCGCTGATGGACAGCTCGGTGTAGCACTGGCGATGACCCTGACTCTTCTTGTAGTGCTTGCGACGACGCAGCTTGAAGATGCGCACCTTGTCGTGCTTGCCATGCGCCACCACAGTGGCCTTGACGCTTGCGCCAGCAACCAAGGGAGTGCCGACCTTCAGCTCAGCGCCGTTACCCACGGCGAGAACTTGATCCAGCACGATCTCTTGGCCAACGTCCGCAGCAATCTGTTCTACCTTGATCTTTTCGCCAGCAGCAACTTTGTATTGCTTGCCGCCGGTTTTTACGACCGCGTACATATCAGCCCTTTCTATGCTCGAACCCTGCGCCAGCAAAGCCACGACACAAGGCAAAACTCCATGCACCCAAGCGCACGGAGCCCGAAACTATAGCACATACAACGCCGGACCCAAAGCAGTCAGGAACAATGCAGGCGGACGAGCGGCCCTGCAATGACCAGCAGCCTGCGTTCGGCTGGAGGCGAATGCCTATTTCTATAATCAGCACTTCTCCAACAAGTGAGCTGAGTGTGCACGCTGCCTCCGCCTCGTCCCCCTCCCCTGTCGCCGAGGCGCTCGCCAAGCTGGCCGAAGAAATGCGCGAGGTCGACGCCGTCATCGGCCAACGCCTGAGCTCGGAAGTCGCACTCATCAACCAGATCGCGGGATACATCGTCCATGCGGGCGGCAAGCGCATGCGCCCGAAGCTCGTGCTGCTCTTCGCGAACGCGCTCGGCTTCTCTTCGGCCGAGCGATTTGAGCTGGCAGCCGTGGTCGAGTTCATCCACACGGCGACATTGCTGCATGACGATGTGGTCGACGAGTCGTCAATGCGTCGCGGCAAGAAGACCGCCAATGCACTGTTCGGCAATGCTGCGAGCGTGCTCGTCGGAGACTTCCTGTATTCGCGCGCCTTCCAGATGATGGTCTCGGTGAACGCGATGCGCGTGCTCGAGGTGCTGGCCGATGCGACCAACGTGATCGCTGAGGGCGAGGTGCTGCAGCTGATGAACATGCACGATCCCGACATCACCGTCGAGAACTATCTACGCGTCATCCGCTTCAAAACAGCCAAGCTCTTCGAGGCCAGCGCGAGACTCGGCGCGGTGCTGGCCGGGAGTGGCAGCGAGATCGAAGAGGCCTGCGCAACCTATGGTCGAGCACTGGGCACGGCCTTCCAGCTGATCGACGACGTGCTCGACTACGAGGGTGATCCCGCCGCGCTCGGCAAGAACGTCGGCGACGATCTGCGCGAAGGCAAGCCCACGCTACCGCTGCTGGTAGCGATGGAGCGCGGTAGCGACGCCGAGCGCGCCCTGATACGGCACGCGATCGAACACGGCGAGGTCGAGCGCCTCAACGAGATCGTGGACATCGTGCGCCGCACCGGCGCACTGGATGCGACGCGCACTGTGGCGCGCGCCGAAGCGGAACGAGCTAGAGCAGCAATTGATTTGCTGCCCGCTTCTATTTGGCGCGAAGCTCTGCTAGAATTTTGTGCTCAGTCGGTTGAACGCTCTTTTTGAGCCAAAACCAGACGACTGAATCCGCGGGCCCTTGAGTTCTTCAAGCGCTGCCTGCAATCGGGGTGTAGCTTAGCCTGGTAGAGCGCTACGTTCGGGACGTAGAGGCCGGAGGTTCGAATCCTCTCACCCCGACCAACTTTCCTTATTGACCGATCCGCATCGCGCACGTCACTTGCTGCGCGCTTGTGCTTGACCGACGCCCCGCAGTGGCAATCCGCTAAGCTGGCTTCGTGTCCTCCCCTCGACTAGTCATCGTCACGCCGACCCTCGCCAGCGCCAACTCAGGCAACTGGCATACAGCTCGTCGCTGGGCTCAGTTCCTATCAGCGCGGTATCAGGTGCACATTACCGACCACTGGGTCGCGGGCAGCGAGCAGCTGATGATCGCGCTGCATGCCCTCAAGTCCGCGGCGTCGATGCAGGCCTGGCGCACACACCATCCTGACCGCCCCTTAGTCCTCGCGCTGACCGGCACCGACCTCTATGGTCAGAGCAACGCCGACGCTGCGATGCAGCAGTCGATCAACTTGGCCGATCGGCTCATCGTGCTGAACCGCTGCGCCCTCGCTGCCCTGCCAGAAGATGTTCGCAGCAAGACAACGCTTTGCCTGCCGTCCTGCCCCGAGCGACAGACTCGTCGCAAGACTTCGCGCCATCTGCGTGTGCTTATGGCGGGTCATCTGCGCGCCGAGAAGTCGCCGCGCACCTACTTCGACGCAGTCCGCCTGCTGCAGCATCGCAAGGACATCCTCTTCGACCACATCGGCGCGGCGCTGGACCCGGCACTCGGCGCCGAAGCCAGAGCACTCGCCCAAGATTGCCCGAGCTACCGCTGGCTTGGACCGCTGCCTCACGAGCGGGCGCGGGCGCGCATACAAGCGGCGCATGTGCTCGTGCATCCGAGCCGCCTGGAGGGTGGCGCCACGGTGATCGTGGAGGCGATCCGTAGCGGCACGCCAGTGATCGCATCGCACATTGCCGGCAATGTCGGGCTGCTGGGTGAGCACTATGCGGGCTATGTCGCCTGCGACGATGCGCAAGAACTTGCCCGCGCGATCAGCCGAGCACGAGACGAGCCGGCCTACCTTGATCAGCTTCAAAGCGAATGTACCCAGTTGGCAACACAGTTCGACCCTGCCCATGAGCGTGCTGCGCTGCTAAGCTTGGTCGCGTCGATACTCGGCGCACCCGGGGAAAGCCCTGCGGGCGCAGTCGTCTGACATCGCCGGATACTTGCTGTCCAGGGTGGGCTCGACGCACCCGCGATGCGGAGTCAGCGCGCCGCAAGCCGAAGAGGAATGGCGTCTGGCCGGCCGCCCGCGTGGCGGCGCAATGTTCGACCCGCGCCCCAGTAATCCGTCGCTCACAACAGAGGAGACCTCATGATCAAGACTAGACTGCTGATACCGCTGGCCCTGCTTGCCGGCTTCTCCGGCGCCCAGGCGCAGGATGTCAACCTGGCCCGTAATCTCGCCGCCACCTGCGCCAATTGCCATGGCACCAACGGCATCGCCAAGGGCGAGATGAAGTCATTGGCAGGCCGTCCTGCCGCCGAACTCATCCAACTCATGAACGAGTTCCGCAGTGGCGCACGCCCTGCGACCATCATGCATCAGATCAGCAAGGGCTACACCGACGAGCAGGTTCGTCTGGTGGCTGGCTTCTTCGCCGCACAACCCGCCGCCAAGTGAGGAGACAAGCGATGACACAAGAAACCGGACTCAATCGCCGTCACCTTCTCGCGGCGGGCGCCCTGCTCGCAGCGGCCGGCCTGCCGGGTTGCGCCAGCCTGGGCAGCGGACCTTCCATCGGCCGCGTGCTCATCATCGGCGGCGGCTTTGGCGGAGCGACCGCAGCGCGCTACCTGAAGCTCTGGGGTGGCAATGTGGACGTCACCCTGGTCGAGCGCAACACCAGCTTCGTTTCCTGCCCGATCTCCAACCTGGTTCTAGGCGGGCACAAGCAGATGAACGACATCACGCGAGGCTACGACGGCCTGCGCGCCATGGGCGTCAAGATAGTCCAGGGTGAGGTGGCGCGCATCGACGCTGTAGGCAAGAGGGTGCGCCTCGCCGATGGTAGTGAGCTGAGCTACGACCGCCTCGTGCTCTCGCCCGGCATCGATTTCATGTTCGAGCAAGTCGGCGGACTGAAGGCTGCCGTCGATGCCGGCCAGGTTCAGCACAGCTGGAAGGCCGGCCCGCAGACTGTCGCCCTGCGCCGCCAGCTCGAAGCCATGCCGGATGGTGGCGTGTTCGCGATGAGCATTCCCAAGGTGCCCTACCGCTGCCCCCCTGGCCCCTACGAGCGCGCCTGCATGGTGGCCAGCTATCTGAAGCAGCACAAGCCGAAGTCCAAGGTGCTGGTGCTCGACGCCAATGCGGAGATCCAGTCAAAGAAGGCCTTGTTCGAGCGCGCCTTCAAGCAGCACTATGACGGCCTCCTGGAATACCGGCCGAACGCAGAACTCAAGGAAGTTGCCAACGGCGGCAAGCTGGCCAAGCTCGAGTTCGAGGATGTCAAGGCTGATGTGCTGAACGTGATTCCGCCGCAGCGCGCCGCCGATCTGGCCATGTCGGCCGGACTCGTCAACATGAACAACCGCTGGGTTGGAGTCAACTGGTTGACGATGGAGTCGACCGCGGCGCCTGGCATTCACGTGCTGGGCGATGCCACCTTCTCGGCGCCGGCCATGCCCAAGTCGGGCCACATGGCCAACCAGCATGCCAAGGTGGCCGCAGCAGCGATCATCCAGTTGCTCAAGGGCGAACCGGTGAGTGCCACGCCGGTGGTGATGAACACCTGCTACAGCTTCGTCACCGCCCGCGACGTGGTGCATGTGGCGTCGGTGCACCAGTACGACGCTGCCGAGAAGACCTTCAAGACCGTTCCCGGCTCGGGCGGCGTCTCTGCGGCAGCCAACCAGCTGGAAGGCGGCTACGCGCTGTCATGGGCCCAGAACATCTGGAACGACATGCTGGGCTGAGCCCGGACCGAGGGCAAGCCCTGCGGCTTGCCCGACACCGGGCGAAAGTCCGAGCGCCTTTGAGCGCGAGAGCTGAGAGAGAACCCGAGGCGGCGCCAGAGTGCGCCGCCTCTTCTTTTCCTCAGTTCAGCCCGCTCGCATAGGCGGAAACCGCCTTGATCTCCAGTTCGCTGAGCTTGCTCGCGATGCTGTGCATCACCGCGTTGTCGTTGTTGCGCTCGCGCTTATTGAACTGGCGCAGCTGCGTCTCGATGTACTGGGCATGCTGCCCCGCCAGGCGGGGCAAATGCTCGTTGCCGAGCCCCTGGGCGCCGTGGCAGCTGGCGCAGGAGGCAACACCGCTGAAGGGATTGCCGCGCTGGAAGATGAAGCGGCCCACCTGGGCCAATTCGGCATCCTCCACCGCGTGCGGCTGTACCGGGCGCGAGGCGAAGTAGCGTCCAAGCAACTGGAAGTCGGACGCCGTTAGCCCTTCAACCATCGGCTGCATGGTCGTGCTCTTGCGCCGACCTGACTGGTAGTCGCCGAGCTGCCTCGCCACGTAGACGGCGTGCTGCCCTGCCAGCCGCGGGAACACCGGGCTAGAGCTCTCGCCGTCGACGCCGTGGCAAAGAAAGCACTTGCCCTGCACGATTTCCTCGACCCGCGCCAGCTCGGCTGCACCAAGGCCCTGCGCATTGGCTCCCATGGCCGCCGCAAGCAGACCGCCCATCACCGCAAATCGCATCATCTTCACCCCCATCTCCACGTCTCATCCGTCCAGGCGGCGCCGAGAATGATGGCCGGCGCCCATGAATATTAGCCGAGCCGGATATTGCGGAGCTTACAGACCTAGGGCAGACCGCGATCGAGGCAGCAGAGTGCAGCCTAGACGCATCAGCCTGCTGTAACCGGATGCAGCATTCGTGCGCCGTACCACGGACCGCGCAGGTGGCCGGGTAGGCCTCGGTTTACAGTGTGGGATGCTTGGGCCATCATGCCCCGCCAGCGCGCGCATCGGTGAGCCGCTCGGGATGGCCGGTACCGTCGAATCTATGCAAGTGGACAACTCTCTGAGCGAGCCAGCGCAATCCACGCTTTCGGGCGTGGCTCGCGTGCTCGTCAATGCTGGCAAGCTGCAGGCCAAGGTCGCAGAGGACTTGGTGCGGCAGGCCAGGGAGAAAAAGACCGGCTTCGTGCCGACGGCGGTCGCGGCCGGCGCGATCTCGGCGGTCGACCTCGCCCACACCCTGTCCACCGCGCTGGCCCTGCCGCTGCTCGATCTCAACGCGCTCGATACGCAGCGCCTGCCGACCAACATCATCGACGCCAAGCTGGCGCTGCAGTACCAGGTCGTGGCCCTCGGCCGTCGGGGCAACCGGCTGTTCATCGGCGCGGCGGACCCCACCGACCAGGAGGTCGTCGAGCGCATCAAGTTCACGACCCAGCTAGCACCGGAGTGGGTCATCGTCGAGCACGACAAGCTCGCCAAGCTGCTGGCAGGCAGCGGCGTCAATGCAAGCGAAGCGCTGGAGGCCATCGCCGGCGGCGACTTCGACTTCGACATCGCCGAAGAGGATGCCGGCACCACGCAGGAAGCTGCCGACATGTCGGAGGTGGAAGACGCGCCGGTGGTGCGCTTCCTGCAGAAGATGCTCATCGACGCGATCAATATGCGCGCGTCCGACCTGCACTTCGAGCCCTACGAGTACAACTACCGCGTGCGCTTCCGTATCGACGGCGAGTTGCGCGAAATCACCCAGCCACCGGTGGCGATCAAGGACAAGCTGGCCTCGCGCATCAAGGTCATTTCGCGCATGGACATCGCCGAGCGCCGCGTGCCGCAGGACGGGCGCATGAAGCTCAAGTTCGGCGCCAAGGCGATCGACTTCCGTGTCAGCACGCTGCCCACGCTGTTCGGCGAGAAGATCGTCATCCGTATCCTCGACCCCTCGTCCGCCAAGCTCGGCATCGATGCCCTGGGCTACGAGAAGATCGAGAAGGAGCGCCTGCTGGCCTGCATTCACCGCCCCTACGGCATGATTCTGGTCACCGGGCCGACCGGCTCGGGCAAGACGGTTTCGCTCTATACCTGCCTGAACATCCTCAATCAGCCGGGCGTCAATATCTCGACTGTCGAGGATCCAGCCGAAATCAACCTGCCGGGCATCAACCAGGTCAACGTCAACGACAAGGCCGGCTTGACCTTTGCTGCGGCGCTGAAGGCCTTCCTGCGCCAGGATCCGGACGTGATCATGGTCGGCGAGATCCGCGACCTGGAAACGGCGGATATCGCCATCAAGGCGGCGCAGACCGGCCATATGGTGATGAGCACGCTGCACACCAACGACGCGCCCACCACGCTGACGCGCCTGCTCAATATGGGCGTGGCGCCGTTCAACATCGCCTCCAGCGTGCTGCTGATCACCGCACAGCGCCTGGCGCGCCGCCTGTGCGAGAACTGCAAGACACCGGCCGACTATCCCCACGACGCGCTGCTGCGCGCCGGCTTCGCCGAAGAGGACCTCGACGGCAGTTGGAAGCCTTACCGCGCGGTCGGCTGTTCGAGTTGCAACAACGGGTATCGCGGCCGCGTGGGCCTTTACCAAGTGATGCCGGTGAGCGAGGCGATCCAGCGCATCATCCTGTCGCAAGGCACGGCGATGGACATCGCCGCTCAGGCGCGCTCGGATGGTGTGCGTGACCTGCGCCAATCGGGCCTGGTCAAGGTCAGGGCCGGCGTGACGACACTCGAAGAAGTGCTATCTGCAACCAATGAATAAGTGCCAGCAGCCGGGCCGCGGCACCCCGAACTCAAGCAGGCCGCCAGCGGCCCCGCAGGCAATCCCCAGGAGGTGATATGGCGACAAGCGCGAGCGCCAAGGGCGTGAAGGACTTCGTATTCGAGTGGGAAGGCAAGGACCGCAACGGCAAGATCGTGCGCGGCGAGATCCGTGCCGGTGGCGAAGCGATGGTCAGCGCCCAGCTGCGCCGCCAGGGCATCCTGGTCAGCAAGGTCAAGAAGCGCCGCGTCAGCGGCGGCAAGGCCATCAAGCAGAAGGACATCGCGGTTTTCACACGCCAGTTGGCGACGATGATGCGCGCCGGCGTGCCGCTGCTGCAGTCCTTCGACATCGTCGCCCGCGGCAGCACCAACCCGCGTCTGACCCGGCTGCTCAACGACATCCGTCAGGATGTCGAGACGGGTACCAGCCTGTCATCGGCCTTCCGCAAGCATCCGATGTACTTCGATGCGCTGTACTGCAACCTGGTCGAGGCCGGCGAAGCGGGCGGTATCCTCGAAGCCCTGCTGGATCGCCTGGCGATCTATCAGGAGAAGACGGTCGCGATCAAGAACAAGATCAAGTCCGCGCTGACCTACCCGATCGCGGTGATGGTGGTCGCCTTCGTCGTCGTGGCGGTGATCATGATCTTCGTGGTGCCGGCCTTCAAGGATGTGTTCACCTCCTTCGGCGCCGACCTGCCGGCGCCGACGCTGGCGGTGATCGCGATGTCGGAGTTCTTCGTCGCCTGGTGGTGGGCGATCTTCGGCTTCATCGGCGGCGGCCTGTACTTCTTCATTCAGTCCTGGAAGCGTTCCGAGAAGATGCAAAAGGCGATGGACCGGCTGCTGCTGAAGCTGCCAGTCTTCGGCGACCTGCTCTACAAGTCCGCGGTAGCGCGATGGACGCGCACGCTGGCCACCATGTTCGCCGCCGGCGTGCCGCTGGTCGAGGCGCTGGATTCGGTGGGTGGCGCATCCGGCAATGCCGTGTTCGCCGAGGCGACCGAGAAGATCCAGCGCGAGGTCTCCACCGGCTCGGCGCTGACTACCTCGATGCAGGGCACCGCCATCTTCCCGACCATGGTGCTGCAGATGGCCTCGATCGGCGAGGAATCCGGCTCGCTTGACCACATGCTGTCCAAGGCCGCCGAGTTCTACGAGGACGAGGTGGACGAGGCGGTGAAGGCGCTGTCCAGCCTGATGGAGCCCTTCATCATCGTGATCCTGGGCACGATCATCGGCGGCATCGTCGTCTCGATGTACCTGCCCATCTTCAAGCTCGGCCAGGTGGTCTGAGCCTTCGCGCAAGAACATGACGCTCGACTTCGATTGGTTGCTCACCCCTTGGGGACTGGGCTTGCTGGGCCTGTGCATCGGCAGTTTCCTCAACGTGCTGGTCCACCGCCTGCCGCGCATCATGGAGCGGCAGTGGATGGCCGATGCATCGATGCAACTGGCTGACATCGATGCACTGCAGCGCAGCGCATCAATGCCCAAGGCACAGGCGGAGAAGCTGTCCATCATGGCCGGGGACCTGGCCAAGCATCTTGAACAGCAGCCCCGCCTGGGCATCGCCAGGCCGCGCTCGCGCTGCCCGCAGTGCGGTCACCAGATCGCCTGGCACGAGAACCTGCCGCTGCTGGGCTGGCTGCGTCTGGGCGGGCGCTGCTCGTCGTGCAAGACGCGCATTTCCGCACGCTACCCGCTGGTAGAGCTGAGCACCGGCCTGCTGTTCGCGGCAATCGGCTGGCGCTTCGGCGCCGTGCCGGCGGCGCTGCTGTGGTGCGGCTTCGCTGCCGCGCTGCTGACGCTGGCGCTGATCGACTGGGACACCACCTTGTTGCCGGACTCGATCAACCAGCCCCTGCTCTGGGCCGGCCTGCTGGCCGCGCTGCTGGGCTGGACCATTCCCTTGAACCAGGCGCTCATGGGTGCCCTGGTGGGCTACCTGTCGCTGTGGTCGGTGTACTGGCTGTTCAAGCTGACCACCGGCAAGGAAGGCATGGGCTATGGCGACTTCAAGCTGCTCGCGGCGCTGGGCGCCTGGCTCGGATGGCAGATGGTGCTGCCCATCGTGCTCGGCGCCTCGGTGTTGGGCGCCGTGGTGGGCATCGCGATGAAGCTCTCCGCCAGCCTGCGTGAAGGCCGCTACGTGCCCTTCGGACCCTTCCTCGCCGGCGGCGGCCTGGTGGTGATGTTCGCCGGCACCGAGCGCGTGCTCGGCTGGCTGGGCTGGGCATGAGCTCTCCGCGGCCGCCGCTGCTCGTCGGGCTGACCGGCGGCATCGGCAGCGGCAAGAGCACGGTCGCAGCCGGCCTGCAGCAGGTCGGTGCGACCATCATCGATGCCGATGCGATCTCGCGTGAGCTGACCGCGACTGGCGGCGCCGCGCTGCCCGCGATCGCTGCTGCCTTCGGCGACGGCGCGATCGCGGCCGATGGCGCACTGGACCGCACGCATATGCGCGCACTGGTGTTCGCCGACCCCGACGCGCGCCACCGTCTCGAAGCCATCCTGCACCCGATGATCTCTGCCGAGACCGAGCGACGCGCCGCTGCCGCCGTCGCGGCTGGCAGCGACATGATCGTCTTCGACGTACCCCTGCTCGTCGAATCCGGCCGCTGGCGGCAGCGTGTGCATCGCGTGCTCGTGGTGGACTGCGAGGAAGACACGCAGATCACTCGCGTGATGCGACGCTCCGGCTGGTCACGCGGCGCGGTGGAGGCGGTGCTGGCCCAGCAGGCCTCGCGCGCGCAGCGTCGTGCCGCAGCCGACGCCGTGCTCTACAACGAGGACTGCAGTGTCGAACTGCTGCATGAGCAAGTCCTGGCCCTCGCAACCCACTGGCGAAATCGCGCGAACTGAGGGCAAGGCCCAGGCTGGCAGGCCACAGGCTGTGGAACAATCGCGGCAGGGCGCGAGACAGCGCCCACACCCAAGCTCACCGACGAGGAAAGGCCGCCTTGGTCCTCTACGAATACCCGTTCAACGAGAGCATTCGCACGATGCTCCGGCTGGAACACCTGTTCGATCGTTTGGGGCAGCTGATCCCGCGTGAAACGCCGCTGGATCACCATTTCGCCCTCGTCACACTGTTCGAGATCATGGACGTCGCCTCGCGCGCCGACCTGAAGTCGGACCTGCTGAAGGAGTTGGAGCGCCACAAGGCCCAGCTCAACAGCTATCGCGGCAATCCGGCCATCTCCGAGGCCGTGCTTGACGAGGTGATCCAGCGCATCGATCGCGCCTATGCCGGGCTGAATCAGGTCAGCGGCAAGGCTGGCCAGGCGCTCGCCGCCAACGACTGGCTGATGAGCATACGCAGCCGCATCAGCATCCCCGGCGGCACCTGCGAGTTCGACCTGCCCGCCTACTATGCCTGGCAGCAGTTCCTGCCGGCACGCCGGCGCAACGATCTGATGCAGTGGACGCAGACGCTCACGCCGATGGGCGAGGCGCTGGGCGTGCTGCTCGGCCTGCTGCGCGACTCCGGCTCGCCGCACAAGGTCGTCGCGCAGAACGGCCAATACCAGCAGAGCCTGCCGCAGGGGCGCACCTACCAGCTGCTGCGCCTGCGCATCGACCCCAGCCTGGGGCTGATTCCGGAGATCAGCGGCCACCGGCTGATGGTCTCGATCCGCCTGATGCGTCAGGACGAGGAAGGCCGGCTCAAGCTCGCGCCACAGGACGCCAGCTTCGAGCTGACCCTGTGCACATGAGCGTGCCGCCCAAGCCGGCAGGCGCTGCGGCGCCGGTTCAGACAGCCACACGCACGGTGCGCTGCCCGACCTGCGGCGGCGACAGCGTCTATGCCCCCAGCAATCCCTGGCGCCCCTTCTGCAGCGAGCGCTGCCGACAGATCGACCTGGGCGCTTGGGCCAGCGAGAGCTTCCGCGTCGAGGCCACGCCGCCCAGCGACGATCCCGAGCTAGCCCAGTAGACCGCGCCGCCGCAGCGCCTCCGCCGCGGCCTCCGGCGTCGTGAAGAGCTCGGCCTGCCAGCCCAAGCCAAGCGCGGCCTCGATGTTCGCGGGATGGTCGTCGAGGAACAGGCAGCTCGCCGGCTCGACACCGAAGCACTCGATGGCCAGCCGGAACACTTCCGGCCTCGGCTTGGAGTGCTTCACGCGGCCGGAAAACACCCCCGCCTCGAACCACCGCGCCAGCGGGTAGTGCTGCTCCAGATAGTCCGCATAGGGCTCGGGCATGTTAGACAGGTAGAAGAGCCGGTGGCCGGCGGCCTGCAGCGCCTCGATCAGCGCCACCGTGCCGGGGACCGGCTGCAACTCGTCGGGCACCGCATGCAGCACCTGCGCCACCTCCTCGCGAGGCCAGCCAGTGCGCGCGCTGATGCGGGCGATGGTCTCCTCGGCGCCGGCCAGGCCCTGGTCGAAAGCGCCCCAGTCGCCGCTGTAGTTCTGGAAGAACTCGGCCGCCACGACCTTGCCGCGCTGCAGATCGGGGACGCGATGCGGCCAGACGCGCGCCAGAAAGCTGGGCGGGTGCCAGCGGAACACCACGCCGCCGAAGTCGAAGACGATATTCATCCGTGCTGTCTGATCTGTTCGAGCAGGCCGGCCGTCGACGCGTCCAGCCCTGCAGTGTCGCCGCTGTCCAGGCGGGGCAGCAGCGCCTGGCACAGGCTCTTGCCCAGCTCCACGCCCCATTGGTCGAAGCTGTTGATGCCCCACAGCGCGCCGCTGACGAAGACCCGGTGCTCGTACAGCGCAATCAGCGCGCCCAGCGAGCGCGGCGTCAGCTGATCCAGCAGCAGCGTCGTGCTGGGGCGGTTGCCAGGGAAGCTGCGCTGCCGGGCCAGCGCCAGCGGGGACATGGTTCCCGAGGTGCCGGCCCGCTGCTCCTGCAAGGCCTGCTCCACCGTCTTGCCGACCATCAACGCCTGCGACTGCGCCAGGCAGTTGGCCAGCAGTTTGCGATGCTGGTCCTGCAGCCGCTCCGCCAGTTCGCCCGCCACATGGCTGCCGTGCAGCGGCCGGCGCACGGCGATGAATTCCACCGGCACCACGTCCGTGCCCTGGTGCAGCATCTGAAAGAAGGCATGCTGGCCGTTGGTGCCCGGCTCGCCCCAGACCACCGGGCTGCTGCCGAACGGCAAGACCTGACCCTCGCGGTCCGCATGCTTGCCGTTGCTCTCCATCTCGAGCTGCTGGAGATA
The DNA here is from genome assembly GCF_057219915.1 of Roseateles sp. T103. Lineage (NCBI taxonomy): Bacteria > Pseudomonadati > Pseudomonadota > Betaproteobacteria > Burkholderiales > Sphaerotilaceae > Roseateles > Roseateles sp. T103. Next base: position 318,828 of record NZ_JBXVVS010000004.1, read on the forward strand.
GGCCGGCAGACGCCGCAGGCCCTGGTGGTAGGGCGCGATGCAGCGGCTGCTGAAGCCATGGAAGTTGCGGTACCAGACGTCCAGCAGCCCCAGCAGCACCGGCGCATTGCCCGCGAGCGGTGCGCTGCGGAAGTGCGCGTCCATCGCATGCGCGCCGGCGAGCAGGGCACGGAAGTTCTCGGCGCCGATCGCGATCGCAATCGGCAGGCCGATCACCGACCACAGCGAGTAGCGTCCCCCCACCCAGTCCCAGAAGCCGAAGGTGGTGGCAATGCCGAAGGCTGCCGCCGCCTGCGCATTGCTGGTGGTCGCGACGAAATGCCCAGCCACATCCTGCCCGCCACGCTGTAGGTACCAGTCGCGCGCGGTGGTCGCGTTGGCCAGCGTCTCCTGCGTGGTGAAGGTCTTGGAGGCGATGACGAACAGCGTGCGCTCCGGCTCCAGCCGCGCGAGCAGCGGGGCGAGGTCATGCCCGTCGACGTTGGAGACGAAATGCAGCTGCTGCCCAGCTTGGCACCAGCGGTCGCCCGCGCTCTGCAGCGCAGCCACCACCATGGCTGGGCCTAGGTCGCTGCCGCCGATGCCGATGTGCACGATGTCGCGGATGCCGCTGCTTGCCGCATCGCGCACCTGCTCGGCGAAGTCCAGCATGCGCGCCAGCGAGGCTTGCACCTCTTCGCTGAACGGCGCCTCGCCGGCCGGCGCGCGCAGTGCGGTGTGCAGCACCGCCCGGCCCTCGCTGCGGTTGATCGGCTCGCCCGCGAACATCGCATCGCGCTGCGACTCGATCGCGCAGTCGCGCGCCAGCTGCAGCAGCAACCCCAGCGTCGGCGCATCGAGCAGGTTCTTGGACAGGTCGACGAACACCTCGGGCGCCTGCAGCGACAGCGCAGCGAAACGCTGCCCATCGCTGGCGAAGGCGGAGCGCAGGTCGAAGTTGCGACCTGCGGCCTCATAGTGGGCCTGCAGTGCCGGCCAGGTCGCCGTGCGATCGCAGCGCTGTGCATCCATGGCGCGTCAGCGGGCGGCGAGGATCATCTGGTCGAGCTTGCCCGCGTCGACCGCGAAGGCGCGAATGCCCTCGGCCAGCTTCTCGGTGGCCATGGCGTCCTGGTTCAGCGCCCAGCGGAAGCCCGCCTCGTCGTAGCTGAGCGCCGGCAGGTCCATCGCACGCGCGGCATCGGCGTCCAGCACCCGCGACAGCGGCGCCTCGCTGGCCTGCAGCTGCGCCAGCAGCTCGGGGCTGATGGTGAGCAGATCGCAGCCGGCCAGCGCCTGGATCTGACCGACATTGCGGAAGCTCGCGCCCATCACCTCGGTCTTCACGCCATGCTTCTTGAAGTGATTGAAGATCTGCGTCACCGACTTCACGCCGGGATCGTTGAGGCCGGCGCTCGCCGCCTCGTCCCAGGCCGCACCGGCGGCCTTCTTGTACCAGTCGTAGATGCGGCCGACGAAGGGCGAGATCAGTTGCACACCGGCCTCGCCGCAGGCGACCGCCTGGCAGAAGGAGAACAGCAGCGTGAGATTGCAGCGGATGCCTTCCCGCTCCAGCTCACCTGCGGCCTGGATGCCCTCCCAGGTGGCGGCGATCTTGATCAGCACGCGCTCGCGCGCAATGCCAGCCGCCTCGTAGAGCGCAATCAGGCGCTTGGCGCGCGCGATCGTCGCGGCCTTGTCGAAGCTCAGCCGCGCATCGACCTCGGTGGACACACGGCCCGGCACCACCTTGAGGATCTCCAGCCCGAAACGCACCAGCACACGGTCGACGATCTCGTCGAGCGGCTCGGCACGATGCGCGGCCACCGTCTGCTGCAGCAGCGGCGCGTAATCCGGCGACTGCACGGCCTTGAGGATCAGCGAGGGATTGGTCGTCGCGTCGCGCGGCGCGAACTGCGCGAGTTGCAGGAAGTTGCCGGTATCGGCAACGACGGTGGTGTAGGCCTTCAGTTGTTCGAGCTGGTTCATCGGAGTGCTTCGGGTAGCGGGGGAGGTTCAGGCCTGATTAGAACCGCGTCGCCTGAGCGCCGGATTGACCGCCTGAAGAAACTCCTGCATGATAATTCCAGAAACTTTGTTACATCAAGAGCTCAAACTGCGACCCCTGCTGGGGGCGCGAGGCTTCACGACCGCATGTCATTCGATCTCGTCTTCTTCGGCGGCACCGGAGATCTCACCTGGCGCAAGCTGATGCCTGCGCTGTTCCAGGCTTTCCGCCACGGCAAGCTGCCGGCGGGCGGCCGCATCCTCGCCGTCGCTCGCGACGAGATGAGCGACGAGCGCTACCGCGACTGGCTGCACGAGCGCTTCCGCGAAGTCGAAGGCTCCAAGCGTCCCAGCGACGAGGAGTTCGCACGCTTCGCCACGCTGCTGCACTACCGGCGCATGGACCTCTCGCAGCCCGAGCACTACCAGCGTCTCAAGGAGTGGCTGGGCGAGCGCCAGGCCGATACCGTGCTGCTCTACCTGGCCACCAGCCCCCATCTGTTCACGCAGATCTGCGAGCAGCTCGGCGCCGCCGGCCTCAACGAGCCGCGCGTGCGCGTGGTGCTGGAGAAGCCGCTGGGCCACGACCTCGCCAGCGCGCAGCAGATCAACCGCGTGGTGCGCTCTGTGTTCGCCGAGAGCCAGGCCTTCCGCATCGACCACTACCTGGGCAAGCCCTCGGTGCAGAACCTGATGGCGCTGCGCTTCGGCAATGCGCTGTTCGAGCCGCTGTGGCGACGCGAGAGCATCGCCAACATCCAGATCACGCTGGCCGAATCGCTGGGCGTGGGCACGCGCGGACCTTTCTACGACGCCACCGGCGCGCTGCGCGACATGGTGCAGAACCATGCGCTGCAGCTGCTCACGATGATCGCGATGGAGCCGCCCTCCACCGCCGATGCCGACGCCATCCGCGACGAGAAGCTCAAGGTGCTGCGCTCGCTGAAGCCCTTCACCGCCGACAGCGTCGCTCGCGACGTGGTGCGCGGCCAGTACCGTGCCGGCAGCGTCGGCGGCACGGCCGTGCCCGGCTATCTGGACGAGGGCAAGGTGCCAGCAGGCAGCCAGACGGAGACCTTCGTCGCGCTGCGCACCGAGGTGCAGAACTGGCGCTGGGCCGGCGTGCCCTTCTACCTGCGCACCGGCAAGCGCCTGGCCGCGCGCGATGCGCAGATCGTCGTCAACTTCCGCCCCGTGCCGCACCCGATCTTCCCGGGCACCAGCCAGCCCAACAAGCTGGTGATCAAACTGCAGCCGGAGGATGGTCTGGAGCTGCACCTGCTCGCCGCCAAGGGCGGCGCGCACAGCGAGGCACTGGCGCCGGTGTCACTGGACCTGGACTTCGACAAGGCCTTCTCGGCCAGCCAGCGCGTCGGCGCCTACGAGCGCCTGCTGCTCGATGCCATCGCCGGCAAGCTCAACCTCTTCGTGCGCAGCGACGAGCAGGAGCAGGCCTGGCGGTGGGTCGAGCCCATCCTGGAGGCCTGGAAGCATGACGGTACCGGTCCGCGTCCTTACGCCGCCGGCAGCTGGGGACCGCCCGCCGCCAGCGCGCTGGTGGCGCGCGATGGCTTCGCCTGGGCGGAGGAGCAATGAGCAGCCGCGCGGCAATGGGCCGTCTCAAGGATTCGGACGAGGGGCAGCGATGAGCATGCTAGATCGTGTCAAGGCCGCCCTGCCTGCCCTGCCGCCGGCAGAGCAGCGTGTGGCCAAGCTGCTGCTCGCCGACCCGCGGGCGTTTGCACAGCTGCCGGTCAGCGAACTCGCCGACCGCTCGCATGTCTCCAAGCCGACGGTGGTGCGCTTCTGCCGCAGCGTCGGCTACGACGGGCTGGCCGACTTCAAGCTCAAGCTGGCCGGCAGCGTCAACGAGGGCGTGCCCTTCGTGCACCGCGCCGTCGACGAGGACGACAAGCCCGGCGACCTGGTCGTCAAGGTGATCGACAACACCGTCGCCGCGCTGCTGCACTACCGCAACGAGGCGGCCACACATGCCATCGAGCGCGCCATCGCCGCACTGGCCGACGCCGGCCGCAATGGAAGACGCATCGAGTTCTACGGCGTCGGCAACTCGGGCATCGTCGCGCAGGATGCGCAGCACAAGTTCTTCCGCCTCGGCATCAATACCGCCGCGGCCAGCGACGGCCATGTGCAGCTGATGAGCGCCACGATGCTGGGCCCGGGCGACTGTGCGGTCATCATCAGCAATTCGGGGCGCAGCCGCGACCTGGTCGATGTGGCGGAACTCGCGCGCAAGAAGGGCGCGACGACACTCGTGCTGGCGGCCAGTGGCTCGCCGCTGGCGGCGCTGGCCCAGCAGCCCGGGCAGATCTTCCTGCCGGTCGATCACCCCGAGGACTTCGACCGCTACAGCCCCATGGTCTCGCGGCTGCTGCACCTGGTCACGCTGGACGTGCTGGCCACCGGCGTGGCGCTGGCGCTGGGCCCCAAGCTCAGGCCCATGCTGCAGGAGATCAAGCGCACGCTGCGCAACAAGCGCTACGTGGACTGACGGCGCTCAGGCTCCGGCGGCCTGTGCCGGCCAGAGCAGTTCCTCGACGCCGTAGACCCGCGCCAGCTCGCGCAGCGTGGGCGGCGCGTTGTCCACCTGCAAGCTCAGGCCCTGCCGGCTGCAGAGCCGCGCCGCGGCCAACAGCAGCGCCAGCATGGCCGAGTCGAAGCGCTGCAGCGCCGACGCGTCGAGCCGCACCTGCCGGCCGGCCGCGTCACCGATCTGAGCGGCCTCGGCGCGCAGGCTGCCCTCCAGGGTGTTCCACAACGCGCGCGCCTCGTGCAGGCGTACCGATTCGGGCAGCTTGAGCATGGGGAGGTCCTCTGCGAAGCCCGCTCAGGACTTGCCGCCGCCGTTGCTGGACGCGACGCGGGCGTTGCGCTCCGCCAGGGTCTGGATCAGCCCGTCAATGCCCTTGGCGCCGATCTCCTGGGCAAAGCTGTTGCGGTACTGATCGGCCAGCCAGATGCCCAGCACGTTCAGATCGTAGATGCGCCAGACATTGCCGGACTTCTCCAGCCGGTAGTCGAGCTGGATCGGGTCGCCCTTGCCGCGCACCTCGGTGCGCACGACCACCTCGGTGTCCTCGGGCGACGCACGCAGCGGCTTGAGCGCGACGGTCTGGTCCCGCACCTGGGCCAGCGCGCCGGCATAGGTGCGCACCAGCAGGGTCTTGAACTCGGCCTGCAGGCGCTGTTGCTGCTCCGGGCTGGCCTGGCGCCAGAAGCGCCCCACCGCCGATGCCGTCATGCGCTGGAAGTTCACATGGGGCATCAGCCGGGTGTCGACCAGGGTGATGATCTTCTGCAGATCGCCAGCCTGGATGGCTTTGTCCGACTTGATCGTCTCGATGGTCTCGATCGACAGCTGTCGGATCAGCGTATCAGGCGCGCTGGCATCGGCAGCCAGAGCGGCAGGCAGCGGTGCAGCGCCAATGCCCAGCGCCAGCAGGCCACGCAGCAGTGCACGCCTGGAAACATCAAACCACATGGAATAGTCCTTTCTATCGCTTCGTTCATTGCCGAGCACGGCCCGCGATGCCCAGCCGACATCCATAACGCAGCAGGCGGGCGTTCGGTTCACGGCCCTGCCTGGGGAGTGCCCTTCTCGGGCACGATGGGCTCGTAATCGTCGTCGGATTCGTCCTCGACCACATTGCGCCGCGCAAGATAGGCGTCGCGCACAAAGGTGTATTTGTCCAGAGCGATGTCGTCGAGCATGCGGCCGGCGCTCAGCAGATTGGCTCGCGCGTTGATCACGCGCAGGCTCGCGATGCCGACCCGCGCCCCGCCATCGCTCACCAGGGCCGAAGGGCTGGCCAGCATGTCGAAGGGCATGGCCAGCGTGTCGCGCATCGACGAAGGTCCGAAGATCGGCCAGACGATGTAGGCGCCCGTGCCCGTGCCCCAGCGGCCGAAGGTGCGACCCATGTCCTCACTGTTGCGCTCAAGGCCCGCCTCGCCGGCGATATCGATCACGCCGCCGAAGCCCATGGTCGAGTTGACGGCGAAGCGCAGGGTCTGGTTCAGACCGCTCTTCAACCGCCCCTGCAGGAACAGATTGACCGAGGACCAAGCATCGCCGATGTTGCCGAAGAAGTTGTCCACGCCTAGACGCACCGGCCGCGGCACCAGTTCGCTGTAGGCCGTGGCCACCGGCTTGAGCAGCGCCTCGTCCACCGCCTCGTTGAAGGCGAAGACCTTGCGGTTCCAGTTCTCCCACGGATCGCGCTTGTGGCCGGACGGGCCCGGCCCGGCCAGGCTGGCGCAGCCACCCAGCGCCAGCAGCAGGGCGGCAGCACCCAGGCGCAGCATCAGGCGACGCCAGCCCGCTTCCAGATCGCATCCGCTCATGCACATCATTACTTCGCCTCCGCCGGCGTCCCGCTGTCGGCTGCCTTGTTGTAGAGGAACTGGCCGATCAAGTTCTCCAGCACCACGGCCGACTGCGTCTGCTTGATGACGTCGCCGGCCTCCAGATTCTTCTCCTCGGCGCCGGGCTCCAGGCCGATGTACTGCTCACCGAGCAGGCCGGCGGTGAGGATCTTCGCCGAGCTGTCTTTCGGGAATGCAAGGCCTTTGTGAAGATTGATGACGACCTTGGCCTGGAAGGTCTTGTCGTCGAAGCTGATCGACTCGACACGGCCGATCACCACACCAGCGCTCTTCACCGGCGCACGCGCCTTCAAGCCGCCGATATTGTCGAACTTGGCCACCAGCTGATAGGTCTCGTCGAAGCTCATGCTCAGCAGATTGCCAGCCTTCAAGGCGAGAAACAGCAGCGCCGCGCAGCCGAGCAGCACGAACAGACCTACCAAAGTGTCATGGCGCGAGCTTTGCACTCTTGCTCTCCCTGTCAGATCGAAAACATCATTGCGGTCAGCACGAAGTCCAGCGCCAGCACCGCCAGCGAGGCCGTGACCACGGTCCGCGTGGTCGCCTGCGACACGCCCTCGGGCGTGGGCTTGCAGGCATAGCCCTGCAGCAGCGCGACGAAGGTCACCGTCACGCCGAACACCAAGCTCTTGATCACGCCATTGCCCACATCGGCCCAGACCTCGACGCCGGCCTGCATTTGCGACCAGAAGGCGCCTTCGTCGATGCCGATCATCACCACGGCGACCAGCCAGCCGCCCAGGATGCCCACCGCCGAAAACACGGCCGCGAGCAGCGGCATCGCGATCACGCCGCCCCAGAAGCGCGGCGCCAGCACGCGGGTGAGCGGATCCACCGCCATCATCTCCATCGCGGTGAGCTGCTCACCGGCCTTCATCAGGCCGATCTCCGCCGTCAGCGAGGTGCCCGCCCGGCCGGCAAAGAGCAGTGCCGCCACCACCGGCCCGAGCTCGCGCACCAGACTCAGCGCGACCAGCAGGCCCACCGCCTCGCTGGAGCCATAGCGCTGCAGCGTGTAGTAGCCCTGCAGCGCCAGCACGAAGCCGACGAACAGACCCGAGACGCTGATGATGGACAGCGAGTGGTTGCCGAGGAAATAGATCTGCTCGCGCACCAGCGCGAAGCGCAGCAGCGCCTGCGGCGTGCGCAGCAGGATCTGCAGCAGCAGCCGCGCACTCCAGCCGATCTCGGCCAATTGCAGGCGCAGACCGCGGCCAATGCGTTGTGGAACGAGCTTCATGCGCCCCCCCCAGCCGCGAGGTCCAGACCGAAGTCGCGCGCCACCGGCAGCGCCGGCTGATGGAAGCGCACCGGTCCGTCGGCCTGCGCGCCGACGAACTGCTGCACGAGCGGATCCTCGCTGTGGCGCAGCTCGTCCGGCGTGCCCTGGGCGACCACCCGGCCATTGGCAATCATCGCCACTTGGTCCGCGATGGCGAAGGTCTCATGCAGATCGTGCGAGACGACGATGCTGGTCAGGCCCAGCGCATCGTTGAGGTCGCGGATCAGCCGCGCCGCCACGCCCAGCGAGATCGGATCCAGGCCCGCGAAGGGCTCGTCGTACAGCACCAGATCGGGGTCCAGCGCAATCGCACGGGCCAGCGCCACGCGGCGCGCCATGCCGCCGGACACCTCGTTGGGCATCAGATCGCGGGCACCACGCAGACCCACGGCGTTGAGCTTCATCAGCACCAGATCGCGGATCATCGCCTCCGGCAGGTCGGTGTGCTCGCGCAGCGGAAAGGCCACGTTCTCGAACACCGACAGATCGGTGAACAGCGCGCCGAACTGGAAGAGCATGCCCATGCGACGGCGCACCGCGTAGAGCTGCCGGTTGTCCAGCGTGGCCAGATCCTGACCATCGAAGAGCACCTGCCCCTTGAACGGCCGGATCTGCCGGCCCAGCAGGCGCAGCACCGTGGTCTTGCCGCCACCGGAGGTGCCGATCAGCGCGAGGATCTTGCCCCGCTCCAGACGCAGGTTGACATCCTGAAGGATGACGCGGTCGCCATAGCCGCAGCTGAGCTCACGCAGCTCGATCAGCGCGGAGGACTCGGGGGGGGCGGTCGGAGAGGAAGACGGTAGAGCGGCCATGGGCCCTGACGGACGGGGCGGTCTGCGCAGAAAACGAAGGCGCCATCATAGGGGAAACACCGAGATCAGGTCGGGCGACGCTCAAGAGCCCGCCGCGCCGCGGACCATGCGGGGGTCGGCATCGAAGCGGACCTCGACACGGATACGCGACTTCACCTCCTGACCCTGCACCTGGCCGGGCGAGAAGCGCAGCCCGACGAAGGCCGCGCGCGCCCTCTCACGCAGCACCGCCGGCATGTCGTCGCCCTCGACACGCACGCGCTGCACCACACCGAACTCATCGATGAACAGACTCAGCACGCCAACATACTGCCCCGCCGGCGGCGCATCCTCGTCAGGCCAGGACAGCAGCACAGGCTGCTGCGCAACCGGCGGCACGGTGAGCTTGGGGCGGGGAAGGTAGGCCTCTTCATCGAACCACGGGCTGCCCGAGACAGGCAGGGACACTGTCGTCGGTGCCGGAGGCTGAGGCTGCACCGGCATCTCGGACTTCGACCGCTGGCCCGGTCCGACGTCGAAAGAGGCAGCTACGACCTCCACCAGAGCGCCGCTCCCGGCAGCGGCGTTGGCAGCTGGCAACGGCATCGCCACACGCACCTGCATTGCGGCCGCATGCCCTTGCGGCTGACGCCGCGCCGCGCCCTCGCCGCCACCGGGCCAGGCGAGGTAGCCAACCAGGGCCGCATGCGCCAGCACCGAGGTGCCGACACAGGCGAGCAAGGCAGCGCGCGCAGTCACGACGACGGATGCGTCAATCCGTTCACCCTCTCAGTCCAGCAGTTCGCGCCAGGAGCTGCGGCGAGCCTTGCCGATGCCTTGGGCGCTCGGCGGCACGGTCACCGGCACCGGCTGCGTGGCATCGGTCTTGGTGACGATGGTCACGCCAGTGCCGTCCTTCAGCTGGACCGTGCTCAGACCCGCCACCATCGAGCCCAGTTCCGTGCTGGTCTTCAGGCCCCCGGTGACGACATCGAGCTGGTAGATCCAGGCCGTGCCGCGTCCGGCCGGCGTGCAATCGGTCGCGCCATCGCCGGGAATGTTGCCCGCGACGGTGAGTTTGTTGAACGCCAGCTGCATGTCGACATTGACGCGCTCACGCTGCGAAATCAGATCGACATACCAGCCGTTCTGCGTGGCCCAGTTCACCGGCGCAGGAGGATCGATCTTGCGCAGGCCGCCGCTCTCTACCACCGTCTGCGGGACCAGGGTTCCGCCGCTGCGCACATTGCCTAGGCTGGTCGTGCTCAGGGCATCCTTGATCGCATAGATGCTCTGCACCGCCGTGTTCGAGACATCGCCCGCCCCCAGGTAGCGCCCGGTGCCGGCATAAACGACGACGTGCTTGCCGCCATTGGCCTCGACTTCGGCCAGTTCCAGCCGTGTCGTGATCGGCTGCTCGACACCGTCCTTGATCAGTTGCGCCACCTTGAAGGCACTGTTCTTGGGCTCGGTGATGCCATCGATGTCGAAGCGCCAGATATTGCCCTTCAGGTCACCGGCATAGAAGCGCAGAGCCGTGTTGTCGCTGTCCACATCGAGCCAGGCATTGAGCTTGCCCAGGCCGCTGGGACTGCCAGCCGAACCCACACCGGTGCTGATGTCCTTGAGCAGGGTGCCGCTGATGGCATCGACGACGAACAGATGCCCCTGCCCATCGGCATTGTTGTAGCCCGATGTGAAGGCCACCACCCAGGTGCCGTCCTTGCGCTTGGTGATCACCGGATTGCCGTAGCTCAGGCCCAGGTTGGCATTGCTGAACTCCCAGAGGCCTTGTGGATTTTCAGGATCGGTGACGTCCAGCGCGAAGTAGCCGCTGCCGCCCGCGTTCAGACCACTGACCAGGATGGTCCGCCAGTTCGTCCCGTCGAAGACGTCACCCACCACCGGCGTCGCATCGACGGTGTAGATGTGCTTGGTCGCGTAAGACGCGTCGCCAAGCCGGTAGAGCTTGTTCATCACCAGCTGCGGCACATAGGCCCAGCGTTCGGTGCCGTCGTCGGCGTTGAACGCGTGCAGCATGCCGTCATTGGCGCCGACATACAGGGTCTTGCCCCGGTTGGCCTTGCTGGCCTTGAATGCTGCGTAGCCGGTATCGCTGTAGTTGAAGGCCGGCTTGCCCACGTAGACCGGAGAGGAGTTGACGATGTCGCCGAGGATGCGCTGCCGTGTCCGGTACTGGCTCTGAGGCTGGCCCCGCAGGAAGTCGACCATGTTCGCCCCGGAGTTGAGGCTGGCCAAGGTCGCCGCACTTGCACCGGCGCATTGAGACAGCATCGGCGCCTTGGTGCAGCTGTTGTCGAAATAGCCGTTCAGTCCGTCCGCCGACAGATTGGCATAGGTGAAGGGCTTGAGCCCACCTGTGGCGCCACCGCCGGACGAGGCATAGAAGATCTTGCGCACCGTCGAGGTGGTCAACATTTCGCTGGCCGACCAGCTTGCAGTGTCGACAGCCTCGCCTTTGCTGTTCAAGGTCGAGGTGGCGACACTGCCGGTATCGACATTCATCGAATAGGCACGCAGATCGCCGGTCCACTCCTCGGACTTGAACTGCGCGATATAGACGCCGTTGTCCCCCTCCACCGGCTGCAGCGTGCTGGTCGCCGCGGCCGAAGAGGATCCGCCCATGCCGTCGATCGTGGTCAGTGCCGCCGTCAGGCTGGCAGCCAGCGAGGCCGGATCAGTGGCGCTGAAGAAGAGCCCGCGGCCATTCACTGCGGCATGCCAGAGGTCATCGATGTTCTGCGGACCGGCTCCGGAAGCTGGCACCGGCCAGTTCTTCGACCCCGACTTCAGGCCGGCATAGTCGCTGAGCGGATTGGTCTCGTAGTCCTGCGTGTACTTCAACATGCCGCTCATCCCGAGGCTGAGCGTGAAGGTGGTCATGTGCTGCCACTTCGCCGTGTCCTTCTCGGTGGTCTTGACGTTGTTCTCGCAGACATCGTTGCCCAGCGAGCCGGTGCAGTTGGACAGGCTCGGATCGCGCAGATCGGTCTGGTAGTAGTACATGGCCACATCAGCCAGCGAGTCCTCGCTGCCGCCGGTGTTGGTCACTGTGGTCGTCTCGGTAGGCGTGCCGTCCGTAGTGCTGGCGTAGCTATCGGTGTTTGTGGTTGCCCCATTCGTGGTGGTCGGCCCGGTGGTGCCGATCTGTGTCGGACCGCTGTTCGTGACCGTGCTGGTACCGGCCACATCGGTATCGGCAGGCACAGCGCCCGTACCGCAGGAGCCATAGGTCGGGAACCCCGGGCTCGTCACCCGCGCGCTGTTGACGGTGGATGTCGAGACGGTTGTGGTCGTTTGGGGGTTGGGCGTTCCGTTGACCACCGTGGGGCCGCTGACGACCGAGCCGACCGTGACCGTCGCCGTGCCCGTCGCGGTGTTGTCCGACTGCAGGACACCGTCGACATAGACAATGGTGCGAGTCTTTGGCGTCGTGCGAGTCAGGTTGTAGACCGTGGTCGACGTGCCGGGGGTCGTCGTCGTCACCGTGGTGTCGGTGTTCTGCGTGCTGGTGGCGGTATAGGTCTGCTGCGTCGTGATCAGCTGACCCTGACCCGCCGTCGCACAGCTGTTGTTCTCCGGGCGCACCGTGCCGGAAATGCCGCTCGGGCTGCTCGGCCGGCTGGGCAAGACATAGGTGAAGGTGTTGGCATCGATCACCGTGATCGGGAAGGTGCCGTCGTAGGCATTGATCGAGGCGTCCACCGTGATGCGGTCCCCGGTCGCATAGCCATGATTGATGCCGGTATTGACCGTGATCGTGCAGGGGCCAAAGGTGCCGCCTCCGCAGCGGCTGACGCTGCTGATATTGGCGGTGAACAGCTTGCGGTAGCTCGTCGCCGTGCGCGGCGTCGAGGTCGTCTGCACCGCGCGCGAGGTGGTCGAGCTCACGGTCGTGCGCTGCGTCACCGCCGTCCGCGTGCCGGTGTCGGTGGTGGTCCAGGTTCTGACGGTGGTCGATTTCTGTGAACCTCCGTCGTACATCGGCCGCGCCGTCGCGCCCCCGTCCTGCTGGCCGACAGCGGTGCCGTCGAGCTTGTAGCCGGCCGAACTGTTCCAGTAGCCGTCCGTCGAAAGAATGGTGAAGTTCTTCTGGCAGGAGTACTGCACCGGGTCATAGGTCTGACCGCTGACCTTCTTGGCGTAGTAGGAACCCGCCTTCGAGAGCGCCCGACGCAGCGGCGTGCTGTTATCGGCACTGGCGCCATTGACCCGTGAGTAGAAGGTGGTCTTTTGCGTGCTGTCGAAGTCCTTGACGTCGAGGATGCCGCCGGTGTTCTCGTTGATGGTGCTGAAGCCGACGCGGAACTTGTCGCCGATGCCGCTGAATGCATGCGTCAGGCTGGTCTTCATCATCCGCATGCGGGTGCTGTAGTAGTAGAACCAGTTCGCGTAGCGCTGCGCGTCCGCCGAGCCCGGCGTCACGATGGTGGCGGTGAACTTCGACTTGCCCGGATCGGAACCCAGCGCGCTATTGCATTCCTTGAAGAAGTCGGCTTCCCTGTTCAGCGTACCGCTGCTGTAGTCGAAGCTGCGCGGGGGAGTGACGGTCTTGTCGCCCGTGTAGGTGTAGTAGACATTGTCGATAGGCGAGCCGACGCCCACGTTGTACGGGCTGCTCAGCGTGCCCGAGCCGACAGACATCGCAATGTCGATCGTCAGCACCCGGGTGCTCGCATTCCAATTCGAGACCTTGCCGATCATGTAGCGGGTGCTGCTGTAGCTGCCACTGCTGCCGCCGAACAGGCTCACCACCATGCCGCTGTGGTAGTCATTGAAGCCGCTGGACATGGTGACAGCGACCGAGCCACTGCTGACGACGCTGAGCGAACTGGGGCTACTCACCGCCGTGATGTTCGCTGTACGCGTCACCGACCCGCTCGACAGGTAGTTCGGGCTTCCGGACGAGGTCGAGGTTCCAGACAGGAAGGCCATGCTGGCATTGCCGACCGAAGCACCGCTGGCGTCCACCGGGGGCGTGTACTTGCCGTCGTTCTCGTCCGGATTGAAGGCCAGCCCATTGCACTGGATGGACCGGCGACCGTAGCTGTAGTTGCGGCCGCTGTCGCTGAACTCGGCATCGTCGGGCATGAAGTCCCAGGCCATCGAGCCCGAATCGTCGAGCACGAACAGCACGTTGGGCTTGACCTTGGTGACTTGCGTCGTATACAGCGGTGAGGACGCGATCTCGGTTTGCTGCGCTGAGGCCCCGAGCGACAGGAAGGACGCCAGCATGACGCTGAGCAGCCCGGTGATGCGGTGGATCTTTGCGTTCATGGTTGAACCTCGCTGAACGGTGACTGCGCGATGCGCGTCAGAAGTGCACCAGGGTCTCGGAGAAACTCACGGTGCCGCGCCTGTCTTCGGCCCGCACCACGATGCGGTAGTAGGTGCCGGCGCTGATCTCCACGAAGCGCTGGTTCGTCCCGTAGCTCACGGTACCGCGCTGCGAGGTGGACGTGCCGGAGCTGAGCACCACGGCCTTCATGCAGTCATTGCCCCCTGCCAAGCCAGTGGCCGCGCAAAGGCGGGTGATGAAATAGCGCACCGTGTTACCGCCCGCCACGGAGATGGGCGCAGAGGCAGTCAGACAGGCCGACACGGCCCGGCCGTTGAGGCCAGGCTGGCTGGCACAGCCCTTGTCCGTCCAGTCCACCAGAATGGCGGGCGTGTTTGCCGGCATGCCTGCGCGAGGACCAGTGGGCTCCAGAGCCTCGATCGCAACCGATGAATAGCCCATCGGCACGTTGTCATTGGCCAGAGCATCGGCGGACTGCGTCTGCAGCCAAGAAATGGCCGCCTCTGTTCCGGCCGAGGTGGCGGAAAGCGAGTCCTGCTTGAAGCCCAGATTGCCCAGCACCAGCAAGCCCGTATCCACGGAACGGATCAGTGCGACGGCGCCTAGAGTCAGCACCACCAGCCCCATCAGTGAGAAGAGCAGAGAGATGCCGCGCTGTCCTTCGCGCCTGGCCAAACGCTGCAGCGTTCTTGCGCGGGAATTCAATTGGGTCATGTCGCGTGCCTTCATGACGCGGCTCCTAGGGTGCTGAGGCCGCCGAGGCAGTGCCAGCCACGAAATCGGCGCGCCAGATCTGGTTGCGCAAGGGCACGAGCATGTCGAAGACCTTGTAGCGATAGTGTTTCCAGTCGTCAGTCACATCCGCCTTCAGCTCGATGCAACGGCTGCTACCGCAGGTCACGCTACCGGTCACGCTGGCGAAGGTGCCCACATCCCACTGGGGCAGCGCGGTGGTGACCTCTTCTTTCTCGAACTGGCCACTGCGAGCCAGTACCGCCACGCGTATCGCTCGCACCTGCAGCCAGCCGGCGTTATTGACCGGGGTAACGGCGTCGAAGGTGTCTACAGCATCGTCGCCATCAGTATCCTTGCCGTAGAAGGCCCGCAGGGACACGATGTTGGACTGCAGATCACGCGTCACGCTGTTCTGCGTGGCAAGCTGCGTCGAGGTTTGACGGAGCCTGAAATCAGCCGTGAGCGAGTAGGTGACATCGTTGAGCGCACCTAGGTTGACCAGGTAGGTGCCGCTGTTGGCGCCCAATGCCATGCTGGGAAACTTCACATCGTTCCAGTCGCCGGCGTCGAGCCTATCGATGCGCCCGGCCACGGCAGGTGCCGCGCTGACCTGGAAGATCTGGCAGGCCTGATCGGCACCATAGACCAGGGCCATCAAATCACCTTGCGCTGCACCAATGGTCGTAGCCACCTGGAAGCGGTTGGCGTTGGCGGGTACATCGGGGTCATAGGCACCGGTGACGCTCACCGGCAGCGAGAACGTCGGCTTCGAACTGGACAAAATTCGCAGCGAGTCGGGCGCCCCACTTGCACCCGCGGTGATGATCACCGGGGCAAGGGTGGGTGGCATGGAGGCGGGCGCAGCACCCCCTTTGTAGCGGGCCTGTAGCAGGCAGCCAAGGGTGCGACCCTCGGTGCTCAGGCCATAGCCCGCCATCTTGAGATTCCGCTGAAGTTCGTGAATCGCCAGACCGCCGCTGACCTGCGCGTCGGAACCGGAAGTCGAACTGCGCCGCTGCCCCTCGGAATAGGACAACACATTGCTGATCACCAGCGTGGCCAGCAGGCCGACCACGACGCCCACCATCAGCTCGATCAAGGTGAATCCGGCCAGCTGCTGTGGCCGGGTCCTCATGCGCAAGCTGGATCGCTGATACATGGTCGCTCCGTCGCCGTTCATTGCTGCCAGCTCATCGTGGAGGAGAAGCTGTTGCGCCCCTCCTGTCCCTGGCGCCAGCTCACCGTCGCCGTCACCGTTCCGGCGGCCGCGTTGACGATGGTTGCCACCTCCACATCGGGCAGGGCCGCCTCGGCCTTGCGCTTCCAGTCGCTGCAGCGCGCGTAGCCGGCGCAGTTGGCGTTGTCGTACTGGGACATGTTCGCGAAGTGGTCGGTCTGTATCAATGCAAAAAGGTCCGAGACCAGGTTGGCCGCGTCGGCGCGGAACTTGCCGGAGGTCTGGGCGGCGGTCATCGAGGCCTGAAGACCCACGAGCCCAAGCACACCGAAGGCGAAGATCAGGATGCCGATCAAGGCCTCGATCAGCGCAATGCCCCTCTGGGGCCTGCGAGTCGAAGTTGACTGAAGATGACGCATGGCAGGGTGTTCCCTTCAGAGGGCCGGACAGGCTCTGGGATCGCCAGCCGCGACATCGCGATCGCACATGCGGATCGCGCCGCCCGCCTCGACCACCACGCGCAGCCGGCGGGTGCCGCCGCTCGCGCCTTCGATATCGACGGTTTGGATGCTGACGGCTCCGGCCACCGGCTGCACCTGACCCAGCCCGTTGAAGATCACGCGGTTGGCGGCGGCGCCGCCTGCGTCCGCAGCAGACACTGTCAACCCTGCGGCGTTCTCCAGCGCCCCGGAACGCTGCACCAGCTGAGGCGAATCAGACACCGAGGGCTGCGCCCCGCACTTTCCTTCTGGGCTGTCCACGGCAACAACCCAGGCGGGCGACGAGGAAGAGAGAGAACAGTTGTCTGTCGGCACCTTGGCACTGTCGGCGACCAGCCACAGCCCGACCCGGGCATTTCGCCGCAAAGCCTCCATGCGCGCCAGATCAAGGCCGTTCTTGATCGATTCGGCCGCGTTGCGCACCTTGAGGTTCTGCATCCAGTTGCGCAGCTCTGGCATGGCAAAGGCGAGCATCATCCCCATCACCACGAGGACCACGGCGACCTCGATCATGCTGACGCCGCGTGCCGCGGCCCGCCGGATGGCTAGCATTCGTCGCCCTTCATCAGCCAGCAGCTCTTGGTCACTGCATCGCCCTTGAACTTCGTCGTGCGCTGAGCGTTGCTCTGGTCCAGCGTGAAGACATGGCCGTTGGCCACCCCGGTAGAGCCTGTCGCCGTAACGGTGTAGCCCTGGCCGTTGTTTGTGAGTTCGCAACTTGTCGTGAACTTGCCCACGGTGCCGAAGGTGACCGCACCATTGCCGCAGCTGGTGGTGCCGTAGTTGCGGTTGTCTTGGTAGTACTGCTCCAGCTTGATGCGGGCGCTGGCCAATGCAGCAGTCCCCTCTGGGAGCGAACTGCGTCGGACATAGTCCTGGTACGAAGGCAGTGCCACGGCTGCAAGGATGCCGATGATGGCCACGACGATCAGCAGTTCCACCAGGGTGAAGCCGCGATCGAAGCTGCGGCGCGCCTTCAGCGCGGCTGCGCGAGTCGGAACATGCTGACAATCGTTCATGACGGGTTCCCTGAAATCTGTGTCGCACCGGCCTGACGGACGTATCGACGGTTGTCTGGAGAGGATTCTCGGCAGTCGCGGCGCCTGATGATGTGCCAAATTGCACATTCCGCCGCCCACCCTTGACGGGCGGAACGCGAGGCGCGACGAGTGGCGCGCCGGGGTAACAGACTGCTACCGGCATGCTGCACCGGAATGCGCCGCCGCAAAGGCATAAAGAAAGCCGCCCGAAGGCGGCTTCTCTGCACTGGCGCTGATTTGCGTGATTAGTTAGCGCGGCAGCGTGGTCGAGCCCATCAGGAACTCGTCCACCGCGCGGGCGGCCTGGCGGCCCTCGCGGATGGCCCAGACGACCAGGCTCTGGCCGCGGCGCATGTCGCCGGCGGCAAAGACCTTGTCGACATTCGTCTTGTAGCCGCCCTCGGCTTCGGTCGAAGCCTTGGCGTTGCCGCGGGCGTCCTTGCTGACGCCGAAGGCGTCCAGGATGGTGGCCACCGGGCTGACGAAGCCCATGGCCAGGAAGACCAGGTCGGCCTTGAGCACCTGCTCGGAGCCGGGCACCTCGGTCATCTTGCCGCCGTTCCACTCGACGCGCACCGTCTTCACGCCGGTCAGCTTGCCCTTCTCGCCCAGGAACTCCTTGGTGGCGATCGCGAACTCGCGCTCGCAGCCTTCCTCGTGGCTGCTTGATGTGCGCAGCTTCAGCGGCCAGTAGGGCCAGACCAGGGGCTTGTCCTCCTGCTCGGGCGGACGCGGCATCAGCTCGAACTGCACGACGCTCTTGGCGCCATGGCGGTTGCTGGTGCCGACACAGTCGCTGCCGGTGTCGCCGCCGCCGATCACGACGACATGCTTGCCGTCGGCGCGGATCTGGTTCTTCAGCTTGTCGCCGGCGTTGACCTTGTTCTGCTGCGGCAGGAATTCCATCGCGAAATGGATGCCCTGCAGCTCACGGCCGGGCACCGGCAGGTCGCGGCTCTGTTCGGCGCCGCCGGTGAGCAGCACCGCGTCGAACTGCGCCTTCAGCTCGTCGGCGCTGATCGTTTCCTTGGCCCAATTGGTGACCTTGCTGTCCTCGGGCAGGCTGCCCACCAGCACGCCGGTGCGGAACACCACGCCCTCGGCCTCCATCTGCTGGACGCGGCGGTCGATGTGCGACTTCTCCATCTTGAAGTCGGGAATGCCGTAGCGCAGCAGGCCGCCGACGCGGTCGTTCTTCTCGAACACCGTCACGTCGTGGCCGGCGCGCGCCAGCTGCTGGGCTGCTGCCAGGCCGGCCGGGCCGCCGCCGACGACGGCAACCTTCTTGCCGGTCTTCACCGCGGCAGGCTGGGGCTGGATCCAGCCTTCGGCCCAGGCACGGTCGATGATCGCGTGCTCGATGGACTTGATGCCCACCGCGTCGCCGTTGACGTTCAGCGTACAGGCGGCCTCGCAGGGCGCGGGGCAGATACGGCCGGTGAAGTCGGGGAAGTTGTTGGTGCTGTGCAGGACGGTGATCGCGTTCTGCCAGTCCCCGCGGTACACGAGGTCGTTGAAGTCCGGAATGATGTTGTTGACCGGGCAGCCGTTGTTGCAGAAGGGCGTGCCGCAGTCCATGCAGCGCGCGCCCTGCACCTTCGCCTGCTCGGGCGTCAGGCCGATGACGAACTCCTTGTAGTTCTTCAGGCGCTTCTCGACGGGCTCATAGCCCTCTTCCAGGCGCTCGTACTCCATGAAGCCGGTGACTTTTCCCATGGTGATCGACTCCTAATCTCTGGTTCAGGCCTTGACCGGCTTGGTCGGCGCCTTGGCTTGGGCAATGGTTTCGGCGGTCTGCTTGGCGGCGTTGAGCTCGCCCAAAGCGCGCTTGTACTCGTGCGGGAAGACCTTGACGAACTTGGCGCGCGAGGCCGCCCAGTTGTCGAGGATCTCGCGGGCGCGCTGACTGCCGGTCCAGCGGTGGTGGTCCTCGATCATCTTCTTCAGGATCGCTTCGTCGGTCTGCACCTCGCTCTGCGGGCTGATGCGGTGCCAGATCGCGCGATCGACGCCCGCCTCCTGCTCCTCCATCGGCAGCACCTTGTCCAGCGCCACCATGGCCGGGTTGCAGCGCTTGGCGAACTCGCCATCCTCGTCAAAGACATAGGCAATGCCGCCGCTCATGCCGGCCGCGAAGTTGCGGCCGGTCTTGCCCAGCACGACGACGGTGCCGCCGGTCATGTACTCGCAGCCATGGTCCCCGGTGCCCTCGACCACCGCCGAGGCGCCAGAGAGGCGCACCGCGAAGCGCTCGCCCGCCACGCCGCGGAAGAAGGCCTCGCCGCGCGTCGCACCGTAGAGCACGGTATTGCCGACGATGATGTTCTTGGTCGCGTCGCCGCGGAACTCGATGCTCGGGCGCACGACGATGCGGCCGCCCGACAGTCCCTTGCCGGTGTAGTCGTTAGCCTCGCCGATCAGGTAGAAGGTGATGCCCGGGGCCAGGAAGGCACCGTAGCTCTGGCCGCCCGTGCCTTCCATCTGGATGAAGATGGTCTGGTCCGGCAGGCCTTCAGGATGGCGGCGCACCAGTTCGCCGGAGAGCATCGCGCCCACCGTGCGACGCACATTGGTGACCTCCTGCATGAACTGCACCTTCTCGCCCTTCTCGAAGGCGGGCAGGCACTTCTCGATCAGCTTGACATCCAGCGCCTTGGCCAAGCCATGGTCCTGGCTGCCGTCGTGCAGGCGGGCCACCTCGGCCGGCACGGCCGGACGGTGGAACACACGGCTGAAATCCAGGCCCTTGGCCTTCCAGTGCGTGAGGCCCTTCTTCATGTCGAGCAGGTCGGAGCGGCCGATCAGCTCGTCGAACTTGCGGATGCCCAACTGCGCCATGATCTGGCGCGCCTCCTCGGCGACGAAGAAGAAGTAGTTGACGACATGCTCGGGCTTGCCGCTGAACTTGGCACGCAGCACCGGATCTTGCGTGGCCACGCCCACCGGGCAGGTGTTCAGGTGGCACTTGCGCATCATGATGCAGCCCTCGACCACCAGCGGTGCGGTGGCGAAGCCGAACTCGTCGGCACCCAGCAGCGCACCGATGACGACGTCACGACCGGTCTTCATCTGGCCGTCGGCCTGCACGCGCACGCGGCCGCGCAGGCGGTTCAGCACCAGCGTCTGCTGCGCCTCGGCCAGGCCCAGCTCCCAGGGCGTGCCGGCATGCTTGATCGAGCTCCACGGCGACGCGCCGGTGCCGCCGTCATGGCCGGCGATCACGATGTGGTCGGCCTTGGCCTTGGCCACGCCGGCTGCGATCGTGCCCACGCCCACTTCGGAGACCAGCTTGACCGAGATGTCGGCGCGCTGGTTGACGTTCTTCAGGTCGTGGATCAGCTGCGCCAGGTCCTCGATCGAGTAGATGTCGTGGTGCGGCGGCGGCGAGATCAGACCGACGCCCGGCACCGAGTAGCGCAGGAAGCCGATGTACTCGCTGACCTTGCCGCCCGGCAGCTGGCCGCCCTCGCCGGGCTTGGCGCCCTGGGCCATCTTGATCTGGATTTGATCGGCCGAGACCAGATACTCGGTGGTCACGCCGAAGCGGCCCGAGGCCACCTGCTTGATCTTCGAGCGCAGGCTGTCGCCGTCCTGCATCTCGTAGTCGGCCGCGATAACATCCTTGCCGACCACATCGGACACCTTGGTGCCCTTGACGATCTTGATGCCCTTGAGCTCGTTGCGATAACGCGCCGGATCCTCGCCGCCTTCGCCGGTGTTGCTCTTGCCGCCGATGCGGTTCATCGCCAGCGCCAGCGTCGAGTGCGCCTCGGTGGAGATCGAACCCAGCGACATCGCGCCAGTGGCGAAGCGCTTGACGATCTCGGCCGCCGGCTCGACTTCCTCCAGCGGAATCGCCTTGCTCGGATCGATCTTGAACTCGAACAGGCCGCGCAGCGTCATGTGGCGCTTGCTCTGGTCGTTGATGATCTGCGCGTATTCCTTGTAGGTCTCGAACTTGTTCGAGCGCGTGCTGTGCTGCAGCTTCGCGATCGCGTCCGGCGTCCACATATGTTCTTCGCCGCGGGTGCGCCAGGCGTATTCGCCGCCGGCGTCCAACATGGTGGCCAGCACCGGGTCGTTGCCGAAGGCGGCCTTGTGCAGACGGATCGCTTCCTCGGCCACCTCGAACACGCCGATGCCGCCGACCTGGGTGGGTGTGCCGCGGAAGTACTTCTCGACGAAGTCGGCCTTCAGGCCGATGGCCTCGAAGATCTGCGCGCCGCAGTAGGACATATAGGTCGAGATGCCCATCTTGGACATGATCTTCGACAGTCCCTTGCCGATCGCCTTGATGTAGTTGTAGATCGCCTTGTCGGTGGACAGATTGCCCGGCAGCTCGGCGTGCATCGCGCCCAGCGTTTCCAGCGCCAGGTAGGGATGCACCGCCTCGGCGCCGAAGCCTGCGAGCACTGCGAAGTGGTGCACCTCGCGCGCCGTGCCGGTCTCGACCACCAGGCCGGCCGTCGTGCGCAGGCCCTCGCGCACCAGATGATGGTGCACGGCGGACAGCGCCAGCAGTGCCGGCACCGCGACGCGCTCGGCACTCAGATAGCGGTCGGTGATGATGATGATGTTGTGACCGCCCTTGATGGCGTCCACGGTCTCGGCGCACAGCGAGGCGAGCTTGGCCTCGACACCCTCGTTGCCCCAGGTGAAGGGATAGGAGATGTCCAGTTCATAGGGCTTGAACTTGCCGTTGGTGTGCGCCTCGATGGCGCGCAGGCGCGCCATGTCCTGGAAGTCCAGCACCGGCTGCGAGACCTCCAGGCGCATCGGCGGATTCACCGCGTTGATGTCCAGCAGGTTGGGCTTGGGGCCGATGAAGCTGTTCAGCGACATCACGATGTTCTCGCGGATCGGGTCGATCGGCGGGTTCGTGACCTGCGCGAAGAGCTGCTTGAAGTAGTTGTACAGCGGCTTGTTCTTGTCCGACAGCACGGCCAGCGGGCTGTCGTTGCCCATCGAGCCGATGCCCTCTTCGCCGTTGGCGGCCATAGGCGCCATCAGGAACTTGATGTCTTCCTGCGTGAAGCCGAAGGCCTGCTGGCGGTCCAGCAGCGTGCTCTTGAACTCGGGCGCCGCGACCTCGCCGACCTCGATGTCGTCGAGCCGGACGCGCACGTTCTCGATCCACTGGCGGTAGGGGCGCGCGTTGGCGTACTGGTTCTTCAGTTCCTCGTCATCGACGATGCGGCCCTGTTCCAGATCGATGAGGAACATCTTGCCCGGCTGCAGGCGCCACTTCTTGACGATCTTGCTTTCGGGGATGGGCAGCACACCGGCCTCGGAGGCCAGCACGACCTTGTCGTCGTCGGTCACGCAGTAGCGCGCCGGACGCAGGCCGTTGCGGTCCAGCGCCGCGCAGACCTGACGACCGTCGGTGAAGACCATCGCCGCCGGACCGTCCCAGGGCTCCATCATCGAGGCGTGGTACTCGTAGAAGGCACGGCGACGCTCGTCCATCAGCTCGTGGTTCTCCCAGGCCTCCGGAATCATCATCATCGCGGCGTGGGCGAGCGGGTAGCCGCTCATCGTCAGCAGCTCGATCGCGTTGTCGAAGGTGGCGGTGTCGCTCTGGCCTTCGAAGCTGATCGGGTAGAGCTTCTTCAGATCGTCGCCCAGCACCGGCGACTTCATCACGCCTTCGCGGGCGCGCATCCAGTTGAAGTTGCCCTTGACGGTGTTGATCTCGCCGTTGTGGGCCACCATGCGATAGGGGTGGGCCAGCGGCCACTCGGGGAAGGTGTTGGTCGAGAAGCGCTGGTGCACCAGGGCGATGGCCGAGACCACGCGCTCGTCGGCCAGGTCGATGTAGTACTTGCCGACCTGATCGGCGAGCAGCAGGCCCTTGTAGATCACCGTGCGGCAGCTCATGCTGGGCACGTAGTACTCGCGGCTGTGCGTCAGCTTCAGCGCCTGGATGGCGCTGGAGGCGGTCTTGCGGATCACGTAGAGCTTACGTTCCAGCGCATCGGGCACGATGATGTCCGGGCCGCGGCCGATGAAGATCTGGCGGATCACCGGCTCCTTCTCGCGCACCGTGGGCGACATCGGCATCTCGCGGTCCACCGGCACATCGCGCCAACCGAGCAAGACCTGACCCTCGGCCTTCACCGCACGCTCGAGCTCCTGTTCGCAGGCCAGGCGGGAGGCGTGCTCCTTGGGCAGGAAGATCATGCCGACGCCGTATTCGCCGGGAGGCGGCAGGGTGACGCCCTGCTTGGCCATCTCCTCGCGGTAGAAGTCGTCAGGAATCTGGATCAGGATGCCGGCGCCGTCGCCCATCAGCGGATCGGCCCCGACCGCGCCCCGGTGGTCCAGGTTCTCGAGGATCTTCAGGCCCTGCTGGACGATGTCGTGGGCCTTCTTGCCCTTGATGTGGGCGACGAAACCGAGGCCGCAAGCGTCCTTCTCATTGGCCGGCCGGTACAGGCCATGCTCGGCCAGATCCCGGATTTCCTCGGCGCTGGCGACGACGCCAATCTGTCCGTCTTGTGCTGCAGCCATTGCAATCTCCACATCAAACCATCAGGGTTTGTAAGGGTACTGCGGTGCAGCAAATCCGGCAAGCCGGAATAAATAGGGTCAGAGTCTATTTAAGCAAAGCCAGACAAAGCAGAATCAATTTATTGGGGACAGAGTCAAGATACCACCTTGGGCTTCGCCGGGCGCCCACGAGGGCGCGGCACCACCGGCCGGGCCGCGCTTTTGGACAGCTCGGCCAGAAAGCGTGGCGAGCCCAGCGGCCAGCCCTTGAGTGCCGACTCCATCACGGTGCGCAGCTCAAGCTCGCTGACGCCTTCGTCGAGCAGATGGCGGTAGCGCATCTCGCGGTCGAAGGGGGTGTTGCCCAGCGCCCAGAAGCTGGGGTGGTCGTTGACCAGCGGGTCGCGCCTGAGCCCCAGGTGGTGCTGGCAGCTCGACCAGGCGTAGTCCTTGGCCTGCGCCACCAGCCCGGCACGCACCGGGTTGAGCTCGATGCAGCGCATCGCGGCAAGCAACTGGGTCTCGGGCTCCAGCGGCGCCGCGCGATAGCGCCCTTCCCACAAGGTGCCGCTGCGACCATGGCGCCGATTGAAGGCCGCCACATAGCGGCGGCCCAACGACTGCATCATGCGGCCCAGGCCCTCGTCGGTGCTCGGCGTGGCCAGCAGGTGCAGGTGGTTGTCCATCAGCACGTAGGCGTGAATGGACACTTTGTGGGTGGCGGCGCACTCCTGCAGCGCAGCCAGCAGGGTGCGCCGGTCATCGTCGTCCAGCACGATGGGCTGGCGGTTGTTGCCGCGGTGGATCAGATGCTGGGTCAGGCCGGCCTGGCTCAGGCGTGCGAGTCTGGCCATCGCAATCAGCCGAGCAGCCGCTGACCGGTGAGCCGCTCATGCTCGCGCAGCGCGAAGCGGTCGGTCATGCCGGCGATGTAGTCGGCACAGGCCCGCGCATGGTCATCGCTGTCGGCGAAGTCCGGCGGCAGCCGCGTCGGATCGTTCATGTAGAACTCGAACAGCTCGCGCAGCACCTGCACCGCGCGCTCGCGCTTGGCACTGACCTGCGGATGGCGGTAGAGATTGGCGAAGAGGAAGCGCTTGAGCTCGCTGCTCTCGGCGCGCATCTGCTTGCTAAAGCGCACCAGCGGCGGCGCGCGGCGCACATCGTCGATGCTCTGCGGTGCGACCTCGCGCAGCGCGGCACGCGTGCTGTCGATGATGTCGTAGACCTGATCAGACAGCATGCGGCGTATCGTCTCGGCGAGCAGTCGCTTGCCCTGCAGGCTCGGGTGCTGCTGCAGCGTGGCGCGCAGATAGCGGCAGACCAGCGGCACGGCCTCCAGCTGCTCCAGAGTCACCAGGCCGGAGCGCACGCCGTCGTCCACATCGTGTGCGTTGTAGGCCACCTCGTCGGCCAGATTGCACAGCTGCGCCTCCAGGCTGGGCTGCTGGCCATGCAGGAAGCGCCAGGCCACACCGCCCGGCTCGCGCGCCTCGATCAGCTCGGCATTGCGGCGACTGCAATGCTTGAGGATGCCCTCGCGACTCTCGAAAGTGAGATTGAGTCCGTCGAAGTCGGGATAGCGCTGCTCCAGCGTGTCCACCACACGCAGCGACTGCAGGTTGTGCTCGAAGCCGCCAAAGGGCTTCATGCACTCGTCCAGCACATCCTGACCCGCATGGCCGAAGGGCGTGTGGCCCAGGTCATGGGCGAGCGCAATGGTCTCGATCAGGTCTTCGTCCAGGCCCAGGCTGCGACCGATAGAACGGCCGAGCTGTGCCACCTCGAGCGAGTGCGTCAAGCGTGTACGGAACAGGTCGCCCTCGTGGTTGAGGAAGACCTGTGTCTTGTAGACCAGGCGGCGGAAGGCGCTGCTGTGGACGATGCGGTCGCGGTCGCGCTGAAAGTCGCTGCGGGTTGGCGCCGCTGGTTCGTGATGGCGACGGCCTCGGTTCCTCGCGGAATCGGCAGCGTAGACAGCCAGGGCCATGGTGCGTCAGGGCTTCGCGCCCTCAGGCGCTGTGCGCGTCCAGCGTCGCAGCAATCAGCGCGTCTTCAACGCTGTGCATGCCAGCGCGGCCAAGCGCCTCGATCAGCACGAAGCGGATCGCGCCGCCTTCGGACTTCTTGTCGACGCGCATCAGCTCCAGATAGCGCTGCAAGCCGAGCTTGGGCGCGACGATCGGGAGGCCGGCTCGCTCGACCAGGCGCCGGATGCGCTCCACGAAGTCGCCGGGCATCAGGCCGGCGCGCACCGACAGATCCGCCGCCAGCACCATGCCACAGCCGACCGCCTCGCCATGCAACCACTGGCCGTAGCCCAGCCCGGTCTCGATGGCGTGGCCGAAGGTGTGGCCGAAGTTGAGGATGGCGCGCAGGCCCTGCTCACGCTCGTCCTGGCCCACGACCCAGGCCTTGATCTCGCAGCTGCGCTGCACCGCATGGGCCAGCGCCGCCTTGTCACGCGCCACCAGCGCGTCGATGTTCAGCTCGATCCAGGTGAGGAATTCGGCGTCGGCGATCGGGCCGTACTTGATCACTTCGGCCAGGCCCGAGGCGTACTCGCGCTGCGGCAGCGTGTCCAGCGTCGCCAGATCGGCCACCACACGCAGCGGCTGGTAGAAGGCGCCGATCATGTTCTTGCCCAGCGGGTGGTTGATCGCGGTCTTGCCGCCCACCGAGGAGTCCACCTGCGCGAGCAGCGTCGTCGGCACCTGCACGAAGGGCACACCGCGCATGTAGATCGCCGCAGCGAAGCCGGTCATGTCGCCGATCACGCCGCCACCCAGCGCGAACAGCACCGTCTTGCGGTCGCAGGCCTGGGCCAGCAGGTGATCGCAGATGGTGTTGAGGGACGTCCAGTCCTTGTGCTGCTCACCGTCCGGCAACACCACCGCATCGACGCGCGGATAGTGCGCAAGCAGCTGACGGCGCAGGCGCTCCAGATACAAGGGCGCCACCACCTCGTTGCTGACGATCACCGCCGCGGCCGCCTTGGGCAGACCCTGCCAGCTGGCGGGCTGATCGAGCAGGTCCGGACCGATGAGGATGGCGTAGCTGCGCTCGTCGAGCGCGATGGATACCGTGGCGCGCGGGGTCGGGGAACCAGTTGCGCTGAAGCTGCTGCTGCTCATGCCCCAAGTGTACGGGCCGTCGCCGGACAGCCTCGCGGCCCAGGCTTCGTCTTCAGTCGAGCTTGCCTGCGCCCACGGTGGCCTTGACCCGCTGGTTGCTGATCTCGCCGGCAAGCTCCAGCTGCATCAGCACCATATTGACCAGCGTACTGACCGAGGGCCGCCCGGTCTCCATCACGTAATGCGCGGTCTCGCGGTAGAGCGGGTCACGCTGCGCATACAGCTCGCGCAGCTTCTTCAAGGGGTCGCGCACCTGCAGCAACGGCCGCTTGGTGTCGTGGCGCAGCCGGCGGAACAACTCGTCGGGCGACGAACGCAGATAGACCACAGTGGCACCCTCGCGCAGCGCGCGCCGGTTCTCGTCGCGCAGCACCGCGCCACCACCGGTGGCGAGCACCATCTCGCGTCCGGACGAGAGCAGGCTCTGGATGACCTCGGTCTCGATGTCGCGGAACGCAGCCTCACCCTTGCGGTCGAAGAAGCTGCGGATGCTCTCGCCCAGATGCTTCTCGATCTCGGCATCCGAGTCGATGCAGGGCACACCCAGCTGGCGCCCCAGCTGGGCCCCGACCGTGGACTTGCCACAGCCGGGCATGCCGACCAGCGCGAGCTTCAGGGCCTGCACCGGCCGGTAGCCGGGAACGCAGCCACCACCAGCGCTTGACCAACCGACGTCGTCAGGCCACTGGGCGACTTGATGTTCACCGTCAGCGTGCCGCTATCTGTCTTGTCGTCGAACTTGAAGCTGACAGAAACATTGCCCGGGCGCGAAGTGTTCGCCACTGGCGAGCCCCCCTGGACATTGGCGCTCAGGCCATCGGTCGTCGCCACAGTGATCGTGGTGCCAGCAGCCATGGGGTTGAAGGCCACACCATTGGCGTCAGCCAAAGTGAAGGTAATGAAGCCGCTGCGCCCACCGCCGGTGTAGAAGGTGCCTGAACCGAACAGAGGGTGCCGTCCATCGAAGGACGCTGGGTCAATACCATCCTCACGATAGAAGGGCTGGTCACCTGCATAGCCCTTGAGCAACTGCGGCGTCACAGCACAGCTACCGTAGACCTGATCAGGCCAACTCCCAGCGGGCCACACCGGGCGCGCCCCAGAAGTCGAGAAGATGGTCTGGATCGCACGACGGACATAGGCACGTCCCCAGGTCTGGCTGCAGGTTTCCGGCCGCGACGGAATGTCCTTGCCCACCTGCATCAAGGGCGCCGCCGCCGCCAGGCAGGACTTGCTGGACTGCGAGCCATTGGTGCTGAGCGAAATGAACTGGTCCTCGACGCCGTTGTAGAAACCGTCGTACTTGCGATCCAGATAGATGTCACCCAGATCCTGGAAGTCCTCGCCGAGGTCGTAGACGTTGTTGCCGTTCTGATCGAAGAAGGACTTCTCACCCAGCGCATAGGCCACCACAGTCACGCGCCCGTCGGCCGGCCGCGGCTCGGAGCTGACGAAGTTGGCCGTGGCGGAGGCGATGCCCTTGTCGCTGGTGGCGGTCTGACGGATGGCCTGGACTTGACCACCTTCGGTGACGAAGTTGATCGCCGTGCCATCGGGAACCGGGTTGCCGAGGCGGTCGGACGCGATCACCGTGTAGGTATTGGTGACCCCGTCGATGTTGTAGCCCTCGATATTGGTCGTCTGCTGAGCCAGCGAGAAGTTCAGCTGCGAAGGCAGGCCGACGGCGATCGCCAGCGCGCTGGACACCGTGGAGATATTGCTGCCTTGCAGCGTGGCCTTGATGCGCACAGGCGTCGGCACGGTGCCCGAGTTGACGCGGACGATGACCTTGCCTTCGCTGTCCGTCAGCTTGGACACTGCGGCGCTGCCGCCGTCGAGGGTCAGTCCCCCGACCAGCACGTCAGGTTCGAGCACCACCGTCTGTCCGGGCAGGCCGTTGTTGGCGGCATCCTTGACTTGGAAGGTGACGTTCGAGTTCTCGATCAGGCCCGAACCACGCAGATAGATGTTGGTGGGCGAAGCGGAGATGAAGCCGATGCTGGAAGCCAGAGGCGAGCTGACCGGGAGGCTCAGCGTCTGCGTCTTGGATGTGCCCACCACCGAAACCTGCAGGTTCTCACGAGCGTTCACCGCACCGCAGCCGCCATCACGGAAGGTGAAGGTCGCCTTGCCGGTGGTGGTGGTCTGCGTGGCCGGCGTGATCGTGCCCTTGCCTTGCGTGGCACAGGCCGAATTGATCGCCACGCTGACCGCGCTGCTGGCACTGGTGCCCGACAGCGTCACGGTCAGGTTGGCCTGGCCGTAGGCAGAGAGATTGCTGACGTCCGAGGTGAACGAGGCAATATTGACTTCTGTAGCAGTGAGCTGAAAGCCCGTCGAGCCGGAGTAGTCCTTGTCGAGATAGGTCACCGTGGCCTTGACGAGATCCGCGCCGGTGGCCGATGGCTGAGCGGGCGACAGCACGACAGAGGCCACGCCGTTCGCATCGGTCAACGCAGACGGCGCGCTGAAGGCACCGAGCCCTGCATCGGTGGAGAACTTCACAACCAGACCCGGAACGCCCGCGCCCGCCTTATTCTTCACCGTCGCGGATACCGTCGAGGGCGCACCCGCAGTCACCGTCACCGACGACAAGGCCACCCCCACCGTCACCACATCGGTAGTCGTGGCGCCACCACCACTGCCGCCCCCCGTGCCGCCGCCGACAACCGGCGTGCCGGCTTCGCCGCCACCGCCGCAGGCACTCAGCACCATGGCGAGCATGGCGCCGATGGCTACTGACTTCAGGCCGGCTCGGCCGGAATGATCACTTGTCTTCATTGCATTGAACTCCTGCTTGGCCGGCATGGCTGGGCCTGCCGGCTCCCCCTGATCAGCGGACAGTCACCCGATCGCTGACGACCTTCGGCGTGAGGAAGATCAGCAGCTCGGTCTTGGTAGCGACGCGTGACTTGCTCTTGAAGAGATTGCCCATCACCGGAACATCACCAAGCAGCGGCACTTTGGAGATGTCGTCGCGCTCTTCCTGTGTGTAGATGCCGCCGATCACCACCGTGCCGCCGTTCTCGACCAGCACCTGCGTACGCACCTGCTTGTTGTTGATCGCATAACCCTGAGGGGTCAGCGTGCCGCGACTGTCCTTGTTGACATCCACGTCGAGGATCACATTGCCCTCCGGCGTAATCTGCGGCACCACCTCGAGCTTGAGCACAGCCTTCTTGAACTGGATCGAGGTCGCGCCGCTGGAGGTGGCCACCTGATAGGGCAGTTCCTCACCCTGCATGATCAGCGCCTTGACCTGGTCGGCGGTGATAACGCGCGGGCTGGACACGATCTTGCCCTTGCCGTCGGCTTCCAGCGCCGAGAGCTCGAGGTTCAGAAAACGATTCGCGCTGGCACTGAACAGCGAGAGCGCAAACGACGCGGCCGAGCTGCCGCCGAAGGTGTCGGACGACACATTGGCCGGCAGGTTCACGAACTGGCTGTTGGAATAACTCTGCGCCGGACCTTGATTGGTCTGGGCGCCAACCGCGGAGTAGTTGCCACCCAGCGTGATGTAGTTGTTGCCCCCAACGTTGTAGCCCGGAATGCCTCCCTGGATGCCGCGCAGGTCCTGCGAGCCCAGCTTGACGCCCAGCGAGCGGCCGAATTTGTCGTCGGCCTCGACGATGCGAGCCTCGATCAGTACCTGGCGCACCGGCACGTCGATCTTGGCGATCATTCCCTGCACCTCTTCGAGCTTGGACGGGATATCCGTGACGAAGAGCTGGTTGGTGCGTGTCTCGTAAATGACGCTGCCGCGCTGCGACAGGATGCGCGAGTTGTTCTGTCCGCCGCCTCCTTGGGCGGCATTCTGGCCGGTCAGACCCTTGGCCACTTCCTCGGCCTTGGTGTAGTTCAGCTGGAAGGACTGAGTGCGCACAGGCTCGAGCTGGGCAATCTGCGCCTTGGCTTCGAGATCGAGCTTCTCCTTCGCGGCCAGTTCGTCCTTGGGGGCGATCCACAACACGTTGCCAGACTTCTTCAGACCAAGGCCCTTAGCCTGCAGGATGATGTCCAGCGCCTGATCCCATGGCACGTCCTTGAGACGCAGCGTCACGTTGCCGGTAACGGTATCGCTGGTGACCACGTTGAAGTTGGTGAAGTCAGCGATGACCTGCAACAGCGCCCGCACCTCGATGTTCTGGAAGTTCAACGAGAGCTTGTCGCCCGCATAGCCCGGCCCCTGGGTCAGCTTGTTGGGATCGACCTTTTGCGGACGGACCTCCAGCACGAACTGGTTGTCGCTCTGATATGCGCTGTGCTCCCAGGACCCCTTGGGCTCAACCACCATGCGCACGCGCTCGCCGCTCTGCGAAGTGGTGATCGTCTGCACCGGCGTGCCGAAGTCCGTCACGTCGATGCGACGACGCAGCTTCTCGGGAAGGGTCGAGCGCAGGAACTCGACAACCAGGCTCTGGCCCTGCTGCTGGATGTCCACGCCGACCTGATTACTCGGCAGGTTCACGATGACGCGGCCGCTGCCATCCGGGCCGCGGCGGAAGTCGACGTCCTGCAGCGTCTGCGCGCTGGCGTTCAGGCTCGGAGCGAAGCGCGTCGGCTCGCCCTCGGCCACGCTGGCCATGGCGGGCGCGGCGTCGAGGATCAGCACCAGTGCCTTGTCTTGCAGTTCGGCGCGATAGCCCGAGGCCTGGCGCAGGTTCAGCACGAGCCGGGTGCGCTCGCCTGCCTGGGCCACGCTCGCGGAGCGCAAATTGCCCTGGTTGATCTCCACGACATTGCGGCCCAAGGCGCTGCCCACGCCCGGCAGATCGATGGCGATTCGCGGCGGGGTCTGCACGGTGAAGCCGCGCGGCAACTCGGTCAAGGACTCGGCCAGTTCGATCCGCACGACCTCGGCCCCAGCTTGCTGCACGGAATTGATCGCGCGGATCACGTTCTGCGCGAATGCCGACGCGGACGCCGCAATTCCAAGGCCGCAGGCCAGTGCCAGGGCGCGCCAGTGGCTCATCCTCATGTTCTTCTGGGTACTCGTCTTCATCGTCCCTTCTCCTGCAGCTGGAGGGTACTGGTGCGCTCGATCCATTCGCCTGCTGCGTCCTGGACGATTTCTCGCAAGCTGATCTCGGTTTCGGTGATCTGGGTGATCCGGCCGAAGTTCTGACCGATGTAGTCGCCGGTCTTGACCTGATGCAGCAGGTTGTCGACCCTCAGCAGGGCATAGCGCCGCTGGCTGCGTGTCAGACTTCCCACCATGGCCATGCTGTCCAGCGGATAGGCCTCCAGCGGCTCGCGCCGACGGCTCATCTCAGCAGTGAGCAGCGAATTCGGCTGCGTGGCCTCTTGCTTCACCGCCACGCTGAGCTTCTGCTGGCTGAACGGATCGACGCCGGCGCCGGCTTCATAGGCTTGCGGCAGGAACTTTTTCGGCGGCACCAGAGGCTGGGCGCTGGGCTTGGCCTCGCGGCGCTGCTGCTCCATCCACTGATGCAACTCGTCGACGTCAGAGGCGCAGCCGGCGAGGGCCAGCAGCACGGCAGCACCGGCCAACAACCGGGACCCGGCCGAGTGAGTACGCAGCGAGGAGATCATCATTTCTTCGCTCCGGGCTTGGCGGCCTTGGCTGCGGAAGCCTTCTGCTCGGCCACCTCTGCAGCGTCCAGGTAACGATAGGTGCGCGCGGTAGCTTCCATGCTCAACGAGCCTGAGCCCGCATCCTTGCCTGTGGGCGCCACAACGCTGAGGTTGTGCAATGTCACGATGCGCGAGAGGTTGGCGACGTCGGCTGCGAACGAGCCGATGTCGTGATAGCGACCGGAGACGCGCAGCGAGATCGGCAGCTCGGCGTAGTAGTCCTTGATCACCACCTGGCCGGGACGGAACAGCTCGAACTGCAGACCGCGGCCGAGACCCGCCTGGTTGATGTCCGAAAGCAGCGCATCCATCTCGGCCTTGCCGGGCAGCTGCTTCTCCAGCTGGGTGACGTATTCCTCGACCTGGCTCTTCTGCTTGCGCAGCTCGGGCAGATTGACCGCCTGGGCCAACTTCATGCTGAAGTCGTCCTTGAGCTTGGGTTCCTTTTCGCGCTCAGCGTCCAGACCCGCCTGCACATCGGAGAGCAGCAGCAGCCAGCCGACAACGACAACGACAAGCACCACGGCCAGGAATGCCGCCAACTTGGGCAGCACAGGCCACTGGCCCGGCTCGTTGGGATTGAGCCCGCGAAACTGGTCCGCAACATCGGCGAACCAGGCATTCAGATCGATCTTCAGCGCAGGGGATTTGCTAGCCATGGCTGTCTCAGGTCTTTCTGCCGGCCGGCGCGTTGGCCGGCGCCTCACGCGGCGGCGTCTTGATCGTGACCCGCGCGGTGAACTCGAACAGGCGCTTCTGGTCCCGACCGCTGGTTGTCAGGTTGGCCAGCTTGATCTCGACCAGATCCGGACGCTCCAGCCACTCGGAACTTCGCGAGGTGTTGCGCAGGAACTCGGACACCCGCTCCTGGGTCTGCGCGACGCCGCTGACAGTGACGGTCTTGTCCGCCTGCTTGATGCCGGTGAGGTAGACCCCTTCAGGCGTATGCCGCGACAGCTCGTTGAGCAGTTGCACCGGGGTGTTGCGATCGGTCTGCAGATCCTCGACCGCGCGCTGGCGCGATTTCAGCGCCTCGATCTCGGCGCGCAAGTTGGCAATGTCCTTGATCTGCGCCTCCAGCCGCGAGATCTCGGCGCTCAGATAGTTGTTGCGCGATCGCTGTTGGCTGGTCAGCTGCTCCAGCAGCACATAAGCAGCGCCGACGAGCAGCGCACCGACCAGCGCGGATACACCAATCCCCAGGAAGAACGCTTGCTTGCGCCGCTTGCGCTTTTCCTCGCGGTGCGGCAGCAGGTTGATCAGGATCACTGGTAGAACCTCCGCATCGCCAGTCCGCAGGCGGTCAGGTAGGCCGGTGCCTCTCGCCGCAGCTTGGACTCACGCACGGCGGGTCCAAGGGCCATGTTCTCGAAGGGGTTGACCACCATGCAGGCGAAGCCGGTCAGCTCGGTGACCCGCTCTTTCAGGCCCGGCAAGGTGGCCGTGCCTCCGGCCAGCATCACGTAATGCACCTTGTGGTGCGGCGTGCTGGTGAAGAAGTACTGCAAGGCTCGGCCGATCTCCTGCGACAGGCTGTCCACGAAGGGATGCAGCACCGCCGTCTCGTAGTCGTCGGGCAGATCATTGGCGAGCTTCTTCTGCTCGGCCTCCTCGAAGCTGAAGCCGTACTGCCGAGAAATCAGCTGCGTGAGTTGCGAGCCGCCGAAGGCCTGATCGCGGTCGTACAGCATCTCCTCGTCGCGAAGCACCTTCAGGCTCGTGGTGTCGGCACCGATCTCGAACAACGCGACCAGTGCATCCTTGCCACCTGCAGGCAGATTGGCGATCAGTCGCCCCATCGCCAGACGCGAGGCGTGGGACTCGATGTCGAGCACCATCGGATGCAGTCCAGCGGCTTCGGCGAGACCTTGACGGTCCTGCACGCGATCCTTGCGCGAGGCCGCGATCAGCACCTCCACATCGCCCACCGAGGTAGGGCTGGGGCCGATCACACAGAAATCCAGACTCACCTCGTCCAGCGAGAACGGGATGTACTGGTTAGCCTCGGCCTCGACCTGGATCTCGAGCTCTTCCTCGCGCAGCCCCGCCGGAAGCATGATGCGCTTGGTGATCACAGAAGATTGAGGCATCGCCAGAGCGACATCGCGTGTGCGGGCCCCGCTGCGCGCAACGCAGCGCCGCACCGCATCAGCCACTTCGTCGAACTTTTCGATCTGGCCGTCAGTGATCCAGCCCTTTTCGAAGGACTCCATGGCGAAACGCTCGAGCACGATTTCGCCGCCCTTCGTCTGGCTCAGTTCAACCAGCTTCACGCTGGAGGAGCTGATATCCAGACCAATCATGGGCGGATGCTTGCGACCCAGCAGTACGTCAAGTATTCCCATGACGCGAATCCTCCAACTCGCTTTTGAGGCGCCGGATATTAATAACTTACTTGAATGCTAGCAGCAAAGGTGTTGACGCTGAAAGGAAATCCGGTCACAGCAAGTAACACCGCGTTGCGAAACATACACGCATTCTGGCGCGATGAAACCCGGAAAAACAGGCGAAAAGCGCGACTGAGCCTGACTCATGGGGCTTATTGCCGACTTTCTATAATCCGCGCAGCCCGATCGGAGCCCCATGAGCGCCGCCAAGAACAAGACCGCATCCACAGCCAAGTCCGAATCCACGCCGTCTGCCGGACGCTCCCCACTGGTGCTCGTGCGTCGACTGCTCGCCTGGTCGATCGGTCTTGCCGTGGCCGCCTGTGGCGGCATCGCCCTGCTGATCGGCCTGGCACTGGCCATGGCCTACCCCAACTTGCCGGACATCAGTGGCCTGACCGACTATCGGCCCAAGCTGCCGATGCGCATCCTCACCTCGGACGCGGTGCAACTCGGCGAGTTCGGGGAGGAACGGCGCAACTACCTGCCCATCGAGCAGATCCCGCAAGTGATGCAGGACGCGGTGCTCGCCATCGAGGACGCACGCTTCTACCAGCATGGTGGCGTCGACTATCTGGGCGTGATCCGTGCCGGTCTGGCCAACGTCGCCGAGTCGCGCAGCCAAGGCGCATCGACCATCACCATGCAGGTGGCGCGCAATTTCTACCTCTCCACCGAGAAGACGCTGACGCGCAAGATCTACGAGATCCTGCTGGCGCTGAAGATCGAGAACGCGCTGCCCAAGCGCAAGATCCTCGAGATCTACATGAACCAGATCTTCCTCGGCCATCGCGCCTACGGCTTCGCCGCCGCGGCTGAGATCTATTTCGGCAAACCGCTCAAGGACATCAGCATCGCCGAGGCGGCGATGCTCGCCGGCCTGCCCAAGGCGCCGTCGGCCTACAACCCCTTCAACAACCCGCGCCGGGCCAAGATCCGCCAGCAGCACATCATCGATCGCATGCTGGACAACGGCTTCATCACCGAGGAGCAGCATGAGGCTGCCAAGGCCGAAGTGTTGCGGCTCAAGCGGGTGAACGACAACGCCATGCACGCGGAGTTCCTGGCCGAGGTCGCCCGGCAGCTGATCTTTGCCCAGTATGGCGAGGAGGCCTACACCCGTGGCCTCAACGTCTATCTGACGGTGCGCGCCAGCGACCAGACGGTGGCCTACCGTGCGCTGCGCCGCGGCATCCTCGATTACGAGCAGCGTCAGTTCTACCGCGGGCCCGAGGCTTACGTCGACCTGCCCAAGGACCCGAAGGCGCTGGACGCGCGTATTGCCGAGGCGCTGGCCGACCATCCGCCCAACGACGAACTGCTGGCAGCGGTGGTGCTCTCAGCTGACCCCAAGAAGGTCGAGGCGGTGCTGCAAAGCGGCGAGACGATCACCGTCGTCGGCGACGGTCTCAAGCCGGTGGCCAGTGGGCTGGCCGAGCGCGGCAACCCCAAGGTGCAGATTCGTCGCGGTGCGATCGTGCGCGTGGTCAAGTCCGTCAAGACCGTGCGCAAGGCCGGCAAGGAGCAGCAGGAAGAAAGCTGGACCTTGACCCAGCTTCCTGAGGTGGAAGGCGCCTTCGTCGCGCTGGACCCGCGCAACGGCGAGTTGCGCGCCCTGGTCGGCGGCTTCGACTTTGCCAAGAACAAGTTCAACCACGTCACCCAGGCCTGGCGCCAGCCGGGATCGAGCTTCAAGCCCTTCATTTACTCCGCCGCACTGGAGCGCGGCTTCGCGCCCACGACCGTGGTGAATGACTCACCGCTGTTCTTCAGCGCTGCGACGACCGGCAGCCAACCCTGGGAGCCGAAGAACTACGACGGCACGTTCGAGGGACCGATGCCGCTGCGCACCGCACTGGCCAAGTCCAAGAACATGGTCTCGATCCGCGTGCTGCAATCCATCGGTCCTGAGTATGCCCAGCAGTGGATCACCCGCTTCGGCTTCGAGGCCGACAAGCACCCGGCCTACCTGACCATGGCATTGGGCGCCGGCTCGGTGACGCCCATGCAGATGGCGCAGGGCTATGCGGTGTTCGCCAACGGCGGCTACCAGGTGACACCCCGCCTGATCGAGCGCATCACCGACCATCAGGGCCGCGTGCTGTTCCAGGCCCAGCCGGTGGTCGTCGACGAATCGCAACGCGTCATCGATGCCCGCAACGCCTTCCTGATGAGCAGCCTGCTGCAGGAGGTGACGCGCAGCGGCACCGCCGCCAAAGCGCAGGCCACGCTCAAGCGCAGCGACATCTACGGCAAGACCGGCACCACCAATGACTCGATGGACGCCTGGTTCGCCGGCTACCAGCGCGAAGCCGTGGCGGTGGTCTGGATCGGCTACGACCAGCCGCGCAAGCTGGGCAGCCGCGAGACCGGCGGCGGCCTGTCGCTGCCGGTGTGGATCGAATACATGCGTCACGCGCTGCGTGACGTCGAGGTGCACGAAATCGAGCCGCCGGAAGGCGTGGTGCAGCGCGGCGGCGATTGGTACTACGACGAATACGTCGGCGCCGACGGCGTGCGCAAGCTGAGTGACGACGCCTCGCAGGTGCCGCAAGCCGCCAGCGACGAAGAGAAGAAGAGCATCCTCGACCTGTTCAGGCGCTAGGGCTCAAGCCCACCGCGGCGCTGCGCGCCGCCCTCGGCAACAAGACGGTCAGTCCCCGGGTGTGAAGACCAGCGCCTTGCCGGCCTGCTCGCTGGCCAGCCTGGACAGCAACGCGAAGAACTCCTGGCTCTCTCGCTCCAGCCACTGGCCCTGCACATGCCGGAAGTGATAGCCACCTGCACGCGCCGCAAGCCAGATCTCCTGCAACGGTGGTTGGGTGTTGATGACGATCTTGCTGCGGTTCGGGAAGGCGAGCTCCAGCAGGCCACCGGTGCGATGCGTATCGATGTCGATCAGATCCTCGTCCAGCCAGCTGTCGATCTGCGCCTCGACGCGTGCCAGCACGGCGTGAGCCTTGGCGTGGTAATCGGCGTCGCTGAGCGGGGTGGCGGTGGGGGCGGTCATGACCGATAAACTTCCGGGGATGAAGACAAGCAACACTGGTGCGCCCATGGCGCAAGCCGCAAGTGTAGGCCCCATGACGGAGGCCGCTTCGCGCTCAGGGTCTAGCCCGGCCGCGCGCATGGCAGCCGGCCTCGCGCTGACCCTGCTTCTCAGTGCCTGCGGCCAGAAAGGCCCGCTGACGCTGCCCAATGAATCCGCTACGCCGCCTGCCGCGAAGCCGGCCGCGTCGGCCCCTGCTGCTCAAGCGCGCTGAAGCGCGGCGAGCTCAGATCCGCCCTTCGGTCACCGCGTGGCAAGCCACGCGCACGCCTTGGAATTCCTGCAGCGGCGGACGCTCGCTCTTGCAGCGCTCGTTCGCATGCGGGCAGCGCGGATGGAAGGAGCAGCCGCTCGGCGGATTGAGCGGATTCGGCACCTCGCCCTGCACCGGCGTGCGCGCGCGACCGGTCATGTGGATGTCGGGGATCGCATCCAGCAGCATGCGCGTGTACGGATGGCGCGGCGCACTGAAGAGCTGCGCCTTGTCTGCCTGCTCGACCAGCCGACCGAGGTACATCACACCCACCTGATCCGCCACATGACGTACCACCGCCAGGTTGTGCGAGATGAACAGATAGGTCAGGCCGCGCTCGCGCTGCAGGTCCTTCATGATGTTGAGCACCTGCGCCTGCACCGACACATCCAGCGCCGAGGTCGGTTCGTCGCAGACCAGGAACTCCGGCTCGGTGGCCAGTGCGCGCGCGATCGAGATGCGCTGACGCTGCCCGCCGGAGAACTGGTGGGGGAACTTCTCGCAGTCGGCCGGCGAGAGGCCCACCGACTGCAGCAGCTCGCCCACGCGCGTGCGCAGCTGCGCCGAGTCGGTGATCAGCCCATGCTCGCGTAGCGGCTCGGCAATGATGTCCTGCACCTTCCAGCGCGGGTTCAGCGAGGCATAGGGATCCTGGAAGATCATCTGCATGCGCCGACGCAGGGCCTTGGCGCCGCTGCCCTTCAACGCCACGGATGTCTGCACGCCATCGAAGGCGACCGCACCGCGCGTCGGCTCGTACAAGCCCACCAAGAGACGGGCCACAGTACTCTTGCCGCAACCGGACTCGCCGACCAGGGCCAGCGTCCTGCCCCGCTCGATGGCGAAGCTGACGCCGTCGACCGCATGCACGTACAGGCGACCCTTGCGCTCGATGACGCGATTCAGCCAGGGCGGCGAGACATCGAAGACCTTGGACAGGTCCTTCACCTCGACCAGGGGACGGGTGCCGCCACTCATTGCAGCTGCTCCTTTGATGCTTCGGGCCGGCTGCTGCGCAGCCAGCAGGCGGCGCGGGTGGCGCCAGCGTCCATCAGCTCAGGCCGCTCGCTGCGGCAGCGCTCGAAGGCCTGGGGGCAGCGCGGGTTGAAGGCGCAGCCCTGCGGGATCGCATTCAGACGCGGCATCGCGCCGTCGATCTGCAACAGGCGTTCGCGATCCTCATCCATCGCCGGGATCGAGCCCATCAGGCCGGCCGTGTAGGGATGCGCAGACCGGTGGATCACCTCGTGCACCGGCCCGATCTCGGCGATGCGGCCGGCATACATCACTGCGACGCGATCGCAGGTCTCGGCGATCACGCCCATGTCGTGCGTGACCAGCATCACTGCGGCGCCTTGCTCTCGGCACACGGACTTGAGCAGCGAGATGATCTGCGCCTGGATGGACACGTCCAAGGCCGTGGTGGGCTCGTCGGCAACGATCAGCTTTGGGCTGGCCGCCAGGGCCAGCGCGATCACGACGCGCTGGCGCATGCCACCCGAGAACTGGTGCGGATACTGGTCGATGCGCTGCTTTGCGGCTGGAATGCCGGTCTGCTCCAGCAGCTCGATCGCGCGCGCGCGCGCCTGCGCCGCGCTCATAGGCAGGTGCGTCAGGATGGTTTCGGTGAGCTGGCGCCCGATGGTGTACAGCGGATTCAGCGACGTCAGCGGGTCCTGGAAGATCGCGCCGATCTTGCGACCGCGGATCTTGCGCATCTGCTCATAAGGCAGGTTGTCGATGCGCTGGCCCTCCAGACGGATCTCGCCGCCGGCAATGCGCCCGGGCGGGTCCAGCAGGCCGATGATGGAGGCGCCGGTCAGCGACTTGCCGGCACCGGATTCACCGACGACGCCGAGGATCTCGCCGGGCGCGATGTCGAAGCTGATGTCGTCCAGCGCCAGCAAGGTGCCATGCCGGGTCGGAAATTCGACGCGCAGATGGCTGACTTCGAGCAGGGGTGCAGTCATGTCGCG
The DNA here is from genome assembly GCF_057219915.1 of Roseateles sp. T103. NCBI lineage: Bacteria > Pseudomonadati > Pseudomonadota > Betaproteobacteria > Burkholderiales > Sphaerotilaceae > Roseateles > Roseateles sp. T103. The sequence continues at coordinate 358,949 of NZ_JBXVVS010000004.1, forward strand.
ACTCATCTCAGGCGAGGATTCAAGGCATCGCGCAGCCAGTCGCCCAGCAGGTTCACCGACAGCGCGATCAGCACCAGCATCACGCCGGGCCACAGCGTGATCCACCACTCGCCGGAGAAGAGGAAGTCATTGCCCACGCGGATCAGCGTGCCCAGGCTGGGGCTGGTCGGCGGCACGCCGACACCCAGGAAGGACAGCGTCGCCTCGGTGATGATGGCCGCCGCCACCTGAATGGTGGCCAGCACCAGCACCGGCCCGAGCACATTGGGCAGCACATGGCGCAGCATGATGCGGCCCGAGGACACACCGATGACTCGCGCCGCCTGCACGTACTCCTTGTTGCGCTCCACCAGCGTGGAGCCGCGCACCGTGCGCGCGTACTGCACCCAGCCGGACAGGGCGATCGCGAAGATCAGCACGGTGAAGGCCAGCGAGTCGTGCGCATCGGGGAACATGGCTCGCCCCACGCCATCGATGAGCAGCGCGATCAGGATGGACGGGAAGGACAGCATCACGTCGCAGACGCGCATGATGAAGGCGTCGATGCGGCCGCCGGCAAACCCGGCGAGCAGGCCCAGCCCGACGCCGATCAGCATCGACAGCAGGACCGAGGCCAGGCCGACGAACAGCGAGATGCGCGCGCCGTACATCAGCGCCGAGAGGATGTCGCGCCCCTGGTCGTCAGTGCCCAGCAGGTACTTGGACGAGCCGCCCTCCATCCAGGCCGGCGGCAGGCGCGAATCCATCAGCTCCAGCGAGGCCAGATCGAAAGGATTGTGCGGGGCGACGTAGCCGGCGAACAGGGCGCAGAACACGCACACGCTGGCGATCACCGCCGCCGCTATCGCCGTCGGCGACGACTTGAAGGAGTGCCAGACATCGCCGGCAAAGAAGCGCTTGAGCGCGCCGGGCGGTGCGGCGGAAGCGGTGGAAGCAGGGGAACTCATCAATGCTCCGTTGCGGCCGTGGCGGCCAGCGGCAGACCCTGTTCGACCAGCGAGGCGAACAGCGCGGCGCCAAGCGGCAGGATCTCGTCGTTGAAGTCGTAACGCGGGTTGTGCAGGCCACAGTTCGGACCCGACTCGCTGCCCTGCCCCAGGCGCAGATAGGCACCCGGCTTGGCCTGCAGCATGAAGGAAAAGTCCTCCGAGCCCATGCTGGGCGGCAGCTGCTCGTTGACCCGTTCCGCGCCGACCAAGCCCCGCGCGACCTGCGCCGCAAAGGCCGCCTCGCGGGCCGTATTGATCGTGGCCGGGTAGCTGCGCGTGTAGCGCACCGTGGCGCTGCCGCCCAGACCCAGCGCGATGGACTCGACCAGGGTGGTGAGCCGCTCCTCGAGCAGCTGCTGCACGGCAGGCTTGAAGCTGCGCACCGTACCCACCAGCGTCGCGCTGCTCGGGATCACGCTGAAGGCGCCCAGTTCGCCGGCACGCAGCGCACACAGGCTGACCACCGCCTGGTCCAAGGGCGCCACATTGCGCGAGACCAGACTCTGCACGGCGGTGATCACCTGGCCGGCCATCAGCACCGGATCGACCGCCAGATGCGGATGCGCGCCATGGCCGCCGCGGCCGTGCAGCGTGATCTCCACCTTGTCGGAAGCAGCCATCATCGCGCCGTGATTCAGCCCGATGTGGCCGGCTGGCAGCTGCGGCCAGTTGTGCATCGCATAGACGGATTCGACCGGGAAGCGCTCGAACAGGCCTTCGCGCATCATCTCGCGCGCTCCGGCATAGCCCTCTTCACCGGGCTGGAAGATCAGCACCGCAGTGCCGTCGAAATTGCGGGTGGCTGCGAGATAGCGCGCCGCACCGATCAGCATGGTGGTGTGGCCGTCATGGCCGCAGGCATGCATCAGGCCCGGCGTGGCCGAGCGCCACGGCACATCGCCCTCTTCATGCAGAGGCAGGGCATCCATATCGGCACGCAGGCCGAGCTGCCGGCCCGGCCCGCCGCGGCCGTGGATCAGCGCGACCACGCCGGTCTTGGCGATGCCGGTATGGATCTCGTCGACAGCACACAACTTCAGCGCCTCGACGACGCGCGCGGAGGTGCGGCGTTCCTCGAAGCCCAGCTCGGGCATGGTGTGCAGCTCGCGGCGAAGCGCGGTGAGCTCGCCATGCAGCTCGCCGAGGCGGCGGTAGGCGTCGGTCGACATCGCGTCAATGTCCTCCCGCCCGTCCTTCCACACGCAGGCGCGGGTCGACGGCGAAGTACAGCATGTCCACCAGCAGGTTGATGGTGACGAAGATGAAGGAGATCAGGCAGAGGTAGGCCGCCATCACAGGGATGTCGGCGAACTGCACCGCCTGGATGAACAGCAGTCCCATGCCCGGCCACTGGAACACCGTCTCGGTGATGATGGCGAAGGCAATCAGCGAACCGAGCTGCAGTCCGGTGATCGTGATCACCGGCACCAAGGTGTTCTTCAGCGCATGGCCGAAGTAGACAGCGCGGTCGCTCAGGCCGCGCGCACGGGCGAACTTGATGTAGTCGCTGCGCAGCACCTCCAGCATCTCGGCGCGCACCAGCCGCATGATCAGCGTGAGCTGGAACACCGACAGCGTGACCGCCGGCAGCAGCAGGTGCTTGAGGCCGTCCAGCGTCAGCAGCCCGGTGGTCCAGCTGCCGAGGGCGATGACATCACCGCGGCCGAAGCTGGGCAACCATTTCAACCAGACGGCGAACACCAGGATCAGCAGGATGCCGATCAGAAAGGTCGGCAGGGACACGCCCAGCAGCGACAGCGTCATCAGCAGCTGCGAGCCGAACCGGCCGCGCCGCAGCGCCGCATACACGCCCAGCGGAATGCCGACGAAGAGCGCGATCAACGCCGCGACCAGCGCCAGCTCCAGCGTGGCCGGGAAACGCTCGGCAATCAGCGTGGACACCTTGCGCCCCTGGCGCAGGCTCAGGCCGAACTCGCCCTGCACCGCATTGCCGACGAAGGTGGCGAACTGCACCGGAAATGGCGCGTCCAGGCCCAGATCCTGACGCAACTGCTGGCGCTGCTCCGGCGTTGCGTCCTGTCCCAGCAGATTGGTGACCGGGTCGCCGACATACTGGAAGAGCATGAAGGCGATGAAGGCCACGGTGAGCATCACGACGGCGGCCTGCGCCAGCCGTCTGAGTATGAATACGAGCATCTATCTGCTGCGGGTGTGCAAGGGTATCGGTCGCCAGGCCGCCGGGCCGCGGCAGGATCCGGACCCTTTTGGGGGCCGGCGTCACAAGCGCGCAATGATCCCGAATACGGCCGACACGGACAAAGGGGAAAGCCCCTAGATCACCAACCCGGACTGGCTCGATGCGCAACAGCGGCAGGCGGCTCACTCCGTCCAGGCACTTTTCGCCTGACCGTTCACGCGCAGCTCGCCATAGCAGGCCTCGCTGCGCGCGCGCGTGTTGTCGGCATCGGTCATCAAAGCCACGCCGATCAGGCGGCCCGGATCCTCTCCGTAGGCCAGTCGGTAGTCGGCGCGCAAGTCTCGCTCGAAGCGCTGCCATTGCCCCTGCTGGCCGCCACCCGAACCGACGACGATCTTGCGCACGCGGTCACTGTGCGCATTGACCACCACCGTACCTGCAGCAGCCTGCCCGTCCCACACATACATCAGCGTCGCGAACGGCGGCGGTTCGCCGCTTAGGCTCTCCATCATCTCGAAGAGCAGCCGGTTGCGCAGCGAAAGGCGTGAAGCGTCGCCATCGAAGGCCAGCACCAGGCGCGCCGGCGCATCGTCCACCTCCGGCGCCGTCACCGTGGCCTGCGGCGCAGCACCGCCCAGCCACCATTCGAATTCGACACGGTCAATCGCCGCCGCTTCGATGTCCAGCCGGCGTCGCCACAGGCTGGCGGATTGCTCCGCCCGAGCCAGCAGGCAGGCGCGACCGCCGCGTCGAGCAGCTTGGTAGTGCGTCGCACGCTTGCCCGGCAAGACCTGAGCCGACCAGCTTGCAAGTTGCTGCGCCGGAACTTGTCCGCGAGGAGGCTGGCCCTCTCGCACCGTGGAACAAGCTCCCAGCAGGACAAGCCCGAGCAGGATCAAGGAAGACCGGATACCGCGGAATGCAGGCACGAACGCAGGCATGGAGAACTGATTCAGCATCACAACGCGTGACCGATGGTCTTGCCGTCGACACCACACCGCCGGGGCGGGTAGGCAAAAAAAGAGCCGCCCTTGCGGGCGGCTCGATTGTTCCATGCCTGGCCCGCAGGACGCGGGCCGCAGCATCAGAACATGTGCTTGATGCCAGCTTCGTAGCCGGTCGCACGGGTCAGGTTGTCGGTCTTGGCGCTGCCCAGATCGACGTGCAGGCTGGTGCGCTTGCTCAGGTTGTACTGGTAGCCGATACCGTACTTGCTGGTGTCGTTGTTCGAGCCGTCCGGGTTCTTGCCGGCATAGACCAGCTTCAGCTGACCGTTGGCACCCATAGGAGCGGTAGCACCGATGGTGTAAGCCTTGGTGTCGACCGAGCCGACCTTGCTGGTCGAGTACGACACGATCGGACGGATCACGCCGAAGTTGTAGGCAGCCTGGGCCACCCAGAAGCGGGTATTCACCGCGTTGTCGCTGTCGTTGTAGCCGAAGCCCAGCTGCAGCGGACCCTGCGCGTAGGCAACATTGAAGCCAACGTTGCGGCCGACACCGGCGGCAGCACCTTCACCAGCGGCAACACCGACCTGGGCGGTAAAGCCGCTCATGTTCGGGGTCAGGTAGGTGATCATGTTGTCGCGACGGGTGTACTCGGTGCCACCGCTAGCGCCACGGGTCCAGGAAGCAGCGCCGGCGACGTTGTAGTCATAGCCCCAGGGGTCGGCAGCCAGAGCCGTGAAGAAGGCCTGGGTGTACTGACGGCCCAGACGCACTTCACCGAAGTTGCCGCTCAGGCTGACCCACGAAGAACCGTGCCACATGCCGACGGTGCCGTTTTCGGCAGTGCCCTGGTCCGGAGCCAGACGATGCTCGATCAGGAAGTTGGCCTTCATGCCGCCGCCGAGGTCTTCCGTGCCACGGAAGCCCAGACGCGAGCTGGTGCTCGAGCGCATCGTCCACACATCGCGAGCGCCCAGCACGACGGGGCTGAGGTTCAGCTGCGTCGTGCCGTTGTTGATCTTGGAAACGCCGAGGTCGATGATGCCGTAGATGGTCACCGACGATTGGGCCGAGGCAGCGCCAGCCAGCGAGCCCAGCACGGCCAGAGCGATCAGGGATTTCTTCATTGGGTGTATCTCCTAAGGTAGTTAGAGGCCCTGATCTGCAGAGTCCCCTGGCAGGAACCGATCAGGCGCAACCTCCTCAACGGAAGTTGAGTGTATTGCACCAGAGCGAACCGGGGCTGACCAGAAGCACCATGACAATTCGATGTGCTTCGTTGTCGGCAAACAACGTCCCGCAGACCATCGATTTGTGCAGCTTTGCTCTAACTTGCAGAACCGCTCCGGGCCGTCGCTCGCGCCCAATTCGGCGACGAAAACTACACTTGCAGCCATGAGTACCCCATCCACCGCAAGTCCTGCAGCAGCGCGCACCGCGTCCGTCAGGCTGTCGGCGACCGACAGGCTGCTGTGCAGCGTCGATGCCGCGCTGCGCACGCTGTCGGGCAGCCATCGGGCAAGCCGCGCCAACCCGGCCGGCAGCCAGGACCACAGCGCCTTGACCGACGAAGAGCGCCGGCTTTCTGCAGCGCTGATGCGCGTCAACCATGTCGGTGAGGTCTGCGCTCAGGCGCTCTATCAGAGCCAGGCGCTGGTCTGCCGCGACCCGGCGCTGCGCGAGCATCTCGCCCAGGCAGCGCAGGACGAGGTCGACCACCTGGCATGGACGCAGCAGCGCCTGCAGCAGCTCGACAGCCACACCAGCTTCCTGAATCCGCTGTGGTACGGCGGCGCCTTTGCGATCGGCACGCTGGCAGGACTGGCCGGCGACCGCTGGAGCCTGGGCTTCGTCGTGGAGACCGAGCGGCAGGTCGAGCAGCATCTGGCCGGCCACCTGGATCGTCTGCCCGCAGCGGACCAGCCCTCGCGGACCATCGTGGCGCAGATGCAAGCCGACGAGGTCCGCCATGCCGACGAGGCGCTGGCCGCCGGAGGCCGAGAACTCCCCGCGCCGATCAAAGGCTTGATGCGTATGGCGGCCGGCGTGATGACACGCACGGCCCACCACATCTGATCAAATCTCGACCAGTTCCACCGAGGTGCTGATCTCGGCCGTCTTGCCGAGCATGATGCTCGCCGAGCAGTACTTTTCGTGCGACAGCGCCACAGCGCGCTCCACCGCAGCAAGGTTCAGACCCTTGCCACTGACGATGAAGTGCATGTGGATCTTGGTGAAAACCTTGGGGTCGCTGTCGGCTCGCTCGGCGCTGAGCTTGAGCTGGCAACCGCGCACATCGTGGCGGCCGCGCTTGAGAATCAGCACCACGTCATAGGCAGTGCATCCGCCGGTGCCAGCCAGCACCGTCTCCATCGGCCGCGGGGCCAGGTTGTGGCCGCCGCCCTCAGGCGCGCCATCCATGGCCAGCATGTGGCCGCTGCCGGTCTGGGCGACGAAGGCCATGCCGTCCGTGCCCATCCAGTTGATCGTGCATTCCATCGCTGTCTTGTTCTCCGTCGCACGCCGGGACAAACGGCTTCCGAAACCGGCGGCAGATGCATTGTCCGCGACATTCGTCACACGCTCTGACTGGAGGGCGATACCTAAAGTTGCAGAAATGGCTACCTGAATATTGCACCGCAACATTCCTGAGGCTTACAATGCATGCACGCTGTCGACGAAACGATTGGTCGGCTCCAGACTGGGCCCGGCACCGAGTTTTCAGACGCACCGTTTGTCTCCTCCACCGCCTCCATGGTGGATTCAGCCCGAGCCCGCAAGGACTCGGGCTTTTTTTCGCGCCTTGCGCTGCTGCAAGGCTGCCGACAGGGCGGCGCCAGGGCCTCGCTTATGATGCAGCGCCGCAAATACCCGCCCTGGAGAACCGCCCAATGGCCGCCCCCGCCTCGTCGAAGCGCACCCGCCGCAGCCCCAGCAAGACAGGGCAGCCGGCGTTGATTCCGAGCGGTGACAGCTATTTGCAGCGCATCCTCAACGCTCGCGTCTACGAGGTCGCGGTCGAGACCTCGCTGGGTTCGGCGCGCAATCTCTCCAAGCGTCTGGGCAACAAGGTGCTGCTCAAGCGCGAGGACGAGCAGCCGGTGTTCAGCTTCAAGCTGCGCGGCGCCTACAACAAGATGGCCCACCTCAGCCACGAGGCCCGCGCCCGCGGCGTGATCTGCGCCTCTGCCGGCAACCACGCCCAGGGTGTCGCGCTGTCGGCCAAGAAACTGGGCTGCCGCGCCGTCATCGTGATGCCGGTGACCACGCCCAAGGTGAAGATCGATGCAGTGCAGGCCCTCGGCGGCGAGGTTGTGCTGCACGGCGACAGCTTCAGCGACGCCTATGGGCGCGCCCTGGAGCTGGAACGCGAGCAGGGCCTGACCTTCGTCCATCCCTTTGACGACCCGGACGTCATCGCCGGCCAGGGCACCATCGCCATGGAGCTGCTGCGCCAGCATCCCGGACCGATCGACGCGGTCTTCGTCGCCATCGGCGGCGGCGGCCTGATCGCCGGCGTGGCGGCCTACATCAAGGCGCTGCGCCCCGAGATCAAGGTGATCGGCGTGCAGACCCAGGATTCCGACGCGATGGCCCGTTCGGTGAAGGCCGGCAAGCGCGTGCAGCTGCACGACGTGGGCCTGTTCTCCGACGGCACCGCGGTCAAGCTGGTCGGCGAGGAAACCTTCCGCATCGCCCGCGAGCTGGTCGACGACTACGTGCTCGTCGATACCGACCAGGTCTGCGCCGCGATCAAGGACATCTTCGAAGACACCCGCTCCATCATGGAGCCGGCCGGCGCGCTGGGCGTGGCGGCGATCAAGCAGTACGTCGCCAAGACCGGCGCCAAGGGCCAGACCCTGGTGGCGATCACCTGCGGCGCGAACATGAATTTCGACCGCCTGCGCTTCGTCGCCGAGCGTGCCGAGGTCGGCGAGGCCCGCGAGGCGCTGTTCGCCGTGACCATCCCCGAGGAGCGCGGCAGCTTCAAGCGCTTCTGCGAGCTGCTCGGTCCGCGCAGCGTCACCGAGTTCAACTACCGCATCTCGGACGCCAACGCGGCGCACATCTTCGTCGGCGTGTCGATCGCAAAGCGGGAAGAAGCCGACAGGTTGGCCAGAAGCTTCGTCAAGCACGGCTTCCCCACCGTGGACCTGAGCAACGACGAGCTGGCCAAACAGCATGTGCGGCACATGGTCGGCGGGCGCAGCGAGTTGGCCAAGGACGAGCGCCTGTTCCGCTTCATCTTCCCCGAGCGGCCCGGCGCGCTGATGCGCTTCCTCTCCAGCATGCATCCGGACTGGAACATCAGCCTGTTCCACTACCGCAACCAGGGCGCGGACTACGGCCGTATCCTCGTCGGCATCCAGGTGCCGCGCGGCGACCGGGCGGCGCTCAAGGCCTTCCTCGCCGGACTGAACTACCCCTTCGAGGACGAGACCCACAACCCCGTCTACCGCCTGTTCCTGCGCTAAGCCGCGCTGACCCGGATCTGCGGGCTTGCCGCCGCCGAGCGGCACCCGCAACAATCGGCGACCCGAATGCACAACGCCCCATGCCGATCCACCAGTCGCTGATCTCGCCCACCGCCAACGCCCAGCTGGAGCGGGCCTTGCGCGAGCGCCTGGACCGTCGAGCCGCGATCAGCGGCAGCATGGGCGAGCTCGAACCGCTCGCCGTGCGCCTGGGTCTGGTGCAGAACACGTTGACACCGCGCTTCAAGGAACCGACGCTGGCGCTCTTCGCTGCCGACCACGGCCTGGCCGTCGAAGGCATACGCCTGCTGCACGGCCACACCACGCGCCAGCAGGCTCAGCTGGCGCTGCAGCACCGCTTGCCCGCAGCGGTGTTCGCGCGCCTGCATGGCCTGCATTTCAGTGTGGTCGACTGCGGCATGGCCGAGCAGCTGTCAGCCCATCCGCAGCTGCACGCGCGCAAGATCGCCCACGGCACGCGCAACGCGCGCCTGGGCATGGCGATGACGTTGGAGCAGGCCCATGCCGGCGTGCGCGTGGGCATGGAGATCGCCGACAGCTTCGAGGGCAATGCGCTGGCTTGTGCCGGCCTGGGCCAGGGCTCGGAAGAAAGCGCCGCACTGGTGCTGGCCCGGCTGGGTCAGGTGCCGGTGGGCAACTTCATCGACCCCGATCCCAGCCGGCCGGCCGACGAAGTCACCCGGCTGCTGACCATGCTGCAGAACACGCTGACCCGCCACCGCGATGTCAGCGAACCGTTGGAAGTGCTTGCAGCCCTGGGCGGCTTTGAGCTCGCCGTGATGGTCGGCGCGATGCTGGTGGCGGCCAGCAAGCGCAGCCTGATCATCGTCGACGGCATCGCGGCCTGCGCGGCGCTGAAGATCGCCGCCAGCATCGCGCCGCCGGTGACCGACTACGCGGTGTTCTGCCGCAGCCATGCAGGCCACGGCCTGGACGAGGCGATGGCACTGTTCCGCGCCTCGGCGCTGCTGGAGCTGGGCATGCACAGCAGCGATGGCTGCGGCGCGGCGCTGGCCTGGCCGCTGATCCGCAGCGCCGCCGCCCTGCTAAGCGAGCTGCACGAGCCCGCCGAAGCACCGCACCACGCCAGCTCGGGCTCCGAGCTGCCGGTGCTGACGCAGACGATCAACGGACCGCTGTCACGCCCCTGAGCGGCCAGCCGGCTTCAGCGATCGGCAGGCTGTCCCGCGGGCTGCGGCAACGGTGCCGGCGGCAACAGGTTTTCCGTGGGCAGCTGCGGCAGCGGCGGCGCCTGTGGCGGCACCGGGCTGGTCAGCGACTGCAGCGTACCGGTGGCGGCCGGCGGCGGCGCCTCGAGCTGCAGCCGCAGCGTCAGCACATCGCCACGCCCCAGCGTCGCCGAGCGGGCATCCACCGAGAGCAGGCGCAGCTCGCCCTCCACCGCGGCGCCCACACGCACGGCGCGCGGCAGCCCGCCATCGATTGCGATCAGCGCCACGCCCTCCTGCTGTTGTGCGGCCAGACCGCTCTTCGGCGCCACCACGCCCAACAGCCGGAAGCGCGCATCCTGCGGCAGCTCGTCGCTGACGGAGCTCTGCACCGGCTGCGCCGAGCGTCCGAGCAGTCGCGACAGGTCGGCCACCGGCGACGCGAGTTCGGCCACCGCGACAGCCTGCGCCGGCACCGGCAAGGGGCGCGTAAACAGGCGCAGCCCCCAGTAGGCCGCGCTGGCGGCAAGCAGGGCCCAGACAAGCAGGGTGAGCAATCGGACAGGCATGCGGCGATTATGATTCAGCCCACCCCGACCAAGCCCTGCGCCTGCCCACCAATGCGAACCCAATTGCTGCGCCGTCCTCGCTCCGCCGTCACCGGCTTCACGCTGATCGAGCTGCTGGTCGTGCTGGTCATCATCGGCGTCCTCGCGGCGCTGGTGGTGCCCAATGTGCTCAATCGGGCCGACGATGCCCGCGTCACCGCCGCGCGCACCGACGTCAACAACCTGATGCAGGCGCTGAAGCTCTACAAGCTCGACAACCAGCGCTTCCCGACGCGCGAGCAGGGGCTGGAAGCGCTGCTGCGCAAGCCCACGACCGGCCCGCAGCCGATGAACTGGAAGCCGTACATCGAGAAGCTGCCCAACGACCCCTGGGGCCGCCCCTATCTGTACGAGCAACCGGGCGTGAAGGGTGAGGTCGATGTCTACAGCCTCGGCGCCGACGGCCAACCCGGCGGCGAAGGCAATGACGCCGACATCGGCTCCTGGCAGTAAGACCCGTCGGGCCGACGCCACCGCTGCACGCGGCTTCACGCTGATCGAGCTGCTGGTGGTCGTGGCGCTGCTGGCCATTGCTTCGGCCACCATCGCCCTGGCCTTGCGCGATTCCGCCGCGACGCAGCTGGAGCGCGAAGGCGAGCGACTGGCCGCACTGTTCGAGACCGCACGTGCCGAGGCGCGCGTCAGCGGCCTGCCGGTTGCGTGGATGCCGGTGCGCGATGCCTCGGGCGAGCAGTTCCGCTTCACCGGCCTGCCGCCGGGCGTGCAGCTGCCGCGCCGCTGGCTGGGTGAAGCGCCGGTGGTCGAGATTGCCGGCAGCACCGGCTCGATTCGCCTCGGCCCCGAGCCGCTGATCGGTGCGCAACAGCTGCGCCTGCGCCTGGGCGAGCGTCGCGTGCTGCTCAGCACCGATGGCCTGGCCCCCTTCCAGCTGCGCAGCGACGATGCGGAGGTGGCGCGTTGAGCCGCCCGCCTGCTGCCGCGAGCACCGGCTTCACGCTGATCGAGGTGCTGGTGGCACTGGCCATCGTCGCGATCACGCTGGCAGCGGGCGTCAAGGCTGCAGGCGCGCTCACCGCCAATGCCGAGCGGCTGGACCAGACGCTGGCGGCCCAGTGGTGCGCCGAGAACCAGCTCACCGAGCTGCGCCTGAGCCGACAGTTCCCCTCCATCGGCGACAGCGACTTCGTCTGCCAACAATTGGGGCGCGACTACATGGGCCGGCTGGTGGTGCGGCCCACGCCCAACCCGAACTTCCGCCGCGTCGATGCGCAGATCGCCACGCCCGAGGCGGTGCCGCTGCTGAGCATCTCCACCATCGTCGGGCGGTACTGAAGATGTCGTGCCGAACACGCTCAACGGGTTTCACGCTGGTCGAGGTGCTGGTCGCGCTGGCGCTGATGGCGGCGATGACCACCATCGCCTGGCGCGGCATCGACGGCATGCTGCGCAGCCGCGAGATCAGCCAGCAGCGCCTGCTCGGCACTGAGCGGCTGCAGACGGTGCTGTCGCAATGGGAAACCGACCTGCGCCAGCTGCAGGACAGCGGCCTGGTCGAGCCGCTGGCCTTCGATGGTGCCAGCCTGCTGCTCACCCGTCGCCAGGCGGACGGCCTGCAGGTGGTGATGTGGAGTCTGCGCAATGGTCGGCTGCAGCGTTGGGAGTCGCCGGTGCTGAACACCCGCTCGGCGCTGAGCGAGGCCTATGCGATGAGCCGGCAGGCGCTGGCCCAGGACCAGCGGCAGCTGCTCGTGCTCGAAGGCCTGGCGTCCTGGCAGCTCTACTACTACCGCAACAACAGCTGGAGCAATGCGCAGTCCAGTGGCGACGAGCAGGCCGACGCCGGCACGGCGCCGCCCGCACCGGGCTCGCCCGCCTCGGCACCGCGCCGCGCGCTGCCCTCCGGCGTGCGCCTGCTGCTGGAGTTCGCCCCCGGCAGCGAGCTGCAAGGCCGGCTGACACGGCAGATCGAGCTGGAGCAGCCCTGATGAAGCGCGCAGGACTTCAGCAGGGCGCAGCGCTGCTCACCGCGATGCTCATCGTCACGCTGGTGGCCAGTCTCAGCGCCGCCATGGTCTGGCGTCAGCACCGCGCGGTGCAGATCGAAGCGGCCGAGCGCGCACGCGCGCAGGGCGCGTGGATCCTGCAGGGCGCGCTCGACTGGGCGCGGCTGATCCTGCGCGAGGACGCCCGCGCCAAGCGCAACGAGCCTGTCGATCATCTGGGCGAGGTCTGGGCGGTGCCGCTGGCCGAGGCCAGACTCTCGACCTTTCTCGCCGCGGAGGCGGGCAGCGGCGTCTCGGCGGCCGACGACGGCCCCGAGGCCTTTCTCTCCGGCGCGATCGAGGATGCGCAGTCGCGCTACAACCTGCGCAACCTGATCGCCGCCGGCGAAGGCGCCGCCCGCGAGCGTGCCACGCTGGCGCAGCTGTGCGAGAGCGCCGGCATAGGCGCGCACAACGTCGCGCTGATCGCCGATGGCCTGCGCGCCGCCTACGCAAGCCAGGGCGACGGCAGCGGCGCGCCGCTGCGCCCGCACAGCCTCGCGCAGCTGCGCTGGCTGGGCCTGCAGCCCGAGACGGTGGGGCGCCTGCAGCCCCTCGTGACACTGCTGCCCAGGCCCACGCCACTGAACCTCAACACCGCGCCACGCGAGGTGATCGCCGCGGTGCTGGGTGTCGATCTGGCGTCGGCCGAGGCCATCGTGCAACGGCGCCGCAGCCAGCCCTTCAAGAGCATCGAGACCGTGGGGGCGCTACTGCCGCAGGGCACGCCGCTGGAAAACCAGCGCGTCGCGGTGGACTCGTCCTACTTCTTCGTCAACGCGCGCCTGCGGCTGGACGAACGCGTGCAGGAAGAACGCGCCCTGATCTGGCGGGAAGACCTGAACATCCGACTGGTGCAGCGCGAGCGCGTCAACCTGTCGCCGGGGCGAAACTGATCGCGACAAACCAGGATGGCGCCTGCCGCAGCAGCGCCACACACTGTGCCTAGAATCGACCGCCCATGACCACCCTGATCCTGCTCCTGCCGCAGCGCAAGCGCCTCGGTTCGCCGGGCCGCGACGCCGAAGACGCCGCGGCAGGCAGCGCTGCTGCCGACTACGACTATCTGCTCAGCCAGGACGGGCAACAGCTCAGCGCTCAGGGCCGCTGCGCGATCGGCAGCCTGCCCAAGGCCGACCGCGTGCTGCTGATGCCCGCCGACGCCGACATCGCCTGGTTCCGCATCACGCTGCCGCGCGCCGGCCGGCAGATGCGCGAGGCCCTGTCGGGGCTGCTGGAGGAACAGCTGCTCGAGGATCCGCAGCAGCTCGCGTTCGCGGTGGAGCCCGGCGCGTCCGGCGGCCAGCAGGCCTGGGTCGCCGTCTTCGCGAAGTCCCTGCTGCTGCCGCCGCTCGCGGCGCTGGAGCAGGCCGGCATCCATGTGGAACGCGTGCTGCCGCTGGGCCCACCCGATGGCTCGATCAGCGGCCATGTGCAGGGCCATGAAGAGGCGCCCCTCCTGCGTCTGAGCACAACACAGGGCGTGAGCATGCTGCCGCTGGCCGGCAGCCTGGCGCGCGCCCTGCTGCCCTCCGAGCCCTGCCGCTACAGCGCAGAGCCCGCACTCGTCGCGGCGGCAGAGCGCTGGCTGGGCGGCGCAGTCGCGCCGCTGACCCGGGCCGAGCGAGCGCTGGCGGCGCTGGGCACCGACTGGGAGCTGCGCCAATTCGAGCTGGCGCCGCGTGCCCGCGGCCTGCAGCGCCTGGGTCAGGCCTGGCGCTCACTGCAGGCGCCGGCCTGGCGGCCGCTGCGCTGGGGCGTCGCGGCCCTGCTGGGCGTGCAGTTGCTGGGGCTGAATCTGGTGGCCTGGCAGCAGCGTCGCAGTGTCGAAGCGCAGCGCGCCGCGATCGTGCAGACGGTGCGCGAGGCCCATCCGCAGCTGCGCGCCCTGCTCGATGCACCACTGCAGATGCGCCGCGAAACGGAGCTGCTGCGCGCCCAGGCCGGCCAGCCCGGAGAACAGGATCTCGAGACCTTGCTCGCCGCCGCGGCACGCGCCTGGCCAGCCGAGCGCGCGCCGGCCGACAGCCTGCGCTTCGAAACCGGCCTGCTCACCCTGCCGCTGCAGGGCTGGGCGCCGCAGCAGATCGAACAGTTCCGCGCAGCCCTGCAAGCTGAGGGCTGGCGGCTCGACAACGCAGAGGGCCGCGCCAGCATCAGCCGCGCGAGCCGACGCTAGGCATTCACGATGACGGCCCCGAAGAAGAGATCCGACGCCGGCGCGACGCGCCAGCAGCTCGACGCCATCAGCGCCGGCGTGCGCGCACGCTGGCAGGGCTTCAACCCTCGCGAACGCCTGAGTCTGCTGCTGGCTGCGGCAGCCCTGCTGGCACTGCTGCTCTGGACGGTGCTGCTGGCCCCCGCGCTGCGCACGCTGCAGCAGGCACCGGCTCAGCTGGCCCAGCTGGATGCGCAGCTGCAGGAGATGCGCCGCCTGGCCGAGGAGAGCCGGGCCCTGCGCGCGCAGCCGCAGGTCCCGGCCGCCCAGGCGATGCAAGCGCTGCAGGCAGCCAGCGAACGTCTCGGTGAAGCGTCCGGCCTCACCATCACCGGCGAGCGCGCGGTGCTCAAGCTCAACCATGTCGCGCCCGAGGCTCTGCAGGCCTGGCTGGTCGAGGTGCGCAGCGTCGCGCGCGCCCGGCCGGTGGAGGCCACGCTGCAGCGCGGCAGCGACGGAACCTACAGCGGCAGCATCGTGCTGGCGCTGGCGGGCGCAAGCACATGAGGCAGCTCGGCACACCGGGCCGCCAGCCGGGCAGGCGCGCATTCGGCCGCGGCGGCGCGGTCCCGGCGCAGCAGCGCACGCGGCGCTGGGCGGTGGCTGGCGCCCTGCTCGGCGGCAGCGCTGCGCTGCTGGCTTTCGCGCCGGCCAGCTGGCTGGCGCATGGCCTGTCCAGCGCCACCCGAGGCCATGTGCTGCTGGCCGAGACGCAGGGCAGCATCTGGTCGGGCAGCGGCGTGCTGGTGCTGGCCGGCGGGGCAGACAGCCGCGACGCAGCGCGCCTGCCGGACCGGCTGACCTGGCAGCTGCGTCCGCGCTGGGACGGCCTGATCGTCGAGATGCGTCAGCCCTGCTGCATCCCGGACGCGCTGCGCCTTGACCTGCGACCGGGACTGGGCCGATTGACGATCGCGCTCAACGACGCAGCTGCGGCTGCCGACGGCGCCCTGCAGGGGCGCTGGCCCGCCGCGCTGCTTGCCGGCCTGGGCACCCCCTGGAACACGCTGCAACCCAGCGGCAGCCTGCGGCTGAGCAGCGAAGGCTTCGCGCTGGCATGGGCACAGGGGCGCTGGCGACTGGCCGGCCGGCTGCAACTGGAGCTGCTGGACCTGGGCACACGGCTGGCCCCCATCGCACCGCTGGGCAGCTATAGGCTCACGCTGCAGACGCCACCCGGACAGGAGGGCGTGCCGGCCCTGCAGCTGCAGACCCTCGCCGGCGTGCTGCAGCTCAGCGGCCAGGGTAGCCTGGCAGCGGGCCGGGCGCGCTTCACCGGCGTGGCGCAGGCCGCGCCGCAGCAGCAGGCCGGACTGGACAATCTGCTGAACATCATCGGCCGCCGCGACGGCAGCCGCTCACTTATCTCGATTGGATGAGCATGCGCAACCGCCTCCTCCGCCCTTGGCCGGTCCTGGCCGGCTCCACCCTGGCACTGGCCGTGGCGCTGGGCCAGACCGTCCACGCCCAGCCCGCCTCCGCGAAGAAGCCCGCGCTGAAGGCGCAGACGCCGGTGACGCTGAACTTCGTCAATGCCGACATCGAGGCGGTCAGCCGCGCGATCGGCGCGATGCTGGGGCGGCAGATCCTCGTCGACCCGCGCGTCAAGGGCACGATGACGCTCTACAGCGAGCAGGCGCTGCCGGTGCAGGAGGCCTATCTGAGCTATCTGGCCGCGCTGCGCGGCCTGGGTTTCACCGTCGTCGACGCCGCCGGCCTGCTCAAGCTGGTCCCCGAGGCCGACGCCAAGCTGCAGACCGGCGCAGTGGAGGTGGGCAGCAGCAAGCAGCGCGGCGACCAGATCCTCACGCAGATCTACAAGCTCAACCACGAGAACGCCAACAACCTGGTGGCCGTGCTGCGTCCGCTGATCAGCCCCAACAACACCATCAACGCCAACCCGGGCAACAACAGCCTGGTGATCACCGACTACGCCGAGAACCTGCAGCGCATCGGCCGCATCGTCGCGGCGATGGATCAGCCCGCGGCCACCGATATCGAGATCGTCACGCTCAAGCATGCGGTGGCCTCCGACATCGCGGCGCTGGTGCAGCGCCTCGGCGACGGCGGCGCTGCCGCTGCCGCGGTGCCCGGTCAGGCCGGTACGAGTGGCCTAAGCGTGCTGGCCGACCCGCGTAGCAACTCGCTGATCCTGCGCGCCGCCAACCCGGCCAAGCTGGCTGCAACGCGCGCCATCATTGACAAGCTCGACCAGCCGCTCTCCGGCGCAGCAGCCAACGCCAATATCCGTGTCGTGCATCTGAAGAATGCCGACGCGACCAAGCTCGCCACCGTGCTGCGCGCTGCCTTCGGGGCCGGCGGCGGATCTGGCGGCACGGGCGCAAGCACGGGCAGCAGTCTGGGCGGCACAGGCAGCAGCAGCGCATTCGGCGCGGTCAGCACCGGCGCCAGCACCGGCATCGGCACCGGCATCGGCACCGGCAGCAGCGT
Source organism: Roseateles sp. T103 (assembly GCF_057219915.1). Classification (NCBI taxonomy): domain Bacteria; kingdom Pseudomonadati; phylum Pseudomonadota; class Betaproteobacteria; order Burkholderiales; family Sphaerotilaceae; genus Roseateles; species Roseateles sp. T103. The sequence continues at coordinate 375,988 of NZ_JBXVVS010000004.1, forward strand.
CGCCGGCGGCACTGGCGCCTCCACCGCGGCGACCACACCGGTGGCCGCCTCGGCCCAGCCCTCCACCGGCGGCTTCATCCAGGCCGACCCGTCGACCAATTCGCTGATCATCACCGCACCCGAGCCGCTGTACCGCCAGGTGCGCGCGGTGATCGACCAGCTCGACGGACGCCGCGCCCAGGTCTATGTGGAATCGCTGATCGTCAAGGTCGATGCCAGCAAGGCCGCGCAGTTCGGCGTGCAGTGGCAGAGCGTGTTCGGCAACAAGGGCGACCGCACGATCTCGGGCATAGGCACCAACTTCGGCTCCGGCACCTCGAACATCGTCAACCTCTCGGCGGCGACCGCCAGCGGCCTGGACGGCATCAGCAGCGCCGTCTCCAGCGGCGTCAGCGCCGGCCTGAACGTCGGCGTGCTGAAGAAGATCGGCGAGTTCTACACCCTGGGTGCGCTGGCCAATCTGCTCGAGTCCGATGCCGGCACGAATGTGCTGTCGACACCCAATCTGATCGCGCTGGACAACGAGGAAGCCAAGATCGTCATCGGCCAGAACGTGCCCTTCGTGACCGGCTCCTTCACCAATACCGGCACCGGCTCTTCATCGGTGAATCCGTTCCAGACGATCGAGCGCAAGGACGTCGGCCTGACCCTGCGCATCAAGAGCCAGATCGGCGAGGGCGGCACGGTGCGCATGACCATCTACCAGGAGAACTCCTCGGTCGTCGCACGAACCAGCAACAGCACCTCCGGTCCCACCACCGACAAGAGCTCGATCGAAACGACGGTGGTGGCCGACGACGGGCAGATCGTCGTGCTCGGCGGCCTGCTCAAGGACGAGTACGCCGACGGCGAGGACCGCGTGCCCGGCCTGGCCAGCATCCCGGTGCTGGGCCATCTGTTCAAGTCGGAGAACCGCAAGCGCATCAAGACCAATCTGATGGTCTTCCTGCGACCGGTGGTGCTGCGCGACCAGCCCAGCGCCGACCAGGTGACGCTGGACCGCTACGAGGTGATCCGCGCCGCGCAGCAGGCCACGCAGCCCAAGAAGAGCATCGTGCTGCCGGAGACCGGCGCGCCGCTGATTCCTGCCGCACCCGGCTCCGCGGCGAGCCAGGCTGGCGCCGACGTGCCGGCAGGCAAGGGCAACTGAGGCCATGGCCAGCCGCCATCCCCTGCCCTACGCCTTCGCCCGCGCGCAGCAGCTGCTGCTCGAGGACGACGGCAGCGAGCTGGTGCTCTGGGCCGCTGCCGACACCGCGCCTGCGGCGCTGGCCGAGCTGCAGCGCCTCTATGCGGTGGACCGCATGGAGCTCGAGACCAAGCCGCGTCTGGCCGAGCGCATCGGCAATGCCTATGCCGGCGGCGAATCGAGCGCGGCGACCGTGGTCGGCGAAGTGGAAAGCGCGGTGGATCTGTCGCGCCTGATGCAGGACCTGCCCGCCGTCGAAGACCTGCTCGAGGCGGCCGACGACGCACCCATCATCCGCATGCTCAACGCGCTGCTGACGCAGGCCGCCAAGGACGGCGCCAGCGACATCCACATCGAGCCCTTCGAGCGTGCCAGCTCGGTGCGCTTCCGCGTCGACGGCACGCTGCGCGAGGTGGTGCAGCCCAACCGCGCGCTGCATGCGGCGCTGATCTCGCGGCTGAAGATCATGGCCGAGCTGGACATCGCCGAGAAGCGCCTGCCGCAGGACGGCCGCATCTCGCTGCGCATCGGCAACCGCGCGATCGACGTGCGCGTCTCCACGCTGCCCTCGGCGCACGGCGAGCGCGCGGTGCTGCGCCTGCTCGACAAGAGCGAATCGAAGTTCACGCTCGAGGGCCTGGGCATGGACGGCCAGGTGCTGTCCGCCTTCAAGCGCCTGGTGCAGCAGCCGCACGGCATCGTGCTGGTTACCGGCCCGACCGGCTCGGGCAAGACCACCTCGCTGTATGCCTCGTTGCAGACGGTGGACACCAGCACCACCAATGTGCTGACCGTCGAGGACCCGATCGAGTACGAGCTGCCCGGCATCGGCCAGACCCAGGTCAACGCGAAGATCGACCTGACTTTCGCGAAGGCGCTGCGCGCGATCCTGCGCCAGGACCCGGACGTGATCATGATCGGCGAGATCCGCGACTACGAGACCGCGCAGATCGCCATCCAGGCCTCGCTGACCGGCCACCTGGTGCTGGCCACGCTGCACACCAACGACGCGCCCAGCGCGGTGACGCGACTCACCGACATGGGCATCGAGCCCTTCCTGCTCAGCTCCAGCCTGCTGGGCGTGCTGGCACAGCGCCTGGTGCGCAAGCTCTGCCCGGAGTGCAAACGGATGGACGGCGAGGGCCACTACCACCCGGCGGGCTGCCCGAGCTGTGGCCACACCGGCTACAAGGGCCGTACCGGCGTCTATGAACTGATGGTGGCCGACGACAAGGTGCGCGAGCTGATCCACAACCGTGCCGCCGAGGCCGAGCTGCATCAGGCGGCGACCGCGGCCGGCCTGCGCTCGATGCGCGAGGACGGCGCGCGCCTGGTGCGCGACGGCATCACCTCGGCCGAAGAAGTGCTGCGCGTCACGCGAGATTGAGATGCCAGCGTTCAAGTATCAGGCGCTGAATGCGGACGGTCGCCAGAGCCATGGCCTGATCGAGGCCGATAACGCCCGCGCGGCGCGCACGCAGCTGCGCAGCTCGGGCCTGGTGCCGCTGCAGGTCGTGCCGGTGGCGCAGCAGGAGCAGCAGGCCGGCAGCCCGACGCTGCGCTGGTCGCGCCGCGTGTTCAGCGCCACGACGCTGTCGGTGTGGACGCGCCAGCTCGCCGGCCTGGTGGGCTCGGGCCTGCCGATCGAGCGTGCGCTGTCGGCCCTGGCCGACGAAAGCGAGGACCAGCGCGTGGCCGAGCTGCTCGCCCAGCTCAAGGCCGAGGTCAATGCCGGCTCGCCCTTCGCACGTGCGCTGGCCACCGCACCACGCGAGTTCGACGAGGTCTATCGCGCCGTGGTCGCGGCCGGCGAACAGAGCGGCGCTCTAGGCAAGGTGCTGGAGAGCCTGGCCGACGACCTCGAGGAACGCCAGGAGCTGCGTGCCAAGCTGGTCGGCGCGATGGCCTATCCGGCCATCGTCTCGCTGATCGCAGTGGCCATCGTGATCTTCCTCGTCACCTATGTGGTGCCGCAGATCGCCAGCGTGTTCACCGGCAGCAAGCGCGCGCTGCCCTTCCTCACCGTGATGATGCTGGCGATCAGCGACTTCGTCCGTGCCTGGGGCTGGGCGGTGCTGGTCGCGCTGGTGGGTGCGGGCGCCAGCCTGAGCTGGGCACTGCGCGGCGAGGCCTTCCGCCAACGCTTCGACGCCGCCTGGCTGAAGCTGCCGCTGCTGGGCCGGCTCTCGCGCGGCTACAACGCGGCGCGCTTCGCCGCAACGCTGGCGATGCTCGCGGGTGCCGGCGTGCCCATCCTGAAGGCGCTGCAGGCGGCGGCAGAGACGCTGTCGAACCATGCAATGCGCGCCGATGCGCTGGACGCGCTGGTGCAGGTGCGCGAAGGCGCGCCGCTGGGCGCAGCGCTGGCCGGCAAGAAACGCTTCCCGGGGCTGCTGGCCATGTTTGCCCGCCTGGGCGAGCAGACCGGCGCCTTGCCCGAGATGCTGGGCCGCGCTGCGCGTCAGCTGGGCACCGAGGTGCAGCGCCGCGCGATGGCCGCGGCAACGCTGCTGGAGCCGCTGCTAATCGTCGCAATGGGCGGCGTGGTGATGCTGATCGTGCTCGCGGTGCTGCTGCCCATCATCCAGCTCAATACCTGGGTGAAGTGAGCGGCGGCAAGCCGACGACCGTGCGGTAGCACGGCGAGGCGAGCCCACGACGTGATGCGTTCGAAGGCGAAGCCGTATCAGGCGTTCATCGCATCGGAAACGGTCGTGTAGGCCATGAACCAGGCGTCTTCGGTGGCGGTATCGGCCGCGTCGCCGAGCACCTCGCCCAGCGTCTGCACCAGCGCTTCGCCGACCAGGCCGTAGTCCTCGAACACCACGCCATAGCCGCGATGGCGCTGGCCCATGTCGCGCAGCGCCGGACGCAGCTGGTCGAAGCGCTCCAGGCTGTAGACGACCAGCTTCAGCGCTGCGAAGAGCTTGCCCTTCTGTGCACGCAGATCACTGGGGAACAGGCTGCGCGCATCGGGCGCGATCTCGAACAGGCGCTCGTAGAAGCGGTCGACGAATTCGTGCTCCTGCTTCTCGACAAGCGCGAAGGAATTGCGGATGAGCTGGACTTGTTGCGGAGTCATGAAGTACGGGGTGTGGCTGAGGGTTGATGACCCCAGGCACTTTCATCGCCCCTTGTTTCAGCCCGCCTTCATGCAGCGCGTCACGGCGTTTCATTTGTAGCCCGCCAGTCGGCGCAACGCGAAATTCTGCGCAGCCGTGAATGAGTTGGGCAATTGCGGGCTTTCTCGCAGTCGCAAGCAGCTCGGCATTTGCTTGAATGAAGGCGACGCCGCTGCAGCTGGCGGCGCCGGGAGTTGCATATGAGTGACAAGCCTCACAGCCATGCCCTCGCCTGCCTGGGCCCACGCATCCCGATCGCGCAGATGCGCAGCGTGTTCAGCGTCGCCGAGGTCGAGCACAAGCTCGCCAAGCTGCCGCAGCAGCCCGACCACGAGGCGCTGCGCAGCACCTACCGGCGCATGCTCGACAAGGGGCCGCAGCGCTTCCAGGTCAAGCCCTCCGGGCTGCCGGCGATGGACGCGCTCTACGACGAACTGCCCAACTTCCACGAGGTGCTCGACGACGTGCGCCGCCAGCTCGCGCTGTGCACCGACAGCGGCGACGCGCTGGAGATCACGCCGCTCTTGCTGCTTGGCCCGCCGGGCGTGGGCAAGACGCACTTCGCCCGCCAGCTCGCCGCGCTGCTGGGCACCGGCATGGGCTTCATCTCGATGAGCTCGCTGACCGCCGGCTGGGTGCTCTCCGGTGCGTCCAGCCAGTGGCGCGGCGCGCGCCCGGGCAAGGTCTTCGAGGCGCTGGTCGACGGCGACTATGCCAACCCGGTGATGGTGGTCGACGAGATCGACAAGGCCGGCGGCGAGGCCAGCTACGACCCGCTGGGTTCGCTCTACAGCCTGCTGGAGCACGACACCGCCGGCGCCTTCACCGACGAGTTCGCCGAGGTGGCGGTGGACGCCAGCCAGATGATCTGGGTGGCCACCGCCAATGACGCCGGGGCAATACCTGACCCCATCCTCAACCGCGTCAATGTCTATGAGATCGAGGCGCCCGATGCGGCCGCGGCGCGACGCATCGCGCTGCGGCTCTACCAGGGCATACGCGCGCAGCACGACTGGGGCCGGCAGTTCGACGAGGAGCCGTCCGACGCGGTGCTGGAGCGCATGGCCGAGCTGGCGCCACGCGAGATGCGGCGCGCCTGGATGACGGCCTTCGGCAATGCCAAGCTGGCGCGACGCGGCAGCATCCTTTGCGAGGATCTGCCGGAGCCGGGCCGCAGGCGCAGCAGCATCGGCTTCGTTCAGTAGCGCGACAGTCACTGCGCGGCTTCACTATCATCGCCGCATGCCTGCCACCCTGGACGACCAGCTGGTCGTCGCCATCTCATCGCGCGCGCTCTTCGATTTCGAGGAAGAGAACGAGCTCTTCGAAGCCGGCGACGACCGCGCCTACATGGCGCTGCAGCAGCAGCGCCTGGACGTGCCGGCCAAGCCCGGCGTGGCCTTCTCGCTGGTGACCAAGCTGCTGGGCTTCAATACCGAGGCGCAGCAGCGCGTCGAGGTGGTCGTGCTGTCGCGCAACGACCCGATCTCGGGCATGCGCGTGTTCCGCTCGGCCCAGCACTACGGCCTAGCCATCCAGCGCGGCGTGTTCACCCGCGGGCAGAACCCCTGGCGCTATCTGCGCCCGCTGCAGGCCGAGCTGTTCCTCTCCGCCAACGACGAGGATGTGCGCTCGGCACTGGCTGCCGGCGTGGCCGCGGCGCGCGTCTATCCGCAATCGGCGCGCGCCTCCAGCGAGCATCCCTTCGAGCTGCGCATCGCCTTCGACGGCGATGCGGTGCTGTTCTCCGACGAGGCCGAACGCGTCTTCCAGCAGCAGGGGCTGGACGCCTTCCAGGCCCATGAGCGCGAGCGCGTGCACCTGCCGCTGCCGCCGGGACCGTTCAAGCCGGTACTGACCGCGCTGCAGCAGCTGCAGCGCGAGCCCGGCCGCACGATGCGCGTGCGTACCGCGTTGGTGACGGCGCGCAGCGCACCGGCGCACGAGCGCGCGATCCGCACGCTGATGAGCTGGAATGTCGAGGTCGACGAAGCGATGTTCCTCGGCGGCCTGGCCAAGGGCGAGTTCCTGCGCGAGTTCGAGCCGGACTTCTTCTTCGACGACCAGCTCGGCCATATCCACAGCGCGGCGGCCCATGTCCCCTCGGGCCATGTCAGCACCGGCGTGACGAACGGGCCGGTGTCCCGCTAACGGGCAGAATGCGCCCCGGGCCACGAGCCCGCCGCGCGGCTTGCTTGCGCCGTGCGACTCGACCGGAGACGCTTTGATGATCACCCCCCCGTTCGCCCAGGCCGCCTGGGCGCTTGCGCTTTGTGCGTTGCCCGCACTCGCCGCAGCAAGCCAGGCCGGCTTCTACCGCCAGCCCGCGATCAAGGGCCAGCAGGCCGTGTTTGCGGCCGAGGGCGACCTCTGGCGCGTCGGCCTGTCCGGCGGCGAGGCCACGCGCCTGACCACCCATCCCGGTGCCGAAGCCTGGCCGGCGATTTCGGCCGACGGCCAGTGGCTGGCCTTCACCGCGCAATACGACGGCGGCACCGAGCTCTACCTGATGCCCATCGCCGGCGGCGTGCCCAAGCGCCTGAGCTGGGAAGGCGGCGGCATGCGCGTCTGGGGCTTCAGCAGCGCCGGCGAAGTGATCTACAGCAGCCTGGAGGCACTGCCCGGCGGCCAGCTGTTCGCCATCGATCCCAAGACCATGACCCGGCGCGCCCTGCCGGTGGCCCAGGCCAGCGATGGCGCGCTCAGCGCCGACGGCAAAACGCTGTACTTCACCCGCAACGGCCTGAGCGGCGACAACGCGCGGCAGTACCGCGGCGGCGCCATCTCGCGCCTCTGGGCGCTCGATCTCAGCAGCCAGGCCGAGGCCCGCCCGCTGCTGGCGGAAGGCAATAACGACCACCGGCCCATGCCCTACCGCAGCGCTGGCGGCGAACGCGTCGCCTTCCTGTCGGACCGCGATGGCAGCGTCAACCTCTGGTCGGTCGACAGCCGGGGTCAGGACTTGCGTCAGCACAGCCGGCACAAGGGCTGGGATATCCGCCATGCCTCGCTGGACGGACAGCGCGTGGTCTATGCGCTGGGCGCCGATCTCTACACGCTGGATCTCGCCACTGCCGGCGACAGCCCTCGCAAGCTCGACATCCGCCTGGGGGGCGACTTCGACCAGCAGCGCGAGCGCTGGATCAAGAAGCCGCAGGACTTTCTGACCGACACCGCCTTCGCGCCGAATGGCGAGCGCGTGCTGCTGGGCAGCCGCGGCCGCCTGGCCACGCAGGGCGTGGGCACTCTGCGCCGCGCCGAATTGCCGCAGCCAGCCGACGGCCGCTGCAAGCAGGCCGATTTCAGCGCGGACAGCAAGCAGGTCTTCGCCATCTGCGATTTCAGCGGTGAGCAGGAAATCTGGCGCTTCGCAGCCAACGGCCTGAGCCAGCCGGAACAGATCACCCAGGACGGCCAGTCGCAGCGCCTGTCGCTGCTGCCCTCGCCCGACGGCCGCTGGCTGGCGCATGGCGACAAGGAAGGCCGGCTGTTCCTGACCGACCTGCGCGCCAGCCCCAAGCCCAGCACGCGCCAGATTGCGCAGGACAAGCTGGCCGCTGACATCAGCAGCCTGAGCTGGGCCCCCGACAGCCGGCATCTGGCCTGGACGCAGCCGATGCGCAACAGCAACCGCAGCCAGATCGTGCTCTACAGCCTGGCCGAGGACAAGGTGCTGCCCGCGCTGACCAGCGACCGCTACGACAGCGACTCGCCTGCCTTCAGCCCCGACGGCCGCTGGCTCTATTTCATCTCGAACCGGAACTTCGTCGTTTCAGGCCGCAGCGGTCCCTGGGGTGACCGCAATATGGGGCCCTACTTCGACCGCCGCGGCCAGCTGTTTGCGCTGGCATTGCAGCCCGGCCAGCGCTTCCCCTTCGCCGCCAAGAGCGAGCTGGACATGCCCGAAGCCAAGCCGGACACCAAGCCCGAGGCCAAGGCCGAGCCCAAGGTGGAAGCCAAGCCTGATGCGACGAAGAGCACGGCGAAAGCCGAGCCCAAGGTCGACAGCAGACCCGCCCTCGTTCAGGCCGGCCTTGCCGGACGCCTGTATCAGGTGCCGCTTGCGGCCGGCAACTACAGCGCGCTGCGCACCGATGGCAAACGCCTGTGGTGGCTGGAGCTCGATCAGGACCGCAAGACCAGCCTCAAGACCCTGGCCATCGACAACCAGGGCGGCAACGCCGAAACCGTGTCCGGCGATGTGCGCAGCTACGAGCTCAGCGCCGACGGCAAGAAGCTGATGCTGGTGCGGGGCGGCAATGCCGGCGCGGCACCGGAGATCCTGATCGTCGATGCAGCGCCCAAGCTGCCGGCCGAGCTGCCGAAGTTCCAGGTGCGCTGGAGCGATTGGCAGATCGCCACCCAGCCGCGCGCCGAATGGCGCCAGATGTTCATCGATGCCTGGCGCATGCAGCGCGATCACTTCTACGACAAGGCCATGCATGGCGTGGACTGGCAGGCGGTGCGGGCCAAGTACGAGCCGCTGGTGGAGCGCGTCAGCAGCCGTGCCGACCTGGCCGAGCTGATGGCGCAGATGGTCAGTGAACTCGGCGCACTGCACAGCCAGATCGGTGCGGGCGATGTGCGCAGCGGCCCCGAGGAGCCCGGCCTGGCCGGCCTGGGCGCGCGCTTCAGCCGCGTGGCCGAGGGCTGGCGCATCGAGCAGATCTATGCCAGCGATCCGGAACTCCCGTCTGAAGCCTCGCCGCTGGCGGCGGCCGGCCTGGAGCTGAAGGCTGGGGATGTGGTCACTGCCGTCAACGGCCGCCGCGCCGCCGAGGTGCCGCACCTGGCCGAACTGCTGCGTGGCCAGGCGGGCAAGCAGGTGCTGCTGGAGTTGCGCAGCGCCGAGGGCAAGACGCTGCAGCGCATCGTCACGCCCGTGCCCCAGAGGCGGGACGCGCAGCTGCGCTACAACGACTGGCGCCAGTCGCGTGCCCGCGCCGTGCAGGAAGCCAGCGGCGGGCGCATCGGCTATATGCATCTGCGTGCGATGGGCCCGGACGATATCGCCGACTTCGCGCGCGAGTTCTACGCGCAGATCGACCGCGAGGGCCTGATCATCGATGTGCGCTTCAACGGCGGCGGCAATATCGACAGCTGGGTGCTGGAGAAGCTGCTGCGCCGCGCCTGGGCCTTCTGGCAGCGCCGCTCACCCGAAGGCGCGCCGCCCTATGCCAATATGCAGCAGGCCTTCCGCGGCCATCTGGCGGTGCTGATCAACGAGAACACCTACTCCGACGGCGAGACCTTTGCCGAGGGCTTCAAGCGCCTGGGCCTGGGACCGACCATCGGCCGCCAGACCTCGGGCGCAGGCGTCTGGCTGTCGGACCGCAACCGCTTGATGGACAACGGCATCATGCGTGCCGCCGAGACCGGACAGATCGATCACCAGGGCCGCTTCCTGATCGAAGGCGTGGGCGTCAAGCCGGACATCGAGGTGGACAACCCGCCGCGTGCCAGCTTCATGGGCGCCGACGCGCAGCTGGAGGCCGCAATCGCCCATCTGCGCCGCGCCATGGCCGAGCGGCCGCTACAGACGCCACAGCCCGGCGCCTATCCGCGGCCGGTCACGCCCTGAAACTGCCCAGTTCCTGGGCCGCAAGAAAAACGGGAGGCCAAGGCCTCCCGTTTGTCTTTCAGTGCCAGCGTGGCGTCAGCTCAGGCTCACGCGCGCGAACTTGCGCTTGCCGACCTGAAGCACAAACTGGCCGGCCTCGACCTTCAGACCCTTGTCGCTGATGACGGCGCCATCGATCTTCACGCCGCCCTGCTCGATCATGCGCATCGCCTCGCTGCTGGAGGGCACCAGTCCCGCCGCCTTCAGCAGGGCACCGATGGTCAGCGGCGCGCCCGACAGCGTCACTTCAGGGATGTCGTCGGGGATGCCGCCCTTGGCGCGGTTGTTGAAGTCGGCCTCGGCGCTATCGGCCGCCGCCGCGCCATGGAAGCGCGCGGTGATCTCCTTGGCCAGCATCACCTTGGCGTCCTTCGGGTTGCGGCCGCCCTCAACGTCCTTCTTCAGCGCGGCGATCTCGGCGATGGACTTGAAGCTCAGCAGTTCGAACCACTTCCACATCTGCACGTCGCTGATCGACAGGATCTTGGCGAACATGGTGTTGGCCGGCTCGGTGATGCCGACGTAGTTGTTCTTGGACTTGGACATCTTGTCCACGCCGTCCAGGCCCTCGAGCAGCGGCATGGTCAGGATGCACTGCGGCTCCTGGCCGTACTCCTGCTGCAGGTGGCGGCCCATCAGCAGGTTGAACTTCTGGTCGGTGCCGCCCAGTTCCAGGTCGCTCTTCAGCGCCACCGAGTCGTAGCCCTGCATCAGCGGGTAGAGGAACTCGTGCACCGAGATCGGCGTATGGCTCTGGAAGCGCTTGGTGAAGTCGTCGCGCTCCAGCATGCGCGCCACCGTGTACTTGGCGGCCAGCTGGATCATGCCGCGCGCGCCCAGCGGGTCGCTCCACTCGCTGTTGTAGCGGATCTCGGTCTTGGCCGGGTCCAGCACCAGGCTGGCCTGGCGGTAGTAGGTCTCGGCATTGGCCTTGATCTGCTCGTGCGTCAGCGGCGGGCGCGTCGCATTGCGGCCCGAGGGGTCGCCGATCATCGAGGTGAAGTCGCCGATCAGGAAGATCACCTGGTGGCCCAGGTCCTGCAGCTGGCGCATCTTGTTGAGCACCACCGTGTGGCCCAGGTGGATGTCCGGCGCGGTCGGGTCCAGGCCCAGTTTGATGCGCAGCGGCGTGCCGGTGGCCTCGGAGCGTGCCAGCTTGGCCAGCCAGTCGGCCTCGGGCAGCAGTTCGTCGCAGCCGCGCTGGGTGATCGCCAGCGCCTCGCGCACCCGGTCCGTGATCGGATGGGCCGGCGCAGCGGACGGGACGGAGGAAGTTCGCGATTCGGACATGGATGCGCAGCTCTGACCCTGCCGCTTACACGCAAGGCCTTGATTTATCGGGTTTTCTAGGCGTTGACCGAGCGATCGCCCCGGTATACTCGCGCCTGCCTTTCAGCCTTGCCGCCCTCGCGGACGGGGCTGTGGCACAGGATTCTAGTGGACGCCCTGCTGCGCCCACGCCGCGCGGGCCAGGCCTCTGGGCCGGCATAGCTAGAACAATCCAAGACCCGGGCTTCCTCAAGCGTGACTCACTGGAAAGCAGAACTGAACAAGGCATTGGCTGCTGTAGCGGGCACCGTGTCGCGTCATCCGCGTGCGCTGACCGGCAGCGTCGTCGGCGTGCTCGGCGGCTTCGCTGTGGCCGCCTTCGGTGTCGCGCCCTTTGCCCCTGATGCGCAGGACCTGCCCCGCTACACGATCAGCGAGCCTGTCGCCCTGCAAGGTCTGGAGGAGCAACTCGAGGCACTGGCTGATCACTCGCTGCAATTGATCCGCAATGACCAGACGCGCAGCAGCGACACGGCCGACAGCCTGCTCAAGCGCATGGGCGCCTTCGATAGCGCAGCCGCGCAGTTCCTGCGCGAGGATGCGCTGGCCCGGCGCGTGCTCCAGGGTCGTCCGGGCAAGCTGGTCCAGCTCAGTGCCGATGCTTCCGGTCGCGTCGGCTCTATCGTCGTGCGCTACCCGGCAGAACAGGCCGAGCAGCAGAGCACCCATTTCAGCCGCCTGTCCATCAAGCGCGATGCGGCGGGCAAGTTCAGCGCCAAGCTGGAAACCGCGCCGTTGACCCCCCAGGTACTGCTGGGCAGCGGCAGCATCCAGACCTCGCTTTTCGCCGCGACCGACGAGGCGAAGATTCCTGACGCCGTCGCTTCGCAGATGGCGGACATCTTCAGTGGCGATATCGACTTCCACCGTGAGCTGCGCAAGGGCGACCGCTTCTCGGTAGTTTTCGAGACCATGACGGCTGATGGCGAACCCGCGACCTGGAGCCAGTCCAGCGGTCGCGTGGTCGCAGCCGAGTTCGTGAACAACGGGCGCACCCACACGGCCGTCTGGTTCAGGGAAGCCAGCGGCAAGGGTGGCTACTACGGCTTCGACGGACAGAACAAGCGTCGTGCCTTCCTTGCCAGCCCGATGGAGTTCTCACGGGTGACCTCGGGGTTCGCGATGCGCTTCCACCCGATCCTGCAGCGTTGGCAGGCCCATATGGGGGTGGACTACGGGGCGCCGACCGGCACTCCCGTGCGCAGCGTCGGCGACGGCACGGTCGAGTTCGCCGGCTGGCAGAACGGCTTCGGCAATGTGATCTACATCCGGCATGCCGGTGAGCGCCAGACCGTTTATGCGCATCTCAGCCGCATTGACGTGAAGAAGGGGCAGCGCATCGACCAGGGGCAGCGCATCGGCGCAGTGGGCGCCACCGGTTGGGCGACCGGCCCGCATCTTCATTTCGAGTTCAGGGTCAAGGGCCGCCATCAAGACCCGCGCATCATCGCGCGTGCCTCCGAGGCCATCCCGCTGCCCGCCGCAGCCAAAGGCCAGTTCATGCAGACCGTGGCCAGCGTGAAGAGCCAGCTGGCGGTTGCCGAGTCCATCGGCAGCGGTGTCAGCGGCGCCGATTGAGCCTCGACGATCCAGGTCTAGCGGGCGTGTCAGCCCTTTACATCGGCCTGATGTCCGGCACCTCGCTGGACGGCGTGGATGCTGTGCTTGCCCGCTTCCCGGGCGTGCAGGGTCCGCTTGATGTCCTCGCTCACCAGCATCAAGCCTTCGACGCACCTCTGCGCGCGGAACTGCTGGCCCTCAACAGCCCAGGATCCGACGAGTTGCACAGGGCAGCGCTGGCAGGCAATGCCATCGCGGCCGCCTATGCCGACGCGGTGGCCGCCCTGCTGGACAGGTCTGGTGTCCGCGCATCAGAAGTTCGCGCACTCGGGGCGCATGGCCAGACCGTGCGCCATCGGCCCGGCATGTTCGACGGCCATGGCTACACCGTGCAGCTGCTCAACGGCGCCTTGCTCGCCGAGTTGAGCAGCGTCGCGGTGGTCTGCGACCTGCGCAGCCGAGATGTCGCCGCCGGCGGGCAAGGTGCACCACTGGTACCCGCCTTTCATGCCGCACTCTTCGGCTGCAAGGACCACGATGTCGCCGTACTCAACATCGGCGGCATCAGCAACGTCAGCCTGCTCTATGGCGACGGACGGGTTGGCGGCTTCGACTGCGGCCCCGGCAACTGCCTGCTTGACCTGTGGGTACAGCGCCACCTGGGTCAGGCCTATGACGCTGATGGCGCGTGGGCAGCCAGCGGCAAGCCACTGCCAGACCTGCTGGCATCCATGCTCGATGAACCCTTCTTCCGGCTCGCGCCGCCACGCAGCACCGGTCGCGATCTGTTCAACCTGGAGTGGCTTGAGCAGCACCTGGCTCTTCATGGCCGCGACACAGCCCCGGCCGACGTCCAGGCCACGCTGACGGAGCTCACGGCACGCTGCATCACCGACAGTCTGGCCCGCCACGGCAACAGCTGCGAGGAGCTGCTGGTCTGCGGCGGCGGTGCCCTCAACGGCTTCCTGATGGAGCGGCTCAGAGCACTACAGCCCCACACGGCCTTGCGCTCGACACAGACGCGCGGCTTGCCGCCTTTACAGGTGGAGGCGGCGGCTTTTGCCTGGCTCGCACAGCGGCACTGTGAACGTCTGAGCGGCAATCTGCCCGCCGTCACCGGCGCAAGCGGGCTGCGCGTCCTAGGCGCCTATCACCCGGCATGAGACAGGCATGAAAAAAGCCGCCTCAAGGGCGGCTTACATTCGAAGCGACGGGGCCGCGCTCAGACCGAGAAGCTCGAACCGCAACCGCAGGTGGTCGTCGCGTTCGGATTCTTGATGACGAACTGCGCGCCTTGCAGGTCTTCCTTGTAGTCGATCTCGGCGCCAACCAGGTACTGCAGGCTCATCGCGTCAATCAGCAGCGTGACGCCGTTCTTGTTCATCTGCGTGTCGTCCTCGTTGACGACCTCGTCGAAGGTGAAGCCGTACTGGAAACCCGAGCAACCGCCACCCTGCACGAAGACGCGCAGCTTCAACTCCGGATTGCCTTCCTCGGCAACCAGATCACGCACCTTTTCTGCCGCGCTGTCGGTGAAGATCAGCGGCGCGGGCATCTCGGTCTGGCCGGCGGTGTTTTCAAGAACTGCGCTCATGGGGGAATCCTCTGGTGATCTAGGCGTTACGGCAGCTCGGATTATCTCCTGGCTACGCGCTCAAGTATTGGGGCAAATGATCGCATCGCAAGCCTTGCCCTTGCCAGTCGACGGGCTTTGCGTCGTGCAGGCCGCATGCCGCAGAAACGACAAGGCCGCCTCGCGGGCGGCCTTGTTGCCAAGCGCCGCCAAAGAGGCGGCGCCAGATCGGCGATCAGCGCTTGCTGAACTGCTTGCGGCGACGAGCGCCGTGCAGACCGACCTTCTTACGCTCCACTTCACGCGCGTCACGCGTGACGAAGCCAGCGCGGCTCAGTTCGGGCTTCAGCGTTGCGTCGTAGTCGATCAGCGCGCGGGTGATACCGTGGCGCACAGCACCGGCTTGACCCGACTCGCCACCACCATGGACGTTGACCTTGATGTCAAAGGCTTCGCCATTGTTGGTCAGCAGCAAGGGCTGCTTGGCGATCATGATCGAGGTCTGACGGCCGAAGTACTGCTCGACCGGCTTGCCGTTGATGATGATCTGGCCCGTGCCCTTCTTGATGAAGACGCGAGCGACCGACGACTTGCGGCGGCCGGTACCGTAGTTCCAGTTTCCGATCATTGCCGCTCCTTAGATTTCCAGCACCTTGGGCTGCTGAGCGGCGTGCGGGTGGGAACCACCAGCGTAGACCTTCAGCTTCTTCACCATGGCATAGCCCAGCGGACCCTTGGGCAGCATGCCCTTGACGGCCTTCTCCAGGGCGCGCCCCGGATGCTTGGCTTGCATGTCCTTGAACTTCGTGGCGTAGATGCCGCCGGGGAAGCCCGAGTGACGGTAGTACACCTTGTCAGTGGCCTTGTTGCCAGTGACGCGCAGCTTGTCTGCGTTGATGACGACGATGAAGTCGCCGGTGTCGACGTGAGGCGTGTAGATGGCCTTGTGCTTGCCGCGCAAACGGAGTGCCACTTCGCTGGCAACACGTCCGAGCACCTTGTCGGTGGCGTCAATCACAAACCACTCGTGCGTCACTTCGGCCGGCTTGGCGCTGAAGGTCTTCATGAGTTTCTTTCGTTCACCCTGCCACCAAACATGGCCGCAGGGCGGATTGCATGACTGTCCATGGTCCCGGAACGCCTCTCGTTCGGTGTCGCTTATGAAGGGCGACCTCTCACGCCAGGCGAACCAAGCTCTTCCCCCAGTCATTCAAAGGGAAGCTTTGCAGTCTAACAGATTGCACATGGATCCACAAAGGGCCAACTATCACCGCTGAGGTCTGCCCGGTGCGGCGCGGGACAAGCTAGGATAAGTGGAACTACCTACACGCCATGAGCAATTTCCCACCCTCCGACGCAGACAAGGCCGCCAAGCCGGATGCTGGCACCCACGATGCCACATCCTGGAACCCGGTATCCGCGCTGCGCCGCAGCTGGGCCTCCTGGGTGCCCATCCGTTCGCTGTCGCGACGCCACCGGCAGCGCATACGCCTCCATCTCCTGGCCTTGAGCGACCGGGACCGCTACCTTCGCTTTGGCTACCCGGCCACTGACGAGCAGATCAGCCGCTACGCATTGAGTCTCGATTTCGAGCGCGATGAGGTGTTGGGCATCTTCAACCGCCGACTTGAACTGGTCGCGATGGCGCATCTGGCCTATTCGCCGGCACCACAAATCCCCGGCCGTGCGGCAATGGCGGAATTCGGTGTATCTGTCTCGGCCAAGGCGCGCGGACGGGGTTTCGGCGCCCGCCTTTTTGATCATGCCGCATTGCATGCGCGCAACCGTGGCATCGACACCATGTTCATCCACGCGCTCAGCGAGAACGGGCCCATGCTGGCAATCGCACGTAAGGCCGGGGCGATCGTCGAGCGCGACGGCAGTGAGTCGGAAGCCTGGCTTCGCCTGCCACCCGATACCGTGGCTTCGCATGTCGACGAAGCGATCGAGCGTCACATTGGTGAGTTGGACTTCCAGTTCAAGCGGCATGTGAAGGCGCTGGGCAACTTCCTCGACGTGGTCGCGGAAGTGAAGTCGAAGTACGAAGACGGCGGACGTGCCGCCAAGGAATAGGCAGCCGGCTGCGCCGCGCCCGTAGGGCCTGCTTGCGCTCATCCCGCGACCCTGGGGGTATGCCCAGACGGTCGGAGCGCGAATTCCGTTACATTTCCTATTCAATACCAAAAGGCTAGCCGCCACCGGTGGCGCCAGGCTCTCGGGATGGCGAGGGAAATGCACGCACTTGTTCCATGGATCATCGCTCTGGTGGCCTGCACCCTGCTGCTGGTCGTTGGCGCGCTGTGGCTGTGGCGGCGCCCCCGGCAGACGAGCAAACCCTTGCCAAGCGACTGGGCGTTGAGTCCCCGGCCTGTCTTCAGCGCGGATGAGCGTCGCGTCTATCGCCTGCTGCGCGAAGCGCTGCCCCACCATGTGATCCTGTCCAAGCTGCCGCTGGTGCGCTTCTGCCAGCCGACCGAGGCCAAACAGGTGCGCTACTGGTTCGACCTGCTCGGGGCCATCCACGTCACCTTCGCGATCTGCAGCCCGAATGGCCGCGTGCTCGCCGCGATCGATCTGGACACTGAGCGGAACTCGTCTGGACGCAGCCTGCAGATCAAGCAGTCGGTGCTGGCCGCCTGCCGGGTGCGCTATCTGCGCTGCCCGATCGACAATCTACCCAGCGCGGCTGAGCTTCAGCTGCTCGTGCCCTACAGCAGCAGTGCCTCGCGGGGCCCTCAACCTGCCCCGCCGCAGGCTATGGTGCAGCGCCAGGCCCTCGCTGGGCGACCGATGAGACGCTCCGGTCGAGGGACGCTCTGGCAAGATTCGTCAGTGTTCCACGACTCGTTCTTCGCACCCGACCAGCGCTACGACAGCCTGGGCGCCGACGGCCCGATGTCTCGCACATCGGAGTTGAATTCCGGTTTCGGCCACAGCCGCCCGTTCGCCGAGCCGCTGGGCACCGAGTCGCAGTACCCCGACGAAGCGCCGAACGACATCGTCGGCGTGGTCGTCGACAGTCCGCGCTACGGCCGCCGCTAGTCGCTACACTGCGGCTGACCGCCTACGACGGCGCCTGACCTCGGGTCGGCGCCGTTTTGTTTTTCGCCGCAATCCCTTCAGCGATGAGCTCCCCACCTGACGCCAGCTTTGCCGGCCTGACGCCCGACTTTATGCTCGACGCGCTCGAGGCTGCCGGCCTGCGCTGCGATGGCTGCGTGCTGCAGCTCAACTCCTACGAGAACCGCGTGCTGCAGGTCCATCTGGACGATGGCCGCATCGCCGTGGCCAAGTTCTATCGCCCGCAACGCTGGAGCGACGCACAGATCCTCGAGGAGCATGCCTTCGCCAAGGAACTGGCCGAGGCCGAGGTGCCGGTGGCATCGCCCTGGGCGCTGGAGGCGCACAGCGCCACCCTGCATCTGCAGGGCACGCCGCCGACGCTGGCCCTGCTCGACGGCCAGCGCTTCGCGGTCACCGGCCGCCAGGGCGGTCGTGCCCCCGAACTGGAAGACCCCGAGGTGCTGCGCTGGATCGGCCGGCTGCTGGCGCGACTGCACGCCGTAGGCGCTCGCCAGGCTTTCACGCACCGCCTGAGCTGGGCCAGCGCGGCACCCGGTGAAGCAGCTCGCGACTGGCTGATCGCCAACGAGATCCTGCCGCCGGAGATCAGGCCAGCCTGGGACGACATCGCCAGGCGCAGCCTGGAGGCCGTAGCGACAGCCTTCGATGCGCTGCCGGACCTGCGCCTCACGCGCCTGCACGGCGACTGCCATCCCGGCAACATCCTCTGGACTCCCGACCATGGGCCACATTTCGTCGACCTCGACGATGCCGTCAACGGGCCTGCGGTGCAGGACCTGTGGATGCTGCTCGCCGGCGATGCCGAGACCGCGCAGCGCCAGCTCGGCGCCGTGCTCGAAGGCTACGAAACCGTGGCGGACTTCGATCGCCGCGAGTTGCGCCTGATCGAGCCGCTGCGCACGCTGCGCATGATCCACCACAGCGCCTGGCTGGCGCGGCGCTGGGGCGACCCGGCCTTTCCCCTGGCCTTCCCATGGTTCGGCACGCCGAACTACTGGAACGACCAAGTCGTCAAGCTGCGCGAGCAGTTCGAAGCGATGCGCACGGTCGACGACACGCCAGCGCGCTACGCCGAACCCGACGACGATTTCGAGTTCGACGCCGGATTCAGATAGGCCGCATCAGCGGCCTGGGTCGGTCTTCAGCCCAGCAGCATCGCGTTGATGCGCTTCACATAGGCCGCCGGGTCTTCGAGGTTGCCGCCCTCGGCCAGCACCGCCTGGTCGAACAGCACATGAGCCAGGTCCTCGAAGCGCTCGCTGCTCTCCAGCTTCTTCACCAGCGGGTGCTCGGCATTGACCTCCAGCGTCGGCAGCGAGACCGGCGCGCTCTGGCCAGCCTGCTTGAGCAGGCGCGCCAGATGGCCGCTCATATCGCCCTCGCCCACCACCAAGCAGGCCGGCGAATCCACCAGGCGCGTGGTCACGCGCACGTCCTTGGCGCGGTCCTTCAGCGCTTCCTTCAGGCGCTCCAGCACCGGCTTGAAGGCCTCGGCGGCCTCCTCGGCCTTCTTCTTTTCTTCCTCGTCCTGCAGCTTGCCCAGATCGACGGCACCCTTAGCCACCGACTGCAGCGGCTTGCCTTCAAATTCGTAGAGATGCGAGAGCATCCACTCGTCGACGCGGTCGACCAGCAGCAGCACCTCGATGCCCTTCTTGCGGAAGATCTCCAGCTGCGGGCTGTTCTTCGCGGCGGCCAGTGAGTCGGCGGTGATGTAGTAGATCGCCTCCTGACCGTCCTTCATGCGCTTCAAGTAGTCCGCGAAGGACACACCCTCGTCGGCCTCGGTGCTGGCAAAACGCAGCAGCTTGGCCAGGCGCTCCTGGTTCTGGTGGTCTTCGCCGATGCCCTCCTTGAGCACCTGGCCGAAGTCCTTCCAGAAGGCTGCGTACTTGTCGCGTTCGGCCTGATCCTCGCTGTCGGCCAGCGACTCCAGCATAGACAGCACGCGCTTGGTCGAACCCTCGCGGATCGCCTTCACGTCGCGGCTTTCCTGCAGCAGCTCACGCGACACGTTCAGCGGCAGGTCGGCCGAGTCGATCACGCCCTTCACAAAGCGCAGATACACCGGCATCAGCGCCTCGGCGTCGTCCATGATGAAGACACGCTTCACATAGAGCTTCACGCCGCCACGCTTGTCGCGGTTCCACAGGTCGAAGGGCGCCTTCTTGGGGATGTAGAGCAACTGCGTGTATTCGCTGCGGCCCTCGACTCGGTTGTGCGTGTAGGCCAGCGGCGCCTCGCTGTCGTAGGAGATCTGCTTGTAGAAATTCTCGTACTCGTCCTGCGTGACCTCGCTCTTGCTGCGTGTCCACAGCGCCGAGGCCTTGTTGACCGCCTCCCACTCGTCGGTGAGCTGCTGCTCGCCCTTCTCGGCGTCCCAGCTCTCCTTGCGCATCAGGATGGGCAGCGAGATGTGGTCGGAGTACTTGCTGATGATGGACTTCAGCCGCCAGGTCTTGAGGAACTCATCCTCGCCCTCGCGCAGATGCAGGATCACGTCGGTGCCGCGCCCCGGCTTGCTGATCGCCTCGACCTCGAAGTCGCCGGTGCCCTCGCTGCTCCAGCGCACGCCGGCATCGGCCGGCAGCCCGGCGCGACGCGATTCGACGGTGATGCGGTCGGCGACGATGAAGCCCGAGTAGAAGCCCACGCCGAACTGGCCGATCAGGTTGGCGTCCTTCTTCTGCTCGCCCTCGAGCTTGGCCATGAACTCGCGCGTGCCGCTCTTGGCGATGGTGCCCAGATGCGCCACCGCTTCGTCGGCGCTCATGCCGATGCCGTTGTCGCTGATGGTGACGGTGCGCTTCTCGGCATCGAAGGAGACGCGCACTTCCAGGTTCGGCTGATCCTCGAACAGCTCGGCCTTGTCCAGCGCCTCGAAGCGCAGCTTGTCGCAGGCGTCGGAGGCGTTGGAGACCAGCTCGCGCAGGAAGATCTCCTTGTTGGAATACAGCGAATGGGTGACCAGGTGCAGGATCTGCTTGACCTCGGCCTGGAAGGAATGGGTTTGCTTGGCCATGGCTGTGGTGTCGGGACTCGTGGTTTCCGCGTTAGATTGGGTTCTAGAAGCTGCCGGCGGGCAGGAAACGCAAACGCCGCCGGCGCCCCCGGAGGTGGGGGCTCGGCGGCGCCTTTCAAGAGGGCCTCAGTAGGAGACGCTGAGCTTGGGCACGTCCACCTTGACCAGTGCCTTGCTGAGCGCGCCGCTGGTCGCACGGGCATAGTCAAGTCCGAACGCCGGGTCGGCGAAGGCCGCCGGGCCCAGCGCGGCAGCCACCGCCAGGATCTTGTCGGCGATCAGCACCTTGCCCGAACCACGGATCGGCTCGCAGCCGTTCTTGACGAACTGCTCATCCAGCCAGCGCCGGGCGGCTTCGAAGCTCAAGACCTCGCCGTCATCGACGGCCAGATTGAACTCCTGCTCGGGACTGAACACGACCTTCACTTCGGTGCGCATCGACGGACTCCTCGTACGAGTGGACTGCCCTGCGATTGTGACTCAGCCGCGGGCGGCCTTGACCGCCTGGCTCAGCTCTTCCAACACCTCCAGCGAGTCGTCCCAGCCCAGGCAGGCATCGGTGATGCTCTTGCCATACTCGAGCTTGGCCGGATCGTCCTTGCCCGGGGAGAACTTCTGCGCGCCGTCGTGCAGATGGCTCTCGACCATCACGCCGAAGATGTGCTTGCTGCCGGCCTTGAGCTGGGCGGCAATGTCGCGCGCCACGTCCAGCTGGCGCTGGTGCTGCTTGCTGCTATTGGCATGCGAGCAGTCGATCATCAGTGTCGGGTCGAGCTTGGCTGCAGCCAGCTCCTTGCATGCGGCCGCGACACTCTCGGCATCGTAGTTGGGCGCCTTGCCGCCGCGCAGGATGACGTGGCAATCCTTGTTGCCCTTGGTCTCGACGATGGCGACCTGACCGTTCTTGTGCACCGAGAGGAAGTGGTGCGGCCGCGCCGCCGCCTGGATCGCATCGGTGGCGATCTTGATATTGCCGTCGGTGCCGTTCTTGAAGCCGATCGGCGCCGACAGGCCCGAGGCCAGCTCGCGGTGCACCTGGCTCTCGGTGGTGCGCGCACCGATTGCGCCCCAGGAGATCAAGTCGCCGATGTACTGCGGCGAAATCACGTCGAGAAACTCGCTGCCCGCCGGCATGCCCAGGCGGTTGATCTCCAGCAGCAGTTGACGCGCGATGCGCAGTCCTTCGTCGATGCGGTAGCTCTCGTCCAGATAGGGGTCGTTGATCAGGCCCTTCCAGCCCACCGTGGTGCGCGGCTTCTCGAAGTAGACGCGCATCACGATCTCCAGCGTGTCGGCGTACTTCTCGCGTTGCACCATCAGCCGGCGTGCGTACTCCAGCGCCGCGGCCGGATCATGGATCGAGCAGGGACCGATGATCACCAGCAGGCGGTCGTCCTTGCGCTGCATGATGTCGCGGATGCGGTGCCGGGTCTTGCTGATCAGGCCCTCCATCGGCGTGCCGCTGATCGGGAAGAAGCGGATCAGGTGCTCGGGCGGCGGCAGCGGCGTGATGTCGCGGATGCGCTGGTCGTCGGTCTGGCTGGTCTTGTCCTGCGGGGAGTACCAGCGTTCGGCCTGGTGCTGGGCGGTGGTCTTGGCGTTCATGGTGCGTGGTGCTGTGGGAATTCGTTGTCCGATCTGAGGCCCATTGCGCAGGGCGGCAAAAAAAAACCGCCGGGGTGTCCCGGCGGTTTCTTGAGATTCGCTGCGCTTTGGTCTTGCCTGCTTACGCGCTCGCCTCTCCTCCGCCGGTGCGGTGCGAGAACCAAAAGAAGGCAAAAAAGTAGGAATTGCCAATCGAGCGCATGGCTTTGAATGTAGCACGGGGGCCGCAGCCCCCGTCAATGCGTCTGTTGCAGCGCCGCAGCGCGGACAAGCCTTGCTCAGGCGGTGCCGCCGACGGTCAATCCGTCGATGCGCAGCGTCGGCTGACCCACGCCCACCGGCACGCTCTGGCCTTCCTTGCCGCACACGCCCACGCCCGTATCCAGGCGCATATCGTTGCCGATCATCGAGACGCGGGTCAGCGCATCAGGCCCGTTGCCGATGATGGTCGCGCCCTTGACCGGATACTGGATCTTGCCGTCTTCCACCCAGAAGGCTTCGCTGGCCGAGAAGACGAACTTGCCGGATGTGATATCCACCTGCCCGCCACCGAAGTTGCTGGCGTACAGCCCCTTCTTGATGCTGGCGATGATTTCCTGCGGGTCCTTGTCGCCACCGAGCATATAGGTGTTGGTCATGCGCGGCATCGGCACATGGGCATAGCTCTCGCGACGGCCGTTGCCGGTGGGCGCGACCTTCATCAGCCGCGCATTCATCGCATCCTGGATATAGCCCTTGAGGATGCCGTCCTCGATCAGCACATTGCGCTGCGAAGCGCAGCCCTCGTCGTCGATGTTCAGCGAGCCGCGACGATCCGGCAGCGTGCCGTCATCCAGCACCGTCACGCCCTTGGCGGCCACGCGTTGGCCGATGCGGCCGGCGAAGGTCGAAGAACCCTTGCGGTTGAAGTCGCCTTCCAGGCCATGCCCCACCGCCTCGTGCAGCAGAACGCCGGGCCAGCCCGGGCCCAGCACCACAGTCATCTCGCCGGCCGGGGCCGGACGCGACTCCAGATTGGTCAGCGCGGCCGAAGTCGCCTGCTCCACATAGCTGGCGATCATCTCGTCGCTGAAATAGGCCAGGCCGAAGCGCCCGCCGCCGCCGCCGCTACCCACCTCGCGGCGGCCGTTGCTCTCGGCGATCACCGTCACCGACAGCCGCACCAGCGGGCGCACGTCGGCCGCCAGCGTGCCGTCGGCACGCGCGACCAGCACCACCTCGTGCTCGGCAGCCAGGCCGGCCATCACCTGCACGATGCGCGGATCCTTGGCGCGCGCCATGCGCTCGGCGCGCTCGAGCAGCGCCACCTTCTCGGTGCTGTCCAGGCTGGCGATCGGATCGGCCTCGCCGTAAAGGCTGCGGCTGGCCGCCACCACGCTCTGCGCGGGCACCTTCACCCGCTTGCTCTGCCCTGCCGCGGCGATGGAGCGCACGGTGCGCGCCGCATCGAACAGCGCGGCCTCGGAGATGTCGTCCGAGTAGGCGAAGGCGGTCTTCTCGCCGGCCACCGCACGCACGCCCACGCCCTGGTCGATCGAGAAGCTGCCGCTCTTCACGATGCCTTCCTCCAGGCTCCAGCCCTCGGCGCGCGTGGTCTGAAAGTAGAGGTCGGCGTCATCGACGCGATGCTCGGTGATCAGCCGCAAGGCCTGGGCCAGCGTGGACTCGCTGAGGCCGAAGGGCTCCAGCAGATGGCTGCGGGCCGTCGCCAGACGGGCCAGGGTAGGTTCGACGGAGATCATGCGGCCGATTGTAGGAGTCGGCTCTATTCCTCGCCTGTGCCGGCTTTCAGCGCCAAGGCATGCTGGTAGAGGGCATTGCGCGGCGCACCGCTGAGCTCGGCGGACAGCGCCACCGCCTGCTTCAACGGCAGTTCGCGCAACAGCACGCGCAACAGGCGTTCGGTCTGCGGCTCCAGGGCTTCGTCGGGCGCCGATGCGGCAGGCGCCGCATGCAGCACCAGCACAAATTCTCCGCGCTCGCGCTGCGCATCGGCCGCCAGCCAGGCCGGCAATTGCGCCGCCGGCGCGGTGTGCACCGTCTCGAACTGCTTGGTGAGTTCGCGGCACAGGGTCAGGTCCTGCGTGGGCGCCAGCTCAGCCAGCAAGGCCACCAGATCCTTGATGCGGTGCGGCGCCTCGAACAGCACCACGCTATGCACCTGACCCACCAGGGCCTGTGCCGCGCTGCGCCGTTCGGCCGCCTTGGTCGGCAGGAAGCCGGCGAAGGCAAAGCCCTGTGCGCGCCAGTCTCCGGCGGCACTCAGCGCGGTCACCACACTGCTCGCACCGGGGATGGGCAGCACACGCAGGCCAGCCACCTGAGTCGCCGCGACGAGGGCCGCGCCAGGATCGGACACCGCCGGCGTGCCGGCATCGCTGACATAAGCCACACGCTCGCCCTGGCGCAGCCGGGCCAGCACCTGCTCGCTCGCCTCGCGTTCGTTGTGCTGGTGCAGCGCGATCAGCGGCTTGTGCAGCCCCAGATGACGCAGCAGGCCCGCGCTGACGCGCGTGTCCTCGCAGGCGATCGCGTCCACCAGGCCCAGCACGTGGATGGCACGCAGGCTGATGTCCGCCAGATTGCCGATGGGCGTGGCCACCACGTAGAGCGTGGCGGCGGGATACTGCTGGCCGCCGGCCGCGGCTGCGGCTGCGCTACTCAGCACGGAGGCGGGCATGTTGGACAAGCGGGAAGGCTCCACGACGAAGGCAAGCGGCGATCGGGCCGAAGACCGGGCGCTGCGCTACCTGCAGCAGCAGGGGCTGCGGCTGCTGGAGCGCAATTATCGGGTCGCGCGCGGGCCGCATGCGCGCGGCGGCGAAGTCGACCTGATCATGCGCGACCCGCGTGACGGCACGCTGGTCTTCATCGAAGTGCGGGCCCGTGCCAGTGCCAGCCATGGTGGTGCCGCGGCCAGCATAGGCGCCGCCAAGCAGCGTCGCATCGTCTTCGCCGCGCAGCACTACCTGCTTCGCCTCGCGTCGCCACCGCCCTGTCGCTTCGACGTCATGGCCCTGGATGGCGACAGCGTCGAATGGCTGCAGGCGGCATTCGCCACGGAATGACATCCGCGATTCGGGGTTAACCCGCTCGCTTATCATTCGCCCCCATGCTGGAGCAACGGATCCAACAACAATTCTTCGAGAGCGCCGATCTGCTCTATCAGTCTGCGGAAGGGCTGTCGCGCCCGCTCGCCGACGCGACACAGATGCTGGTCGACGGCATCACCGGCGGTGCGCGCGTGCTGTGTTGCGGCCTGGGTGCGGCGGCGCTCGATGCCCGCTACCTCGCGGCGCTGCTGGTCGGCGGTTTCGAGCGCGAGCGCCCTGGTCTGGCAGCCCTGGCGCTGGACCCGCAGGCCGGCGGGCCGGATGTGGCCGCCGCCCTGCAGCGACAGATCCAGACCCTGGGTCATCCGGGCGATCTGCTGCTGCTTATCGAGGCCCAGGCCTGCGACACACGGCATGCCGAACTGGTGGCGGCCGCGCACGCGCAGGAGATGAGTGTCATTGCCCTGACCGGCAGCCAGGACGAAGCCCTGCGTGGTCGCCTGCTCGATACCGATGTGCAGATCCGCGTGCCGCATTCGCGCCTGGGCCGCAGCGCCGAGGCACAGCGACTGCTTCTCCACTGCCTGTGCGACGCGATCGACGTACAACTGCTCGGCAGCAGCGACTGAGGTCGCCCACCGCCCCCATTCCCCCTTAGCGAACGTCACCATGCCCAAGCTCCACAACCACTCGCGCCGTCCCCTGCTGCTGGCCGCCCTGCTGGCCAGTTCGCTGCTTGTCAGCGCCTGCGCGCCCATCGTCGTCGGCGGCGCAATGGTGGGTAGCGCCCTGATGGTTACCGACCGGCGCACCTCGGGCACGCAGGTCGAGGATCAAGGTATCGAGCTCAAGGCCGCGAGCCGCCTGCGCGAGCGCTTCGGCAACCGCATCCACGTCAATGTGAACAGCTACAACCGGACCGTGCTGCTCACCGGCGAGGTGCCCGGCGAGGCCGAACGTGCCGAGGTCGAGCGCATCGTGGCCCAGGTGGAGAACGTCAACAAGGTGCTCAACGAGCTGATGGTGGGCTTCAACAGCTCGCTGACCAGCCGGTCCAACGACGTGGCACTGTCCAGCAAGATCAAGCTCACGCTGATCGATGCACGGGATCTGATTTCCAACGCCTTCTACGTGGTGGTCGAGCGTGGAGAGGTCTTCATCATGGGC
Source organism: Roseateles sp. T103 (assembly GCF_057219915.1). NCBI lineage: Bacteria > Pseudomonadati > Pseudomonadota > Betaproteobacteria > Burkholderiales > Sphaerotilaceae > Roseateles > Roseateles sp. T103. Next base: position 402,312 of record NZ_JBXVVS010000004.1, read on the forward strand.
CGCGTCACCGAGCGCGAGGCCAGGCGCGCCACGGAGCTGATCCGCGGCATCGCCGGCGTCAAGAAGGTGGTGCGCGCCTTCGAGCTGATCAGCGAGGAAGAGCTGGCGCGCATCACGCCCAAGCCTGTCCCGCAAGACGGCCAGGGCAGGTGAGCCGCCTGGGCTACTTCAGCCGCTTGATCAGGCTGGAGGTGTCCCAGCGACCGCCGCCCATGCCCTGCACGTCGGCGTAGAACTGGTCGACCAGCGCGGTCACCGGCAGCTTGGCGCCGTTGCGGCGCGCCTCGTCCAGCACCAGACCGAGGTCCTTGCGCATCCAGTCCACCGCGAAGCCGAAGTTGAACTGGTCGTCGACCATGGTCTTGCCACGGTTGTCCATCTGCCAGCTCTGCGCGGCACCCTTGCCGATCACATCCAGCACCAGCTTCATGTCCAGGCCGGCGCGCTGTCCGAAGGAAATCGCCTCGGACAGGCCCTGCACCAGGCCGGCGATGCAGATCTGGTTGACCATCTTGGCCAGCTGTCCGGCACCCGGCTCGCCGACCAGGGTCACCGCCTTGGCCATGGCCATCGCCACCGGCTTGATGGCCTCGAACACCGGAGCCTCGCCGCCGCACATCACGGTCAGTGCGCCGTTGACCGCGCCGGCCTGACCACCGGAGACCGGCGCGTCGATGAAGTGCTGACCGCGCTTGAGCGCCTCGGCGTGGAGCTCGCGCGCCACCTCGGCCGATGCCGTGGTGTGATCGACGAACACGGCACCGGGCTTCATGCCGGCGAACGCGCCGGCCTCACCGAGCACGACCGAGCGCAGATCGTCGTCGTTGCCGACACAGGCAAACACGATGTCCGCGCCTTGCGCCGCCGCTGCCGGCGTGGCGGCGCTGGCGCCGCCGTACTCGGCCGCCCAGGCCTCGGCCTTGGCCGCAGTGCGGTTGTAGACCGTCACCTGATGCCCGGCGCGCGCCAGATGGCCGGCCATCGGGTAGCCCATCACGCCCAGGCCCAGAAAGGCCACCTTGCGGGGGGAAATGGGCTCGTAGCTGCGGGTGGCGCTTGAAGTCATGATGCTCGTCGTTCCTGGTCAAACAATCGTCAGATGCTCGGTGCCCGAGGACAGGTCGCCGCTGCGTGCGCGCTGGCTGTTGAGCTTGATCTGCAGACGCAGGTCGTTGACCGAGTCGGCGTTGCGCAGCGCATCCTCGTAGTTGATCTTGCCCATCTCGTAGAGGTCGAAGAGCGCCTGGTCGAAGGTCTGCATGCCCTGCTCGCGCGAGCGTTTCATCACTTCCTTGATCTCGCCGACCTCGCCCTTGAAGATCAGGTCCGAGATCAGCGGCGTGTTCAGCAGGATCTCCACCGCGGCGATGCGGCCCTTGCCCTCCTGGCGCGGCAGCAGGCGCTGCGAGACCAGCGCACGCAGGTTGAGCGACAGGTCCATCAGCAGCTGGCTGCGCCGTTCTTCGGGGAAGAAGTTGATGATGCGATCCAGCGCCTGGTTGGCGCTGTTGGCGTGCAGCGTGGCCATGCACAGGTGGCCGGTCTCGGCGAAGGCCACCGCGTGTTCCATCGTTTCGCGGTCGCGGATCTCGCCCATCAGGATCACGTCGGGCGCCTGGCGCAGCGTGTTCTTCAGCGCGTTCTCCCAGCCGTCGGTGTCGATGCCGATCTCGCGCTGCGTGACGATGCAGTTCTTGTGCGGATGCACGAACTCGATCGGGTCCTCGACCGTGATGATGTGGCCGTAGGTCTGCTCATTGCGGTGGTCGATCATCGCGGCCAGCGAGGTGCTCTTGCCCGAGCCGGTGGCGCCCACCACGATGACCAAGCCTCGCTTGGTCAGCACCACGTCCTTGAGTATGGGCGGCAGGTCCAGCGACTCGATGGTCGGCAGCGTCGCCGGGATCGTGCGCAGCACCATGCCCACCTGGCCCTGCTGCAGAAAGGCATTGGCGCGAAAGCGCCCGATGCCCGCCGGCGAGATCGCGAAGTTGCACTCCTTGGTGCGCTCGAACTCGGCCGCCTGCTTGTCGTTCATCACCGAACGCGCCAGCTGCAAGGTGTGATTGCCGGTCAGCGGCTGCGGCGAGACCTTGGTGACCTTGCCATCCACCTTGATCGCCGGCGGAAAGTCCGCGGTCAGGAACAGGTCCGAGCCCCGCCGCGACACCATCAGGCGCAGCAGATCGTTGATGAATTTCGAGGCCTGGTCGCGTTCCATGGTCGATCCTGCTGGTGAATTTCGCGGGGATTTCTGCCGTCACTCACATGGCTGACGCCATATGAGTGCCGTCAAATTTCCCTGGCTAGCCTGGGAAATTTTCCGGAAACTTCGCCTTCGCCCGCGCCTCGGCCGGCGAGATGATGTTGCGGCGGACCAAGTCGGTGAGGTTCTGGTCCAGCGTCTGCATGCCCTGGCTGTTGCCGGTCTGGATGGCGGAGTACATCTGCGCCACCTTGTTCTCGCGGATCAGGTTGCGGATCGCCGAGGTGCCCAGCATGATCTCGTGCGCCGCCACGCGGCCCGAGCCATCCTTGAGCTTGCACAGGCTCTGCGAGATCACCGCCACCAGCGATTCCGACACCATCGCGCGCACCATCTCCTTTTCGGCCGCCGGGAACACGTCGACGATACGGTCCACGGTCTTGGCCGCGCTGGAGGTGTGCAGCGTGCCGAACACCAGGTGGCCTGTCTCGGCCGCGGTCAGCGCCAGACGGATGGTTTCGAGGTCGCGCATTTCGCCGACCAGCACCGCGTCCGGGTCCTCGCGCAGCGCCGAGCGCAAGGCGTTGGAGAACGACAGCGTGTGCGGCCCGACCTCGCGCTGGTTGACCAAACACTTCTTGGACTCGTGCACGAACTCGATCGGGTCCTCGATGGTCAGGATGTGGCCGTACTCGTTCTCGTTGAGATGGTTGATCATGCCGGCCAGCGTGGTCGACTTGCCCGAACCGGTTGGGCCGGTCACCAGCACCAGGCCGCGCGGCTTCAGCGCGAGCTCGGCGAAGACCTTGGGCGCGTTGAGCTGCTCCAGCGAGAGGATCTTCGACGGAATCGTGCGGAACACCGCGCCCGAGCCACGGTTCTGGTTGAACGCGTTGACGCGAAAACGCGCCAGGCCCTGGATCTCGAAGGAGAAGTCGACTTCCAGCGTCTCCTCGTAGATCTTGCGCTGGCTGTCGTTCATGATGTCGTACACCATGTCGTGCACCTGGCGGTGATCCAGGGCTTCGACATTGATGCGGCGCACGTCGCCATGCACACGGATCATCGGCGGCAGGCCGGCGGAAAGGTGCAGGTCAGAGGCCTTGTTCTTGACCGAGAATGCCAGCAGTTGAGTGATGTCCATGTCGTAGGCGAAGTGGCTTGGGCCATTATGACGATCTCCGCGAACTTACAACAAGTCCACCGACGCATTGACGCAGCCTGCCGGGCGGCTGGCCGGCCCGTACAAAGCGTCACGCTGCTCAATGTGAGCAAGACGTTTCCTAGCGACGCGGTGCGCGCCGCCCATGCCGCCGGCGAGCGCCGCTTCGGCGAGAACTATGTGCAGGAAGCGCTGGACAAGATCGAGGCGCTGGCTGACCTGCGCAAGGACATCGAGTGGCACCTGATCGGTCCGCTGCAGAGCAACAAGACGCGCCAGGTCGCCGAAGCCTTCGACTGGGTGCACAGCGTCGATCGACTGAAGATCGCGCAGCGCCTGTCGGAGCAGCGCCCCGCCGGACTGCCGCCGCTGCAGGTCTGCCTGCAGGTCAACATCAGCAATGAGCCCAGCAAGAGCGGCGTCGCGCCGGCCGACGTGCCGGCGCTGGCGCGCGAGGTCGCGGCGCTGCCGCGCCTGAATCTCCGCGGCCTGATGGCCATCCCGGAGCCGGCAGCTGACATCCAGGCACAGCGCGTGCCGCACCGCGCGCTGGCGGCGCTGCTCGCCGAGATCAACACGCAGCAACAGGACTTGCAGCTCGATACCTTGTCGATGGGCATGAGCGCCGATCTGGAAGCCGCGATCGCCGAAGGCGCCACCATCGTGCGCGTCGGCTCGGCCATCTTCGGTGCCCGCGAGTACCGCGCCGAGGCCTGAGCCGATGTACCGCCATCTGCTGGTTGCGCTGTTCGGCGCTGCACTGACACTGGCTGCGGCGACGGCAGCACCACGCGTCGAGGACAGCCTCGCGCAGCGCGCGCTGGCCTGCACGCTCTGCCATGGCCAGGACGGCCGCGCCGCCGCCGATGGCTATTACCCGCGCCTGGCCGGCAAGCCCCAGGGCTACCTGCATCAGCAGCTGCTCGCCTTCCGCGATGGCCGACGCCAGTACGGGCCGATGAGCGAGCTGATCGCCCCGCTGTCCGACGCCTATCTGCATGAGCTGGCCGGCTACTTCGCGGCACTGGACCTGCCCTATGCGCCGCCGCAGCCGACCCGGCTGCCGCAAGCCGAGCTGGCCCGCGCACAGGCGCTGCTGTTCAAGGGCGACCCGGCGCGCAAGCTGCCGGCCTGTGCAGCCTGCCACGGCCAGACCCTGGCCGGTGCGAACCCCTTCATCCCCGGGCTGCTGGGCCTGCCGCGCGACTATCTGAACGGCCAGCTCGGTGCCTGGCGCAGCGGCCAGCGCCGCGCTGCCGAACCCGACTGCATGGCGCAGATCGTGCGACAGCTGCAGCCCGCCGAGATCAACGCGATCTCGCATTGGCTGGCCGCCCAGCCAGTGCCGCCCGGCTACAAGCCTGCCGCCCGCATGCCGACGGAGCTGCCGCTCAAATGCGCAGGTCTGCAGTGAAGCGCGCGATACGCTGGATCGGTGCCGGCCTCGCGCTCGCACTGGCCGCTGCGGCGGCGCTATGGATGCTCAAGGCGCTGGACGACGACGGCCCCCGGCCTTCCAAGGACGCCGGCGCAGTGCAGATCACGCCGGCGCTGATCGAGCGCGGCGCCTATCTGGCGCGCGCCGGCAACTGCCAGGGCTGCCACACCGAGCGCGGGGGCCCGCCCTATGCCGGCGGCCGCGCCATCCCCACGCCTTTCGGCGAGGTCTACGCGAGCAACCTCACGCCCGACGCCGAGCATGGCCTGGGCCGCTGGAGCGCGGACGACTTCTGGCGCGCGATGCACCAGGGCCGCAGCCGCGACGGCCGCCTGCTCAGTCCGGCCTTCCCGTACACCAACTACACGCTGGTCACACGCGACGACAGCGACGCGCTGTGGGCCTATCTGCAGAGCCTGCAGCCGGTCGCGCAAGCCAACCGGCCGAGTGCGCTGCGCTTCCCCTATGGCACGCAGCCAGCGCTGGCGGTGTGGCGACTGCTGTACTTTCGGCCGGGCGAGTTCAGGCCCGACCCGACGCAAGACATGGCCTGGAATCGCGGCGCCTATCTCGTGCAAGGCCTGGGTCACTGCAGTGCCTGCCACGCACCGCGCAATGCGTTGGGCGCCACACCGGGCCAGCAGGACTTCGGCGGCGGCATGCTGCGCGGTCTGGGCTGGTATGCGCCCTCGCTGCACGATCCGGCCGAGGCGGGCGTGCAGCATTGGCAGGCGGCGGAACTGCGCCAATGGCTGAAGACCGGCCGCATCGAGCATGCCGCGGCGCTGGGCCCGATGGGTGAGGTGGTGCTGGGCAGCACCCAGCACCTCAGCGACGCCGACCTGGACGCGATGGGCCGCTATCTGCAGGCCCTGCCGCTGCGCACGGCACCACGCACAGCGGCCAAGCCGCCCGATCCGCAACTGCTCGAACTGGGTGCGCGGCTGTACGGCAAGCACTGCGCCGACTGCCATGGCGAGCAGGGTCAGGGCGTGCCGGGCATCTATCCGGCCCTGGCCGGCAACCGCAGCGTCGCCATGGCGGATGGCAGCAACCTGCTGCGCGTCCTGTTGCAGGGTGCCTTCGCCCCCGCGACGGCCGGCCATCCGCGCCCCTTCGGCATGCCGCCCTTCGGTGGCGAACTCGATCAGCGCGAACTCGCTGCGCTCGCCAGCTACCTGCGCAACAGCTGGGGCCATGCCGCCGGCGAGATCTCGCCGCTGGACGTCAACCGGCTCAGGTAGGCCGCGTATCGCAACCGCCGTCACGCTGCCGGCACGGCAGGCGAGGACGCGCAGCTGTTGCGTTTTCGACCCCCTCGAAAACCCTAGATCGGCCCCGCGAAGCGCGATGGTTTTCACGCGCGCCGCAGCGATGGCATGAGCCGACCCTCAAACCGGGGATGGATGCACCGATAGTCCGCATGCCGCAACGCCACGAGCGCGCGGCCTCGAAGACCAACAACCGTCCGAGGGACTCTCCCGATGAGTTTTCTTTCCAAGCTGCGCATCAGTCAGCGCCTGGCCCTGAGCTATACCTTGCTCGTCCTGCTCCTCGTGGCCATTGGCAGCTTCGGCGCCCACAACGCCAGCCGCCTCGCCCACGATCTCGACTCCACCGCGAACACCAGCCTTGTGCGCATCGCCTCGGCCAACGCGCTGGAAAGCCAGGTGCACACCATCGCCCGCGCCGCCCGCGACCTGATCCTGCTCGACGAGGCGCGCCAGATCAAGCGCCAGAACGCCGCCATCGACACGGCACTCGCCGAGACCGAAAAACAGCTGCGCGAGCTCGAGTCCAGCGTCAGCGAAGCCGCTGACAAGGAGCTGGTCGGCCAGGTCCGCGAATCCGAGCTCAAGTTCATCGACGCTGTGGCCAAGTTCCGCAAGGTGGCCGAAGCCGGCAATCCCGATGACTCGCGCGAGAGCCTGATTCGCGACCTGCGCCCCGCCCAGCAGGCATATCAGGAAAAGATCAAGACTCTGGTGGACCGCCAGTTCGAAGCAGCACGCTCACTGGCGGCGTCAGGTGGCGATCTTGCGCGCAGCTCGGTGCTGATCACCTTCGTGCTCGTTGTCGCCGCAGTGGCCATCGGCGCCGGCGGCGGCATCACCATCGCCCGCTCCATCGTGCTGCCGGCCCGCAAGGCGCAGCAGGCGGCGCAGGCCATCGCCGCCGGCGACCTGACGCAGAAGATCGAGGCCGACGGCCACGACGAGCTGAGCCAGATGCTCAAGGCCATGCGCGAGATGCAGCATGCGCTGTCCGGCGTGGTGCGTAGCGTCAGCGATGCGGCCAGCGAAGTGGCACAGAGTTCCAAGGTGATCGCCGGCGGCAACCAGGACCTCTCGGACCGCACCGCGCGATCCGCCGCCAGCCTGCAGAACACCGCAGCCTCGGTGGAGCAGATCGCCTCCAACCTGACCGGCGCCAGCGAGCTCACCCGCAAGGCCGCCAGCATCGCCGGCAAGGCGCGCCAGTCTGCGTCGACCGGCGGCAGCGTGGTCGGCGAGGTGGTCAACACCATGCAGGCGATCAGCGACAGCTCGCGCAAGATCGGCGACATCATCGGCGTGATCGACGGCATCGCCTTCCAGACCAACATCCTCGCGCTGAATGCCGCCGTCGAAGCCGCGCGTGCCGGCGAGCAGGGCCGCGGTTTCGCAGTGGTCGCCGGCGAGGTGCGCGCGCTGGCCCAGCGCTCGGCCCAGGCGGCGCGCGAGATCAAGCAGCTGATCCAGGAGTCGGCCGCCAAGGTCGATGCCGGCACCCAGCTGGTGGCCAATGCCGGCGCGACGATCCGCTCGGTCGTCGACGAGGTCAACAACATGGGTCAGCTGATCGAGGAGATCTCGCACTCGGCCCAGGAGCAGGCCAGCGGTGTCGGCGTGGTCAACAACGCGATGACCGAGCTGGACCGCACGACGCAGCAGAACACCACGCTGGTCGACGAGCTGAACCGCTCCACCGACGAGCTGGCGCAGAGCTCCACCCGACTGCTCGAGGCGGTGAGCTTCTTCCGCGCCGCACCCGCCAGCCACTGATTTCAATGGGCGCCAACGAAGCGCCAGTCACAACCCTTCACGAAAGGTCCGTCATGAAAACCATCCGCTCCATCGCCACTTCGCGTGCCGCACTGCGCCTGGCTGCCGCCTGCGCGCTCGGCCTGGCCCTGGGTGCCGCCCAGGCCGCCACGCCCAAGGTCATCAAGAAGGTTCCGCCCGAGTTCCCGCGCGAGGCCGTCCAGCAATCGGTGGACAGCGGCGTGGTCAAGGCCAAGCTCAGCATCGAGCCCGATGGCAAGGTCAGCGATGTGTCCATCGTCGAAGCGCAGCCGCGGCGCATCTTCGACCGTGCCGTGCAACGCGCGCTGATGGAATGGCGCTTCGAGCCCAGCGGCGAAAAGCAGACGCATGAGGTGCGCCTGGTGTTCAGCAACGCCGACTGACCGCACCCGCGAGCCGGCCCGCCGGTCTGTCGAGCCCGGCGTCCCGACGCCCGAGGGGCCGTCCCGCAAGGGGCGGCCCCTTGTTCGTTCGACGCCCCCTGCGGCCCGCAGGGCGGCGAGGCAGGCACTACACTTCGGACCATCATGCCGTCCCTGCACCGCCGTCTGCTGGCCTGCTTCAGAGCCCTGGTCTGGGCTCTCTGCCTGGCCGTGCCGCTGCAGGCAGCGGCGGTGGCGGCACGCAGCGGCCTGCAGCTGTCGGCACCCCTGCCCACCAGCGACAGCAGCCTGCATGTCGCCGCGGCGGCCCATGCTGCCGATCCCGACGCGGCCACCAGTGCCGCTACGGCCAACACACAGTCGGTTGGGCAGCCCCCCTGCCATGGCGACGGTGACATCGGCAGCGCCGAGGCGCCTGCCCCGGCCTCCCCCCACGCACAGCACAAGTGCAGCAGCAGCTGCGCGGCCTGCTGCATCGCCACAGCCTTGCCCAGTGCCACGGCGCCGCTGCCGCAGCCGCGCGGCGGCGACGTGCTCGCCAGCACGCCCTGCTGGGCGACGCTGAGCTGCGGCAGCACACGCCTCGAACGCCCGCCCAGGGCCTGAGCCTGCGCCTCCCGCACTGAGGCGACCCCACGGGTCGCCCGCCGCATCGCTTCCGCGTGTTCCTCGCCCGCCCTGCCCGTCGGCAGGAGGAGACCCCAGCATGTCTGCCCTGATCCACAAGACCCTGGTCGGCCTGGCCGTCGCTGCTGCCGCCTGCGGCAGCAGCACTGCCGCGCCCGACCGTTCCACCCTGCCAGCTGCGGCCGACCCGCAGGCCCGTGTCGCGCCGCTGAGCTACCGACCCGCGCTCGCGAGCTACCAGGCCTGGCCCGCTGACCCGGCGCCCGTGACTGACTGGCGCGCCGCCAACCGCCGCGTGCACGAAGCCGGCGGCTGGCGCGCCTACCTGCGCGAAGCCCAGTCCGCGACGCCCTCCGCCGCACCGGCCTCGGCCCCTGCTACCCGCGATGCCGCCGCGCATCGCCACTGAATGGAGGCCTCGCCCATGTCCAGACTTCCACTCCCGCGCCGGCACATCCGCCTGCTGCCGCTGCTGGCCAGCCTGGCGCTGACCGGCTGTGCGAGCCTCAGCCCCGATGCGGGCTTTGCGCCGCTGCAGGACCAGACCCGCCAGCGGCTCGGCCATGAACTGGCCTGGCCCCGCGACGACGCGCAGCGCGCGCAGGCCGAGCAGCGCGTCGCTGCCCTGCTTGCGCAGCCGCTGTCGGCTGACGCAGCGGTGCAGATCGCCCTGCTCAACCATCGCGGCCTGCGTGCCGCGCTCTTCGACCTGGCCGTGCTCGATGCCGAACGCGTGCAGGCCGGCCGCCTGCCCAACCCGGGCTTCAGCATCGGCCGCATGGCCAAGGGCGACGAGCGCGAGATCGAGCGCAGCCTGCACTTCGACCTGGCCCGGCTGCTGGCCCTGCCTGCCGCCGCCGAGGTGGCGCAGCGCCGCCTGGCGCAGACCCGCCAGGAGCTGGCACTGCAGGTGCTGAGCAACGCCGCGCAGGCGCGCCAGCGCCAGATCGAGGCGGTCGCCGCCGAAGAGCAGCTGCGCCAGGCCCGTCGCGTGATGGCCGCCGCCGAAGCCGGCGCCGAGCTGGCGCGACGCCTGGCCGACGTCGGCAATATCAGCCGGCTGCAGCAGGCGCGCGAGCACGCCTTGTACGCCGACGCCGCGCTGGCCGTGGCACGCGCGCAGGCGGATGCGGCGGGTGCGCGCGAAGCGCTGATCCGCGCGCTGGGCCTGTGGGGCGCGCAGCTCGAGCAGCTGAAGCTGCCCGAGCGCCTGCCCGACCTGCCGGCGCAGCCGCGCGATCTGCCCGAAGTCGAACGGCAGGCCATCGCGCAGCGGCTGGACGTGCACTCGGCGCGTCAGGCCGCGGAGCTGCGCGCTGCCGAGCTGGGGCTGACGCGCCGCACCCGTTTCATCAACGTGCTGGAGCTGGGCCTGGCGCGCAACAGCAGCAACGAGGCGCCGACGCAGCGCGGTCTCGAGCTGAGCCTGGAGCTGCCGCTGTTCGATTGGGGCGAGGCGCGCAATGCCCGCGCCGAGGCGCTGTATCTGCAGGCGCTGGAGCGCACCGCCGACGTGGCGATCAACGCGCGCTCGGAAGCCCGCGAGGCCTACCAGCGCTACCGCGGCGCCTGGGAGATCGCACAGCACCACGCGCGCCAGATCGTGCCGCTGCGCCAGCGCATCGCCGACGAAAACCTGCTGCGCTACAACGGCATGCTGATCGGCACGCTGGAGCTGCTGGCCGATGCGCGCGGGCAGATTGCCAGCGTCGCCGCAGCGATCTCGGCCAAGCGCGACTTCCTGCTCGCCGAAGCCCAGCTGGACCAGGCACTGCTCGGCCCCGCCGGCCCGGTGCGCGCCGCCGGCGCCACCCCCATGACCAGCCCCGCCGGTGCCGAGCCCGCGGGCGGACACTGATTCTGCAAGGTAGCACGACGATGATTTCCAGACGACAACTCTTCGCCGGCGCCGCGGCCGTCGGCGCGGTCAGCGCCGCCAGCGTCTCGCGCGCGGCGCTGGCTGCCATCCCCGAGGCAGTGCAGCAGACCAGCCCCGACACCGCGCCGCCGCTCGTCCCCGGCAGCGGCCGGCCCTACAACCCGGTGGTCACGCTCAATGGCTGGACCCTGCCCTGGCGCATGAAGGACGGGGTGAAGGAGTTCCACCTCGTCGCCGAGCCGGTGGTGCGCGAGATGGGCCCGGGCTTCAAGGCCCATCTGTGGGGCTACAACGGCCAGAGCCCCGGCCCGACCATCGAGGTGGTCGAGGGCGACCGCGTGCGCATCTACGTGACCAACCGCCTGCCCGAGCACACCAGCGTGCACTGGCACGGACAGCGTCTGCCCAACGGCATGGACGGCGTCTCCGGCCTCACCCAGCCGGCGATCAAGCCGGGCCAGACCTTCGTCTACGAGTTCGTCGCGCGGCGACCGGGCACCTTCATGTACCACCCGCATGCCGACGAGATGACGCAGATGGCCATGGGCATGATGGGCTTCTGGGTCACGCACCCGCGCACGCGCCATCCGCTGATCAGCGAGGTCCAGCGGGACTTCTGCTTCCTGCTGTCGGCCTACGACATCGACCCCGGCAGCTACACGCCGCGCATCATGACGATGACGGACTTCAACCTCTGGACCTGGAACAGCCGCATCTTTCCGGCCATCGATTCGCTCAATGTGCGCCTGGGCGACCGGGTGCGCATACGCGTCGGCAATCTGACGATGACCAACCACCCCATCCATCTGCACGGCCACGAGTTCGAGGTCACCGGCACCGATGGCGGTCCGGTGCCCAAGAGTGCGCGCTGGCCCGAGGTCACCGCCGACATCGCCGTGGGCCAGATGCGCCAGCTCGAGTTCATCGCCGACGAACTGGGCGACTGGGCCATCCATTGCCACAAGAGCCACCACACGATGAACGCGATGGGCCACAAGCTGGAGACGCTGATCGGCGTGGACCACACCGGCCTGGCCAGGAAGATCACCGAGATCGTGCCCGACTACATGGTGATGGGCGAGCGCGGCATGGCCGACATGGCCGAGATGGAGATGCCGCTGCCCGAGAACACCGCGCCGATGATGACGGGCAGCGGCCCCTACGGCAGCCTGGAGATGGGCGGCATGTTCAGCGTGCTCAAGGTGCGCCGCGACCAGAAGCCCGGCGACTACAGCGACCCCGGCTGGTTCGCGCCGCAGGCGCCCAAGGGCAGCGTGGCGGCGCCGGCGGCGACGCCGCCTGCGCCAGCACCGGCTGCGCCCAAGCCGGCTATGCACCATCCGGACATGCACGCGCCGCATCGGGGCAGCGCCAAGCGCGGCGCCACCGAGGTGAGGGTGCGCAAGCCCCACAGCCATGGAGGGCACTGAGATGACTCCTCATCAGCACCGACTGCAACGCCGACTCGCCCTGCTGGCCCTGCTGACCTTGGCGGGTGGCGCGCGGGCGCATGGCAGCAAGCCCCATGCCGGCGCAGCCGCGCCGCAGCACAAGGAGCAACAGGCCTTCGGCATCGCCGGCGATCGCGCCAAGGTCTCCCGCAGCATCGACATCGCGATGAGCGACGACATGCGCTTCAGCCCTGCGCAGCTGCGCGTGCGCGAGGGCGAGACCGTGCGCCTGCGCCTGCGCAACCGCGGCGCGGTGATGCACGAGCTGGTGATCGGCACCCGCGAGGAACTGGACAAGCATGCCGAGTTGATGCGCCGCTTTCCCGACATGGAGCACGAGGAAGCCCATATGAGCCACGTGCCGCCCGGCCAGCGCGGCGAGATCGTCTGGCATTTCAATCGGCCCGGAGAATTCGAGTTCGCCTGCCTGATCCCGGGGCACTACGAGGCCGGCATGCGTGGCGTCATCACCGTCACGCCAAGGAGTACCCGCACATGAAACACACAACACATCAGCGCTGCCGGCTCTCGCGCCGGCGCCTGCTGGCCGGCGCCGTGGCGCTGGCCGCCCTGCCCGGCGCCGGACGCGCGCAGGCGCCCTCGCCGATCGCTGCCGAAGTCTGGAAGAGCCCGACCTGCGGCTGCTGCAAGGACTGGATCACCTACATCGAAGCGCAGGGGCAGTTCAAGGCCATCGTGCGCGACGTCGGCAACACGCAGGCCCGCGCACGTCTGGGCATCCCGCTGAAGCTGGGCAGCTGCCATACCGCCAAGATCGGGCCTTACGCAATCGAGGGCCATGTGCCCGTGCGCGAGATCCTGCGCCTGCTCAAGGAGCGCCCGGATGCGATCGGCCTGGCCGTGCCCGGCATGCCCATCGGCTCGCCGGGCATGGACGGTCCGGAGTACGGCGGTCAGCGCGACGCCTACGAGGTGCTGCTGGTGCTGCGTGACGGCAGCACGCGCACCTACGCCCGCTATGCCTGAGCCCTGGCTCAGCCCTTCGTCCACTTCCACCCGAGATGACAAGCATGCCCAAGCAAGCCCTGAACCTCAGCCGCCTCGCCACCGCTCTGCTGATTGCCGCTGCGGCCGGCAGCCTGCCCCTTTCCGCTGCCGCTCAGGCGGGTGCCGGGGGCCACGATGCCCACCATGCCGCGCCGGCAAGCCAGTCCGGCGACTGGGTCGATGCTGAAGTGCGGCGGGTCGACCCCGCCGGCAAGAAGCTCACCCTCAAGCATGGCGAGATCAAGCATCTGGACATGCCGCCGATGACCATGGTCTTCGGCCTGGCCGATGGCGCAGTGACGCCCGAGCTGCTGGCCGCGCTGAAGCCTGGCGACAAGGTGAAGGTGCAGGTGGCCGGCAAGGACGGCAGGACCGTCGTCACCGCGCTGAAGCGCTGAAGCCGCTGGCCTCGGGCCGCCGGCCCGTTCAGGCCTGGATGTCCAGCAGCGCGCCGGTGGTGTTGAGCTGCGTCTCCAGCACGCGCAGGTTGGCGACGTAGCTGTAGTAGGTCGCGCGCTGCTCGACCATTTCCTTCTCCAGCGAGACACCCGGTTGGCTGGCCGTGCTGCGGCTGACCTGCACGCCGGCCTCGTTGGGCAGGCTGGCCAGTTCGACCTGCTCGCGCCGGTAGCCCGGCGTGGAGACGTTCGCCACGTTGTGCGACGACGCGCGCAGCCTTTCCTGCGCCGCGGCGACGCCGGACAGTGCGGTGGACAGGCTGATGGACATGGCGTTCGGGACGGTGGTCAGACGGGCCGGAGCCCGGAATTGGACGGAATCTACCGGTCATATCGACCGATGCGCGCCGGACTTTAGAAAAGAATGCGAAATCCCTGCCAAATTCACGCGCGCCGGCCGGGGCTGGGACAATCGGGGCCGGGTCGCCGGCTCTGCCGGCGGCCACAACGCCCACAGATCGTGAATTCCGTCACGAAAACACTCGCTCACCGCAGCCGATGACCCCGACGCCCAAGCCGCTCGCCCCCACCGTCCAATGGTTCCCGGGGCACATGAACTCAACGCGCAACGCGATCCGCGAGCGCATGAAGGCGGGGCTGGATGTGGTGATCGAGCTGCTCGACGCCCGCCTGCCCGGCTCCAGCCGCAACCCGCTGCTGGCCCAGCTCACCGAGGGCAAGCCCTCGCTGAAGCTGCTCAACAAGCAGGACCTGGCCGACCCGGCCCGTACCGAAGCCTGGCTGGCCTATTACAACGCCCAGCCCGAGACCCGCGCGATCCCGCTGGACGCCAGCATCAAGGCGCCGGCCAAGGCGCTGATGAGCGAGTGCCGGCTGCTCGCGCCCAACCGCGGCGGCATGGCCAAGCCGCTGCGCGTGCTGATCTGCGGCATCCCCAATGTGGGCAAGTCCACGCTGATCAACACCTTGATGGGCAAGCGCGCCGCCAAGACCGGCGACGAGCCCGGCATCACCAAGGTCGAGCAGAAGCTGGTGCTGGAGGACGACTTCTACCTGTTCGACACGCCGGGCATGCTGTGGCCCAAGATCACCGTGCCGCAGAGCGGCTTCAACCTCGCCGCCAGCGGTGCAGTGGGTCGCAACGCCTTCGTCGAGGAAGAGGTGGCGGTGGAGTTGCTGGCCTATCTGCGCCAGCACTACGCGGCGGAACTGGTGGCGCGCTACAAGCTGGAGATCTCGCCCGAGCTCAGCGACGAGGAACTGCTCGAGCAACTGGGCCGCAAGCGCGGCGCCGTGCTCAGCGGCGGCCGCGTCAATCTGCAGAAGGCCGCCGAGATCCTGATGTACGAATTCCGCGCCGGCACGCTGGGCCGCATCACGCTGGAGACGCCCGAGGAGTTCGCCGCCTGGGTGACCAGCGCCGAGATCGCCGAAGCCGAGGCCAAGGCGGCGGCCGAGGCGCGCAAGGCCGCGCGCAAGGCCGGCCGCAGGTTCTGAGCGCCCGGGGGGCGCCGCTCAGCCTGGCTGGCTCGTCCCGGGGCGGCGGATCAGCATTACCACCAGCGTCACCACCGTCAGCGGCAGCACGAAGCCCATCATCACGCCGGAGAACGCCGGCAGCGCGTCATGCTGCTGCGCGGCCAGGATCAGGTAGGTGACGTAGGCGGCGTAGTAGCCGAGGAACACGCCGCCCTCCCAGCGCGCGATCTCGCGCCCGGTCATGAACACCGGCAGACAGGCCAGCGCCACCGCCAGCATCACCCAGATGTCGAAGGCCAGCAGCGAAGGCGCCACCGCCAGGCCCAGATCGCCCGACACCAGGCCCGAGAGCCCCAGGCAGCCCAGGATGTTGAAGGTATTGCTGCCGACCACATTGCCCACCGCGATGTCGCGCTCGCCCTTGATCGCCGCGGCGATGCTGGTCGCCACCTCCGGCATGCTGGTGCCGGCGGCCACGATGGTCAGGCCGATGACCAGATCGCTGACACCCAGCGCCTTCGCGAAGTGCACCGCCGCCTGGACCAGCAGCTCCGAGCCGAACACCAGTGCCGCCAGGCCCGCGACGATCAGGCCGATCTGCGCCACCCAGTGGCTGTCCCATGAGCCCGCGGCGGCGGGCTGGAACTCCTCGGCATACTCGTCCTTGGCTGCCTGCGTCTCGCGGCGCGACTGCAGCACCAGGAAGGCCGTGTAGGCGATCAGCAGCCCGAACAGCAGGCCGCCGTCCAGCATCGACAGGCTGCCGTCCAGGCCCAGGGCCAGCAGCAGCAGGCTGGCACCCAGCATGATCGGCACCTCCTGGCGGATCAGCTGGATGTTCACCACCAGCGGCGTGATCAGCGCGCTCAGGCCGAGGATGAACAACACGTTGAAGATGTTGCTGCCCACCACATTGCCGATGGCGATGTCAGTCCTGCCATCGAGCACAGCGCCCACGCTCACTGCGACTTCGGGCGCGCTGGTACCGAGGGCGACGATCGTCAGCCCCACCACCAGCGGGCTGATGCCGAAGGACAGCGCGAGCTTGGACGCACCACGCACCAGCGAGCTGGCCCCAAGCACCAGCAGACCCAGCCCAGCGATGAAGAACAAGAGATTCATGAGCGCTCACCCTGAAATGCGGAAAACAGCTGCCGACGAAAGGAGCCACAGGGGCGCAGTGTGCATCAGCGCTGGCGGCACGATCGTAGCGAGACGCGCTCAGGCACCCTGACGCAAGGCCGCGCGGAGCCTGCCGGCACCGTTGGCGCCGTTGCGGCGCCACCAGGCGATGGCAGCGTGCAGCGCAACGCCCATCACCAGCAGCAGCGCCGCGACCAGACCCCAGACCAGCCAGGCGGCAACGGTCAGCACGCCGGAGACGGACGGCAGCACCTGCACCAGCCAGTCGACGACAGGCCCCAAGGTCGCCAGCACCGCTGGGCCAAGCTCCACCAGCTCGGGCGGCACCCAGGGCACGAGCCAGTCGGGCAGGCGCAGCGCGGCGGCGCCGGCCGACGCATCCGGCAAGGCCCCGGCGTTCGAGAGGGCCCAGCTCGCCAGCGCGTGGGCAGCCCAGACCAGCGCCGACCACAGCGCCAGCAGCACGAGCACAAGAAACCAGTTGAGGAGGTAGATCACGAGCCTGCTCCGTTCGGCAATGGGACAGCGGCGAGTGTGGCGATACGGATGCATCGAGTAAACCAGATTGTCTCGTCGCTAAGATTCGGCTTTTCCGAAACGGTGCCGCGATGCTGAACTACCGCCATCTCTACTACTTCTGGGTCGTCACCAAGGAGGGCGGCTTCGCGCGCGCTGCCGAGCGGCTGGACATGGCGGTGCAGACCATCAGCGCCCAGGTGCGCGAGCTGGAGCGCTCGCTGGGCCACCAGCTGCTCAAGCCGGCCGGTCGCGGCGTCGCGCTGACCGAGGCCGGGCAGGCGGCACTGGTGCGCGCCGAGGAGATCTTCCAGCTCGGCCAGTGCATCCCGGACGAGGTGCGCGCCGCCGCCAGCGGCAAGGTCTCGCGCCTGGCGGTCGGCCTGTCCGACGGCATCTCCAAGCTCGCTGCCCACGCGCTGCTCGAGCCGGTGCTGGCCACACCCAATCTGCGCCTGGTCTGCCACGAAGGGGAATTCGAACAGCTGCTCGCCGAGCTGGCGCTGCACCATCTCGACGTGGTGCTGGCCGGCCAGGCCGCGCCGCGCAACCCGAACCTGCGCCTGAGCAGCGACCGCCTCGTCGAATCACCGATCGAGTGGTACGGCCCGGCCAGCCTGGTGGGCCGCAGCGAGCGCGAGCGCTTCCCGATGTCCTTGAACGAGCTGCCGGTGCTGCTGCCCACCGGTCACTCGGCCTTGCGCGTCACGCTCGAGCGCTGGTTCGAGGCGCACAAGCTGCAGCCTCGCATCGTCGGCGAATTCGAGGACAGCGCCCTGCTGGCGGTGTTCGCCGCGCGCGGGCTGGGCGTGTTTCCTCTCAGCCGCCTGGGCGCCGGCGATGTCGGACTGATGCGCGGACTGCGCCTGCTAGGCCGCAGCGACGAGGTCAAGGAGGAAATCCATGCCGTTCGCTCGCGCCGCGGCCAGCACCACCCGCTGGTGCAGCAGATCCTCGCATCGGCGGGTGCGCTCAAGAACGATTGAGCCGGACGACAGCAGTCAGACCTGCTGAAGCTCGCGCGGCAGCGCGTGCAGCGGAAGCACCAGCTCCTCGCACCGCCAGTGCCGGCGCGCCAGAGACAGCAGCATGGACTCGGCATCCGCCAGGTACTGGTCTGCCTCTGCGGCAGCGCCGGCCAGGCACAGCACCTTGTGCTGCAGCACCGGGTCGTCGACCTCGGCCATCAAGGCGGCCAGCGTGGACTCATCGACGCTGCACATCATCGACGCACTGCCGTAGGAGCCCATCAGCAGATCCTCGCAGAGCACATGCATGACCTGCGCGAATCCGCCGGGCGCCAGGCCGAGCTCCCGATCGATATGCAGGTCCTGCAGCGCCTCCAGCTCGGCGCGGCTGACATGGCCATCGGAAACCAGCACCAGCGCGACGATGCGCGCGGCGGCCTGGGGGCTGTTCCTGGGGTAGTTGCGCATGACGGGTCTCCTCTTCAGACAAGCGATCGGTTCAAGGGGGACAGAGGCTGCGAGACGGCACGCACCTCAACGGTAGGGGAACCGACTCCGGCCGCGCGGCCGGGTCGGCAGGCGATCCGCGCGGATCGGCACAGCCCTCAGCGCATGCGGCTGGCCCAGCGGCAGCAGCCTGAGCGCATCGCGCAGCGACGCCAGGATCAGGCGCAGCCTTGCCAGATGAGCGGCAGCAGCGCGTATGGAGAGCTTCATGAAAACCTCGAAAGAAGTGGTGACGGGCTGAAATGTGCGGCCGGAAAGCTCACGAACAAAGCTGAACTTTCGTGATCTTCATTCAGTAAATTTCGAAGCAATGCCATCGGTGCCCGGCATCGGCCGAGCCGATGCCGGGCGCAGAGAAAACCTGCTGGCACATCGCCACGCCAGGGCCAAGATGGGCTCCTCCACTCAAGCCGGGAGTACCACGATGCAAGTGCTTTTCAAGTCCCCTGACCGTCAACACGCGTCGATGCGCCTCGATGTGGAGCGCCGCGTGCGCTTCGTGCTCAGGCGCATCAGCTGGCGCGTGCCCCGCGCCGAGGTGCAGTTCTCCGACCTGAACGGTCCGCGCGGCGGCATCGACAAGTGCTGCCGCGTCGAGCTGCACACCGACGGCGCGGGACAGATCACCGTCTCGTCGGTCGCCAAGGACTGGCGACGCGCACTCAACGACGCCCTGGTGCGCGCCACGCGGGCCGTGCTGCGGCTCTGGCAACACAGCCGCGCCAACCGGCGCCAGCAGCCCGCGCTTCTCGAAGCCGATCGGTAAGAGCGGGCCGGATCAGCCGCGCCGCTGATCCGCCGCGGGCTGGAGCCGGGTGATCGCAGCCTGCACGAAGTCCTGAGCGGCTTCGCTGTAGTCCCACTGCTCCACGGCGATGCGCCGACCGGCCCGCCCCTCGCAGGCGGAATCGCCGCTTCGCGGGCGCCCCGCGTCGCGCTCCCAGCGCACGACATTCACCGAATGCGGCACACCGTGCCGCACGCGGGACGACACCGCCGTGCCCGCCTGCACCGCCCAGGCAGCACGTGCGGTGCCTGGCAAGGGCATCACGAAGGGCAGGTGGATGTGGCCGCCGAGCACCAGGTCGGCCCCTGCCTCGGCCCAGGCCTGTCGAGCCGGCAGGCTGCCACGCAGCAGGTTCGCCTCTTCGGCAGCGGTCGGCACCGCGACGGGCTGATGCACCACGACCACGCGCAACTGCTCCTCGCGTGCCGAGCGCAGTCGGCTGGCCACGCGCTCGATCTGCGCGGACGAGACCTCGCCGTGCTTGTGGCGCCGCCTGCGCGTGGTCTTCACCCCCAGCACAAGAAGCTCCGCCGACTCATGGCAAGGCTCCAGATCCGGCCCAAAGGCAGCACGGAAGCGCGCATAGGGGCACAGCAGACGCGTCAACGGATCGAACAGAGAGATGTCATGGTTGCCCGGGATCGCCAGCCAGGGCGCACCAAGCCGGTCGACGAAGGCGCGCGCCGCCTTGAACTGCGCCGGCCGCGCACGCTGCGTGATGTCGCCGGACAGCACCACCAGATCGGGGCGCAAACGCTGCGCCAGCGCCACCAGCGCCTCGATCACCGGCGCCTGCTCGGTGCCAAAGTGGGTGTCTGACAGATGCAGCAGCACGCTCATGCCGAAGCCTCGGTGCTGCGCGCGTCCAGGCCCAAGGCTGCCGGCGTCTGGATCAGCATCAGCGGCTGCTCCAGCACACGAAAGTCCAGCGGCGGCTTCAGTCGTGTCACCTCGCCGTCGAACGCCACCTTCACCGTGCCGCCGGCGTGCAGCCCGCCTGGACGCAGCACCATGTGGTGGAACTCGAAACTCTCCACATCGTCCGCCTCGCCCAAGGTGCCCAGCGCGCCGTGCAGCAGCAGGCGCAGCATCGCCAGCGTGCCCACCGGCCGCAGCATGACCGCGGCGATGCTGCCGGCTCCCGGCGCGCCCGGCAGCGTGTCTGCCGGCTGCGCACCCAGCTGGTCGAGCTGCAGGCGGTTGTTGCCGACGAACAGCGTGAGCGCCGTCACGTCGCGCGAGCCGGCACCCAGCTCGATATGCAGGCGCAGCTTCCGCTGCGCGCGCAGCAAGGTCTTCACCCCGGCATAGATCGCCACCCAGCGGCTGCGGCCGAAGCGACGCTTGTAGGCCTCGCGGTCTTCCAGCAGCTCGGGGTACAGGCCCACGCTGGCATTGACGAGGAACAGATGACCGTTCACCGCCGCCACCTGCACCGGCCCTGGGCTGCCGCTGAGTGCCAGGCGCACCGCCGCAGCCGGATCGGTGGGGATGCCATGCGTGCGGGCGAAGTAGTTGAAGGTGCCGTAGGGCACCACGCCCAGCACGCAGCCCGCCGCATGCGCGGCCTGAGCCACGGTGTTCAGGCTGCCGTCCCCGCCCACGGCGACCAGCGCGGCGCCATCGGCGGCAGCGCGCCGCGCGGCGTCGGCCGCGACAGGCGCCAGCTCGGGCGGCCGCGCGACGATCAGCTCGCCGCGCCGACCCGCAGCCGCGAGCCCCGCTTCGATGACCCGGCACTTGTCGTCCAGATCGACAGCACCGGCACCGGCATTGATCACGAAGCGCACCGGCGCCTCAGGGTTCAGCGGCATGAGGGCCGCACGGTGCGCAGACGACTCTTGCATCCCATGTTCCCGGCGGCTCGCCGGTCCTGCGCTTCACTTGGATGCCGCGCAGTGTCACATCGCCGCGATGTCCTTGGGCGCCGGCAGGCCATCACGGCGCCGGTGGCCCGGCCGCGGCGGCGCTCGTCCGCCCTCTCAGCCGCACGCTCAGCCGCGCAGCAGGTAGACCTGCGCCACCGCGCTGCCCTGCACGATCATCGGCCCCGCCCAGGCCGGCGCAGCCCCCGCCGGCAGCTCCTTGACGAGCCGCGGCGTGCCCAGCGGTGGATCGGGCGCGGTGTCGAGCTCCTGAAACTCCGCCAGATTGGTGAGCACGTTCTTCGCGTTCACCCAGATGCGCGAGCCCAGGAACTTGGTCCCCAGCGCTTCTTCGCCCTCGATCGCCTTGGCCTGCTGGTTCAGCGACAGCTTGCCGGACACTTCGACGTGATAGTTGGCCATGGTGCGGTACTCCTCGTGGATGTGGCGCTTGCGGCCTTGGGCCGCGTCTCACTTCAACAGACCGTTGTCCTTGAGCGCTTTCTCGACCTGGCCGATGCGCTCCGGCGTCGGCGGGCGCAGCGCCTTCAGCAGCGCGGCACGCGCCTCCTTGGCCGTTTTCTGCTCGGGCAGGCCAAGTGCCACCAGCGCCTTCCTGGCCTTGTCCAGCCCGGCATCGTCGATGGCGAAGATCGCGCCGCTGATCGTCTTGCGACGCGTGATCTCCGCATCCGACGGCAGCTCCAGCGCGCGCACCTCGGCCAGCGAAGCCTTGCGGTCGCTGTCGGCCCGCGCAGTGATCTCGGCGATGGCAGAGAGCACGGTGCCCGCCGAGAAGTAGTCCTCCAGGTCGGCCAGCGCGGCGGTGCCGTCATAGGCACCGAGAGGATCGCGCTGGCTGCCGCGCATGCGCACCAGCACCTGCGCGCGGGCGGCGCCCATCGCCGCCACCAGCGCCGGCACGGTCTTCTCGTAGAAGTAGCTCTTGTCGACGATGCCGAAGGCGCCCACCACGCCGGCCGCGAAGAGCGCGTAATTGGTCTTGGCCTTGACGCTGTCCACAAAGGCGCCGGCCGTGCTGGCGCCCAGCGTGGTGCCGGCCGCCGCGGCCGAGGCATCGGAGCGGTCGGCCATCAGATCGCGCACGAACTGGTGGAACTGCAGATCGATCACCGCGATCGCCTTGTTCTGCAGCAGATTGCGCTCCACCTCCGAGCCGGCCGCCTGCAGATCGGCCAGGTCCTGCGCCGAGAGGTTGATCCGGCTGACCACCTCGGCCGTGGGCTGGTAGCGCGTCGGCGTGCCGCGCAGCGTGGAGCAGCCCGAGGCCAGGGCCAGCGCCAGCAGCCCCAGCAGCAGCCTGACGCCGCGCAGCGACAGCGGCTGCACGGTGGCCGCCCCGGAATGCCTTGCCATCGTCCTTGCTTGGTCCATCATCGCTCTCCTGGGTTGACGCCATGCCGGCGCCGCTGCGGCGGCCAGGCTGCGCCCCATGATGCCCACCCTGTCGGCCGCGAACATCCCCAGGCTGTCGGAGTGGCAAGACCCGGCACCGCGGGGGCATCGCTTCGCCGCGACAATGCGCGCCATGATGAACAACCAACGCCCCTCTTCCCTCTCCGCCGTCGACCAGGCGCGCCAGGCCGCGCAGTGGCAGCGCAACAAGCCCAGCATCTATGTGGATGTGGGCCTGGGCCTGTTCTTCTTCGTCTGCGCCAAGTTCACCGACCTGACCACCGCCGCGCTGCTGGGCGCCGCCGCGGGCCTGTGCGTCTATCTGGCGCAGCGCTTCGTGAAGGTGGACCTGATCGGCGGCCTGGCGATGTTCGGCGTGGTCATGCTGCTGGTTTCGGCCGGCTTCTCCTGGCTGTTCCAGGACGACTGGGCCGTCAAGATGAAGGGCACCATCCTGGGCCTGCTCACCGCCACGCTGTTCCTCGGCGACGGCCTGTTCAACCGCGGCCGCTACTTCGGCCGCCGGCTGGCGCGCTATGTGATGGAGCCGGTGATCGAGCACCGCCTGGCCATAGGCCTGGGCCTGCTGGGCGCCACCATGGCCGGCCTCAACTGGGGCGTGGCCGAGTTCTTCAGCACCGACATCTGGCTGGCCTACACCACCTTCGGCGACATCGCGCTGAGCATGCTGCTGTTCTTCGCGGTGCTGCGCTACGCGCGGGCCTGAGCCGGCGGACCGCTCGCACCAGTGCGCGCTTCAGCCGGCGCGCAAGCGACAGGACCGCAGCGGCCGGCGCGACGACCTGCCTGCAACAAAGCAAACGAGACAGCGGCCGCTTCGCAACGCCGCTGAAACCGGCGCGGCCCAGACTGGCGGGCACCCTCAACTCCCCGTGAGCGCCGCCATGTCCACCGGTCTTCCCGCCATGATGCCCGCACGCCGCCCCGTGCTGGCCGCGCTGCTCGGCGCCGCGCTGCTGCCCGGCCGGGCGCTGCGCGCCGCCACGCCATCGGCGATGAACATCACTTTCCGCGACACCACCTTCGTGCACCGCTGGTCGCGCGGCGGCCAGCATGAATTCACGCCGGCCGACGATGCCGACCTGACCAGCTGGCGCGACATGCTGACGATCAATGTGCACGGCAATGCGCGCAGCGCCGAAGCCCTGGCCGGCGTGGCCAACCAGGTGCTGGCCAACTACGAGCGCGTCGGCAAGGTGGTGCGCACGCGCTCGGTGCCGCGCAGCGCCACCACCAGGGCCGAGCACTTCATCGCTGCGGTGCTGGGCCAGCCCGAGTTCCTCGAAGCCGCCTTCGCGCGCTGCCTGCCGGTGGAGAACGCCAGCATGGTGCTGGTGCTCTCGCACCGCGTCTACGGCCAGAAGCAGGGCCCGGCGATGAGCGCCTGGCTTGCCGCCAACGGCAACGCCGTCGAGCAGGCACTGATGGGCTGGACCCGCTGGCCCAGCGTCGAGCGCCTGGACGAACTGCCACGCAGCGCGAGCTGAGCTGCGTGGGGCGCGGGGGCCTGGTCAGCCCTTCCGTCGCCGACTCGCCGCAAGCGCAGCAAGACTGAGGCCGACCAGCGCCAGCGAGGCCGGTTCCGGGACATCGCTGGCCTGCACTTCGAAGTTGGACGCCGTGCTCTGGTTGCCGATGGTCCAGGCGATGTTGTCGACGGCGCCATCGAACGGCCCCCAGCCGCTGCCGATGCCCGCGCTGAAGCCGAGGATGGCCGCATTCGCGAAGCGGGCGCTGGCCTGCCATTCCGCCAGCGTGTCGTAGGGCGTGCCGTCGCCGTCGATGTCGAACTCATTGCCCAGGCCGAACCCGAAGTTCCACAGCTTGCTGCTGTTGCCCACCACGTCCGAGACCCAGGCATCGGTGGGCGCGTTTCCGGCCACGTTGTAGGCGCGCTCGAACACCAGGCCGCCGCGGTCGCCGGTCGTTGCGAGGTTGCCATCCAGATCGAGCAGGATGCGCAGCGCGGGATGCTGCACGGCGCTGTTGCTGCTGCTGCTGTTGCGGTACCAGTCGTAGGACATGCCCGAGAACGCCGAGAACGCGCCCAACGAGGCCGACGCGAAATAGTTGCCGCCGACGTTCACGCCGCCGGCGAGGTATTCGATGTCGGCCTTGTGTGAGGCGCCGGCCGGGCCCGCCGTGCCCGCCAGATGTGCCGAGCCATTGCCCGAGCGCGCATAGCTGGTGTCGATGCCCGCCGTACCGCCGTTGCGCACGTTGTTGTAGTACCAGCCGGTGGCGCCGACCGCCTGCCCTTGGTTGACCCCAGTTGCGTTGGTGAACGCATCTCCCGGCGCAGCGCCGTTGGCAAGCACAGTCGCAGCCGATGCCGCACCGCCAAAGCCGGTCAGCGCTGCAAGCCCGACCGTCATCGCCAATCCTCGTACCAAGCACTTCATGAGCCAGTCCCCCAAGGTTGAAGTAGATGCCGCGCAGGTGCGGCGTACCAGGCACGCAAGCTTCGGACCAGCAGCGCAAGCGCCTATGACGGCGCAACGCTCGGCATCGCGACAGCACGTCGCCTGTAAAGGCATTCGACGTCGCGTGTGGGTCTCAGGCCACGCCTTAGGGATAGGCAGCAGTTGCCCCGCCGCCTCCGACTTCTGACATCCGCGTCCGCGCGCCCGCAGCGATATGCCGCTCAGCTCAGCCGTTCGGCCAGGCTGGCTAGCCTCGCCCTGATGCGACGCAGACCGCTTGATTCCGTCAGTGCAGACTGAATCAAGCCGGCGCCAGCTCCACCGCCACGCCGCTGAGCACCGAGTTGCCCGACAGCGGATCGCGTGCGCCTTCGTCCAGCAGCGCGTTGAGGTTCACGCCCGGGCGCTGACGGGCCAGGTGCAGCTGCGCGCCGGGCAGGTCGTGGCCCCAGCCGTGGGGCAGGCTGACCACGCCGGGCATCATCTCGTCGCTCAGCGCCACCTGCGCCACCAGCTCGGCGGTGGCGGTGCGCAGCCGGCCCAGGCCGCCATCAGCCAGGCCCAGGCGCGCGGCGTCCTGCGGGTGCACGAGCAGCGTGCAGCGCTGGGGCCCCTTGGCCAGCACCGGCAGGTTGTGCATCCAGCTATTGCCCGAGCGCACATCGCGCCGGCCGATCAAGAGCAGCCCCTTTGACGCTGCCGCCTCGGCCAGCGCCGCCTCCACATGCGCCAGATCGGCCAGCAGGCTGGGCGGCGCCAGCTCGATCAGTCCCGAGGACGTGCGCAGCAACTCGGGCACGCGCGGCTGCAGCTCGCCCAGGTCCAGCCCATGCGGCGCGGCCTGCACCTTGTCGAGGCTGATGCCGCCGGGCTTGAGGCCGAAGGCATCGCCATAAGGCCCGCTGCGCAGCGCCAGGTCGATCAGCCGCTCCGGGCCGCGGCGCGGCTGCAGCGCGGCCAGCACCGCCGGCGCGTGCTCGCCGGCCAGGCGCTGCACGTCGGCGGCCACGTTGGCATCGTCCATCGCATTCACATCGCCGCGCCAGTCCTTGCCCTCCACCATCGCGGCCAGGCGCAGCAGCGTTTCCCATTCCTCGGGCTGGCCCACGGGGCGCGCGAACACCGGCGCCGAATAGCGCGCGTTGTTGCGCCAGCTCAGCTGCGGGAAGGCCATGTCGTAGTGCAGATCCTCCAGCGGCGAGAGCCCCGGCAGGATCACGTCGGCATGGCGGCTGGTCTCGTTGAGATAGATGTCCAGGCTCAGCATGAACTCCAGGCTGTCCAGCGCCTTGGCCAGCCGCGGGCCGTTCGGCGCCGAGAGCACCGGGTTGCTGGCCAGCGTGATCAGCGCGCGCACCTGGCCCGGGCCGGGCGTCGCTATCTCCTCGGCCAGGCAGCTCATCGGCAGCTCGCCGAAGACCTCGGGCGCCTTGCTAACGCGGCTGTGGCGCCGCCCGGTGGCGATGCCCTTGCCGCGGCCCGGCTTGCCCTGCGTGTTGGCGGCGAAGGCGGCAGCCTTGGGGAACATCGCGCCGCCCTCGGCGTCCAGATGGCCGGTGAGGATGTTGAGCAGGTCGATCAACCAGCTGTTCAGCGTGCCGAAGCGCTGCGTGCAGGTGCCGATGCGGCCGTAGAGCGAGGCGCGCGGCGTACGCGCCAGCTCGCGCGCCAGGCGGCGCTGCGCATCGGCACTGATGCCGCAGCCCGCGGCCATGCGCTCGGGCGCAAAGGGCTGCACCGCGGCGCGCACTTCGTCCAGCCCGTTCAGATGCGCGGCCAGCCGGCCCGGCTGCACCAGGCCCTCGGCGAACAGCGTGTGCAGCATGCCCAGCAGCAGGAACACATCGCCGCCGGGGCGGATAGCCAAGTGTTCATCGGCGGCCTCGGCCGTCTCGGTGCGGCGCGGGTCGATCACGATGATGCGGCCGCCGCGCTCGCGCATGGCCTTGGCCTTGCCGCGGTAGTCGGGCACGGTCCACAGGCTGCCGTTGCTCACCATCGGATTGGCGCCCAGGATAATCAACAGATCGCTGCGCGGCAGGTCCGGCACCGGGATGGACAGCCAGTGCCCGTACATCAGCCCGCTGCTGAGCTGCTTGGGCATCTGGTCCAGCGTGGAGGCCGAGAACACGTTGCGCGTGCCCAGCGCGCGCACCAGCCGCGGGAAGTAGGCCAGCAGGCTGATCTTGTGCGCTGAGGGGTTGCCCGCCGTGGCCGCCACCGCGTCGGGTCCATGCTCGCGCAGGATAGGCAGCAGCCGCGCCTCCACCTCGGCCAGCGCCTCGTCCCAGCTGGCCGGCACGAAGCGGCCATCCGCCTGCTTGATCAGCGGCTGGCGCAGCCGGTCCGGGTCTTCGTGCAGGTCTTTCAGCGACACGCCCTTGGGGCAGATGTAGCCCGCGCTGAAGGGATCGTTCGCCTCGCCGCGAATGCTCAAGACCTGCGAGCCCTGCGTGCGGATCTCCAGGCCGCAGCAGGCTTCGCACAAGGGGCAGATGCGGTAGTGGGTGCGGGGCGCGGCGGCTGTCGTCTCTTCGCTCATGGGCTGTCTCCGGGGCTGGTCTGGCGAACCGGCTCTGTGGCCAGTTGATTGGGCCATTGTGGGACGAGGCGGGGCACGAGGGGGTCAAGTAGGCGACAGACTGAGCCTCAGACCAACGGTCGGCCAAGTGTCGCACTCGCGCTCACCGAGCCTAGCTGCTGCGCTACCTGCGCAGACGCCGGCCCAACATCAACGATCCCCATCAAGCGAGTCAAACGCGGCCAGCATGCTACGGCCCTGCGTCGCCAACTGCGGCAGTTGCACCACTTCTGCATTTCGCGTACTCAGATAAGACGACGTTGCTGCCCACTACCAAACCGACTGCGCAGCTGCTTCTGCCTTGCAAACATGAAATGCTTGCCCAGCCTTCCGACAGCCCATCAAACATAATCGACTAGCCGCAAAATCTAACCTTAGGATTGGTAGCCCCTGGAACGCTGCCAATCAATGTACGTAGCCTCCTCTTGCCCCAAAGGACGTTTGATATGCCTAAGGCTCCCATTTCTCCAACAACCAAGGTCGAGAGCGTCGGCGCATTCGCCTTTGACGCCGAGGATCTCCCGCTGGAAAAGTTGCTGTGAATCGCCCCGGGTTCAGTAGACACCTTCGAGCCTCAAACTGAGGCCCAATCGGAGGTGCCATGCAGAGCAAGCAACCCTACCCAGAAGAATTCAA
>NZ_JBXVVS010000005.1:0-369648 GCF_057219915.1 Roseateles sp. T103
CTCGCCTTCAAACGCCCACGCTTATCGGCTGTGAATTCTTAAAGAACATCGCGATCAACTACTGTCTTTCGCGTCGCCAATCAGTGATCAGCGAAGAATCGAATTATGACTGAATTCTTTTCAATTCGTCAAGCGTTTTTGAAAACTTCTGAAAGTTTCGCAGCGCCTGCTGTCACCGTTCTCACCACCTTCGCCTCGCAGCAGCCGCACCCCGTCTCCAAGGAGCGCTGTCAGCAGCGAAGCCCGCCACTGTAGCACAAGAGTTGAAGCACTTGGGAAAGCAGTCAGTGAAAAAATCTTCCCGCGGCCTGCAGGCCGACCCCAAGCGCCTGTCGAGCGGCTTCCCTTGGATCTTCACTGGCGAGGATGATCGGCAGGGCGCCAGCCAGCTTGGCACTATCGGCACGCAGGACGCGCTGCTTCACCGAGGGGATCTGAGAGGGGTGCATAGAGAAGCTGCGCAGCCCCATTGCCAGCAGGAGATCGGTGAACTCAGCGTCTCCTGCCATCTCGCCGCAGACGCTGACTGGCTTTCCCGCAGCGCGCGCCTGCGCGATGGTTGAAGCAATCAGCTGCAGCACAGCGGGATGCCAAGGGTCATATAGATGAGCCACCGTCTCATCTGCCCGATCAATGGCCAGTGTGTACTGGATCAGGTCATTGGTACCAATGGAGACAAAGTCCACGTGCCTGAGCAGCAGCGGGAGCATCACTGCCGCGGCAGGAATCTCGATCATCACGCCCAAGGCCACATGTGAATAGGCCTGACCGGCATCGTTGAGCTGCTGCTGCACGCGCTTCATCGCCTCGATCACTTGGCGGATTTCGGCGAGATGCGCCACCATGGGGATCAACAGCCTGACCTGGCCGAAAGCGCTGGCGCGATAGATGGCGCGCAGCTGCTGTCTGAACATGCTTGGTTCTGCAAGGCTCCACCGGATCGCGCGCAAGCCCATCGCGGGATTGAGCACATGCTCGTGACGCAGCTCACTCGGACTCATGCGATCCAGTGGCTTGTCCGCACCGATGTCGACCGTTCGTATCGTGACCGGCATGCCCTGCATGGCCTCCACGGCCGCGCGGTAAGCCTCGAACTGCTCATCCTCACCAGGCAGCTCGCCGCCTCGGTTCATGAAGAGGAACTCGCTACGGAAAAGGCCAACCCCAGTCGCGCCCGCCTCAACCGCAGCTGCGGCGTCGCCAGGCAACTCAATGTTGGCTTGCAGCTCAACACGCTCGCCATCCAGCGTTATCGCCGGGGTGTGGCGCAATCTGGCCAAGCGGGCGCGCTCCAGCTCGCTTTGGCGCTGACGGAAGCGGTATTCCTCCAGCACGATGGGGGATGGATTCACGATCACCGCACCGACATCGCCATCGATGATGACCCAGTCGTCCTGCCGGATCAGGCGCGACGCTTCGCGGGTCCCCACAACGGCCGGGATATCCATGCTGCGCGCGACGATGGCGGTGTGCGAGGTTCTGCCACCAATGTCGGTGACGAAGCCCTGAAAGACGCTGCGCTTGAACTGCATCATGTCGGCAGGCGCAATGTCGGCTGCGACCAGCAGCAATGGATCCTCGCCAGCGAAGTCTCGCTGCCCGATGGCTGGCTGGCCCTGAGGGCTCTTGCCTTGCTCGCGCGCAAGCGCACCGAGAACCCGCTCCACCACTTGCTCCAAATCGGCTTTGCGCTCGCGGAGGTAGTCGTCCTCCATCTCGTCGAATTGACGCGCAAGAACCTCGAGCTGCGCAGACAGCGCCCACTCGGCGTTGTAGTGGCGCTCGACAATCCACTGCTTGGTTGCCCCCGAAAGCGCCTCGTCATGCAAGAGCATCAGGTGAACATCGAGGAGAGCAGCCAGCTCATGCGGCGCATCTTCAGGAAGATCCTGCTTCAAGGTCTCAAGCTCGCGCACGACTTCGTCGCGTGCCCGAAGGCAGCGCTCGATCTCGGCGGGCACGCTGGCCTCATCGATGAAGTAGTGCGCTACGTCGACACGGCTGGACGCCACCAGCACAGCGCGCCCGATGGCCACGCCGCTCGACACAGGGATGCCGAAGACTTGGAAGCTCATGCGGCGACTGTAGCAGCGCAGCCGCTTCATCCAGGCGTCACATCCCAGTCATGCGGCCGTCACCTGCAAGCACGAGCATGAAAGGCGTCCAAGCTAGCCGAGGTTGCCATGAGGGATATCCCGCTGCCCACCCTGCCCTTCTCCGAACTGCGCCCAGATTCAGCACCACGGAGGTCACTTCATGGGCACGATGTGGCCTCGAAAGTTGGGCTGGCTGTGGCCTGGGCCCGCACTGAAGAAGAGATCCGCGAAGCGCAGCGGCTGAGGCACTTCGTCTTCGCCGAGGAGATGGGCGCCCGGCTCAGCCCTCCGGCCGGCACCCCTGCCGGCCTGGACGTCGACCGCTTCGACGCCTTCTGCGAACACCTGCTGGTACGCCTGACCGCCAGTGACGGCAGCAGCGGCCCGGTGATCGGCACCTACCGCGTGCTGACCCCTGCGGCAGCCGGGCGCGCCGGCGGTCTCTACAGCGAGACCGAGTTCGATCTGACACCTCTGGCGGCACTGCGCCCGCGCATCGTCGAGCTGGGCCGCTCCTGCGTGCACCCTGACCATCGTTCCGGCGGCGCGATCATGGCGCTGTGGGGCGCACTGGCCGAGTTCATGGTCCGCAATGGTCTGGACATCATGGTCGGCTGCGCCAGCATCAGCATGCGCGATGGCGGCCACTATGCGGCGAGCCTGTGGGAGAACCTCAGCAAAACGCAGATGGCCGCTGACGAATGGCGCGTTCGCCCGCACCTGGCTCTGCCGGTTGGTGAGCTGCGGCGCGACCTGCCCGTCGAGCCGCCGCCGCTGATCAAGGGCTATCTGCGCTGCGGTGCTCGCGTGCTGGGCGCGCCAGCCTGGGACCCGGACTTCAACACCGCCGACCTGCCGCTGATGATGCAGATCGCCGATCTGCCGGCACGCTACCGCAAACACTTCCTCGGTTGACACCCCGGGCGGGCACCGCCCTGGCCATGAGCCTTACTCGCCCTCGCCGAACTTGTCATTGACCAGCGCAGTGATTGCCTGCTGGGCGGCCGCCTCGTCGGCCCCATCGGTCTCCAGTTCCACCTGCGAGCCCATGCCGGCTGCCAGCATCATCACGCCCATGATGCTTTTGGCATTGACGCGCCGGCCGTTACGACTGAGGAAGACCTCGCACTGGAAGCCGCCGGCCAGCTTGGTCAGCTTGGCCGAGGCGCGGGCATGCAAGCCCAGTTTGTTGCTGATAGTGAGCGTGGACTTGAGCATCTGGGCTAGGCAGAAGGGTGAGGGTTGCAGGCGGCGGCGCAGACAGGCAGCTGTTCCGACGCCACGATGCCGCGGCTGCCACCCTCGCGCGCACGCTCGGCCAGAGCCTCCAGCGGCTCGGCGGCGTAGCACAGCGAGCGCCACAGCATCGGCACATTGACGCCACTGACCACGCGCACATGTCCGGCGCTGAGGTCCTGCAGCCGCTGCGCGGCATTGCAGGGCGTGGCGCCGAACACATCGGTCAGCACCAGCGTGTCGACAAAGCCCGCCGAGGCCAGCAGCCCGCGCGCGCGCGCCTCCACCTCCTCGGCAGACATCTCCGGCGTCACATCAAGCACCGCCAGCTGCGAAAGACAGTTGGGATAGGTGTGCTGGGCCACCTCCCGCAAGGCGGAAGCCAGTGGCGCATGGGCAATCAACAGCAGGCCGGTCATCGTGCCGCCATTATCCGCCGTCGCGCCCGGGCTGCCGCTGCGGCCAGACGAACCAGAGGTAAGCCAGGACGCAGCCCACCGCCAACGCGCCGAAGGCCCCCTGGAAGGCGGCCTCGGTCGTCCAGCCCCTGGCGAGCAAGGCGTCGACGAGCAGGCCCACCCCCCACTGCACAATGAAGACGCCGACGAAGATCGCCAGGTTGAAGGCCGACAAGGCACGGCCAGCCAGTGCGGCAGGAAAGACCTGGGCCACAGCCGGCTGCGACAGGCTGACCACCGAGCAGGCGGCGCAGAACAGCACCCAGGCCCAGACACCGCTGTGCGAGCCCAGCGACAGTGCGAGCACCAGCAGCGCGATCGCCACGGGCAGCAGGCGTCGCAGCAAGCGCTGCGCATCCCAGCCGCCAGCCAGCAGACGGGGCATCAGCGCGCCCCAGGCGAAGAAGGTGCACAGCATCGCCAGGTTGAGGAAGAAAAGCCCGCGCGCCGCGTCGATCTGACTCCAGCCGCAGACTCGCGTCAGCCAGGGGCCGGCCCACAGCGACTGCACGGCCACCATGCCGGCATAAGGCAGCAGGCCCAGCGGCAGCATGCGGCGGAATACCGGGTGGGCGAACACTTCCCGATAGCTGCCAGTCGCGCGCAGGCCCAGCTCGGGTCGCGGATCAGCGGGCACCCTGACCAGCAGCACGCACCACGCGAGTGCCAGCAGCGCCGCCAGCAGCCAGAACAGCCCCCGCCAGCCCATCAGCGGCAGCAGCCACTGCACCGGCAACGTGGAGGCCACCATGCCCAGCGAGCCTGTCATCAGCATCCAGGAATTGGCGCGCAACTGCTGCTCGGGACTGAAGCGCTGCCGAAACGCAGTCAAGGGCGCCATCAGGCAGGCCGAGACACCCACCCCCACAAGCATGCGTGTCATCAGCATGGCGCTGAAGCCCTGGGCCATCGCGAAGCCGGCGCATCCCGCCACGCCGATGCCCAGCAGGATCAGCAACACCCGCTTCGGGCCCCAGCGATCCAGCGCACTGCCCAATGGCAGCTGCATGACGGAGAAACCAAGGAAGTAGGCTCCGGCCAGCAGCCCCAGCTCTGCCGCCTGCAAACCGATCTCTGCGCTGAACACCGGCGCCAGCGTCGCTGTCACGGCACGCAGCAGGGCCGACAGGAAGTAGGCGAAGGCAAAGCTCAGGAAAAGCGGCAATGGCCGCGCGTCGCCAAGCCCGACGCTCATGGGACGAGCCGGACACCGCCAACGAAACTGTCCCAGGGCTGCGCCTCAGCGCCGGTGCGCGCGCCCAGCAGCACCAGCTGGTAGATGCGCAAGCCCCGAGCGAACACGGCGACACGCCCCTCGCGCAGCTGGCCGCCGGACATCGTCTCGAAGCTTTGCTGCAGGGCCTCGTCGTTCGGCGTCATGCCTTGCATTGTGAACGCCTGGGTCGATCCGGCCTGCGCCTGCAGACGAGACAGTAGCGAGGTGCGCATCTCGCGCAGTGCCACGCCCAGCTGGGCCGGATCGCCGACCTCGGCCCAGGCCAGCGAGAAGCTGATGTCGTCCGCCTGACACACCGCCAGGCCCAGGGCCCGCGGCCCTTCCGTCGGCGCCGAAGCGGCAGGCCCGGGCTGCTCGCGCGTCTGCACCGCAGGCTTGCAGGGGAACATCAGCGCCAGGCCGGCGTCGTCAGGGCGCACCTCGCGCCAATCCAGCCTGGGCGAGCATCCGACAAGCATGAGGGTCGCGCCGAACAGCAAAGCCAGGCGACAGGCGCGCGATGCACAGGGAATCATCAGCCGATTATCGGCGCCGGCTCGGCGGCCTGCCGGCCAGACCGTGACGGACAATCAGCGCCATGCAGACCTCATCCGCCTCCCTTGCCCCCGGCGCGCTCGACGGCGTGCGTGTGCTCGATCTGTCCCGCGTGCTCGCCGGCCCCTGGTGCACGCAAACCCTGGCTGACCTCGGCGCCGACGTAATCAAGGTCGAGCGCCCCGGCAGCGGCGACGACACCCGCGCCTGGGGCCCGCCCTATCTGCGCGACGGCGAGGGTCGCGACACCAGCGAGGCGGCCTACTACCTGGGCGCCAACCGCAACAAGCGCTCGATCGCGATCGACATCGCCAAGCCCGAGGGTCAGGCCTTGATACGCGAGCTGGCGATGCAAGTGGACGTGCTGGTGGAGAACTTCAAGGTCGGCGACCTGGCCCGCTACGGGCTCGATGCCGACAGCCTCCATGCCCTGAACCCGCGCCTGGTGTTCTGCTCGATCACCGGCTTCGGCCAGACCGGCCCCTACAAGGATCGCGCCGGCTACGACTACGCGGTGCAGGGCATGGGCGGGCTGATGAGCGTCACCGGCGAGCGCGACGACCTGCCCGGCGGCGGCCCGCAGAAGGTGGGCGTGGCGGTGGCCGACCTGTTCACCGGCATGTATGCCACCGTGGCCATCCTCGCCGCGCTGCGCCACCGCGACCGCACCGGCCAGGGCCAGGTGATCGACATGGCGCTGCTGGACACGCAACTGGCCATGCTGGCCAATCTGGGCTCCAACTACCTGTGCACCGGTGTCGCACCCAAGCGCATGGGCAATGCGCACCAGAACATCGTGCCCTATCAGGTCTTCGCCGCCAGCGACGGCCACCTGATCCTGGCCGTCGGCAATGACGGCCAGTTCGCCAAGTTCGCGGAGATCGCCGGCCGGCCCGACTGGCCCGCCGACCCGCGCTTCGCGAAGAATGCCGATCGGGTGCGCAACCGTGAGCTGCTGGTGCCCGACATCGCCGCCGAGATCGCCAAGCGGCCGCGCGCCGAGTGGCTGGCGGCTCTCGAAGCCGCCAAGGTGCCTTGCGGCGCGATCAACAACCTGGCCGAGGCCTTTGCCGACCCGCAGGCCCAGGAGCGCGGCATGACGGTGGCAATGGCTCATCCGTTGAGCGACCGTCTCAAGCTGGTCGCCAGCCCGATGAAGCTCTCGGCCACGCCGGTCAGCTACAGGCATGCGCCGCCGCTGCTGGGCCAACACAGCGACGAGATCCTCACCGCCGCCGGACTGAGCGCCGAGCGCATTGCCGCGCTGCGCGAGCGCGGCATCGTGGCCTGAGCGCCCGGGCGGCATGCCCCGCAGATAGGCGGCGCAAACGGTGCTTCCGTGACAAAGTGCGCAGCCGACGATACGCCGGTCGCACCCGTCTAGGTGTTGCCCCCGATCCGGGGGATGGACGCTCGGACACCCCAAAACCGACCATGGCGACCGCCTCAGACCCGGCGCCATGACCGGACTCTAAGTACACAAAGCCGAACAACAACTCCCGTTGGAGCCCCTGTCCTTCTCTGCGCGTCCGATGTCCAACCAGCCCCCAAGCCCGCCCGTGAAGCTTGCCGGCGCCGCCAACGATGTGGCGCAGGGGCCCAACCACGCCCAATGGGCGGACATCGTGCAGCAGATCGGCGCGGAGATCGCCGGGCCGCTGAGTTCGGCGCTGGAGCGCATCCACAACCTGATGGTCACCGGTCAGATCGACCGGCAGGGCCTGCGCTCGCTGCGCGAGGCCGTGGCCCATGCGCGCGAAGCCGGCATGATGGGTCAGCAGCTGGCCCGCCTGGCCTCGGGCCGCGTCAAGCTGGCGCGCGAGCGCATCCACCTCACCCAGCTGCTGCGCAGCGTGCTGGCGCAGCGCAGCCGCGAGACGCAGGCGCGCGGCATCCAGGTCCGTCAGGTGCTCAAGCCGGTGGAGGTGATGGCCGACGGCTCGCTGCTGTTCGCGCTGCTCAACGCGCTGATGGACTGGGCGCTCACCAGCACGCACTCGTCGGTGGATCTGCGCCTGGACCTCACACCCTGGCCGGCGAAGGCGCGGCTGGTGTGCCGCTTCGCGCACCGCTCGCTGGACATGCTGGACAACCTGAAGCCGGCGCCGACGCCGCCGTCGCTGAACTCGCTGGCCTGGCGCCTGCTCGAACAGACCGCGCTGACCATGGGCGTGCTGCCGCTGCGCGAAGACGATGGCGGCCTCACCGTGCTGACACTGGAGTTCCCCCAGACGGTCGGCGAGGATGGTGTGGCCGGGACGAGCGCGCCTTCGCCAGCCGGCGAACGGGCCGTCGACCGTCCGCTCGAGCGTGCTGCGGATCGCCCCGCCGAGCGCAGCCGGGAAGCCGAGGGGGCGCCCACCACCACGCTGAACTCCAAGCCGCTGGCCGGCAGCCACCTGCTGGTCGTCACGCCGCGACGCGATCTGCGCGCGCAGATTCAGGACGCGGTCAAGCACATGGGTCTGATCATCGACATGGTCAGCGACATGAACGAGGCCAGCCAGTTCTGCCTGGAGGGCTTGCCGCACGGCATCGTCTTCGAGACTGCGCAGCGCGGTCCAGCCTTCGACCTGCTGCGCCAGGAGCTGTTGCACGAGGTGCCGGAGTTCTGCTTCGTCGAGGTGCTGGACATGGATCACCTGACGCAGTTGTCCACCGCCACCGGCGAGCGCATGGCGCGCATCTCACGCGCCCATCTGGGCGACGCACTCCCCTCGGTACTGCTGTTCGAACTCTCGCGCGGCATGTGAGCGGGCCGGCCGGCGGCGGGGCAATAGCACTGCGGCACGGCCCACTTGGTCGCGCTGGCCTAAACTGCAGGCCTTATGAAGCTGCCCCGATTCGCTGCCCCGCTGCTCGTCGTCGCCGGTCTGGCCGTGGCCGGCGTGCTGGCCTACAACAGCCTCGCCGTGCGGCCGCCCGCGCCGACGGTCGACTATGTGCTGCTCGACGGCAGCCAACACCAGTCCTCGCAGTGGCGGGGCAAGGTGGTGCTGGTGAACTTCTGGGCCACCAGCTGTGCCACTTGCGTGCTGGAGATGCCCGAGATCGTCGCCACGCACGAGAAATTCAAGGCGCGCGGCTTCGACACCCTGGCCGTGGCGATGAGCTACGACCCGCCGGCCTATGTGGCGCGCTTCGCCGAAAGCCGCAAGCTGCCCTTCGGCGTCGCGATCGACAACACCGGCGAGATCGCCCGGCGCTTCGGCGACATCCAGCTGACGCCGACGACAGTGCTGATCGACAAGCGCGGCCAGATCGTCAAACGCTACGTGGGCATGCCGGACTTCCCGCAGCTGCACGCGCTGGTCGAGAAGCTGCTGGCGGAAAGCTGAACCGACGCCCGCATTGAAAGCCAACGAGCCGCTCGAAGCGGCTCGTTTCGCTTAGGCCCGCTGCAGCGCTCAGCCGCCGCTGCTCACGCCCGCCGCGTGCGCCTGCTGGTCGGCGTGGTAGCTGGACCGCACCAGCGCCCCGACAGCCGCATGGGTGAAGCCCATCTTGTAGGCCTCGGCCTCATACATCTTGAAGGTGTCCGGGTGCACATAGCGGCGCACCGGCAGGTGGTGGCCCGAGGGCGCCAGGTACTGGCCGATGGTCAGCATGTCGATGTCGTGCGCGCGCATGTCGCGCATCACCTGCAACACCTCCTCGTCGGTCTCGCCCAGGCCGACCATGATGCCGCTCTTGGTCGGCACGCCCGGCACCTCTTCCTTGAAGCGCTTCAGCAGGTTCAGGCTGAACTGGTAGTCCGAGCCCGGGCGCGCTTCCTTGTACAGGCGCGGCGCGGTCTCGAGGTTGTGGTTCATCACGTCCGGCGGGGCGGCCTTGAGGATCTCCAGCGCGCGGTCCATGCGTCCGCGGAAGTCGGGCACCAGCACCTCGATCTGTGTCTGCGGACTGAGCTCACGGACCCTGCTGATGCACTCGGCAAAGTGGCCGGCGCCGCCGTCGCGCAGGTCGTCGCGATCCACGCTGGTGATCACCACATACTTGAGCTTCAGCGCCGCGATGGTCTTGGCCAGATTGAGCGGCTCGTCGGCGTCCAGCGGATCCGGACGGCCATGGCCCACGTCGCAAAAGGGGCAGCGACGCGTGCACTTGTCGCCCATGATCATGAAGGTGGCCGTGCCCTTGCCGAAGCATTCGCCGATGTTCGGGCAGGAGGCCTCCTCGCAGACCGTGTGCAGCTTGTGCTCGCGCAGGATCTGCTTGATCTCGTAGAAGCGCGTGCTCGGCGACCCGGCTTTCACGCGGATCCAGTCGGGCTTCTTCAGCGTCTCCGCCGGCACCACCTTGATCGGGATGCGCGCGGTCTTGGCCTGGGCCTTCTGTTTGGCGCTGGCGTCATAGGCCTCGCCGCTCTTGGCTTCGTGGGTGATGTTCTCGGTCGGCATGGAATGCGCCCCGTCTGCAGGAGAGGTCAGCGCGTCAGCTGGGCGACCAGGCGGTCGGCGAAGCGCTGGGCCACGGTGGGCCAATCGGTGAAGACTTGAAGTGTAGCGAGGTCCACCGTCTGCATCCCGGCATAGCCGCAAGGGTTGATGCCGGCGTAGGGTTGCAGATCCATCGCCACGTTCAGCGCCACGCCGTGGTAGCTGCAGTGACGGCTGATCTTGATGCCCAGGGCCGCGACCTTGCCCAGGC
Organism: Roseateles sp. T103; assembly: GCF_057219915.1. Classification (NCBI taxonomy): domain Bacteria; kingdom Pseudomonadati; phylum Pseudomonadota; class Betaproteobacteria; order Burkholderiales; family Sphaerotilaceae; genus Roseateles; species Roseateles sp. T103. The sequence continues at coordinate 10,212 of NZ_JBXVVS010000005.1, forward strand.
CGCGGAAGGGATCGTCCGCCGGCGCCGGGCCAGTGAGCGCCGCATGCGAGAAGGGATCCTCCAGCCGCACATAGATGCCGGGCGCGCCGGCGACGCGGTGGCCGGTGACGCCAAAGCTCTCCAGCGTCTGAATCACCGCCGTCTCCAGCCGGAATACGTACTCGCGAACGTAGACGCCCAGGCGCTGCAGGTTGACCAGCGGATAGGCCACCACCTGTCCAGGCCCGTGGTAGGTCACCTGGCCGCCGCGGTTGGTCTGCACGATGGGGATGCCCGCCGGGTTCAGCACATGCTCGGCCTTGCCGGCCAGGCCCTGGGTGTAGGTGGGCGGATGCTCGCAGATCCACAGCTCGTCGGGGCTGTCCTCGCTGCGCGCCTCGGTGAAGGCGCGCATCGCCGCTTCGGTGGGCGCATAGTCGACACGCCCCAGCATCTTGACGATCATCGCCGGCTCAGAGCACGACCTTGACCATCGGGTGCGTCGTCAGTGTGCGGTAGAGCTCGTCGAGCTGCTCGCGGCTGGTGACCAGCACGGTGACGGTCAGACCCAGGTAGTTGCCGCCCTTGCTCGGGCGCTGCTCGATGGTGGCCGGATCGAAGTCCGGGTCGAAGCCCCGGGCCACGTAGGCGATCGCATCGATGAAGCCCTCCACGTTCGCGCCCATCACCTTGATCGGGAAGCGGCAGGGGTACTCGATCAGCGATTCTTCGGGCGGTATCGGTCGATTCATGATGGGTTCTCGCGCGCCGGCTCAGATGGACTGCAGCAGCTTGGCACGTTGGTAGGCTTCGTAAAGCCGTGCATACACGGGGCCCGGCTTGCCGCGCAGCGCGCCGTGGCCCACAGGCTCATGGTCCAGCGTGGTCACCGCGAGCACTTCCTTGGTCGCCGAGCTGAGCAGCACCTCATCGGCGCTCATCAGCTCGTCCTCGGCAATCGGCCGCAGATTGAAGCCGATACCGCATTCCTCGCAGAGCTCGCGCAGCAGTTCGATGCGCACGCCTTCGAGCACATGCTCGCTCTTGGGCGGGCCGAGCAACGCGCCTTCCCTGACGATCCAGACATTCGAGGCCGAAGCTTCAGTCAGGTGGCCGTCGCGGAACATGATGGTCTCCGCCGCCCCCTGATCCGCCGAGATCTGGCGCGCCAGCACATTGCCCAGCAGCGAGATGCTCTTGATGTCGCCGCGCTCCCAGCGGAAGTCGCGCGCCGTCACGCAGGCCACGCCGTGGTGGCGCTGCTCGGCCGACACCGGCTCGGCCGCGACGCTGTAGCAGAACACGGTGGGCGTGAGCCCCTCGGGCATCACATGATTGCGCGGGGCGACGCCGCGCGTGACCTGCAGATAGACCCATTGATCGGCCGCCGGCAGCGCCGCGACCAGTCGGCGTGCGATCGCCAGCCATTCGCTGCGCGTCAGCGGCGGCTCGATGCGCAGCTTGGCCAGGCTGCGCTCCAGCCGCTCCATATGCGCCTCGAAGCGGAACAGCCGCCCGCCATAGACCGGGATCATCTCGTACACGCCGTCGCCGAAGATGAAGCCGCGGTCCATTGCCGAGACCTTGGCCTCGGCCAGCGGGCCATAGTCACCGTTCAGATAGCACTGAACTTCGGGCAAGGCGATGGTCATGCGCTTCTCCTGCTGCTCAAGGTTGCGACAAGGCCCGAGCTTAGCCCCTGCATATGGCGCTTTACTTGATCCAGAGCCGAATCGCATCCCAGGCGCGGCCGAAAATGCCGGCCAGCGGCACATCCTGCTGCACGATCACCGGGATGTCGGCCACCGGCGCGCCGCTGGCGGTGCTGACCTTCAGCGTGCCGACACGCTGCCCCTGGGTCAGCGGCGCCACCAGCGGGTCGGTGCGCTCCAGGCGGCTGGCAAGCTTGCCGCCTTCGCCGCGCGGCACCGCGACGAACACCGCGTCCGCGGCGCCCAGCCTGGCCTCCGGCGCGGCGCCCTTCCACACCGGCACGGTGGCGATGGCCTGGCCCTTGTCGAACAGGCGGATCGACTCGAAGGCGGAATAGCCCCAATTGAGCAGCTTCTGGCTCTCGGCGGCACGCGCCTCGCGCGATGCCGTGCCCAGCACGACGCTGAGCAGACGGCGCTTGCCGTTGGGGAAGTCGCGCTGCGCGCTGGCGATCAGGCAGTAGCCGGCTGCCTCGGTGTAGCCGGTCTTCATGCCGTCGACGCTGGGATCGCGGCCCAGCAGCAGGTTGCGGTTGTGCTGGCGGATCTTGTTGTAGGTGTACTCGCGTTGCGAGTAGTAGCCGTAGAACTGCGGGAAGTCGCGTACCAGGTTGGCGGCGATCACCGCGAGGTCGCGCGCGCTGCTCTTGTGCCCCGGCTCGGTCATGCCGGTGACGTTCCTGAACTCGGTGTTCTTCAGACCCCAGGCCTTGGCCTGGCGGTTCATCATCGCGACGAAGTTCTCCACCGAGCCGGCCACGCCCTCGGCCAGCGCGACCGACGCGTCGTTGCCCGACTGGATGATCATGCCGCGTAGCAGCTCATCGACCTTGGGCCGCATCGTGGTGTCGATGAACATCAGCGAGGGATCGCCCTTGCGCTCGTCCCAGGCGCGCTGCGAGACGCTCAACTGCTGGTCCAGCGTCAGCTTCTTGTCGCGCAAGGCGCCGAAAACGATGTAGGCCGTCATCAGCTTGGTCAGCGAGGCCGGATCCTGCGGCTGGTCGGCCTCGCGCTCGGCGAGCACCTGATTGGCGGTGACGTCGAGCAGCAAGTAGTTGCGCGCCGCGATTTCGGGCGGCTGCGGGGCCTGGGCCCAGGCATGGGTGGCGCTGGCCGCAGCCAGCAGCAAGGCAATGAAACGCTTCATCTCAGGGAACCTAAGGGAAAGTAGGCAGAAATCAAGGCCGCGGGCACCGCCCGTCAGGCCTGCCAGTTGCGCAGCACGATGTCCTTCAGCAAGGGCAGCTTGCCATGGAAGAAATGACCGACGCCGGGCACCACGACCACCGGCAGCGATTGCGGTCGCGCCCAGTCGAGCACCGATGCCAGCGGCACCACCTCGTCCGTCTCGCCATGGATGACCAGGGTGTCGGGCGGCACGGCCGCGGTGTCGAAGCGGCTCGTCGCCGGGCCGACCAGCACCAGGCGCTCCGCCGGTGCATCGGCGGACAGGCGCTGTGCTGCGCGCGAGGCGACGTAGCCGCCAAAGGAAAAGCCGGCGAGCACCAGCGGCGCGCCCGCCTCGCGAAAGGCTTCGATCACCGCCAGCGCATCGTCGACCTCGCCGCGGCCCTCATCCCAGCCGCCGGCCGAGGCACCGATGCCACGGAAGTTGAAGCGCACGGTGCGGTAGCCCAGTTGAACGAAAGCACGGGCCAGGGTCTGCACGACCTTGTTGTCCATCGTGCCCCCCTGGGTGGGATTCGGGTGGCAGACCACCGCCACACCGCGCGGCGCCTGGCCGCCCGGCGGCAGGTCGATCGCACACTCGATCGATCCCGCCGGTCCGGCGACCAGCTGTTTCTGGGTCTGGGCGTTCACGGCAGGCGCTGCACGCTCAGCGACCGACGTTCGGAGGCAGCACCAGGCGCTCGACCACCTGGCCGTTCTTCAGGTGCTGCTCGACGATCTCGTCGATATCGCTCTGGTCCACATACGTGTACCAGGTCGCATCCGGGTAGACCACCGCCACCGGACCGCCGGCGCAGCGATCCAGACAGCCTGCCTTGTTGACACGCACGCCACCAGGCCCCGCCAGGCCCAGGTCGCGCACCTTGGCCTTGCAGTGGTCAAAGGCCTGTTGCGCGCCATGCGGAGCGCAGCAGGCTTCGCCGTTGTCGCGCTGATTCAGGCAGAAAAAGATGTGGCGCTGGTAGTAGCTCATGCCGCGATTGTAGGCAGCCGGCCTGAGCCGCCGCCGCTGTGGGCCTATCGAAGCACCCGTGGCGGCACGCGTCAGAACTCGCGCTTGCCGAGCTGCGTCAGCAGCAGCACCAGCACGCCGAAGGGCCACAGCCAGCCCAGCCACTGCGCCAGGCCGTAGAAATGGATATAGCGGCTTTGCTCCCAGCCGGCGATGCTCTGCGCCAGGTAAGGATCGGTCGGCGCGCCGCTCACCAGCGCGATCAGCACCGTCGTCGCCAACACACCCCATGCAGCGCTGACACGACGAGAGAACAGACACATCGCCACCGCCAGCACCAGCCCCAGCAGCAGGCCCGCGCCGCTGCTCGGCGTCAGCCAGGCCCAGATGTGCTGAGGGCCGAAGTTCAGCGCCGTCGAAATGCCGGTCGCCAGCACGCCGAGCAGGCAGGTCGCCAGCACCAGGACCAGGCGGCGCTCGCCGGGGCGCGCCACCGAGAGCAGTAGCAGGCAGGGAGACAGCAGGCCCAGCGCGGTGACCAGCGACTCCAACCCGGGTGCGAGCGGCAGCGGCGCAGCGAGGAAGGCGCCCTCGCGTTGCAGGTCCCAGGGCGTGCCGGCCAGCAGCTGAGCCAGCCCAAGCTGCAGCCGCGGCAGCAACTGTCCCAGGCCCAGCGGCGCGGGTGGCGGAAACAGCAGACCCAAGGGCCACAGCGCCAGCATGGCGAGGGCGCCGGCGCTATGCGGTACGAAGCAGCGTTCGCGCCAGTCGTGCCAGCCGTTCAGCCCACCCAGATGATGCAACAGCAGCCCGCCGAGCGCACCCAAGGCCGCCCCCACGCTGTTGAGCAGACAGTCCAGCGCCGAAGGGACACGGCCCGGCACGAAGTACTGCAGGCACTCCATCGTGTAGGACAGCAAGGCCGGCAATACGACAGCCCAGATCAGGCTACGCGACGCACGCCAGCCGCTGCGCACACCGGCGGCGTACAGCAGCAGCCCCAGCGGCATGTAGCCGATCAGGTTGAGCTGGATGTCCAGCGTGCCGGTGTAGCGCGGCCAGGGCAGATGCAGCAGGCCCATGCCCGCAACGCCTGGAGGCCATTGCCAGGCAGCGAAGGAATAAAGACTGGCATAGACGATCAGCAGCACATAGGCGAAGGCCAGCGGGCTGGCCGTGCTGCGCCGGCGCGGCGCGAAGTCCAGCGGCCGGCTGCGCCTCATGATCAGAACGGCTTGACGACGGCGAGCACCACGATGGCCATGAACAGAAGCACCGTGATCTCGTTGAAGACCCGGAACCAGCGATGGCTGCGGCGATTGCTCATCTGCTCGAACTGCCGCAGGATGGATTTGCAGACATGCTGGTAGCCGATCACCAGCACCACCAGCGCCAGCTTGGCGTGCAGCCAGCCGCGGTTGAAGCCGTCGAAATTCAGCCACCACATCCATAGGCCCAGCACCAGGGCCGGGATCATCAGGATGACCATGAACTTGTAGAGCTTGCGCGCCATCAGCAGCAGGCGCTCGCGCTCGGCATGGCTGTCGGACGGCACCATCGCCAGGTTCACGAAGATCCGCGGCAGGTAGAACAGGCCCGCGAACCAGGACGCCACGAAGACGATGTGGAAGGCTTTGATCCAGAGCATCGGGGCATCATACGTGCCCGGCCTGAGCGCCTGCCGCGGCGACTGGGCGAAAAAAAGCCCCGGCCATGAGGCCAGGGCTGGAAAGCCTTTTCGCTGTCATCACGTCAAGGCTCCTGCTCAGGGAGGAAAAGCAGGGGACAACACCCTTGCGGATATCATCCGGGACTGATTTTAGCAGTATCGCGTCGAGCCCGTCTCTACGGGAAGTTGCGTAGTCCGCGCAGTTCGGCACACGCCAAAGGCGTCCCCGCCCAGATACCGGAGCCCATCTTGTCTCGCCAGGCCTTCATCCCCGCCCCCTATCCCGCCAGCCGTCCACGCCGCCTGCGTCGCGACGCCTACACCCGCGCCTTGGTGCGCGAGAACACCGTCAGCGCCAGCGACCTGATCCTGCCGGTCTTCGTTCATGAGGGCGTGGACAAGGTCGAGCCGGTGGCCTCCATGCCCGGTGTCGCACGACTGAGCCTGGACCGACTGATCCCGGTGGCCGAGGAGTGCGTCATGCTGGGCATCCCGGCGCTGGCACTGTTTCCTGTGATCGACGTCACACTGAAGACACCCGATGGCCGCGAGGCCACCAATCCCGACGGCTTGGTGCCGCGCGTGGTACGCGCACTCAAGGAGAAGGTGCCGGGACTGGGCATCCTCACCGACGTGGCGCTGGATCCCTTCACCAGCCACGGGCAGGACGGCGTGCTCGACGACAAGGGCTACATCCTCAACGACGAGACGGTGGAAATTCTGGCCCGCCAGGCGCTGGTCCAGGCCCAGGCCGGCGTGGACATCGTCGCGCCCAGCGACATGATGGACGGCCGGGTGGGTGCGATTCGTGCGGCGCTGGAGGCGGGCGGCCACATCCACACCCGCATCATGGCCTACAGCGCCAAATACGCGAGCGCCTTCTACGGTCCCTTCCGAGATGCGGTGGGCTCGGCGGCCAACCTGGGCAAGGCCGACAAGAAGACCTACCAGATGGACCCGGCCAACAGCGACGAAGCGCTGCGCGAGGTGGCGCTGGACATCGCCGAAGGCGCCGACATGGTGATGGTCAAGCCCGGCATGCCGTATCTGGACATCGTGCGCCGTGTGAAAGACGAGTTTCGGGTGCCGACCTTCGCCTACCAGGTCAGCGGCGAGTACGCGATGCTTAAGGCCGCGGCCGCCAACGGCTGGCTGGACCACGATGCGGTGATGATGGAATCGCTGCTGGCCTTCAAACGCGCCGGCGCGGATGGCGTCCTGACCTACTTCGCGCTCGAAGTGGCACGTCTGCTCAAAAAGGCCTGATGCGCATCTTCCACGTCCAGGGCGAGCGTTTCGTCGAACTGGACGGGCTGCCGGCCACACTGCCCCCCGAGGGCTATCTGTGGCTGGGTTGCGCGCGCGAGTCGCTTGCGCCGCGCATCGCCGAGGTGCAGACGGCGCTGCAGCGCTGGACCGGCGGACAGCTCGTCGATCTGCATGTCTCCGACCTGCTCAATCCGCAGCTGCCCTCGCATTTCGACTACACGTCCTGGTACGACCTGCTGGTGTTCCGGCGCCTGGCCGCCGCAGCGGGCAGCGAGCCGGCAGCGCCCGACGAAGCCGGCGCCGGCACGCTGCAAGCGGAGCAGCGCGTGCTTGACGAGATCGACACGAGCCCGGTGGGATTTGCGGTGTTCGACCGGGTGCTGCTCAGCGTGCATCCTGAGGACTGTCTGGTGCGCGAATTCTTCGCGACACGTCTGGGCAAGCTAGCCCAAGGCGCCGACTTCCGCGGCAGCGCGCGCCTGCCCAGCAGCCCGGCCGAGCTGATGCTGCGCATGGTCAACCACATCGTCGACAGCTATCTGGCGCTGCGCCGCCTGCTCAGCCGCCACTTGGGCAGGCTGCAGCAGGCGCTGCTGGCGCCGCGCAGCCGCTTCGCCGACTGGCAGCTGCTGCTCGACGCGCGCAATGCGCTGCACCTGCTGGAAGACATCTGCGAGGATCAGCGCAGCGCAATGCAGGAGTGGCTGGACGTGCTGGCCGACTGGCCTACCGCGGACGATGCGCAGCAGCAGCGCGAGCGCGAGCTGCTGCGCGTGCGTTCGCGCGATGTGCTCGAACATGTGGAGCGCGTGCTCTCGCATGTGCGCCGCCTTGAGAACTCGGTCGAGTCGGCGGTGCAGATGCATTTCTCCGCACTGGGCCATCGCACCAACACCATCATGCGCACGCTGACCGTGCTGACCGCGATCTTCCTGCCGCTGAACCTGATCACCGGCATCTTCGGCATGAACTTCGACACGCTGCCGCTGATCCACCGCGCCACCGGCTTCTGGATCGCGGTAGGCCTGATGGCTGCACTGGGCCTGGGGCTGGGGCTGTTCTTCTGGCGCAAGCGCTACCTGGGCACACAGCGCTGAGGTAGGACCACCCCCTACACGCTGACGCGCGCCCCTTCATGGGGGCGAGTCCGCAGGACCGGCACAGCCAGATCCTCGGACTCCGCTGTGTCAAGGGGCTTGGTGTACCTCAGTCTCGACCTGCGTACGGATCGGCGAAGCCAAGGGCGCGCATGATCTCGCTCTCGCGCGCTTCCATCACCTCGGCTTCGGCATCGTCCTCGTGGTCGTAACCCTGTGCATGCAGGGTGCCATGCACCAGCATGTGCGCGTAATGGTCGACCACCGGAATGCGCATCTCCTGCGCCTCGCGCTCGACGACCTCGGCACAGATGACCAGATCGGCGCCGACCACCGGCTCGTGGCTGTAGTCGAAGGTCAGCACATTGGTCGCGTAGTCCTTGCTGCGGTAATCGCGGTTGAGCGTGCGCCCCTCCTCGGCATCGACGATGCGTACCGCGATCTCGCCCGGCAGCTCCAGCGCCGCACGGATCCAGCGCGCGACCTTGTGGCGCGGCAACAGTGCCTTGTGGCGGGCATCGGCGAACTGCAAGGACAGGCTCAGGTCTTCGCGGGCGATGCTCATTGCTCAGCTCCCTTGGCGCGTTCGGCGGCCTTGGCCTGCGCCGCAGTGCGTTTCTCGTAGGCCTCGACGATGCGCGCCACCAGCGGATGGCGCACGACGTCGGCGGAACTGAAGCGCGTCGTCGCGATGCCCTTGACACGCGAGAGCACGCGCTCGGCATCGACCAGCCCGCTCATCTGGCCCTTGGGCAGGTCGATCTGGCTGACGTCGCCGGTCACCACGCACTTGCTGCCGAAGCCAATGCGGGTGAGGAACATCTTCATCTGCTCGGGCGTGGTGTTCTGAGCCTCGTCGAGGATGACGAAGGCATGGTTGAGCGTGCGCCCGCGCATGAAGGCCAGCGGCGCGATCTCCAGCAGGCCCTTCTCGAAGGCCTTGGTGACGCGGTCGAAGCCCATCAAATCGTAGAGAGCGTCGTAGAGCGGGCGCAGATAGGGATCGACCTTCTGCGCCAGGTCGCCGGGCAGAAAGCCCAGGCGCTCGCCGGCCTCGACGGCCGGGCGCGTCAGGATGATGCGCTGCACCGTCGAGCGTTCCAGCGCGTCGACCGCGCAGGCCACCGCCAGATAGGTCTTGCCGGTGCCCGCCGGACCGATGCCGAAGGTGATGTCGTGCGAAAGGATCTGCGCCAGGTACTGATGCTGGTTGGGCGTGCGGCCGGCGAGATCGGCGCGACGCGTGCGAAGGACCAGACCTTCGTTGGGGGCCGTCGGGGCGACGCGTGCGGCTGCACTGCCGGCCAGGTCGGCCTGGGCCTCGGCCAGGGCCAGTTGCAGGGCTTCGGCGGCAATCGGCTTCTTGGCCCGCTCGTACAGCGCCTCCAGCAGCGTGCGCGCGCGCTCGGCAGCGGCCTTGGGGCCGTCCAGGCGCAGTTGCTCGTTGCGGCGCGTGATGCGCAAGTCCAGCGCGGCCTCGATGCTGCGCAGATGCTCGTCCAGCGTACCGCACAGATGTGCCAGGCGCGCGTTGTCCAGGGGCGTAAATGACAGTCGGATGATCACGGCGCGCTTCCTTCTCCTGGCCTGGCAGTGTGCAAAGTCACATTGTCGCCCCACCGACGCACAGCTACACCGGTCCATCGCGCCGGGCTGGCCTGCACAATCGCCGGTCATGCAAATCGGAACAATGAGCCGCGCCGCGCTGGCCGTGGCCCTGGCGCTGGGCCTGCCGCTTCTGACCTGGGCACAGGACGCGCCGGCCGGCGCCTTGCGCTGGCCGGCAGCGCTGCCGGCCTGGCTGAGCGGCATGGTGCTGGCCATGGCACTGGTCCTCGGCCTGCTGTCGCACTTGCACCGACGCGAACGCGAGCTGCCCTGGCTCGCGCTGCTGATGCTGGCCAGTGCGGCGCAGGCCGCACTGGCCCACGACCACGCGCTGCCGGGTATGCCCGCACTGATCGGGGCGCTGCATGCGCTGCAGCTGCTGGGTCTGGTGCGTTATCTGCTCGGCATCGTCGGCTGGCATCGGGCATGGCTGGACCTGGCGCTGTGGCTGCAGCTGCTGGCTGTGCCCTTGAGCCACCAGCTCACCGCACCCGCCGGCCAAGCCTCGCTGGAACATGCCTGGACTGCACTGCTGGCGGCTCAGGCACTGGGCGTCATCGCCTGGCAGCTGCGCCTGCGCAGCCAGGACCTGCAGCGCCAGGCACCCGATGCGCAAGCCCGCCGCGACCGGCTGTGGATGGCCCTGCTTCTCGCCGGTGCGCTGGGAGTGGCTGGCTGCAATCTGCTTGCCTGGTGGCATATCTGGGCACAAGGCGAACAGATCGCCGCCACGCTGCAGACCTTGCTGCTGCTCGGCCTGGGCCTGCATGCCCTGACGCTTTGCGTGCGCCAGCAGGGCGATGCCGAGGCGCAACTCAGGCAGTTGGAGCAGGATCATCAGGAGCAGGTGGAAGCGATGGAGCGGCGCTTCGTCGAGGCGGCCGAGCAACGTCTCGAACAGGTCACCGAGCGAGAACGCAAGCGCATTGCCGCCGATCTGCACGACGACCTCGGCGCCAAGCTGCTGACCATCGTGCACACCAGCGAGTCCGACCGCATCTCGACGCTGGCGCGCGAGGCGCTTGAAGAGATGCGCCTGTCGGTGCGCGGTCTCACCGGCAAGCCGGTGCAGCTGATCGACGCTCTGGGCGACTGGCGCGCCGAGGCGGTGTCGCGGCTCTCGCAGGCCAACATCCTGGCCGAGTGGAAGTCGCCCGCCGAAGACGTGGAGCACACGCTGCCAGCGCGCACCTATGTGCAGACCACGCGCATCCTGCGAGAGTCAGTGAACAACATCATCAAGCACAGCGGCGCGACGCACTGCACGATCAGCTGCAATGTGCTGGACAGCGACTTCCAGGTGGTCATTCAGGACAACGGCCAGGGCATATCGACCGAGATTGATGGCCGACTGGACAAGGGCCATGGCATGGCCGGCATGAAGTCACGCGCCAAGCAGATGCACGGCCAGTGTCTGGTCGAGTCCGGCCCGGGCTGGGGAACCGTGATCCGTCTCACGATTCCACTGTGAACGTGCGCCCGGTCGCTTGAATCGAACAGAAGCTGGCCGATAAGGTCGAATGGGCGACCCCTGTGTGGTGGTCGCAGTACAGTCGGGGAGAAGGACCTTGAACATGAATCACATCCTGCTGCTCGAAGACATTCCTGAGATCCGCGCCTGGCTCAAGGCGCTGGTCAAGCAAGTCTTCGCCAATGCACAGGTGACCGAGTGCTCGCGGGTGCAGGACGCGCTGAAGCTGGTCGCCAGCCAGCGCTTCACGCTCGCGCTGCTGGACCTGGGCCTGCCGGACGGCTCGGGCGTCGACGTGATCGCCGCGCTGCGCGAGCAGCAGCCCGAGGTGCAGTCGGTGATCGTGACCATCCACGACGACGACGAGCATCTCTTCCCGGCGCTGCAGGCCGGCGCCTTCGGCTACCTGCTCAAGGAGCAGTCGCGCGAGTTGCTGGTCGAGCAGCTACAGCGCATCAGCCAGGGCGAGCCGCCGCTGTCGCCGTCGATCGCGCGCAAGGTGATCGCCTATTTCGCCTCCCAGCGTCGTCCGCAGGCCAGTCAGCTGCTGCACGAGGTCTCGCTGACCGAACGCGAGAGCGAGGTGCTGCTGCGCGTGGCCAAGGGCTTCACGCTGCCAGAGATCGGCGTGCAGCTGGGCCTGTCTCGCCACACCATCGCCGACTACGTCAAGCAGATCTACCGCAAGCTCAACGTGAGCTCGCGCGCCGAAGCGGCGCTTGAGGCCCAACGCCTCGGCCTGTTCGGCAGGAATTGAGCGCTCCCCCTACCGCCTGCGGCTGCCACCTCAAGGGAGCTGAGGCCGGACACGGACCGTCCTGAGGACTGTTCGTGCCTGCCGAAGGCCAAGGCCGCTGGCCTTGGCAGGTCCGTAGGACCGGCTGAGCCGGATCCTCGGACCTCGCTCGATCAACAGTCGACCGAGCCATTTCGCGAGAGACCGATAATCAGCCAATGATTGGAAGATTGACCGGCGTCATCGCGGAGAAAGCGCCCCCGCAGGTCCTCATCGATGTGCAGGGCGTTGGCTACGAGGTCGACGTGCCGATGAGCACCTTCTTCAATCTGCCGGGCCTCGGCGAGCGCACCAGCCTGCTCACCCATCTGAGCATCCGCGAGGATGCCCATGTGCTGTTCGGCTTCCTCACCGCCGAGGAGCGCAACACCTTTCGCCTGCTGATCAAGATCAGCGGCGTCGGCCCGAAGATGGCGCTCTCGCTGCTGTCCGGCCTGTCGGTCGGCGAGCTGGCGCAGGCCGTCTCCAAGCAGGAGTCCGGCCGGTTGGTGAAGGTGCCGGGCATCGGCAAGAAGACCGCCGAGCGGCTGCTACTGGAGCTCAAGGGCAAGCTCGGGCCAGACCTGTCCGCGCCCGTGGCGGTGGCCAACGACGCGCAGACTGACATCCTGCAGGCGTTGATCGCGCTGGGCTACAGCGAGAAGGAAGCCGGTGCCGCGCTGAAGGCGCTGCCCCCTGATGTCGGTGTCAGCGAAGGCATCAAGCTGGCGATGAAGAAGCTGTCATGAGCATCCAGACCGACGATTTCGGCGACGTGCCGCCGGCTGCAGCACGCCGCGTGGTCAGTGCCGCGCCGAGCTCGCCCAACGAAGAGGCGCTGGAGCGCGCGCTGCGCCCCAAGTTGCTCGACGAATACGTGGGCCAGGCCAAGGCGCGCGAGCAGTTGGAGATCTTCATCGGCGCCGCGCGCAAGCGCAGCGAAGCGCTGGACCATGTGCTGCTGTTTGGCCCGCCCGGGCTGGGCAAGACTACGCTGTCGCACATCATTGCCGCTGAACTGGGCGTGAACCTGCGCCAGACCTCCGGACCGGTGCTGGAAAAGCCCAAGGACCTGGCCGCCATCCTGACCAATCTCGAGAAGAACGATGTGCTCTTCATCGACGAGATCCACCGACTCTCGCCGGTGGTCGAGGAGATCCTCTACCCGGCATTGGAGGATTACCAGATCGACATCATGATCGGCGAGGGCCCGGCGGCGCGCTCGATCAAGCTGGACCTGCAGCCCTTCACGCTGGTCGGTGCCACCACGCGCGCCGGCATGCTGACCAACCCGCTGCGCGACCGCTTCGGCATCGTCGCGCGACTGGAGTTCTACAACGCCGAGGAACTGCAGCGCATCGTCACGCGCTCGGCCGGGCTGCTCAATGCACCCATCGATCCAGAGGGCGCACTGGAAGTGGCGCGCCGCTCGCGCGGCACGCCCCGCATCGCGAACCGGCTGCTGCGCCGCGTGCGCGACTATGCCGAGGTCAAGGGCGACGGCCGCATCAGCAAGACCATGGCCGACAAGGCGCTGGCCATGCTGGATGTCGATCCGCAGGGCTTCGACCTGATGGACCGCAAGCTGCTCGAGGCGGTGGTGCACCGCTTCGACGGCGGGCCGGTCGGCCTGGACAACGTCGCCGCCGCGATCGGCGAGGAGAGCGGCACGATCGAGGATGTGATCGAGCCTTACCTGATCCAGCAGGGTTTCCTGCAGCGCACGCCGCGCGGGCGCATCGCCACCTTGGCCGCCTATCGGCACCTGGGCCTGACGCCACCCAAGAGCGCCGGGCAGTTGTTCGACGAATAGCCGACTGCGCCCAGCGATTCAGCCAAGAAAAAAGCGACCCGAGGGTCGCTTTTTTCATTTCCGATCGAGGTTCGATCAGAAGTTGTGGCGGATGCCAGCAGCCAGCGAGCTGAAGTCCGACGCCTTGTTCTTGGCGTCGACGGCGGTGTAGTAGCCGTACAGCTTGGTGCGCTTGCTCAGGTTGTAGTTGTAGCCCAGCGTGTACTGGCTGGCGCTGCCAGCAGCGTTGAACTTCTCGGCATTGCCGTAGTTCAGGTGGAACTCGGAAGCGCCCATCACATACATGCCAGCCAGGCGATAGATGTCGCGCGTGGTCGCGCCATCGTCAGCACGCTGGTAGTAGCCGCCAACCGTGAACGCGCCCATCTCGTACAGGCCGCGCAGAGCGAACTGGTTCACGTCACCACGCTTGGCATAGCCTGCGCCCAGGTGCAGAGCGCCAGCCTGGTAGTTGCCGGCCAGATCGTAAGCGCGCTTCTGAGCGCCTTCGCCCAGGGACATAGCCACCTCGGCGTTGAAGCCGTTCACCGTCGGGGTGAAGTAAGCGATCTTGTTGGTGGTCGCCCAGCCGTTGCCGCTGTACAGCTTGTCTTCCGACGAGCCGGTGTCGTGGTTGTGCATGCTGACGTAGTCAGCGGTGGCGAAGTACGAGCCCGGGGTCCAGTTGCCCAGACGGACAGCACCGAAGGCGCCGGCCAGTTGCACGGACGACTCACGGTTCCACATATTGCCGGTGGCCTTGCCTTCGTCGACATTGAAGCCATGCTCCAGCACGAACGACGCCTTCAGGCCACCGCCCAGGTCTTCCGTGCCCTTGAAGCCGATACGCGAAGCGTTGTTGGCGACGACGGTCTTGCGGTCGGCATTGCCTTCCTTCTGGCTTTCGACCGTAGCGTTGAAGCGGCCGTAGATATTCACGCTGCTTTGCGCGAAAGCGGCGCTGGACAGGGCTGCCATAGCAGCCACGAGTGCGATCTTCTTCATCGTTTACCCTTTGAAAGATGTTTCGACCTCGCCCGCGTCGGCAAGACGACGGGCATGAGAGCGAAGGGCAGTATAGGAGCTGCGGGTAATTCCCGATAAGCATCGACGCGAAATTGCAACAGGTACCTGCTATGCGTGGGATGTCGCAGGTTCACAGAGCTTCGCCACGCCGACAAGACCCAGAGTCATGGAAAGCGTCGCCCCGAGCCAGCCCAGCGGCCCCAGCGTGTGAGCCCACCACAGGAAGGCCGCCGTCGCACCCAGCAGCATGAGGAACAGCGCAGCAGCCAAGGCCAGCCGCACCGACCCCGGCTGCGGGTCGTAGCGCTGACGCGACGCAAGATCCTGCGCCTCGCTGGATGCGGGCGCTGGCGGCAGACCGGCCTCGGGCTGCCATCCTGCGGAGGCAAACCAGGCGGCAAGCTTGTTGCGCCAGCCGCGCGCCGCGCGCATCTTGCGCCACAACCCAACATAGACGGTGGTGTTGGCCGTCCACGGATTCCAGCTGCGCAGCGGCTCCTTGGTGCCGTAGACGCAGGGCACCTCATCGAGCTCATCCTGAAAGGTGCCGAACAAGCGATCCCAGATGATGAGGATGCCACCGTAGTTCTTGTCGATATAGACCTCGTTGACCGCGTGATGCACGCGGTGGTTGGAGGGCGAGCAGAACCAGCGATCGAACCAGCCCAGCCGCCCGATCTGCTGCGTGTGCACCCAGTACTGGTAGAGCAGATCGATCAGCGCAACCACGGCGAACACCAGCGGCGAGAAGCCCAGCAGCGCCATCGGCAGGTAGAACACCCAGCCGACGATCCAGCCGCTGCTGGTCTGGCGCAGTGCGGTGGACAGGTTGTAGTCCTCGCTCTGGTGATGCACCGCATGGGCCGCCCACAGCAATGCCACTTCGTGACCGAAGCGGTGGTACCAGTAATAGAGGAAGTCGTACAGCAGCAGGCCGGCAACCCACACCCAGACCGCGTCATCCGGCAGGCGTAGCAGCGCCGCGTGCTCATAGACCCAGACATAGATGCCCAGAGTGAAAAGCTTGGTGCCGACACCAACCACCTGGCTGAGCATGCCCAGCCCGATGCTGGACATCGCATCCGCCAGACGGTAGGTGTTGCGCCTGCGCCAGCGGCCGACCAGATACTCGATGCCGATGAGCAGAAAGAAGACCGGCGTGGCGAAGACGATGATCTGCTCAGGACGCATGGGGGCTCGCTCCTTGGAACTCTTGTCGTGGGCCTGCAGCGTTCAGGCCGCTGCCTCGTCCAGGCTCAAGCCCTCGAGGTGCTTGTCGTCATTCCAGCCGACGAGGTTGAAATCCTGTCCGGTGTAGAGCAGGCGGTTGATCGTGGCGTTGCCGAGCAGCCAGGTGCGCGGCGCCTGCAAAGGCTGACGGGCCGCGGCGCGGTAGAGGCAGTCGAGCACACCGCCGTGCGCGACCAGCAGCACGCTCTGGCCAGGATGAGCGGCCGCCAGCCGCTGCGCGGCCGCCACGGCGCGCGCATAGAAGTCCTGCAGGCTCTCACCGCCTGCGGCGCCGAATTCCGGATCGCGGCGTCGCCAGCGCTCGCTCTCGGCGGGCCAGCGCTCCTCGATCTCCGCCCAGGTCTTGCCCTCGAAGACGCCGAAGGCGCGCTCGCGCAGGCCCGGGTCGCTGCGCACCTCCAGGCCCAGCAGCTCGGCCACGATGCGCGCCGTCTCATCGGCGCGCCCCAGGTCGCTGGCATAGATCACATCGATGGGCTGATCGGCCAGGGCTTGCGCGAGCCGCTGCGCCTGGGCCCGGCCTAGCGCGTTCAGCGGAATGTCGAGCTGCCCCTGGATGCGGGTCTCGCGATTCCAGGCCGTCTCGCCATGACGCACTGCGAGCACCGTCGTGACCCGGTCGAGAGCGTCCATGCTCAGACGCCCCAGACCACGTCCTGGCCAGCCGCCAGGCTGCGTCGCATCAGCTCCAACACCGGCCAGGCTCGCTGCCGCAGACTGACGCCCTGACGTTGCGGCACAGGTTCGCCGCGCTCCTCGGCCTCCAGCTGCAGGCGAGCAAACTCGGCCTCGTCCTCGGCCACCGCCCGCTCGAGCTCGGCAATCGCCGCAGGCAACTGTGCGGCCAGCACGATGCCGCTGGCAGACGGCTCGCGCCCGAGCAGACGGAGCAACTGGTCGCCTGCCGCACCCATCATGATGACGTCGGCAGCTGCCTTGGATCTGAACTTGTAGAGCACGTACCCTCCTGTGAGCTGGAGGGTATTGTGGAGGCTTTCGGCCGCAGATACGGCCCGGGCAAGTCCTCAGCCGCCGCGCATCAGGCGCGCCGGCGCCAGCGCCGGTCGGGCCGGCGGCATGGGCGCGACAGCAGCCACGGTCGGGGCGCGCCAGACGAGTTGCTCGAAGGCCTGAGCGTCCAGTGCCGGCGCGAAAAGATAGCCCTGGAACTCGTGGCAGCCGCAGCGCCTGAGGAACTCCTGCTGCTCTGCGGTTTCCACACCTTCGGCAATCACCGAGAGATGCAGCGCCCGGCCCATCTGCACGACGGCATTGACGATGCCAGCGTCGCTCTCGTCGCTGGGTAGCCCCTTGACGAAGCTGCGGTCGATCTTCAGGCGCTGGATCGGGAAGCGCTTCAGGTAGCCGAGGCTGGAATACCCGGTGCCGAAGTCGTCGATGGACATGCACACGCCCAGCGCATCGAGCGCCTCGAGGCGCAACAGCGCCTCGTCCGCATCGCGCAGCAGGATGCCTTCGGTCAGCTCCAGCTCGAGCAGCTCCGGCGGCAGCTCATGCTCGCGCAGCACGGCAGCCACCCGATCGACGAACTGCGGCTGCTGGAACTGCAAGGCCGACACATTGACCGCCACCGGCATGCGTCGGCCCTTGCGCAGCCAGGCGGACGCCTGCTTCACTGCACGCTGCAGCACCCAGTCGCCGATCGCGGTGACAAAGCCGCTCTCCTCGGCCACCGGGATGAACTCGGCCGGCGAGATATCGCCGCGAACCGGGTCGTGCCAGCGGATCAGCGCCTCGGCGCCGATGACGCGACCATCGGCCAGATCGACCTGGGGCTGGAAAAACAGCTTGAAGCGGTCCTCCTGCAAGGCCTGGCGCATCGCATGGTCCAGGCGCATGCGCGAGAGCAGGTCCACGTCCTTGCGCGGCTGGTGGAAACGGAAGTCGCCACGCCCGCTTTCCTTCACCCAGTGCATCGCACGCTCGGCGCTGGCCATCAGCTCCTCGACCGTCGCGCCATCTCCCGGGAAGAGCGCGATACCGATGCTGCAGGTCACGGTGAAGTTCAGCGTGTCGAAACTGAACGGGCGCGACATCGCCTCCTGCACGCGCCGAGCGGCCAACTCGGCGGCTCGCGCATCGGCCTGGTGGATGAGCAGCGCAAAGTCATCGCCGCCCAGGCGCGCCACGGTGTCCACCTCGCGCAGGCAATCCTTCAGACGCAGCGCCACTTCCTTGAGCACGCGATCGCCATAGCTGTGGCCGAGCGTGCCATTGATCTGTTTGAAGCGATCGAGATCCACATCCAGCAGCGCGAAAGACTGGCCGTCGCGGCGCGCGATCGCCTGCGCGTAGTCGAGCCGCTCGGCCAGCGCACGCCGGTTGGGCAGGCCGGTGAGCATGTCCGAATGCGCCAGCTCTTCGATGCGCTGGTTCGCCGCCAGCTTCTCGCTCAGGTCGCGGAAGGAGTACACGCGCCCGATCGGCCGACCACGGCTCCACTGCGGCTGGGAGACGCGCTCCAGCACACGGCCGTCGTGCAGTCTGATCACATCGCTGGTCTGCAGCAGCGGCGCATCCTGGATTGCCGCCAGGCGGCTCTCATAGCTGCCGGCATCGACGACGCTGCGACGCATCCAGGCCTGCACGGCCTCGTCATCGCGCTCCAGCAGCAGGTCCTCGGGAATGCCCCAGAGCGAGGCGAAACGCTGATTGAAGCTGCGCATGCGCCCAGCCAGGTCGATGACGAGGATGCCGTCGGCGGTCGACTCCAGCGTCGCACGCAGCTCGGCCAGCAAGGTCTCGCGGTCCTCATCCTGCTGCCGCTGGCGCGTCTGATCCTGGATGGCCACCATCCAGAGTCCGGCGCTGCCCGGCTGCGGCACAAAGCTGATGCGCCGCGACACCCAGAGGGTCTGCCCGTCAGCACGGCGCATCAGGGTGTCGGAGTGCAGCCCCTCGCGCAGACCTGCTGCCGCCTCGCTCCAGAAGATCGCGTCCTCCGTCGTGCAGGCCAGCGATTGCATGGACATGCCTAGCAGCGAGCCTGCACCGGCGCCCATCAGCTGGGCGGCGGCGTCATTGATGGCCAGCAGCGCGTTCGTGCCCGCATCGACCAGATACACCGCCTCCTGCAGACCATCCAGCAGAGGCTGGTATTGGTCCACCAGCGGCGGCGCTGGCGACTTGAGCAGGGCTTTGATCACGCAGCCATCTCCCCCACGGGTGAGGTGGCCGCGCTCTCGAAGAAGTAGGCCACCCGGGTGCGCGGGGTCAGGTACTGCAAGGCGTCGCGCGGCAACAGACTGGGCTTGAGGCTGCGCCGGATGCCCAGGTCAGAGTGATCTTCAAGATTGACGATCAGAGCGTCCTCACGCGGCACCTTGGGATCGTGAACCATCACCTTGGGCTTGAGCGGACGCGAGGAGTTCACCGCGACGACCAGCGCATAGCGGTCGTCGGTCAGCTGCACCGCCGAGCCCGGCGGATAGACGCCCATCATGCGGATGAATGCGTTCAGCATGGTCGCATCGAAGCGGTTGCGTCCCTGCGCAAACATCAGCGAAAGCGCCTCGTGGGGCGTCATAGCCTTGGACGTCACCAGCGGATTGCACAGGCCGTCGAACCGGTTGACCAACGCCACAATGCGCGAGGCCGCACTCATGCGGTCGACATTGATGCGCTGAGGGAAGCCACTGCCATCGGCGTTTTCGTGGTGCTGGGCAATCACCAGCAGCTGGCCGGCGGACAAGCCCATCTGCTGCCCCAACGCCACGCCCTTGGTCACGTGCTGTTGATAGAGCTGCGTCTCGGGCAGCGTGAAGCTCTCGTCACGGTGTCGCACGCGCGCCGGCAATTCCTGCTTGCCGATGTCATGCAGCAAGGCCCCGACACCCAGATCCATCAGCTCCTCGCGCCCCAGGCCGAAGGCGCGCCCCAGCAGCAGCGAGATGATCGACACATTCAGCGCATGCGCGGTGCCGCGATCGCCAGCGCTTTCGTTGAGCAGCCGGATGCTGATGTCGCCCTCGACCAGCATCTTGTCGAGCATCGCGCCGGTCAGGGCCACGGTCTGTTCGCGCGTCCCCTGCGGGTGGCTCGGCATCAGCTCGACAGCCTGTCGATAGGCCGCAGCCGCCTCGCCATACTGCTTCTCACAGAGGTTGAGCGCAGCACGCTGGGCAGCCAGCGCACGCCGGTGCGCGTCGCGCTGAGCCTGCAGGGGATCGGCGCCAGCCAATCCCGCCGCCGCTTCCTGCGGCACCGGCACCGGCGTTGCGTCGGTCTGCAAATCGCTTTTGCCCGGACTCCAGCGCACCTGCGCAATTCCAAGGCGGCGAATGGTCGCCAGCTGCTCTTCCGAGCTCAGCTTGAAGCTGCTCAGCGGAAAGGGATGCGACATCCACCCCAAGTCGAGATGGATGAACATGCCAACCTTCAGCTGGCTGACGTCGATCAGGGGTTCCGAAGACCTGTCCTTCATTTTGTACCTACCGCCTGCTAGGCCTTTCAGGCGCTTTCGGGAGCAGCATCGTCCATCTGCCCGCCCTTCTTGAGTGAACAAAGCGCATTTCGTGCATCTGCTTGCAAGGCAAACAAATTTACGTGCGAATTGTCACGCGCCCCACTTGACCTCTTGTGCATCAAAAGGGACAGTCCTCGTGAAATATAGAACACAGGTTCTATATACGAACAACCACTACATCACGCCATGATCGACAAGACTTGTCCGACGCCACAGCAGGCGCTTGCCGATGTGCGCGACGGCTCGACAGTGATGATCGGCGGCTTCGGCACGGCCGGCCTTCCCGACGAACTGATCGAGGCTCTGCTCGAGCAGGGCGCGCGCGAGCTGACCGTGGTGAACAACAACGCCGGCAACGGCGACACCGGCCTGGCCGCGCTGATCGGCGCCGGCCGCGTGCGCAAGATCATTTGCTCCTTTCCTCGGCAGGTCGACTCGCACCATTTCGACCGCCTCTACCGTGCCGGCAAGATCGAGCTGGAACTGGTGCCGCAGGGCAATCTGGCCGAGCGCATCCGTGCCGCCGGCGCCGGCATTGGTGCCTTCTTCACGCCCACCGGCTACGGCACGCAGTTGGCCGAGGGCAAGGAGACACGCATCATCAACGGCCGCGGCCAGGTACTCGAGTACCCCATCCATGCCGACTTCGCACTGATCAAGGCCGAGCGCGGTGACCGCTGGGGCAATCTCTGCTACCGCATGACGGCGCGCAACTTCGGCCCCATCATGGCGATGGCCGCGCGCACCACCATCGCCACCGTGCACGAACTCGTGCCGCTGGGCACGCTGGACCCCGAGGCCGTCGTCACGCCGGGCATCTTCGTGCAACGCGTCGTACCGATCGCCTTCAGGCCTGCCCGTGCCGGCGGCAACGCCGCCAGGAGCTGAGATGAGCGTCACCGTCAACTACACGCCCTGGACACGCGAGCAGATGGCCGCGCGCGTTGCGCGCGACATTCCCGAGGGCGCCGTCGTCAACCTCGGCATCGGCCTGCCCACGCTGGTGGCCGCGCACATCCCGGCCGAGCGCGAGGTGATCTTTCACAGCGAGAACGGCGTGCTCGGCATGGGTCCGCCGCCGCCTGCCGGCGATGAAGACTACGACCTCATCAACGCCGGCAAGCAGCCCGTCACGCTGCGCCCCGGAGGCTGCTTCTTCCACCACGCCGACAGCTTCGCGATGATGCGCGGCGGTCACCTGGACCTGTGCGTGCTCGGCGCCTTCCAGGTCTCCGTCACCGGCGACCTGGCCAACTGGCACACCGGCGCGCCCGACGCGATCCCCGCGGTCGGCGGCGCGATGGACCTGGCCATCGGCGCGAAGAAGACCTACGTGATGATGGAGCACCTGAGCAAGCAGGGCCACAGCAAGATCGTCGCGCAGTGCAGCTATCCGCTGACGGCGCCGGCCTGCGTCGCACGCATCTACAGCGACCTCGCCGTACTCGACGTCACGCCGCAGGGCCTGCGCGTCGTCGACTGCGTCGACGGACTGGACCACGCCAGCCTGCAGGCGCTCAGCGGCGTGCCGCTGCTCGCCCGCGGAGCGGCATGACAAACCACTCACAACAGACAACAGCACAGGAGCACAAGCCATGACCCAGCACGCCTTCATCTGCGACGCGCAACGCACCCCCATCGGCCGCTACGGCGGCGCCCTCTCCTCGGTGCGCACCGACGACCTCGGTGCCATGCCCCTTCGCGCGCTGATGGAGCGCAACACCAAGGTCGACTGGGAGGCCGTGGCCGACGTGCTCTACGGCTGCGCCAACCAGGCCGGCGAGGACAACCGCAACGTCGCACGCATGGCCGCGCTGCTCGCCGGCCTGCCCATCGGCGTGCCCGGCGCGACGATCAACCGCCTGTGCGGCTCGGGCATGGACGCGGTCGGCACTGCCGCGCGCGCCATCCGTGCCGGCGAGGCCGAGCTGATGATCGCCGGCGGCGTGGAGAGCATGAGCCGCGCGCCCTTCGTGATGCCCAAGGCCGAGAGCGCCTTCTCGCGCAGCAACGCGATCTACGACACCACCATCGGCTGGCGCTTCGTCAACAAGCTGATGAAGGAGAAGTACGGCGTCGACTCGATGCCCGAGACCGCGGAGAACGTCGCCACCGACTTCAAGATCGAACGCGAGGCGCAGGACCGTATGGCTCTTGCGAGCCAGCTCAAGGCGGTGGCCGCGCAGAAGGCCGGCTTTTTCGACGCCGAGATCTGCCCGGTGACGATCCCGCAGAAGAAGGGCGACGCGGTCGTCGTCAGCCGCGACGAGCACCCGCGCGAGACCAGCCTCGAAGCACTGGCCAAGCTCAAGGGCGTGGTGCGCCCCGACGGCACGGTGACCGCCGGCAACGCCTCGGGCGTCAACGACGGCGCGGTGGCGATGCTGATCGCCAGCGAAGCCGCCGCCAAGCGCCATGGTCTGACGCCGCGCGCCCGCGTGGTCGGCATGGCCACCGCCGGCGTGGCGCCGCGCATCATGGGCATAGGCCCGGCACCGGCAACGCGCCGCGTGCTCGAACTCACTGGCCTGAGCCTGGCGCAGATGGACGTGATCGAGCTCAACGAGGCCTTCGCCGCCCAGGGCCTGGCGGTGCTGCGCGACCTCGGCCTGCAGGACGACGACCCGCGCGTGAATCCAAATGGCGGCGCCATCGCGCTGGGCCACCCGCTGGGTGCCAGCGGCGCCCGCCTGGTGATGACGGCGGTGAACCAGCTGCAGCGCAGCGGCGGTCGCTACGGCCTGTGCACGATGTGCATCGGCGTGGGCCAGGGCATTGCCTTG
Organism: Roseateles sp. T103; assembly: GCF_057219915.1. Classification (NCBI taxonomy): domain Bacteria; kingdom Pseudomonadati; phylum Pseudomonadota; class Betaproteobacteria; order Burkholderiales; family Sphaerotilaceae; genus Roseateles; species Roseateles sp. T103. The sequence goes on from NZ_JBXVVS010000005.1 coordinate 33,276, forward strand.
ATCGTCGAGCGCGTCTGACCGAAGGGGGATGGGCGGAGCGGTCAGCCCCACCGGGCCGCCGGCAAATGTGCGCCATGCGCCCGAAATTCCGGTTTTTGCGTACGCAGATGCGCAAACGCCCCCCCTATAGTGAAGGAGTCCCGCCCGGCTAGCGCACAGCCGGGCGCCTATCGCCCCTTTCGAAGCGCCACCCATGTCTGCAGCCCGTGCCCTAGATGATCTGGCCGCAATCGCGGCAGCCAGCCCCTCCTCCGACAGCGAAACCCGCGGCCCGCTCAAGCGCGACCTCGTGGCCGGCCTCGAAAAAGGCCTGGCGGTGATCGAGGCCTTCGATCAGGAGCGCCCGCGCTTGACGATCAGCGAGGTCGCGGCACGCACCGGGCTGACCCGGGCCGCCGCCCGCCGCTACCTGCTCACGCTGACCCATCTGGGCTTCGTCTCGCAGGACCGCAAGATGTTCGCCCTCACGCCCCGGGTGCTGCGCCTCGGGCAGAGCTATATGCACTCGGCCCGCCTGCCGCGGCTGGTGGAACCCGAGCTGCACAAGCTGGCCTATGCGATGAAGGAGGCCAGCGGCGCTGGCGTTCTCGATGGCAACGACGTGATCTGCATCTCCGCCACCAGCGCCGGCCGTGCCGTGTCGCCGGTGCTGCAGCCCGGCACGCGCGTGCCGGCCTATTGCGCCGGCACCGGCCGCGCCATGCTGGCAGCGCTGCCGCAGACCGATGTCGACGACTGGATCGCGCGCCAGGAGCTTCGGCCTCTGACGCCCCATACCATCACCCAGCCCGAGAGGCTGCGCAACGAGATCGCGCGCATCCGCTCGCTGGGCTATGCCTGCGTGGATCAGGAACTGGAAATGGGCTTGCGCACCGTGGCCGTGCCGCTGAAGAACTACCGCGGCGAGGTGGTAGCGGCGATGAGCGTCAGCGTCCATGCCTCACGCATGAGCATGGACCAGCTTGTCGACCATTGCCTGCCGCCGCTGCTGCAGTCCCAGGCTCATCTGCGCATGCTGCTGTAAGCCGGCGGCTGCTGTCCCATCAATGCACAAGGGCGGGATCTCGAGATCCCGCCCTTGTTCGTTCAGCCGCGTCGGCGCGGCAACTCAGGGGTGCGCCGCCATCACCTGCGCCACGGCGGCGGTGAGCCTCTTGCCGTAAGGCACATGCAGGAACTCATTGGGGCCGTGGGCATTGCTCTTCGGACCGAGCACGCCGCAGACCATCATCTGCGCCTTCGGGAAGCCCTTCTGCAGCATGCTCATCAAGGGGATCGTGCCGCCCTGGCCGATATAGCCCAGCGGCGCGCCGAAATGGGTCTGACTGGCCTCGTTCAGCGCCGTCTCCAGCCAGGGCGACAGCTCGGGCGTGTTCCAGCCGGTCGCGCCGTAGGCGCCAGCCCGGCCATCGGGCACGAAGGTGACCTTGGCGTTGTAGGGCGCGTTGTCTTCCAACAGGGCCTTGAGTTCCAGCGCCGCCTGGTTGCCATCGATCAGCGGCGGCAGACGCAGCGAGAGCTTGAAGGCCGTGTAGGGACGCAGCACATTGCCGGCGCTCTTCAGCTCGGGGAAGCCATCGACGCCGGTGACCGACAGCGTCGGGCGCCAGGTACGGTTCAGCAGCGCCTCGACCGGATCCTGGGTCATCGGCAGCACCGGGCCGCCATCGGCGCCGCAGGCCCAGGGATAACGCTTCCACACCTCGTCCTTGAGGATCGCCGCGGCGGCGCGCGCCTGCTCGACACGCTGCGTCGGGATTTCGCAATGGAAGCTCTCGGGCAGCAGCCGGCCGGTCTTGCTGTCCTCCAGCCGGTCGAGCACCTGGCGCAGGATGCGGAAGCTCGACGGCACCAGGCCGGAGGCGTCGCCCGAATGGATGCCCTCGGTGAGCACCTCGACCTTCAGCACGCCGCTGACCATGCCGCGCAACGAGGTCGTCAGCCAGAGCTGCTCGTAGTTGCCGGCGCCCGAATCCAGGCAGACCACCAGCGAGACATTGCCCAGCCGAGCCTTCAGCGCGTCGATATAGGCCGGCAGGTCGAAGGAGCCGCTTTCCTCGCAGGTTTCGATGATGCCGACGCAGCGCGGCCGCGGAATGCCCTGCTTGTCCAGAGCCATGATCGCGGTCAGCGAGGCATAGACCGCATAGCCGTCGTCGGCGCCGCCGCGGCCGTAGAGCAGGCCGTTCTCGTACTTGGGCGTCCAGGGCCCGAGGTCGCTGCGCCAGCCGTTGAACTCGGGCTGCTTGTCGAGGTGGCCGTACAGCACGATGGTGTCCGTGCAGCCGCTCTTGGTGGCCGGCACCTCGAAGAAGATCACCGGCGTGCGGCCCTCGATGCGCACCACCTCGAGCTTGAGACCGGCCACCTTCTTGCTTTCCACCCAGCTCGCCGCGTCACGCACCACCTTCTCCAGATGGCCGTTCCTGGCCCAGTCGGCGTCGAACATCGGGCTTTTGGCGGGAATGGCGATGTAGTCGGTCAGCGCCGGGACGATCTCCTCGTCCCAGACACGTTCGGCATAGGCGCCGATCGCGCTGGCTTCATCGGCTTGCAGGGGCAGTGCGGGGTCGCGTGCATTCATGGCGGTCTCCAGCTCGTGGCGGGTGAGCCGGCAGTTTACCCAGCGCGCCGCACTGCAAGGCTCAGCGGCCGTGCGGAAAGCGCGCATCCAGCCAACGGCGCAACCGCGCGAAGACCAGCTCGCGCTCCGGCTCGTTGAAGATCTCGTGATAGAGCGCGGCAAACTCGTGGCCCTGCACCACCGTGGTCGGCGCCTGGGCCAGGAAGGCAGCACTGCCTGCCGGCGCAATGCAGCGGTCCGCACCGGCCCACATCAGCAGGGTCGGCACCACCCAGGCCGGCGCATGCTCGATCACCGTGCGGCCCTCGTCGGCGATCAGCCGGGCAAGAGCCGGCGTGACCCGGTCGTGCACCAGCGGGTCGTTCTTGTAGGCCTGCACCACCGCCGCATCGCGCGAGATCCAGGCGGGCTTCAGCCCGTTGCCCACCGCCAGATGCGGCAGCAGCGGATGCGCGACCGCGAGCAGCAGTTTCTGGAAGGGAGACATGCCCGGGTCCAGCGCAGGCGAACTCAGCACCAGCGCATCCACAGGCCGGAACCAGGCCGGCAGCACGCCGCCATGATTGACCGACAGGCCGCCCGCGACGAAGCGTGCCGCTACCAGGCCGCCCATGCTGTGCCCCAGCAGCACCAGCGGACCGGCGCCCAGCTGCGCATCGGCACGCAACTCGTCGATCACCAGCGCCAGATCGAGCAGCAGGCTGTCCGCGGCAGGAATGTCGCCGCGCGCACCGCCCGAAGCGCCGTGGCCGCGCTGGTCGTGGCCGACCACATGCCAGCCCCAGTCGTTGAGTTGAGCGGCGAGATGCTCATAACGCCCGACATGCTCACCCAAGCCATGCACCAGCAGCACCGTGCCACGCGCCGGATCCATGCCGGGCTTGCTCCATTGCCGCCAGTGCAGGGGCAGACCGTCGCTGGTTCTCAGAGTACGCATCGTCTGCAGTGTAGGCAGGCCACCCCGCTACACGCACCCGGTGTTCCCCTTTCAGTAAAAGTACGCAAGCGCCTGCTTGTGTCGCGCAGCGGATAGACCGTGGCCGTCCCCTGAGTAAGCTACGCCACTGTGCACGCACAAGCAGTGATCAATAGGGACCCCAAGCCATGAACGAATTCTTCACGCTCGCCCAGTCGCCCCAGGGCGTCGCCCATCTGCAGCTCAACCGCCCCGAGCGCATGAACACGATGGCGCCGACCTTCTTTCCGGCGCTGCGCGATGCGGTGCGCCGCCTGCACGACGAGGGCCGCACACGGGTGCTGGTGATCTCCTCCACCGGCAAGCACTTCAGCGCCGGCATGGCGCTGGACACCTTCGCCGGCCAGGGTGCGGTGCTCGACACCAGCAGTCCGCGCGCGCGGCTGAGCTTCCAGGATTCGCTACGCGCGCTGATGGACTGCTTCAGCGTGCTCGACGAGGCGCGCTTTCCGGTGATCTGTGCCGTGCAGGGCGGCTGCATCGGTGGCGGCTTCGACCTCGCCGCAGCCTGCGACATCCGCGTCTGCAGTGCCGACGCCTTCTTCAGCGTGCAGGAGATCAATATCGGCATGGCGGCCGACCTGGGCATCCTGCAGCGCCTGCAGCGCCTGATCCCGCAGGGGCTGGCGCGCGAGCTGGCCTACACCGGCGAACGGCTGCCCGCCGAGCGCGCACTGGCCGTCGGCCTGGTCAATACCGTGTTGCCCGACCCTGAGGCCCTGCTCGATCATGCGATGAAGCTCGCCGCGCAGATCGCATCCAAGTCCCCGCTGGCGATGGCCACCAGCAAGCTTGCGCTCAACCATGCGCGCGACCATGGCGTGGCCGCTTCGCTGGCGCATATGAGCGTGCTGCAGAGCGCGGTCTTCGACACCGCCGAGATGGGCCAGGCCATCATGGCCTGGAAGAGCAAGCAGGCCGACGCCGGCTTCGCCGACCTGAGCCCTGTGGGCAAGTTCTGAGGCGCCCCGTCAACAGGTGGCGCGATTGCCCCATGCCGGGCGATGGCGGCGCCTAAACTGCCGGGCAACCTCGCATCGTCCAAGACCCTCGATGTCTGCCCTGCCCCGACCGTCTCCGCGCTGGCGTGCCCCGGTCAGCTGTCTCGTGCTGTCCCTGTTGCTGGCCGGCTGCGCCGGCCCCAAGTACACCGTTGATGACGGTCGCAAGGTCGACGAGGTGCTGCTCGGCAATATCCGCGCCTATGGTGCCGGCGAGCGCGCGCTGCGTCCGGCCATCGTGCGCAGCGGCGCGCTGAAGGACAGCGACTGCGACACGCAGTGGGAACTGCCGATCGCGGTGGCCACCAGCCAGGGCTGGAGCGACAACGACCGCGTCGCCTGGGTGCGCGGCCTGGGCGTGGACGAGCGGCTCACCGTCGTGGCCGCCAGCGCCGACGCGCCGCTGCAGGTCGGCGAGCGCATCGTCAGAATCGCTGGCTCGGCCAGCGACGACAGCCAGAAGCTGCTCGAGCGCCTGGCTGAGTACCGCGACGAGGGCAAGCCCTTCGCGGTGCAGTTGGCCGATGGCAAGAGCGCGACGCTGAAACCCTTCAAGGTCTGCCGCGGCTATGCGCGGCTGGCGCCGCCGAACACGCCCAAGCTGCAGGACTATCACTGGCTGCTCAGCCTGCACCCGCTGGAGATCACCCGTGCCGACCCGAGCGAGGACGAAGCGCTGTGGGCCGTGCTGTGGACGCAGGGCCTGTCCGAGGAGGGCGGCGCGCGCATGAAGACCTACCACTACGGCACCAAGATCGCCGGCACGCTCTACAACCTGGTCACGCTGGCCTCCGGCCTGCAGGGCGCTGCGCTGGCGGCCAATGCGGCGATCAGTGCTGCCAAGTCCGCCGCGGCCACCGTCGCCACCGAGGTGCTCAAGCAGCAGCTGATCGAGCAGGGCAAGGCGCTGGCCATGCAGAGAATCCGCGAAGGTCTGGTCGATGCCGCGCAACAGCTGACCAAGGCGCAGGTGGTCGATGCGCTGCAGCAGGCCGCCGCGAACCGCGGCTCGCTCAGCGGCGTGGCACGGATCGGCGCCACGGTGTTCGACGACGCGGACCGCTGGGCCTTCGAGCGCATGGGCAAGCTCGGCGCCAACCCGCTGGCCGGCTTCACGCTGCACCAGAAGATGGTCGAGCGCAGCCTCACCGCCAATACGCTGATCTTCGACGCCGAGCGGCTGACCGCGCTGAACAAGGTCGCGCAGGCCAAGGGCCTCGAGGGCGAGGTGCTCGCCATCCTGCAGGGCTTCAGGCCCGACGAGCTGGCCAACGAGATCGGCGCGATGCCGCTGGCCTCCGCACCAGAGGCCTTCTCCTTCGAAGACCCCAACGATCCCGGCGCCGGCCGTTTCTCGCGTGGACTGATCGACGCGATGCTGGACATCCCCGCCGAATCCTCTGCCGCTCCCCGCAAGCCATGAACCCTCTCGCCCCCGCGCTGGCCCTGCTGCTGACGCTCGCGCTGACGCCCACAGTGCGCGCTCAGATGCCCCCCGCACCGGCCGCGTCCGACGCCGCACTGAGCATGCCCAGCGAGGGCGCGGCATCCGCAACCGCGCCGGCGGCCTCGGCTGCCGCGCCGGCGCCGCCGCCTCCGCCGAGCTGCGCGATGCTCACCGCACGCGCCATTGCCGCCGACCTGCGCGCCACCACGGCGCAGACGCTCAAGCGCGACCTGGACGTGCAGATCCAGCAGCTCGACGAGGCACTGGCGCTGTGGACCGCCGCCGTGCAGCGCTGCGAAGACCGCGCCAAGGAGCGCGCCAGCCGCCACCTGGCCGATGGCCAGAAGCAGCGCGCCGCACTGGCCGAACGCCAGGCAGCCGGCGCCGCCTGCGAGGGCGCGCACCGCGACGCCACCGCGCTACAGGACCTGGCGCGCCAGGCCTTCGGCGAGCGCCGCTGGAGCGATGCCGGCGCGCTCTATCGCAAGGCCGAGACCATGTGGGAGTTGGCCGCCGAACAATGCAGCGGCCAGCAGCAGCAGATTGCCAAGCAGCGCCACGCACAGAGCGAGATCGACGGCCACAACGCCGAGCACTGCGCGCCGCTGTTCGACCGTGCGCGCGAGCACACGCAGAAGTTCCGCAACAGCGCCGCCGGCCTGGCGCTGGCCGACAAGCAGCGCTTCTCGATGGAAGCCGAGACGCTGTGGCGCAACGCGGTGGGCCAGTGCAAGGGCAATGCGCAGGAGCTGGCGCAGAACAATGCCCAGGCGCTGGCGCGCGAGCGCGGCACGCCCTGGGTGGCCAGCTACCCCGCCGGGACCAGCGCGCCCGCCGCGCCCGTGGCCACGGCAGCGGCCAAGCCGGCCACCGCGCCGGCGGCGGCTGCTCCGGCGGCCACGGCACCCAGCGCCAAGCCAGCGGCAGCCAGTGCCGCCGCGCCGGCCGCACGCGGCGCCGCCGCTGCAGGCGCATCCACCGCCACCGCTGCGGCCAGCGAAGGCCCCGGCCTGCTCGGCAGCATCGGCTCGGCGATCGGCAGCGCGGCCAGCAGCGTCAGCGCCGCGGCCACCGCCACGCCGACCAAGCCCGACGAGCCCGTCGCCGCGCCGCCCAAGCCCAGCGAGATCGACATCCGTGTCGGCGACACACGCTACCAGGGCCTGTTCGCGCGCGAGACTGGTCAGGTGGTCACCGGCACCGGCCGCGTCGAATGGAGCAATGGCGACGTCTACGAAGGCGCACTGCTGCGCAGCAAGCGCCAGGGCCAGGGCGAGCTGCGCTGGGCCAGCGGCCAGCGCTACAAGGGCGACTGGCAGGACGACAGGCCGACCGGCCGCGGCCAGATGCTGTTCGCCAACGGCAACCGCTACGAGGGCCCGGTGATCGACGGCGTGCCGCAGGGTGCCGGCGTGATGGCCTATGCCAGCGGTGACCGCTACGAAGGCCAGTTCCGCGACGGCGTGCCGCACGGTCAGGGCCGCTACCGCTGGGCGAGCGGCCAGGAGTTCGACGGCACCTGGGTCAACGACAAGCCGCAGGGCCGCGGCGTGATGCGCTTCGCCAACGGCAATGTCTACGAAGGCCCGGTGGAGGCCGGCGTGCCGCAGGGCCGCGGCCGCATGCGCTATGCCGACGGCAGCGAGTACGAGGGCGACATCGCCCAGGGTCAGCCGCAAGGCCAGGGGCGCTTCCGCTGGCCCAGCGGCGACAGCTACGAAGGCGGCTGGCGCGCCGGGCTGAAGCATGGCCAGGGCGTGTTCCGCTGGGCCAGCGGCGATCGCTGGGAAGGCGAGTACCGCGACGACCAGCAGACCGACAAGGGCGAGATGATCTACAAGAAGGACGTCAAGGAAGAGCCCGGCAAATGAGCGAGACCAATCCCGCCGGCATGCCGACCCAGGTCGAGCTGCACGCCCCCGACATCGCGCCCTACCGCGACAGCGCCACCGGCGTGCCCTGGGTGCATGTCTACGACTCGGGCCGCGCTGGCCCGACGGTGATGGTGCAGGCGCTGACGCATGGCAACGAGCTCTGCGGCGCGATCGCGCTGGACTGGCTGTTCCGCCAGGGCATCGGGCGCACGCTGCAGCCGCAGCGCGGCCGGCTGGTGCTCAGCTTCGGCAATGTCGAGGCCTACCAGCGCTTCGACCCGGCGAACCCGGCCGCCTCGCGCTACGTGGACGAGGACCTCAACCGCGTCTGGGCCGACGAGGTGCTCTACAGCCGGCGCGACTCGCTGGAGCTGCGCCGCGCGCGCGTGCTGCGCCCCTTCGTCGATGCGGCCGACTACCTGCTCGACATCCATTCGATGCAGGACGCCTGCCGGCCGCTGATGGTCTGCGGCCTGCTCGACAAGGGCGCGGAGTTCGCGCGTCAGCTCGGCATGCCCTCCGAGCTGCTGATCGACACCGGCCACCCCGCCGGCCTGCGCATGCGCGACCGCGGCGGTTTCGGCGATCCGGCCAGCGCGAAGAACGCCGCGCTGATCGAATGCGGCCAGCACTGGGAGCGCTCCAGCGCCGTGGTGGCCATCGATGCGCTGCTTCGCTTCCTGCGCCTGACCGGCGTGCTGGACGCGGCCTGGGTGGAGTCGCGGCTGCGCCTGCCGCTGCCCGGCCAGCAGCGCCTGATCCGCGTGGACGAGGCGGTGGCCGCACGCAGCGAGGACTTCCGCTTCCTCTTCCCGGTGCACGGCCTGGACGTGCTGCCCAAGGCCGGCACCGCCTTCGCGCAGGACGGCGACACCGTCTTCAGCACCGCCTACGACGACTGCGTGCTGGTGATGCCCTCCTATGGCCGCGCCAGGCCCGGCGCGACCATGGTGCGGCTGGGCCGCATCGACACGAGCTTCGGCCGCGCCTGAGCGCGGCCGCGGCCGGCGCCTCAGCGCGCCTTCAGCAGCTCGGGCACGCGCAGCAGGATGAACTCGTTGTCGTCCTGCACATTGGGCTGGCGGCCGGCCGAGTACGGCAGGTTGTTGTCGTTGGCGACGATGATGTGCTCGGCATCCACCACGTCCACGTTCTCTATCGTCACGAAGGGGAAGCTGAAGCGGCCGTCCTTGCTGCTGCCGCGCTTGGCCACGCCCTTGGCATCGGCGATGTCCATCAGGTCGATGTAGCCGATCTTGCGCAGCACGCCGTCGGCATCGGCATCCTTGAAGCTGACCTTGTAGACGCGCTTGAAGCGCGCCGGCAGGTTCTGGCAGTCGGGCTGCGGCGCGCCCTTGCAGGCATGGGCCTCCAGGCCTTCGCCGTTGTCGCGCTCGATGATCAGGCCGGTGTCGGCGTCGATCATGTTGAAGTCGCCGATGTTGTTGCCCTTGAGCTCCAGCGGGTACTTCCAGCTGCGGCCGGTCCAGGCGCCGCGCTTGACGTCGAATTCCAGCACGCGCAGCAGCTCGCGGCCGTCCTTGTCGGTCTCCCACTTCTTCTCGCCGTCCAGCCACAGCGGGCCTTCCTGCAGCGGGTAGAGGAACTGGCCGTCGGTGCTGGAAGCCATGCCCTCAAAGCCGCGCGAGCGGCGTACCGGCGTGGCGAACTGGCCCGGCACCGCCGGCGTCGTGACGCTGTAGTGGTCGGGCGACTTCAGCGTCTTGCCGTCGAGCTGCGTCTCGAACACCGCCAGCACGCGGCCATGGCGGTCGGCGCGGATCAGGTAGGGGCCCAGCTCGTCGCCGAACCAGAACTCGCCGTCGATCAGCTGGATCGATTCGATGTCGAAATCCGCGCCGGTCAGGTAGCGCTTGGCAGTGGCTTCGTTGACGATCAGGAACGGTACCTTGCGATCGGGGTCGTGCAGGAACACCGTCTGCAGACGCTGCACCTGGCCCTTGGCCCAGTCGGGCTTGACGCGGTGGAACATCAGCATCGCATCGGCGCTGTTCGCCTTCGATCCGAAGCCGTTGTCGGTCAGCACCCAGTAGCTGCCGTCCTTGAGCGTCTTGATGCCCGAGAAGCCCTGCACCGCCTGGCCCTTGAAGGGCAGGCTGACGCCGGTGGCGCGCGGCGCGTTCTTGTCGGACAGGAAGGAGCTGCCCATCACCGATTCCAGCCTGTCGATGCGGCGGCCATCGGCGGACGTGAACTTGCCGCTGCTGCGCAGGAACTCGGGCGCGTCTTTCGGCGCGGCGACGAAGCTGCGCGCTGGCAGCAGCGCATGGCCGGCCAGCTCGGCCGGATAGGCCACCGGCTGGGCCTGCGCGGCGCCACTGGCCAGCAGGCCGGCAAGCAACGCGGCCAGGGGCTGACGACACAGCAGACGATCGAGACGCGAAGAGAGGTTCATGGCTGTCGGCGCAAAGGCGTTGGGGTGGAAGCCCCGCAGCCTAGGCGGCGACGATGACAGCGCCGTGAAGCGGCCGCCGCCCGCGCCTCAGCGCGGCCGCGCCCAGTCGAGCAGCTCGGCCGGGTAGTGGCGCAGCAGCGCAGCGCGCACGCGCCCCTCGCGCACGGCCTTCTGCAAGGCCTCGGCGATGCGCTGCCGGTCCGCATTGGGCAGGCTCTTGCGGGACAGGTAGACGCCGAACTCCATCGCCGGCAGACCCGCGAGCGGCAGCAGTTGCAGGCCCGGCCGCCATTGCCCATCGGCATCCTGCAGCGAGCTCGGCGGCAGCAGACTGAACTGCACGCGTCCCGCGTGCAGCATGCGCATGGCAGAGGCCGGGTCGGTCACCAGATCGGCACGCTGCTGGGTGCGCAGGGCCTCGACCAGGCCGACGTACTCGTCATTGAAGGCATAGGCGCGCACCAGCGCGCCACGCCATGCGGAACGGTCCCTGAGCTCGGCCAGGCTGGCTGGCGCGCTGCCCTGTTCCGACTGGTGGACGACCAGGGCGACCTGCTCGCGCAGCAGCGGCACGAACTGCGCCACCGCATCACGCTGCGAGTTGCGGCCGGCCGGCAGCAGCAGATCCATGCGCCCTTGCTCGATCACCTCCTGATGCACGCGCGCACGCGGCATCACCGGGAAGCGGAACTCGCAGCCAATCTCGCGCCCGATCTCGCGCAGCAGCTCAGGCAAGGCACCGCCGACCTCGTTGCCCTCCACCTGCACCATGCGCCCTGTCGGCGCCGCCGGCACCAACACCGGCCGCTCACAGGCCGCATGGCTCTGGGCTGACGGTGCCAGCCCGATGCCGGCAGCCATGAGGGCAAGCGTCAAGGGTCGAAGGTATTCCTCGTTCAGACGAAACAACTGATTTGTCTCCGCGATCGGCTCGTTCTCGTCGGTTGCGTCTGCCTGTGCCGGCCCTTCACTTGATCGGCATCAATGACAGCACTCCCTGTCGATGGAATTCTGACCCTGAGCATCCATCGTAATGTCACAAGACTATGGCAACCAATCGAAACAACCCTGCTGCCGAGCGCAAATCCGTTAAGACTGCCGCAGTTCGCACGCCGCGCCCGCGGAGCACGCGCGCTGGCGACACCACCGGCACGCTGAAGCCTGAACGCATCGCACGGCGCACGGTGGCGGAAGCGGTGGAAAAGGCGCAGGCGCGCGAGCTGGAGGCGCTGAAGGACATCGTCGGCAAGAACGCCGCCGGCAGCCTGGCCAGTTCAGTGCGCGCCGTGGTGGCCGGCGCCGCTCCGGACGACGCGGCGGCGCTGCGCAAGGCGCTGCTGAAGGAGTTGCAGGTTTCGGTACGCCAGGGCACTGTCGACCCGGACGAGGAGCTGGCGCCCAACTGGCGCAAAGGCGGCTACCCGTACAAGAACCTGATGTCGCGACGGGCCTACGAGAAGCAGAAGTACCGCCTGCAGGTGGAACTGCTGAAGCTGCAGGCCTGGGTCAAGCAGACCGGCCAGAAGGTCATCATCCTCTTCGAAGGGCGCGACGCCGCCGGCAAGGGCGGCACGATCAAGCGCTTCATGGAACACCTGAACCCGCGCGGCGCCCGCGTCGTCGCGCTGGAAAAGCCCAGCGAGGTCGAACGCGGCCAGTGGTACTTCCAGCGCTATGTGCAGCACCTGCCCACTGCTGGCGAGATCGTGCTGTTCGATCGCAGCTGGTACAACCGCGCCGGCGTCGAGCGGGTCATGGGCTTCTGCAGCAACGACGAGTACAACGAGTTCATGCGGCAGGCGCCGGAGTTCGAGCGCAATCTGGTGCGCTCGGGCGTGCACGTGATCAAGTTCTGGTTCTCCGTCAGCCGCGAGGAGCAGCGCCGCCGCTTCAAGGAGCGCGAGGCGCACCCGCTCAAGCAGTGGAAGCTCTCGCCGATTGACAAGGCCTCGCTGGACAAGTGGGACGATTACACCAAGGCCAAGGAAGCGATGTTCTTCCACACCGACATCGCCGAGGCGCCCTGGACCGTGGTGAAGTCGGACTGCAAGAAGCGCGCGCGCCTGAACGCGATGCGCTACGTGCTGCACCAGCTGCCCTACGCCAACAAGGACCTCGACAAGATCGGCCAGATGGACCCGCTGCTGGTGGGCCGTGCCAACGTGGTCTACGAGCGCGGCGAGGCGCAGAGCCCGGCACCCCGCTGAAGCTTGCAGGGCCGGATTCCCGGCCCGCCTGCCGACTTACTCGGTGGTCATGCAGAAGGCATTGAGCTTGTTGCCGTCGAGGTCGCGGAAGTAGCCGGCGTAGAAGCCGCCGCCGCGCGGCCCTGGCGCGCCTTCGTCCGTGCCGCCCAGGGCCAGCGCCTTGGCGTGCAGGGCCTGCACCGTAGCCGGGCTGTCGGCAGCCAGCGCGATCATCACGCCGTTGCCCACGGTGGCGGGCTTGCCGTCGAAGGGCAGCATCACCGCGAAGCCCGGCTCGCTCATGCTGCGACCCCAGGCGATGCCGCGGCCAAAGTCCATCGTGCGCTTGACGCCGATGACGGCGAACAGCTCGTCGTAGAAAGCCGCGGCGCGCGGCAGATCGTTGGTGCCGAGGGTGGTGTAGCCGATCATGTCTGAGCTCCCTGAAAGACGTGGAGCACCGATGATGCCAGCGGCACGTGCCGGGAAATGGCAGCAGCCTGGCCCTAGACTGCGCAGACACTAAGCAACGGCCAACGAGGAGGTGGGAGATGAGCAGCAACTGGGGCTATTTGCTCGGCGCCATCGTCAGCGAGGTGATTGCCACCTCGGCCCTGAAGGCGTCCGACGGCTTTACCCGCCCTTGGCCCTCGCTGCTGGTGATCGGCGGCTATGCCGCAGCCTTCTACCTGCTCTCGCTGACCTTGCGCAGCATCCCCATCGGCGTGGCCTATGCGATCTGGTCGGGCCTGGGCATCGCGCTGATCAGCGTGATTGGCTGGGTGCTCTACGGCCAGAGCCTGGACCGCGCCGCGCTGGCCGGCATCGCGCTGATCGTCGCCGGCGTGCTGGTGATACAGCTGTTCTCGAAGAGCAGCGGGCACTGAGAGCGGCACGCTCTCGACGCTCCACGCCGCTTCGCGCCCCCCGGCTCGCATGTCACAACCGCATTCCCGAGCGACGTCCGAGGATCCGGCTCCGCCGGTCCTACGGACGTGCCCCCTTGAGGGGGCGGCCGAAGGCCGTAGGGGGTGATCCAGTATCAGCCGCGATCGAACTTGAACACGGCCATGCTTGCCATCAGGTTGGGCAGCGAACGGACGATGCGCCCGTCCTGGATGCCGAAGCTGTCCAGCACGCGCAGGCGGTTCTTCTGCGCCAGCACCTCGAAGTCGGCGTAGGTGCCGACGCGGATGTTCGGCGTGTCGTACCACTCGTAGGGCAGCACGCGCGTCACCGGCATGCGGCCCAGCAGCACCTGCAGTCGGTTGGGCCAGTGGGCGAAGTTGGGGAAGCTGACGATGCCCATGCGGCCCACGCGCGCGGTCTCCTTCAGCATGGCCTCGGTATTGCGCAGATGCTGCAGCGTCTCCAGCTGCAGCACCACGTCGAAGCTCTGGTCCTCGAAGATCGCCAGGCCCTCTTCCAGGTTCAGCTGGATCACGTTGACGCCGCGCTTGGCGCAGGCCAGCACATTGGCGTCGTCCAGCTCCACGCCGTAGCCGGTGCAGCCCTTGGTCGTCTGCAGGTGGTGCAGCAGCTCGCCAGTGCCGCAGCCCAGGTCCAGCACGCGCGAACCCACCGGCACCAGCGCGGCGATCGCTTCCATCACAGCCTTGTCGCTCATGCCGAGAACTCCTTGGCGATGCGCTCGAAGTAGGCGCGCAGCACGCCGTGGTAGCGCGGGTCTTCGAGCAGGAAGGCGTCGTGGCCGTGCGGCGCATCGATCTCGGCATACGAGACATCGCGCTTGTTGTCCAGCAGCGCCTTGACGATTTCGCGCGAGCGCGCCGGCGAGAAGCGCCAGTCGGTGGTGAAGCTGGCGAGCAGGAACTTGGCCTTGGCCGACGCGAAGGTGCGCGACAGGTCGCCGCCGTGCTCGCGCGCCGGGTCGAAGTAGTCGAGCGCGCGCGTGATCAGCAGGTAGGTGTTGGCGTCGAAGTACTCGCTGAACTTGTCGCCTTGATAGCGCAGATAGCTCTCGATCTGGAACTCGATGTCCTGCGTGCTGTAGCCCAGCTCGGCGGCGCGCATCTGGCGGCCGAACTTCTGTTCCATCACATCGTCGCTGAGGTAGGTGATGTGGCCGATCATGCGCGCCACGCGCAGGCCGCGCTTGGGCACTACGCCGTGCTCGTAGAAATGGCCGTCGTGAAAATCGGGGTCGGTGATGATGGCGCGGCGCGCCACCTCGTTGAAGGCGATGTTCTGCGCCGACAGGCTGGGCGCGGTGGCGATCGCGATGCAGTGGCGCATGCGCTCGGGGTAGCGCAGCGACCAGTCCAGCGCCTGCATGCCACCCAAGCTGCCGCCCAGCACCGCCGCCAGCTGCGTGATGCCCAGCGCATCGAGCAGCCTGGCCTGCGCATCGACCCAGTCCTGCACCGTCACCACCGGGAAGTCGGCACCATAGACGCGGCCAGTCGCCGGGTTCAGATGCATGGGCCCGGTGGAGCCGAAGCAGGAGCCCGGGTTGTTGATGCCGATGACGAAGAACCTGTCGGTGTCCAGCGGCTTGCCCGGGCCGACCAGGTTGTCCCACCAGCCCTCGCTCTTGTCCTTGCCCGCATAGGTGCCGGCCACATGGTGGCTGGCGTTGAGCGCGTGGCAGACCAGCACGGCATTGCTCTTGTCCGCGTTCAGCTGCCCGTAGGTCTCGTAGACCAGTTCGTAGTCGCACAGCTGCGCACCGCTACGCAGCGGCAGCGGGGCACTGAACTTCATGCGCTGCGGCGTGACATGGCCGACTGACCCCATGTGCTCACCTCTGACTTCCATAACACCCATAAACGAAAACACCGGTGTCGCTGACGGAGCGGACACCGGTGCATCGGGCGTCCCTCTTTAGCGGCATTTGTAGAGCGCCCGCAATCCGGAACAAATCGGCGCTGTGGCCGGAAGTATATCGGGCCGGCTCAAGCCCCGCCCGCCGGCGCGCAGATGAAGTCCAGCATCTGGCGCCGCGCCAGCCTTGCCTCAGCCACCGGCAGCAAGGGCCAGGCGTGCAGCATGCCGGGTGCCTCCACATAGCGCAGCGCCGCGCCGGCCGCCTCGGCCTTGTCGCGCAGCCGCCGCACGCCGGGCCAGAGCAGGTCGCGCGTGCCGATGAACACGGCCATCTCGGCCAGCCCATCGAGCCGGCCGTGCAGCGGGCTCAAGGCGGGCGCATCGAGCGGCTCGCCATCGGCCCACAGCCGTGCCGCTTCGCGCAAGCCCGGCAGGTCCAGCATTGGGTCGCGCACGGCCAGTGCCTGCAGCTCGGCATCGTCCGCCGGCAGATGCAGGTCCACCCAGGGCGAGATCAGCAGCAGCCGCGCCGGCTGCGGCAGGCCCGCCTCGCGCAACTGCTGCGCCAGCGCCAGCGCCAGCCCGCCGCCGGCCGAATCGCCGGCCAGCGTCAGCGCCTGCGGACCATGCGCGTCGAGCAGGCGCTGGTACTGCGCGCGCACGAAGGGCAGCGCGTCGCGATGGCTGTGGCGCGGCGCCAGCGGATACAGCGGCACCGTCACCGCCGCATCGGCCTGCTGCGCAAGCTGCGCGACAAGCTGCCAGTGCTGGCGCACCACCGGGTTGATGTAGGCGCCGCCGGGCAGGTAGAGCAGCTGGCGCTGCGGCTCCCGCGTGCCGGCGGGACGCACGCGCAACACCGGATGTGCGCCATCGACGACGCGTTCGACGCGCAGGCCCGCACGCTGCAGGGCCGCGTGCGGCGCATCGCCCTGCGGCCGGCGCACTGCCTGCGCAGCGATGAAGCGGTGCAGCGCCGCCGCGCTGGCATAGCGCGCACGGCGCCGCGTCAGGCGCAGCACGGCAAGCACCGCGTGATGGGACAGGCTGGGCATGAGCGGAACAATGGAGCGGCGATCGCCGGCCATGCCCGGACCGCGCGCGGGTCGCACAAGAGACGCCGCATTGTCCTCATGCGTGGCAGCATCCGCACTCAGGACAAACCGCCTGGCCGCATCGACAGCCGGGCAGGCGCATGGACCCGGACGCAGCAGCGGAGACGACACGATGGCTTGGTTCGACGAACACTTCAAGGCCGAGACGGTCACGGTCAAGGCAGACGAAGGCATACGCCTGTTCGTGCGCAGCGGCGGGCGCGCCGACGGACCGCCGCTGCTGCTCTTGCACGGCTTTCCGCAGACCAGCGCGATCTGGCATCGCGTGGCCCGGCTGCTGGCGCCGCACTTCTTCCTCGTCATGCCCGATCTGCGCGGCTACGGTGCCTCCAGCAAACCGGCCAGCGACGGCCAGCAGCACCTGCCCTACAGCAAGCGCGCGATGGCTGCCGACATGGTGACGCTGATGCGCGCGCACTTCCGTACTGATCGCTTTGGCCTGGTCGGCCACGACCGCGGCGGGCGCGTCGCGCACCGCCTGGCGGTGGACCATCCCGATGCGGTGGACAAGCTCGCCGTGCTGGACATCGCGCCGACGCTGGACATGTACGCGCGCACCGACATGGCTTTCGCCCGCGCCTACTACCACTGGTTCCACCTGATCCAGCCCGAGCCGCTGCCCGAGCGCATGATCCTCGGCAGCGATGGCGGGCGCTTCTACCTGCACTGGAAGCTCGGCGGCTGGGGCAGCGCGGGCCTGGGCCACATCGAGCCCGAGGCGCTGGCCGAATACGAGCGCAGCTTCTGCACGCCCGAGGCGGTGCACGCCGCCTGCGAGGACTACCGCGCCAGCGCCGGCATCGACCTGGAGCACGACCGCGCCTCTCGCGCAGCCGGCCAGCGCATCGCCTGCGACACGCTGGTGCTGTGGGGCGAGCGCGGCGTGGTGCACCGCATGTTCGAGCCGCTGGCGCTGTGGCAGGCGCAGTGCTCCGGCACCGTCAGCGGCCACACCCTGCCCTGCGGACACTATCTGCCCGAGGAGCAGCCGGAGGCGACGGCTAAGGCGCTGCTGGGCTTCTTCGGCAGCTGAAGCCTTGCTGCGCGCTGCGTTGCTGGCGGCCCTCACTCCAAAGGGGGGGCCGCCGTGCCCGCCCCACTGTGCAGCCATACTCACAGGCATGCTTTGCTCGCGTTAGCGCTCCAAGCGCTGGACCGGCACAGGCAAAGCCCGAAGGAGCCGTGACGATATGCATGCAGACCGCCAACCTTTTGCTGCGACCGTCCTACGTGTCGCACTCGCCGCCGCGCTGATTGCTGCCATCGTCGTCTACATCGCCGCGCAAGTCGCTCCAGGCGTCAGCTCGCTCGTCGTGCTGGACTACACCGCGCTGGCAGGCCTCAGCGTCGTCGCCCTTGTCGCACTCCGGCTCGCCTTCGGGCAGTGGATTCTGCGGCTCGGCGGTACGGACACACAGTGGCTCTGGTTCAGGAGCGAGCCGCGCGGTCTGGAAGCGATGCGGCAGGACGAGAACCCACGAAGCTGATCTGTCCCCGCTCAGCGCTGCGGCTCGATCAGCAGCGGCCGCTCGACAGACCGCACCTGCGGATCCCCCGCGCGCAAGTCCAGCCCCAGGCGGACCAAACGCAGCCGCTCCCTGACGATGTCGGCCACCGCAGCAGCGTCCGACGCAGTGCAGCGCAATTCGATCCGCACGCGACCCTCCGAAGTCCGCGAGCGGATCTGCTGGATCTCGCCCAGTGGCTGCAGCGCCTGTTCCATCGGGACCGTGAACGCCCTTTCGATTTCCTCGGCAGCCACCTTCGCCACGGCGCTGTGCGCCTCGATTGCGACGACGCAGGCTGCGGCCTTGCCCGCCGCAGCCATCAGCAAGGTGCCGAGCATCAGCGCCTTGCGCATGCGCGCCGCAGGCGCGAACAGGCGGCGCAACCTCACGGCGCCGTACACAGGCAATGCACCACCGCAGAGAAGGGCCTGCGGCCGTCCACCAGCTCAGCGGCCCATGCCAGTTCCTGGCGGGCCTGCTCGGCGGGCGCCGGCAAGGCCGTGGCCAGCATCACCGGGCGCAGCCAGTCGGCGACCGTCGGCGCGAGCACGCCGTCCAGCGACTTGAACATACGCTCCAGCTTGCCGGGTTCGCGTTCGATGTAGCTGACGCGCGGCTTGTCGCCTTCGATCTTGGCCAGCTGCGCAGCCAGCTTGACCGCATCGCCGTAGCTGCCCAGTTGATCGACCAGACCACGCTCCAACGCCTGCGCGCCGGTCCACACGCGGCCCTGCGCGACGGCATCGATCTCGGCCACGCTCTTGTTGCGCGCCTTGGCGGCACGGCCAGTGAAGTCGTCGTAGATGTGCTGGATGCCGGACTGCACCGCGGCACGCAGCCGCTCGTCCAGCGGACGGCGCGGGTCGTAGCCGGCGGCCAGCCAGCTGGTGGTGTAGCCGCCGGTGTGCACCGAGAGCTTGTCCATCAGCTTGTTGGCGGTAGGCAGCATGCCGAACACGCCGATCGAGCCGGTGACGGTACCGGGGTCGGCGATCACGCGATCCGCGGCCATAGCGATCCAGTAGCCGCCCGAGGCCGCCACATCGCCCATCGAGACGACCACCGGCTTGCCGGCGGCACGGGTGATCTCCAGCTCGCGGCGCACGATCTCGGAGGCAAAGGCGCTGCCGCCCGGCGAGTTCACCCGCAGCACCACGGCCCTGATCTTGTCGTTCTCGCGCGCCTGGCGAATCAGCGCAGCGGTGGAGTCGCCGCCCACCTTGCCGCGGGCGGCCTCGCCGTCGACGATCTCGCCTTCGGCCACGACGATGCCGACGCGGCCGGCCTGTTCATGCTCGCCACCCTTGGGCTCCTTCACATGGACCAGGTAGCCGGCCAGGCCGACGCGGCGGTAGCTCTTGCCCTTCTCGTCCTGCGCGCCCCGCTCCATCAACAGCGCACGCATCTCGTCGCGCGTCTTCAGGCCGTCGACCAGCTTCTCGTTCAGCGCCAGTTTGGCGGTGTCGCCGCCCACGGCCTGCAGGCGCTGCGGCAGCTCGTCGATGCCGCGCTGCAGCGCGCCCCTGTCGAGCTTGCGCGCCCTCTCCACCACGCCGCTGTAGTCGGCCCACAGCGCGCCGTAGAGAAAACCTTCCGATTCCAGCGTCGCCGGCGAGGGCGCATTGGCGAAGTAGGGCTCGCCGAAGTTCTTGTACTTGCCGACGCGGATCACGTTGGCTTCGATGCCCAGCCTGTCGAGTGCGTCCTTGTAGTAATTGCGGTAGCGGCCGAAGCCCTGGATCAGCACGCCGCCCATCGGGTTCAGATAGATCTCGTCGGCACGCGCAGCGAGGTAATAGGCGCGCTGGTCGAAGTAGTCGCCATAGGCATAGACCTTCTTGCTGCCGCCGGATTCCTTTTTGAAGCGCTCCAGCGCATCGGCCACCTCGCGCAAGCTGGCCATGCCACCACCGCCGAAGCCGTCCAGGTCCAGCAGCACATGGGCGATCTTGTCGTCCTTGGCAGCGGCATCCAGCGCGCGCAGCACATCGGGCAGGCGGGTCTGCTTCTGCGGCTTCTCGCCGCGCGCCTCGGCCAGCGCCTGCTCGCGCAGCGAGCCCGAGGTCTGCTCGACCAGACGGCCGCGCAGGTCCAGCACCAGCGCGGTCTTGTCCTCCAGCGGCTTGGGGCCGCGCTTGGCAATGCCCACCACCACGGCGACGATGATGGCCAGCAGCAGCAGGTTCAGCAGGCCGCGCCGCAGCGCGTCCAGCCAGCCCCAAACCTTAGCGATACCCCGGCCTACCGGGCGAAGAATGGACATCATGGATGGCTGCTCCCTGTCGGTGATCCGACTGTTGATCTGTTCATTGCCGCGCGCTGGCGCTGGCTCGCGCCGATTCTAGGCACGGCCCGCGGCGGCCTTCGCTAGGCTGGCGCGTACCGGGGCAAACACCGGGCAAGACCTGGCCCCGCGCTGGCTATGCTGACAGCCACGCGCGCCCCACCCACGGCGCGAGGAGGCATCACCCATGCCCAGCTGGCTGCACGCGCTCGACCGCCTCTACCCGGCCCGCTACACCGTCTGGCTGCTGTGCTGCATTGCCGCGCTGGCCTTCTCGGTGGACTGGCTGTTCACGCGCAACGCGCGCGAGCTGCTGCCGGCCATGGTCTTCGCGGCGCTGGCCCTGCTGGGCTGGCGCGACCGTCTGCAGACCAAGCGCGCGGTGCTGCGCAACTACCCGGTGATCGGGCATCTGCGCTTCTTCCTCGAGTACATCCGTCCCGAGATCCGCCAGTACTTCATCGAGAGCGACAGCGAGGCGGCACCCTTCTCGCGCCAGCAGCGCTCGCTGGTCTATCAGCGCGCCAAGGGCGACCCCGACAAGCGCCCCTTCGGCACGCAGCTGGACGTGGGCGCCGCGGGCTACGAATGGATCAACCATTCGCTGGCGCCCACACAGCTGCCGGGACATGATTTCCGCGTGCTGATCGGCGAAGGCCGCGCCCAGCCCTACGAAGCCAGCATCTTCAACATCTCGGCGATGAGTTTCGGCGCACTCAGCGCCAATGCCATCCTGGCGCTGAATGCCGGCGCGAAGAAAGGCCACTTCGCCCACGACACCGGCGAGGGCTCGATCAGCGTGCACCACCGCCAGCATGGCGGCGACCTGATCTGGGAGATCGGCTCCGGCTACTTCGGCTGCCGCAACGAGGACGGCAGCTTCAGCGCCGAGCGCTTCGAAGCCAACGCGCGCGACCCGCAGGTCAAGCTCATCGAGATCAAGCTCAGCCAGGGCGCCAAGCCCGGCCATGGCGGCATGCTGCCCGGCCCGAAGGTGACCGCCGAGATCGCGCAGGCCCGCGGCGTGCCCATCGGCGTGGACTGCGTCTCGCCGGCATCGCACAGCGCCTTCGGCACGCCGATCGAGCTGATGCTGTTCGTCGAGAAGCTGCGCAACCTGAGCGGCGGCAAGCCCACCGGCTTCAAGCTCTGCATCGGCCATCCCTGGGAGTGGTTCGCCATTGCCAAGGCCATGCTGCAGACCGGCATCGTGCCGGACTTCATCGTCGTCGACGGCGCCGAAGGCGGCACCGGCGCCGCGCCGCTGGAGTTCACCGACCATGTCGGCGCGCCGCTGCAGGAAGGCCTGCTGCTGGTGCACAACACGCTGGTCGGCATCGGCCTGCGCGAGCAGGTCAAGATCGGCTGCGCCGGCAAGGTGGTCAGCGCCTTCGACATCGCGCGCATGATGGCGCTGGGTGCCGACTGGTGCAATTCGGCGCGCGGCTTCATGTTCGCGCTCGGCTGCATCCAGGCCCAGCACTGCCACACAGGTCTGTGCCCCACCGGCGTGACCACGCAGGACCCGCTGCGCCAGCAGGCGCTGGTGGTGCCCGACAAGGCCGAGCGTGTCTACCGCTACCACCAGAACACGCTCGCGGCCCTGCAGGAACTGACCCAGGCCGCCGGCCTGCGCCATCCCGGCGAAATCAGCGCCGCACACATCGTGCACCGCACCGGCCCGCACGAGACGCGGCTGCTGATCAACCTGCTGTCCTTCATCGCGCCCGGCTCGCTACTCAATGGCGAGCTGCCCGGCAACGTCTTCAAGGTCTACTGGCCGCTGGCCAGCGCGCAGAGCTTCAGCCCGCAGGGGACGGTGGCACGCATCTGCTAACAGGAACCGGCAGCGCGCCGCCAAATCTGACCGGGCGCGCTGCTAGTCCTAGCGCAACGAGCGCGAAGCATGAGTGAAGCGAGTTCTGCGCCCGCAGGCCGCCGGCCGGGCGGCGCCGCGCCAGCCTCGGCATGCCGCCAGCACGCGGCAACAAACCCGCACACCCCACTCAAGCACCCCGCCTGCCCTACCCTTGCGCCATGCGCCGCCTGTTCACCGCCTTCCGCCACTTGATGCCGCAACGCAAGCTCCACCTCGCCGCCGCCGGCCTGATCGTCAGCCTGGGGCTGGCCACCAGCGGCTGCGCCACGCTGGACGAGAAGCAGCGCGAGTGGATCTTCCAGCCCAGCGACCGCAGCTGGTCCGGCGGGCTGGCGGCGGCGCAGGGCATGGACGATGTGTGGATTGACTTCAAGTCCCCCAGCAGCGGCGATGCCGTCAAGCTGCACGGCCTGTGGCTGCCGGCTGAGCGCGGCGTCGACACAGCGCCGGTGCTGCTCTACCTGCATGGCGCACGCTGGGACGTGCGTGGCAGCGCCAACCGCATGCGCCGCATGCAGGAGCTGGGCTTCTCGGTGCTGGGCATCGACTACCGCGGCTTCGGCAAGAGCGGCTTCGGCCAGCTGCTGCCCTCGGAAGCCATGGCCTACGAGGACGCGCGCGCCGCGTGGGATTGGCTGGGCCGGCAGTACCCGGGCCGGCCACGCTACATCTTCGGCCACTCGCTGGGCGGCGCGATCGCTACGCATCTGGCGCAGGAGGTGCAGCAGGAAGCCGCCGGGCTGATCGTCGAAGGCAGCTTCACATCGATCGCCGATGTGGTGGGGACGTTCCGCTGGGGCTGGCTGCCGGTGGGGCCGCTGCTGACGCAGCGTTTCGAGTCGGCCGAGCGCATCGCCCACGTGCGCGTGCCGGTGCTGGTGCAAGGCGGCAGCCATCACAACACCAATGCGGTGGGTCAGCCGCAGTACCGCGCGGCGCTGGCCGAGCTGTTCGGCCTGCCCACGCAGGCAGGCGGGACACGCGCTGCGACGAAGATGCCGCTTACGCCCAGCAGCGCTGGCGCAGCAGGGGGCTGACGCGGTAGCGCTCGCTGCGGTAGGCGGCGAAGAGGCCGTCGATCAGCGCCACCACGCGCGGCGCGCCCAGCAGCGCCAGCCACTCGAAGGGGCCAGCGGGATAGTTGACGCCCAGCTTCATCGCCAGGTCGGCGCCCTGCTCGTCGCAGACGCCCTGCCACACCGCATCGGCGCCTTCGTTGACCAGCATGGCCACGGTGCGCGCCACAGCAAGACCTGGCACGTCGCGCAGCACCAGCAGCTCCCAGCCCAGCACATGCCAGAGGTCGGCGAGCAGGCCGCGCGCGACCTCGCCCACCTGCGGTGCGAAGGCCACGGCCAGGCCGTCGGCGCGGTCGGGCTGCAGCGGCCAGTCCATCACCGCCAGCTGCGGATGCGCGCGCTCATGCGCCAGCTCGGCGGCGCAGCGGCCGCTCGTCAGGTGCACCTGCAGATCGCCGATCTGCAGGCCGGCCCAGTCGGCCGATTCGGCGCGGGTGAAGGTCAGGCCCTGGTGGGCCATCCACTCGGCCAGGCGCTCCACCAGCGCGCCACGGCCGGCCACGCTGAGCGCAGGCAGCGCGCCATTGAAGGCCGGCACCGGCACGGCCGCAGCTGGCGTGCCGACATAGAAGCCCTTGCCCACCTTGCGGCCCAGGCGACCGCCGTCGACCAGCGCCTTCTGCACCAGCGAGGGCACGTAGCGCTTGTCGCCGAAGTTCGCTTCGAACACCGACTGCGTCACCAGGTAGTTGGTGTCGTGGCCGATCAGATCCATCAGCTCGCAGGGGCCCATGCGGAAGCCTGCGCCGCGCAGCGCGCGGTCCATCACCGCGGGCTCGGCGCCCTGCTCCTGCAGCACGGCCAGGGTCTCGGCGTAATAGGGCCGCGCGATGCGGTTGACGATGAAGCCCGGCGTGCTCTTGGCATGCACCGGCGTCTTGCCCCAGCGCTTGGACAAGGCATAGATGGTCTCGGCCACCGAGGCCTCGGTCTCGGCGCCCCACACCACCTCCACCAGCTTCATCAGCGGCACGGGGTTGAAGAAGTGCATGCCGACCAAGCGCTGCGGATGGGCCATGCCATTGGCCAGCGCGGTGATGCTGATCGACGAGGTGTTGGACGCGATGATCGCGTCCGCCGGCAGCAGCGCATCCAGCTCGCGCAGCAGCGCCTGCTTGGGCTCCAGCTTCTCGACGATCACCTCCACCACCAGTGCGCAGTCGGCCAGCTCGGCGGTGGCGCTGGCGGGGCTGATGCGGGCGACGACAGCCTCGCGCTCGGCGGCTTCCATGCGGCCCTTGGCCACCAGGCCGTCCAGCGCCTTGGCGATCGAGGCCACCGCGGCGGCGGCGGCACCTTCGCGCACGTCCAGCAGCTTCACCGCATGGCCGGCCTGCGCGGCCACCTGGGCGATGCCCGCGCCCATCACGCCGGCGCCGATCACGCCGATGGGGGCGTCGGCAGCGGCACCGGCGACGCGCCAGCTCTGTTGTTGTGTGTTGTTGCTCATCGCTGTTGTCTCGTCTGCTTGATTCGATCAGTCGTTCTTCGCCGGCACCCAGGCTGCGGGCCGCTTGGCCAGGAAGGCGGCAAAGCCTTCGCGTGCCTCGTCGCCCATGCGCACGCGAGCGATGGTCTGCGCGGTCAGCTCGCGCACGCCGCTGGTGACCGGGCCGACTTCCAGATGCTCCATCAGCTTCTTGATCTCGGCCTGCGCCTGCGGGCCGTTCAGCAGCAGCTCGGCGATCCAGTGCTCCAGCGCAGCGTCCAGCGCCTCAGCGCTGTCGACCACCTCGTGCACCAGGCCCATGGCCAGCGCCTGGGCCGCCGGAATGCGGCTGGCTGTCAGCGCCAGCCGGCGCGCCTGGCGCGGGCCGACGGCGTTCACCACATAGGGGCCGATCACCGCAGGCAGGATGCCAAAACGCGCCTCGCTGACGGCGAACTTCGCATCGGCCGACGCGATGGCAATGTCGCAAGCGGCCGTGAGGCCCACGCCGCCGCCCAGCGCCACGCCCTGCACGCGTGCGATGGTCGGCTTGGGGCACACATGGATGCGATGCAGCATCGCCGCGAAGCCACGCGCGTCTTCGACATTCCACTCATGCGTGGCTTCCGACGCGCGCTTCATCCACTGGATGTCCGCGCCGGCGCTGAAGGCCTTGCCCGCTCCGGCCAGCACGATCACCCGCACCGCGGGATCGTGCGCCAGTCGATCGAAGGCCTCGCCCAGTTCGGCGATCATGGTTTCGTTGAAGGCGTTGAACACCTCCGGCCGGTTCATCGTTACACGCGCGACGCCGCGGGCGTCGGTGGCTAGGGTCAAGGTTTGCATGGCGGGCACTCTGATGGGCTTTGTCTAGTGAATTGCTGCGGTCTCCAGGACAAGCCGGCAGTATCGCAGCGAGAGGTGACGGGGGTGTTCGGAGGCGGTCGCGCCGCGGACCGCAATCATCGAGTGCCGACCCAGAAACAAAGGGGGGACGAAGCCGCGCAGCTAAGGTGTAACGCTATGTCAACTCTGACAGATCGCGAGTAGCCTGGATCGAGCCGTCGTACAGCGACGACGCGCGTATGTCGTGCAAATCTGCTGCGCCAACACTGAGTGCTCTTTGCAGAGCGGCAAACGGTCTTGGGGCGCAAGGACTGTCGTCCCCGGCCCCGTGTGGGGGCATCCGCCAGCCACCTCTTTCAAGGAGAACCGTATGAAGATGAAGTACAGGAACTGCAAGAACTGCATTCAGCAGGCCATGGCGTTGTCTGTTGTTGCTCTCTTCTCTGCATCTGCTGCAGCTCAGACACTCGCACCCCCTAGCAAGCTATCTTGACGTTGGACTACTGTTGATGGAGCTGCGGGGCAATCCATTTCCGCCACCATCGATGTGGCGACCTCCAAGGGCACCCTCACTGTTTGGTCGAACACAGCGGACTGCACAGTGCGAGATGCGCCCATTTCAGTAACGTCCGCAGGTGAGAAGCTCACCCTCAAGGTCGACCCGACATATACGAACCCATGCAGGTCGGATGTGTCGGTTGAGCTCACGAAGAAAGCCGGCTCCGACGAGTACGAGGGAGAGCTGCGCCAAGGCGGTCCCGCCGGCGCCCGGTTTCCGGTCCTGCGAGTGCGAATGAGCCCGTGAGCTGATGCCGGTTATGGGCTGCCAGCCTTGCTAATTGGTAACGCTGGCACCCGCGTCTACAAGCCGTAGATCTCGCCGAAGTCGCGGGTGGTCTTGCCCTTGGCCACGCAGGGAAGCGCCGCGATCTCGCGCATCAGCAGCTGCAAGCGCTGCCCGACAATGAGCCGATGCATCCGCCCGGCCCCGCATCAACTCCCCAATCGTCACTGTCA
Organism: Roseateles sp. T103; assembly: GCF_057219915.1. NCBI lineage: Bacteria > Pseudomonadati > Pseudomonadota > Betaproteobacteria > Burkholderiales > Sphaerotilaceae > Roseateles > Roseateles sp. T103. The sequence continues at coordinate 59,704 of NZ_JBXVVS010000005.1, forward strand.
GCCTTCGCGCCCGGCGCGCCCTTCCTGCAGCCGCTGACGCTGCACGGCCGCGCGCTGCAGATCGAGACGCAGTGGCTGGCACCCGCCGGCGCTGCCGACGAACAGTCGCCGCTGATCGCCTTCCTGCACGAAGGCCTGGGCTCGCTGGCGCAGTGGCGCGAGTTCCCGCAGCAGCTCTGCGACGCGGCCGGATGCCGCGGCCTGGTGTTCTCGCGCCCGGCCTATGGGCGCAGCACGCCGCGCACCGAGCCCTGGGAGCCCGACTATCCGCAGCGTCAGGCGCGCGAGCTGCTGCCTGCCTTCTTCGACGCACTGGGGCTGCAGCACGAGCGGCTGTTTCTCTTCGGCCATAGCGATGGTGCAACGCTGGCACTGCTCTTTGCGGCCCACTTTCCTGAGCGGGTGTGCGGCCTGGTCGCGATGGCGCCGCATCTCTTTGTCGAGGAGATCACGCTGGCCGGCCTGCGCGAGGCCAAGGCCGCCTACGAGCGCCCGAACAGCGCGCTGAAGAAAGGCTTGGCGCGCTATCACGCCGACACCGATTCGGCCTTCTACGGCTGGAACGACTGCTGGCTGCGCCCCGGTTTCGAGGACTGGAACATCGAGGCCGAGCTGCGCACGCTGTCCTGCCCGGTGCTGGCGCTGCAGGGCGTGGGCGACGAGTACGGCACGCTGGCGCAGATCGAGGCGGTCGGCCGCCTGCATCCGCAGGGCACGCGCGTGCTGGCGCTGCCGGACTGCGGCCACATCCCGCAGCGCGACCAGCCCGCCGCGGTGATCGCCGCGACGCTGGAGCTGCTGGACCGTTCGCGCTGAAACGGCGGCCGGCACCCTTCTCCGGACGCCGCCCTCGGGCAATGGGGGAAAGCCCGGCTGTGACTGCCATCGGCAGCGACGCCATCGCTCCTCATAATCGTTGTCAACGATGCGCCGGCGCTGCTGTGACGGACGCGTCCAGCACAGGCTGCCCTGCGGCCGACGAGGAGACAACAGCATGCAGCACGCCTTGGCCCTGCCAGCGGCAAGCCGTGAAACCGGCTTGCACCTGCCGACGCGCCAGCTCGATGCCGCCCGCGAGGCCATCGCTGCGCTGGAGCTGGAGCAGTTCGTCCACTGCGAGCCGGGGCTCGGCCTGCTGCGACTGCGCACCGACAGTGCCGACGCGCTGGGCCTGATCGGCCACGACACCACGGCGCTGGGCCGCCGGTTGCAACTCGACACCGAAGCTTGTGCCGAAGACCTGGCGCGCGAGATCTGGCTGAGCCTGCTGGCCACGCCTCGCCTGCTGGACTTCCCGAGCAGCGAGGAACTGCTCGCTGCGGTGCGCATGCGCGCGCACATCGTGCGCGACGCGCGACGGACGGCGCTGGCCTTTCGGACCAATGCAGCCGAACGGCCGGAGGGTCTGTGGAGCTATGCAGACGGCACCGGCTTCACCGTCGTGCCCGGCGTCGACCTGATCGAAGCACTGCAACGCGCCACGCAGCCTGGCTGCAACGGCGGACGACTCTACGACTTCTCCTGCTACCGCGCCACCGAGTATGTGATCCTGCTGGGCATCGCGCGCGAAGCGAAAGAGAACCACCCGCAGCTCTATGCGCGTCTGCAGCGGCAGAACGAACTGCGCGCGGTGATGTCCGGCAGCTTCCACGAGGTCTACCTGCGCGAACTCGGCGATACCGATGATCCGCTGCCGCCGGCCTATTACGTGCCAGGCGACCGCGTCTGGTTCCGCAACCCGGATGCGCGCTCGTCGGACGCCTCGGGCTTCGAGGGCTCGTGGGTGATCTATCTCGGCAATGGACAGTTCGCCAACTTCTGGCAGCGCGACCAGCCCTTCACGATGCAGAGCAAGTGCCTGGAGATCTATCACTGGCGCCATGGCGTCTACCAGGACGCGCAGGGCGAGGCGCGGGTCGACGAGGACCGCGTCGCCGCGCACATGGAGCAGACCTTGCGCGACCCCACGGCCACGGCACGCATCGTGGACCGCATGATGCGGCTGCGCGACCCCAAGGGCGTGTACCAATGGGGCGGCTGCGTCGATCGCAGTCGGGAAAGCCCGCGCTGGGTCTGCCCCGGCACGACCGACATCAGCCTGCCGGACGCCTGAAACGAAGACCGCCCCGGCAGCAAAGACAAAGGGCGCCTACCGGCGCCCTTTTGCTTTGCTAGCAGCGGAAGTGGTCGTCTGGGGACGATTACTTCTTTGCAGCCTTCTTGGCCGGCTTGGCAGCAGGCTTGGCGGCGGGCTTGGCAGCAGCCTTGCGCGCAGCAGCCTTGGGGTCCACGGCGGCCTTGAAGCCAGCACCCGGGCTGAACTTGGGCAGCTTGGCAGCGGCGATCTTGATCTTCTCGCCGGTGCTGGGGTTCACGCCAGTGCGGGCTGCGCGAGCGTGCTGCTTGAAAGTGCCGAAGCCAGGGATCGAGACCGAGCCGCCCTTCTTGACGGTGGTCACGACTGCGTCCAGCAGGGTCTCGACGATGCGGCCGGCCTCGGCCTTGCTCAGCTCGTGCTTGCCAGCCAGGTGCTCAATCAGTTCGGTCTTGTTCATTCCTAGGTTCTCTGTGTTCAGGGTGAAGCCCGTCGATCACGGGCAGGCGCGATTGTGCCGCGAACTTGCTTCGATCCCGCTGACGACGAGGGAAAACGCTGAAGGCGGATCTGTAACGAAGTTGGCCGGCCAAGGCCCTGCCGGCTGGGCGCATAAACGCAAAAGGCCAGTACTTTCGTACTGGCCTTTCTTGTTTGGTGCCCAGGAGAGGACTCGAACCTCCACGGAGTTACCCGCTAGTACCTGAAACTAGTGCGTCTACCAATTCCGCCACCTGGGCTTTCAGGTCCCGCATCGCTGCGGGAGGCCGCACTATAGCATCAAATTCGAGGCCTTCCGGACAGGCCTCAGACGTCGAACTTCACACCCTGCGCCAGCGGCAGTTCGCGCGAGTAGTTGATGGTGTTGGTGGTGCGGCGCATATAGACCTTCCACGCGTCGGAGCCCGACTCGCGGCCGCCGCCGGTTTCCTTCTCGCCGCCGAAGGCGCCACCGATCTCCGCGCCCGAGGTGCCGATGTTGACGTTGGCGATGCCGCAGTCCGAGCCGGACGCTGACATGAAACGTTCGGCCTCGCGCAGGTCGTTGGTGAAGATCGCCGACGACAGGCCCTGCGGCACTGCGTTCTGCAGCGCGATCGCTTCGTCGAGCTCGCGGTACTTCAGCGTGTAGAGGATGGGCGCGAAGGTCTCCTGCATCACCACCGCGCTCTGCGTCGGCATGCGCGCGAGCGCCGGCTCGGCATACCAGGCCTCGGGATGCTCGGCGGCCAGTGCGCGGCCGCCGCCCGTCACCACGCCGCCCTGCTCGCGCGCGGCGGCCAGCGCGGCCTGCATCGCGTCGAAGGCGCGCTGGTCGATCAGCGGGCCGACCAGCGTGCCGGCTTCCAGCGGGTTGCCGATGCGCAGGCTGGCGCGGGCGCGCTCCAGGCGTGCGACCAGCTCGTCGTGGATGCTCTCGTGCGCGATGACGCGGCGCGTCGTCGTGCAGCGCTGGCCGGCGGTGCCATAGGCGCCGAAGACGATGCCGCGCACCGCCAGGTCCAGGTCGGCCGTCGGCGTGACGATGATCGCGTTGTTGCCGCCCAGCTCGAGCAGGCAGCGGCCGAAGCGCGCCGCCACACGCGGGCCCACCGCGCGGCCCATGCGCGTGGAGCCGGTGGCCGAGACCAGCGCCACCTTGTGGTCGTCGACCAGTGCTTCGCCGACCGCAGCGCCGCCATTGAGCACCTGCGAGAGCTGCGCCGGTGCGGCAAACCCCGCGGCGCGATAACGCGACAGCGCGCGCTCGAACAGGGCCTGCGTGGCCAGCGCGGTCAGCGGCGTCTTCTCCGAGGGCTTCCAGACGCAGCTGTCGCCGCAGACCAGGGCCAGCGCCGAGTTCCAGGCCCACACCGCTACGGGGAAGTTGAAGGCCGAGATGATGCCCACCACGCCCAGCGGCAGGTACTGCTCCATCATGCGGTGGCCGGGGCGCTCGCTGGCGATGGTCAGGCCATGCAGCTGGCGCGACAGGCCGACGGCGAAGTCGCAGATGTCGATCATCTCCTGCACCTCGCCCTCGCCTTCGCTGGCGATCTTGCCGGCTTCCAGCGAGACCAGACGGGCCAGCGCGCTCTTGTGCTGGCGCAGCTCTTCGCCGAACAGGCGCACCAGTTCGCCGCGCTTCGGTGCGGGCACATTGCGCCAGTCGAGGAAGGCGGCATGCGCCTGCGCGACGGCATCGCGCATGTCGTCGGCCGAGGCCTCATGCACGGCGCCGATCACGGCGCCGTCAATGGGCGAACGCACGATCAGCATGCCGCCGGTGCTGGCCGCCTGCGGCACGCCCAGCGTGGCCAGCAGGTCCTGGATGGAGGAGGTGGAGGTATTCGTCATGGTGCGTGATTGTGGCGTGATCTCCAGCCCGGCCACTCGCAGGCGGCCGGTCCTTCGTCAGGCGTCGCCCAGTGCGCAGGCACTGCGCTCGGTCCTGTCTCAACCAATGGATTCCACCTGGCGCGACTGCTGATAGGCGCGGCCGAAGCGGTTGGCGAGGAAGTCGGGCAGCTCCACCTGCTCCTGACGGATGAAGCCGCGTTGCGGCAGCTTGCCTTCGCGGAACAGGTCCAGTGCGGCGCAGATGCCGGCCGCGGTGGTGATCTGGATGGCCGACAGCGGATGCGCCTCGTCGCGCTCTGCGAAGATCTTGCGCGCGAAGACCTCCTGCATCAGCGCGCCGCCCTTCATGCCGGAGACGGTGACGAAGACCAGCACCACGTCCTGCATAGTGGCCGGCATGCTCTTGCGCATGATGTTCTTCAGCGTCTCCTGGTCGCTCTTCAGGCCCAGGTCGCCGAGCAGGAACATCATCAGGTCACGATGACCGGGGTAGCGCACCGTCTTGTAGTCGAGGTTGCGCACGCGGCCGCTCAGGGTCTCGCACAGCGTGCCCAGGCCGCCCGAGGTGTTGAAGGCCTCGTACTCGGTGCCGTCCAGCGAGAAATGCTCCAGCCCTTCCAGCGGCAGCGCATCGATGCGCTCGCCGTCGTGGATGGCCTCGCAGGGATGGCAGTACTCGTTGATCAGGCCGTCCACGCTCCAGGTCAGGTTGTACTTCAACGCATTGGTCGGGAAGGCGGGCAGCGCGCCGACTCGCATCTTCACGTCCTGCAGCGTGTCGAAGCGCTTGGCCAGGTGGTGGGCGACGATGCCGATGAAGCCCGGCGCCAGGCCGCACTGCGGCATGAACGCCGTCTTGGCACCCTCGGCCATCTTCATGATCGCCTTGGTGGCGGCCACGTCCTCGGTGAGGTCGAAGTAGTGGCAGCCGGTCTCCAGCGCCATCTGCGCGGCGGGAATCGCGAGGTGATAGGGCAGCGCATTGAGCACCGCGTCGTTGCCACGCAGCGCAGCGGCCAGCGCCGGCTGGCTCTCGGTATCGACCTGCTGGGTGGCGATGCCTTCGGCCGCCAGACGGGCCAGCGCCTCGGCGCTACGGTCCATCACGGTGACGCGGTAGTCGCCCGTGCCATGCAGCAGGCGGGCAATGGTCTGGCCGATATGGCCGGCGCCCAGCAGGGCGATCTTCATCGGTGCGGCGGTGTAGTCGTTCATCGTCTGGGTCCTGGCTTGCCTCAAAGGGCCGGTTCATCGATGGCGCAAGTCTGTGTCGGCTTGCCGACGAATGAAAGCGCGAGTTCGTCGAAAAATCCGTGGAGAATGACGATTCGTCAGCAAGTCCATTACGTATCGTCAGAACCAAGGGAAAACCATGGTCAGCCGCAAACCGCCACTTGCGCCGCGCAGCCGCAGCCACCCCAGCGCTGCCGAGCCCAGCCCGGCACCGCCGAGGAACGACGCGCTGGACCGCGAGTTGATCCGCCTGCTGCAGGCCAATGCGCGCGAAAGCAGCGCCAATCTCGCACGCAAGCTGGGCGTGGCGCGCACCACGGTGGTGGCCCGCCTGTCCCGTCTGGAGGCATCGGGCGTGATCGTCGGCTACACGACGCGGCTGTCCAGCGAGGCTGCGGACCGCGGCGTGCAGGCCTTCGTGGGCATCACCGTGCAGCCCCGCGCCGGGCGCGAGGTGGTGGCGCGGCTGGGCCGCTTCCCCGAGCTGAGACAGCTGGCCTCGGTGAGCGGCGAGTTCGATTACATGGCGGTGCTCAGAGCGGAATCGACCGCGCGGCTCGATGCGCTGCTCGACGAGATCGGCGACATCGAGGGCGTACTCAAGACCACCAGCTCGGTGGTGCTGGCACTACGCGTGGACCGCACCAGCTGACGGCGCATGTGCATTCCTGCACGCGGTTCGCCAGGCGTGGCAAGCTGCGGCATGGCTCTTGCTGTACGGTGCCCATCCACCCTCCTGGAGAGCACCATGAGCCGAGCCCTCGCTACACGCGGTCAAGACTTCGGTACCGCGCTCAAAGTCGTCCTGCTGTTGTCCGGCATCTGGGGCGGCGTCTTCCCGGGCCTGCTCTGGGTCCTGGGCCAGGCGCTCAACAGCTGAGCGCCGGCTTGCCCCTACGACGGGCACTGCAGGCGCAGCCCCGCCAGCACGGATGTGCGTGCTGACAGATACTCGCGGCCGAGTACGACAACCTGACGCCCCGCGCGGGCGTCCAACGCCATGCCCGCCACCAGTTACCTGATCCTCGGCCTGCTGATCTTTCTCGGCGCGCACTCGGTGCGCATCTTTGCCGAAGACTGGCGCCGCGCGCAGATCGCGCGCCTGGGCACCAAGGGCTGGAAGGGCCTCTACAGCCTGGTATCGATCGTCGGCTTCGCGCTGATCATCTGGGGCTACGGACAGGCAAGGCTGGCGCCGGAGGTGCTGTGGGCCACGCCCAAGGGCATGGCCCACCTGGCCTCGTTGCTGACGCTGGTGGCCTTCGTGCTGCTCGCGGCCGCTTATGTGCCGGGCAACCACCTGAAGGCCAAGCTGCGCCATCCGATGATTCTGGGCGTGAAGACCTGGGCGCTGGCGCACCTGCTGGCCAACAACACCGTCGCCGACCTGCTGCTGTTCGGCGGCTTCCTGGCCTGGGCCGTGCTCGACTTCCGCGCCGCGCGCCAGCGCGACCGCGCCGAGCCGCCGGCACCGCTGCCGGCCACCGTCGCCGCCACCGGCGTGACGGTGATCATCGGGCTGGCCGCCTGGGCCGGCTTCGCCTTCTGGGCCCATGCGGCCTGGATCGGCGTGCGGCCTTTTGGCTGAAGCACCGGGCTGATCGTCGCGAAGCCTCAGAGCAGGCCGCGCGTCTGCGCCATCAGGCGCGTCAGCCCCAGCATCGCGTCGGTGAAGGGCGTGGCCAGGCCGATGTGCCGGGCGATCTCGCGCACCGCGCCGACCAGCGCCTGCAGCTCTATCGTCCGCCCGGCCTCCACGTCCTGCAGCATCGAGGTCTTGAAGGCGCCGAGCTTGCGCGTCACCGCGTGGCGCTGCTCGGGGGTCTGATCGACCGCGCAGCCGATGCGCGCGCCGATCTCGGCCGCTTCCAGCATCACGTTCGTGACGAAGCCGCGCACCAGCTCGTCGTCGAGGATGCGGTCGCAGGTGGCGCCGGTCAGCGCCGAGATCGGATTCATGGTCATATTGCCCCAGAGCTTGAACCAGATGTCGCGCTGGATGCGCTCGGACAGCGTGGCCTCGAAGCCGGCGCGCTGCAGCAGCGCCAGCAGCTGCTCCAGATGGGCCGGCCGGCCGCCCTCGGGTGCGCCGACGATCAGGCCCATGCCCATCACATGGCGCACCAGGCCCGGTTCGGGCGTCGCGCAGCTGGCATGCACCACGCTGCCGATGACACGATCGGTGGGGATCAGTGCGCGCACGACGCCGCCCGGGTCCACCGACTCCAGGCGCAGGCCCTGGCAGGGGCCGGGCAGGCCGTCGAAGAACCACCAGGGCACGCCGTTCATCGCGACCAGAACGCGAGTCTCGGGGCCCAGCAATGCGTTCACCGCAGGCGCCACGGAGGCCAGAGCCGGCCCTTTGACGGCAACCACGACCAGGTCCTGCGGGCCGAGATCTGCGGCCTTGTCGCTGGCTGTCACCGGTACGCTCAAGCGCTCGCCCGTCGGCGTATCCAGCCGCAGGCCATGCTCACGCAGCGCTGAAAGGGTGGCGCCGCGGGCATACACGCTGAGGCGCACATCGCTGTCGGGTCGACGACCGAGATAGGCACCTATCCAACCGCCAATGGCTCCAGCGCCAACGATGCACAGCTTCACAAGACACTCCAGGTCGCTCAGGGATAGCGATGCTATCCGGACCGGGAGCAAGCACAATCTGCATGAAAGCGCTGCCGCAAATTCGGCACCATCTCTGCGCCAAGCCATGTTGTCCCCCGCCGCCGAGATCAAGTCCGAACCCAGCTTCAGCGACTGGATGGCCTTGCGTTCGCTGCCGGTGTTCCGCTTCGTCTATGCGATCGGTGGCTTCATTCCGCTGCTGTACCTGCTTGGCGATCTGCTGGTGGAGCCAGCCGCCGGCGATGTCTCGCGACTTCGCCTGGGCTACCTGTTGTTCTGGTTCGCATTGAGCGCGCTGACGTTCAAGCCCGGTTGGCATCTGCCGTTGAGCATCTCCTATCCGGTCTACACCCTTGTCGGCGTTGCCTTCACCTGTGTCATCGACGGGCTGCTGCTTGAACGCCCCCAGTTCATCCTGGCCACCTCGCTGCTGTATCTGGTCGGACTGGTGATCGCCAAGGCAGGCGTCGGTCTGACTGCCATCTGCGGCGCCGTGACGGTGCTGGTCCCGGCGATCATGCTGCCCCGTCTGGGCTTGCCGGACGATGAGGTCCATCGTTTGGTCTTCTTCCACGTCGTCTGGGCTGCGGTCTGTGTGGCCGCCGCCTGGACCATTCAGAGACTGAACCGAAGGCTGTATGACACCGAGTGCGAGTTGCACCGTTCGCTCGCGCTGAACCAGCGCCTGCTTGTCGAGGCAGACAAGCTCGCCAGAACCGATGCGCTGACCGCCCTGCCCAACCGGCGCCACTTCTTCCGCAGCGCCGAAGCCGCCCTTGCCGACGCACGCATGCATGGGCGCCCCCTGGCGCTGCTGGCATTGGATGTTGACCACTTCAAGCGGATCAACGACCAGGGCGGACATCAGCTCGGCGACACCGTGCTCCGCGAGGTGGCCCAATGCTGCCGAAGCAGCCTGCGGGCCAGCGATCTTGCCGCGCGCCTGGGCGGCGAGGAATTCGCGATGCTCCTGCCCGACACCGATCTTGGTCAGGCCCAACAGCTGGCCGAGCGGCTGCGTGCCGCCATCGCCGAACTGCAACTGCCAGCCGCCGTGACGGTCAGCATCGGCTGCGCAGAACTGAGTTCGAGCATGGTCAGCGTCGACGCCCGCTGGCGCGCGCGGACGATGCCCTCTATGCGGCCAAGCAAGGCGGACGAAACCGCGTCAGCAGCGCGAGTCGAGAGAAACAAGCCGCGGGCTGACCTGTCGCCCGCCTAAGGTGCAAAGAGCGCTTGGGCGAGCAGCAATCCCCTTTGCAGATGAGCGAACACTTGGCGCCGCACAATGGCGCTTTCGTCTTCGCCAGACTCTACAAGCCTTGCCAATGAAATACCTTCACACGATGGTCCGCGTGACCGACCTCGAAGCCAGCCTGAAGTTCTACCGCGACGCGCTGGGCCTGCAGGAAATGCGCCGTAGCGAGCACGAGGCGGGCCGCTTCACGCTGGTCTACCTGGGTGCCCCGGGCGACGAGCCGGGCAAGTACCAGCCCCAGGTCGAGCTCACCTACAACTGGCCCGATGCCGACGGCAAGGTCGAGACCTATACCGGCGGCCGCAACTTCGGCCATATCGCCTATGCGGTGCCGGACATCTATGCCGCCTGCCAGCGCCTGGCCGACCATGGCGTGACCATCCTGCGTCCGCCGCGCGATGGCCGCATGGCCTTCGTGCGCTCGCCCGACAACATCTCGATCGAGCTGCTGCAGGACGGCCCGGCGCTTGCACCGGCCGAGCCCTGGGCCTCGATGCCCAATACCGGCAGCTGGTAAAGCGCCCTACTCGACCAGGATCCCGCGGTGCTTGAGCGCCAAGTGGATCTTGTCGGCCAGCGTGTCCTTGTTGAAGGGCTTCACCACATAGCCGGCCGCACCCAACTGGGCCGCGCGAATGATGTCTTCCTTGCGGCCTTCTGCCGTCACCAGCAGGACGGGAATCTTGTGCAAGGGGCTGTCGGCTGGACTGCTCTTCAGCGACTCGAGCAACTGAAAGCCATTCATCTCCGGCATGTTCACATCGCTCAGCACGAAGTGAATCGGCTCGGCAGAGGCCGCAGACAACTCCAGCATCTGCAGGGCAGCCTTGCCATGCTCTGCCTCGACGATCCTCTTGAAGCCAATCTCGCGCAACAGGCCCGAGATGATGCGCCGCATGGTGGAGAAATCGTCCACCACCAGGAAACAGAATTCTTCGCGTTTGATGGTCGTAGGCATGACCGACTCCTTGACCGCCACATGCTAGCGCAGCCTGGAAGGGGGCGGCCCGCCAGGGCGCTCAGGATTCGCTGAGCGCAGCGGCCAGCAAGGCCGGCACCTCGTTGTCGAAGCTCATCAGCAGATCCGTCGCCTGGCTAGAGGCGGCCAGGCGCAAGGCATCGCCGATGCTGGCCTTCTGCACATCGGTCGCGGGGCGGGCGAGCCTGGCTTCGAGCAGGGCCACGGTTTCGTCGCACATGCGCTGCGAGCCGAGCACATGCCAGGCATAGTCGACCTCGTAGCGCTCGACGGCATCGCGCAGCGTCTCGCCGTCCAGCCGCGACTCCTCCGCGAAGCCGCCCAGCGTGCGCGTGCACAGCGCATCGACAACGACGCGGGCCAGACGCTCGGCCTGCTCGTGCACAGCGGTGTTTCGATCGTTCATCTGCAAGTCCTTGTTCAACAGGCCCACGAAAGGTTCGAACGATTGACGATCCATGGGCGGACAAGCAATCACCGGCGGCGTCGCACGCGATGAGCGGCGATACGGGTAAGTCGGGCAACACGAACGCCGCACTGGGCAGCGCTGAAAAGACAAAAGCCCGTCGTCACGACGGGCTTTTGCATGCTGTTTGGTGGCCAAGGGCGGAATCGAACCACCGACACGCGGATTTTCAATCCGCTGCTCTACCAACTGAGCTACTTGGCCTTGCTGCCTCACTGATCCGGCCAGAGGCCGTTTCGGCGAAGACGCAGACTATAGCACAAGACTAGACGCTGCCACCCCGCTTGTTGCGACTGAGATCCACGCCCAGTTGCTTGAGCTTGCGATAGAGGTGGGTACGCTCGAGGCCGGTCTTCTCGGCCACGCGCGTCATCGAGCCGCTCTCCTTGGCGAGATGGAACTCGAAGTAGCTCTTCTCGAAGGCATCGCGCGCCTCGCGCAGCGGACGATCCAGTTCGAAGAGCTGCTCGGAAGACAACGAGGTCACGGTCATCGCGCCGCCAAGCGCACTGCCGCCCACCACCATGGTGCTTGGCGCCATGGCCACGCCGGCGCCAGCACTGATCTCGGCGCGCGCATAACCGGCGCTGACGCCGGGCAGCGGCGCCGGGCGCGGCGCGGTCTTCACCAGCGCCTGCTCGACGGCGCGCAGCAGCTTCTGCAGCGTGATCGGCTTTTCGAGGAAAGCGATGGCGCCGAATTTCGTGGCTTCGACGGCCGTATCGATGGTGCCGTGGCCGCTCATCATGATCACCGGCATGGTCAGCTGCCCGCCGCTGCCCCACTCCTTGAGCAAGGTGATGCCGTCGACATCGGGCATCCAGATGTCCAGCAGCACGAGGTCCGGCCGCATGCGCTCGCGCACGGCGCGGGCCTGTGCAGCGTTCTCCGCAAGCTCGATGGTGTGGCCCTCGTCGCTGAGGATTTCGGACAGCAGGGCCCGGATGCCCAGCTCGTCGTCGACTACAAGAATGGTTGCCATGTATGCCTGAGGTTCACGCGGCCCGTTGCGTATCGCCGGGATCGGCCGGGGCAGGAGCGGCGGTTGCCGCTGCTGCAAGTTTTGAAAATGATAGCGAAACTTGCGCCCCGCTCGGCGGCGCACCCTCCTCGCCTGCGGGATGCAGATTACTCAGACGCACGCGGGCGCCGTGTTCATCGGCAATCTTCTTCACCACCGCCAGGCCCAGGCCGGTGCCTTTGCTCTTGGTCGTCACATAGGGCTCAAAGGCGCGCTTGAGCACCTTCTCGGCGAAGCCGGGACCGTTGTCGGCGACGATGAGGCGCAGGCCGCGCAGCTCGCCGGAATCGTTGAAGCTCTTCTGCGTGCGCAGCTGCACATGGCCGTCGGGCCGCTCGGCCACCGCGTCCAGCGCGTTCTGCACCAGGTTGTGGATCACCTGACGCAGCTGCGAGGCATCGCCCATGATCAAAGGCAGATCGCTGCCCAGCTCGGCATGCAGCCGGCCGGCCTCTTGGGCCGGCGCATAGAGACCGAGCACCTCGCTGACCAGCGCATTGATGTCCAGCGCCTTGAGCTTGGCCGAGGGCAGCCGCGCGTAGTCGCGGAACTCGTTGACCAGCTGCTTCATCGCCTGAACCTGGTTGACGATGGTGCCCACCGAGCGCACCAGCATCGCCTGGTCGGTGCCCTCAAGCTTGGCTTCCAGCTTGTGCTGCAGGCGCTCGGCAGAGAGCTGTATGGGCGTCAGCGGGTTCTTGATCTCGTGAGCCAGTCGCCGCGCCACCTCGCTCCAGGCCTGCGAGCGCTGCGCCGAGACCACCTCGGAGATGTCGTCGAAAACCAGCAGCCGGCCCTCTTGCGGCAGCTTGGCGCCGCGCGCCAGCAGCGTCAGCGTGTCGCGCCCTTCCTGGATCGGCAGCTCGAAGGTGTCCTGCCAGTGGTCGCGCTCGCCGGCCTCGGGCGCCTCGTCGAGCTGCTCGAAGCGTTGCCACACCGCCTGTGCGAAGTCCTGCAGCGCGGCAATATCCTCGAGCCGGCCGCCGTGATGGGCCGACAGCGGCAGACGCAGGATGCGCGTGGCGCCAGGGTTGACCGTCTCGATGCGGTGCTGCGCGTCAAACACGATCACGCCGGCGGTCAGGTTGTCGAGGATGGTCTGCAGATTGGTGCGTGCGCTCTCCAGCTGGGCCACGCTGCGCTCCACCTGCGCGCGCGCATCGGCCAGCTGGTCGGTCATGTCGGCGAAGGAGCGGGTCAGGCCGCCCAGCTCGTCGCGCGAGGCCAGCACCGGCTTGCGCGTCAGATCACCCTTGGCCACCTGGCGCACGCCGTCGGCCAGCAGCAGCAGCGGGCGCGCCAGCTGGTTGCCCAGCGTGACGGCCAGCAGCAGCGCCGCGAACACGGCGAGGATCAGCACCAGCGTCAGCGTGCCCAGATACATGCGGCGCAGGCCATCGCGCTCCAGCGCGCGCTGCTGGTATTCGCTGCTCGCCGTCTGCACCGCCAGCGCATTGGCCAGCACCTGCGCCGGCACGCGCTGCACCACCATCAGATAGCGGTCGCCGCCGCCGAGCAGGAACTGGCTGCTGGGCAGCAGCGCCAGCGCGCGGATGCGGGCCTGACCGCGCAGCGCGGCCGCCTCGTCCTCCAGGCCCTCCAGCTGGCCGATCACGCCGGCCGACCTCGCCTGGCGCAGCAGCCCCGGCGGCGGCCGGTCCGGTGCCAACGAGCGCGTGTCGCTGCCCACGGCCAGCAGCACCTGCCCGCTGCTGCTCAGCAGCGCCACGCTGCGCGCCGAGAGCTGCTCGCGCAGCCGCTCCAGCGCCAGCGGCTGCGGCGTGGTGCCGGACTCGGACAGGCGCTCCGCGGCATCGCGCGTCTTCGCCGCCAGGTCGTCGACCATGCCGTCCAACGTCACCCGGCCCAGGTTCAGGCCGGCCTCCAGCGCGCTGGCCAGCCTCACGTCGAACCAGCTCTCGATGCTGCGGTTCACGAACTGGTAGGACACCGTGTAGATCAGCACGCCCGGCACCACACCGACGAGGGCGAAGATGCCGGCCAGTTTCAGCAGCAGCCGGCTGCCGAACCTGCCCTGGCGCACCCGCAGCACCAGACGCACCGCGGCCGAGCCGATCACCAGCACCAGCACCGCGGCCACCGCCACGTTCAGCCAGAACAGCCAGACGTAATGGCGCTCGAAAAAGCCGCGCGGCGAGGTGGCGCCGATGGACAGCAGGAAGGCCAGCACGCCGCAGGCGCCGGTCACCACCACCAGCGACACCAGCCACGCCCAGCGTGCGGCCTTGGTCATGGCTTGATCTGACTCGAGTAGTCCGTGGTGTTGAGCAGCAGCGTGCGCTCGACGGCCAGGGTCCAGCCCTGCGGCGAGCCCAGGCCGATCTGCATCGGCCGGGGCAGCTGGTTGGTATCGAGCCGGTAGCTGAACTCGAGGTAGTGGCGCGTGTCGTCCTCGATCTCGCGAGCCTCGGCGACGCGCCAGCCCGAGATCGCCTGCAGGCTGGCCAGCGCCTCGGACAGGCTGGCATAGCTGCGATGCAGACCGCCGGTGCTGACCCGGTACTGCCGGGTCAGCGGCTGCCAGGCCAGGCGCCAGGTCTTGCTGACGCGCGCCACACGGGCATCGCGCCAGTACCAGCGCGCGCGCAGCAGCGTGGCCTCGGCGACGAAATAGATCGGCACCCCCTTGTGCAGCGCCTCATCCACCGCGCGCGGCAGCTCGAAGAAGGTGGCGAAGCTCAGCTCCAGCCCCTCGTCCGCCTTGGCGGTGCTCAGCGCCGTCAGCTCCAGCGTCGACTGCGCCCGGGCCGCAGGCGGCAGACACGCCAGCCACAGCGCCGCCAGCAGGGCCAGCAGCCAGCGGCCGATAGGCCGGCCGGCTGCAGCGATGCGCAGGCGATGAGAGGTGACGGACAGCAAGGCGCTAGCTCTTCTTGGTCAGCAGGGCATAGAAGAAGCCATCGACCAGCGATGCCTCCGGGCCGCCCCGATTTGGTGAACGGCCATTGTCGGCCAGGGGCAGCAAATGCCCGGTGACGCCCTCCACGGCCAGCGCCCGCGCGTCGTCGTGCCGTTGCATAAATGCATCGATCTGCGCCTGGCCCTCGGCCTTGAAGATCGAGCAGGTGGCATAGACCAGGCGCCCGCCCGGCGCCAGCGTGGGCCACAGCGCCTCCAGCAGCTCAGCCTGCACCTTGGCCAGCGCCGCGATGTCCTCGGGCCGGCGCAGCCAGCGCACGTCCGGGTGGCGGCGCACGATGCCCGAGGCGCTGCAGGGCGCGTCGAGCAGGATGGCGTCGAAGGGCCGGCCGTCCCACCAGGCCGCCGTCTGCCGGCCGTCGGCGGCCTTCAGCGTGGCCTTGAGCTGCAGGCGCAGCAGGTTGTCCTGCACGCGCGAGAGGCGCTGTGCGTCGGCGTCCAGCGCCAGCAGTTCCAGCTCGGCCAGCTCCAGCAGATGGGCGGTCTTGCCGCCCGGGGCCGAGCAGGCGTCCAGCACGCGGGCATGCGGCGGCAGCGGGGTCAGGTCTTGCCGCTCGCCCAGCAGCAGCGGCGCAGCCAGCTGGGCGGCAACGTCTTGCACCGAGACCAGGCCCTGCGCGAAGCCGGGCAGCGCCGTCACCGGCACCGGTTTGTCCAGCACCAGCGCTTGCGGCGCCAGCGCGCCGGCCAACCGGGCGCCGATGCCCAGCGCGGCCAGGCGCTCCAGATAGGCCTGCGCCGTCAGATGCCGCGCATTGACACGCAGCGTCATCGGCGGATGCGTGTTGTTGGCCTGCAGGATGGCCTGCCACTGCGTCGGCCAGTCCTGGCGCACCCGCTCTATCCACCAGGGCGGATGGTTGAAGGCGCCCTGCGGGTCGCGCTGCGCAGCGGCCACCACCGCATCGCGCTCGCGCAGGAAGCGGCGCAGCACCGCGTTGACGAAGCCGGCCGCGGCCGGCGCGCGCTTGTTCATCGCCTGCACCGCCTGATCCACCACGGTGTGCTCGGCATAGGCCGGCTCGGCCACCGGCCACAGCAGGGCCAGTGCGCACAGCAGCAGGCTGTCCACCCGCGGCGGCGGCGTCTTGGGCGCCAGCTGGGCACGCGCCGCCTGCGCGCCGCCCAGCAGGCGCAGCACCGCGAAGCTCAGCGCCTGCGTGCCGGGGCGCAGCTCGGCCGGGCAGCGCGCCAGCACATCGGTCAGCGAACGGCCCTCGCGCACCGCCTGCACCGCATCGGCGGTCTGGCCGAGCAGGCGGTTCAGCGGGACGGAAGAAGGATGAGAGGATGGGGGCGGCGTGGACACGCGCCCAGTGTAGGTGCAGGCCCCGCCGCCCCGCGGCGAGACAAGGGCATGGGCTTGCGCACACAATGCATCCAGATGAAGCAGGACCAAGGAACCACCCCCATGAACGACGGCAAGAAGAGCCCGGCGCCCGATCTGGCAGTGGCCGCAGCCAAGCCCGCGCTCAGCGAAGCCGAGCTGGCCGCCCTGCCCGCCTCCGAGCGCATCCGCTATCGGCTGATGTCCGCCGGCTGCCGCCACCACGCCAACGACAACATCTCCGCCTTCATCGAAGACGGCGAGCTCGACGAGCTGCAGGCCGAGGTGCAGGCCAAGCTGCAGGAGGTGCTGCGCGCGATGGTGATCGACACCGACAGCGACCACAACACGCAGGAGACCGCCAAGCGCGTCGCCAAGATGTACCTGCGCGAGATCTTCAAGGGCCGCTATGCCGCCGCGCCCGCGGTGACCGAGTTCCCCAACGTCACCCGGCTGAACGAGCTGATGATCGTCGGCCCCATCACCGTGCGCAGCGCCTGCTCGCACCACCTCTGCCCCATCATGGGCCGGGTCTGGATCGGCCTGCTGCCCAACGAGCACAGCAACCTGATCGGCCTGTCCAAGTACGCGCGGCTGACCGACTGGATCATGAGCCGGCCGCAGATCCAGGAAGAGGCAGTCACGATGCTGGCCAACGAGCTGCAGGAACGCGTGCAGCCCGACGGCCTGGCCATCGTGATGGAGGCCGACCATTTCTGCATGCATTGGCGCGGCGTCAAGGACACCGACTCGATGATGACCAATAGTGTGATGCGCGGTGCCTTCCTGAAGGACGCCAACCTGCGCCGCGAGTTCCTGTCCTTGCTCAGCAAGAAGTGAAGTCGTCCAACCCCCTACGCGCTGCGCGCGCCCCCTCGAGGGGGCGTCACCGGCAGCCCGGCGAAGCCGGATCTGCGGTGACCGCTCGGGAAAACCAAACAGCCCTTGCGTAGCGGGCACTCATGATTCGCACGGAGATTTGAAATGCTCGTCCGCCTCCTCTACGCCAGCCGCGCCGCCAAGCCCATGGGCGATGCCGAGCTGGCCGCCATCGTCAAGCAGTCGCGCGAACACAACCCGGCCGAAGGGCTGACCGGCCTGCTCTGCTACAGCGACGGCATCTTCATCCAGGTGCTCGAAGGCGGCCGCGCCGCGGTGAACGCCCGCTACAAGAAGATCATCGAGGACCCGCGCCACCAGGACGTGCAGCTGCTCAGCTACGAAGAGATCGCCGAGCGCCACTTCGCCGGCTGGAGCATGGGCCAGGTCAACCTGCACCGCCTGAACCCGGCGCTGATGCTCAAGTACGGCGAGAGCACCAAGCTCGACCCCTATGCGATGAGCGGCCGTACGCTGATGAAGCTCTTTGAAGAGCTGGTCAGCACCGGCGCCATCGTCTGCGGTTAAAGGCTCTTCTGCTGCGCCACCGCCATGCGTCGTTGGTCGGTGCTCGAAATCCTCACGTACAGGGAGTACGTTCCGGTTCCTGCGCGCCGCCCGCCTAGCCTGGCGGCGGCTCGCGACGAAGAGCAAGTCGCGCTGATCTTCAAAGCGCCCGCGCGGGCGCAAAGCCGTACAGGCTCACCAGCAGCCGCGTCGGCATCTGCTGCAGTGCCTCGTTGTACTGCTCGACTGCGTTGTTGAATACCTGGCGCGCGAAGGCGTACTGGCGGCCGGTCATCTTCAGCTCGTCGATCAGGCTGCCGATCTCGGCATGGCCGTTGAGCTCGCCGTGGTGCTCCACCAGGCTGATCAGCCGGGTCAGCGCCGCACTGTGCAGCGCGGCGGCCACTGCCAGCGCAGCCACCGGCTCCCCGGCATGCGGCTTGGCGCGCACCGCCTGCGCGGCCGTCTGCGCCTCGGCCTGCGCCGACTCCAGCGTATCGAAGGTGGCATGCTCGTTGGCCAGGCGCGGACGCAGCAGCGTCAGCAGCACGCGGCAATGCGCGGCGCGCGCCGACAGCGTCTGGTCCAGCTGCACATAGGCCGCGCCGATGGCATTGCGCAGCTTCATCAGCCGGTTGTAGGCGCCTATGCCCCAGAAGAGCAGCAGCGCCAGCAGCAGCCAGCCCAGCAGCGACCAGCTCATGTGCTGGCGTTCTCCGCCGCCTCGTCGGCCGCAGCGGCCGCAGCGAACTCGGCATAGCCCTTGGCGCGCAGCTCGCAGGCCGGGCAATGGCCGCAGCCATGGCCCCAGTCATGCAGCTCGCCGCGCTCGCCCAGATAGCAGGTGTGCGTGTGCTCGACGATCAGCCGGTTCAGCGCCGGGCCGCCGAGCTGCTGCGTCATCGCCCAGGTCTCGGCCTTGGTGATGAACATCAGCGGCGTCTCCAGCGTCATCGGCGTGTCCAGCCCCAGGCTCAGCGCCACCTGCAGCGCCTTCAGCGTGTTGTCGCGGCAGTCCGGATAGCCGGAGTAGTCGGTCTCGCACATGCCGCCCACCAGCACCGAGGCGCCCCTCCGGTAGGCCAGCGTCGCCGCAAACGTGAGGAACAGCAGATTGCGCCCCGGCACGAAGGTATTCGGCAGCCCATTGGCCTGCATCTCGATCGCGCGCTCGGCGGTCAGCGCGGTATCGGAGATCTGGCCCAGCAAGGCCAGGTCCAGCACATGGTCCTCGCCCAGCTTGGTGCCCCAGTGCGGGAATTGCCTCGCGATCTCCTCGCGCACCGTCTTGCGGCACTCCAGCTCGATGCGATGGCGCTGGCCGTAATCGAAGCCGATGGTCTCCACCGCCGCGAAGCGCTCCAGCGCCCAGGCCAGGCAGGCGGTCGAATCCTGGCCGCCGGAGAACAGGACCAGGGCTTTGCGGGAAGACGAGGCGAGATCGGACATGGTGCTTGGGGCGTCGGCGCGCAGCGGAGGGATCAATCAGGCCGCAAGTGTGCCAGCCAGCAAGACACCGCGCCTGCCACGATGAACCGACTTACCGCGCGGGCGCCGCCGATCCGGCTCTGCCGGTCGGCCGGCAACGCCCCCTCGAGGGGGCCGGCGCAGCCGGTAGGGGGTGGGCCTTTCAGCCCCGCACCTCGCCCTGCCCCAGCACGATCCACTTCATCGAAGTCAGGCCTTCCAGGCCCACCGGGCCGCGGGCGTGGAACTTGTCGGTGGAGATGCCGATCTCGGCGCCCAGGCCGTACTCGAAGCCGTCGGCAAAGCGCGTGCTGGCGTTGACCATCACGCTGGCCGAATCGACCTCGCGCAGGAAGCGCATCGCGTTGGGGTGATGGGTCGTCAGGATCGCATCCGTGTGGTGCGAGCCGTAGCGGTTGATGTGCGCAATGGCCTCGTCCACGCTGGCCACGATCTTCACGCTGATGATGGGGGCCAGGAACTCGGTGGACCAGTCTTCCTCGCTCGCGTCCACCAGCTGCGCGCCGGCCACGCCGGCGAGCATGACCTTGGACTCTGGGCAGCAGCGCATCTCCACGCCCTTGGCCGCGAACACCGCTCCGATGCGCGGCAAAAAGGCCGCCGCCTGCGCGCGATGCACCAGCAGCGACTCGGTCGCGTTGCAGGGGCTGTACTTCTGCGTCTTGGCGTTGTCGGTGACCTTTACCGCCAGATCGATGTCCACCTCGGCATCCACATAGGTGTGGCAGTTGCCGTCCAGGTGCTTGATCACCGGCACGCGCGCCTCGGCGCTGATGCGCTCGATCAGGCCCTTGCCCCCGCGCGGGATGATCACGTCGACGAACTCGGGCATCGCAATGAGCTTGCCCACCGCGGCGCGATCAGTGGTGTTGATCAGCTGCACCGCGTCACGGGGCAGGCCGGCCTCGGCCAGCGCATCGCCCACCAGCGTGGCCAGTGCGAGATTGGAATAAATCGCCTCGGAGCCGCCGCGCAGGATGCAGGCGTTGCCGCTCTTGATCGCCAGCGACGCGGCCTCGATGGTCACATTGGGCCGGCTCTCGTAGATCATGCCGAACACGCCCAGCGGCACGCGCATCTGGCCCACGCTGATGCCCGTCGGGCGGCGCTTCACGCCGGTGATCTCGCCGATCGGGTCGGGCATCGCCGCCAGCTGCTCGCAGCCTTCGGCGACGGTGGCGATCACCTTGTCGGTCAGCCGCAGCCGATCCACCATCGGCGCCTCCAGCCCGGCAGCGATCGCCCCATCCACATCCCGCGCATTGGCCGCCGCCAGCGCCGGGCCCGCCTCGCGCAGCCGGCGCGCCAGCGCCAGCAGGGCGTTGTTCTTGGCCAGCGTGGAGGCCGCAGCCATCGCAGTGGCGGCAGCGCGCGCGGCGCGGCCGACGGTGCTCATGTAGGCGGCGAGATCGGAGGCGGGGGTGGCAGTGGTCATGGCCCGATTCTCGCTGATCGGGCTTGACGGCATTCGACGGGCGGCAGCCCCAGTCACTGCAACGGTGTCGCTTCGAGCTTCGCCCTGGCAAGCCAGCCCAGGTGCTCGGATGACCTGGGTGAGGCGGAAAGTCTATGAGTCAGGCCACGGAACAGCGGGGCGCCAGGGATTGAACTGCGCAAGGAGAGCAGCCGTGCTGGGCATCACTGCGCGGTGTAGCCCCCGTCGATCGAGTGCACGCTCCCGGTGATGAAGGCGCCGGCATCACTGAGGAGGTATGCGATCAAGCCGGCAACTTCGCCACGTGCCGCAAGACGGCCCATCGGATGACGACTCGCCATCCAGTCAGTGACCTCAGTGCCAGAGGCCAGGATCCGCGGCGTGGCGACATAGCCGGGGGCAACGGCGCAGACGCGGATGCCCTGCGCAGCAAGCTCCAGCGCGGCCGACCTTGTCAGCCCGATGACGGCGTGTTTCGCGGCTGTGTAGGCCGACATGCCGGCCAGTCCAACCAGTCCATTCGCAGAAGACAGATTGACTATCGCGCCGGCGCCGTTCTGCAGCATCGCGCGGACCTGGTACTTCATGCAATGGAAGACGCCGGTAACGTCCACATCCATGACGTCGCGCCATTCCTTGGGATCGAGGTCCTGCACAGGAACGCCGGCGGGACCGGTGATCCCGGCGCTATTGATGCCGTAATCAAGCCTTCCAAAAGTGGCGACGGTCTGCTCGACAGCCCTTGCCACCGACTCCGGGTCGCGGACATCAGCCTCGACAGCCAAGGCGCGACGCCCCTGCGGGTCGATCCGATCACGGGTCGCGTTCAGCGTCGAGAGGCTGCGCCCCACCAGTGCAACTGAAGCGCCGCGAGCCCATAGGAGCTCTGCAACGGATTCGCCGATCCCGGTGGCCGCGCCGGTCACGAACGCAACCCTGCCCGCAAAGTCCTGTTCCATCGTGTGCGCCTTTCGTCCTGACCAACCAGGCCCGCGCGCCAGCGCCTGAAGGCTGGCGCTCAACGAGCCCGGTATCGAGAAGCGATTGTGAAGATCAGCTCCTGACAGCGTCTGGCGGCAGCGTCAGGGTTCCGTTCGGACGGAGTTCAGGCGATGGCCTTCACAGCGGCGCGCCGTCGGCCACGGTGGCGACCACCTTATCGGTCAGCATCGGCGCCGCCAGCCCGGCGGGAACGACGCGCCACGTACTGCTGAAGCACTGCATCCATTCGCAACTGCCAACCGTCGCCGGTGGATTTGAAATAGGCGACCACCTCCGGGCTGTAGCGCACCGAGACCAGCATCTTCTTGTTCTCGGACTTCGGGCGGCCACGCAGCGATTTCAGCGGAACCATGGCCTTCAGTTGCTTGGGCGTCAGCGGCTGTGCATCGGGGTCGGCCTCTGCAGCCGCTGTGATCGCCCGGTCTTCTTCCACGCTTGGCATGGCTACCGCAGGCCGCTTAGAAACTTTGGACATAGTGCTTCACCTCGCGTCTATTTGCTCTGCGCAGGCTGATGATCCGTCGCGCCTCGGTTCGATCCACAAACGCCACGTAGTACAGGGTCCCGGTCCGCGGGGCCAAGGCGATCATGCGCAACTCGCCGTATTCGTGCCGCTCATCCACCCAGACCAGTGCTGCATCCCAATCGAGCTCCGAGGCCATTGCCACGGGTCTTGAACGGGAACGGTACAGATTCAAGACCTGACCCCGGTTCTTCGGGCATTGTCAATCGACTCGCTCGGCGTCACTCTTCGACCTTTGGTAAGGATCCAATGAGTTTGATGAGCTCTTCGGTGAGCGCGAAGGCATTTCGATGCATGCGGCGTAGCTCGGCCATGTTCAACGTGCGTTCGGTCTTGCGTGTTCTGGATGGAGACGGAACCCCGCCAGCGAGGGCTGTTCCAAAGACCTCGTCATCGTTGGATCGAAGCCAGCAGAAGTGCGAAATCTTGTTCCGTTCAGCTCGAAGCTTCGTGACCTCCGCGTTTAGAGCGCCGATCTGGTCAAGGATTGGCGAGGCTATCCGCGCGGCGCCGTACCGATGGCGATGGACTTGAATCGCCTCCGTTATGGCGTCTTGGAGTCGCACGGCAGATAGGCCTGCTGTGTAGGTACGACCAAGAAATTCCGGTGTCCGCAATAGGCGGCTAAGGAGAAATCCGAGCAGCCGCTCAATGTTCGACCACTCAACCACTATTCGCCCAATCGCGGCGTACTGCTCGTCCGTTAGGTCACTGAACGGGCTAGTGTGATTGAGGGGCATTTCTTACGCTTGTTGGGATCAACCAAGAACTGCTCGTGCAGCCACCACCGAAGCGAGCTCACGAGTCGGCAAACGGTTCCAGGCTGTTGAACTCATGGTTCCTATTGTGCGCACCTTCGCTACGCGCCTAGGCGCTCTGAACCCGCATCAGGGGTCCCAACGGCGTCCAAGTGCAGGCCCGGTAAGGCATCTATCGCCACGCAGGCATCCCGCGTCGACACTATTGATTGGCCGGGACCAGCACTCCCGCCGCACCCCTCACCTCAACCCCACCCTTGCCCCGCTTCAGCCCCTTCAACTGCGGCTCCACCTGCCCCTTATCCCCCACCGCCACCACGATCAAATCCTCGGGCCGCAGGTGCGTCCTCAGCGCACGCAGCGCATCCCGCGCCGTCACCGCGCGATAACGCGCCGGCAGCGTGGCCAGGTGATCGGGGGGCAGGCCTTTCGCCCACTCGCCGGCATAGCCGACGGCCAGCGCGGCGTTGGTGTCGAAGAGGCCGGGCAGCGCCAGCAGCTGCGCGTTGCGCACGCGCTCCAGTTCGGGCTTGCCCATGGGCTTGGCGCGCATGGCTTCGATCTCGCGGAACATGTCCTTCAGCGCGGCGCCGGTGGCGTCGCTGCGCACGCTGCCGCGGATGCCGAAGTCGCCCAGCTCGCGGCCCTGGTTGAAGCCCGAGTAGATGCCATAGGTGTAGCCCTTGACCTCGCGCAGCTGGGTGTTGATGCGCGAGGTGAACAGGCCGCCCAGCGCCGCGTTGGCGATCTTCAGCGCGGCCTCGTCGGGCACGCCGGCACGCGGGCCCGGCGCCACCACGGCCAGCGCGGTCTGCTGCGCGCCGGGCTTGTCGACGAGGACGATGCGCGAGCGCGTCGGCTGCGGCTTGGCCAGCGGGGCGGCTGACGCTGCTGCTTCGGCAGCCGGGCGCTGCCAGGCGCCGAAGTGTTGCTCGGCCAGCGCGCGCAGCTCGGCCGCATCAATATCGCCGGCCACCACCAGCGCAGCCTGGTCCGGCCGGTAATGCTGCTGCCAGAAGGCGCGCAGTGCAGCGGCGTCCACTGCAGCGATCGCGGCCTCGCTGCCCAGCGGGTTCTGGCCCAGCAGGTGCGAGTCGCCATAGACCGCGCGGGCGGCGGCGAGTGCGGCGATCGCCTCCGGCTCCTCGCGCTGCTGCGCCAGCGCGGCCAGGCGCGCGGACTTCAGGCGCGCGATCTCGGCCGCGTCGAAGGCCGGGTTCATCGCCATGTCGGCCAGCAGCGCCAGGCCCGGCGCGAAGTTGCGCTTCAGTGCGACGCCCAGGCTGATGCTGGCGCTGTCGCTGCCGGCGCCGCTGGACAGGGCCAGGCCCAGCGCCGAGGCCTCGTCGGCCAGCTGCAGGGCGCTGCGCGTGCGCGTGCCCTGCTGCAACATGGCCGCGGTGAAGCTGGCCAGGCCCGGCTGTGCGGGCGGGTTGGCGCTCTGGCCGGCACGCAGCACCAGGCTGGCGCTGACCAGCGGCAGGCCCGGGCGCGGGATGTGGATCAGCGCCAGGCCGTTGGGCAGCACGCTGCGCTGCGCCTGCGGGATGGCCAGCGGCGCGGCAGCCGTGGGCGGGGGCTGGCGGCGGCGCCACTCAGCGGGTGCGTTCATCGCCTCGCGCTCGCCTTTGCTCGCCTTGGCCGGCATCGGCGGCGTGGGCGGCTCGGGCGGCAGCTGCTTGTCGCCCGGCAGCACCTGGGCCACCACGCGCGCATCGCGCCGCAGCTGCGCGGCCACCACGGCGCGCACATCCTCGGGGCTCAGCGTCTGATAACGCGCCAGGTCCTTGCCCACATAGCCGGGGTCGCCCGCCTGCTGGTTGTAGTAGTTGATCTGGTCGGCCAGCGCGCCGAGCTTCTCCAGCCGCGCCAGCAGCCCGGTCTCGATGGCAGCGCGGGCGCGCTGCAGCTCCTCAATCGTAGGCGGCCTGGGGCCGGCCAGCGCGTCGAGCTCGGCATTGACGATGGTTTCGATCTCGTCGAGCGATTTGCCCGGCCGCGCCAGCACCTCGATGCTGAACACCGAGCCCAGCGAGGCCGAGCCCTGCATCACCTGCACCGACTGCGCCAGCTGCTTGTCGTAGACCAGGGTCTTGTACAGGCGGCTGCTCTTGCCGCCGCCGAGGATGTGCGAGGCCACGTCCAGCTCGGCATCGCCGCGCTGGAACACCGCCGGCGTGTGCCAGGCGATGGTCAGGCGCGGCAGCTCGATGCGGTCGGTCACGGTGATGCGGCGCTCAGCGGTGATCTTGGGCTGCGCCACCTTCAGCTCGGGCACCGGCTCGCCGGGCTGCAGCGGGCCGAAGTAGGTCTGCACCAGGGCTTTCGCACGCGCGGGGTCGAAGTCACCGGCCAGCACCAGCGTGGCGTTGTTGGGCCGGTAGTAGCGGCGCGCAAAGGCCTTCACGTCGGCCAGCTTGATCGACTGGATGTCCTCGTGCGAGCCCATCACCAGCGCCCGGTAGGGGTGGCCGGCGGGAAAGAGCTCGCGGTAGATCGCTTCGTCGACGATGCCGTAGGGCCGGTTCTCGATGGACTGGCGGCGCTCGTTGCGCACCACGTCCTGCTGGTTGGCCAGCGCGACCGAATCGACCTCGTCGATCATGTAGCCCAGCATGTCCGACTTCAGCCACAGGCCCAGCTCCAGTTGGTTCGATGGCAGCGTGAAGTAGTAGTTGGTGCGGTCGAAATCAGTGCTGCCGTTGGAATCGGTGCCGCCGGCGGCGTCCACGATGCGGTCCATCTGGCCACGCGGGATGTGGCGCGTGCCGGCGAACATCAGGTGCTCGAACAGGTGCGCGAAGCCGGTCTGGCCCTGAGCCTCATTGCGCGGGCCGGCATGCACCCAAAGGTTGAAGGCCACCAGCGGCAGGCGGTGGTCAGGCACCAGGATCAGCTCGAAGCCGTTGGCCAGGCGCAGCTTCTCGAGGCGCACCGCCAGGCGGCCGCCCGGCTCTATCGCTACAGCGCTGGCACTGGCGGTGGCACTGGCGCCAGTGCCGGGCCCGGTGCTGTCGGCCGGCGCCGCCTGCGCGACCGGAACGACCAGACTGCAGCTCAGCAGCAGCAAGCCCACGGGCAGCAGTCGCGTCTTCGCCGCCAGGTTCGCCATCCATCGCATCGCTTGGTTCTCCCTCATCAAGATCGCAGGCTTGCGTTCTGCGCAAGCCGCGCATTCTGCACGATAGCCGTGCCGCTCAGCCCACCGCGCCCAGCCAGACGGCGGTGATCGCCAGGCTGGCCAGCGTCACCGGCACGCCCACGCGCGCATGGCGCCGCCAGTCGATCGCCACACCGGCGCGGCGCGCCGCATCGACGACGATGATGTTGGCGATCGAGCCGACGATCAGCAGATTGCCGGCCAGCGTGGACACCAGCGCCAGCGTGCTGCCGCCGTGCGGCGCCTGCTGTGCAGCGGGCAGCAGCAGCATCACCGCCGGCACGTTGGACACCAGGTTGGACAGGCCCAGCGTGGCGATGAACAGTGTCGCCGGCTCGGCCAAGTTCACGCCCTGCGCGACCAGCCAGGCCATGGCCTGCTCGGTCAGCCCGGTCAGCGCCAGCGCATGGTTGACGATGAACAGGCCTATGAAGAGGATCAACAACTCCCAGTCGATCAGGCCCATCATCCGGCTGCTGTGGAAGCGCCGGCTCAGCAGCAGCACGCCGGCGCCCACCAGCGCCGCCACGTCGCGCGGCCAGTCGGTGAGCAGGAACACCGCCACCAGCGCGCCGGCCACGACCAGGCCCTTGATGGTCTGCCAGCCGTCGTAAGGCGTCTCCTCGCGGCGCTCGGTCGGCACCGGTGCCAGGGCCGCCGCGGGCGCGCGCTTCAGCGCCCAGGCCAGCAGCGCCCACAGCGCCAGCAGGCTGAAGCCCACCGGCGCGATGGCGCCGCGCAGATAGTCGGCGAAGTGCAGTTTCAGCACCTCGCCGATCAGCATGTTCTGCGGGTTGCCGATCAGCGTCGCCGCCGAGCCGATATTGCTGGCGCAGGCCAGCGCCAGCAGATAGGGCACCGGGTCGACGCGGCGGCGCAGGCAGGCCTCGGCCAGCAGCGGCGCCATCGCCAGGCAGACGATGTCGTTGGAGAACACCGCCGAGAGCAGCGCCGACACCGCGATCACCACGCCCAGCAGCAGCGTGGGCGAGACCGGCAGCGCGGCGATGCGCCGCGTCACGCGGTCGTAGAAGCCGCCCAGGCGCATCTGCGCCGAGATCACCATGAAGGAAAACAGCAGCACGATGGTCGGCAGGTGGATGCTCTGCGCGGCCTGCTCGGGCGTCATCACGCCGGTGCCGACGATGGCGATCGCGCCGAGCAGCGCCACGCCGGTGCGGTCGAGCTGCAGCCGCGGCAGGCCGCCGAGGATCATGCCCAGGTAGACGATCACGAAGACCGCCAGCACCAGGCCGGTCTGCAGCGGCAGCGTCGCCAGGCTCATCGTGCGATGCCCTCAGCGCCCGCCCAGCAGCGCCAGCGCCTGCGCAGCAATGGCGCGCGTGGTCTCCGCCGCCGGCCGGGCCTGGGTGAGCGCCGCGGCCTGGCCGGCCCACAGCGGCGTGAAGTCACTGCGGCCCTGCGCCTCGGCCACGGCGCGCAGCGGCGCCAGTGCGGCGCTGGCCTGCGGGAAGGCCGGCGCCAGCGCCGACAGCGGCCCCAGCTCGCGCATCAGCCGGTTGACGATGCCGCGCGCCGGCCGGCCGCTGAACAGATTCGTCAGCGCCGTGCGTTCGGCCTGCGTCGGGTCCTGCAGCGAGGCGCGGTGCACCGCGGGGATCTTGCATTCCGGCGCCAGCAGATAGGCCGTGCCGATCTGCACGCCGGCCGCGCCCAGCTGCAGCGCTGCGGCCATGCCGCGCCCGTCGGCGATGCCGCCGGCGGCGATCACCGGCAGCTCGACCGCGGCGACGATCTGCGGCAGCAGCGCAATGAGGCCCGGCTGCGTGCTGATGTCCTGCGCATCGAGGAAGACACCGCGATGGCCGCCGGCTTCCAGGCCCTGGGCAATGATCGCGTCCACGCGCTGCGCGGCCAGCCAGCGCGCCTCGTCCACCGTGGTGGCAGAGGACAGCACCTTGGCGCCGGTGGCCTTCACCCGTGCCAGCAGCGCCGGCTCGGGCAGGCCGAAGTGGAAGCTCACCACTTCGGGCTGCAGTTCCTCGACCAGCGCGCAGGTGTCGGCATCGAAGGGCCGGCGCGTCGCGGCCGGCAGCGGCATGGCCGGGTCCAGGCCCAGCTCGCGGTAATACGGTGCCAGCGCCTCGCGCCAGGCGGCGTCGCGCGCGGCGTCGGGCAGCGGGTTGCGGTGGCAGAAGAAGTTCAGGTTCAGCGGCTTGCCCGGCGCCAGCGCGCGGAAGCGTTGCACCTCGGCGCGGATCTGCTCGGGCGACAGCATCGCGCAGGGCAGCGATCCCAGGGCGCCGGCCGAGGCCGCGGCGGCGGCCAGCGCGTGGTCGTTGGGACCGGCCATCGGCGCCTGCACCAGCGGCAGCGCGATGCCAAGCAGCGCCTGCAGGCGCGTGTCGGGCCAGCCGGCCGCGGAACTGGGATGCGTCATCGATTCAGGTCCTTCCCACACCGGTCAGCCAGGCGATCAGCGCCAGCCACAGCGGCGCGCTCAGCACATAGAGCAGCGTGGAGATCACCGTCGCCGCGGTGGTCTCGGCTTCGCGCGTGCGGTAGCGCTGCGCGAAGATCAGCGCGTTCGAGCCCACCGGCAGCGTGCCCATCAGCACGATCACCGCCAGCGGCAGGCCGCGCAGGCCGAAGCCCCACCAGGCCACGGCCAGCACCAGCGCCGGCAGCGCGATCATCTTCAGCAGCACCAGCCCGATCACGCCACGCCAGCGCTTGGGCCAGCCGTAGTAGGCCAGCGACATGCCGATCAGCACCAGGCACAGCGGCACCACCGCGGTGCCGAGCAGTTGCAGCACCTCGTCGATGGGGCCGGGCAGCGGCAGCGACAGCGCATTCCACGTCAGCCCGGCGACCACCGGCAGCACCACCGGATGGATCACCGTGTTGCGCACGGTGGCGCGCAAGGTGCGCAGCAGGCTGGCGCCGCCATCGGCGTGGGCGCGCGCGCGGGCCAGGTCCTGCTCGACCAGCGCGGTCAGCACCACCAGGATGATCAGCGCATGCAGGCTGACCACGGTGATGTGGATGGCCAGCCCCGCCTCGCCGAACACGCCGGCCGCCATCGGGATGCCGATCTGCAGCGTGTTGCCGAAGGTGGTGGTGATGGCCTGCACGCTGGGCAGTGCGGGCTCCTCGCGGCCGCCGGCGCCGCGCCAGCGCTGCACGCCATAGACGGCCAGGATCATCAGCAGCACCGGCACGAAGAAGGCCGACAGCGTGACCCAGGGCAGCGTGGCGAAGTCCACCCGCGCCGTGGTGCGGAACAGCAGCGCCGGCACGAAGATGTAGAAGGCCGCGGCCGAGAGCACCCGCGCCGGATCGCTGCCGGTGCCCGAGGGGTCGGCCTGGCCCAGCCAGCGCATGCGGCCGACGAACCAGCCTATCGTCACGGCGATCAGTATCGCCAGCAGCTTGTAGAGAACAGTCGCGGACATTGCGGCCAAGTATCGCCGCGCGGCGCAGGGCCGGGGTCAGGACTGAACGGGGAGTTCGAGCTCGAAGAAGAAGCGGCTGCCGCGCTGCGGCGCGCTCTCCACCTGGATCTGCGCCCCCATCAGCCGCACCAGCTGCTGGCTGATCGACAGGCCCAGGCCGGTGCCGCCGCCGCGGCGGTGGTCCTCGGAGACCTGCTCGAAGGGCTGGAACAGCCGCGCCTGCTGCGCCTCGTCCATGCCGATGCCGGTGTCGATCACTTCGATCAGCACCCGCGCCAGCCCGGGGCGCTGCGCGGTCACGCGCGCATGGAGCCGCACCTCGCCGCTGTCGGTGAACTTGATGCCGTTGGCCAGCAGGTTCAGCACCACCTGGCGCAGGCGCTGGCCGTCGATCTGCACGCGCAGCGGCAGGGCCGGGTCCAGCGAGACGAGGAAGCCGAGCTGCTTCTCCTCGGCACGGATGCGCACCGAGTCGCAGGCCACCTCGAGCAGCGCGCGCAGGTCCACCACGGTGGGCAGCAGGCGCACCTTGCCGGCCTCGATGCTGGCCATGTCCAGCAGGTCGGAGATCAGGCTGAGCAGGTGCTCGCCGGAGTCGCGCATCAGGTCCACCTTGCTGCGCTGCGCGTCGTTGAGGCTCATGTCCATCTGCAGCAGCTGCGCGAAGCCGAGGATGGCGTTCAGCGGCGTGCGGAACTCGTGGCTCATCGTGGCCAGGAAGCGGCTCTTGCTGCGGTTGGCCTCCTCGGCGCGCAGCTTGGCCTGCGAGAGTTCCAGCGTGCGCTCGGCGACCAGCTCTTCCAGATGGTCGCGGTGGCGCGTCAGCTCCTGCTCGGCCTGACGGCGCTGGGTGATGTCGGTCACCATGCCCTCAACGCGGGGCGCGCCGCCGGCACTGTCGGCAGACAGGCGCACGCTGACCTCCACCCACAGCTCGCGGCCGCCCGGACCGACCAGCAGCAGCGGCAGCTGCTGCAGCATGCGGTGGCGCAGCAGCGCGTTGGTCAGGCGCTTGTATTCGTCACGTTCGAAGCCGCCCAGCTTGCGCAGGCTGGGACGGCCCTGCAGCGCGTCCTGCGGGCGCGCAAAGCCCAGCAGATGCGCCAGCGCCCGGTTGATCTCGAGCACCCGGCCCCGCGCATCGGCCTGGAAAATGCCCTCGATCGCGTTCTCGAACAGGCCGCGGTAGCGCTCCTCGCTGCGCCGCAGGCCTTCGGACGAGCTGCGCAGCTGCAGGCTCATCTGGTTGAACTGCTCGGTGAGCATGCCCAGCTCGTCGAAGCGCTGCACCGGCTGGGTCACACCCAGCTCGCCGGCGGCCACGCGCCTGGCCAGCGCGCCCAGGCTCACCACCGGCTGGGTGACGAAGCGGCGCACCAGCAGATAGCTGACCACGATCACCGACGCCAGCACTGCCGCCAGCAGGCTGCCCACCAGCTGGCGCGTCCCGGCCACGGTCTCCTGCACCTTGTCCCGGCTGAAGACCAGCCGCGCCTGGCCGACCACGCTGCCCGGCGACTGGGCCTGGCCCTGGTAGTGGATGGCCACCTCGCGCACCAGCGTCTGCTGCGGCATGCCCACGCGGCTGCGCGCCATCGCCCCCTCGTGCACGCCAGTGGCCGTCAGCGAGATCGCATGGACCTCGGGGTCCTCCATCACCGCGTCGAGCAGGGTGTCGATGGCCAGGGTGTCGATGTTCCAGATCGGACCGGCCAGGCCGCGCGCGACCATCTGCCCCATGCGCTCGGCGCGGCGCTCCAGCGCAGCGTTGAGTTCACGCTCCTCGCGCGCCGTCCAGAACCATCCGATCGCCACCACCAGCACGGTGGCGGCCAGGCCGATGCCGGCGATCAGGCGGGTCTGCAGGCTCAGCGGACTGGCCTTCAAGGACATCTGACTCCCCTGTTGCTCCTGCCGGCCCATGCGTGACGGGCCTTCACGGCCCAAGTGTCACGCATTCGGGCCGTTCGGCGGCCGCTTGTTTTCCCCCATGCGCCGGGCGGCTGCCATTGGCCGCCACTCAGCCCTTGCTGGCGCTCTTCTTGGCAGCGGCCTTCTTGGCCGGCGCCTTGGCCGCTGGCTTGCCCGCAGTCTTCGCCGCAGGGCGGCCGGCACGCGGTTCGAACTCGAACACCACCTTGCCTTCCTTCTTGTCGTAGACGAGATAGGCCTTGAACTTGCGACGCGTCTTGTTGGAGACGAAGCCGTCGAGCAGGTCGGTCTTGCCCAGCTCGAGCAGCTTGTGCAGTTGGGTGCCGTCGATGGTCTGCTGCAGGATGATCTTGCCGGTCTTGAAGTCGCAGGTCACATGCGCGCCGACCGCGTGCTCGCAGACGTAGTTCGTGCCATGTTCGTACACATGGCCCTGGCACTTGGGGCAGGCGCCCAGCGAGCTCTGGCCGCTGAAGTCCACCGGCTCGCCGCTTTCCTCGGCCTTCTTGGCGTCCTCGCCGAAGTCGAACTCGAGCTTCCAGTTCTGGATCTCGTCGTCATAGACCAGCGCCAGCTCGGCGGTGAAGGGCCAGCCGGCCTTGGAGCGGAAGCCTTCCAGCGGGCCGATCTTCTTGTCACGCAGGAAGACCTCGACCTCATGCAGCTCGAAGCTGCGGCCGCCGGGGATCTTGCCGATAGAGAAGCCGCAGCCTTCGGTATCCCCGGATTTTCCGGTGCAGGTGAAGCGGCGGTAGTTCTCCTTCACGACGCCGCCGCACTTCGGGCAGGGGGTCTTGAGCGTCGCGTAGTCGCCGGGGATGGTGTCGCGGTCGTATTCCTTGGCCTTGCGCACCACCTTCTCGGTCATCGCGGCGATCTCGGCCATGAAGGCCTCGCGCTTCAGGCGGCCCTTCTCCATCTCGGCCAGCTGGTACTCCCAGTTGCCGGTCAGCTCGGGCTTGGTGAGCTCCTCGACGTCCAGACCGCGCAGCAGCGTCATCAGCTGGAAGGCCTTGGCGGTGGGGATCAGCTCGCGGCCTTCGCGCAGCATGTACTTCTCGGCCAGCAGGCCTTCGATGATGGCCGCGCGCGTGGCCGGCGTGCCCAGGCCCTTCTCGGCCATGGCCTCGCGCAGTTCGTCGTCGTCGACCAGCTTGCCCGCGCCTTCCATCGCCGAGAGCAGCGTCGCTTCGGTGTAGCGCGCCGGCGGCTTGGTCTGCAGCGCCTTCACCTCGGTGCTTTCGGTGCGCACCAGCTCGCCGGGCTGCACCGGCACCAGATTGGCACCGCTGCCGTCGGCCGGGTCGTCGGTCTGCGCTTCCTTGCCGTAGATGGCCTGCCAGCCCGGCTTGACCAGCACCTTGCCATTGGTCTGGAACTTGTACTCCTTGCCGCCGGCCTTGACGGTGGAGATGCGCGTCGTGACCTGGAACTCCGCCGGTGGGAAGAACACCGCCAGGAAGCGCTTGACCACCATGTCGTAGAGCTTTGCCTCGGCCTCGGTGAGGCTGCGCGGCGCCTGCAGCGTCGGGATGATGGCGAAGTGGTCCGAGACCTTGCTGTTGTCGAAGACCTTCTTGGTCGGCTTGATGTAGCCGTTCTTCAGCGCGGTGGCGGCATGGCCGGCCAGCGCCAGCAGCGGGCCGGGCAGCTCCTCGGTGGCGATCATCTCGGCGGTCTGCTTGGCCACGCTCAGATAGTCCTCGGGCAGGTAGCGCGAGTCGGTACGCGGGTAGGTCAGCACCTTGTGCTTCTCGTACAGCGCCTGCGCCAGCGACAGCGTGGTCTTGGCCGAGAAGCCGAAGCGCGAGTTGGCCTCGCGCTGCAGCGTGGTCAGGTCGTAGAGGCCCGGGCTGGCCTGCGTGCTGGGCTTGCTCTCCTCGGTGACCGAGGCGGGCTGGCCGGTGGCCGCGGCGGCGATGGCGTCGGCCTCGGCGCGGGTCCAGACGCGGTCGGCGCGGCGCTCCGGGTCGTTCTCGTCCTTCTTGAACGCCGGATCGAACCACTTGCCCTCGTACTGCCCAGCCTGGGCGTCGAAAGTGCCGCGGATCTCCCAGTAGTCGCGGTAGACATGCTTGCGGATCTTCTCCTCGCGCTCGACGACGATGGACAGCGTGGGCGTCTGCACGCGGCCCACGGTGGTGAGGAAGAAGCCGCCGTCGCGCGAGTTGAAGGCGGTCATCGCGCGCGTGCCGTTGATGCCCACCAGCCAGTCGGCCTCGCTTCGGCAGCGCGCCGCATCGGCCAGCGGCAGCATCTGCGCGTCGCTGCGCAGCTGCTCGAAGCCATCGCGGATGGCCGCAGGCGTCATGCTCTGCAGCCACAGGCGCTGCACCGGCTTGTCCAGCTTGCCCTTGGCCGGCTGCGCGTACTGGACGATCAGGCGGAAGATCAGCTCGCCCTCGCGCCCCGCGTCACAGGCGTTGATCAGGCTGCTGACATCCTTGCGGCGGATCAGCTTGACCAGCGCATTGAGCCGGCCCTTGCTCTTGTCGATGGGGTTGAGCTCGAAGTGCGGCGGGATCACCGGCAGGTGCGCGAAGCTCCACTTGCCGCGCTTGACGTCGAACTCCTCCGGCGCCTTGATCTCCACCAGGTGGCCCACGGCGGAGCTGACCACGTACTGCTCGTTCTCGAAATACTCGTCGTGCTTGTCGAACTTGCCGGCGACGGGCGTCAACGCCCGCACGATGTCCTGCGCGACAGACGGCTTCTCGGCAATGATCAGTGCTTTGCTCATGTTTGCGGCTTCTTCTCAACAGCTGGCGGGGGGCGGGTGCAGGAGCTGCCTACAATCCGCCTCGCGCGCACATGCGTACGTACGCATACACGTGCACACACGCACGCACACGCGCACCCATGAATTCAATGTACCGAAGTCGAGAGATGACGCAAGAAGAGCGCA
Organism: Roseateles sp. T103; assembly: GCF_057219915.1. NCBI lineage: Bacteria > Pseudomonadati > Pseudomonadota > Betaproteobacteria > Burkholderiales > Sphaerotilaceae > Roseateles > Roseateles sp. T103. The sequence continues at coordinate 93,990 of NZ_JBXVVS010000005.1, forward strand.
AGGCCCCGGGCGGCCGCCGTATCCAGGTGAGGCGCTCTGGCGTCCATGGCCGCGGTGTCTATGCCGTCGCCCCCATCGAGGCCGGCGAGACCGTGATCGAGTACACCGGCGAGCGCATAGCCTGGCCGGAGGCGCTGCGCCGCCACCCGCACGATCCCAAGCAGCCCAACCACACCTTCTATTTCCATCTCGACAACGGGCTGGTCATCGATGCGCTGTACGGCGGCAACAGCTCGCGCTGGATCAACCACAGCTGCGAACCCAACTGCGAGGCCGAGGAGAGCAACGGCCGCGTCTTCATCAAGGCGCTGCGCGACATCCTGCCCGGCGAGGAGCTCTTCTACGACTACGGCCTGGTCATCGACGAGCGCTACACCCCTAAGCTGAAAAAGCAGTTCGCCTGCCATTGCGGCAGCGAGAGCTGCCGTGGCACGATGCTCTCGGCCAAGCGCTGAGTGTGAGCGCACGCAAGGGGCGAGACGGGGTCGGCAATGAGCGGCAGCACGGATCAACAAGGGCAACAGCAACATCTGCAGTGGCATGTCGAGGCACTGTGGGAACAGCTCGAACCGCTGCTGCCGGGCCTGAGCATCGAGGTGCTGGCGCGCATCGAATCGACCAACACGGCCTTGCTTGACCGCGTGCGCAGCGGCGGCAGCGCTGCCGGCGCGACACGAGGCGGCGGTGAGGAGCGACGCGGCTTTGGTCGGCGTGCCCAGGACCTGCAGCCCTGCCTGCTCGTCGCCGAGGCGCAGACCCAAGGCCGCGGGCGCATGGGTCGCATCTGGCAGTCGCAGGCCGGCGATTCGCTGACCTTCTCGCTGGCGCTGCCGCTGGCGGCCACCGACTGGTCGGGGCTGTCGCTGATCGTCGGCACGGCCATCGCCGATGCGCTGGACCCGCCCGGCGATGCAGCCCAGGGCTGGGTGCCGCGGCTGCAGCTGAAGTGGCCCAACGACATCTGGCTGGACGGCCGCAAACTCGGCGGCATCCTGATCGAGACGGTCGCCGCCGGCCAGCAGCGCATGGCCATCGTCGGCGTGGGCCTCAATGTGCGCGCCAGTGCCGACCTGTCCGCCGCCAGCTTCGCCACCGGCTATGCCAGCCTTGACGAGCTCATCCCCGGCATCGGCGCTCCGCAGGCGCTGGCACGCTGCGCGCCGGCGCTGGCGCAGGCGCTGCGCGACTTTCCGCAGACCGGCTTCTCCCCGGCCTGGATGGCGGCCTACGGCCGGCGCGACCTGCTGCGCGGCCAGGCCATCAGCGCCGGCGCGCTGGACGGCATCGGCCAGGGCGTCAGCGCCCATGGCGAACTGCTGCTGCAGGATGCGCAGGGGCAACAGCACGCGATCGGCGCCGGCGAGGTGAGCGTGCGCCTGGCAGCAACGGGCAAAGACGCGGGCAGCTGATAACCTAGCGCCCATGCTGAGAACCCTCGTCGCGCTGCTGCTGCTGGCCAACGCCCTCTTCTTCGCCTGGACACGCGGCTGGCTGGACCCGCTGCTGGGTGTCGGCCCCGACGCCGGGCGCGAACCGCAGCGCCTGCAGCAGGAACAGCAGTCGCAGCGTGTGGCCCTGCTTTCCCCACAGGCGGCCAGCGCGCTGCAGCAGCCCGTCTGCCTCGAGTTCGGCCCCTATGCCAGCGACGAGAGCCTGCGCGCCGCGCAGTCCGCGCTGGAGCGCCTGGGACTGGCTGCAGCGAGCTGGCAGGTGGACAGCGGCGAGCAGCCCGGCGTGTGGGTGCTGGCCACGGCCAAGCTCGATGCGCGCGAGCTCGCGCGCCGGGAAGAGGCTTTCAAGCGCCTGAAGATCAACGTCGAACCGCTCGCCGGCAAGCCCGAGGAACAACCCGCGCTGGTGCTGAGCCGTCACGGCAGCGAGGCGGCAGCGCAAGCGGCACTGGAAGCGCGGCGCAATATTCGCGAGCTGCGCGTGCTGCAGCTGCAGCCGCCGCAGGTCCGCCACCTGATTCGCCTGCCGCAGGCCAACAGCCTGTTGGCCAAGCAGATTGCCGACGCCAAGGACCGCGCGCTGGGCGCATCGCGCGTCTGCAGTCCGGCGGCCGCCGCTGCCGCGGCCTCGGCTGTGGCCGCCTCCGCAGCAGCCTCCGGCGCATCGCGCTAGACGGACGACAAGCCGCCGCGAGGCGGCGTCTCAGCGGCGTCGGCCAGGCAGCAGCGCCGTCAGCAGCAGCAGGCCGGCCAGCCAGAGCGTGCTCATCGCGCCTCCGCCGCCGCTACCCGCATTGCTGTTGCCCGAGGGCGTGGTGCTGGAGCCGCCGGTCGCGGCACTGATGGTCAGCGTCTGGCTGCTGCTGGCCGTGTAGCCGTTGCTGTCGGTCACGGTCAGCGTCACGGTGACCGTGCCGGCCGCACTGGCCGCCAGCGTGGCGGTGCTGGCATTGGTCGCACCGCTGAAGCTGGCCAGGCCGGCGCCGCTGCTGATCTCCCACTGATAGGCGCTGACCCGCGCGCTGCCCCTGGCGCTGGAAGCGCTGCCGTCCAGCGTCACGCTGGCACCGACGCTGGGCGTGCTGGTCGAAGCGCTGAAGCTGGCTGTCGGCCGGCCGGCGGCGATCGCGAAGCTGAAGCTCTGCGTGGCGCTCTGGCCCAGGCTGTCGGTGACGGTCAGCTGCACCGTGACCGTGCCCTCGGCACCGGCCGCCAGCAGCACGCTGCTGCCGGTCGCCGAGCCGCTGATGCTGGCCAGACCGGCACCGCTGGTGATCGTCCAGCGGTAGGCGGCGATGCTGCGGCCGCCGGGCGCGCTGGAGCCGCTAGCGTCCAGGCTCAGCGTCTCGCCGGCGAGCACACGGCTCGCCGCGCCGGCGATCACCGCGGTGGGCGCGAGCGTCGCGGCGGCGGCCCGCACCGCGGCCGCGGCGTCGAGCAGGCCGGCACCACAGGTCTCGGTCGTGCAGTAGCACTCGCTGGTCTGGGCCGTGCCGCTGGGCGCCTGGCAGGCGCTGACGCCGGCATCGGCACCGCTGCTGGGGAAGCTGCGCGCGGTGGACCTCAGCAGGCTGGTGACCTCACCCGGCGTGAGCGCGCTGTTGGCCGCCAGCATCAGCGCCACCGTGCCGGCCACCTGCGGCACGGCGAAGCTGGTGCCGACGTTGTAGTTGCTGCCATCGGTATAGCTGGAGCTGACCGGCACCGTGGTGCCGGTGTTGGTGGCGGCGGTGATCGGGTACAGGCACAGGCCGCTGAGGTTCACGCAGTTGCCGGCCGGCGCCGCGATGCTCACCTCGGGCCCGAGATTCGAATAGCCGACCTTGGTGCCGGCATGGCGCACGCCGGTCACGGCGACCACGCCCGGGCAGCTCGCCGGCGTGCCGACCGCTAGGCCGTCGTTGCCGGCCGCGGCGACCACCACCGCCCTGGCAGCCACCAGCTGGTTGACCACCTCGCGGTAGGCGATGTTGCAGCTGCCTGACGAGCCCAGGCTCATATTGATGACCCGGGCCGGATTCGGATTGGCAGGCACGCCGGGCACGGCAATGCCGGCCGACCACAGCATCGCCGCCTGGATGTCGGAGTCGTAGCCGCCGCACTTGCCCAGCACGCGCACCGGCAGCAGCGGCGCATTCGGCGCGGTGCCGGCCATGCCAATGCCGTTGTTGGTCGCCGCGCCGACGACGCTGGCCACGCGAGTGCCGTGCCAGCTGCTGTTCTCGACGCCGCAGCCCTTGAAGCTGCCAGCGCTGTCCTCGGCCGCGGTGATCCAGTCTCCGGGGTCGGAGGGGTTGCTGTCGCGGCTGTTCTGGACTGGGCTAGCGTCGTCGTTGGCGGTCGCAGTATTGGTGATGAAGTCGTAGCCAGCGAGCAGCTTGCTCGACAGGTCCGGATGCGTCCTGATCACGCCGGTGTCGAGGATGGCCACGACGATGCCGGCACTGCCCTGGGTGGTGGCCCAGGCACCCTCGGCATTGATCGCCGAGACCAGCGTGCTGTTCGGTGCACGCAGGTACCACTGGCCGGCCACCGGCGTGCTGCTCGTCTGGTTGTCGGCAAAGAGCGGGTCGTTGGGCGCCGCCAGCGGGAAGCGCCGCTGGTCCTCGACCACCCATTCGACATCGGCCTGCTGCGCGAGCTTCTCGACCAGTGCGCGCGAGCTCAGGCCCTGGCCGTGCAGCACCTGGCTGCGGCTGCCCAGCGCGCGGCCGTCGCTGAGCGCCAGGCTCAGGCGCTGCGCCAGCACCGCGGCGCTCTGCGGGCCGCTGGCGCTGCCGTCGGCCGACTGCGCCTTCTTGATATCGCTGGCGAGGAGGGTCGCATTGGCGCGGTACTTGACGATCACGCGCGCCGTGGCGGCTTCGGCCTCGAGCCGCGGCGGGATGCGCGGCTTGCCGCCCTCGCCCGGCGGCGTGGCCTGCACCTGCCATGCGGCAAGGGCCAGCAGCGCTGCCAGAAGCTGACCTACCTTTGTCGATCGTTGATGAATCAGCGGAGTCCGCATCGACTTGCACCTGCAACACTGGTCATGACAGCGCGCAGTCTAGTGCTGCTGCTGTTGCTGCAAGGTTTCCAATCGTGCACCCCGGGAGCCGATGGGGTGATTCCCCAAGACCGGTCGCATCGCCGCCTCGCGCCAAGCGGGGCATGCACCCTCAAGCGGCCCGCTCCACCGAGCAGCGGACAAGCAAAGAAAAGGGGCCCTCGCAGGGCCCCTTCGATGCACAGCGCGAGCGCAGCGTGCTTACTTGGCGACGACGCGCACCATCTCCAGCACCTTGTTGGAGTAGCCCCACTCGTTGTCGTACCAGGACACCAGCTTGACGAAGGTGCCGTCCAGCGCGATGCCGGCGTCGGCGTCGAAGATCGAGGTGCGGGCATCGCCGCGGAAGTCGGTGGCGACCACCTTGTCCTCGGTGTAGCCGAGCACGCCCTTCATCGCGCCCTCAGACTGCGCCTTCATCTCGGCGCAGATCTCGGCGTAGGTGGCAGGGCTGTTCAGCTCGACGGTCAGGTCGACCACCGAGACGTCGGAGGTCGGCACGCGGAAGCTCATGCCGGTCAGCTTCTTGTTCAGCTCGGGGATCACCACGCCCACGGCCTTGGCGGCGCCGGTGCTGCTGGGGATGATGTTCTCCAGGATGCCACGGCCACCGCGCCAGTCCTTGTTGGACGGGCCGTCGACGGTCTTCTGCGTCGCGGTGGCGGCGTGCACCGTGGTCATCAGGCCGCGCTTGATGCCCCACTTGTCATTCAGCACCTTGGCCACCGGGGCCAGGCAGTTGGTGGTGCACGAAGCGTTGGAGATGATGGCCTGGCCGGCGTAGGTCTTGTCGTTGACGCCAAAGACGAACATCGGCGTGTCGTCCTTGGACGGCGCCGACATGATGACCTTCTTGGCACCGGCGGCCAGGTGCTTCTCGCCGCCCGCCTTGTCCAGGAACAGGCCAGTGGCCTCGACGACGATGTCGGCGCCGACTTCGTTCCACTTCAGCGCGGCGGGGTCGCGCTCGGCGGTCAGGCGGATCTTCTTGCCGTTGACGACCAGGGTGTTGCCCTCGACCGAGACTTCGCCGTCGAAGCGGCCGTGCACGCTGTCGTACTTCAGCATGTAGGCCAGGTAGTCGGGCTCGAGCAGGTCGTTGATGCCGACCACCTCGATGTCCTTGAAGTTCTTGATGGCAGCGCGGAACACCATGCGGCCGATGCGGCCGAAGCCGTTGATACCGATCTTGATCGTCATGTCAGTCTCCTGAAGAAAAACCTGAAAAACCAAAAACAAAAGGGGTGCTGCGAGGCACCCCTTCGGATCACTTCCGAGCGCCCTTCAGACGCGCGGCGCCGACCGCCACCTTGACCGTATCGGCCACGTTCTCGGCGGTGAAGCCGAAGTGCTTGAACAGCACGCCGGCCGGGGCCGATTCGCCATAGCTGTCGATGCCGACCACGGCGGCGCAGCCGTACTTCCACCAGAAGTCGCTGACGCCGGCCTCGACGGCCACGCGCGGCAGACCGGCCGGCAGCACGCTCTGCTTGTACTTGGCGTCCTGGCGGTCGAAGACATTGGTGCTGGGCATCGAGACCACGCGCGCGGCGATGCCGTCCTTGGCCAGCAGTGCCTGCGCGTTCAGCGCCAGTTGCACCTCGGAGCCGGTGGCGATGATCACCACCTGGGCCCTCTTCTTCAGGCCCACCTCGCTGGGCTCGGCCAGCACATAGGCGCCCTTGGCGATCTCGTCCACCGCGACCTTGGGCGCATAGGGCAGGTTCTGGCGCGACAGCGCCAGCACGCTGGGACGCGTGGCGTTGCCGATGGCCATGGTCCAGGCGACCACGGTCTCGGCGGTGTCAGCCGGACGCCAGACATCCAGGCCCGGGATCAGACGCAGGCTGGAGACATGCTCGATCGACTGGTGCGTCGGGCCGTCCTCGCCCAGGCCGATGGAGTCGTGCGTGAACACATGGATCACGCGCTGCTTCATCAGCGCGGCCATGCGGATGGCGTTGCGGCTGTAGTCGCTGAAGGTCAGGAAGGTACCGCCGTAGGGGATGTAGCCGCCATGCAGCGCGATGCCGTTCATGATCGCGGCCATGCCGAACTCGCGCACGCCGTAGTTGATGTGGCGGCCGCCGTTGCTGCTGCCGTCGGCTTCGATGCGGAAGGCCGGCGTGCTCTTGGTGTTGGTCAGGTTCGAGCCGGTCAGGTCGGCCGAGCCGCCGAGCAGCTCGGGCAGTGCCGCAGTGAAGTGCTCCAGCGCCAGCTGGCTGGCCTTGCGGCTGGCCACGGTCTCGGCCTTGGTGTGGGCGGCGATCACGGCGTCCACCGCAGTCTGCGCGAAGTTGGCGGGCAGCACACCGGCCATGCGGCGCTGGAACTCGGCAGCCAGCTCGGGATGGGCGGCGGCATAGGCCTCGAAGCGCTCGTCCCAGCTCTTTTCGGCAGCGGCGCCGGCAGCCTTGGCGTCCCAGTCGGCATAGACCTCGGCGGGGATCACGAAGGGCTCGTGGGTCCAGCCGATCGCTTCACGGGTGAGCTTGATCTCCTCGGCGCCCAGCGGCTCGCCGTGGGCCTTGGCGGTGTTGGCGCGGTTGGGCGAGCCCTTGCCGATATGCGTCTTGGCGATGATCAGCGTGGGCTTCTCGCTGCTCTTCTTCGCGTCGGCGATGGCCTGCGCCACGGCCTCGACATCGTGGCCGTCCACCGAGCCGATCACGTTCCAGCCATAGGCCTGGAAGCGCTGCGCGGTGTTGTCGATGAACCAGGGCGCGACCTGGCCGTCGATGGAGATGCCGTTGTCGTCGTAGATCGCGATCAGCTTGTTGAGCTTCCAGGCACCGGCCAGCGCGCAGGCCTCGTGGCTGATGCCTTCCATCAGGCAGCCGTCGCCCAGGAACACATAGGTGTGGTGGTCGACGATGGCATGGCCGTCGCGGTTGAATTCCTTGGCCAGCATCTTCTCGGCCAGCGCCAGGCCCACCGCATTGGTGATGCCCTGGCCCAGCGGACCGGTGGTGGTCTCCACGCCCGGGGTGATGCCCACCTCGGGATGGCCCGGCGTCTTGCTGTGCAGCTGACGGAAGTTCTTCAGCTCCTGCATCGACAGCTCGTAGCCGCTGAGGTGCAGCAGCGCGTAGATCAGCATCGAGCCGTGGCCGTTGGACAGCACGAAGCGGTCGCGGTCGGCCCACTGCGGATTGGCCGGGTTGTGCTTGAGGTGGCTGCCCCACAGCGCGACGGCGATGTCGGCCATGCCCATGGGGGCGCCAGGGTGTCCCGAATTGGCCTGCTGCACGGCGTCCATGGCCAGTGCGCGAATGGCGTTGGCCATCTGGGTGGTGTTGCGAGCAGCGGTATCAGCCATGGTGGATGCGATGCAGAGTTGCGGGGAAAACCCTGGATTTTACTTGCGCAACGATCTGGTCCCAGCTTGACTCAAGGCAAGACCCCGGCGCGCCACTCTGTCACGCTTGCGGCAAAGAATTCCGGAGACTTCTGCGATGAACACGACCCCGCTGACCCTGCGCATCATCCGCGACGAACACAGCGCCTTGGCGGCGATGCTGCGCTCCATCCCGCTGCTGCTGGCCGAGCACCGCCGCCACGGCACGCTGCCCGACTTCGCTGCGCTGCGCGCGATGATCTTCTACGTCGACGAGTTCCCCGAGCGCCTGCACCACCCCAAGGAAAGCGAGCTGCTCTTTCCCAAGCTGCGCGCCCGCGCGCCCGAACTGCGCGACACGCTGGACAAGCTGGACCACGACCACGACCGTGGCGAGAACGCGATCCGCGAGCTCGAGCACAGCCTGCTGGCCTTCGAGATGCTCGGCGAACCGCGGCGCGAGCGCTTCGAGCGTCAGGTCGAGCGCTACATCGCGTCCTATCTGCAGCACATGGAACTCGAAGAGCGCGAGATTCTTCCCGCCGCCATACGCATGCTCAGCGCCGAGGACTGGGCCGAGTTGGACGAGGCCTTCGCGGCGAACCGCGATCCACTGACCGGCCATGCGCCGGACGAGGCCTACCAAGGCCTGTTCCAGCGCATCCTCAACCTGCTGCCCGCCCCGCTGGGCCTGGGCAGCGCCAAGGCCTGAGTCACTGCCGCGAGGCGGCGACAGCTGTGACGAAATTCGCGCGGCCTCCGAATCATTTTTATCTAGTTGAGCTCGTTTTTATCATTTGATGCACACTCAGGTCCAAGCCCGAAAGCGACGGCGCTGCCGTTCGGGAGGACCTCATGGAAACGACGCCAAGCCCACTGCCCGAGCCCACGCTGCTCTTCGTCGATGACGAGCCTTCGATCCTGAGCTCGCTGCGGCGCCTGTGCCGCCCGCAGGGCTACCGCGTGCTGATTGCCGAGAGCGGCGCCGCTGCGCTGGAGATCCTCGAGCGCGAGCCGGTGGACCTGATCGTCTCGGACATGCGCATGCCGCAGATGGACGGCGCGCAGCTGCTGGCCATCGTGCGCGAACGCTGGCCCGAGGTGGTGCGGCTGCTGCTGACAGGCTATGCGGACATCAACTCGACCATCGCCGCGATCAACCAGGGCGAGATCCACCGCTACATCGCCAAACCCTGGGACGATCAGGAGCTGCTGCTCAGCCTGAGCGATAGCCTCAAGCGCCAGCAGCTGGAGCGCGAGAACCGCCGCTTCGCCGCACTGATCCAGTCGCAGAACGAACAGCTGCAGAGCGCCAACGAGATGCTCCAGCAGCTCAACGATGAACTCGAGGCCAGCAACACCCAGCTGGCGAACAGCAACGAAGAACTTGACCGCAGGGTCAAGGAGCGCACCGCCGAGCTGGAAGAGAGCAACCTCAAGCTCGCCGACGCCAACACCCGCATGGCTGCTGCCAACCAGCGGCTGCAGGAGGCCAACGCGCTGCTCGAGGAGAACTTCGCCACCTCGATCGCTGTCTTCTCCGCGCTGCTGGAGCTGCGCGACGGCAGCGTTTCCGGCCACGGGCATCGCGTCGCCGCGCTCGCCCAGCGCATTGCCGAGCAGATGGGCATGGGCCCCGCCGAGGTGCTGGACATCTACAACGCGGGCCTGCTCCACGAGATCGGCAAGATCGGCCTGCCCGACGCGCTGATGAACAAGACCGTCTCGCTGATGACAGGTGCCGAGTTCGAGCGCTACAAGCGTCATCCGGTGCAGGCCCAGGCAGCACTGATGCCGCTGGGCCGGCTGCGTCAGACCGCTTTGATCATCCGCTCGCAGCACGAGCGCATCGATGGCCACGGCTTCCCGGACGGCCTGAGCGGCTACGAGGTACCGCTGGGCTCACAGATCATCAACATCGCCAGCACCTTCGAGTCGCTGATCTCCGGCCGTCTTGCGCAGAAGGAGTACTCCACCCAGGAGGCGGCAAGCCTGATCGCCGAAGGCGCGGCGCAGCGCTATGCACCGGATCTCTGGGAAGCCTTCAACGCGGTGCTGCGCGAGTTGATGAAGGAAGCCGAAGCGGACATCGAGGTCGACAGCAGCGGACTGCGCTCCGGCATGGTGCTGTCGCGCGCGCTGCTGAGCCCGCAGGGCAACGTGCTGCTTCCGGCCGGCTTCAAGTTCACCGCACAGCTGGTGCGGCAGGTGCAGGAGCTCGAGGCCCGCGACGGGCTCAGGCTGAGCTACTTCGTCAAGCAGGACAAGGACGCCCGTCCGATTCCGGCGACGCCCGGCAAGAGCCCCTTGCCGCCGTCAGGCGCTCAGCGCAGCGGGCCAGGTGCGGCAGGCGTGGCGGTGCAGCATGCTTGAGTTCCACAGCACGCCCGCACCCATGCCGCAGGCCGGCCTGACGGGAAGCGCCGGACTGCGCCCGGCCGGCGGGACGACGCGGACATTGAGCCGCGAGTTCTGCTCGTCGCTCGAGGCGGTGAGCGCCCCGGTCCTGGTGCACGCCGGAGACGAAACGCTGTTCGCAAACTCCGCCATGCAGCGCCTGCTCGGCTACAGCCTCGATCAGCTGCAGGCCATGCCTCACTACGCATGGGCGACGGCCGAGTTCATCGCGCCGCTCCAGCACTACGGACGTCGCTGCCTCAGCGAAGCCGAGCAGTTGCCCTCGCTGGAGTGCGATGCGCTGACAGCCAGCGGCGCGGTCCGCCACCTCGACATCAATGCCCGCCAGCTCTGCTGCGCAGACGGCACGCTGGCGGTGATCACCTGCCAGGACCTGAGCGACATGCGCCACGTGCAGAACAGCCTGCTCGAGATGGGCCGCGTGATGCACCAGATCATCGAGACCGATCCGGTGCCGACCTTCGTGATCGACGCCGAGCACCGCGTGACGCACTGGAACGCCGCCTGCGCGCGGCTGACCGGCGTACCCGCCACCGAACTGCTGGGCAGCCACGAGCCCTGGCGCGCCTTCGACACCGCGCCGCGGCCGGTGCTGGCCGATCTGGTGGTGGACGGCCGGGTGGAGGCCGAAGGCGTACAGCGCTATGGCAGCGCGCTGCGCTCCAACCTGCTGCTGCCCGATACCTGGGAATGCGAAACCTTCTTCCCCCAGCTGGGCGGCCAGGCCCGCTGGGTGTACTTCACCGCGACGCCGCTTCGTGACATCGAGGGGCGCGTGGTTGGTGCGATAGAGACCCTGCAGGATGTCACAGCGCGACAAATGGCGGAAGAGCAGCTGCGCCGCAGCCAGGCCGAGCTGGAGAACATCGTCGCGCAGCGCACTGCCGAACTGCTGCTGAGCAACCACGAGCTCGACGCCTTTCTGGAGAACGCCTCGGTGGGCATCATCGCCACGCGAGGCAGCGCGATCTCGCGCAGCAACAAGAAGTTCGCCGAGATCTTCGAGCTCGACAATCCGCTCGGCGGCAGCCTGGATGCCCGACGCTTCTTCCCCAGCGAAGAGGACTTCCGCGAGCTCAGCCGCCTGATGCGCAAGACCCTGGCCGAGGGCCGCCCGCTGACGCATGAGATGCGGCTGCGCACCGAGCGCGGCACGCCGATCTGGGTGCAGATGATCGCCTACACCACCAACCCCGAGGACCCGCAGGCCTCGGTCTGGTGGCTGCTGCAGGACCGCACCGAGGTGATGCGCGCGCAGGAAGAGCTGGTGCTGAACTACCGCAACATCCAGGAGACCAACCGGCGTCTCGAGGAAGCGCAGAACCAGCTGCTGCAGTCCGAGAAGATGGCCTCGATCGGCCAGCTCGCCGCCGGCGTGGCGCACGAGATCAACAACCCGATCGGCTTCGTCAACTCCAACCTCGGCTCGCTGCGCCGCTATGTCGAAGCGCTGCTCGCGCTGGTTGCCGCCTACGGCCGCCACCGCGACGAGCTGGCCGAAGATGCCGAGCTCGCCCGGCTCGAGAAGGCGGCCGACCTCGACTACCTGGCCGAGGACCTGCCCGCGCTGCTGCAGGAGAGCGAAGAAGGCCTGTCGCGGGTGAAGAAGATCGTGCAGGACCTCAAGGACTTCTCGCGCGTGGATTCGGCCGACTGGCAGGACGCCGACATCAATGCCGGCATCGAATCCACGCTGAACGTGGTGATGAACGAGGTCAAGTACCGCGCCGACATCGAGCGCCACTACGGCACGCTGCCGCCGGTGCGCTGCCTGGCCGGCCAGCTCAACCAGGTGTTCATGAACCTGATCGTCAATGCCGCGCATGCGATGGAAGGCAAGCGCGGCCTGATCACGCTGAGCAGCGGCGTCGAGGCGCGCGGTGGCATCGAGGGCGTGTGGATCGAGGTGGCCGACAACGGCAAGGGCATGCCCCCGGAAGTGCAGCGGCGCATCTTCGAGCCCTTCTTCACCACCAAGCCGGTGGGTCAGGGCACCGGCCTGGGGCTGTCGCTGTCCTTCTCCATCGTGCAGAAGCATGGCGGCGCGATCCAGGTGAAATCCACACCGGGTGAGGGCACGCGCTTTCGCGTCTGGGTTCCAGTGGCCGGACCGAACGCACTGCCCGCTGCGGCCTGAGACGGCAAGGCGAACGGCAGCCCCTACACTGCCGGCCCATGCGAGCCATCATCCTCGCGGCCGGGCGCGGCGAGCGCCTGCGGCCGCTGACCGACCACCGCCCCAAGCCCTTGATCGAGGTGCAGGGCAAGCCGCTGATCGTCTGGCACATCGAGGCGCTGGCCCGGGCCGGCGTGCGCGACATCGTCGTCAACACCGCCTGGCTGGAGGAGCAGTTCCCCGCAACGCTGGGCGAAGGCTCGGCTTACGGCGTGCGCCTGCACTACAGCTTCGAGGGCCGCGATTGCGGCGGCGCGCTGGAGACTGCCGGTGGCATCGCCCGCGCGCTGCCGCTGCTGTGCGCCGATGGCGACGCGCATTTCTGGGTCGTCTCGGGCGATGTGTTCGTGCCCGGCTTCGAGTTCGACATGGATGCCGCCCGGCGCTTCGCGCAGGGCCTGCTGCTCGCGCAGCTGTGGATGGTGGACAACCCTCCGCACCACCCGGACGGCGACTTCGGCATCAGCGCCGAAGGCCTGGCACTGCTGGACGCGCCGCAGCGCTACACCTGGTCCTGCATCGGCCTGTACCGGCGCGAGTTCTTCGCCGGCGTGCCAGCCGGACAGGCGGCACGCCTGCGCCCCCACCTGGAAGCGGCGATCACGCAGCAGCGCCTGGGCGCCGTGCACTACCGTGGCGCATGGACCGACGTCGGCACGGTCGAGCGCCTGGCCGCGCTGAATGCAGCACGGCCGGCCGCGCTCATGCCACGCGCCTGATCACCTCCAGCTCGCCGCTGGCCAGCCAGTCGCTCTGCGGTCGCGCCGCCTGCGCACGCAGGGCGGCCGCATCCTGCTGGGGCGCGGCATGCACGCCCACCCAGGTGTTGCGCCCGGCGGCCTTGGCGGCATAGAGCGCCGCATCGGCCAGGCCCAGCGAGATGCGCCAGTCCAGCAGCCCCGGCTGCGCCGGCTGCAGCGGGAAGGGGGCAAAGCCCAGCGAGCAGCTCATCGCCACCGTGCTGCCATCGGCAAGCAGGAAGCGTCGCTCGCCCACCGCGCGGCGCGCGCGCTCGGCCAGCTCCGCCGCATGGCTGCGCGAGGTCTCGCGCGCGACGATGAGGAACTCCTCGCCACCCCAGCGCAAGAGGTAGTCGCTCTCGCGGAACACCTGGGCCAGGCGGTCGTGCATCTGCTGCAGCACCGCGTCGCCGGCCGCATGGCCGCGGCTGTCGTTGAGCGACTTGAAGTGGTCGAGGTCGAGCAGGAAGAACACCAGGTCGCCGTCGTCGACCGCGGCGCGTCCCTGGCGGCGCGCGCCCTCGTGCCGCCGCAGCGACAGCGCGACGTCCTGCTCGATATGGCGGTCGAGGAAGCGGCGGTTGCGCAGGCCGGTCAGCGGATCGCTGAGGCTGGCCTCCTCCAGCTCCTGGCTCTTGCGGCGCAGCTCGGCCGACACGGCCTCCAGCGCCTCGGTGCGCTCGCGCACGCGCGCCTCGAGCTCGCGCTGCCGGCGCGCCAGCCATCGCGTGCGCAGCTGCACCACGCCGAGCATCAGCAGCGTCGCAGCCAGCACCAGCAGCACGGTGCCCCACCAGGTCTGCCACCAGGCCGGCAGCACGCGCACCGGCAGGGTCAGCTCCTTGTCGCTCCAGACGCCGGCGCGATTGCTGCCACGCACGCGCAGCAGATAGTCACCCGGCGCCAGATCCTCGTAGCTGGCGACACGGTAGGCGGCATCGGCCTCCAGCCAGTCCTTGTCGCGCCCGTCCAGCCGGTAGCGGTAGCGCACGCTGCGCGGACTGCTGAAGTCCAGCGCCGCGAATTCCGCGCTGAAGCTGCGCTGTCCGGGCTGCAGCGTGAGCGGCTCGTCGGCCGCACCGCGTGCGACGCGCTCGCCGGCGACACGCAGCTCGGTCAAGGTCAGCGGCGGCGCATAGGTCCAGGGCTTGAAATGCTCGGGCTGCACCACCAGCAGCCCGGTACTGCCGCCGAAAAGCAGGCGCCCGTCGTCCAGCGGGGCATAGGAACGGAACCAGCCGGTGCCGATGTCGCTGCCGTCGGCGGGCGTCAGCGCGTAGTGGCTGCCCGCGGCGACGTCGAACACGCCGCGCTGGCTCCACACCCGACCATGCGCGTCGGCCAGCAGATTGGCGCCGAAGCTCTGGCCGCCAAAGCCGTGACGCTCGGCGACCGGCTCGAAGTCCAGCTGCGCGGCGCGCCAGTCCGGCGCGCGGAAGAGGCCGGCGTTGGTGTCTATCCACAGACTGCCCTTGCCGTCGAGCAGCAGGCCCAGCACCGAGGATCGCGTGCTCGCCCCGTCGCCGCGCACCGCGACCTCGGCCAGCGACTCGCTGCCGGGCGCCAGGCGCAGCAGGCCGAACTCGGTGCCCGCCCACAGCGCACCGTCCGGCGTGAGCAGCAGCGTGTGGATGTTGCCGCCCAGCGCCCGACCGCCGGCCAGCCCGATGCGCAGCAGCTTGCCCGAGGGATCGCGACGGAACAGCCCGTCCTCGGTGCCTATCCACAGGCTGCCGTCCTCGGCAGGAAGCAGCCGGCGTATGCGTCCTTTGCCCACCGCTTCCGAGCCGAGCAGCTGCCGCTCGGTGGAAAAGCGCAGAAGCTTCGCATTGGCGCCCACCCAGACCTGCTCGCTGCGCAGGTCCTGCGCGATTGCTCCGACCAGGCCGCCCGGGAATCCGCCGCGGCCGGGCGCGATGACGGCGCGCGCCTGCAGCTCGCGGTCCAGCACCGCGATGCCATGTTCGTTCAGCCCCAGCCAGACCTCGCCGCTGCCGCGCAGCTGCGCGACGCTGCGTACATCGGCTTCCAGCGGCTCGGCGCCGGCGCGCTCGATCAGGCGCAGCACGCTCAGGCCGCTCTCGGTGGCGTTGTAGCGCTGCAGGCCGCCGCCGAAGCTGCCCAGCCAGACCCAGCCGGCCTGGTCGCGCAGCATGGTGGCGATGCTGTTGCCGGCCAGGCCCCAGGGCTTGCGCAGGTCGCGGCGCAGCAGCTGCAGCAGGCGGCCGTCGGCCAGCTGGCGCCGCTCGACGCCATCGGTGCGGCCGAGCCAGAGTTCGCCGTCATCGAGCTGCACCATCGCGTAATAGGCGCCATGACGCCCCCCCTCGGGGCGCTGCAGCCACTGCCCCCGCTCGCTACGCGGGTCCAGGCGCAGCAGCGCGCCGCTGCGCGTGCCGACCCAGAGCTGCCCGTCGCTGGTCTCGCCCAGCAGCGTGATGACCTCGCTGCCCAGCCCCTCGCCGGCCGCGGAGGCGTCCAGCGCAATGGCCCGGCAGCGCTGTGCCTCGCGCGGGCACAGGGCCAGGCCGCCCCAGGTGCCCACCCAGAGGTCGCCACGCCGGTCCACCCACAGGGCCTGCACCCTTTCGTCGGGCAGTCCGTCGCTGACGTGGCGCTCGGCGAAGCTGTTGCTGGCCGGGTCGTAGCGTCGCAGGCCGGCGCCCAGCGTGCCTATCCACACCTGGCCGGCACCGTCCTCCGCCAGCGCGCGCACCGTGGCGCCGGCCAGGCGCGCCGGGTCGCCCGCATCGCTGCCGAAGAAGGTCCAGCGCTCGGTCGCGGGCTCGTAGCGCGCCAGCCCCGCGCTGTCGCTGCCCAGCCAGATGGCGCCGTCGCGCGCGGTCAGCAGGCTGCGCACGAAATTCGTGCCCTTGCGCGTGCTGCCGCTGGCGCGGATGTCGTAGCTGCGCAGCTGGTAGCCGTCGTAGCGCAGCAGGCCGGCGCTGGTGCCTATCCACAGCAGGCCGCGCGGGTCCTGCGCCAGGGCGGTGACGATGCCGTCGGGGATCTGGCTGGCGTCGCCGATGCTCTCGAAGCGGGGCTCGGCTCGGGTCGCGCTGCTGGCAGCCAGCGGGCACAACAGCGCCAGGGCTGCCAAGCCACCGGCCAGGACGGACCGCGGTCGAGCCGCGAGAGTAGGGAACCAGCGCATGGTCGTGATGCTAGGGCCTGGCGGGGATGTTGCCAGCGGCGTCAGAACTTCGCACCACCGTCAGCCGCCCTTCCTCGAGCCAGGCGGCAGCGCTGCCGCGCCGCTCGGCGAGGGCGGCGACATCCGCCTGTCCGGCATCGAGCACCCCCACCCAGGCATCGCGACCGGAACGCTTGGCCTGGTAGAGCGCGGCATCGGCGAGGTCCACCGTGGCAGCCCAGTCCGGCCCCCACTGCGTCGACAGCGGGAAGCAGGCGAAGCCCAGCGAACAGCTGACTGCCAGCGGCCGGCCATCGTCGAGCCGGAACGGCTCGCCGGCCACGCGCTGGCGCACCCGCTCGGCCAGCTCGGCCGCGTGCCGGCGCGAGGTACCGCGCGCGACGATGAGGAACTCCTCGCCGCCCCAGCGAACCAGCCAGTCGCTCTCGCGGAACACCGGCTCCAGCCGGGCGCGCATCTGTTGCAGCACGGCGTCGCCGGCCGCGTGCCCTTGCTCGTCGTTGATGCGCTTGAAACGGTCGATGTCGATCAGGAAGAACAGCAGATCGGCATCCTCGGGGACCGGCTGCCCGGCCTGCTGCGCATTGGCATGGCGGCGCAGCGCCAAAGCCACATCGGTCTCGATATGCTGGGTCAGGAAGCGGCGGTTGCGCAGACCGGTGAGCGGATCGGTCAGGCTGGCTTCCCGCAGCGCCCGTGTGGCGGCTTCCAGTTCGGCGGTGCGCTCGCGCACGCGCTGCTCCAGCAGCGCCTGGCGGCGGCGCAGCACCACGGTGCGCAGATGCACCACGCCAGCCACCGCAGCCAGCGTCGCCGCCAGTGCCAGCAGCCGCAGCCACCACTGCTGCCACCAGGCCGCCTTCACCAGCACCGGGATCGCCAGCTCGTGGCTGCTCCAGGCGCCGCTGCGGTTGGTCGCGCGCACCTGCAGCGTGTAGCGACCCGGCGGCAGGTTGCCATAGCCCGCGATGCGCACATTGGCCGAGGTGCTGATCCAGTCATCCTCGTAGCCCTGCAGCCGGTAGGCGTAGCTGCTGCGCAGCGGCGCACTGAAGTCCAGCGCTGCGAACTCGATCGCGAAGCGACGCTCACCGGCCTGCAGAACCAGCCCCTGTCTGAGCTCGCCAAGGCCGCGCAGCTGCCCGTCCACGCGCAGCTCCGAGACCACCAGCGGCGGCGCGTAGCTCCAGGGCTGGTAGCGCTGCGGGTCGACCACCAGCAGGCCCTTGCTGCCGCCGAACAACATGCGGCCGTCGCGCAGCTGCGCATAGGAACGGAACCAGCCAGTGCCGATGTCCGCGCCGTCGGCCGGCGTCAGTTCGTCGATCTTGCCGGTGGCGGGGTCATACACATACTGCTGCGTCCAGATGCGGCCTTGCGGGTCCTCGAGCAGGTTGGCGCCGAAGGCGCGCCCGCTCAGGCGCTGCGCGACGATCTCGAACGCGGCCTCGCTGCCGTCCCAGCTGCTCATGCGGCGCAGCCCGTCCGCGGTGTCCACCCAGAGACGACCGCGCCGATCGAGCAGCAGGCCCAGCACCGAGGGATGGCCGAGGCCCGCCCCCGCGCGCTCGCGCACGCGCTGCAGCTGCCCGGCCCCCGGCGGCAGGCGCAGCAGCCCCTGCTCGGTGCCTATCCACAAGCCGCCGTCGGCAGCCGGCACCAGGGCGTTGACATCGCCGCTGAGGCGCTGGCCGTCCTCCAGGACCATGCGCTCCAGCTGCCCCTGCGCATAGCGGTACAAGCCGTCCTGCGTGCCGATCCAGAGCTCGCCGCTCGCACCGGCGAGCATGCGGCGCACCCGTCCGCCCGTCAGGCTCAGACGCTGCAGCACCCGACGCTGGCGGTCCAGCTCGTAGACCTCGGCATCGGCCCCGACCCACAGACGGCCATCGCGGGTCTGGGCCATGCCGCCGATGCGCCGCCCGGCGAAGCCGCCCTGGCCGGGGCGCAATGTGCCCATCAGGCGCAGCTGCTCGTCGAACACCGCCAGCCCGCGCTCGCTGGTACCGACCCAGATCTCGCCACTGTCCAGCTGCAGCAGGCTGCGCGTGCTGGCGTCGTCGAAGGCGCTTCCGGGCGCAAGGTCCGGGCCGCGCACCCAGATGCCGGTGTCCACCGGGTTGTGGCGCTGCAGGCCGCCGCCGTAGCTGCCGACCCAGA
Organism: Roseateles sp. T103; assembly: GCF_057219915.1. Lineage (NCBI taxonomy): Bacteria > Pseudomonadati > Pseudomonadota > Betaproteobacteria > Burkholderiales > Sphaerotilaceae > Roseateles > Roseateles sp. T103. The sequence goes on from NZ_JBXVVS010000005.1 coordinate 112,472, forward strand.
TCCAACCGGCGCGATCGCGCAGCAGCGCGCGCACCTCGTTGCTGCCCAGCCCGCCAGCCGGGTCGCCCCGCGCATGCTGGATGCGTCGCATCAGCTGACCTTCGGCATCGCGATGCTCGATGCCACTGCCGCGTGCGACCCAGAGCTGGCGCTGATCCAGTTCGGCGAAGCCATGCACGCTGCCGAGTCCGTCCTGGGGCCGGGTGAACACGCGCTCATCGCTGCCATCGCCGGACAGCTGCACCAACGTGCCCTGCTGCGAGCCGGCCCAGATGCGGCCATCGCTCGCTTCGTGGATCGCGGTGACGATCTGCCCGGCCAGCGCCGGCGCCACCGTCTCGAAACGGCTGCCGTCGCGGGGACGTCGCTGCAGCCCCGCCCAGCTGCCCACCCAGAGCGTGCCTTTGCGGTCGATCAGCAGAGTCTGGATGCGGTCGTCGGCCAGACCCAGCGCTGCGTCCGCCTTGCGGTAATGGCTGAAGCGGCCGCTGCGCACGTCCAGGCGGTCCAGGCCGCGACCGATGGTGCCGATCCAGATGGCGCCATCGGCATCCTCGGCCAGCCCACGCACCGTACCGGGCGAGATGCCGTCGGGCTGCGCCGGGTCGCTTCGATAGGCGGTCGCCTCCTCGCTGCGCGGATCCAGCCGCACCAGGCCGTCGGATTCGGTGCCCACCCACAGCCGGCCGTCGCGGGCCACCATCATCACGCGCACGAAGCCCAGGCTGCCACCGTTGCGCCCCTCACGCTCCAGACGGAATGGCCGGAAGGTGTAGCCATCGTGCCGCACCAGGCCCGCGCCAGTACCTATCCACAGCAGGCCCTGCTGATCCTGGGCCAGGGCCGAGACCACGCTCTGCGGCACGGTGCTGGAGTCGCCGACCGTTTCGAAGCGCGGCTGCGCCAGCAAAGGCGCACCGGCCGCCGCTGTCGCGGCGACAGCCGGCAGCTGACACAGCAGCAGCATCAGGCCAAGCAGCAGCGAACGACGTAGCAGCAGGTACAGCAAATGGAGCGAGCGCATCGGGCGTGATGCTAGCCGGTCGGCACGACCCGGCTCCTGGAGAAAAGCGGTCCGCTGCGCCGCCTCACTCCGCCAGCGGCTGACAGATCGCGTCGATGCGCGCCATCAACTCGGGCGTGAGCTTGGGCGCCAGCGCCAGCGCGCCCAGGTTGTCCTGCAGCTGGGCCAGCTTGCTGGCGCCGAGGATCACGGTCGACACGCGCGGGTTCTTGTTGATCCACGCGATCGCCAGCTGCGCCAGCGTGCCGCCCAGCTCGGCGGCGATAGGCTCCAGCTGCGCGACCGCGGCATTGCGCGCCGGGTCGGTGAGCTGATCGCGCATCCAGGCCAGGTTGTCCATCGCGCCGCGGCTGCCCGCGGGGATGCCGTGGCGGTACTTGCCGGTCAGCAGGCCCGAGGCCAGCGGGCTCCAGGTGGTCAGGCCCAGGCCGATGTCCTCGTAAAGCCGCGCGTACTCCTGCTCGACGCGCTTGCGATGGAACAGGTGGTACTGCGGCTGCTCCATCACCGGCTTGTGCAGGTGGTGGCGCTCGGCGATGTTCCAGGCCGCGCGGATCTCGTCGGCGCTCCATTCGCTGGTGCCCCAGTACAGCGCCTTGCCCTGGCGGATGATGTCGCTCATCGCCCACACCGTCTCCTCGATCGGCGTGTGCGGATCGGGGCGGTGGCAGTAGATCAGGTCCACATGGTCGAGCTGCAGGCGCTTGAGCGAGCCGTCGATCGCCTGCATCAGGTATTTGCGGTTCAGCGTGTTCTGGAAGTTGACGGTGCAGGCCGGCTCGCGATCGATGCCCCAGAAGAACTTGGTCGAGACGATGTAGCGGTGACGCGGCCAGCTCAAGCGTTTGAAGGCCTCGCCCATCACCTGCTCGCTCTTGCCCAGCGCATAGACCTCGGCGTTGTCGAAGAAGTTCACGCCGGCATCGAAGGCGGCAGCCAGCATCTCGGCGGCGGCGGCGACATCGACCTGGTTGGCATAGGTGATCCACGAGCCCAGCGAGAGCTCGGACACCTGCAGGCCGCTGCGGCCCAGACGACGGTATTGCATGGGGTCTCCAGTGCTTGTGTGCGTGTTTGCGGAAGTGGCGGCAAGCGTAGCCCAGCGGCATGGCCCCTGTCAGCCGCAGGGGCGGCAGACCATGCGACTGCCGTGCGCTTGTCGTATCGCTGTCATCTGTGACGCCGAGACTGCGCGCATGAGCACCACACCCGATACCCCCAGCAAGCCCGTCCACAACCTGATCGCCGAAGCGGCCGCCACGCACGATGCCGGCCGGCGCGGCTTCGTCCGCGGCGCCGTCGCGCTGACCACGCTGGGCGGCAGCGGCGCGCTGCTGTCCGGCTGCGGCGGCAGCGACTCGCTGCAGGCCAGCTTCCCCCAAGGCGTGGCCAGCGGCGATCCGCTGGCCGACCGCGTGATCCTGTGGACCCGCGTGCTGGTGCAGGACGGTCTGGACAGCGCCGACGTGACGGTGAGCTGGGAAGTCGCCAGCGACGCCAACTTCACCAGCATCGCCGCACGCGGCAGCGCGGTGGCCAAGGCGTCCAGCGACTTCACCGTCAAGGTCGACGCCAGCGGGCTGCAGGCGGGCACGCGCTACTGGTACCGCTTCGCCGTCGGCGACACACGCTCAGCCGTCGGCCGCACCAAGACCTTGCCGACCGGCAGCGTCGCGCAGGTGAAGCTGGCGGTGTTCTCCTGCTCGAACTATCCGGCCGGCTATTTCCATGCCTATGCCGAAGCCGCCAAGCGCGAGGACCTGGACGCGGTGCTGCACCTGGGCGACTACATCTACGAATACGGACGCGACGGCTACGCCAGCAGCAAGGCCGCCAGCCTGGGCCGCGAGGTGCAGCCTGCGACCGAAATCGTCGCGCTGGCCGACTACCGCCGCCGCTATGCGCAGTACCGCAGCGACGCGAACCTGCAGGCCCTGCATGCGGCCGCGCCGATGATCGCGGTCTGGGACGACCACGAGTTCACCAACGACGCCTACATGAACGGCGCCGACAACCACCAAAGCGCCAGCGAAGGCGACTGGGGCGCGCGCAAGGCCGCCGCGATGCAGGCCTACCATGAATGGATGCCGATCCGCACCGGCTCAAGCCGCGAGCAGATCTACCGCAGCTTCGACTTCGGCAGCCTGGTCTCGCTGCACATGCTGGACACGCGCATCGTCGGCCGCGACAAGCAGCTCGACTATGCAAACTACATGACGGCCAACGGCTTCAATGCGAGCGCCTTCGCCGCCGACATGGCCAGCACCAGCCGCCAGCTGCTGGGCGCCACGCAGACCGCCTGGCTGCAGCGCCAGCTGGCCGCCTCCAGCGCGACCTGGCAGCTGCTCGGCCAGCAGGTGCTGATGGCGCGCATGAACATCCCCGCACCCATCCTCTTCGAGGCCAACAATCCGGGCAGCGGCGTCAGCGTCTCGACCTACGCAGCTATCGTCGCCAAGGCGCAGACCGCGCCGGCCACGCTGACCGCCACCGAGAAGGCCGTCCTCGCCCAGCCCGCGATTCCCTACAACCTCGACGCCTGGGACGGCTACGCGATGGCGCGCGAGACCGTGCTGGCCAGCGCGCGCCAGCTCGACAAGAACCTGGTCGTGCTCGCCGGCGACACGCACAACGCCTGGGCCAGCGAGCTGCAGGACTACGCGGGCAACCCGGTCGGTGTGGAATTCGGCACCAGCTCGGTCAGCTCGCCGGGCTTCGAGGAATACCTGCCCAAGGAGAACCCGGCCGTGCTGGCCGGCGCGCTGACCCAGCTGATCAAGACGCTGAAGTACTGCGACACCTCGCGCCGCGGCTATCTGCTGATCACCGCCACGCCCGCCGAATGCCGCGCCGACTTCGTCTTCACCAGCAGCGTGCTCGAGCGCACGTACACCGCGACGACCGGTGCCAGCTGGAAGGTGCTGCCCGGCGCCGGCCAGCGCAAGCTGCTCAGCGCCTGAGCCGGCGCGCCCTGTCGCATCGAGGCACTGGCGCTGGTCCCGGGACGAGCGCCGGTTCAGCCGTCCGAGCGGACCAGCTCAAGCTCGCCGGTCGCCAACCATTCCTGCGCCGACGGTCTGTGCGCCAGGGCGGCCTGGGCCTGCAGCACGCCCGTCCAGGCATTGCGACCGCGCGCCTTCGCGTCATAGAGCGCGGCATCGGCCAGATTGATGGTCTCGTCCCAGCCCAGCGCGAACGGCTGGGACGGGATCAAGGGAAAGGCCGCAAAGCCGGTGGAGCAGCGCACCGACAGGGTCTGTCCGCCGGGCAGCCGGAAGGGCGCATCGGCCACTGCCTGGCGCACACGCTCGCTGATCTCCGCTGCATGGCGCCTGTCGCTGCCGCGTGCCACGACCAGAAACTCCTCGCCACCCCAGCGGATCAGGTAGTCGCCATCGCGAAAGACCGGCTTCAGGCGCTCGCCCATCTGGCGTATCACCTCGTCTCCCGCCGCGTGCCCATGGCGGTCATTGATGGCCTTGAAGTGGTCGACATCGATCAGGAAGAAGAGCAGATCGGCATCCACGGGTGCCGGCTGCTGTGCTGACCACCCCTGATACCTGCGCTGGCAGATCGAGACGTCGGCGGCAATTTGCTGCGCCAGGAAGCGCCGGTTGCGCAGCCCGGTCAGCGGGTCGCTGAGGCTGGCCTCCTCCAGCGCCGCGGTCCGCTCGCGCACCTTGTGCTCCAGCACCAGCTGATGCTGGCGCAACTGGCGGGTGCGCAGCTGCACCAGCCCCAGCAGGGCGGCCGCTGTCAGCAGTGCCGCCAGGGCTCGCGCCCACCAGCGCTGCCACCAGGCCGGCAGCACCTCCACCGGTATGTGGAGTTCGTGAGGGCTCCACAGGCCGCTGCGGTTGCTGCCCCGCAGCTTCAGCAGATAGCGGCCGGGCGGCAGGTTGCCGTAGCTGACCACGCGAAAGTCCGCGCCGGTCGTGATCCAGTCGCTGTCATAGCCTTCGAGACGATAGGCATAGCGCAGCCTCGCGGGCTCGCTGAAGTCCAGCGTCGCGAACTCCAGACTGAAGCCGCGCTGCCCCGGCTCCAGACGCAAGCCCTGGCGCAGGTCTCCGGCAAGGCGCGGCTGGCCATCGATGCGAAGCTCGGACACCACCACCGGCGGCTGATCGGCGGAAGGCCGAAACAGCTCCGGCCTGACCACCAGCAGGCCGCGACTGCCGCCGAAGAACATGCGCCCATCGGGATGCTGGCCGAAGGACTGAAACCAGCCCGTGCCGAAGTTCACACCATCGGCAGGACGAAGCGCATCCAGCCGGTCGGACGCCGGGTCGTACACATACATATGCGTCCAGATGCGCCCCTGGCCATCCTCCATCAGATTGGCACCGAAGGGTCGGCCGATCTCGCCATGGCGTTCGCTGATCCGCGCAAAGCGCAGCTCCGGCGCCTTCCAGTCCTGCGCCAGATGCAGTCCCGTGACGGCGGTGTCCACCCACAGGCGACCCGCGCGGTCGAAGAGGATGCCCAGCACCACGGGATTGCCCAGGCCCGCATCTGGCGCCGTGCGCACCAGCTCCAGCGTCTGCCCATCGCTGCCCAGACGGTAGAGCCCCGGCATCGCGCCGAACCACATGCTGCCGTCCGGCGCCTGGGTGATCGCATGCATTTCACCCGACAGCGCCCGCCCATCGGCAAGCCGCAGGCGCTCGACGCGGTCCGCACCCGGCCGCAGGCGGTAGAGCCCGTCCTCTGTGCCGATCCAGACCGTGCCCTCCCGGGACACCACCAGGCGACGCGTCATGCCGCCGCCGTGGACCAGGCTGCGCAGCAGCTGGCGCCGTGGGCTGTACTGCAGCAGCTCCGCGCCGGCACCAATCCAGACCGTGCCATCCCGCGCCTCGGCCATCGCCCAGGCCTGGGGCTGGCCCTTGCCCCGCCTTGGCCGCACCTCCAGACCTCCCTGGTAGCGCAATTGCGCGTCCAGCGCCAGGATGCCGCCCTGCTCGGATGCCAGCCAGACCTCGCCATTGCGCAGCGGCAGCACCTGCCGCACATCCAGACTTTCCTTGCCTGAGCGAGCCGGCTCGCCTGGCAGCTCCACCGCAATCGCTTTGTTGCCCGGGTTGTGCCGCTGCAGGCCCAGACCGAAGCCACTGACCCACAACCAGCCTGCGCGATCCAGCAGCAGCTGGGTCACCTGTCGGGAGCGCAAGGCGCCATCGCGCCCGGGCTCGGGTCGCACCTTGTGCAGCAGCCGGCCGTCCTGGCTGTCGATCAGGTCGATGCCGGATGAACGGCCCACCCAGATCTGCCCGTCGGGCAGTTCGGCGATGCTGCTCACCGCTTCGGCGCTGGCAATCTGCGTGTCCGCAGCCGTGCCCAGCATGCGGGCCTCGCCCGAGCGAAGGTCATGGACCACCAGATCGCCATGCTGCGTGCCGATCCAGAGCCGGCCGTCGCGGCCCAGATGCAGCGCGGTGATGCGGCGACCGGCGAGCAATTCCTGCAGCACCGGCTGCGGCGCTGCAGCCCCGGCATCGAGTCGCAGCAGCCCCTGCCAGCTGCCGATCCACAGCCGCCCCTGCTGGTCGACCAGCAGCGACTCGACGCGCGGGTCCGGCAGGCCGAGATCCCGCCAGCTTCGATGCTGAGGGTCGTAGCGGCGCAGCGCACCGCCTATGCTGCCGATCCAGATGCCGCCTTGCCGGTCCTGGGCCAGCGCACGTATCGTTGGCTGGGGCTGATGGATCGCCCGAGGCTCGAGCAGCTCTATCCGGCCCGTGCTGGGCTCATACACCGCCAGGCCACGGGTCTCGGTGCCGATCCACAGCCGGCCATCGGGCGCCGCCAGCATGGCCCGGATCCAGCCCAGGTTGCGCTCGGCCGCAGGCAGGTCGACCAATGACTGGGCGCGGAAGCTGTAGCCGTCGTAGCGCACCAGACCGTCACCGGTGGCGATCCACAGAAAGCCGGCGCGGTCCTGGGCCATCGATGGCACGACGCCACGCGGAATCACGTCCGCACCCACCGACTCGAAATGCGGCTCCGCGCCGAACGCGCCCCGCACCAGCAGCAGCCCCAGCAGCACCCGTGACGCCACCCTCGCCCATCGACTCCATTGCATGCGAGGCATGGTAACGCGCCAACTGCACCGATCATGGATGAGCTGGCTATAGTGCTGTGCACCCGGTGAACCTCCGGCCTGGCAGTACCCACCCGATGTCCGACGCAAGACCTGACCCTCTTCTCCCGCCCGACCCCCTGACCCCGCCGCTGCGCCTGGCCGTGGTCGGCGCCGGCCCGGCCGGCCTGGCGCTGGCGCTGCTGGCCGCACAGCGGCTGCCGCAGGCGCAGGTCAGCCTGTTCGACGCGCGGCCGCTGGAGCGCGACATCTCCGGCGACCCGCGCACGCTGGCGCTCAGCCTGGGCAGCGTGCAGCTGCTGCAGCGCCTGGCCTGCTGGCCGGCCGCTCAGGCCGAACCCATCCTGCAGGTGCATGTCAGCCAGGCGCCGCCGACGCTGAACCATGAGTTCTTCGGCAGCGCCGGCCAGCCCGAGGTTCGCATCAGCGCCGCCGAGCAGGGCGTGGCCCTGCTCGGCGCGGTGCTCGCCTACGGCCAGCTGGTCGCGCCGCTGCAGGCCGCCTGGCTGCAGCGCGCTGCGGCCGAGCCGAAGCGGCTGACCAGCCGCTTCGGCACGCCGGTCGCCGACATCAAGCGCCTGGCCGGCGGCGTCGAGATCGACGCGGGCATCGTCGAGTCCTTCGATCTGGCGGTGATCGCCGAAGGTGGTGTCTTTGCCGAGCAGGCACGCAAGGGCCTCGCCCATGACTACCGGCAGAACGCCTGGGTGGGCACGGTGACGCTGTCGCCCGACTGCCCGCCGGGCATGGCCTTCGAGCGCTTCACGCGCAACGGCCCGCTGGCGCTGCTGCCGCTGCCCCCACTCCCGACGCAGCAGCCCGGCGAGCGCCGCGCCGCGCTGGTCTGGTGCATGCCGCAGGACGAGGACGACATCGCCTCGCTCAGCGACGCGCAGCGCATTGCGGTGATCCAGCACCTGCTGCCCGCCGCAGCCGGCACGCTGCTGGGCATCTCGCCGCTGAAATGCTTCCCGCTGGGGCTGAACGCCGAACGCACGCTGGTCGAAGGCCGCAGCATCCGCATCGGCAATGCCGCGCAGACCCTGCACCCGGTGGCCGGACAGGGCCTGAACCTGGGCTTGCGCGATGCCTATGCGCTGGTCGATGCGCTGCGCCGCCGTCCCACCGACATCGATGCCGCCTTGCGCAGCGTCGAATGGCAGCGCGCCCCGGACCGCTGGAGCACCATCGTCGCCACCGACTTCCTCGCGCGCAGCTTCGCCTGGCGCTGGCCGGGGCTGCCGCTGGCGCGCGGCCTGGGCCTGGCGGCGCTGCAGGCGCTGCCGCCGCTGAAGAAGGCGCTGGCGCGGCAGATGATGTTCGGGCGGCGCTAGGCGGGCGCAGCGCAGGCGCCCCGACCGGACGTGCAGGGACTCGGCGTGACAAACTGCCGCCCCAGCTGTCGCTAACAGGCCATTTCCGCGCCAGGAGCCACCCTCCGAGGACAAGCCCCTGCAGGAAGTCGGGTTATAAAGCCGGCGGAGGTCCGGCCTTCCGAGAACGCCGCAGCTGCAGCGGCGCCGAGGCCGGTGTCCCGGACGATGACTGACACCCCCCTTTGCCGCCCTGACGTCGACAGCAGGCGCCGGCGCCTGCTTGGCGCGGCCGCCGGCGCTGTGACCCTGCTCGCTGCCTGCACGGCGCCGCTGCCGCGGCTGCGCGTGGGCAGCATCGTCTTTCCGGGCTACGAGCTGCTGTTCCTGGCTCGCGAGCTGGGCCTGCTCGACGAGTCGCAGCTGCGGCTGGTCGAGATGCACTCCAACACCGACACCATGCGCGCTCTGGCCACCGGCAGACTGGAGGCCGCCGCGCTGACGCTGGACGAGGCGATGTCGCAGCGCGCCGACGGCGTGGATCTGCGCGTGCTGGCGGTGCTGGACATCTCGGCTGGCGCCGATGTGGTGCTGTCGCGCCATCCGCTGCCCAGCCTGGCCGAGCTGGCCGGCAAGCGCATCGGCGTGGAGGACGACGCTTCCGGCGCGGTGATGCTGGGCGCCTTGCTGGACGCTGCAGGTCTGAGCCCGGGCATGGTGGTCAAAGTCCCCATCACGCTGGATGGCAGCGTCGAGGCCTACCGCAGCGGCGAGGTGGATGCCGTCGTCACCGCCGAGCCCTGGGCCGCCCAACTCGAGGCCGAGGGTGCGGTGCGCCTCTTCGACAGCCGCGCCATCCCCGAGCGCATCGTCGATGTGCTGACCGCGCGCGCCGACGTGTTGCAGTCGCAGCACAGCGCGCTGCGGCAGCTCGTCGCCGGCCACTTCACCGCCTTGCAGCTGCTGCGCGAACAGCCCGAGCGTGCGGTCCGGCTGATGGCGCCACGCCTGCAGCTGCCGCCGGAGGCGGTGCTGCCCAGCTTCCGCGGCTTGCAGCTGCCCGATGCGGCGCAGAATCGCCGCCTGCTCGACCCGGCCGGCGGCGCCTTCGCGCAGTCGGTGCAGCGACTGCAGCAGCAGATGCTGGGCCAGGGGCTGCTGCGGCGCAGCGTCGCGCTGGCCGAGCTGTTCGACGCCAGCTTCCTGCCGGGCTAGCGCCGCGATGGACACGCCAACCACCGGGCCGCGCCCCGACAGCCCCGAGACCCGCCCGCCGCGGCGACGGCGCAGCTACACGCTGCGCCACCTGCTGCCGGCCATGCTGCTGGCAGCGATGGGTGCGGCGCTGGCGCTGAGCTACCAGAGCACGGTGGCACATCGCCAGGACGCAGTGGTGCAGCAGGCCCAGCGCGACCTGCAGCTGCTGGCCGAGGATCTGGCGCGTAGCGCCGAGCGGCAACTGCGCACCCAGCGCGGCGAGGTGGCCTCCGATCTGGCGCTGCGCTCGGCCGATGCTCGCATCGCCGCGCTGGTGCTGGTCAATGCCGGCGGCGCCGTCGAGCTGGCCCACCGCCGGGCCTGGGTGGGACGGCTCGCTGCAGACCTGGCTTCGGGCTTCGATGCGGCGCGCTTCTCGCGCGTCACGCAGGGGCGCAGCCCGGACCTGCAGATCAGCCCGGACCGGCGCCGCATCAGCCTGATGCTGCCCTACTTCGTGCGGCGCGACGTGGACCGGCTGCGCGATCTGGACCGTGGCGTGGTGTTCGCCGAGTTCGACCTCGGCCATGAGTTCGCGCAGGCACGCCATGAGGCGCTGACGGGTCTGCTGCCGCAGGCGGCGGCCACACTGGCGCTGGCCCTGGCGATGGCTTGGCTGCTGCGCAGCCGCGTCACGCGCCCGCTGGCCCGGCTCGAGGCGGCGGCACAGCAGCTGGCCGCGAACGGCGAGATCGCTGCGCCGGCGGCCGAATCCGGCCCGCAGGAGGTGGCCGCGCTGGCCGCCAGCTTCAACGAGATGACGCAGCGCATCGCCGATGCCCGCGCGCAGCTGGAGGCCAGCCGCTCGCGCCTGGCCGGCATCGTCGAGGCGGCGATGGACGCGATCGTCACCACCGATGCCACCCAGCACATCACCATGGTCAACCGGGCGGCGCTGCAGCTCTTCGGCGCCAGCGAGGCACAGCTGCTCGGCCAGCCTGTGGAGCTGCTGGTGCCGGCGGGCGCGCGCGCCAGGCACGCCGAGCACATGCGCGGCTTTGCCGCCTCGCAGGCGGACCGCCGCGCGATGGCGCGCCATACCGTCGTCCATGGCCGGCGGCTCGATGGCAGCGAGTTCCCGGCCGAGGCCTCGATCTCGCATCTGCGCCTGGGCGACGAGCAGATCTTCACCATCACGCTGCGCGACATCACCGAGCGGCTGCGCGCGCAGCAGGAGATCGAGGCGCTGAACAGCAATCTGGAGGCGCTGGTCGCACAGCGCACCGCAAGGCTGCAGGAGATCACCGCCGCGCTGGAGCGCCAGCAGCTCACGCTGCGCGCCACCAACGACGAACAGGCGGCGATCTTCGACACCGTCCCGGTCGGCATCGCCCTGCTGCAGGACCGCGTCATCCAGCGCTGCAACCCGCGGCTGGAAGAGATCTTCGGCTACCCGAGCGGATCGATGCAGGGCCTGGCCACGCGCATCTGGTACCCGGACGAGCAGAGTTACCTGCGCGGCGGCAGCGAGGCCTACGAGCAGATCAACCTCGGGCTGACGCATCAGCGCGAGCAGCAGCTGCACCGCCGCGACGGCAGCCTGTTCTGGGCGCGCCTCACCGGCCGGCGCATCGCCACCGCGACGCTGGGCGAGGCGGTGCTGGGCATCGTCGAGGACATCACGCCCGAGCACGAGGCCGCCGCGACGCTGCAGGCCGCCAAGGAAGCCGCCGAGGCCGCCAATGCGGCGAAGAGCGCCTTCCTGGCCAATATGAGCCACGAGATCCGCACGCCGATGAACGCCATCATCGGCCTGACCTACCTGACGCTGCAGACGCCGCTCGACACCAAGCAGAGCGACTACCTGCGCAAGATCCAGGTCTCGGCCCAGCATCTGCTCGGGCTGGTCAACGACATCCTCGACTTCTCCAAGGTCGAGGCCGACAAGCTCAGCCTGGAGCGCGCCGAATTCCGCCTCAGCGCCGTGCTCGACAAGGTGGCCGCGCTGCTGGCCGAGAAGGCGGATGCCAAGGGCCTGGAGCTGATCTTCGACATCGCACCCGAGGTGCCCGATGCGCTGGTCGGCGATGCGCTGCGCCTGGGCCAGGTGCTGATCAACTACGGCAACAACGCGGTCAAGTTCACCGAACGTGGCGAAGTCCAGCTGCACGTCGCCGTGCAGCAGCGCGAGACCGACAGCGTGCTGCTGCGCTTCGAGGTGCGGGACACCGGCATCGGTCTCAGCGCCGAACAGATCGCCCAGCTGTTCCAGCGCTTCCAGCAGGCCGACAGCTCGACCAGCCGGCGCTACGGCGGCACCGGGCTGGGCCTGGCCATCGTGCGCAGCCTGGCCGAGCTGATGGGCGGCGAGGTCGGCGTGCACAGCAGCCCCGGCGCGGGCTCGACCTTCTGGTTCACCGCGCGGCTGGGCCTGGCCCGCCAGGCGCGGCCGCTGCTGCAGCGCCATGCCGATGCCGCCGCACGGCGCGTGCTGGTGGTGGACGACAACACCGCGGCACGCCAGGCGCTGTGCGACATGCTGGCCGGCCAGGGCTTCGAGGTCGGCGCGGTCGACAGCGCCAGCGCCGCCAGCGCGGCCATCGCTGAGGCAGCCCGGGCTGGACAGCGCTACGAGCTGGCGCTGGTGGACTGGCAGCTGCCCGAAGGCGACGGACCGGCCAGCGCCGCGCTGCTGCGCGCGCAGCCCGAGGCGCCGGCGCTGGTGCTGCTGGCCGGGGCCGGGCATCAGGAGGTCTGGCCCGCGGCCGAGCGCGCCGGCTTCGTGGGTCTGCTGAGCAAGCCGGTGATCCCCACGCTGCTGGCCGAACAGCTGCTGCAGGCGCTGCAGGGCGCGGCAGACTCGGCAGCGTCCACGCAGCCGCCACGCCCGCCGGCGGCGGCGCTGCCGGCCGAGCTGCACGGCGCGCGCGTGCTGCTGGTGGAGGACAACGAGATCAACCAGCAGGTCGCCAGCGAGCTGCTGCGCAATATCGGCCTGCAGGTGGAGATCAGCGGCGACGGCGAGCAGGCGGTGCAACGCCTGGGCCATGAGCGCTTCGACCTGGTGCTGATGGACATGCAGATGCCGCGCCTGGACGGTCTGGCCGCGACACGGCAGATCCGCGCGCTGCCAGGCCTGGCCGAGCTGCCCATCGTCGCAATGACCGCCAATGTCGGCGTCGGTGATCGCCAGCGCTGCCTGGACGCCGGCATGAGCGACTTTCTCGCCAAGCCCATAGACCCGTTGCGCCTGTTCGAGCTGCTGCGCCGGCACCTGCTGGGTCGCCGCAGCTCCACCGGCCTGCCGGACATGCCGGGCGCCGCGCCGGCGCCGGCCACGGCCGCCGCAAGCGTCGCCGCCCAGGAGGCGCTGCAGCGACTCGTCCCCTGCGACGGGCTGGACAGCGCGGCCGGGCTGCAGCAGGCACTGGGCCGGCCGGAGTTCTATCTGAAGCTGCTGCGCCTCTTCGTCGACGGCCATGGCCAGTCGGCCGAGCAGATCGCCGCCGCGCTGGGCCAGGCAGACGCGCAGCAGGCACGCCAGCTGGCCCATGCGCTGCGCAGCGCTGCCGCGCATGTGGGCGCCAGCACGGTGCAGCGACTGGCCGGCGAGATCGAGCAGGCCCTGGCGCTGCAGCAGCCAGCCGCGCAGCTGAAGCCCCAGCTGCATGCGCTGGAGCAAGCCCAGCGGCAGCTGCTGCAGGCGCTGCAGCCGGTGCTGGGCCTGGCGCGCCGCACCTGAGGCCCGCCGGCTTTACATTGCTTGACGACTGGCAAACACGGCGACAGCAGACCCTGTCGATACTGGGCACATGAATGCAATGACAAGGCGCCGCGGACCGGCCGGCGTTGCTGTGGCGCTGAGCGCGCTGCTCGCGCTGAGCCTGACGCTGCCCGGCTGCGCCAGCAGCCGCCCGACACCGGCAGCGGGCAAGGCCTGGCCCGGAACGCCGCCCGCGCGCTGGCTGCATGACGAGCCCCGGAGCGCGGCGGCAGCAGCCGGCCCCAGCGCATTGGCCGGCTGGTGGCAGCGCTTCGGCGATGCCGAGCTGAGCGCACTGGTCGAGGCCGCACTGCAGGCCAACGGCAGCGTGAAGAGCGCGCAGGCCGCACTGGGTCAGGCGCGGGCCTTGCGCGACGCTGCCGCAGGCGCGCTGCTGCCCGCGCTGAGCCTGGGTGCGTCGGCCTCGCGCAGCCGCAGCGGCCAGGGCAGTGCGGCCGTGGACAGCCGCAGCGTGAAAAGCGCCTTCGACGCCAGCTGGGAGCCCGATGTCTTCGGCGGCAATGCGGCCGCGCTGGCCGAGCGCGAGGCCGCAGCCCGCGCCAGTGCTGCCAGCCTGGCCGATGCGCAGGTCTCGATCGCTGCCGAGGTGGCGCTGAACTACATCACGCTGCGCGGCAGCCAGCAGCGCCTGGAGATCGCGCGCGCCAACCTCGCTGCGCAGCAAGAGACCTTGCAGCTGACGCAGTGGCGGCTGCAAGCCGGGCTGACCACCTCGCTGGAGGCCGAGCAGGCACGCAGCGCCGCCGAGCAGACGCGCGCCACGCTGCCCACGCTGCAGACCGCGCGCGACCAGGCCGCGCACGCGCTGGCGCTGCTCACCGGCCGCACGCCCGAGGCGCTGGCGCCGCTGATGCAAGACAGCGCCGCCGCGCCGGTGCCGCTGCCCACGCAAGACCTGACCCTGGCCTTCCCGGCCGACACGCTGCGCCAGCGGCCCGACGTGCGCGCCGCCGAAGCCAATCTGTCGGCCGCGCTGGCGCGCGTCGCGCAGGCCGATGCCGCGCGCCAGCCCAGCTTCAGGCTCAGCGGCTCGCTGGGCCTATCCGCCGCCCGCCTGTCGGGCTTGAGCGACAGCAGCGCGCTGCTGCGCAGCCTGCTGGCCAGCGTGACGCTGCCGCTGTTCGACGGCGGCACGCTCGCCGCACAGCAGCGTGCCGCGCAGGCCGGCGCAGAGCAGCAGCGCGCCGTCTACGAAACCGCCTTGCTGACCGCCTTGCAGGAGGTCGAGGATGCGCTGATCGCGCTGCAGAACGAGCGCACCCGCCTGGCCACGCTGCAGCGCGCCGCCGACGCGGCCGCCAATGCCGCGCTGCTGGCGCGTCAGCGCCATGCCAGCGGCCTGGTGGACTTCCAGACCGTGATCGACACCCAGCGCACGCTGCTGTCCACCCAGGACAGCGTGGCCAGCGCCACCGCCGCGCTCGCTGCCGACCATGTGCGTCTGTACAAGGCGCTGGGCGGCGGCTGGCAGCCCGAGGCCGATGCGGCCGACGCCGGCGCCAACGACAGGAACCCCCGCTCATGACCCGCAACGATTCGTCCTCGGCCACCGCCTCCGCGTCTGCGATCGACGCCCTGCTCGGCGCAGGCGCTGACCGTCCCTGGTGGCGCCGGCCCGCGCCCTGGATCGCGGCCGGTGTGCTGCTGCTCGGCGCGCTGGGCTTCGCCTACTGGCGCGGCGAGCAGCGTGCCGCGGCCGCGCCCAGCTACACGACGCACACAGTGGCGCGCGGCAAGCTCACGCTCAACGTCACCGCCAACGGCACGCTGCAGCCGACACGCGCGATCAATGTCGGCTCCGAGCTGTCCGGCACCGTGCTCAAGGTGCATGTGGACGTCAACGACCGGGTCCACAAGGGCCAGGTGCTGGTCGAACTGGACACCGCCAAGCTGCAGGGCCAGGTGCTGCGCTCGCGCGCCTCGCTGGCCTCGGCCCAGGCCAGGTATGCGCAGGCCCAGGTGACGGCCAAGGAAGCGCAGGCCAGCCTGGCGCGCTACGAGGAGGTGGCGCAGCTCTCCGGCGGCAAGGTGCCGTCCAGGGCCGAGCTCGACGCCGCGCGCGCCGCACTGGAGCGCGCCCGTGCCGACGAGGCGAGCGCGCAGGCCAGCATCGCCGATGCGAAGGCGGCGCTGGCCACCGACGAGATCAACCTCGGCAAGGCCTCGATCCGCTCGCCGGCCGATGGCGTGGTGCTGACGCGCAATGTCGATCCCGGCAACGCGGTGGCCGCGTCGCTGCAGGCGGTGACGCTGTTCTCCATTGCCGAGGACCTGACGCGGCTGAAGCTGCAGGTCTATGTGGACGAGGCCGACGTCGGCATGGTCAAGACCGGTCAGGCCGCCAGCTTCACCGTCAGTGCGCACCCCGGCCGGCAGTTCCCGGCGCGCGTCACCCGCGTGGCCTACGGCTCCACGCTGAGCGAGAACGTGGTCACCTACCTGACCCAGCTCGACGTCGACAACGCCGACCTGAGCCTGCGCCCCGGCATGACGGCCACCGCCACCATCGCCGCACTGCAGCGCGAGAACGTGCTGCTGGTGCCCAATGCGGCGCTGCGCTTCTCGCCGACCAGCGCCGCGGCGGCGCCCGGCGCGAGCAAAAGCGGCAGCATCGTCTCCAGTCTGATGCCGCGCCCGCCCGTGCAGCAGACGAAGAAGTCCGCGCGCGACAGCAACGGCGGCGCCGGCATGACACGCCAGCTCTGGGTGCTGGAGAACGGCACGCCGCGGCAGCTCAGCGTGCAGGCGGGACTCAGCGACGGCCGCATGACCGAGGTCAGCGGCGGCGAGCTCAAGGAAGGCATGCAGCTCATCGTCGACCAGAAGGCGCAGCAGCCATGAACGTTCCGGCGAGCGAGGACGGCGCCGCACCGCTGATCCGCCTGCGCGGCATCAGCAAGCGCTACGGCAGCGGCGCCACCGAGCTGATGGCGCTCAAGGGCATCGATCTGGACGTCCAGGAAGGCGAGTTCGTCGCCATCATGGGCCCCAGCGGCTCGGGCAAGTCCACCGCGATGAACATCCTCGGCAGCCTGGACACGCCCAGCGGCGGCGAATACCTGTTCCGCGGCGTGCCGGTGCAGGACCTGACGCGCGACCAGCGTGCGCTGCTGCGCCGCCGCTACCTGGGCTTCGTGTTCCAGGGCTTCAATCTGCTGGCGCGCACCTCGGCGCAGGAGAACGTCGAGCTGCCGCTGCTCTACCGCGGCGAGTCCGCGGCCCGGCGCCACCAGCTCGCCGCCGAGGCGCTGGCCGCGGTGGGCCTGGCCGGTCGCGAGCGGCACACGCCGGCCGAGCTCTCCGGTGGCCAGCAGCAGCGCGTGGCCATCGCGCGGGCGCTGGTCAGCAATCCGGCCGTGCTGCTCGCCGACGAGCCCACCGGCAATCTGGACACGCAGCGCAGCCGCGAGATCCTCGAGCTGCTGCGCCGCCTCAACGAGGAGCGCGGCATCACCGTGCTGATGATCACCCACGAGTCCGACATGGCCGCCTATGCGCAGCGCCTGGTGCGCTTCGTCGACGGCCAGATCGCCAGCGACGAGCGCAACCCGGCACCGACGCCGGTGCCCGCGGCGCATGCCGCGCAGGGAGGGGGCTGAGTCATGCTGCTCAACGCCCTGCTGCTCGCGCTGCGCTCGATCCGGCGCAACCTGATGCGCTCTTTCCTGACCGTGCTGGGCATCGTCATCGGCGTCAGCGCGGTGATCACCATGGTCACGCTGGGCCAGGGTGCCACCGCCGCGGTGCAGAGCCAGATCTCCAGCCTGGGCAGCAATCTGCTGCAGATCCGCCCCGGCCAGCGCCTGGGCATTCCCGGCGGCGGCGGGGGCAGCGGCGCGCCCTCGTTCAAGGAGGCCGATGGCCAGGCCATCCTCGACCAGATCGGCGGCGTCGCGGCGGTCGCGCCCGAGGGCCGCAGCGCCGCGACCGTGGTGGCCAACGGCAAGAACTGGAGCACCAGCGTCATCGGCAGCAACAACGAATGGCTGACGGTGGGCAACTGGAAACTCGCTGCCGGACGAGAGTTCAGCGAGGCCGAGCTGCAGGCCGGTGCCGCGGTGTGTCTGATCGGCTCGACCTTGCAGCGCGAGCTGTTCGCCGGCAAGGACGCCGTGGGCGAGCTGCTGCGCATCAAGCAGTTCAGCTGCACCATCATCGGCCAGCTCGCCTCCAAGGGCCAGGCGGCGATGGGCATGGATCAGGACGACACCGTCGTCGTGCCGCTGCGCACGCTGCAGCGCCGCGTCACCGGCAACCAGCGCGTCTCCACGCTGCTGGTGTCCATGCAGGAAGGCAGCGACAGCACGCGGCTCAAGGCCAGCGTGCGCGAGCTGCTGCGCGAGCGCCGCAAGCTCGGCCCCAACGACGACGACAACTTCAATGTGCTGGACACGCAGCAGCTGGCGCAGACGCTCTCCGGCACCACGCAAGTGATGACGGCGCTGCTCGGCGCGGTGGCGGCGGTGAGCCTGCTGGTCGGCGGCATCGGCATCATGAACATCATGCTGGTCAGCGTGACCGAGCGCACCCGCGAGATCGGCCTGCGCCTGGCGATCGGCGCGCGCGAGCACGAGGTGCTGCTGCAGTTCCTGATCGAGGCCGTGGTGCTGGCCGCGCTGGGCGGTCTGGTGGGCATCGTGCTGGCCACGGCGGCATCGGTGCTGCTGGCCGCACTGATGCAGGTGCCCTATCTGTTCAACCCGGGCATCAACGCGCTGTCCTTCGTGTTCTCGGCCGGCATCGGCGTGCTGTTCGGCTATTTCCCGGCGCGCCGCGCCGCGCAGCTGGACCCGATCGAGGCGCTGCGGCACGAGTAGATCAATAGAGCCTCGTCTGCGCCCGGGCACAATGGCAGACAGACCGATCAAGACCGCCGCTGGAGATCACCATGCCCACGATCAAGAATGCCCGCCTGCCCGTCACCACCGTCGCGCTGGCCGCCGTGCTCGCCGCCCTGGCCGGCTGCAGCAGCAGCGGCCAGGTCGAGCTGCTCAACCGCAAGCCGGCCGAGCAGCTGGCCCGCGAGACGCGCGAGACGCAGTCGCCCGGCTCGGTCTACAGCGGCTGGCGTGTCTTCCAGGACAAGTGCGCGCGCTGCCACGGCACCGCTGCCAACGGCACGGCGCTGGCCCCCGACCTGCTGCCGCGCGTGCGCGACATGGGTCAGCGCCGCTTCGTCGGTCTGGTGTTGACGCGCTACGACTGGAGCCTGCCCGCCGGCCAGACCAAGGGCAGCGAGGCGCAGATCGACGCGGTGCTGCAGCGTCAGGCCGGCGCGGTGAGCATGCCCGCCTGGCAAGGCGAGCCCAGCGTGACCGCGCATATCGTCGATCTCTATGCCTACCTGAACGCCCGCGCCAGCGGTGCGCAGGGGACGGGGCAGCCGGGGCGCTGAGGCGCCGAAATTGCGTGCGTGCGCTGCGTCGGCGCGAGGAGCGACGCGACGGGCTTGCTTTGCTCCGTACACCACCGGGGCATACCAAGCACCGCATGCCTGCACCGTGCAGGCAGTGGTGGGCCGGGGCGATTTGCGTAAGTAAAGGAGGAGGGGTCACGCAGTGGCCCCGGGGGACATGGAGCAAATCGCCCCGGCCCATCGCTGCCCCGCTCGATCCTCGGCAAGGCAACGAGTCTGCGCCGCTCACTTGAAGAACCAGTACCCCACCACGATCGCCCCGATGAGCCCGACCAGATCGGCAAACAGCCCGCAGGCCAGCGCATAGCGCGTCTTCACGATCTTCACGCTGCCGAAGTAGACGGCCAGCACATAGAAGGTGGTCTCGGTCGAGCCCTGGATGATGGCGGCGAGCTTGCCCTCGAAACTGTCCACGCCGTAGGTCTTCATCACATCGACCATCAGGCCGCGCGCGCCGCTGCCCGACAGCGTCTTCATCAGACCCACCGGCAGCGCCGGCACGAAATCGGTCGGCAGGCCCAGCATCGCCACCACCGCGGCGATGCCCTTGACCACATAGTCCATGCAGCCGGTGTTGCGGAACACCGAGATCGCCACCAGCATCGCGATCAGGTAGGGAATGATGCCCACCGCAACGCCGAAGCCCTCCTTGGCGCCCTCGACGAAAGCCTCGTAGACATTGATACGCTGCCAGGCGCCGACGGCGATGAACAGCATGATGATCGCCACGATCACCAGCGCGCCCAGCAGGCCGATGTAGCGCGACATCTGCTCCGGCGGATAACCGTGCAGCCACGCGAAGAGCCCGGCCATCAGCGCTGCGAAACCGCCGAAGAAGACCAGCACCGGCGTGGTGAGCAGATTGATGCGCTGCATCCAGGCCACGGCCAGCAGGCCGGAGACGAAGGAGATGAAGGTGCCGATCAGCGTGGGCAGAAAGATGTCCGCCGCGTTGAAGCCCACCAGCCCCTGGTCCACCGCCAGCGTCTGGCGGATCGCGATCACCGAGGTGGGAATCAGCGTGATGCCCGCGGTGTTGAGCACCAGGAACATGATCATCGCGTTGCTGGCCTCGTCCTTGCGCGGATTGATCTCCTGCAGCTCCTGCATCGCCTTCAGCCCCAACGGCGTGGCAGCGTTGTCCAGGCCCAGCATATTGGCCGAGAAATTCATCGTCATCGCACCGTTGGCCGGATGGCCTGCGGGCACGCCGGGGAAGATGCGCGAGAAGAAGGGCGCCAGGCCGCGCGCAAACAGCTGGATCACGCCGGCGCGCTCGCCGATCTTCATGATGCCCAGCCACAGGCTCATCACCCCGATCAGGCCCAGCGAGATGTCGAAGCCGGTCTTGGCGCTGTCGAAGATGCCGGTGAGAAGTTGCGTGAAGATGCCCAGATCGCCGCCGGCCAGCCGCGCCAGGGCCACGCCAAAGCCGATCAGGAAGAAGGCGATCCAGACGTAATTGAGGAACATAGGAGAGACAGTCCGTGTGACCCCCGCATTATTCAGGCTGCAGCCTGCATGGGCGCTTGTCGGTCCGGCTCTGGCTATCGCAGCCGGCGAACAGGCCATAACCGAACGTGATGACACAGGCCCTGCCGAGAGCAGCTGCGCCACCAAGTCATGCGGCATGCATGGCCGCCATGCGCCCCCAGCCGGGCATACTTCAGCACTTAGGCTTGCTTGCTCCCGATGCTCTGATGCCCACACTCGACCCGATGACCTTGTGGATGGCCGATGTGCTGGTGCACGCCTTCGGCGCCCTGGTCTGGGCCATGCTGGCCGGCTTCTACCGCATCGCGCCGCGCGCAGCCTGGCTGTTCTGCGCCGCCTCGCTGCTGGCGATTCCGGCCTTGGGTTGCAGCGGCTGCAGCGCTCCCTGGCCGGGCGTCTGGCTGGCCGACTGGCAGCGCGCTGCGCTGGCCCTGCTGTCCATGCTGACGCTGGAGCGGGGCGCCCGGCGCCTGCTGCATGCCCCGCCGCGACTGATCTATCCGCTGGTGTCCGCCGCCACCATCGTGCTGGCGGCCGGCGCGGCACTGCTGCTCGACGCACCGATGCTGGCCTGGCGCATCTCCGCCGCCGCGCTGGCCCTGCTGTCCGCCGGCATGGCGCTGCTGCTCTACACGGGCACCCGGGATGCGCGCCAGCATCACATGGCGCGACTGGCGCTGTGCCTGCCCTTCGCGGTGTTCGCGGTGGCGCTGCTGCTCTCTGCCATCGACGGCCACCCGCTGGAGCGCAGCACGCTGCTGCACCAGCTGCTGCCCAGCGCGCTGCATCTGTGGATACCGCTGAGCCTGATGATCCTGGCCGTGCGACGCCTGTGGCTGCGCATCGACCATCTGGCCAGTCACGACCCGCTGACCGGCCTGCTCAACCGCCGCGCGCTGCAGGAGGCGCTGGGTCTGGCCCAGGCGGCGTTGCGCCGCGGCCAGCCCTTCGCCTGGATCGTGCTCGACATCGACCACTTCAAGCGCATCAACGACGCGCTGGGCCATGCCGGCGGCGATGCCGCCCTGGTGCATGTGGCCGGCCTGCTCACGCGCGAGTGCCGCGCCGTCGATCGCCTGGCCCGCCTGGGCGGCGAGGAGTTCGGCCTGCTGCTTCCCGGCAGCGATCAGGGCGCGGCCCTGGCCCTGGCCGCGCGGCTGCGGCAGCGCCTGCATGAGCAGCCGCTGCAGTGGCAGGGTCAGGTCTGGCCCCTGCGCGCCAGCTTCGGCGTGGCGATCGGCGAGGCGGACGACGATGCCGGCTGCACGCGGCTGTTGCAGCGTGCCGACCTGCTGCTCTACCAGGCCAAGGCGCAGGGTCGCGACCGCATCTGCGTCGAACCCGCAGTGCAGGGCGGCGCCGCATGATGCCGACGATTGCCAGCCATACCCCGACCCTGCTGGTGCTGGTCGCCGGTGTGGCCCTGCTCGCTGCCGTGGCCTGGGCGCTGCTGTCTCGCTCGCAGCGCTTCGCGCCACAGCCGGCCCGGGTGATGGCGCTGGTGAACCTGCTGCTGGCCGGAGGCATCGCGCTGTATGTCGCGCGCGACCGGCCCGGCTGGCCCGACCTGCTGACCTACCTGGGCTCCGCGCTGCAATTGCAGGGCGCCTTCGCGCTGATGTGGGCCTTCGGCCCGGTGATCGCGCACGGGCGGCCGCAATGGCGGCTGCCGCTGGCCATCGTCGCGGGCTGCGCGCTGCTGCTCTTGCTGCTGCCCTCGGGCGGCCCGGCCTGGCTGGCAGTCAGTGCCTGGGGCATGGCGCTGCTCAACGCTGGCATCGCGCGCGCCGCATTCGCCGTGCTGCGCCGCGCGGTGCCGGCCGGCTGGGCCTTGCTGCTGGTCTCACCCTATCTGCTGCTGGCGCTGATGTTCGGCCTGCGCGGGATGGGCGCGCTGCTGCTGCCGGCCGACAAGCTGAGCCTGCTGCACCAGAGCAGCGCGCATGCGCTATGGCTGTGGTTCGGCCTCGGCATGGCGCTGCTGATCAACACGCAGGTGGCCTTCCTGCTGGTGCTGCGCCTGGTGCTGAAGCTGCGCCAGCTCACCCGTGAAGACCCGCTGACCGGTGCGCTGAACCGCCGCGCCTTCGAGGCCGCGCTGCAGCGTGCCCACCAGCACTGGCGTCGCGGCACGCCGCAGGCGCTGGTGATCCTGGACATGGACCACTTCAAGCAGCTCAACGACGAGCTCGGCCATCCCGCCGGTGACGCTGCGCTCGCGCTGCTCACGCGGCAGATGCGGCCCCTGGTCCGCGAGGTCGACGCACTGGCACGCCTGGGCGGCGAGGAGTTCGCGCTGCTGCTGCACGACACCGACACCGTCGGCGCCGCGCTGGTGGCCGAGCGTGTCCGCCAGATGCTGCACGAGCTGCACTGGGCCTGGCAGGGCCGGCCCTGGCCGCTGTCGGCCAGCTTCGGCGTGGCCCAGTGGGAACCCGGCGATGCCGGCCCCGACGCGGTGCTGGCCCGCGCCGATGCAGCGCTGTACGAGGCCAAGCGCCTGGGCCGCGATCTGGTGCGCTAAGCCCGTCGTCCGGAGCCGCAATCAGGGCCGCAGCTCGGCAAAGTCGCGCAGCAGCTGCTGCAGGCTCTGGCGCAGCGCGCCCTCGTTGGCCAGGCGCAGCCGGTCCGACTGCGAGAACAGCGCCTCACCGAGTTCGGCCGCATGCTGACTGCGCATGCTGCGCTGGTAGACCACCGCGCCGCTTGCGCGGTCCTTCAGCGTGTACTCGACCACCGCGAGCACGCGGTTCTCGGTGACCAGGGCCTGCGGCTGCCACTTCAGGTCGGGCTGCTGCAAGGCCACCAGCTTCGCGCTGAGTTCGAAGCGTGCCGCCGCCGGCTGCGCCGCGAGCACGCCCACCGAGCGCAGGCTGTCCTCCACCGCCTCGGCCAGCGCCGCGCTGCTGACCTTGGAACCCCAGTAGCGCCAGGTCTCGCTGCCGCCGTCGATCTGCCCCAGGGCGATCTGGCCGCGCAAGGCCTCGGGCATGAAGCCGCGCAGTTGCAGCGCGTCCAGCGGCGCCAGGTTCATCTGCCGTGACTGTGCCGGCGTGCCGCAGCCGGCCAGCAGGCCCGTCGCCAGCAACGCCGTCGCCAGGGCCGTCCATCCAAGTCGCTTCATCGCCGCCTCCTCGAGCAGTCTCACAGCCGGCGGTGCTTCAGCGCCGGCAGCTGGCTGCGCAGCTCGGCCAGGCGCGAGCGGTACAGCTCGGCCACGGCCAGGCCTTCGCCCTCGGGCAGGCAGTCCAGCACCTCGCCCCAGGGGTCGACGATCATCGTGTGGCCCCAGGTGCGACGGCCATTCTCATGCCGGCCGCCCTGGGCCGGTGCGATGACAAAGGCGAGGTTTTCGACCGCTCGTGCGCGCAACAGCAGTTCCCAGTGCGCCTGGCCGGTGGTGTGCGTGAAGGCCGAGGGCACGGCCAGCAGCTCGGCCGACAACGCCCGATAGAGCTCGGGGAAACGCAGGTCGTAGCAGACCGACAGGCCCAGGCGCAGTGCGTCCTCGCCGGCACCGACCTGCAGTGCCACCGGCGTGTCGCCGGCCTCGAGCACGCGGCCCTCGTCATAGCGCTCGCGGCCGTTGTCGTAGCAGAACAGGTGCATCTTGTCGTAGCGCGCGACGCGGCGGCCGTCCGGCGCGAACACCAGGCTGCTGTTGCGCACGCGCTGCGGGTCGGCGGTGCGCAGCGGCAGCGTGCCGCCGATCACCCACAGGCCCAGCTCGCGCGCCGCGTCGGACAGGGTCTGCTGGATGGGCCCGTCGCCCAGCGCCTCGGCGATGGCCAGCTTGTCCTCGTCCTTGCGGCCCATCAGGCAGAAGTACTCGGGCAGCGCGGCCAGCTGTGCGCCGCGCGCGGCGGCCTGCTCCAGCCAGTGGCGGGCGCGGGCGAGGTTCTCGACCACGTCGGGGCTGGAGACCATCTGGATGGCGGCGACTTTCATGGCGGGGCTCCTCACGGGCTGCTGGCGGCCGCGGCGGGCTCGGCCGGTCTCGAGGCCGGCTGCCCAGGCAGCTCGCCCGATTTCAGGCCGGAGGCCGGCTGCCCAGGCAGCTCGCCCTTGTGCTCCACGCGCTCGACCTTGGGATCATCCCAGCTGCCGGTGACGTGGAACTCGCGCGTGTTGGCCGCGATCATCGGCCGGCGCAGCACCAGCTGGGCCAGGAAGGTGGCCAGGCCCACGGCCGGGTTGATCGCGGCATAGGCCAGCGAGGCACCGGCGGCATTGATCTCGGGCACCACCAGCACGCGCAGGTCCTGGGTCTCGGCGGCCAGGTCGGTGCTGCCGGCCATCAGCACCGCAGCCTGCACGCCGGTCATGCGCAGGTTCTGGCTGCTGGCCACGCCGCGCTCGATCTGCACATCGCCGCCGAAGCCATCGAA
Organism: Roseateles sp. T103; assembly: GCF_057219915.1. Lineage (NCBI taxonomy): Bacteria > Pseudomonadati > Pseudomonadota > Betaproteobacteria > Burkholderiales > Sphaerotilaceae > Roseateles > Roseateles sp. T103. The sequence goes on from NZ_JBXVVS010000005.1 coordinate 137,191, forward strand.
GGCGAAGCCCTCGTTGAACACGTCGCGGAAGTCCAGCAGCAGCCGGCGCGGCAAGGACTGCAGGCTGAGCACGCCGAGCAGCCGGCCCACGCCCGGCTCGGCCTTGAGGAACTGGCCAGCGTCCAGCGCCACCTTGAACTTGCCGCTCATGCTCGGGTAGTCGGGGCTCAGCGGCGAGCCCTGCCAGCCCAGCGTGCCGGCCAGCTCGCCCTTGCCGCCGCGCAGCACACGGCCCTGGCCCATCGCTTCGAGCAGCCGGCCGGCGTCCTGCACCTCCAGGGTCCATTCCAGCTGCGTGCGTCGGGCGCGCTGGCCCGCTTCGGCCTGCCAACGCCCGCTGGCGTTGAGCACTGCGTCGGGATGGCGCAGCTGCAGCTTGGACAGGCGCCAGTCGCGCTGCGCACCGCTGCTGCGTGCCTCGACCTCGAGCCGGCCCAGGCGCTTGCCGCGCAGCTCGAAGTCCTCGACCACGATGTCCAGCGCCGGCACGCTGGCCGGCTGCTGCTCGAGCAGGCTGCTGACGCGATCGGCCTCGCTCTTGGGCAGCGACAGCCGCGCCAGCCTCGCGAACACCAGGCCCGGCTGGCTACCGCTCGCGGCGCGCAGCTCGAGATAGCCGCTGAGCTGATCGGCGTCGACAGTGCCGCGCCAGCTCTCGCCGACCCGGCTCACACCGGCCACCACATCGTCCAGCGTGCGGCCGTCGACCTGCAGCGTGCGCGCGCGCAGGCCGATCTCGCCGGGCGCGTAGCCGTTGCCTGCACCGGCATCGACGGACTCGCCGAGCAGGCGCCGCGCCTGCTCCTGCCAGGCATCGAGGTTGAGCTGTTCCAGGCTGGCCTGCAGACGCACGCCCTGGGCGGGCAGCGCCGGCAAGCTGTCGTGCAAGGCGATCACGCCGCTGAGCACGCGCGGGCTCTCGCCGCTGAGCTCGCGCAGATAGCGCGCCTGCACCGCGCTGCCGAGCTCGAAGCGCAGCTCGTCGCGCGCGCCGTTGGCCAGCAGCGTGTTCTGCCAGCGCAGCGGCAGCGCGGCGTCGGCACTCTTGCGCAGCGGCGCCGGCAGGTCCAGCGCCATGCCCTGCAGCGAGCTGGTCAGCAGCATCTCGCTGCGCCCCTGCACGAAGCCCAGCTCCAGCCGGTAGGCCGCCTGGCCGCTCATCGCCTGGGCCAGCCGGGCCGGCTGGCCCAGTTCGGTGGCGCGACGCAAGGCCTCCGCGCTGGCCACACCCTGGCCGGCAAAGCGCAGGCTGCCGTCGCGCTGGCTGCCGCCCTCGAAGCTGAGCTCGCCGCCCAGCGCGCGCGCCGCGCCGCCCTGGATGGAGACGCCGCGCCGGTCGAACTCGACCCGCGCCCGCGTGTTGGCCAGCAGCGGCACATCGGGACGCAGGCGCATGTCGTTGCCGGCGAGCAGCACCTGGCCCTTGACGGTGGCGCGCTCCACATCGGCCAGCGGGATCTGCACCGCCAGCTTCAGCGCCGCATTGCCGGTGGCGCTGGCCAGATCCAGCGCATGGCCGGTCCAGCCGCCCAGCGGCGAGGCGCGCATGAAGCCCAGCAGCTCGGCCGCCGGCCCGCGGCCGCTGCCCTCCAGCGCCAGCACCTGCTTGTGCATCAGGTCCTTGATGCCGCCGTTGACGCCGTAAAGCTCATAGCCGAGCACGCGCGCGCGGCCGTTCCTGATCTGCATGCCGGCACGCTCGAACACCAGCTCGGCATTGACCTTGTCCATCACCGGCCAGGGCGATTCCCAGGCCGGCGCCGTGGCGGTGGCCGCATGGCTGGGCACATAGGCCAGCTGCACGTCCTCGGCCTGCGTGCTGATGCGGAACTGCCCCTGCGCGCTCTGGTCGAAGGGGAAATCCCAGAGGTCGCCGCGCACGCGGATTTGCACATTCCGGGCCACGCCGGAGCGCACCGCATCGCGCACATAAACGCGCGCATCGGCGCCCACGCCCAGCGGCAGGTAGCGGGCCACACTCGTCGCCTGCGCCTCGTCGAGGCGGCCATTGAGTTCCAGATAGCCGGGGAAGCGCGCGCCGCGGCCGGGCTTGTCGGCCGGACCGGCGCCGGTGCGCCACAGTGCGTCCAGCTGCCCGCGCAGATCGGCGTTGGCGATGCGCAGCTCGCTGACGCGCAGCTCCACCATGGGCAGCGCGCCTTCGCGCGGCGTCAGCGTCCAGCTGAGCGCGGCGCTGGCCTCCGGCAATTCGAGCCGCGGCTGCTCGAACACGCCGGGCAGCTCCACCGCGCCATCGCTGAACTTCAGCCGCGCCTGGCCGCCCTTCTCGCTGGCGTCCAGCTGCAGGCTGGCACCGGCGATGCCGGGACGGCCGGCCACCCGCGACTCGGACGCCGGCCGGGCCACCAGGCTGAGCTCCTCCAGCGTCGCCTTGACGCGGTAGCCCTTCAGCGCCTCCAGCGGCCCCTGCCACTGCGCCTGAAGCGCACGCACATGGCCCTGCGGCGCGAGCTCGCTGAGCAGGCGGCGCTGCGGCTCGGCCAGCGGCAGCCGGCTGGCGATCTGCGCCATCAACTGCAGATCCAGCTGCTCGGCAGCGAGCTCGCCGCCCGGCGCATCGGCCCGCTCGGACAGCTGCAGCCGCCAGTCGGAGCGCGGCCAGACCAGACCGTCGTCGCCCTCGAAGCCCAGCTGCGTGGCAGCGATCGAGAGGCCGCGCTCGTCGCGCTTGAGCGCCACCCGGCCTTCGATGCGCGCCAGGTCCAGCGCATCGATGTGCTCCGCCAGGCGCAGCCGCACCGCGCGCAGCGCCAGGTCCAGCGTCAGGCCGCTGACCTCGCCCTCGCGCAGGTCCAGCCAGGCGCGCAGCGCGCCGTCGCCCTCGCTGAGCTCGAAAGGCAGGCTCACATGGCGGCGCAGCTGGCTGACATCGGCGCGCGGCAGCTCCGCATACAGCTGACCGCTCCAGTGCGAGAGCTCGCCAGCGCGGCGCAGCAGCGACTGGGTGAAACGGCCGCGCAGCGAGAAGCGCTGGCCCCAGGCCGCCGGCGGCGTGGCGTCCAGGCGGATCGCATGGCGGCGCAGGCCGTTCTGCACCAGCAGGTCCAGCTCGCCCAGCTCCAGCGCCGCGCCGCCGCGCAGCTCGTCCACCCAGCGCACCCGGCCCTGACGGATGACGAACTCGTGCTGCGAGAAGAACCAGTCCAGCAGCGCATCACCGGTCTCGGCCGGTCCGGCGCTCTCCACGTCCAGGCCCGCCACCAGGATGCGGCCCCGGGCATCGCGGCGCACCTCCAGCTCTGGCGCGTCCACCAGCAACTGCTCGAAACGCAGCTCGAAGGCCAGCAGCGAGCGCGCCGACAGCGCCGCGCTGACCAGGGGCAGGCGCAGCGCCTCGCGACCGGCCTTGTCGAGCAGGCGCACATCCTGCAGCGTCAGCGCCGGGATCCAGCCGCCGGAGCTGACCTCGATGTGGCCTATGCGCAGCGCCATACCCAGGTTGCGCTCGGCGGCTTGTTCGATGCGGGGACGCCACTCGTCGATGTGCGGCAGAATGAGCCAGTGCAAGAGCAGCAGGGCCGTCAGCAGCAAGATCCACAGCGCCAGCACCCCGCGCAGGGACCAGCGCACGACGCTGCGTATCCAGCGGGGTACGCGTACGAACTTGGCGGAGGCGGCGGACGGACGGACGGACACGGGTATGTGGGAATCGAGCGCCTCGGAGCCGCGATTCGACGTCGCCGTGGCTTCGAACCACCGGCTGCCATGCACGACGCAGCGACAGCAGCAGCGCAACGCAGTCCGGCACCCCCAGGATGGCCGGGAATCTAGCACAGCCACCATAGGCCCATGAGCGTCCCCGAGCCCTCTTTGCACTCCGAAACCAGCCCGGCCGCGCGCGCGGATCACAGCCGCTTCGTGCAGCGCATCCGTCGCCGCTATGCCGCGGAGCTGGCGCTGCTGCCGCCGGGGCTGCCCGACCGCGCTGCCATCGAGGCGACGGTGGCGGCCCTGCAGGCCGGCGGCCGCAGCCTGGCCGCTGCGCTGCGGGTGGCGCGCCAGCTGGTGCTGGAGCGCCTGGCCGTGCTCGACGTCGAGCAGGGCGCGCCAATGAAGGCGATCACCGAGGTGATGACCACGCTGGCCGAGACCACCTTGTGCCTGGCACTGGCGGACGCGCGCGCGGCCCAGGACGCGATCAACGGCGCGCCGCGCAACGCGCAGGGCGAGGTGATAGCGTTCTGGGTGGTCGGCATGGGCAAGCTCGGCGGCCGCGAACTCAATGTCTCGTCGGACATCGACCTGATCTATGTCTACGACGACGACGGAATGACCGACGGGCCGCAGCAGACCACGGCGCACGAGTACTTCGCCCAGGTGGCGCGGCGCCTGTACACATTGATCGGCGATGTGACCGACGAGGGTCAGGTCTTTCGCGTCGACCTGGCGCTGCGCCCCAACGGCAACTCCGGTCCGCCGGTGGTCAGCCTGGCGATGCTGGAGGAGTACTTCCTCGTCCAGGGCCGCGAATGGGAGCGCTTCGCCTGGCTGAAGAGCCGCGTCGTCGCGCCGCTGGACGCGGCCAGCCTGAAGCGCGCGCTGGCGCTGCGCTCGCTGGTCACGGCCTTCGTGTACCGGCGCTATCTGGATTACGGCGTCTTCGAGGGCCTGCGCCAGCTGCACCGCAAGATCCGTGACGAGGCCCAGCGTCGCGCCGCCGGCCGACCCGAGCGTGCCAACGACGTGAAGCTCTCGCGCGGCGGTATCCGCGAGATCGAGTTCATCGTGCAGTTGCTCCAGGTGGTGCGCGGCGGCCAGTTCCCCGAAATCCGCACCCGCTCGACAGTGAAGGCGCTGTCGCGCGTCGCCGCACGCGGGCTGATGAAGCCGGAGACCGCCGAGAAGCTGCAGGCCGCCTACGACTTCCTGCGCCGCATCGAGCACCGCATCCAGTACCTGGACGACCAGCAGACCCATTTGCTGCCCACTGCCGATGGCGACCTCGCCTGGATCGCGCAGAGCATGGCCATGACCTGCAAGCCCGAAGCCTGCGAGCTGCTCGACAAGCTGTGCGAGGTGCGCGAGCTGGTGGCCACCGAGTTCGATGCGCTGCTGCACGACGGTCAGGCGCCGGCGCCTGCCGGTGGCGGCAACGGCTGCCGCAACTGCGGCAGTGCGCCGCTGCCGGTGGATGCCGACGACTTCCTCGACAAGCTGCAGCCCGAGCTGGCCAGTGCGGTGCGCCGCTGGGCGCAGCAGCCGCGTGTGCAGGCGCTGCGCGAGGAATCCCGGCTGCGCCTGGCCAGGCTGATCGGCCGCGCCGACCAGGCGGTACGCGACGAGGGCTGCAGCCTGGACGCCGCGGTGCGCTTCGTCGAGTGGATCGAGCCGCTGCTGCGCCGCGAGGCCTATCTGGCCCTGCTGGTCGAGCGGCCCTCGGTACAGACGCGGCTGCTGCGCCTGCTCGGCCTGGCACGCTGGCCGATGCGCTACCTGATGCAGCATCCCGGCGTGATCGACGAGCTGGCCGATGCGCGGCTGCTCAACGAACGCTTCGACGGACAGGTCTACTACCAGGACCTGCAAGCGCGCCACGCCGGCTGGGAGCGCTCCGGCGAGGCCGACGAGGAGCAGCTGCTCGACACGCTGCGCCGCGCCCACCATGCGGAGGTGTTCCGCACCCTGGTGCGTGATGTCGAAGGCAGCATCACGGTGGAGCAGGTGGCCGACGAGCTGTCGGCGCTGGCCGACGCCACCGTGCAGTGCGCGATCGACTGGGCCTGGGCGCGGCTGAAGCAAGCGCACCGGCCGGCGCCGCGCTTCGCGGTGATCGCCTACGGCAAGCTCGGCGGCAAGGAGCTGGGCTACGGCGGCGACCTGGACGTGGTCTTCCTCTTCGACGACGCCGACCCGAGCGAGAACATCAGCGCGGCCGAGATCTACGGCGCCTTCGTGCGCAAGCTGATCACCTGGCTGACGCTGCGCACCGCGGCCGGCGAGCTGTTCGACATCGATACGGCACTGCGCCCCAACGGCAACTCGGGCCTGCTGGTGACCTCGATGGACTCCTTCGAGAACTACCAGACCGGCCGCGGCAGCAACACCGCCTGGACCTGGGAACACCAGGCCATCACGCGGGCACGCTTCTGCGCCGGCGATGCGGCGCTGGCCGAGCGCTTCGAGCGCGTGCGCCGCGCCGTGCTCACCGCCGAGCGCGATGGCGCGGCGCTGCGCGGCGAGGTGCAAGCGATGCGCGAGAAAGTGCGCCAGTCCCGGCCGGTGCGCGCCGGCATGTTCGACGTCAAGCACAGCCCCGGCGGCATGATGGACGCCGAGTTCGCGCTGCAGTACCTGGTGCTGCTGCATTCACGCGCTCACGCCGAGCTGCTCGACAACGCCGGCACCATCGCGCTGCTGCAGCGCGCGGAAAGCTCCGGCCTGCTGCCCGAGGGCGTGGGCCGCGCCGCCGCCGATGCCTACCGCGAGCTGCGCCGCGTTCAGCACAAGGCGCGCCTGGACGAGCAGTCGACCGCGCTGGACGAGGCGGCGGTCGAAGCGGCCGGTCTGGGCAGGCATCGCGACGCGGTGCTGGCGTTGTGGCGCAGCGTCTTCCCCGCCTGAGCGCCTGGGTCGCGCTGGCGCTGCTGCATGCGGCGGCAGCGCTGGCCGTCTGGCCGCTGTCGCGCGAGGGGCTGGACTGGCAGCCCGCGCTCGCGGCCGCCCAGCCCTGGCGCGCGCTCAGCGCTGCCTGGGTGCACTGGAGCCCGACGCACCTGCTGGCCAATCTGGCCGGCTGCGCGGCGCTCGCCTGGCTGGGCTGGCGCGCCCGCCTGGGGCCGGGCCAGGCCCTGGCCTGGCTGGCGGCCTGGCCGCTGACGCAGGCGATGCTGCTGGGCTGGCCAGCGCTGCAGCATTTCGGCGGGCTCTCGGGCGTGCTGCATGCTGGCGCCGCGATCGCCGCGATCGAGTTGCTTGCGCGCCGCGGGCGCGAGCGCCTGATCGGCTCGCTGCTCGGTGCCGGGCTGCTGCTCAAGCTGACCCTGGAGGCACCGCTGGGGCCGGCGATGCGCGAGCTGGAAGGCTGGGACATCGCCATCGCACCAGCCGCGCACCTCAGTGGCACGCTGGCCGGTGCGCTCTGCGCCCTGCTGCTGCGCGCCTGGCGCATGCGGCAGGCGCTGCGGCAGGCATGATGCGTGGCACATGATCGCAACGCCCGAACGCAAATCGCATCTCGACAGTTTCGCCATCACCTCGCTGCTGCTGTGCTGCGCGCTGTGGGGCCTGAACCAGGTCGCGGCCAAGGCTGCGCTCACCGAGATCAGCCCGCTGTGGCAGGCCGGACTGCGCTCGCTGGGTGCGGCAGTGCTGGTGGCGCTGTGGGCGCGCTGGCGCGGTATTGCGCTGTTCCGGCGCGACGGCAGCCTGCCGGGCGGCCTGCTGGCCGGCCTGCTCTTCGGCCTGGAGTTCGCCTGCATCTTCATCGGCCTGCAGTTCACCAGTGCCTCGCGCATGGTGGTGTTCATCTACCTGAGCCCCTTCGTCGTCGCGCTGGGCATGCCCTTCATCGCGCGCTCGGAGCGGCTGACGCTGCGCCAGGGCGCCGGGCTGCTGATCGCCTTCGGCGCGGTGGCCTGGGCTTTTGCCGAGGGCTTCGGCGGCGCCGGCGCCTCACCGCTGCAGTGGCTGGGCGATGCTTTGGGCCTGCTGGCGGCGCTGCTGTGGGGCGGTACGACGCTGGCGATTCGCGCCACGCGGCTCGCGCAGGCCAGCGCCGAGAAGACCCTGCTCTACCAGCTGGGCGTCTCGGGGCTGGGCCTGACAGCGGCGGCGCTGCTGGTCGGCGAGCCGGCGCCGCTGCAGTGGTCGGCGCGCCTGGGCGGGCTGATGTTCTTCCAGACGGTGGTCGTCTCCTTCGCCAGCTATCTGCTGTGGTTCTGGCTGATCCGCCACTACCCGGCCACGCGGCTGGCCAGCTTCACGCTGGCCACGCCGCTGTTCGGCCTGCTGGCCGGCGTGCTGCTGCTGGGCGAGCCGTTGACCTTGCGCCTGGTCGTCGCACTGGCTGCCCTGGCCGCCGGCATCGCGCTGGTGAACCGGCGCTGACGACGCTGTCCCCTGCGCGGCAACTCCGCCAGGCATGGCGCCTTAGACTGCGCGCACGCCGAGCATTCTTCAACCTGACGTCGAGGAGACAGATCATGATCACGCTGTGCGGTTTCTCGCTGAGCAACTACTACAACAAGGTCAAGATGGCCCTGCTGGAGAAGGGCATCCCCTTCCAGGAAGAGCTGGTGATGACCCGCTCGAAGGAAGAGGCGGTGCTGTCCTGCACGCCGCTGGGCAAGATCCCCTACATCCGTACCGAGCAGGGCCCGCTGTGCGAGAGCCAGGTGATCATGGACTACCTGGAAGCGGCCTATCCGACGCCGGCGCTGATCCCGGCGGATCCCTTCGCCGCCGCCAAGGTGCGCGAGCTGATCACCTACATCGAGCTGCATCTGGAGCTGGTGGCGCGCGAGCTCTACGGCCAGGCCTTCTTCGGCGGCAGTTGCAGCGACGCCGACAAGGAGCGCGTGCGCCGCCAGCTCGACAAGAACATCCCCGCCTTCAAGCGCCTGGCCAAGTTCTCGCCCTATATCGCTGGCGACAGCTTCACGATGGCCGACTGCTCGGCCTGGGTCAGCCTGCCGCTGGTCGCGATGGCCACCAAGGCGGTGCTCGGCGAAGACCTGCTCGCTGCCCATGGCGTGGACTGGAAGGGCTATGTGAAGATGATCGGCGAGCGAGCGTCGGCGCAGAAGGTCAGCGCCGACCGCAAAGCTGACCAGGAGCGCATGGCGGCTGCCAAGGGCTGATTCACAGCCGCACATCGGCAGGGCTCCCGCGCGGAGCCCTTTGTCTTTTCTCTTGATGTCGATGGCTTGCCAGCAATCGACGCCTGGACGGCGAAGGGTGCGGCGCCGCGCCACAACATTGCGATGTCCCCTGAGCATCGGCACGTCATTGCGCAAATCTGGCGCAAACGTTCTTCAGGGCTGACCCGGCCCCGCATTCGCGGGGGTTTTCCAGGTTCCGCCCCGGCATGACACGACAAATTCACGCAATCCCTGAAACATCGCTGGCGTTTTGCACCGCAGCATTGCCAAACGTTTTACGTCTGCCAGCTGCCCCACTCAAGCCACCAGCATCGGGAGTCCCGCCGTGTCCAAGCGCCTTCTTGCTACTGCCGCTCTCGCTGCGGCCGCCGCCTCGCCCGCCCATGCCGCCATCCAGCTGACGGATGGCAACCTCGTCTACAGCCAGGACTTCAACACCCTGGCCAGCAGCGGTGCCACCGTTCCCTGGCTCAATGACAACACCCTGGCGGGGTGGAGCCTGTTCACGGCCAGCGGCACCGCAATCGCCAGCTACACGACGGGCACCGGCAGTACCAACACCGGCAGCTTTTTCAGCTTCGGCACGACCGGCAGTGCAGAGCGCGCGCTGGGTGGCATTGCCTCGGGTGGCGCCTACTTCGGCTCCCCGGCGTCAGGCGCCGTGGCCGGCTACATCGCCGTCGCGTTCACGAACAGCAGCAGCATCGCCTTCGACAGCTTCACGCTGCGCTTCGACGGCGAGCAGTGGCGCAACGGCGGCAACACCTCGGCGCAGACCATGGCTCTGCAGTACGGCTTCGGCAGCAGCTTTGCCAGCGTGAGCAACTGGACTGCGCCGGGCGGCAACTTCGACTGGTCCTCACCCACCGTCGGCAGCACGGCGGCCGCGGTCGACGGCAACGCGAGCGGCCTGCTGGCCAACCGCGGCGGCACCGTCAACGGACTGAGCTGGAACCCCGGCGAGACGCTGTGGATACGCTGGGTCGAGAACAACGACACCGGCAACGACCATGGCCTGGCCATCGACAACGTCGCGCTGAGCGTCACCTCGCCAGTGCCCGAGCCCAGCAGCTACGCGCTGATGCTCGCCGGCCTTTGCGCCGTCGGCCTGATCGCCCGTCGCCGCCGCCGGGACTGAGCCGGCCGAACGGGCGCCGGCCACAGCAGGGCGCGCACGCCGCACCGGCGCCCTGCATCGATGAACACCAAGCGAAGAACACCCGCCATGAACACCTCCCTGCATCTGTTGCGGCGAACCGGCCTTGCGCTGGCGCTGTCGGCGCTGTCGGCCCTGGCCGCCGCAGCCGACACGCCGATCTATCTGATCCAAGGCAGCGGCGCGACCAGCACCTACGTCAACCAGAGCATCACGACCACCGGTGTCGTCACCAGGCTCAATAACAACGGCTTCTACATCCAGGACCTCACCGGCGACAACAACCCGGCCACCTCGGACGGCATCTTCGTCTTCAGCAGCGCGCACACGCCTGCCGTTGGCAGCCTGGTGCGCGTGGCCGGCACGGTGCTCGAGTTCAACACCGGCGCAGCGTCCAACACCGTCACCAGCAGCCAGCCGCTGACACAGATCAGCAATGTCAGCAGCGTCACCGTGCTGGGCACCGGCTACAACATCGCGCCGGTGGATGTCAGCCTGCCGCTGGCCGGCGGCGACAGCCTGGAGCGCTTCGAGGGCATGCTGGTGCGCCTGCTCGGCCCGCTGACCGTGCAGCAGAACTACTTCCAGGCCCGCTACGGCCAGCTGACGCTGGGCTCAGGCGGCCGCTTCGAGACGCCGACCAATCGTCATCGCCCGGGCAGCAGCCAGGCCATCGCGCTGGCCGAGCTGCAGGCCCGCTCGGCGGTGCTGCTCGACGACGGCAGTTCGGCACAAAACCGCAACCCCATGCCCCACTACCAGGGCAATGGACTGCCGCGTGCTGGCGACACCGTGGCGTCGGTGACCGGGGTGGTCGACTTCGGCCTGGCCACGGCCAGCACCGGCGGCGCGGCGATGTACCGCATCCATCCCACCACGGCGCCGAGCTTCGCCGCCACCAACCCGCGGCCCGCCACGCCGCCGGCGGTCGGCGGCAACATCCGCGTCGCCGCCGCGAACGTGCTGAACTTCTTCACCACCTTCACCAACGGCGCCACTGCCAGCGGCCAGAGCGGCCAGGGCTGCACCGAGGGCGGATCGAGCAGCGCATCCAACTGCCGCGGCGCCAACAACATCACCGAGTTCCAGCGCCAGCGCGACAAGATCGTGCGCATGCTCGCAGGCCTCGACGCCGATGCGGTCGGCCTGATGGAGATCCAGAACAACGGCAGCACCGCGGTGCAAAACCTGGTCGATGCGCTCAACGCCCATCTGGGCAGCAGCGCCTATGCCGTCGTGCCCGACCCGGCGACCGGCACCGGCAGCGATGCGATCAAGGTGGCGATGATCTACAAGCCGGCGCGTCTGAGCCGCGTCGGCGCATCGCTCAGCGATACCGCGCAGGTGAACAACCGGCCGACGCTGGCACAGACCTTCGCCGCGGCCAATGGCGAGCGCTTCACGCTGGTCGTGAACCACCTCAAGTCCAAGGGCTGCTCCGGCGCCAGCGGCAGCGACGCCGACCAGGGCGACGGCCAGGGCTGCTGGAATGCGACCCGGGTCCAGCAGGCGCGCCAGCTGCGCAACTTCGTCGCCCAGCTGCAGTCCGGCTCGGGCAGCAATGACGTGCTGCTGGTCGGCGACTTCAATGCCTATGCACAGGAAGACCCCATCTACGAGCTGACCAGCAACGGCTTCGTCGACCAGATCGGCCGCTTCAACGGCTTCGGCTACTCCTATGTCTTCGATGGCGCGGCCGGTCGCCTGGACCACGCCATCGCCAGCCAGAGCCTGTCGGCCAAGGTCAGCAGCGCCAAGGACTGGCACATCAATGCCGACGAGTCGCTGGCCCAGGACTACAACCTGGAGTTCAAGCAGCCCGCCTGCGCAAGCTGCGCGCCCGATCCCTACGACGGCAGCCTGCCCTATCGCTCCTCCGACCACGACCCGGTGCTGATCGGCCTGAACCTGTACAAGCAGATCCTCGGCACCGCCGGCCGCGACACCCTGGTCGGCACGGCTGGCGACGACATGCTCGTCGGCGGCACCGGTGCCGACACGCTGAGCGGCGGCGCCGGTGCGGACCTGTTCGCCTACACCTCGATGCGCGATGCCGGCGACACCATCACCGACTTCGCGCCAGGCCTCGATCGCCTGGACCTGCGCACCCTGCTGGCCGGCCTGGGCTATGCCGGCAGCGAGCCGGTGGCCGAGGGCTGGGTGCGCTTCGTCGCCGTCGCCAGCGGCACCAGCGTGCAGATCGACGCCGACGGCCCCGGCACTGCCGCCGTCTTCCGGCCGCTGCTGACGCTGCAAGGCGTCAGCCCGGCCAACCTCGACGCTGCCCGCGATCTGCTGGTGCGCTGATCGCCTGGAGCCCTGACGATGAACAAGCAGACCCTCCGCTCTCATCTGCTGCGTCTTGCCGCAGCGCTGGCGCTGGCACAGGCAGTGGCCAGCCCGGCACACGCGCTGGCCAGCAGCGACAGCCTCACCGGCTGGACCGTGCTGGGCGACGCGCTCGCACTGGGTGGCAAGCTGTCCCTCACCACCGCCTACCGCGACGGCGATGCGGACCAGCTCGGCAATCTGTCCGGCAACTCGGCTGTCGAGATTAATCGCATCGAGCCGGCCGCAGGCCTGCCCAGCTATGCACTGGACCTCAGTGCCGCAGATTACGCGGTCGAGGGCTCGCTGCTGCAGCAGAGCTTCGCCGTGGTGGCCGGCCAGACGTTGAGCTTCAGCTGGAGCTTCAGCAGCCTGGACACTTTCGCGCTGGACCATGCCTTCGCCGTCGTCAACGGCCAGGTCTTCACGCTGGCCACCACGGCCCAGCCTGGCGCAGCCAGTCAGAGCTTCAGCTACACCTTTGGCCAGAGCGGCATGGCCAGCTTCGCGCTGGGCGTGGTCGACACCACCGACGTCAGTGGCGTCTCGCGCCTGGACGTCAGCAACCTGCAGATCAGCGCCGTGCCCGAGCCGGGCAGCTGGGCGCTGATGCTGGCGGGCCTGGGCGCCGTCGGCGCGCTGCTGCGCCGCCGCCGCAGCGAAGGCTGACGCGGCGCGTCCAGCCACGCCGGGCCGTCGCCCGGCACCGCAGTTCGTCGGCCCGCCGTGCAGCCTGTCGCCCGGCGCTGGGGTGGCGCGAGTCCGCTTGATATGGTGTGCTACATCAGCAACACAGCAAGCAGGACATGCCCCATGCAGAGCTGGAACGATTCCTCGCCGATCTATCAGCAGCTGGCCGATCGACTGGCCGCGCAGCTGCTCGACGGCCAGCCGCCCGAAGGCGACGCCATGCCCTCGGTACGCAGCCTGGCCAGCCAGTACCTGATCAATCCGCTGACGGTCAGCCGCGCGCTGCAAGCCCTGGTCGACAACGGCTTGGTCGAGAGTCGCCGCGGCATCGGCATGTATGTGCGCACCGGCGCCCGCGCCCGCCTGCGGCAGAGCGAACGCGAGCACTTCCTCCATGAGGAATGGCCGCTGCTGCGCGAGCGGCTGCGCCGGCTCGGCCTGGGCGCCAAGGACCTGAACTGGGAGACGCAATGAGCAGCACTGACTCGCAAGAACAACAACCGCAAGCCCTGGTCGAGGCTCGCAACTTCAGCCTGCGCTACGGCCGCAAGACCGCGCTAGACCAGCTCAGTTTCAGCATCCCCCGGGGACGTGTCGTCGGCCTGCTGGGGCACAACGGCGCCGGCAAGACCTCGCTGATGAAGGCGATGGTCGGCTTGCAGCGTGGACAGGGCCATCTGCAGGTGCTCGGCCTCGATCCCGTCGCGCAGCGCAGCGAGCTGCTCAGCGCGCTGTCCTACATCCCCGACGTGGCGGTGCTGCCGCGCTGGGCGCGGGTCAGCGAGCTGATCACGCTGATGAGCGGCCTGCAGCCGCGCTTCTCGGCCGAGCGGGCACGGGCGCTGCTCAAGCGCACCAGCGTCTCGCTGGACGACAAGGTGAAGAGCCTGTCCAAGGGCATGGTCACGCAGGCGCATCTGGCGCTGGTGGCGGCCATCGACAGCCGGCTGCTCATCCTCGACGAGCCTACGTTGGGGCTGGACGTGATGTCGCGCAGCGCCTTCTACTCGATGCTGATCGACGAGTGGTGCGACGGCGAGCGCACGGTGCTGATCTCCACCCATCAGGTCGAAGAGGTCGAGACCCTGCTGACCGACGTGATGATGCTCGACGAGGGCCGGCTGGTGCTGAACATCAGCCTGGAGGAAATCGACTCGCGCTTCGTTGCGCTGAGCCACGACGCTGCTGCCGCCGAAGCTGTCGCCGCGGCGCACCCGCTGCTGCGCTACCGGCTGCAGGACCGTCCGGTCGCGCTGTTCGACGGCGCGCCGCCCGAACCGGTGGCCGCGCTGGGTCAGCGCATGCGGCCCAGCCTGGTCGACCTGTTCCTCGCGCTGACGCGCAAGCCCGAACTGCAACGCCGGCAGGCCTGATGCCGCGGCGCCGACTGGAGACGACTCCGATGACAAACTTTTCGACAAGCCGGATGCGCGCGCTGATGCTGCGCGAATGGATGCAGCACCACCGTGGCTGGTTCGCGGTGATGCTGGCGTTGCCGCTGATCGTGGCGCTGCTGCTGCCCTTCGGTGGGGTGGAGGTCGGCGGGCACAACGAGCCGGCGCTGCTGGCCGGGGCAGTGCTGATGGCCAGCGCCGCGGTGGTGTGCGGCCTGAGCTGGGTCGTGATGCTGCTGCAGCTGCCGGGCCTGGCCCGACGAGACCAGCAGGACCGCTCGATCGAGTTCTGGCTCTCGCTGCCCGCCAGCCACAGCGAAAGCGTGATGGCGACCTTGCTGATGCATGTGGCCGTGCTGCCGCTGCTGGCGCTGGTCGTGGGCGCCGCGCTCGGCTTGCCGTTCAGCGCCGCCTTCGTCATCAAGGTCCACGGGTTCAGCGGCCTCGAACAGGTGCCCTGGTTCACTCTGCTGGCAGCTGGCGGCGTGCTGCTGCTGCGCGCGGCCCTGGGCCTGCTGCTGCTGGGACTGTGGCTGGCTCCGCTGTACCTGCCGGTGATGGCTGCATCGGCCTGGCTGGGGCGTTGGGGAGCACCTGCGCTGATCGGCGTGGTACTGATCGGCGGCGGCGTGCTGCGCCAGCTGTATGACAACAACATCGTCTTCGAGTTGCTCCGTCAGCAGCTCAGCGCCGGATTGAACGCGAGCACCCTGGACCCGGATTCCCTGGCGCGGCCCGCCAGCGATCTGTCCGCAGGTTTCGTCGCCGAGGTGGCACGCCTGGCCGGACAGGATGCACTGCAAGCGCTGGGCCAGATCTTCAGCTCGCCGAACTTCTTGCTTGGCCTGCTGGTCGCCGCCGCAGCCTTTGCGCTGCTGCTGCTGCAACGTCGCCGCGCGGGCTGATCCATGGCGCCGGCCGGCGCCGCAAACGTCAGCGCGATACCGACGTCCGGCGCCAGCGCTGAACTTCGCCGGCAATGCGCGCCAGCTCGGTTACGGCATGCACGCCCTGCGGCAGGCGGCGGCGCGTCAGCAGCGCATTGCCGCCCCCCGCCCATAGCTCGGTCTGCGGCGCCAGGGTCACGCGCAGCTCGCTCAGGGCGGTTAGCAGCGGCGCGGCGGGCAGGTAGCTGCTGCAGCTCAAAGCCACGATGTCCGAGCGGTGTGCACGTGCCGCTGCAGCAATCTCCGCAACCGGCGTCTGCACGCCCAGCGAGAGACACAGGCAGCCCTCCAGACTGAACATCGCCTCGGCCATCAGCAGGCCCAGGCCATGGTGCTCGCCAGGCAGCGTCGCCAGCAGCACCCGCGGGCCGGCGGCGTCGCCGCTGCGTGGCAGCGTCTGCAAGGCCACGCGCAGAGACGATTGCACGGTCTCGCAATAGACATGCTCCTCGAACACCTGCAGCGCGCCTTGCAGCCACAACTCGCCGACCTGGCGGGTCAGTGGCGCAACCAGATCCTGGACCGCCGACGCAAGCCCCATGCGCAGCAAGGCCTGCGAGAGCAGGCGTCGCAATTCGTCGAAACGATGTGCGCGCAGCGCTTCGATGAAGGGCTCCAGTACTTCATCGCGCGCCGTCAGCGGTGCGGCAGTGCGCAGCGCGCTGCCCAGCAGTTCGCCAAGCTCCTCTTCTGAAGCCGGCACCAGGCGACCGGGTCTGTAACCACGGTCGAGCAGCCGCTTGACCAGCAGCAGCTTACGCACCTGCGCCCGGGAATAGAGCCGCTCGCCATGGGCATCGCGTTGCGGTTGCGGAAAGCCATAGCGCCGCTCCCAGACTCGCAGGCTGTCCTTGCTGATACCGGTATCGCGCTCGACGACAGCGATGCCCACGCCCTCAGTGCCTGCGGTCGGCGGCGCCGCCGGCAAGGCCGGCGCGCCGCTCTGGCTGGCTATCGGGCTGCCCCCGTTTTCTGGCACAGCGCCACTCCTCACTGAGTTTGTCATGGACATTCAAAAGACAAAACCATCACATTTCGCCTAATATCGCTCAAACGACCAAGTTTGACCAGGACAAACCATGGACAAAGACTTGCCATTCTCGCGCATCAGCCGCCGGCGCCTCTGTGGCGCCATCGCTCTGGCCTGGTCGGGCACGGCCGGCGCCCAGACCGCCCCGGCCTGCCTGCCGCTGCTTCAGCACACACTGCCGCGCCTGCAGGATGAGAAACCACAGGATCTGTGCCAGTACAGCGGCAAGGTGCTGCTGGTGGTCAACACGGCGAGCTACTGTGGCTTCACCGGCCAGTACAAGGCGCTGGAAACGCTGGCGCAGCGCTACGCCGAGCGCGGTCTGGTCGTGCTGGGTTTCCCGTCCAACGACTTTGCCCAGGAACCCGGCAGCAACAAGGACATCGCCGAGTTCTGCGAGAACACCTTCAACGTGAAGTTCCCGATGTTCGCCAAGTCCAGCACCCGTGCCGGTCGAGCAGACAGCAATCCGCTGATCGTCGAACTGGCCAAGCGCAGCGGCCAGGCGCCGCGCTGGAACTTCCACAAGTACCTGGTCTCGCGCGATGGTAAGCAGGTGTTGAGCTTCGGCTCGATGACGGACCCGCTGTCGAGCGGCTTCGTACGCGAGCTGGAACGCCTACTAATTCACGTTTGAGCCGGAAAGCGCGCTGAGCATGTTTATCACAGTTGCAGATTTGTTATCATTTGTCCCGAATAGCAGGGACAGATCGTCGGCTCACCAATCCGGACGACGTTCCGCAGGTTACATATCTGCTTACAGCAACGGAGTGGAGCAAACTACGCTGCAGGCTCGACACAGATTTATCAGTCCTGCTGTCCAGTTGCCTGGAGGGTACAAACGTTTTTTTCAGTCGCAAGATCTGCGCTCCTTGAGCGCTGAAATCTCGGAGCCTTTCTCCTCCTCCTCCCTCCCTCCCTCGTTGGCTCCGGGGCGTCTTGCGACTACTTTTCTGCCCGGGGCTTCCGTCCGCGACGGAAGCCCCTTCGTTCTGCAGCGTCGCGTCGGCAGCCATGCCGACACCGCGGCGGCCCATGCGGACGGCCTGCGCGACTTCCTCACCGGCCTGCAAGCGCCCCCGATTGAAGCGGGTACGGCATCCCGCCGCGTTGCCGTCGTCGGTTCCGGCATCGCCGGCCTGTCTGCCGCCTGGGCACTGAGCCGCCACGCGCGGGTGACGCTGTTCGAGGCTGGCGACTACTTCGGCGGCCACACCCACACCGTCGATGCCGAGTTCGAAGGCCGGCGCTGCGGCGTCGACACCGGCTTCCTGGTCTTCAACGAGCGCACCTATCCGCTGCTGATCCAGCTGTTCGCGCAGCTCGGTGTGGCCACCGCGAAGAGCGACATGTCCTTCTCTGTGCAGCTGCCGCATCAGGGCCTGGAGTGGAGCGGCAGCAACCTCGACACGGTCTTCGCGCAGCGCGCCAACCTGCTGCGCCCGCGCTTCTGGCGCATGCTGGCCGACCTGCTGCGCTTCAACCGCCTGACCACCGCGCTGGCCAGCAGCGGCAGCGAGGCGGCGCTGGCCCAGCCGATCGGCGCCTTCCTCGCCGAGCACCGCTTCGGCGACGAGTTCCGCGACTGGTACCTGCTGCCGATGGTCGCCTGCATCTGGTCCTGCCCGACCGCGCAGATGTTGTCCTTCCCGATCGCCACGCTGATCCGCTTCTGCCACAACCACGGCCTGCTGCAGGTGGCCAACCGGCCGCAGTGGTTCACCGTGCGGGGCGGCGCGCGCCACTATGTCGAGCGCCTGCTGGCCGACATCCCGGATGCGCGGCTTCGCACGCCGGTCAGCGGCGTGCGGCGTCTGAGCGGCGGTGGGGTCGAGCTGCACACGCCGCAGGGCAGCGAGCGATTCGACGCCGTCGTGCTGGCCTGCCACAGCGATCAGGCGCTGGCGCTGCTGGACGACGCATCGCACCACGAGCACCAGCTGCTCGGCGCGATCGGCTACCAGCGCAACCGCGCGGTGCTGCACACCGACACCTCGCTGCTGCCGCAGCGCCGCAAGGCCTGGGCCGCTTGGAACTACGAGCATGGCGGCAGCGCCGGCGGCCCGGAGCGCAGCTCGGTCTGCCTGCACTACCTGCTCAACAAGCTGCAGCCGCTGCCCTGGCAGCAGCCCACGCTGGTGACGCTCAACCCGGTGCGCGAGCCCGATCCGGCCCGCGTGCTCGGCGAGTACGACTATGCCCACCCGGTGTTCGACCAGGCGGCCATCGCCGCGCAGCAGCGCCTGGCGCTGATCCAGGGCCAGCGTGACACCTGGTTCTGCGGCGCTTGGACCCGCTACGGCTTCCATGAGGACGGCCTGCTGTCGGGCCTCTCCGTCGCCAAGGCCTGGATAGCCGAGCAGAAGCACCAGCAGGGCTCGACGGACCGCGGCATCGGAGCCTGCGCATGAGCGCAGCCCGCTGGATCGAGACCGGTACGCCCCGGGCCCTGATCGGCCATGGCGAGGTGCGCCATGCACGGCTACTGCCGCGCGAACATCGCTTCAGCTACCCGGCCTTCTTCCTGATGCTGCCGATGCGCACGCTCAAGCGCGAGCCCTGCGCGGCGCTGCGCCGCAACGGCCGCGGCTGGCTGAGCTTCCACGACGCCGACCATGGCGATGGCGGTGCGGATGCGCTGGCCTGGCTGGAGGCCCTGCTGCAGCGCGAAGGCATCGCTGATGCCGATGGCGAGATCTGGCTGCAATGCTTCCCGCGCGTGCTCGGCTATGCCTTCAAGCCGGTGAGCTTCTGGTACTGCCAGCGTGCCGACGGCACGGTCGCGGCCATCGTCGCCGAGGTCAACAACACCTTCGGCGAGCGCCATTGCTATCTGCTGCGCGACGCCACCGGCCAGCCCCTGGCCTGGGGCCGCGAACTCGGCGCGAGCAAGGTCTTCCATGTCTCACCCTTCTGCAGCGTCGAAGGCCGCTACCGCTTCCGCTTCATGGCCGCAGGCCCTGCCGAGGCCGCACGCAGCGTCGCGCGCATCGACCTCGACGACGCAGCCGGCCAGCCGCTTTTGCAGACCAGCATCAGCGGCACGCTCGGGCCGCTCAGCGCCGCCGCGGCACGCCAGGCCTTCTTCGCACATCCGGCCTTCAGCCTGATGCTGATCGCGCGCATCCACTGGCAGGCGCTGCGCCTGTGGCTCAAGCGCGTGCCCTTCTTCAGCAAGCCCGACAGCCCCGCGCAATTCGTCACCCGCTAACCACGCTCCTTCGACCTCTTCTGACCATGCCGACGACCACCACGCTCAAGACTGCCGGCCTGCCCGGCTCGGCGCCGGCCGCCGCCCGCGCCGTGTTCAAGCTGCTCGAGAAGCTGCAAATCGGCAGCCTCGACCTGCAACTGCCCGAAGGCAGCAGCATCCACTTCGGCACGCAGACCGAGCCGCGCGCGGCGCTGCGCATCCGCAACTGGGAGGTCTGCGCCGCGGTGCTGCGCAGCGGCGATATCGGCTTCGCCGAAAGCTATGTTGCCGGCCACTGGAGCACACCGGATCTGCGCGCCCTGCTGACGCTGATGCTGCGCAATCGCGAGGTGCTGGAGCGCGCGATCTACGGCAGCTGGTGGGGTTCGCTGCTCTATCGCCTGCGTCACCTGACGAACCGCAACAGCCGCGCCGGCAGCCGCAAGAACATCCATGCCCATTACGACCTCGGCAACGAGTTCTACAAGCTGTGGCTGGACCCGAGCATGAACTACTCCAGCGCGCTGTTCGCCGGCGACGGCACGCAGTCGCTGACCCAGGCGCAGCAGGCCAAGATGCGCCGCGCGCTGGCGCAGTGCCAGCTGCAGCCCGGCCAGCGCGTGCTCGAGATCGGCTGCGGCTGGGGTGCGGTGGCCGAATGCGCGGCGCGCGACTTCGGCGCGCAGCTGCTGGGCGTGACACTGTCGACCGAGCAGCTGGCCTACGGGCAGCAGCGCCTGCAGTCGGCCGGACTGGACTCGCAGGCCGAGTTGCGCCTGCAGGACTACCGCGACATTCCCGAGTCCGGCTTCGACGCGATTGTCTCCATCGAGATGTTCGAAGCCGTCGGCCGCCAGTACTGGGATGGCTACTTCCGCACCGTGGCCGACAAGCTCAAGCACGGCGGCCTCGCCTGCATCCAGACCATCACCATCCGCGACGACCTGTTCGAGCGCTACAGCCGTTCCACCGACTTCATCCAGCAATACGTCTTCCCTGGCGGCATGCTGCCCAGCCCCAGCCTGTTCCGCGCCCATGCGCGCGCCGCCGGGCTGGAGGTGGTCGAGGAGCTCGCCTTCGGACCCGACTACGCCGAGACCCTGCGGCTGTGGCGCGAAGCCTTCCTGCAGCGCGAGGCCGAGGTGCTGCGCCAGGGCTTCGACCGCCGCTTCATCGCGCTGTGGGAGTTCTACCTCGCCTATTGCGAGGCGGCCTTCGCCACCGGCAACACTGACGTCATGCAGTTCACGCTGCGCAAGCCCTGAGCGCCAAGTCCATGCCCAGCCGCCGCCACTGCCTGCAAGGCGCCACACTGCTTGCGCTGGCGCCGCTGTACGCCACAGCGGTCCACGCGAAACCCGAGGAGGGCTGGACGCTGCAGGGCCAGGCGCAGATGCGCTGGTTCGGCCTGCTGATCTACGACGTCCGTCTGTGGGCCGAACAGCCGCCGGGCCGCGAATGGTGGAGCCGGCCGCTGGCGCTGGAGCTGCGCTATGCGCGCAATCTTGGCGGTAGCGCCATTGCCGAGCGTTCGCTGGTCGAGATGCGTCGCCAGCAGGCCATTGCCGCCGAGCAGGGCGAGCGCTGGCTGGCGCAGATGCGCGCGCTCTTCCCCGATGTGAAGGCCGGCGACCGGCTTGCCGGCCGCTATCTGCCGGGTCGTGGCGCCGAGTTCTTCTTCAACGAGGCGCCGCGTGGCCGTGTCGACGACGCGCTGTTCGCGCGCCTGTTCTTCGGCATCTGGCTGGCCGAGCAGAGCTCGGAGCCGGCGCTGCGCGCGCAGCTGCTGGGGCTGAGCTCATGAATGCCCCCTGGCGCTACGGTGCGCTGGGCTTTCCGCTGGCCTTCGTCGCGCTGCCGCTGTACGTCACGCTGCCTGCCTATTACGCCGAGCGCTTCGCGGTGCCGCTGGCCGCGCTGGGCGCGGTGCTGCTGGCGGCGCGCGCGCTCGATGCGCTGGCCGACCCCTTCATCGGCCGGCTCGCCGACCGCTGGCTGGATCTGCCCGCAGCAGCGCTGCTGCGCCGGCTCGTCGCGGCCGCGCTGCTGCTCGCCGTCAGCTTCGCGCTGCTGTTCTTTCCGCCACGACTGGAAGGCGGCAGCAGCGCCTGGCTGGCCTGGTGCGCCGCCTTGCTGCTGCCCACCTATGCCGGCTACAGCCTGCTGATGGTGACCCACCAGGCCTGGGGCGCACGCCTGGGCGGCGATGCGCTGGTGCAGACCCGGCTGAACGCCTGGCGCGAAGGCTTGGCACTGGCCGGCGTGCTCTGCGCCAGCGTGCTGCCGTCGCTGGCTGGCATGGCCGCCACCAGCGCGGTACTGGCCCTGGCGCTGCTGCTCGCGCTGCCGCTGCTGGCGCGGGCACCGCGCGCGGCCATCCTGTCGACCGAACAACAACAGCAGCAACAAGCTCAGGCCTGGTCGCTGGCCTGGCGCACGCCGGGCTTCATGCGCCTGATGCTGGTCTTCCTGCTCAACGGCATCGCCGCGGCGATCCCGGCCACGCTGCTGCTCTTTTTCGTGCGCGACCGGCTGCAGACGCCGGCGCTGGAGCCGCTGTTCCTGCTTGCCTACTTCATCGCCGCGGCGCTGTCGCTGCCCTTGTGGCTGCGCCTGGTGAAGCGCCTCGGTGCGGCGCGCGCCTGGGGCTGCGGCATGGCGCTGGCGATCGCGGCCTTCGTCTGGGCGGCCAGCCTGGGTGCGGGCGACTGGGCGGGCTTCGTCGCGGTGTGCATCGGCAGCGGCATCGCGCTGGGCGCCGACCTGGCGCTGCCCGGTGCGCTGCTGACCCGCGTGATCCAGCGCGCCGGCCTGGCCGGCCGCGCCGAGGGCGCCTTCTTCGGCTGGTGGAACGGCGCCAACAAGCTCAATCTCGCGCTGGCCGCCGGCCTGGCGCTGCCGCTGCTGCAACTGCTGGGCTACGCGCCCGGCAGCCGCGACGCGCAGGCGCTGCAGGCACTGACGCTGGCCTATTGCCTGCTGCCCTGCGCGCTGAAGGCGCTGGCACTGCTGCTGCTCCATCTGCTGTGCATCCGACCCGAACGACACGAAAAGGCTGTGCCATGTCCCCCGCTGACCACGACCTGAACGACAAGACGCCGCTGCGCATCGGCCGCCGCGGCCTGCTCGCCGCCGCTGGCGCGCTGGCGCTGGCCGGTTGCGCTTCGTCGCCCACGCCGGCCGACTACGCGGCCGAGCGTCCGACGCTGGACCTGCGTCAGTACTTCAACGGCCCGCTGCTCGCCCACGGCGTGTTCACCGACCGCGCCGGCAAGGTGCAGCGCCGCTTCGTCGTCAAGCTGATCGGCCGCTGGCAGGGCGAGGAAGGCGTGCTGGAGGAAGACTTCATCTACAGCGACGGCAAGACCGAGCGCCGCGTCTGGCGGCTGCGCCATCTCGGCGAGGGCCGCTACAGCGGACGTGCCGACGACGTGGTCGGCGAGGCCGTCGGTGAGGCGCGCGGCAATGCGCTGCGCTGGCAGTACACGCTGGCGCTGCCGGTGGACGGCCGCGTCTGGCATGTGCAGTTCGACGACTGGATGTTCCTCGTCGACGACAAGGTCATGCTGAACAAGGCGCGCATGAGCAAGTTCGGCCTCACGCTGGGCGAGGTCACGCTGTCCTTCCAGAAGCTTTGAACGATCTGCGCATGTCCTGGCTCGGCTCGCTGAATCCCCCGCTGCGCGACTGGCGCGGCAAGACCGTCTGGCTGATCGGCGCGTCCACCGGCATCGGCCGTGCGCTGGCCGAGGCCTTGCACGCAGCCGGCGCGCGGGTGGCCGTGTCGGCGCGCGGCCGCGAGCGGCTCGACGATTTCGTCGCTGCGCACCCCGGCAGCCTGGCGCTGCCGCTTGACGTGCAGGATCAGGCCTCGCTGGCGCAGGCGCTGCAGCAGCTGTTGCAGGCCTGGGGCCGCGTGGACCTGTGCGTCTACTGCGCCGGCCACTACCGCGCGATGCGCGCCACTCAGTACGACCATGCAGACGCCCTCAAGCACCTGCAGATCAACTATGTGGGCGCGCTGAACCTGCTGGCCGCGCTGCTGCCGCAGCTGCAGCGTCAGGCCACGGCCGGCCAGGGCGGGCATCTGAGCCTGGTCTCCAGCGTCGCCGGCTATCGCGGCCTGCCGCAGTCGCTGGCCTACGGGCCGACCAAGGCCGCGCTGACCCATCTGGCCGAGGTGCTCTACCTCGACCTCGCGCCGCTGGGCCTGGGCGTCTCGGTCGTGCACCCGGGCTTCGTCGCCACGCCGCTGACCGCCGCCAACGAGTTCCGCATGCCGGCGCTGATCAGCCCCGAGCAGGCTGCCCAGGCCATGCTGGCCGGCTGGGCCAACGGCCGCTTCGAGATCCATTTCCCCAAGCGCTTCACGCGGGTGCTGAAGCTCTTGCGTATGCTGGGCGACCGCCTGTACTTCCGCCTGGTGCGCCGCGCCACGGGTCTGTAGCCATGAGCCATCCATCCACGCCATCGCCCCACGCCACGGCGATCGCCGCCTTCGTCACCTTCTTCGAGCAGCTCAAGCCCGAGGACCTGGCACGGCTGGACCGCTTCTATGCCGAGGATGCCTTCTTCAAGGACCCGTTCAACGAGGTTCGCGGCCTGGCCGCGATCCGCGCCATCTTTGCGCACATGTTCGACAGCCTGGAGGCGCCGCGCTTTCGCGTGCTCGACGTGGTGGCGCAGGACGCGCAGTGCTTCCTGACCTGGGACTTCGACTTCGCGCTGCGCGG
Source organism: Roseateles sp. T103 (assembly GCF_057219915.1). Classification (NCBI taxonomy): domain Bacteria; kingdom Pseudomonadati; phylum Pseudomonadota; class Betaproteobacteria; order Burkholderiales; family Sphaerotilaceae; genus Roseateles; species Roseateles sp. T103. The sequence goes on from NZ_JBXVVS010000005.1 coordinate 161,502, forward strand.
ACGGCCCCAGCGCATCCACGGCGCCAGCCATCTGCGCCTGGCCGAAGACGGCCGCGTCGCCTACCACTGCGACTACTGGGACGCGGCCGAGCAACTGTGGGAAAAAGTCCCGCTGCTGGGCGCTGTGCTGCGCTGGCTGCGCGGCCGGCTGCGCCTGCAGACCTGATGAACAGGGTGTGGCTCAGTGCGACATCAGCACCGGCACCGTCATCGACTGCAGCATCGTGCGCGTGACGCCCCCCAGCACCAGCTCCCACAGCCGCGCGTGGCCATAGCCGCCCATCACGATCAGGTCGGCGTCGATATCGGCCGCATGCGAGAGCAGCGCCTCGGCCACCGGCGCGTCGGGTGTCCAGTTCGCCGCCAGGCGCTCGCTGAGCGAGCTCTCGCGGCCATGCAGCACCTGGATCTTCGCCTGGACGCCGTGCAGCGCCAGGTAGTCGCGCGCACGCTCCAGCGGCTCGGGTCCGGCCTCGTCATGGCCGGCGAAGCGGACCAGCTCGACATGCTTGGCCATGCCCAGCCAGGGTAGCGCGTCGCGCAGTGCACGGGCGCTCTCCCGCGTGTCGCTCCAGGCCACCAGCACGCGGCTGCCGCAGCGCTCCAGCGGCGTGTCCACGGCATAGGGAACGAAGAGCAGCGGGCAACCGCCGGCGACCAGCAGCCGGCTGACCATGCCGGACGCGGTGCCGTCCGGGGTCGCCGGATCGGGCTGCCCCAGCACCAGCAGATCGCAGTTGCGCGCGCGCTGCAGCAGCTCCTGCGGCGATTCGCTCAGCAGGCTCTCGAAGGGAATCCCGCTGCCCGCCCTGGCGACCAAGGCGGCCGCATTGGCAACCCGCTGACCATCGAGCTCGGTTCGCAGCTGCAGTGCCAGGGCCGATGCTTCGGGCGTGAGGTAGGCGCCCGAGGCGCTGGGCGCCACCGCATGCAGCGCACGCAGCTGCGCGCCCTGGCTGCCAGCCAGACGCTGTGCCAGCGCCAGCACCGCAGCCGAGCGTGGGCTGTCGCTGAGCAGGGCCAGCACGGAACGCACTTGTGTGTGGGCATTCATCGCAGATCTTCCCTTCTTGCTTCGTTCTGATCGTCAGAGTGCCGATGCTAGCGGCTCGCCGCTGCACCTGGAGGGCTCACACTTGTCCGGGCGCAATGATGCGTGCGTTCGACGCAGAGCCGACATCGGCGCAAGGCATAGTTGCACCGGCCCGGCGTCCGACCCTCGAGCTGCGCCCCGAACGATGAACCCCGCCGACAAGACCCTTCGCCCCTGGCATGCCGTGCCGCCGACCGAGCTGCTGCACGCGCTGGACTGCGTGCCGGGCCGCGGACTGGAGGCCGTACAGGTGGAGGTCGCGCGGGCCCGCCACGGCAGCAACGTGCTGCCCGAGGCGCCGCCACTGCCGCTGTGGCGGCGCCTGCTGCGCCAGTTCCAGAGCCCGCTGATCTACATCCTCTTCGTCGCCGCTGCGCTCGCGGTGGCGCTGGGCCACCGCAGCGATGCGCTGGTGATCCTCGTCGTCGTGGGGGTCAACGCCGCCATCGGCCTGCTGCAGGAGGGCCGCGCCGAGCGCTCGATGACCGCGCTGCGCCGGCTCTCGGCGCTGCGTGTGCGCGTGCTGCGCGAGGGCAGCGAGCAACTGATCGCCGCCGCCGAGCTGGTGCCCGGCGACCTGCTGCTGCTCGCGGCCGGCGACGCGGTGGCCGCCGATGCGCGACTGCTGGACGCGGCACAGCTGCTGGCCGCCGAGGCCGCGCTGACCGGCGAATCGGTGCCGGTGGCCAAGCAGGCCGGCATGCTGCCCGAGGCGACCGGCCTGGCCGACCGGCACAACATGCTGTTCTCCGGCACCTTCGTCACCGCCGGGCGCGCACGCGCCGTGGTCGTCGCCACCGGCCAGCACACCGAGGTCGGTCGCATCGCCGCGCTGACCCAGTCCGCGGTCGAGCCGCGCACGCCGCTGGAGCAGCGCCTGCACGCCTTCGGCCAGGCCCTGGTCGCGGCCGCGCTGGGGCTGTTCGTGCTGGTGCTGCTGCTGGGCTTCTGGCGCGGCCTACCGCTGGCCGAGCTGCTGATGGTGGCGATCAGCCAGATGGTTTCGATGGTGCCCGAGGGCCTGCCAGTGGCGATGACGATTGCGCTGGCGGTGGGCATGCAGCGCATGGCGCGGCGCGGCGCGATCATCCGCCGCCTCTCGGCGGTGGAGACGCTGGGCTCGGTGACGGTGATCTGCTCGGACAAGACCGGCACGCTGACGCGCAACGAGATGACGGTGCGCCAGCTCTGGCTGGCCGACGGTCGCGAGATCGCGGTCTCCGGCATCGGCTATGTGCCGCTGGGCGAGCTGCAGCCGGCGCCGCCCGCTGACGACGCGGCGCTGCAGGCGCTGCTGCGCTGCGCGGTACTGTGCAACGACGCCGAGCTGCTGCCGCCCGAAGAGGACCTGCGCGACGAATGGACCGTGCTCGGCGACCCCACCGAAGGAGCCTTGCTGGTGCTGGCCGAGAAGGCCGGCCGCCCCGCCGGCAGCGCGCGCGCCGACGCGCCGCGCGAGGCCGAATTGCCCTTCGATGCCGATCATCAGCTGATGGCCACGCGGCATCGCCTGAGCGATGGCAGCATGCGCGTCTTCGTCAAGGGCGCGCCCGAGGCCGTGCTGCGCCTGTGCAGCGGGCTGGACCCGGCGCCGGCCCGCGCCGCAGCCGAGGCGATGGCCGCCACAGCGTTGCGCGTGCTCGCCTTCGCCGAGGCCGACGGCAATGCGCTGGACGAAGCACTGGGCTTTGCCTCGCTGCAAGGCCGGCTGCGCCTGCTCGGCCTGGTCGGCCAGATCGACCCGCCGCGCGACGAGGCCAAGGCAGCGGTGGCCGCCTGCCGCGCCGCCGGCGTGCGGCCGCTGATGCTCACCGGCGACCACACGCTCACCGGCCTGGCGATCGCCCGCGAGCTGGGCATCGCGCAGCCCGGCGACCTGGCGCTGGACGGCGAGGCGCTGGAGCGCATGGGCGAAGCCGAGCTGCGCGAACAGCTCGACCGCGTGGCCGTCTACGCCCGCGTGCAGCCAGCGCAGAAGCTGCGCATCATCGAGGCGCTGCAGTCGCGCGGCGAGGTCGTCGCGATGACCGGCGATGGCGTCAACGACGCGCCGGCGCTGGCGCGTGCGGACGTCGGTGTGGCCATGGGCATCACCGGCACCGAAGTGGCCAAGAGCGCGGCCAAGATCGTCGTCAGCGACGACAGCTTCGCCACCATCGTCGCCGCCGTCGAGCAGGGCCGCGTGGTCTATGCCAACCTGAAGAAGGTCATCCTCTTCCTCTTCGCCACCTCGCTGGACGAGGTGCTGATCCTGCTGCTGGCGCTGCTGGCCGGCTATCCGCTGCCGCTGGCGGCGGTGCAGATCCTCTGGATCAACATCGTCACCGAAGGCACGCTGACGGTGAACCTGGTGATGGACCCCGCCGACGGCGACGAGATGCGCCGTCCGCCGACGCCGCGCAGCGCCGCGCTGCTGGACGGCAGCATGCTCGGCCGCGCGCTCCTGATGGCTGGCTGCTCGACGATGGTCTGCCTGGGCTGGTATGCCTGGGGCCTGGCGCAAGGCGTGGCTTTGGAGCTGTTGCGCACCGAGCTGTTCTGCCTGCTCGCGGCCTGCCAGTGGTTCAACGTGCTGAACTGCCAGTCGGCCACGCGCTCGGCGCTGCGTCTGGGCGTGCTCGCGAACCGCTGGCTGCTCGTCGGGCTGTGCAGCAGCGTGCTGCTGCAGCTGGCGGCGGTCTACCTGCCGGCGCTGCAGGGCCTGTTCCACACCGAGGCCATCGCGGCCGAACGGCTGCTGATGCTGCTCGTGCTGGCGAGCGGCGTGCTGTGGGTGGAGGAGGCGCGCAAGCTGATCCAGCGCGCGCGCATCAAGCCGCTACATCCGGCCGCTACTTGAGCCAGCCCTTGCGGCGGAAGTAGATGAAGGGCGCAGCCACCGAGGCCGCCATCAGCGCCAGCGCGAAGGGATAGCCCCAGGCCTGGTCCAGCTCGGGCATGTGCTTGAAGTTCATGCCGTAGATGCTCGCGATCAGCGTCGGCGGCAGCAGCGCCACGCTGGCCACCGAGAAGATCTTGATGATCTTGTTCTGGTTGATGTTGATGAAGCCGACGGTGGCATCCATCAGGAAGTTGATCTTGTCGAACAGGAAGGCGGTGTGCGAATCCAGCGAGTCGATGTCGCGCAGGATCTGCCGCGCTTCCTCGAACTGCTCGGCGCTGAGCATGCGGCTGCGCATCATGAAGCTGACCGCGCGGCGCGTGTCCATCACGTTGCGGCGGATGCGCCCGTTCAGGTCTTCCTCGCGCGCGATCGCGGTCAGCACCTCACCGGCGGCAGCGTCGGTCACGTCCTGCTTGAGCACGCGGGCGCTGACCTTCTCCAGGTTGTCGTAGATGCCCTCGAGCACGTCGGCCGAATACTCGGCATCGGCGTCGTAGAGCTTGAGCAGCACGTCCTTGGCATCCTCGATCAGCGCCGGGATGCGCCGCGCGCGCAGGCGCAGCAGACGGAACACCGGCAGGTCCTCGTTGTGCACCGAGAACAGCACGTTGTTGTGCAGGATGAAGGCCACGCGCACGTTGCGCGGCGTCTCGTCGTCGTCGATGAGGAAGTCCGAGCGAATGTGCAGCTCGCCGTTGTCTTCCTCGTAGAAGCGCGCCGATTCCTCGAGGTCCTCGTCGACGATGTTGTCGGGCAGGACCAGGCCGAAGTGAGCGAGGATCCAGGCCTTTTCCTCGGCGCTGGGCTGTTCGAGGTCCACCCACACCGGACGCGATTGCGCCAGCTCCTCGGCGCTGTGGATCTTTTCTTCCTGGAACAGGCCGCCCTTCAGGCGCCCGTTGTCCAGCGTGAACACATTGAGCATGCTGCGGATCTCCAGCGCCTCACGCGCCGTCTTTGCAGGGGACGGCGCCAGGGCCGACCGGAAGGGGTTTTGGGACCCGTCTCACTCCGGACCGGCATGCGCCCTGCAGCAAGGCAGGTCGGGCTCAGGCGCTGGAGTGGACGGTCACCGAGGGTGATCGCTGTCCAAGGAACTGCTCCAGTGATGCGGTGCGCAATTATCACATCCCGTGATCGCGACCATCAACCGTGAGGCACCTGTTCAGGCCCCCGTTTCCGGCCCGGCTTGCGCGAAGCCAACAGCGCATTGAAGCACAGCTTGCAGGCTTGTGGTGCCCATCACGGAAAGGCGCTGGGTCTTTGCGCCCGAACGGTTGTCAGGCGCTGGAATTCGGGAGCAAACTGGGCTCGCCGAACCGGTGAATCCTCCACGACCTCCGCTACCCGCGTCAGATCCCAACCGTCGCCACCTTGCGACCCGCGTTCATCCCAGTCACCTGCACCCACAACCGCCGTCTGAGACCCGTCCCAGAAGGCACACCGTCCACCCTGTGAAAGGAGGCAACATGAACCTGACTATCAGCGGCCACCACCTGGAAGTCACGCCTGCGCTGCGCGAATATGTGCGCACCAAGCTCGACCGGGTGACCCGACATTTCGACCAGGTTGTCGACATCAACGTGCTGCTCCGCGTGGAGAAGCAAAAGGAGAAGGAACGCCGCCAGAAGGCCGAAGTCAACCTGCATGTGAAGGGCCGGGACATCTTCGTCGAACAGGCGCACGAGGATCTCTATGCCGCCATCGACCAGCTGATGGACAAGCTGGATCGTCAGGTCTGTCGCCACAAGGACAAGATCCAGGAGCATCACCACATGGCCGCCAAGCGGCTGGAGGCCGGCGCACCCTGAACGATGTCGTTCGACGTCCGGCAAAAAGCGGCCCTCGGGCCGCTTTTTTTGTTTTCTTCCTGCCACAGGACGCGAGCGCAGCGCGCAGGACGCGATTCTGTTGCCGCAGTGCCGCAATTTTGCGCAATACTCCCGCCCGACCACATAGGCCGGCAAGCATGCTTGCCGGCCCCTTCCTATAATCCCAGGCCTAGCTACCCAAAAGCGTCCCGCCCAAGGCTACCCGCCGAAATCGGTGCTGCGACCCGCGATGAACCGTCTTGCCGCCATCCTGCCCGCCAGCAACGTGCTGGTGAACGTGGACGCTTCCAGCAAAAAGCGCGTCTTCGAACAGGCGGGCTTGCTGTTCGAGAACAACCACGCGATCTCGCGTGCCTCCGTGACGGACAACCTGTTCGCGCGTGAGCGACTGGGCTCGACGGGCCTGGGGCATGGCGTGGCCATTCCGCACGGACGCATCAAGGGGCTGAAGAACCCGCTCGCCGCAGTGCTGCGCGTGCAGCAGCCGATCGGCTTCGACGCGCCGGACGATGAGCCGGTGAGCCTGCTGATCTTCCTGCTCGTGCCCGAGGCGGCCACCCAGCGCCATCTGGAGATCCTCTCCGAGATCGCCGAGATGCTCTCGGACCGCGAGCTGCGCGAACGTCTGAAGAGCGAGACGGATGCCGCCGGCGTGCACCGCCTGATCGCCGATTGGGAACCGCTGAAGTCGGTCGCCTGAGCCGCAGCCTGCCGCCTCACGCGTGAAACCCACCTCGATCAGTGCCGACCGGCTCTTCGAAGAGCACCGCGAGGCGCTGCGCTGGGAATGGATCGCCGGCCATGCGCATCCTGAGCGTCGCTTCGACGAAGCCGCTCTGCGCGACGCACAGTCCTCGGCCGACCTGGTCGGCTACCTGAACTACATCCACCCCTACCGGGTGCAGATCGTCGGCCGCCGCGAGGTGGCCTATCTGAGCCAGGCCTCGGGTGACGTGCTGGACCGCCGCATCTCGCGCATCGTCACGCTCGAGCCGCCGGTGATCATCGTCGCCGACGACCAGATCCCGCCGGACCGCCTGGTCGCGATGTGCGACCGCGCCGAGATTCCGCTGTTCGTCACGCGCGAGTCGGCCGGCCATGTCATCGACGTGGTGCGCACCTATCTCGCCCATGTCTGCGCCAACCGCACGACGCGCCACGGCGTGTTCATGGACATCCTTGGCCTGGGCGTGCTGCTGACTGGCGAATCCGGCCTGGGCAAGAGCGAACTGGGCCTGGAGCTGATCTCGCGCGGCCACGGTCTGGTGGCCGACGATGCGGTGGACTTCTATCGTATCTCCGAGACCGCCATCGAAGGCCGCTGCCCCGAGCTGCTGCTCAACCTGCTGGAAGTGCGCGGCATCGGCCTGCTGGACATCAAGGCCATCTTCGGCGAGACCGCGGTGCGCCGGAAGATGCGCCTCAAGCTCATCGTCCACCTGGTGCGCAAGGAGACGATGGAGCGCGACTTCGAGCGCCTGCCCTACGAGCCGCTCTACGAGCCGGTACTGGGCATGCCGGTGCGCAAGGTGGTGATCGCGGTGGATGCCGGTCGCAACCTGGCCGTGCTGGTGGAGGCTGCGGTGCGCAACACCATCCTGCAGCTGCGCGGCATCGACACCTACCGCGAGTTCATCGAGCGACACCAGCGCGCCATCGAACAGGGCCAGCACGGCGAAGAGGCCTGAGCGGGCTTGGCGCCGCGCCGGCAGCGCTCAGCTGCCGCGGTGCGGGCAGTCGGTCTTGGTGCAGTGCGCGTAGAGCGCGAGCGAATGCTCCTGCAGCGTGAAGCCTCGCTCCTTCGCGATGGCATGCTGCCTGTCCTCGATCTGCGCGTCGAAGAACTCCTCGACACGGCCACAGTTCAGGCAGACCAGATGATCGTGGTGCCGACCCTCGTTGAGCTCGAACACCGCCTTGCCCGATTCGAAGTGATTGCGGGACAGCAGGCCGGCCTGCTCGAACTGCGTGAGCACGCGATACACCGTGGCCAAGCCGATGTCGGCATCGTCCAGAAGCAAGGCCTTGTAGACATCCTCGGCCGTCATGTGGCGCTGCGCAGACTTCTGGAAGATCTCCAGAATCTTGATGCGGGGCAGCGTGGCCTTGAGGCCGCTGTTCTTGATTTCGTCGGTGCCGGTCATTGCGTCGGAACGGCTCCAGCCCGAAATGGGCCTGCCGCTAGAATCAGCGCCCAATCATAGCCAGCTCCCGGTTTCCCCGGCCCAAGCCCCCGAAGATATGCGCCCCATTCCACCTTCCGTGCGCAAACTGCGCCTTGTCGTGGTGCTGGCAGCCGTCGCCGGCCTCGGTGCCTGCTCGAGCCTGCCTTCGCTGGACCAGCTGCCTTCGGTCGCTGGCGACAAGGTGCTCGGGCTGGTGACGCCCTACCGCCTGGAGATCGTCCAGGGCAATGTGCTGACCAAGGAACTGCTGGCGCGCGTCAAGCCCGGCATGTCGCGCGCCCAGGTGCGCGACCTGATCGGCTCGCCGCTGCTGACCGATGTGTTCCACGAGAACCGTTGGGACTACGTCTTCACGATCAAGCGCCAGGGCGCGCCCGAGCAGAAGCGCGAAGTCGTGCTTTGGTTCGACGGCGAGAAGCTCAAGTCCGTCGACGCGCCGCCAGATCTGCCGACCGAGAACGAGTTCATCGCGCTGATCAACACCTTCAAGTCCAGCAAGCCGGTGCCCAAGCTCGAGCTCAGCGACGCAGAGCGCAAGTCGCTGCCGGTCCCGACCAAGCCGGCGGCGGCCGCAGCCGAGCCGATGGGCCCGATCCGCGCCTACCCGCCGCTGGAGGGTGGCAAGTCGTGAACGCCAAGCCCCAGCTGAACATCGTCGTCGCCGGCGCGTCCGGCCGCATGGGCCGCATGCTGGTCGAGGCCGTGCTCGGCACGGCCGACTGCCGTCTCAGCGGCGCACTGGACCGCGCCGGCAGCCCGGCGCTGGGCCAGGACCCCGGCGCCTTCCTCGGCCAGAGCACCGGCATCGTCATCACCGACGATTTGCGCCAGGGCTTGGGCGGCGCCGACGTGCTGATCGACTTCACCCGCCCCGAGGGCACGATGGCCCACTTGGCCGTCTGCCGCGAGCTGGGCGTCAAGGTGGTGATCGGCACCACCGGCTTCAGCGATGAGCAGAAGGCACAGATCGCCGCGCATGCCCAGCACATCGGCATCATGATGGCGCCGAACATGAGCGTGGGCGTCAACGTCGTGCTCAAGCTGCTCGACATGGCCGCGCGTGCGCTCAACGAGGGCTTCGACGTCGAGGTCATCGAAGCTCACCACCGCCACAAGGTCGACGCGCCCAGCGGCACGGCGCTGGCGATGGGCGAGGTCGTCGCCCAGGCGCTGGGCCGCGATCTGAAGGAATGCGCGGTCTACGGCCGCGAAGGTCACACCGGCGAGCGCGATGCCAAGACCATAGGCTTCGCCACCGTGCGCGGCGGCGACATCATCGGTGACCATACCGTGCTCTTCGCCGGCACCGGCGAGCGCATCGAGATCAGCCACAAGTCCAGCAGCCGCAGCACCTATGCACAGGGCAGCCTGCGCGCGTCGCGCTTCCTGGCTGCTCATGGCCCCGGCCTGTACGGCATGGACGACGTACTCGGCCTGAAGCAAGCCTGACCCGATCATGACGGGCTTCGCTGAGTTTTGGGACCAGGCCGATGCGGTCATCCGTGGCGTCGCGCTGCTGATGCTGGCGATGTCGATCAGTGCCTGGGTGCTGATCCTCTGGAAGGGCTGGCTGCTGCGCCGCGCGCGCCGCGACATCGCCCTGGCCGTGCCCGCCTTCTGGGCCGCTGCCAACATCGAAGCCGGCCGTGGCGCGCTGCAGCACTATGACCGCGAGGAATTGCTGCTGCCGCTGCTTGACGCCGCCACCGCCGCCGCCAACCGCGGCACATTGGAAGCCGCCGGCCGGCGCGAATCGCAACTCACCCGCCGCCTGCGCGACGCGCTGCACGCGGTGCTGCGTCGCCTGCAACTGGGCCAGGTGCTGCTTGCCTCCATTGGCAGCACCTCGCCCTTCATCGGCCTGTTCGGCACAGTCTGGGGCATCTACCACGCGCTGGTCAGCATCTCGGCGGCCGGCAACATCACCATCGAGAAGGTCTCCGGCCCGGTGGGTGAGGCGCTGATCATGACCGCCGCCGGCTTGGCCGTAGCGATCCCGGCCGTGCTGGCCTACAACGTCTTCGGCAAGCTGGTCGCCGCCTGCGAGATCGAGCTCGAAGGCTTCGCGCACGATTTGCGCGAGATGCTGGACGGCGACGCCCCGGGCGTCTGACGCAAGATGGCTTTCGGTCGCCTGGAGCGTCGCGAGACCCCGCCCCCGATGGGCGAGATCAATATGACGCCGCTGATCGACGTGATGCTGGTGCTGCTGGTGATCTTCATGATCACTGCGCCGCTGATGAGCACCAGCCTGCGCCTGGACCTGCCCAGCAGCCAGGCCGCCACGCCCAGCGAGGCGCCGGCCTATGTCAACGTGGCCATCACGCCCGACGGCAGCCTCTTCCTGGGCGACGAGAAGCTGCCTGCCGAGATGCTGCGGCAGCGCCTGGCTGCACTGGGCAAGAGCAACCCGCAGATGGAAGTGCAGCTGCGCGCCGACAAGACCGTGCCCTATGGCAGCGTGGCCGAGCTGATCGGCTGGCTGCAGGACGCCGGTCTGCAGCGCATCGCCTTCGTCGCCGAAGCCAAGCTGCCGGGCTGAGCCCAGTCTGCCCAGCGGGGGCCTGCGGCCCCGGCCTCCTACAATCCATCCCTTCAGCGCGGGCACGCCTGCGCGACGCTGTTTCCGCCCGAGCGCCGTCCCACAGATGATGAACGACAAGTACACCCCGTCCGAGGTCGAGAAGGCCGCCCACGCCCACTGGCAAGCCCGCGACGCCTATCGCGTCGTCGAGGACTCGAGCAAGCCGAAGTTCTATGCCTGCTCGATGCTGCCCTACCCCAGCGGCAAGCTGCACATGGGCCATGTGCGCAACTACACGATCAACGACATGCTGGCCCGGCAGCTGCGCATGAAGGGCTTCAATGTGCTGATGCCGATGGGCTGGGACGCCTTCGGCCTGCCCGCTGAAAACGCGGCGATGAAGAACAAGGTGCCGCCGGCCAAGTGGACCTACGAGAACATCGCCTACATGAAGGGCCAGATGCAGGCCATGGGCCTGGCGATCGACTGGTCGCGCGAGATCGCCACCTGCAAGCCCGACTACTACAAGTGGAACCAGTGGCTGTTCATCAAGATGCTCGAGGCGGGCATCTGCGAGCGCCGCACCCAGGTCGTCAACTGGGACCCGGTGGACCAGACCGTGCTGGCCAACGAGCAGGTCATCGACGGCCGCGGCTGGCGCTCGGGCGCCATCGTCGAGAAGCGCGAGATCCCCGGCTACTACCTGAACATCACCAAGTACGCCGAGGAGCTGCTCTCGGCCGTGGCCAACCCCGAGGACAAGAGCTATCTGTCCGGCTGGCCCGAGCGCGTACGCCTGATGCAGGAGAACTGGATCGGCAAGAGCGAGGGCGTGCGCTTCGCCTTCCCGCATCAGATCAAGGGCGCCGACGGCGCGCTGATCCAGGACGGCAAGCTGTATGTGTTCACCACGCGCGCCGACACCATCATGGGCGTGACCTTCTGCGCCGTGGCACCGGAGCACCCGCTGGCCACGCATGCCGCAGCGACCAACCCGCAGCTCGCCGCCTTCATCGAGGAATGCAAGCAGGGCGGCACCACCGAGGCCGAACTCGCCACGCAGGAGAAGAAGGGCCAGCGCACCGGCCTCTTCGTCACGCACCCGCTGACCGGCGCTGAAGTCGAGGTCTGGGTCGGCAACTATGTGCTGATGAGCTACGGCGACGGCGCCGTGATGGGCGTGCCCGCGCATGACGAGCGCGATTTCGCCTTTGCGAAGAAGTACGGCATCGCGATCAAGCAGGTCGTCGCGGTCGACGGCGAGAGCTTCAGCCTTGATGCCTGGGCCGAGTGGTATGGCGACAAGCAGAAGTGCCGCTGCGTCAACTCCGGCGTGCTCGATGGTCTCGACCACAAGGCCGCCGTCAGCAAGGTCGCCGAGCTCGTCGGTGCCAAGGGCCTGGGCGAGAAGAAGACCACCTGGCGCCTGCGCGACTGGGGCATCAGCCGCCAGCGCTACTGGGGCACGCCGATCCCGATCATCCATTGCGACGATTGCGGCGCCGTGCCGGTGCCGGCCCAGGACCTGCCGGTGGTGCTGCCCGAGGACTGCATCCCCGACGGCAGTGGCAACCCGCTGAACAAGCGCGCCGACTTCCTGAACTGCAGCTGCCCCAAGTGCGGCAAGCCCGCCAAGCGCGAGACCGACACGATGGACACATTCGTGGACAGCTCGTGGTACTTCATGCGCTATTGCGACGCGCAGAACAGCGAGGCGATGGTCGCCGACGGCACCCAGTACTGGATGCCGATGGACCAGTACATCGGCGGCATCGAGCATGCGATCCTGCACCTGCTCTACGCCCGCTTCTGGACCAAGGTGATGCGCGACCTGGGCCTGGTCAAGGTGGACGAGCCCTTCACCAAGCTGCTGACCCAGGGCATGGTGCTCAACCACATCTACTCGCGCCGCGGCGAGAAGGGTGGCATCGAGTACTTCTGGCCGCATGAGGTCGAGAACGTCTTCGATGCGTCCGGCAAGATCACCGGCGCCAAGCTCAAGAGCGACGGCTCAGCCGTGGACTACGAGGGCGTGGGCACCATGTCCAAGTCCAAGAACAATGGCGTCGATCCGCAGGAGCTGATCAACGAATACGGTGCCGACACCGCGCGCCTCTTTGTGATGTTCGCGTCGCCGCCGGAGCAGACGCTGGAATGGAACGATGCTGGCGTCGAGGGCGCGCACCGCTTCCTGAAGCGCGTCTGGGGCTTCGGCGCCAAGAACGCCGCGGCGATCCAGTCCGGCGGCACCGATTTCGCCGCGCTCAGCGGCGAAGGCAAGGCGCTGCGCCGCGAGGTGCACCTGGTGCTCAAGCAGGTCTCGTATGACTACGAGCGCATGCAGTACAACACCGTGGTCTCCGGTGCGATGAAACTGCTCAATGCACTGGAAGGCTTCAAGGCCGCCGGCCAGGATGCTGCCGTGCGCGAGGGCTTCTCGGTGCTGCTGCGCGTGCTCTACCCGGCCTGCCCGCACATCACCCACGCGCTGTGGCAGGAGCTGGGCTTCGCCGCCGAGCTGGGCGAGCTGCTGGATGCGCCCTGGCCCACGGTGGACGAAGGCGCGCTGGTGCAGGACGAGATCGAGCTGATGCTGCAGGTCAACGGCAAGCTGCGCGGCGCGATCAAGGTGCCCGCCGCTGCCGACAAGGCCGCCATCGAGGCCGCAGCGCTGGCCAGCGAAGACTTCGCCAAGTTCGCCGAAGGCAAGCCGGCCAAGAAGGTCATCGTCGTGCCCGGCCGCCTGGTCAACGTCGTCGTCTGAAACATGACCCACCCCCTACGCGCTTCGCGCGCCCCCTCAAGGGGGCACACCCGCTGGCCCGGCAAAGCCGGAGCCTCGGGTGTCGCTGGGTTCTCGGCGGCGCAAGTGCAACGCCGGCGCCTACTCGGCCTCTTGCTAAGCGCGCCATTGGCCGGCTGCGGCTTCGCGCCGCGGCGCGAGCCCGAGCTGCACTTCAGCACCATCGGCCTGCTCGGCTTCAAGGCCGACTCGCCGCTGGCGGCCGAGCTCAAGCGTCAGATCGCGCGTACGCCGGTCAAGCTGCTCGACGACGCCAACCGCGCCGAGGTCGTGCTGGAAGCCAGCGAAGACAGCCGCAAGCGCCGCGTCGTGGCCACCACCAGCGCCGGCCTGGTGCGCGAATGGCAACTGCAGCTGCGCCTGGACTATCTGCTGCGCACGCCGGCCGGCGAAGTGCTGCTGCCACGCGCCGAGCTGCTGATGACGCGCGAGATGAACTACACCGAAGCCGCCGCGCTGGCCAAGGAGCAGGAGGAGGCGCAGCTCTTCCGCAATATGCAGGCCGATGCGGTGGCGCAGGTGATGCGCCGGCTCTCGTCGGTCCGCCTCCCCCGCTGAGCTTCCAGCCATGCAGCTCCGCGCCGACGCACTCGCGCCGCAACTCGCCAAAGGCCTGAAGCCGCTCTACACGGTGTGGGGCGACGAGCCGCTGCTGGCGCAGGAGGCGGCCGACGCGATCCGTGCTGCGGCACGCGCGCAGGGCTTCGGCGAGCGCCAGGTCTTCACCGTCAGCGGCGCCTATTTCGACTGGGGCCCGGTGCTCGCCGCCGCGCAGGAGCTGAGCCTCTTTTCCGAGCGCCAGTTCATCGAGATCCGCATCCCCTCGGGCAAGCCGGGCAAGGACGGCTCCGAGCAGCTGCAGCGCTACTGCGCGAACCTCAGCGAGGACATCGTCACGCTGGTCACGCTGCCCAAGCTGGACCGCACGCAGCAGAACAGCGCCTGGTTCCAGGCACTGGACGCCAACGGCGTGACGGTGCGCGTGGACCCGATCGAGCGCCGCGCGTTGCCGCAGTGGCTGGCGCAGCGCCTGGCCGCACAGGGCCAGCGCGTCGAAGCCGGCGAGGCCGGCCAGCAGGCGCTGGCCTTCTTTGCCGACCGCGTGGAGGGCAATCTGCTCGCCGCGCACCAGGAACTGCAGAAGCTCGCGCTGCTCCACCCGGCCGGCGAGCTGACGTTCGCGCAGATCGAAGCCGCGGTGCTCAACGTCGCGCGCTACGACGTGTTCAAGCTCAGCGAAGCGGTGCTCGGCGGCCAGCTGTCGCGCACCTTGCGCATGCTCGAAGGCCTTCAGGCCGAGGGCGAGGCCGCGGTGCTGGTGCACTGGGCGCTGGCCGAGGACATCCGCGCGCTGCGCCGCGTGCGCGAGGCAGTCGATGCCGGCAAGCCGCTGCCGATGGCGCTGCGCGAGGCGCGCGTCTGGGGCCCCAAGGAAAAGCTCTTCGAGCGCATCGTCCCCGGCATCAAGAGCAGCGCCGAACTGCTGCCGCTGGTGCAGGCCGCGCAGATCTGCGACGGCCTGGTCAAGGGCCTGCGCCACCCCGGCTGGCCGGCCGATCCCTGGGCCGGGCTGCAGCGCCTGGCGCTGATGCTGATCGAAGCCGCTGCGCCGCGCGCGCCGCAGCTGGCGCTGCGCCCCTGAGCCGTCTCCGTCAATAGCCGCGCCCGCGCTCCACCAGATGCGCCAGCGGCCGGCCTTCGCGCAGCGCACGCACATTGGCCGCCACCACCGCGCAGGCGCTGCGCGGGTCGGTCTGCGCCGCGGTGTGCGGCAGCACGGTCACGCCGGGGTGCCACCAGAAGGCATGCTCGGCCGGCAGCGGCTCGGTCTGGAACACATCGAGCAGCGCATGACGAATCTGCTGCGCGTCCAGCGCAGCCAGCAGGTCGGCCTCCACCACCTGTGCGCCACGTGCCAGGTTCACCAGGCCGGCGCCGCGCTTCATCTGCGCAAAGCGGGCGGCGTCGAAGAAGCCGCGCGTCGCCTCGGTCAGCGGCAGCAGGTTGATCACCGTGTCGGCGCGCGCCAGGGCCTCGGCCAGCGCAGCCTCGCCGTGCACGCAATGCTCGACGCCCTCGATCCGCGTCTCGCGCGTGCTGTAGCCGGTGACGGCGTAGCCCAGCTGCGCCAGCGTGCGCGCCACGCGCCCGCCCAGCTCCCCCAGGCCCAGCACCAGCACCTGCCACTCGTGCGCGCGCAGCTGCGGCGGCTGGCGCCATACGGCCTCGCGCTGCTGCAGCTGCAGTTCGAAGAAATGCCGGTGCTGGCCCAGCACCGCCCACAGCGCGGTCTGCACCATGGCCTCGTTCATCGCCGGGTCCACCATGCGCGCCAGCGGCACGCCAGCGGGCAGCGTGGGGTCGGCCAGCAGCCTGTCCACGCCCGCCCACAGCGACTGGATCAGGCGCAGGTTCGGCAGCTGCTGCAGCAGACCCTGCGCGGGATTGGCGACGACGGCCACCTCGATGGACGCCGCCTCGGCCGCGTCGCGCGGCGCGTCGAGCACCCAGGGCTCGCCCGGCAGCTGGGCCTGCAGCTGCGCCAGGTACTGGTCGCGCTCGGCCGCGCCCCAGCGGCCCGTCAGTAGCAAGGCCATGGCCAGGCGCCCTTTCTTCAATCCTTGTCTTCGAGCGCCTCGCACAGCGCCATCAGGCCCGCGCGCACCGTGGCCATGCGCACCTCGTGGCGGTCGCCTGGGAAGAGCTCCTGCCAGACCTTGGGCGGCTTGCCGGGCTGGGCCAGCGCCAGCCACACGGTGCCCACCGGCTTGCCCGCGCTGCCGCCCGTGGGGCCGGCGATGCCGGTGACGGCCAGCGCCCAGTCCACCGGCGCATGTGCCAGCAGGCCGCGCGCCATATGCGACGCCACCTCGCCGCTGACCGAGCCATGCAACTCGATCAGCGCCGCGGGCACGCCCAGCAGCTCGGTCTTGGCCTGGTTGCTATAGCTCACCACGCCACGCTCGAACCACTGGCTGGAGCCGGAGAGGCTGGTGCAGGCCGCGGCAATCAGGCCGCCGGTGCAGGACTCGGCAGTCGCCATGCGCTCGCAGCGCTGGATCAGCGCCAGCGCGATGCGATGGATCAGTTCGGATTCGTCGGGGAACAGCATGGCGGATCTCCTTGCCTCGCGTGCTTATGCCATGAGCGCGCGCCATAGCGCGATCACCAGGAGCGTACATCCGGCGGCGACGAAATCGTCAAAGAGAATCCCCCAGCCCTGCGCCCAGCCAACCGGCGCGCCGCGCTGGCCCTTGAAGAGCCCATCGGCCCAGGCCACCGGCCCGAACTTCACCGCATCGAAGAAGCGGAACAGCGCGAAGGCCACCAGCTGCCCCCAGAAGCCCGTAGGCATCACCAGCACCAGCACCAGCCAGAAGGCCAGTACCTCGTCCCACACCACGGCGCTGGGGTCAGGCGTTGCCAGATTGCGCGCCGTCACCGTGCAGGCCCACCAGCCGACCAACGTGCCGATGGCGATCAGCCCCAGCCACTGCGCCTCGCTCAGCCAGACGTCGAAGACCAGAAACGCCGCCCAGGCCCACAGCGTGCCCACCGTGCCCGGCGCCTTGGGCGAGAGCCCGCTGCCGAAGCCCAGCGCGATCCAGTGTGCCGGATGGCCCAGCATGAAGCGCGCGGTGGCGCGGCGCGGGCCGGACGCTGACGGCGGCGCGGCGGCCGTCGCTGCTGCTGCGGAGGCGACAGCGACAGGCGGCGGCGCTTCTTGCGCCTGCGCTTGTTGTTCTTGCTCTGCTTGGCTCATGCGTTGGTCTTGAAGTGGTCAAAGCTTGCCGGCACGGCATCCTCGGGCAAGACCTGACCCTGCGCATCGATCAGCCGCAGCTGCCCGGCCGGCAGTTCGTCACCGGCACACAGCCGGCCCACACGCGTCACCGGCGTGCCGCTGGCTGCCGCGGCGGCCAACACCGCGTCGCGCGTGGAAGGCGGCGCGCTGAAGACCAGCTCGTAATCGTCGCCGCCAGCCAGCGTGCACAGGCGCTGCAACGCCAGCGGCTGCTTGGCTATAGCCGGGCCGCGCGGCAGCGCATCGGCGTCAACGACAGCGCCCAGGCCCGAGCGCGCCAGCACATGGCCCAGGTCGCCGACGAAGCCGTCCGACACATCGATCGCGCTGCTCGCCAAGCCACGCAGCGCCTGGCCCAGCGCCACGCGCGGCTGCGGTATCTCCATCGCGCGGCGCGCGGTAGCGAAGTCCTCGCCACTGAGCTGCACCGTGCCACGGAACCCCTCCAGCGCCAGCCGCGCATCGCCCAGCGTGCCGGAGACATACAAGTCATCGCCCGCCTTCGCGCCGCTGCGCAGCAGCGCCGTGCCGGCCGGCGCCTCGCCCATCACCGTGATGCAGATGTTCAGCGGCCCGGCCGTGGTGTCGCCACCGACCAGCGCGATGCCATGCGCATCCGCCAGCGCGAACAAGCCGCGCGCAAAGCCTGCGAGGAAGACTTCATCCACACGCGGCAGCGCCAGCGCCAGCGTGAAGGCCCGCGGCGTGGCGCCGCTGGCCGCCAGGTCCGACAGATTCACCGCCAGCGCCTTGTGGCCCAGCCGCTCGGGCGCGACGGTCGACAAGAAATGCCGGCCCTCGACCAACATGTCGGTGGACACCAGCCACTGCGTGCCCGGCGTCGGGCTCAGCACGGCGCAGTCGTCGCCGATGCCGAGCGCGACACCGGACTGCGGTGCAGCCGTGTCGCGCGTGAAGAAGCGTTTGATCAGGTCGAATTCGCCCATGCGGGCATTGTCTCAGCCCTCGGTTCCGGGGTCAGGGCTCCAGGACGCCCGAGCGACGGGCGCCTGGGCCTCAGCCACGCTCGTAATCGTGCAACAGGCTCTTCACCTTGGTGGTGATGATGTCCACCGCCGGACCGTTGGCGCCGTGCGGCAAGATCACGTCGGCGTTGCGCTTGGTCGGCTCGATGAACTGCTTGTGCATCGGGCGCACCGTTTCCAGGTACTGGTTCACCACCGACTCGGTGCTGCGGCCACGCTCCGAAATATCGCGCTGCAGCCGACGGATGAAGCGCACGTCCGAGGCCGTGTCCACATAGATCTTCAGCGACATCATGTTGCGCAGCTTGGTGTCGTACAGGGCGAACAGGCCCTCGACCACGATCACCGGTGCGGGCTGCACGGTGATGGTCTCGCTGGAGCGGTTGTCGGCTGCGAAGTCATACACCGGCATCGCTATCGCCTCGCCCTTGCGCAGCGCGGCCAGGTGCTGCGTCATCAGCGGCCAGTCAAAGGCATCGGGATGGTCGTAGTTCTGCTTGCGCCGTTCTTCAGGCGGCATGTGGGACTGGTCCCGGTAGTAGTCATCCTGCATCACGACCGCCACCTTCTCCGGCCCGATCGCGGCAAAGACTTCTCGCGTCACCGTCGATTTGCCGCTGCCGCTGCCTCCTGCGACACCGATGACAAAAGGCTTGTGCGGGTTCTTGGGCATGTGCTCGTGCTGCAGGCTTGGGCGAAGTCTGAGAATGTACAAGTTGGCGAGGTGGTTATGAGCAGCCTCGGGGGCATTCACTTTGCACCCAGCTGCCAGCCGGCGAAGACAAGACCGGCCAGCGCTTTGGCAACCGCCACCAGGGCGAGGACGACGACGACGGCACACAGCATGGGCGTCAGCCCCCGCAAGCGCTCCAGGACTTGCCAGCATCGCTGCTGCATTCCTTGAGGCTTGTGCCATCTGCGCGGGTGCTGGTGCGCGACAAGCTGCCGGTGCTCTGCTTCTCAACGATGACACGCAGGCCGCTGTCGTCGGTCGACCGCTTGTACCAGCCGTCCGTGGCGACCTTGACCTCTTCGTCGAAGCGGAAGCCGCTGCTGGCGATGCGCTTGATCACGCTGCTGAAGTCCAGCTGGGCACTCTTGCCTTGCAGGTGATGCCAGTCCGCAAGGGCCTGGTGCTCGGGGTGGGAGCTGTCGAAGCGCAGTACGCTCGTATAGCTGACCCTCCCCACGGTGTAGTTCGCGTAGTAGTCACGCATGCCCGTGCTTCCCGGCGTGGCATGAGCCTCACCCATGCAGGCCAGCGGGTCGGTCTCCCGCTTGGGGGCCTGGTAGTGCACGACCAGTTCGTAAGTGACGCCGTCCTTTTGCTGCTCGACGCCCTCATCGAGCACGCAGATGTAGTCGCTCGCATCGAGCTGGTAGTTATAAGCGGTGCGGGTGGTCTTCAGCGTGGCCGCACCCCAGGGCTCTTGATCCTGACTGCGAAGATGCAGAACGCGCTCCACCTTGCTCAGGTCGCTGCCCAGCACGACCCACTCGTTGCTGTAGCCCGAGGGGCGCCAGACCGAGACATTGCGGTACCAGACGCCGGCCTGGTCATAGAGGTTGCTGGTGCCGCGGCCGCGGTAGACCTCGGCGCGCACATGGCTGGCATCGGGGTATTGCACATGCAGCTTCTGCTTGTAGGCATAGCCCGCCTTCAGGCCTTTGACGATGTCCTGCGCCAGTGCATAGCTCTGGCTGTCCTGGGTCTGGATGAAGTCGGCATGAATGCGCGCCTCCGACAGATTGTGTCGGCGCACCAGATCACCCATCACGGTCTTGATCTCGTTGACCATGTTCTCGCGCAGCTGCTGGTTCTGTCGCAGCTGATCGCAGCTGCTGAGGCTCGGCGAAGAGGCGGTGAGGCGAGTGCGCACCTGATCCCAGATCGCGCTGGTCAAGGGCGAGATGTGCAGCACCTGGGCCTCGCTGATGGGCTGGAACCTTGGGGCGACCGACATCTGATAGGCCTGCGTCACCGCTCCGCTGCTTTCGTCCACCGCACCCACAGGCACATCGACGTAGAGCGTGGCGTAGGGCAAGCAGGCCTGCTGCGACTCACTGAGCTCCAGCTGATAGGCGCCCGCCGCCTTGGACAGCGCCGAGGGCTCGTCGGCATCCCGCTTCTGGTTGCCATTGATGTCCAGCCACACGGTGGCACCGCTGACATAACCGTCGATGACCTTGCCGCTGAGCACGCTCTTGGGGGCTGGGGCTGGGGCTGGGGCTGGGGCTGGAGCCGGAGCGGTTGCCGGCGCCTGGCCGCCACCACCACCGCATCCGACCAGAAGCGCCAGTGCCAAGCCGCTCGCGCAGCCTGTCGCCCATCGTCGAGTTTCGGCTCCCATGTGCATGCTCTCCCTCATGAACTCTTGTCAAAAAAGTCGGGGAGTCTAGGTGCTGGAGACGCACGTCAGCTACGGGTTACCACCAGAATCGCTGCGGACTCTTGGTGTCAGCCTGTCGCACCTCGGGCCACAGCGCTTGCATACAAAGAGACCGAGCGGCAACAGACGGCGGGGGCCACGCTGCGGTTAGGTACGCGAAGCTGGCGATGACTGCGGCGGCACCGATGCGTCGATGGACACCGCCAGCCCATACTGCGCCAACAGGCCGATCACATGCCCGACGGCCACGCCGGGCTCGCCGGCTTCGATACGCCCGATGGTCTGCACATGCACGCCCAGTCGGGCTGCTGCCGCGGCCTGACCTTCGCCAGCCTGCAGCCGCGCGGCCTTGGCGGCGGCGCCGAGTTGCTGGATCGCCTGCAGGGCGTCGGGGGCTATGTCCGAGGAGATGCGCTTGCCTTGTGCCATGCGCGCATTGTGGACCTTGGCGGCAGGGCGGGACGGCTGACGCCGGAGCGGCGACACTAGCGAGCCTCACTCATCGTCCGCTTCTGCACGCTCAATCGCCTTGGATTCCCGCCTCTCCTCCTCGTCCGCTGCGCCGCCGCTCTTCGCCACGCTCCCCAACGGCCTGCGCCTCGTCGCCATCCCCATGCCCTGGCGGGCCACGGTGAGCTTGAGCGTGTTCGTGCGCACCGGCAGCCTGCACGAGAGTTCGGCGCGGCTCAATGGCATCAGCCATGTGGTGGAGCACATGGCCTTCAAGGGCACGGCCACGCGGGACTGCCAGCGCATCAATCTGGAAGCCGAGGCGCTGGGCGCCGAGATGAATGCGCACACCGACAAGGACCACACGGCCTTCCATATCGAGGGGCTGCCGCAGGATCTGCCGGCCTTCGTCGCGCTGCTGGCCGACATCGTGCTGAACCCGAGCTTTCCCGAGGACGAGCTGGCGCGCGAGCTGCGCGTGATCGAGCAGGAATATGCCGAGTACGAGGAAGACCCGGCCTCGCTGGCGTTCCGCCTTTTCGACGCGGCCTGCTACGGCAGCGCGCACCCGGCCGGGCGGCCCATCATCGGCACGCGCGCCAATATCCGGCGCTTCAAGCGCGAGGACCTGCTGGCCTATGTGCAGCGGCAGTACACGGCGCGCAATGTGGTGGTCGCCGTGGCCGGGCCGGTGGACGAAGCGATGTTCGCCGCGCTGGAACGGCAGCTGCAGCACGACACCGGCTTCGGCGCGATGCACCCCGGCGAGGCCAACCGCGTGGACACGCCCGCCTGGCTGGGCGGGCTGAAGACGCGGCGCCTGGCGGGCAGCGGGCAGACGCAACTGGTGCTGGGCTTTGCGGCGCCGGCGCTGCCCGCGGGCGAGGCGGCCACCGCGCCGCATGTGCTGGCCGCGGCAATGCTGGGCGAGGGCATGAGCTCGCCGCTGCTGGACGAGATCCGCGAGCGCCGCGGCCTGGCCTACCAGGCCGGGTGCGCGGCCGACATTTGGCCGCACGGCGGGCAGTTCGTCATCGATGCGTCCACCGCGCCGGAGCAGGCCATCGAGCTGCTGGATGCGGTGCATGCGCTGCTACAGCGCCATGCGGACGGCACCGGGGGCGGCGCCGGCGACCGCATCGCGCTGGAGCGTGCGCGCAAGCAGCTGATCGTGCGCGCGCTGCGCTCGCAGGAACAGCCGGCGCGTCGGCTGGAGGCGGCAGCGCAGGATCTTTTTTGCTTCGGCCGACTGCGCGAGACCCGGGACTGGATCGCGCAGCTGCAGGCGGTGACGCCGGCGCAGATCGCCGCGACTTTTGCGGCGATGCAGAGCGGCGCCTCGGGCGAAGAGTCGATCAAGAAGCCCGCGCTGGCACTGGCCGGCAGCGTGCCGGCCAAGGCGCGCGAGCGGGCGGCGGCGCTGTTCGGCTTCACGGCGGAGGCAGCGTCGGCATGAGCATGAACAGCAGCAACAGCAATGCCCAAACGATCATCGCGTTCAGCGCGCTGCGCTGCCCCGGCCAGGACGCGCCGCTGAGCTTCGCGCTGCGGCCAGGCCTGACCTTCATCAGCGGTGGCGAGGGACGCGGCAAGAGCAGCCTGCTGCGCCTGATCGCCGCGGTGGCGCGTGCTCAGGGCCTGAGCGTGTGGCTGGAGCAGCCGGCCGATGCGGTGCACGACCAGCGGGTGGCGCGTGCGTGGCTGGATGAGCGGCGCGCCGGATCGACTGATGCGCGCTGGAACGATGCGTTGCAGGCCGCGCTGGTGCAGGCCTTCGCGCTGGGCGAGCATCTGGACAAGCCGATGTACATGCTCTCTGCCGGCAGCCGGCGCAAGCTGGGCCTGGTGGGCGCGGCGGCCAGCGGCGCAGCAATCACGCTGCTGGACGTACCTTTTGCGGCCATCGACATGCGCTCGGCACGCGTGCTGGGCGAGCTGCTGGCCGATGCGGCCGATGACGATGCCCGCGCCTGGGTACTGGCCGACTATGCGCGGCCGGCCACGCTGGACGATGTGACGTTGGCGGGCGAGATCGCCCTCGGCGATTGACTCAATCGCCCCGCAGCAGGTTCGACAGCTCCACCGCCGACTTCACGTTCATCTTCTCGAAGACGCGTGCACGGTGGACCTCGACGGTGCGCACGCTGATGTTGAGCTGGTCGGCGATCAGCTTGTTCGGCAGGCCCTGCACCACCAGGGCCATCACTTCGCGCTCGCGGTCGGTCAGCTCGGCCATGCGCTGCGCGCGCTGGCCCAGTTGGGCGCGCGCTTCGATGGCTTGCTCGCTGAGCTTGAGCGCCTGCTCGACACGGTCCACCAGGCTGTTGTCGGAGAAGGGCTTCTCGACGAAGTCGAAGGCGCCGCGCTTGACGGTGGAAACGGCGGTGGGCACGTCGCCATGGCCGGTGAGGAAGATCACCGGCAGCACGTCACCCAGGCCGCGCTCGATCAGGCGCTCGAACAGCGCCAGCCCGCTCATGCCGGGCATGCGCACGTCCAGCAGCAGACAGGACGGCGCATCGGGCCAGCCGCGGCCGCGGTTGGGCCGCGCGTCGAGCATGGCCTCGAAATCCTCGGCACTGGCATAGGCCTCGGAGAGCAGGCGACGCGAGCGCAGCAGCCAGGTCAGCGCGTCGCGCACGACGTCTTCGTCGTCGACCAGATAGACCATGGGCAGCGCGTTGCGGTTGAGCGTCATGGCGAAGAGGATGTCTCGGTTGTGCCCGGTGCAGGCATGTTATCGGCCGGCAGCGTGAAGCGGAACGCGGTGCCCGTGCCCGCGCCGGGGCTGCCGGCTTCGGTGCGGCTCTCGAAGTCGATTGCGCCGCCGTGCTGTTCCACCACCGTGCGGCACAGGCTCAGGCCCAAGCCCATGCCTTCGCTACGCGTAGTGAAGAAGGGCGTGAACAGCTGCCTGGCCACCGCCTCGGGGATGCCGGGACCACGGTCGATCACCGCGATGGTCACCCAGCGTGGCGAGCTCTGCGTGACACGCAGCGTCAGCACCCGATCCGCCAGCGGCGTGGCCACGTCCATGGCCTGGATGCCGTTGCGGCTGAGGTTCAGCAGCACCTGTTCGACCATGGTGCGGTCGCAGCGCACGCGCGGCGGCGGGTCGGGCAGCTCCACGTCGATGCGCGCGCCGCTCTTGCGCGCCTGCAGCCGCACCAGCGGCAGGACAGCGTCGAAGAGCTGGTCCACGCCTATGGCCTCGCGCGACTGGTCGCGGCGGCGCACGAAGTCGTGCACGCTGCGGATCACGCGGCCGGCACGCTCGGCCTGCTCGGCGATGCGCATCAGCGCCTGGCGCACCATCGCCGGCGTCTGCGGATCGTGCGCTTCGCGCGTGACCAGGTTCAGCGAGGCCGTGGCATAGCTGGCGATTGCGGCCAGCGGCTGGTTCAACTCGTGGCTGAGCAGCGAGGCCATCTCGCCGACCGTGGCCAGACGCGCCGTGGCCTGCAGGCGGTCCTGCTGCTGGCGCGAGAGTTCCTCGACGCGGCGCTGCGCGCTGACATCCAGCACCGCGCTCATCCACCCCGCCTGCTGACCCTGGGCATTCTGCAGCGGCGCCTCGAAGATCAGCACCGGGAAACGCTCGCCGTTCTTGCGCATGAACACGGTCTCGAAGCCCTGACGCTGCTCGGGGATCAGGCCGCCGCGTTCGCGGCGCTCGCGATGGCGGCGCTGGTACTCGGCGATGAACTCGGGCGGCCAGTAGGGCGGCACCGGCTGGCCCAGCAGTTCTTCAGGCGTGAAGCCGACGATGGCGCAGAAGGCCGGGTTCACATAGGTGATGTTGCCGTCCATGTCGCGCGCGCGCAGGCCGGTGATCAGCGAGTTTTCCATCGCTTGCCTGAAGGCCAGTGCTTCGGCCAATGCCGCCTCGGCCTTGGCGCGGCGACGCACATCCCGCGCCAGCAGCAGCACCACCGCGAAGAGGGCCAGCGACAGGCCCAGCACCAGCGCAGTGGTCAGGTTGGGAATCAGCTTGGGGGCCCCGGCGGCGCTGTTGACGCGCAGTTGCAGCGTCAGCCCGGGGAGGTCGACGACGCGATCGGCCACGTAGTGACCAGCACCCCGCACCAGGCCGGCTCTGGCCAGACGCGTGCCGTCGCCTTCGACGAAGCTGATCTCGTGCCTGCGCGCCAACTCGGGCGTGACCGCATCTTCGAGCAGCTGGCGCAGCCCCACGGTCGCGACGATGAAGCCTTCGACCTCACCGGCACGCTGGCGCGGCAGGCACAGGTCGGCGACCTCGAGGCCATCGCCGCCGGACAGCGGCACGAAGTAGCTGCGCGAGTACAGCTGCGCACCCTGGCGCAACGAAGCCACGCAGGCCAGCTCGGTCTCGAGCTGCAGTTGCTCGCGGCGGATGCGGTTGAACAGCGGCGGCGAGTAGGGCGAGTCGACCGCCAGCTGCACATGCCGCTCGGCATCGCGGTACTCGACACGCAGCAGGCCGCGCGATTGGCGCAGCAGCGTCGCCGCATCGGTCAGCCAGCGGCTCTCGTCGACGGCCTCCCAGAGCAGGCCCTGCAAGGCCTGCAGCTCGCGGCCGGCCTGCTGCTTGGCCCGTGCCGCCACTTCGCCTGCGCTCTGCTCCGCCTGCTCCTGGGCGCGCGCAGCCTCGTAGTTGAGCGTCAGCCAGACCAGCAGCGTCTGCACCACCGCCAGCAGCCCCACCAGCGCCCCCCACAGCAGCGCACGGCGCCAGCGCCGCCAGGGCCTGGCACTGCGCAGCGGCAGAAAGCGGTCGAAGCTGGTGGGTGAGTTCATCGGCGGGCGCAGTATGCGGCGCCAGGGCGGCGGCGCGCTGCGCAGTTTCGCGTATCGCGCCGCAAATCAGCCGTCAGGCGGCACACGGATAGTGCGGCTCAACCGCTTCATTTAATGAAACCGATGAACGCAATGCGAAATGCGAACCTAAAATCGCTCCGCAGTCCCGCGGCTCCCGCAGAATCACACCATGCTCACCCCCGAACAGAAACGCGCCCAGTTGCGCCAGGCCGCGCTCGAGTATCACGAGCTCCCCACTCCTGGAAAGATCGCCATCGCGCCGACCAAGCAGCTGGTCAACCAGCGCGATCTGGCGCTGGCCTATTCGCCCGGCGTGGCCGCCGCCTGCGAGGAGATCGTGGCCGATCCGGCCAACGCCTTCCGCTACACCTCGCGCGGCAATCTGGTCGCGGTGGTAACCAACGGCACCGCGGTGCTGGGCCTGGGCGACATCGGCCCGCTGGCCTCCAAGCCGGTGATGGAAGGCAAGGGCGTGCTGTTCAAGAAGTTCGCCGGCATCGATGTGTTCGACCTGGAGATCCAGGAGCGCGACCTGGACAAGCTGGTGGACGTGATCGCAGCGCTGGAGCCTACGTTCGGCGGCATCAACCTCGAAGACATCAAGGCGCCGGACTGCTTCTACGTGGAGCGCAAGCTGCGCGAGCGCATGAAGATCCCGGTCTTCCACGACGACCAGCACGGGACGGCCATCGTGGTCGGCGCGGCGCTGCTCAACGGTCTGAAGGTCCTGGGCAAGGACATCAAGCAGGTCAAGCTGGTGACCTCTGGTGCGGGTGCGGCAGCGTTGGCCTGCCTGCAGCTGCTGGTCAAGCTGGGCCTGCCGCGCGAGAACATCTGGGTGACCGATCTGGCCGGCCTGGTCTACGAAGGCCGCGTCGAGCTGATGGACCCGGACAAGGCGGTGTTCGCACAGAAGACAGAGATGCGCACGCTGCGCGAGGCGATCGCCGGCGCCGATGTGTTCCTGGGCCTGTCGGCCGGTGGCGTGTTGAAGGCGGACATGGTGGCCAGCATGGCGGCCAAGCCGCTGATCTTTGCGCTGGCCAACCCGACGCCGGAGATCCTGCCGGAAGAGGTGAAGGCGGTGCGCGACGACGCCGTGATGGCCACCGGCCGCACCGACTACCCGAACCAGGTCAACAACGTCCTGTGCTTCCCCTACATCTTCCGCGGCGCGCTGGACAGCGGCGCCACCACGATCACCGACGAGATGGAGATCGCCGCGGTTCACGCCATCGCCGAGCTGGCCCAGGCCGAGCAGAGCGAGGTGGTGGCCGCAGCCTATGCTGGTGCCACCCTGAGCTTCGGGCCCGAGTACCTGATTCCCAAGCCCTTCGACCCGCGGCTGATGATGAAGATCGCACCGGCGGTGGCGCAGGCGGCCCAAGACTCCGGTGTGGCCTCGCGGCCCATCGCGGACATGGCGGCCTACCGAGAGAAGCTGCAGAGCTTCGTCTACGCCTCGGGCACGACGATGAAGCCGATCTTCACCCAGGCCAAGCGCGCCAAGAACAAGCGCGTCGCCTATGCCGAGGGCGAAGAGGAGCGCGTGCTGCGTGCGGTGCAGATCGTCGTTGACGAGGGCCTGGCACGCCCGACGCTGATCGGCAGGCCCGCGGTGATCGCCGAGCGCTGCGAGCGCTTCGGTCTGCGTCTGCAGGAAGGCCGCGACTACGACATCGTCAACGTCGAGCAGGATCACCGCTACCGCGACTTCTGGCAGACCTACCACCGCATGACCGACCGCAAGGGCGTGACCGAGCAGCTGGCCAAGATCGAGATGCGCCGCCGCCTCACGCTGATCGGCTGCATGCTGCTGCACAAGGGCGAGGTCGACGGCATGCTGTGCGGCACCTGGAGCAACACGGCCATGCACCTGCAGTACATCGATCAGGTGATCGGCAAGCGTGCCGGGGTCAGCAACTACGCCTGCATGAACGGGCTGATCCTGCCGGGTCGCCAGGTCTTCCTGGTGGACACGCATGTCAACTACGACCCGACGGCCGAGCAGCTGGCAGAGATCACTGTGATGGCCGCGGAAGAGCTGATGCGCTTCGGCATCCGCCCGAAGGCGGCCCTGCTCTCGCACAGCAACTTCGGCTCGAGCAACCAGCCCTCGGCGGTGAAGATGCGTGAGGCCCTGGCCTTGGTGCAGCAGCGTGCCCCCTGGCTGGAGATCGACGGCGAGATGCATGGCGACACCGCGCTCGATGCGGCCTACCGGGCCCAGCTGATGCCACGCTCGACGCTATCTGGCGAAGCCAACCTGCTGGTGCTGCCCAATATCGACGCCGCCAACATCTCCTACAACCTGCTCAAGACGGCAGCCGGCGGCGGCATCGCCATTGGCCCGGTGCTGCTCGGCGCCGCCAAGCCGGTGCATGTGCTGACCCCATCGGCCACGGTGCGGCGCATCGTCAACATGACGGCCCTGACGGTCGCCGACGCCAACGCGGCACGCCACTAGGCAGCCAGGACCCGGGCACAGCGAGCCGGCCTGATGGCCGGCTCGCTGCTTTCGGCGCGCCCCAATGAGGTGCAGTCACAAGCCCCCGCAAATCAGCGCTTACAAAAGTTTGTAAAGGCTCACGGCCGCTAGCTGCCGGCCCATCAAGCTGCTTGCCAGTTTGATTTCCACAACTGTGTGCGCACACTAACCAAGCCCTTCAAAGCCCTCACGGGGTTTGCCGCCGCTTGAGATTTCGCGGCCCATTCGGTACCATTCTGCTTTCAAAATTCAGGGTAAACCCGTGTTCTTGCTTGATCGGTCACCGAAGTGGCCATCTTGGCGGCAAATAGGTTCTGCAATTGCGCTGCTTGCGGCGCTAGGATCCGGCGCCTCGGTGGAAGCCAAGGGATCGCCAGCAGATCAAGACACGGTGGCCTTGGCAGCCCTGCCGCGCGAAGCGCAGGAGACCCACCGCCTCATTCTTGAAGGCGGCCCGTTCCCCTACCAGAAGGACGGCACGGTCTTCGGCAATCGCGAGCGCCTGCTGCCAATCAAAGCCAGGGGTTACTACCGCGAGTACACGGTGAAAACGCCGAGGGCGCGCAATCGCGGCGCCCGGCGCATCGTGTGCGGCGGAAAGCCTCCGACCCAACCTGAGGCGTGTTACTACACCGACGACCACTATGCGAGCTTCAAACGCATCGCACCGTGAGTCGGCGGCGGCGAGATCGAGAAACTACTAGGAGGATTGCGACAATGCTTTTGCAGACCGTCCGTCCCAATATCGTGCAGGCCATTCGGGCCTACCGGGTGGAGGATCTGATGCGGGCCGCCCAGGAGGCAGGGCATCATTTCCTCTATGCCAATCTGAACAACTGCCAATCCAAGCAGGAAGTGCTGGAGAGCATTGCTCAATCCTTCCTCTTCCCTGCGCACTTCGGCAAGAACCTGGACGCGCTGCATGACTGCCTGACCGATCTGGTGCACAAGTCGGGCGCTCAGCCGGGCTTCGTCGTCGTGCTGGAGCAGTTGCCCGACAACCTGCGTTTCGACCGCGAGGCGCGCGAGCAGTTGCTCGATGTCTTCCGCGATGCGGCCGACTACTGGGCCGACAGGCGGGTCCAGTTCAGGTGTTTCTATTCTTTTCAGTAGCCCGCTCCCAAGAAAACGGGTCATGGGAGCGGGCTACTGAAGTGGCCCCCAGCAGCGAGAGCAAGCCGGCAGCAAAGACGAGCAAAGCTGCAGCCAATGCGAACTTCGGCATGAACATGCCGATGATGTGCAGCGCCTTCGATACCTCGATGTGGCTCAACGCCGCTTGAGCGTCCAATCGATGCGCCAATGACGAAGAGGCCCCGCGGGGCCTCTTCTCTTTTCTTGCATCCAGCCGGCCTGTTGCGTTCAGCCCAGCTGCCGGGCCAGACCGACGTACTCCTCGACCGGCACTTCCTCGGCACGGCGCTGCAGATCGAAGTCGCCGGCATAGCCGCGCGCCTCGAGCCAGCGGCCCAGGCTGTGCCGCAGCAGCTTGCGCCGCTGCGAGAAGGCCGAGGCCACCAACTCCTCCAGCAGCGTCGCATCCAAGAGTGCCGGCTCCGCATGGGGCAGCATGCGCACCACCGCCGAGTCCACGCGCGGCGGCGGGTCGAAAGCGTCCGGCGGCACATCCAGCACCGACTCGATGCGGTAGCGCCACTGCAGCATCACCGACAGGCGTCCGTAGTCCTTGCCACCCGGCTCCGCTGCCATGCGGTCGACCACTTCCTTCTGCAGCATGAAGTGCTGGTCGACCACATGGTCGACGAAGCCCAGCAGGTGGAAGAGGATGGGCGTGGAGATGTTGTAGGGCAGATTGCCGACCACGCGCAGCTTCTGGCCACGCTCGGCCGCGAGTGCGGCGAAGTCCACCTTGAGCACGTCGGATTCGACCACCATCAGGCCCTGGCGCTGCCGCAGCCGGGCAGCCAGGTCACGATCCAGTTCGATCACGGTGAGCTGCGGAATGCGCGCCAGCAAGGGCAAGGTCATCGCACCCAGACCTGGCCCGATCTCCACCAGCGCCTCGCCCTCGCGCGGGTCTATGGCGTCGATGATCGCGTCGATGACGGCGCGGTCAGTGAGGAAATGCTGGCCGAAGCGCTTGCGCGCGCGATGCGGCGTACCTGCAGCCATGTCAGCCTCGGCGCGTTCCGGCGGCGCGGCTCACTGCCATTCGCGCAACTCGACGAATGCGCGCGACCGCAGCTCCTTGACCCACTCCTGGTAGGCCTCCTCGTACTTGCGCTCGCGCAGCGCATTGCGCGCCTGCTCGCGCAGCTGGCGCGGATCGGCCTCGACCTGCCGCCGCTCCAGCACCTGGATCAGATGCAGACCGAAGCGCGACACGACCGGCTGCGAAATGCCGTTGATCGGCAGCGCGTTCATCGCCTCCTCGAACTCGGGCACGAAGCCGCCCGGCGAGGTCCAGCCGAGTTCGCCGCCATCCTGGGCACTGCCATCCTCGGAGTTCTCCTTGGCCAGCTGCTCGAAGCTGGCGCGGCCGCTCTCGACCGCGCGCTTGAACTCGGCCAGGCGACGCGCCGCCACTTCGGCGCTGAGCTGGGCCGAGGGCCGCAGCAGGATGTGCCGGGCCCGCGTCTGCACCACCGTGTTGCTCGCTGCCGCAGGTGCCACGCGCTGGACCAGCTTGAGGACATGGAAGCCCGCGCCAGTGCGCAGCAGGTTTGTGGCCACCTCGCCGTCCTTCAGCGGACGCACCACGTCGACGAAAACGTCCGGCAGCCGGTCGGCCTGGCGCAGACCGATCTCGCCGCCGCGCTCCTTGTTGCCGTCCTCGGAGATCTCGCGCGCCACCTTGGCGAAGTCCTCGCCGCCCTTGATGCGTGCCAGCGCAGCCTCGGCCCGCGCACGGCGCTCGGCCACCACGGCATCGCTGGCGCCTTCCGGCACGCCGACCAACACCTGCGCGATATTGAGCTGCGGGTTGCCGGCCTGTCGGGCGCGCTGCTCCTCGAGATAGTTGTCGATCTCGCCATCGGTGACGCGGATACGGCCGACCACCTCACGTTCGCGCAGACGCTCGGTCATGATCTGGTCGCGCAGGTTCTCGCGGAAGCGTCGGTAGTCGATGCCCTCGGCCTTGAGCCGCTCGAGCAGCTGCTCCTGGGTGAGGCGGTTCTGCTGCGCCACATTCGCGACAACGCGGTCCAGCTCGGCCTCGTCAACCTTGCTGCCGAATTCGCGCGCGGTGGTGACGAGCACACGGTCCTCGATCAGCGCCTCCAGCGCCTGCTTGCGCAGCTGCTCGATGTCGACACTCTCGCCGCGCTGACGCGCCTCGGCACGCAGCCGCTCGGTACGCGAAGCCAGCTCGCTGGCGGCCACCACATCCTGATTGACCACCGCGGCGATGTGATCGCCAGGGCGCAAGGTGCCCGCCGCTGCGCCGCCGCTCTGCGCCAGGGCTGCGGAAGTGCTCAGAGCGGCGCTGAGCGCGCAAGCCAGGGCCAGGGAACGGGGAAGCAGCGGTTCAGTCATAGGAGGCATTGAGAAGGTTCGAGCGTTCCGAGCTCAGCGGCCGGTAAGCCGGGATATTGTCCCTCAGGACCTGCAGCGCATTGGAGCCCAGCCGCGACAGGCCCACCAGCTCCAGCTGCAGCAACAGGCGCGTGTTGGTCTCGCTGCGGCCGGTGGACAGCCGCTCGGCGCCGACGCGCAGGATCCAGCAGCCGGCGTCGTACTCCAGGCCCAGCAGCGAATCCGAGAAGCGGCTGTCGCGCAGGCTGTACTGCAGACGCCCGGCGCTGTACCAGGCGCCGCTGCAGCTGCTGCCCGATGCGGCGCCAGCGCGGGCGCCACCGTCGCGGCCGCCGAACAGCGGCCACTGCCAGGCCAGCTCGACCTGCTCGCTTTGCCCGCGAGCCAACCGGTAGGCCGTGCTCACAGTGCGCAGCGGGCCTGGCGCAAAGCGTGCACGCAGCACCGTGCGCACCACCGCGGCGCTGTCCGAGTCGACCTGCATCGAGCCTTCGAACCACCAGCGCGAGCCCACATGCACCGCACCGAGCAGCAACAGATCGGAGAGGCGCTGATCATTGGGCGCGCCCTCGGGCGTGATGCGCTGCTCGCTGAAGCGCACACGCTGCACCAAGCCCAGGCGCAGCAGCTCGTCGCCCTGGTTGGCATCCAGCCAGCGCGACACCGCGCCCACGGTCAGCTGGTGCGCGTCGGAGACGCGATCCACGCCGGAGAACTGGTTCTCCGTGTAGATGGTGTCGAAGGTGAAGTCCTTGGGCGTGGCGTCGAAATTGGGCAGCCGGCTCTGGTCGCGGTAGACCGTGTTCACGTACATCAGCCGCGGCTCCAGCGTCTGCAGCAGCGCCCGGCCGAACAGCGAGGCCTCGCGCTCGAACACCCAGCCATGATCCAGACTGAAGCCGGGCACGCTGCGCGCCGCCGAGGTACGCCCATCCGTCATCGGCTGGTCCAGCCGGTAGCTTGCCGCATTGACATAGAGCTTGGGCGTCAGCCACCAGGCTGCGCCGCCGATGGGCAGGCTGACATGGCCGAGCAGGTGCGCGCGCTGGCCGGTCAGCGTCTGCGCGGCATGCGCCGACCCGGACAGATCGAAACGGTTGTACTCCAGCTCCAGCGCGCCCTCCAGGCGACCGCGCCGTCCCCAAGGCAGGTAGCCGGCAAGCTGGCCTTCCTCGCCCTGGCTCGCGAGCTGAACGCCCAGCTGCGGCGAGCGCTGGTAGGGGGTGAGAAACTGCGTCGCCGGATCCAGGCCCTGCAGCGCCTGCCAGCGCTGTGCACGGGCATAAAGACGCGCCTCGCCCCAGCTCAGCTCCCGGCGGCGCTCGAGCTGCAGATCGCTGGCCAGCAGGCGCGGCGTGGCACTGGCAATCCGTCGGGGCAAGTCCTTCCAGTACTCGTCGTCCGACACCTGCTCGGCACGCAGCCGGTACGCCCAGCCCGGCAGCAGCTCACCGTCATTGCGCAGATCCGCAGCCCAACGGGAGCTGCGCGTCACACTGTCGTTAGGCAGCCAGGCCAGGCGCAGCTCGCCACGGTGGCGCGGCTCCAGATAGCGGAACTCGCTGTCCAGCCCCGCGCCACGGCGCGTCATCACGAAGGGCGTCAGCGTCATGTCGCGCTGCGGCGCCAGGTTCCAGTAGTAGGGCAGGCCAAACTCGAAGCCGCTGCGGTTGTCCAGCCCGATATTGGGCGGCAGCCAGCCTGACTTGCGCTGACCGCTCAAGGGAAAGCTCAGCGCCGGTGCGGCCAGGATAGGCACGCCCTGGAAGCGCAGCACCGCGCCCACGGCCCGACCCTCACCCGACTCCATGTCCATGTCCAGGCGGCTGGCGCTGAGTTGCCAGGCCGGTTCGGCCTCGCCCTCCACGGCCGGACAGCTGCTGTAGGTGGCGGCGTCGGCGCGCATCCTCTTGTCGCCGAGGAACTTCAGGCTCGCCGCCTGGCCGCCGGCGCCAGTGAGCGAGAAGAAGTACTCGGGCTTCACGAACTCGCCCTCGAAGCGATCGACAAACAGCTGCAGCTGAGGCCCGCGCACGGTGTTGCCGGCACGGCTGATCTCGACATGGCCACTGGCCAGCGCCGAGTCGTTGACGATGTCGTAGCTGACGCGATCGGCTCGCAGCAGCAGCTCGCCGTAGCGCAGCTCGGCCTCGCCCTCAGCCTTGGCGGTCTGGTCCACCTGGCCTTCGATGCGGCGCGCCTGCAGCACCAGCGCCGGCTTGGCGGCGGCAGCAGCATCGCCTGCGGGCCGCGTCAGCAGACGCGAAGGCTTGAGCTTGAGCGCCGGGTCCGCCGCGGTCACCGGACCCGCCTGCTGCGCAGACGCGGTGGCGCCCAGCGCGCAGCCCAGCAGCAGGGTCAGCATGCGGCGCCGCAGGACAGGCGGGCGGCAGGGCTTGCGGGCGTAGGAAAGCGAGGTCTGCGGGGGCAGCACGGCGTCGGCAGCCTTTGTCGGTCTAGCGGGAAGTCTTCTTCGGACGGGGGCCGGCGCGATGCCGACGGTTTGTAGAATTCATTATCCATGAGCCCCTGTCCAAGACAGCCCGGGCCACAGCCCTGGCGGCGCCGCTGCGCCGCACCTGCCCAGACACCTCCCGATGAGCATGATTGCCTGGCCCGACGCGGCCCGTGAGCAAACCTTCCAGCATTGGCTGCAGAGCCTGGACGCCGGCCTTGGCCTGCGTCCCGAGACGCTGGCTCCGGCCAGCGCCGACGCCAGTGCGCGGCGCTATTTCCGTATCGCGCGTGCCGACGGCAGCACGCTGATCGTGATGGATGCGCCGCCCGAGCAGGGCAGCGCACGCCCCTTCATCGAAATCGCCCGCCATATGGCGCAGGACTGCGGCCTGCATGTGCCCGAAGTGCTGGCGGCGGACGAGACGAACGGCTTCCTGCTGCTCGGCGACCTCGGACCGCAAACCTACCTGCAGGCGCTGCAGCAGGCCGACGAGCGCGAGGCCGACCGGCTGATGCGCGCCGCCATCCAGGCCCTGGTGCAGTGGCAGCGCAAGGGCGACGCCAGCCGACTGCCGGTCTACGACGAGGCCTTCATCCGCCGCGAACTGCAGATCTTCGTCGACTGGTGCGTGCAGCGCGAGTTCGGCCGCAGCTGGAACGAGGTGCAGCAGGCCTGGTGGGAGCGCGTCTGCCAGGCCCTGGTGCGCAGCATGCTCGGCCAACCACAGGTCCCGATGCATCGCGACTACATGGTGCGCAACCTGATGGTCAGCGAGCCCTTGCCCGGCATCCTGGACTTCCAGGACGCGGTGCGCGGCCCGATCGCCTACGACATCGCCTCGCTGCTGCGCGACGCCTTCATCTCCTGGGACGAGGAACGCGAACTCGACTGGGCGATCCGCTACTGGGAGCAGGCGCGCAAGGCCGGCCTGCTCGACCCCGAGGAACTCGGCGCCGACTTCGGCGAGTTCTGGCGCCTGGTCGAATGGGCCGGGCTGCAGCGCCACCTGAAGATCCTGGGCATCTTCTGCCGCCTGAAGCACCGCGACGGCAAACCGGCCTATGCCGAGGATCTGGGCCGCTTCTTCGCCTACGCGATCAAGGTATCGACGCGCTATGTGGAACTGGCGCCGCTGACGCAGCTGCTGCAGGACCTGCGTGGCGACCTGCTGGCCACCGGCTTCGATCTGCGCTGAGCCAGCAAGAGTCCCGTCTTGGCGGGACAGGCTGGCGACAAAACTCAGACGCCGGCGGGCGGCGCGCTGTCGATGAAGCTCGGCCGCGCGGCCAGCTTCTCGTAGTGACGCGCCAGGTTGGGATAGCTCGTGCGCCAGGCTATGGCGGGGAAGCGGAAGTCCAGATAGCCCAGTGCGCAGCCGACCGCGATATCGGCCAGCGAGAAATGGTTGCCCGAGCACCAGTTGCGCTCGCCCAGGCCCTGGCTCATCGCGGCCAACGCCGCATGTACGCGCGTCATCTGCCGCTCTATCCACACCACACTGCGCTGCTCCTCGGTGCGGCCATTCCAGGTCTGCTCCAGACGGGCCAACACCGAAGCGTCCAGCAGGCCATCAGCCAGCGCTTCCCAGGTGCGCACCTCGGTGCGCTCGCGGCCGCGCTCGGGAATCAGCTTGCCCACCGGCGACATCGCATCGCAGTACTCGACGATCACGCGCGAGTCGAACACCGCACCGGTGATCGAATCCTGCCCTTCCATCACCAGGCAAGGCACCTTGCCCAGCGGATTCATCTTCAGGATCTCGTCGCTGCCCCACACGTCCTCGAGCACCAGCTGGTAGTCGAGCTTCTTCTCCGCCATCACGATGCGGACCTTGCGGACATAGGGGCTGGTGAGTGAACCGATGAGCTTCATGGGTGTGCGGTGCTGCTGTGCGGATCATTCTACTGAAGCACCCCTGCGCGGCACGGTGCCTGCCTGCGTCCAACAACAGCCGCCCAGGCAGGTGGAAAAACCGCTTGCCAAACTGCGCCGCAGGCCCTCAGACTCTTCGCGCCGTCTGCGTGTGCGCCTGAAGCGTCCAGTCCACCGCGTCGGGTCGGCCCGGGAGGCTCAGCCGCGCCGTGGCCGGCGCCATGCGGCTCAAGACCTGACCCCGCCGCACCACCAGCAGCCTCTGTGCACGCAAGCGGATCGCCTCCACCACGTCGCGCGCCTGCAGCAGCACGAAGTCGGCATGGCAACCCGGCGCGAGGCCGTAGCCCTCCAGCCCGAGGATGCGCGCGCTGTTCACCGTCACCGCATCGAAGCAGGCGCGCATGCCGGCCTGCGAAGTCAGCTGCGCCACATGCAGGCCCATGCTCGCCACCTCCAGCATGTCGCCGCTGCCCAGCGAGTACCAGGGGTCCATCACGCAGTCGTGGCCGAAGCCCACATTGATGCCGGCGGCCATCAGCTCGGGCACGCGCGTCATGCCGCGCCGCTTCGGATAGCTGTCGTGCCGGCCCTGCAGGGTGATGTTGATCAGCGGATTGGCCACCACCTGCAGCTGCGCCTCGGCCATCAGCGGGATCAGCTTGGAGACGTAGTAGTTGTCCATCGAATGCATGGAGGTCAGGTGCGAGCCGGTCACGCGGCCCTGCAGACCCAGGCGCTGCGTCTCATAGGCCAGGGTCTCGACATGGCGCGACAGCGGGTCGTCGCTTTCGTCGCAATGCATGTCCACGCGCAGGCTGCGCTCGGCCGCCAGCTCGCACAGCAGCTTCACGCTGGCGGCGCCGTCGGCCATGGTTCGCTCGAAATGCGGGATGCCGCCGACCACGTCGACGCCCAGGTCGAGCGCACGCTTCAGGTTCGCCTGCGCGCCGGGTGAACGCAGCACGCCGTCCTGCGGAAAGGCGACCAGCTGCAGATCGAGATAGGGCTTCACGCGCTCGCGCACCTGCAGCAGCGCCTCCACCGCGAGCAGGCGCTCGTCGCAGACATCCACATGCGAGCGGATCGCCAGCAGGCCCTTGGACACCGCCCAGTCGCAATAGGCCAGCGCGCGCTCGACCAGCGCCTGCTGCGTCAGCAGCGGCTTGAGCTCGCCCCATAACGCGATGCCTTCGAGCAGCGTGCCGCTCTGGTTCACGCGCGGCAGGCCGTAGCTCAAGGTGGCATCCATATGGAAGTGCGCATCGACGAAGGGCGGGCTCACCAGCCAGCCCTGGCCATCGACGATCTCGGCACCGGGCGGCGCCGGCAGTGCCGGACCGAGCGCCGCGATGCGCCCGTCCAGGGCCAGCAGATCGATGCCGCTGCGGCCATCGGGCAGGCAGACATTGCGAAGCAAGAGTGGCGGCGGGCTCATGACGGATCCTCCAGGGCGGCCTTCGGTCAGCGCGGACGGCCGACAGTCCATCGAGCATAGAGCGTGCCGGCATGCGTGAACTCCGCCCGCAGCGCCATGGCTTGCAGCGCTGTGCGCAAGCGGTCATGCAGGGCTCAGCCGCTAAAATCTGCGGGTTTGCCCGCATCGGCCCCTCCCTTCTGACCGCGGCCCAGCCGCCCGCCCGCCATGAACCTCTCCAGCCTCAGCGCCCTCTCCCCTCTCGACGGCCGATATGCCTCGCGCGTCGCCGCGCTGCGCCCCCTGCTGTCCGAGTACGGCCTGATGCACCGCCGCGTGCAGGTCGAGGTGGAGTGGTTCATCGCGCTGTCCGACGCCGGCTTCGCCGAGTTCAAGCCGCTGTCCGAAGCCGCGCGCGGCCTGTTGCGCGGCCTGGTGGCGCGCTTCAGCGAAGCCGATGCGCAAGCGATCAAGGACATCGAGAAGACGACGAACCACGACGTCAAGGCGGTCGAGTACTGGCTGAAGTCGCGCTTCGAGCACAACGCCGAGCTGAAGGGCGCCGGCGAGTTCGTGCACTTCGCCTGCACCAGCGAGGACATCAACAACACCAGCCACGGCCTGATGCTCAAGGCCGCGCGCGAGCAGGTGATGCTGCCCACGCTGGACCGCATCACCGCCAAGCTCACCGCGATGGCCCAGGCGCTGGCCGGCGTGCCCATGCTCAGCCGCACCCACGGCCAGACCGCCAGCCCGACCACCGTGGGCAAGGAGATCGCCAACGTCGTAGCCCGCCTGCGCAATGCCCGCGAGCGCATCGCCGACGTCAAGCTGCTGGCCAAGATGAACGGCGCGGTGGGCAACTACAACGCGCATCTGTCTGCCTGGCCCGAGCATGACTGGGAGGCCTTCTCCAAAGCGGTGATCGAAAACCAGCTGGGCCTCACCTTCAACCCCTACACGATCCAGATCGAGCCGCACGACTACATGGCCGAGCTGTTCGACGCCTTCACCCGCGTCAACACCATCCTGATCGACTGGTCGCGCGACGTCTGGGGCTATATCTCGGTGGGCTACTTCAAGCAGCGCACCGTGGCCGGCGAGATCGGTTCCTCGACGATGCCGCACAAGGTCAACCCGATCGACTTCGAGAACGCCGAAGGCAACTTCGGCCTGGCCAATGCGCTGCTGACCCACCTGAGCCAGAAGCTGCCGATCAGCCGTTGGCAGCGCGACCTGACCGACTCCACGGTACTGCGCAATATGGGCGTGGCGCTGGGCTACGCGCTGCTGGGCTACGAGTCGCTGCTCAAGGGCCTGGACAAGCTGGAGGTCAACGAGGCCGCTCTGGCCGCCGACCTGGACGCCGCCTGGGAAGTGCTGGCCGAGCCCATCCAGACCGTGATGCGCCGCTACGCGCTGCCCAACCCCTACGAGCGCCTGAAGGAACTGACCCGCGGCAAGGCGATCACGCGCGAATCCATCCAGGCCTTCATCCACACGCTGGAGCTGCCCGAGGCCGAGAAGCAGCGCCTGCTGGCGCTGACCCCCGGCGGCTACACCGGCAAGGCCGAGGAGCTGGCCAAGCGGATCTGATCGACCTGGCAGTCCTGACAGGTCCGGCGGCTGATACAAGCACCGGATCGAGCGGTCTGGCTCACAATCGCCGCATAGCCCCACCGCCAAGCAGCCGATGAGCCGAAGCCAAGTCGCCGCCGATCCTGCCGCTGCTGCCGTTGCGCGATCCGGCGCGAGCGCCGACGCCGCCACGCGCGAGCGCGACCTGCTGCTGGAGTTCGCCGGGGTCGGCATCGTCTACGTGAAGCAGCGCATCCTGCAGCGCTGCAACACCCGCTATGCGGAGATCTTCGGCTACGCGTCGATGGACGAGATCATCGGGCGCTCCAGCCTGTCGATCTATCCCAGCGAGCGCGACTTCAAGCAGCTCGGCGCCGAGGCCTACCCGGTGCTGTCCACCGGCAAGGCCTACCGCACCGAGCGGCAGATGCGCCGCCGCAGCGGCGAGCTGTTCTGGTGCAGCCTCACCGGCCGCCTGATCGATCCGCAGGACCCGAGCCAGGGCTCGATCTGGATCGTTGAGGACATCCAGGAGCGCAAGCAGGCCGAGGCCGCCTTCGCGCAGCTCTCGCACGAACAGCAGCTGATCTTCGACCATGCGATGGTCGGCATCGTCTTCCTCAAGAACCGTCGCGTCACCCGCTGCAACCGCGCCTTCGAGGAACTGTTCGGCTACGGCCCGGGCGAGCTCGACGGCAGCTCGTCGCGCCAGTGGTACCTCAGCGATGCCGAGTGGGAAGACGCCGGCCGACGCTGCTACGAGCCCTTCAAGCAAGGGCGCGCCTTCCAGGGCGAGATGGTGCTGGCGCGCAAGGACGGCAGCCCGGTGCACTGCGAGGTGCGCAGCAAGGCCATCGACCCCAATGACCTGTCGCTCGGATCGATCTGGATCACCATGGACATCAGCGCGCGCAAGCAGGCCGAAGCCGCGCTGATGCGCGCCAAGGGCCAGCTCGAGGAACTGGTGCGCGAACGCACGCGCCAGCTCAGCGAGACGGTGCGTGCGCTGGAGGACAAGGTGCGCGAGCAGGCCGAGGCCGAGGCCCGCATCCAGCGCCTGGCGCATTTCGATGCGCTGACGCAGCTGCCCAACCGCGTGCTGCTCAAGGACCGCAGCGAACAGGCCATCGAGATCGCACGCCGCCACGGCGAATCGCTGGCCTTGCTCTTCCTCGACCTGGACCACTTCAAGCGCGTCAACGACTCGCTGGGCCACCGCGTCGGCGACGAGCTGCTGCAGCAGCTGGCCACACGCCTGCGCGGCGCGCTGCGCGAGCAGGACACCGTCGCGCGCCTGGGCGGCGACGAGTTCGTCGTCGTGCTGCCCGAGACCGATATGCAGGGTGCCTCGCATGTGGCGGCCAAGCTCGCCGAGCTGGCCACCCAGCCCTTCCAGGTCGAGGCCGGCGAGCTGACCGTCACGCCCTCGATCGGCATCGCGATGTTCCCCGCCGACGGGCCGGACTTCGACACGCTGTGCAAATGCGCGGACGCGGCGATGTACCAGGCCAAGCGCGACGGCCGCCACACGGTGCGCTTCTTCACCGACGAGATGCAGGCCCAGTCGGTGCGTGCGCTGACGCTGGAGAACGCGCTGCGCCGCGCGCTGGAACGCGGCCAGCTGAGCCTGCACTACCAGCCGCAGGTCGAGCTGGCCAGCGGCCGCGTGGTCGGCGCCGAGGCGCTGCTGCGCTGGACGCATCCCGAGCTCGGCGCTGTCTCGCCGGCCGAGTTCATCCCGGTGGCCGAGAGCTGCGGCCTGATCCTGCCGATCGGCGAATGGGTGATCCGCGAGGCCGCGCAGCAGATCCGCCGCTGGCAGCAGCAGGGCCTGGGCGATATCAAGGTGGCGGTGAACATCTCCTCGGTGCAGTTCCGCCATGCCGAGCTGCCGCAGCAGATCAGCCGCCTGATCGACGAGGCCGGCATCGCACCGGCGCTGCTGGAGCTGGAGCTGACCGAAGGCATGGCGATGCTGGACCCGCCGCGCGCCATCGCCACCATGCAGGAGCTGCACCGCCGCGGCCTGCACCTGGCGATCGACGACTTCGGCACCGGCTATTCCTCGCTGAGCTACCTGAAGCGCTTTCCGGTCTACAAGCTCAAGGTCGACCAGAGCTTCGTGCGCGACCTCACCGAAGACCCCGAGGACCGCGCCATCGTCGCCGCCATCATCAGCATGGCCGACAGCCTGGGCCTGCAGACGCTGGCCGAAGGCGTGGAAACCGAAGGCCAGCTCGCCTACCTGCGCGAACGCGGCTGCCGCGAAGCCCAGGGCTGGCTGTTCGGCCGGCCGCAGAGCGCCGCGCAGTTCACTGCGGCGCTGCAGAAGCAGGGCGGCTAGCTGGCGCTACGCGTCTCAGCGCAGCACGCCCTTGCCCAGCCACTGCGGCCACACCGCGGCACTCACACGCTGCTCGGCCAGGCCGGGATAGCCGGCGAGCGCGGCCTGCAGTGCGGCGCTGTCCTTCGTGCGCGCGAACAGCACCGCGGCGAGCGGGCCGTCCTGCAGCGCGTACCAGGCGCCGATGCGGCCTTCGTCGAGCAGGCGCTGCAGATGCGCGTCGGCGCCGGCGGCATCGGCGGCGTTGGCCGATCGGCTCAGCAGCACGATGCGCACCTCCTCGATGCCCTCGGGGTCGATGCCGCTGCTGTTCAGCGCACGCCGCGGCTGCGCCGGCACGGCGTTGACCGTCATATAGCCGTCGCGCACGTATTCATCGGGCTGGAAATAGCCCATCAGCTCTTCGCGGCTGGCGGCGCGCACGACGACGATGCCGCGCTTGTGGCCCGCGGGGTCGCGCATCGGCCCGGCGGCGAGCAGCTGGCCGGCGGCGAAGAGGCGCTTGAAATTGTCGATATGGCCACGCTGCATCGCCGCCACCGCGGCCTTGTCCTCGGGCGTGGGCCGGCCGCGTTCGAGGAAGATGAACCAGTCGCGCGGCTGCGGTGGCTCGGGGGGCGCCGTCGCGGCGCAGCCGGCGAGCGCCGTGCCCGCGCCCAGGGCCAGGCTGGACTGGATGAAATCTCGACGGCTCGTCATCATCGGCATGGGGCCTCCGGCAGGGCGCTGCACTGGGCATGATTCTGCGTGGCAGCGGCGCTGGCGGCAAACGCGAGACAATCCGGCATCACCCCCAGCACAAGGCCACGCACCGCTCATGAATTTCATCGCCCAGCTCCACGCCGCCGAACGACTCAACGACTCGCTGCTGTGCGTGGGCCTGGATCCGGAGCCGGCCAAGTTCCCCGGCGCCTGGAAGGGCGATGCTGGGCGCATCT
Organism: Roseateles sp. T103; assembly: GCF_057219915.1. NCBI lineage: Bacteria > Pseudomonadati > Pseudomonadota > Betaproteobacteria > Burkholderiales > Sphaerotilaceae > Roseateles > Roseateles sp. T103. The sequence goes on from NZ_JBXVVS010000005.1 coordinate 203,848, forward strand.
ACGACTTCTGCAGCGCGATCGTCGACGCGACCAAGGACTTGGTGATCGCCTTCAAGCCGCAGATCGCCTACTTCGCCGCGCATCGCGCCGAAGACCAGCTGGAGCGCCTGATGGCGCACATCAAGCGCACGGCGCCGCATGTGCCGGTGATCCTGGACGCCAAGCGCGGCGACATCGGCTCCACCGCCGAGCAGTACGCCAAGGAAGCCTTCGAGCGCTACCAGGCCGACGCGGTGACGCTATCGCCCTTCATGGGCTTCGATTCGATCGAGCCCTATCTGCGTTATCCGGACAAGGGTGCGATCCTGCTGTGCCGCACCTCCAATGCCGGCGGCAACGACTGGCAGATGCAGCGCCTGGCCGATGTGCCGGGGCAGCCGCGCCTGTACGAGCACCTGGCCCGGCTGGCGCAGACCGAGTGGAACAAGAACGGCCAGCTGGGCCTGGTGGTGGGCGCCACCTATCCCGAAGAGATCGAGCGCGTGCGCGAACTGGCACCGACGCTGCCGCTGCTGATCCCCGGCGTCGGCGCGCAGGGCGGCGACGCCGCGGCCACGGTCAAGGCCGGCTGGCGCGGCGACGCCCAGGGCAGCACCGGGCCCATCATCGTCAACTCCTCACGCGCGGTGCTGTACGCCAGTGCCGGCGAAGACTTCGCGGCGGCAGCGCGCCGTGTGGCGCAGAGCACACGCGAAGCGCTGCGTCCGGTGCGTTAACTAATGCGCAGACCCTCGCCGCGCCATCGATCTGCGGGGGGATTCGGGGCCAGTCCGGCTGTTCCAGCCGCCGCTTCTGACCGAGACTGCGCTACTGGCTAGGCCTGCGCCCGGCCCTCAGCAGCATTCGGCACCGTGATCAAGGACAACCCGGACAACCTCAGCAGCCTGGTCGGCGACGACGCCTCGACGTCGGAGCAGCGCTCCGCCATGGAGGCGCTGCTGCAGCGCCATTCGATCGGTCTGTTCCTGCTCGTCGCGACGCTGCTGTCCTTCACCGCCGCGCTGCTGCTCTGGCTGACGATAGGGCCGAACGAGCCGCTGAACGGATGGGCGCCTCCCGGACTGGCGCTGCTCACCGGCGTGCTCAGCGCCTTGGCGCTGTGGCGCCGCGACCAGCCCAGCGTAGGCCCCTGGCTCGCCACGCTGATCATGGCGCTGGCCATCTGTGGCGCGGCTGCCATCGTGATCTCGCGCCAGTTCGGCTTCCAGGGCGCGGCGCTGGGCATGATGGGCCTGATGGTCGCGCTCAGCACGGCACTGCACGGCCCCCGCCACGGCCTGCCGCTGTTCCTGCTCGGCCTGGTCGTACTGGGCGTGATCGGCTGGGCCGAGTTCAACGACTACGGCAGGCCGGTGCTCGGCCCCGACCATCGCATCGTCGGGCCCGCCGTCACGCAGCTGCTGCTGCTGGTGATCGGTCTGGTCGTCGGGCTGGGCACGCGCCGCATGATCAAGCGATCGCTGCGTGAGACCTCAGAGCGCAATGCCCGTTTCCGCCACCTGCTGGGCATGGCGGCCGATTGGTACTGGGAGATGGACCGCGAGTTCCGCTTCACCCACATGGTCGAGAACCAGCAGGGTACCTCGGGCCTGGACCTCCAGGCCCGCCTGGGCAAGACGCCCTGGGAGATCGAGGGCATGGGGCTCACCGACGACGAGCTCGATGCGCACCGCGCCGACCTCGAATCGCACCGCGCCTTCCACGGCATGGTCGCGCGCCGCCGCGGCAGCGATGGCAGCTACCGCTTCGTCTCGATCAGCGGAGAGCCGCGCTTCGACCCGCAGGGCAATTTCCGCGGCTACTGGGGCGTGGGCCGGGACGTCACCCACGAGGTGCAGGCCGAGCAGGCGGTAGCCGCCACCGAGACGCGCTACCGCGAGCTGTTCCGCCGCTCGCCCAGCCCGCTGGTGCTGCACCGCTGGGGCCGGGTGCTCGATGCCAACCCGGCGGCGATGGCGATGTTCGGCTACACGCAGCGCTCCAGCATGATCGGTCAGGACCTGTTCTCGCACTACGAGCCGGGGGACGACGAGCGCGCTCGCCAGCGCACGGCGAAGCTGGAGAACATGCCGGTGGGCGCGCTGCTGCCGATGGCCGAGTTCAAGCTGCGCACGCTGTCGCGCCGCCGCCGCCTGGTGCAGGCCACCAGCGTGCGGGTCGATGCCGCCAGCGGCCCCGCGACGCTGACCTTCTTCATCGACCAGACCGACACCTCGCGTGCGCAGGAGGCGCTGCGCCGATCGGAAGGGCTGCTCTCGCACCTGGTGGCGACCAGCCCTGACGTGATCACGCTGACCGAGATCAGCTCGGGTCGCTTCGCGATGGCCAACAAGACCTTCGAGCAGCTCACCGGCTACAGCTCGGAAGAGATTCTCGGCCGCACCTCCGAGGAGCTGGGCATCTGGCAGGACCTGGCCGACCGCGAACGCATCGTCGAGGGCATACGCCGCCATGGCCGCGTCACCGATGTGCCCGCCAACTTCGTGGCCAAAAACGGGCAGGTGCTGTCGATGGTGATCGCGGCCGCGCCTTTCAATATGGAGGGCCAGACCTATCTGGTCTTCAACGCGCGCGACGTCACCGAGACCGAGCGCACGCGTCTGGTTCACGCGGCCATCCTGCAGAACGCCTCGATCGGCATCTGCCTGACGCGAGAGCAGCATTTCATCCAGGTCAACCCAGTGGTGGACGAGATGTTCGGCTGGACGCCGGGCACGCTGCTGGGCCAGCATGCCAGCGTGGTCTGGCCCAGCGCCGGCGACTACACGGCGGTGGACGAGGAGCTGGGCCCCCGGCTGGCTGCGGGCGAGCAGGTCGAGTCGGAACGCATGATGCGCCGCCGCGATGGCAGCACCTTCCTGTGCCGCATGCTGGCCAAGGCGGTTGACATCAGCCATCCCAGCCGCGGCGGCACGATCTGGATTCTGGAAGACGTCACTGAGAAGCGCCGCGTCGAGGCCGCGCTGGCACAGGCCAAGGACGAGGCCCAGGCGGCCAACCGCGCGAAGAGCGCCTTCCTCGCCAACACCAGCCACGAGATCCGCACGCCGCTCAATGGCCTGGTCGGCCTGGCGCGCATGCTGCAGCAGCCCGACCTGGACGAGGGCAAGCGCCGCGAGTACCTGGACCAGATGCTCGACAGCGCCGAGAGCCTGTCGGGCCTGATCTCCGACATCCTCGACCTCTCGAAGATCGAGGCGGGCCGACTGACGCTGGAGACCGTGCCCTTCGCGCTGCGCGACATGCTCGCCACCATGCGTCTGGCCTACCTGACGCTGGCGCAGGCGCATGGCCTGGCCTTCAGCATCGAGGTCGCGCCGGACGTGCCGGCCTGGGTGGTGGGCGACCCGGTGCGCACGCGCCAGATCATCAGCAACTACCTGAGCAATGCGCTGAAGTTCACGCAGGCCGGCTCGGTGGGCGTGAGGGTGCTGCGCTCGGCGCAGCAGCCCGCACCCGGCGAGACCGGCATGATCCGCATCGAGGTCAGCGACACCGGCCCAGGCATAGACCCGGCGCTGCACGAGCGGCTGTTCCAGCCCTTCACGCAGGCCGACGAATCGACCACGCGCCGCTATGGCGGCACCGGCCTGGGCCTGTCGATCTGCCGCGAACTCGCCACGCTGATGGGCGGCACGGTGGGCGTGATCAGCCAGCCCGGCAAGGGCTCGACCTTCTGGGCCGAGCTGCCGCTGCCCGGCGCACCCACGCCGATCAGCACCACGCTGCGCGAGGCGCGCGACAACACCGACCTGCAGGGCCTGCGCGTGCTGATGGTCGAGGACAACCCGGTGAACATGATGATCGCCGTCGCCCTGCTCGAGCAGTGGGGCCTGGAGGTCTCGCAGGCCAGCGACGGCGCGCAGGCCGTGGAAGCCATCCACGCCCAGGCGAGCATGGGCCGGCCCTTCGACGCGGTGCTGATGGACGTGCAGATGCCGGTGATGGGCGGCCACGAGGCCACGCGCGAGGTGCGCCGCCGCTTCAGCGCCGAGGAGCTGCCCATCGTCGCGCTGACCGCCGCGGCCCTGGTCTCCGAGCGCGACGAGGCACTGGCCGCGGGGATGAACGACTTCCTCACCAAGCCGATCGACGCGCAGCGTCTGCGCGACACGCTGGTGCGCCTGATCGGCCGCCAGGAACGCAGCCTGCGCGAGCACTGAAGCAGCGCGCTCAGCCGCTGCCGAGTTCCGCGAGCAGCTGCTCGGCGCTGGTCGTGGCACCCGCGAAATCGAAGCGCGCCACTGCCTGGGCCAGACCACGCAGCTGCTGCGGAAAGCGTTGCGCCAGCTGCGGCCGCAGCGCTGCGAAGGCTTCGACCGCATCGAGATCGTCGCCTCGCAGCAGCACCAGCAGATCCTGCAGGCCACGCTTCAGCATCGCTTCGTCGGCCTGCGCCACAGCGCCGTCGACAGCGCCGTCCGCCTCAGGCCAGCCGCGCAGGGCGTCGGCCAGCGTCGCCAGCATCTGCTCGAGCGCCTGCAGCTTGGCCCCCCAGTCCTGCGCTGACGCGCCCGGCTGGTGCAGCCGCTGTTCGAGCTGCTGCGCCTGCTCGGCCAACTCTGCCAGCCCCAAGGTGCCGGCCACACCGCGCAGAGCGTGCAGCTGCCGCGCGGCAGCCGCGGTGTCGCCCCCCTGCAGCAGCTCGCTGCAGTGCCGGGCAGTGCCCCGTTGATCACCAACGAAGCGCTGCAGCAGGGCCGCCAGCCGGCGCGCGCGACCGCTCACGCTGCGCAGGCCCAGTGCAGGCTCCAGACCCGGCAAGGACTGCAAGCGTTGCCGCCAGACTTCATCGTCTTCGCCCGCCGGCGCCGCCGCTGCGGGCGCCGTCTCCTGCGCAGGCAGCCAGCGCTCCAGCACCTCGCGCAACTGCACCGGTTCGACCGGCTTGCCGATATGGTCGCTCATGCCGGCGGCCAGCGCCTGCTCGCGATCCCGCGCATAGACATTGGCCGTCATCGCGATGATGGGCGTGCGCGCATAGGCCGGCAGCGCGCGCAGACGCCGCGTCGCCTCCAGGCCGTCCATGCGCGGCATCTGCACATCCATCAGCACGAGATCGAAGGCCTGTGCCTGCGCCGTCGCCAAGGCCTCCAGGCCGTTGGAGGCAATGACGACCTCGTGGCCCTGCTCGCGCAGCAGCTCGGCCGCCACCTCTTGGTTCAGCGCGTTGTCCTCGACGACGAGGATGCGGTGCTGGCGCCCCTGCGGAGCCGGCGCGGCCGCCGGCTGCGACTCGGGCCCGTGGCGGCCCCAGGCGCGAGCGATCGCATCGGCCAGCGTGGCCGGCAGCACCGGCTTGGCCACGAAGGCGGCGAAGCCGCCTCGCTCCAGCTCCTCGCGCGGGCAACCGCTGGAGCCGCTGACCAGGATGCACACCGGACGCTGACGCAGGCCGAGGCCGTCCAGCCGCGCCACCAGCTCGCTGCCGCTCAGGCCCGGCATCTGCCAATCCGTCATCAGCAGCGCGAAAGCGTCGCCGTGCGCCTCGGCCTCGCGCAGGCGCTGCAGAGCCTGCTCGCCACCCGGCGCCGTCTCCACGCGTGCACCCAGCCGGCCCAGCAGGTCGGCCAGCAAGGCTCTGGCCTCGTCCATGTCGTCGACGACCAGCACATGGCTGCCCGGCGGCATGGCGCTGGTCGGCGGCGGCGCGGCGGCGGCGCGTCGCAGCGGCAGCTCGATCCAGAAGCTGCTGCCCCTGCCGGGCGCACTCTCCGCGCCAACATGGCCCCCCATCAGCTCGGCGAGCCGGCGCGAGATCGCCAGGCCCAGCCCGGTGCCGCCGTACAGCCGCGTGGTCGATGCATCGCCCTGCTCGAAGGCGCCAAACAACCGCGCCTGCTGCTCCTCGCTGATGCCGATGCCGGTGTCACGCACCGTGAAGCGCAGCCAGAGCTGCTCGCCGTCCTCACGCACCAGCTCACCGCGCAACATGATGCTGCCGCTCTCGGTGAACTTCACCGCGTTGCTGAGGTAATTGAGCAGCACCTGGCTCAGGCGCAAGCCGTCGCCATGCAGCAGCGGCGGCAGCGTGCCGATGTCGGCGACCATCTCCAGGCCCTTGGCCTCGGCCTTGTCGGCAACCAGCGCGAAGGCATTGGCGACCACGCGTTCGAGCTCGAAGTCCATCGGCTCCAAGGTCATCTTGCCGGCTTCGATCTTGGAGAAATCCAGGATGTCGTTGATCACCGCCAGCAGGTGCATGGCCGCAGCACTGATCTTCTGCACCTGCAGTCGCTGCCGCTCGCTGAGCGCATCGCGGCCGAGCAGATGGGCCATGCCGATGATCGCGTTCATCGGCGTGCGGATCTCATGGCTCATATTGGCCAGGAATGAACTCTTGGACCGGTTGGCGCTCTCGGCGGCCACCTTGGCCTCGCGGAGCGCTTGTGCCACCGCATGCTCCTGGCTGATGTCCTCGACGATGGCGATCAGCGCGTCATGCACGGGCGGCGCATCCAGGCGCGCACCGGTCAGGCGAGCCCAGAAGAGGCTGCCGTCGGCACGCTGCAGCTGCAGCTCGCGCTTGAAGGTGCCCCCCTTGCTCTGGATCTGCGCCACCCACTGCCCGACTTCGGCATGGTCGGCATCGCTGGCATACCACAGGCGCGTGGGCTGGCCCAGCAGGCTGCCGGGCATGCGGCCCAGTATCTGCTCCAGCCGCGCATTGCAGCGCATGACCTGCCGATCCCGCACCAGCGCGATGCCGACGGTGGCTGCATCGAAGATGATGCGCAGCTCTTCGTCGGCGCGCGCCAGAGCGGCGGTCCGCTCGGCGACGAGCTGCTCCAGATGCTCGCGGTGCTCCATCAGCTCGCGCTCTGCCTTCTTGCGCTCGGTGATGTCCATCGTGATGCAGCTCAGGCAGTCGCGCCCCTGCAGATGGATGCCCTTGATCGCCACCCAGAACTCGCGCGTACTGCCGTCCTTGCAGCGCTGGCGGGTTTCGAAGGCCGCGCTGTCGCCCGGAGCCGTCCTGGCCAGCCAGGCCTGCTGCTCGTCGGGGCTCAGCTGCGCCGCGAGGTCAAAGACCGTCAGCGCGGCAAACTCCTCACGGCTGTAGCCCAGCGGGGCATGGGCGGCGTCATTGAAGCTCAGGAAACGCCCGCTGTCGCGACTGACCAGCACGATGCCTATCGGCGCCAGCTCGATCATGGTGGAGTACAGCTCTTCGCGCTCGCGCAAGGCCTGCTGCGCCTGGTGCAGCGCGGTGATGTCCCTTCCCACACCGAGCACGCCGAGCAGCCGCCCGGCGCGGTCGTGGATCGGCGTCTTGGTAGCCGCAATCAGCTCGCCATGGCCATCGGCAAAGCGGCGCCAGTGCGGCGGCAGCTCGACGCTGCCCTTGCCGGCGAGCGCACGCTCATCGGCGGCGCGATACAGCGCCACCTGCTCGGGTTCGAACAAGTCCGCGTCGGTCTTGCCGACAAGGGCCTGCGCATCGAGCCCGGTCAAGGCCTGGAAGCGATGGTTGAAGATGCGGTAGGCGCCGGCGGCGTCCTTCAGCCAGACCAGATCGGGCATGCCCTGGATCAGCGCCTGCAGCTGCTGGCGCTCGTCGTCGAGGGCGCGGCGTGCCGCATCGCGCTCACGCTGCAGCGCCGAGAAGCTCAGCAGCGACTGCGCCAGCGCGCCCACCATCGTGCGGGGCTGCTCGGCCATCTTCTGGATGCTGCGCGCCAGCTCGGGGTTCTCGATCGCGCCATCGTCGCGCACGTCACGGATGGCCTCGTTGAGTATGTCCAGGCGACGCGCAAGCCAGCCGGCAATCAGCAGCCACAGCGCGCCCAGCACCACCGCCGAACCCAGCAACACCCGATGCCGCGCCGCCATGCTGTCCAGCACCTGGCGCATCTGCGCCTCGCTGCTCGCCGCGCCATGCTCCTGCAGCTGGCGGCTGAGCGCATAGCTCAGCTGTGCGAAGGCCTGGTAGTGCTGGCCGGCCTGCGAGAGTTGCCGGCTGGCCTGGCTGGCATCGATGATGCTGAGGTCGGTGCTGCGCAGGATGGCAGAACGGAACTCGTCGAACCGCGCACGTGCCTGCGCCTGCGCGACGCTCGCACCGGCTGTGCTGTGCTCCGGGTGCAGCCGCGCCAGACGCTGCTCCAGCACCTCGAGCTGATCGACCACTGCGCTGTGCTCGGCGTAGAGCCTGGCCTCGTCCATCGAGCGGTCCAGCGCCGCCTGCAACAGCGCGCTGACCCGCTGCTGCACCTGCAGCAGGCCCTCGCTGAGCGCCAGCGCCTCGGCGGAGGCATCCATGTCGGCGCGCAGTTCGGCGCTGCTGCGCGTCAGCAGCGCACGGTTCTCGCTGTCTGACCACAGCCCGTAGCCGACACCGGCACCGAGAGCCAAGGCCATCGGCACGAAGAACAAGGCGAGGAAGCGCCAGCGGCGGCCCCGCCGCACAAAGCGCAGCGCATGGCTGTTCATCACCGTGCCGCATCCCCCAACAGTTGCGACCAGCGGGCGGGCGGGATGCTCGCCAGATACTCGAAGCGGCCGTTGCTCTGCGGCAGCAGGATCAGCACCGTGCCCTCGGGCTTGACGAAGTAGCCGATCAGATCGGCCATGTTCGGTGCATGTGCGATCACGACACGGTTGCTGCCAGCCGGCACAGGCTCGGAAAGCAGCCGGCGCGTCATCTCCAGCACCGGCTGCTTCTGCGCGCTGCTGAGATTGGCGGTGTACATCAACAGTCGCTCGCTGCGACGCGGCAGTTCGGGGAAGGCCAGTTCGGCCGTCTCACGCGTGCGGCACAGCGGGCTGTGCACCACCTCGAAGATGGGCACGCGCGCACGGCGCATCGCCTCGCCGACCTGGCGGGCCAAGGCACGGCCCTCGTCATTGAGCAAGCGCTGCGTGCTGCAGTCGTCCAGATTGACCGGCACCTGGTCGGCGCGGCTGTTGTCAGTGGTGCCGTGGCGCATATAGAGCACGAAGCCACCGTTGCGCAGGGCCTCGACCTGGGCACGCGAGGCGAACTGCTCGACGAAGGCGGGCGCCGCGGCCGCCGCAGAGGTCGGCGCCACCGCTTGCGCCGCAGCCACGCCAGGCAGCAGCAGAAGCAGCCCGGCAGCGAGCGATAGGGCCCGGGGACCGCGCAGAAGTCTGGTCGCAGCGCAAGTCATCACAACTCCTTTGAACGGCTCCCGATACGGGGCTCAGTGCACATCGGCATAGCGCCGCGAAATGTCGATGAACTCATCCAGGCTGTCGAACAGCGCGTCGAGGATGTCCGGGTCGAAGTGCTTGCCGCGCCCCTCGCGCATGATCTCCAGCACCTTCTCCAGCGGCATGGCCTCTTTGTAATGACGGCGCGACATCAGCGCATCGAACACGTCGGCCACCGCCATCAGCCGGGCTGCCAACGGGATCGCTTCGCCGGCCAGGCCCTGCGGATAGCCGCTGCCATCCCACTTCTCATGGTGGCCGCCGGCGATGTCCTGCGCCACCTCCAGAAAGGCCAGCGGCGACAAGCTGTAGGCACCGGTGCCCCCCTGGGCTGCAGCCTCGTCGAAGTGCACGCGCGCGCGCGCGATGGCGTCGCCCAGCGCCTCGCGTCCGATCTGCGCGTGCTGCTTCATGATCTCGAATTCCTCCGGCGTCAGCCTGCCCGGCTTGAGCAGGATGGCGTCGGGAATGCCCACCTTGCCGATGTCGTGCAGCGGCGCGGCCCGCGAGATGCGACCACAGTGCAGCGGGTTGGCCAGTTCGGCCTGAAAGCGTGGATGCGGGCGCAGGCGCCGGATCAGCGTGGTCACGTAGGCCTGGGTGCGATACAGGTGGTTGCCGGTCTCGTTGTCGCGCTTTTCCGCCAGCAGGGCCAGCGAATGCAGGCTGACCTCCTTGATCAGCTCGTTCTCCAGCATGCGGCGGTGGACTTCGGCATCCAGATACTCGTTCTGGTGTGCCAGCCAGTCGCGCGCCTTCTTGAGCTCGAGCTGAGCGCGCACGCGCGCCAGCAGCAAGGCCGGCTTGATCGGCTTGGTGACATAGTCCACCGCGCCCAGGGCGAGGCCTTTTTCCTCGTCCTCGTCGGCGTCCAGCGCGGTGACGAAGATCACCGGGATGTCGACCGTACCGGATTGCGACCTGAGCTGGCGCAGCACCTCGTGGCCATCCATCTCCGGCATCATCACGTCCAGCAGGATCAGGTCGGGCCGCGGCTCGCTGGCCGCCACCCGAAGCGCATGGCTGCCGGAATTGGCGACCCGCACGCGATAGAAAGGGCGCAGCAGCTGACCAAGGACAGCGAGGTTCTCGGTCATGTCGTCCACCACCAGCACGGTGGCCTGCGGCTCGGGTATGGACTGCGATTCGGCAACCATGGCTCAAACAACTCCGTTGGCACCAGACGACCTCAGCATACGTGAATCGCAGCGCGGCGCGCGACTGCTGCTGCGCCTGGCGCACAGCCACGCCACAATCCGTACACCATGAAACCATCCGCCGACGATCGCAGCCGGGCCCTGGCGCTACTCCCCACCAATGGCCGGCCCGAGCTGCTCTTCCTGCTGCTGCACGGACTGGGCGCCAACGCCACGCAGATGCGGCCGCTGGCGCAGGCGCTGCGCGAACAGTACCCGCAGGCCGCCGTGCTCTCGCTGCAGGGACCTCAGCCCGACGAGCGACTGCCGGGTGGCGGCGCCGGCTTCCAGTGGTTCTCGCCGCATGGCCAGGACACCGAGGCGATCGCCGATGCGCTGCCAGGCTTCATCGCCGAGGTGCGCGCCTGGGCGGCACAGTTCGAACTGTCCTGGGAGCGCGTGGCGCTGGCCGGCTTCTCTCAGGGCGGCATGCTGGCGCTGGAGGCCGTGCAGGCCGAAGAGAAGCTGGCCGGCCGCGTGCTCGCCTTTGGCAGCCGCTACGCGAGCCTGCCCGCACACGCGCCGCAGGAGGTCAGCGTGCACCTGTTCCACGGCATGGCCGACGATGTGCTGCCCTACCAGGATGTGGTGCGTGCGGCCAAGCAGCTGGTCGCGCTGGGCGCCGACATCACCGCCGACATCCGCCCCGACATCGGCCATGAGCTGCACCCGGAGCTGATCGCCAAGGCGATGGAGCAGCTGCGCAGTTTCATTCCCGCGCGGCTGTGGCGCGAAGCGATGCTGGCCGCGGCGGAGCAGGATCGGCAGGCACCTAACTGAGACGCGAAGCGTCGCCGCTGTTTGTGGCACCATGCCGATCCAGCGCCATCCGGGGCGCTGCTGGATCCGCAGGCAGGGCCGAGCCCACCCGGAAGGACAGGAGCCCGCCTCTTGTCCCGTCATCGCATCTTCTCACCGCCTTTGTGCGGCCTGACAGTGCGGATCGCAGGCTTGATACGCATGGAGGTGTCCCTTGACGACCCACGACGGAGCTGCGCCGCAGCCCGCCCTTCCCGAACGCGCCGATCTGCAGCAGCTCAAGCGGCAGGCCCGCGAACTGCTGCGCGCCTGGCAGGCTGGCGATGCGCGCAGCCTGGAGCGCGCCGCGCCCTACTGCCGAGAGCAGCAGCCGGCCCGGCTCGCGCAGGCGCAGCTGGTCATCGCCCGCGAGTTGGGCTTTGCCGGCTGGCCGGCCTTGCAGCACGCCGTACAGGCGCAGCAGCAGGCGCGCGCGCTGGACGCCAACGCGCTGGTGACGCGCATCCTCGAACTGGCCATAGGCCGGGGCTGGGATGGCCCGCAGCCCGAGCGCGCACTGGCCCTGATGCAGCAACTGCCGCGGCACGGCGCCTGCCCGCCTGCGTTGCGTCCCGCGCTGGCCCTGGTGCAGGGCGGTCTCGACAGCCTGGACCGCTTGCCGCCTTCGACGCAGCGCCTGCCACCCTTCGACGCGCCGGCGCTGGCCTATGTCTGCTTCTCCGGGCTGCATCGCTTGGGCGAGCCCTGGTCCACGGCGCTGCAGCGCAGTGCCGAGGCCCTGCTGGCGCTGCCCGGCGCCGACCCCAACGCCCGCATGCCGGACCCCGCGTTGCCGCAGACCCCGGCAGCGGCCGGGCCGCAGGCCTCGAGCCTGCCTGTACTCTATGGCGCCATCGACCGCGCGCGCAGCCCGGCCATCGCCGCCGCGCTGCTGGCTGCGGGTGCCGAGCCCAACGACGGCGAGTCGCTCTACCACGCCTGCGAGGACCCCGAACGCACACGCGCCGCACAGCAACTGCGCCAGCTGCTGGCCAGCGGCGCGCGCTGGCAGGGCACGAATGCACTGCTGCGCCTGCTCGACTTCGAGGACCCGGCCGGGCTGCAGCTGGCGCTGGCGCAAGGCGCCGATGTCAATGAGCGCGGCCCCAGCGGCGGCACGGCGCTGCACCATGCGCTGCGCCGCGGTCGATCGATCGCCTGCCTCAGCCTGCTGATCCAGCGGGGCGCCGATCTGCAGGCCCGCGACGCGCAAGGGCACACACCCGCCACGCTGGCCGCCCTGCTGGGCGAAGCCGAGGCGCTCGCGCTACTCGAAGCGCAGGGCGCGCGCGCCGAGCTGCCATCGGCGCCGCTGCGCTTCCTGGCCGCCTGCGCCGCTGCCGATGCCGAGTCGGCCCGCTCCCTGCTGCACGAACGACCCGGACTGTTGGCCCAGCTGTCGGCGCAGGAGCTGAGGCTGCTGCCCGACCAGGCGCAGCGCCGCATGCATGAATCGGTGGCATTGATGCTGTCGCTGGGCTGGCCGGTGTCGGTGCCCGGCGACTGGCAGGCCAGCGCGCTGAACCAGGCAGCGTTCAACGGTGACGCGGCGCTGGTGCAACTGCTGCTGAGGCATGGCGCCAGCTGGCAGGAGAGCAACGGCTATGGCGGCGACGTGATGGGCAGCCTATTCCATGCCGCGGCGCATCTGCCCCAGCCCGGCGCCGATTACCTGGGTTGCCTGCAGCTGCTGCTTGCTGCGGGCGCGCCCTGGCCGTCTGCCGACGAACGCGAAGCGCTACCCGCCGAACTCCAGGCCTGGCTCGACGAGCAGGCCGAGACCTGAACCTGGCGGTCCAAGCTCAGCCCCTCAGCTAGCCGGCCGCCAGGCTCAATCGAGCGACACCTCCGTGCGCACCGTGCCGGCGCGCGCCGCACTGGCGGTGAGCGCCAGGCGCGTGCCCTTGGGGGCGCGCACCACCCACTCGCCCACCGCACGGTCGGCGGTGATCTCGCGGTTGGGCAGGAAGGCCAGCTGGGTGGCCTTGGGCGCGTGGCCCTCGAGCTGCGGGCCTTCCATGCGCTCCTTGCCGCCGATCAGGCTGATCTCGGGATCGCCGCCGGGCAGGTGGATCTCGAACATCACGCCGCGCACCACCTTGCGCTCCAGCGCTCGCTTGGTCACGTAGGCAGGCAGGTAGCCGGTGTTGGCCACCGCCATGCGCACGCGCCAGGTGTCGGGGCCGAGCGCGCGCACCTCGGTGCGCAGCAGCTCCAGGCGCGGCAGCGACAGCGCGATCTGGTTCATCCAGCCGGGGAAGCGCGCCGCCTCGCGCTCGCGCAGATGCGGCGGCGGGTTGCGCCAGTAGTTCATCTTGTCCCAGCCGCCGATCTCGATGGCGCCCAGCTGCGGATGCATGAAGGGCTTCCAGTCCACATGGGCCTGACCGCCGCATTGCTCGTCGCTCCACTTGAGCAGCTTCAGGTCGTCCTCGACCGGATGGTCGCGGAACCAGTCGATCCACTTGTAGCCTTCGATGCCGGCTTCCTTGTTGGGCGACCAGATCTCCACCACCCAGAACAGCGCGCCGAGGTGCTCATAGACCCACTGCTGTGTGCCGGTGATGATCTCCTTGGGGTGGTACTTGAAGTCGTGCCAGCTGCTGATGGCCGGGTAGCCGGTGTGCTTCTCGCCCAGCTCGGAGAAGCGCTTGATGCTCCACAGATCCTCCTGGATCATGTCGTCGTCGCTGCAGCTGCCCATCGGACGCAGGATCACGCCGCTGTAGGTGTGATAGCTGATCGCCGCGCCGATGTTCGGATGCGTGGCGAAGAACTCGACCATCGCACGCACCTCGGGCTCGCTGGTCGGGAACGGACCCGCACCGACCTGCTGGTACTCCTGGCGCCAGTCGCTGGGAAAGTTGCGATTCAGGTCCAGGCCCTCACGATCGGGGTTGACCGTGACCGTCAGGCCGTCGTGGTTCTTGATGAAGCCCTCGGGGATCAGCCGGTAGTACTCGCCGCCGAACTCGCCGGGCTCGCGCGCCACCATCAGGCGCGGCTCGTCGGGATGCTTCTTGTAGGTGCCGTTGGGGTCGGGCACGCGCATCGTCAGGATGCGGCCGTCGCCGTCGATGTCCTCCATCGTCAGGCCATCGACCGGCTCCTCGTCGTACGGGTAGGCGCGCACCGAGCTGCGGATGTGGCGCGGCCGCTCGGCCAGCGCGAGTTCGGCGCCGTCCGGGCACAGCCGCGGCACCATGTAGATCACGCGGGTGTCGAGCAGCTGCGTGACCTGCAGGTCGCTGCCGTACTTGCCGACCAGATCGTGCAGGTAGTACAGGCAGGCGGTGGAGGCGCTCAGCTCGGAGGCGTGGATATTGCCGTCCAGCCAGAAGGCCGGCTTGTCCACGTCGGCACCGGTGGCGGTGTTGGTGATCACCAGCAGCCAGATGTCCCGGCCCTCATGGCTCTTGCCGATGGAGCGCACGGAGATCAGGTTGGGCAGCGCCTCCGCATAGGCGAAGAGCAGCTGGGTCAGTTCGGTGTAGCGGTAGAACTGGTCGAAACGCGGTTGGGGTAGAGCAGGCATCGGTGCAGGACAGGACTGGAGCACAAGCAATCGATTGTGCCGACACGCCCGCCGCTGTCGAGTGCTGCAGACCCGCAGCGGCGCAGACGCGTGCGCATCGCGCCACTCACTGTCCTTTGAACAGACCCTGGAACTGGCGCGAGACCGGCAGCTTCTCCTCGCGGCCCTTGAGCGTGAGCACCATCGAGCTCTCGTCCACGCGTATCGCACTGGCGATACAGCGGCTGTTGACGATCACCGAGCGATGCACCTGCCAGAACTGCTCGGCGTCGAGCTGGGCCAGCAATTCTTTCAGCGGCGTGCGGATCAGCGCCTCGCCGCCGTCGTACACCACGCGCGTGTAGCGGTTGTCGCTCTCGAAGTAGATGACGTCCTCGGGCGCGATCATCTTCACCTCGCGGCCCAGCGAGGCCTGGATGGGCTTGGGCCGCGGCGGCGCCATGGCCGGCAGCAGCTGCTTGAGCAGGGCCTGCAGGTCGGGTCCGGCCTCGGCGGTCTGCAGCCGGCTCTTCAGCCGGGCGATGGCCTGGCCGAGCCGCGCATCGTCCACCGGCTTCATCACATAGTCCACCGCACCGGCCTCGAAGGCCGACAGCGCATGGTCGCCATACGCGGTCACGAACACCACCTGCGGCGGATTGGCGGTGGCGGCCATGCGGCTGGCCACCTCCAGGCCGGTCAGGCCTGGCATGCGGATGTCCAGGAAGCAGATCGCCGGCTCATGCGCGAGAAAGTCGTCCCAGGCATCGACGCCATGCACGCTGGCGGCCACGATCTGCAGCTCCGGCCACAGCCGGGCCAGCGCGGCGCGCAGCTGCTCGCGCGGGCCCTCCTCGTCGTCGGCGATCAGCGCGGTCAGGGGCTTGCTCGTCATCGTCATCATCATTGCTGTGCGTCCTCTCTATCTCTCTTGCTCTGTTGTTGTCGGCGAGCCGCTCAGCTCGACGCTGGTGCGGCCGCCTCCGGCTGCACCAGCACCTGGGCCAGACAGCCTCCGGGCTCGGCCGGCGCCAGGCGCAGCCGGGCCCGCGAACCAAAGGCCTGGGCCAGGCGCAGCGAGCTGTTGCGCAGGCCGTGCCCGGCGTCGGCGCCTGTCGTCTGCGCCTGCGTGGCGGCACTGAACTCCAGCTCGGCAGCGACGCCGGGACCATCGTCGATCACCTCGACCTGCAGACTGCCGTCGGCCAGCACCTCGGCCCGCAGCAGCACCTCGCCACCGGAGAGCTGCGGCTGCACACCATGCTCGACGGCATTCTCGACCAGGGTCAGCAGCAGCCCCGGCGGCAGCTGGCGGGCCGCGGCGGCGTCGCTGATCTCGACCCGAAAGCGCAGGCGCTCACCCAGCCGCGCCTGCATCACTTCCAGATAGCGTCGCACCGCCTCGCCCTCCTCGCCGACCGACAGCAGCGGTCGGTCGAACAGCGGCAGCGTGGCACGCAGATAGGCCGTCAGCGAAGCCAGCATCGGCGCGGCGCGGTCGTCCTTGCTGGCCACCCAGTGCTGCAGCGAGGCCAGCGAGTTGAACAGGAAGTGCGGCTGGATCTGCGCACTGGAGAGCTGACGCGCCAGCTCGGCGGCCTGCTCGCGCAGGCGCTGGTCGTGCAGCCAGTCGGCCAGGAACTCGTTGCGCCACATCGCCAGCACCCACAGCCCGAAGCTGGCCAGCAGCAGCAGCGCCAGGCCCATCTGGGCCACCGTGGTCTTGCCCACCGAGAAGTCCAGGTGCATGAAGCCCGCGTAGACGCCCAGCAGGAAGTTGCTGCAGATGCTGATCGCGATCACCCACAGGTAGCCTAGATACAGCGAGCGCATCGTCGGCCGGCGCCACACCCAGGCGGCCACGCGCATCAGCGCCAGCGCCATCACGAAGTCGACGATGAAGCCGGCCACTCGCAGCGCAGGCTCCAGCATCCAGCTCAGCAGGATCGCCAGCGCCAGCGCGCTGACGACCGAGGCGGCCTGCACGCTGGGCGAGATGCCCGAGGCGCGCTGGCCCAGCAGCTGCCACTGCGCCTCGCTGAACTTGTGGCGCGGGCCCAGCATCAGCACCACATGCCAGTCCAGCGCGGCGAACCAGGCCCTGGCGCGCTGCAGCTTCGTCATCGCAGTGCTCATCGCGTGTGCTCTCCCTGCACCGCGGTCTGCAGCGGCAGGCTCAGCGTGGCGACACAGCCGCCGGTCTGGGCCGAGTTGGCCAGCGCGAGGCTGGCAGCGTCGCCGAAGGCCTGGGCCAGGCGTTCGCGGCTGTTGGCCAGCCCGACGCCACGGGCGCCGACGGCCGGCGTGCCATCGTCAGCCAAGCCCGGCCCGTCGTCGCTGACGCAGAGCTGCATCTTGCCGTCCACGCGCCGCGCCTCGATGCGCACGCAGGCGGCGCCCAGCTTGGGCATCACGCCATGCTCGATGGCGTTCTCCACCAGGGTCAGCAGCAGCGCGGGCGGCAGCAGCTGATCCTCCAGTCCGGGCGCGATCTCGATGTCCACGCGCAGTCGCTCACCGACACGGGCCTGCATCACCGCCAGGTATTCGCGCACCGCAGCCAGTTCTTCGCCCAGCCGGATGCGCTCGCGGTTGAACAGCGGCAGCGTGGCGCGCAGATAGCCGGTCAGCGCGCGCAGCAGCGGCGTGGCGCGCGCGTCACCGCCAGCCACCCAGTGGTCCAGTGAGGCCAGCGAGTTGAACAGGAAGTGCGGCTGGATCTGTGCCTGCAGCAGCTGCGTCTGCATGGCGGCATGGCGGCGCTGGTCGTCCAGTTCGCGCAGCCGCGACTCGATCTGCTGCACGCGGAAGATCACCAGGAACCACCAGCCGCTGGCCGCCGCGAAGAACCAGGCCGCCATCAGCATCACCGGCAGATCCATCCAATCCCGGCCCAGGATGCGCACGCCGGCATAGCTCAGCAGCATGAACAGCACGCCCGCCACCAGCGTCATCAGATTCAGGTCCCGGCGGGTCGGGCGCAGCCACAGCCAGCGCGCCACCTGCAAGCCCAGCAGCGTCAGCAGCAGCATGCCCGCGAAGATGAACGGCGCCTGCTGACGCGGCATCTGCGAGTAGCTGACGGCCAGAATTACAAACAGATTGCCCAGCACATAGTGCTCGATCATGCGCGGCCAGCGCTGGCTGCCGGCGCGATCCATCTCGTCGCGGCTGAAGACGCGCGTCGGCCCCGGATACCAGTACTGGCTCCAGTCCAGACGCTTCGTTTCTTGCTCTGCGCTCATGTCGCCCCTCCCTCGCGCTGCACCTCCAGGCAGACCTCGGTGCCCCCGCTGTCCCGATTGCACAGCAACAGCCGGGCCCGCGGGCCGAAGGCCGCTTCCAGGCGTGCGCGGCTGTTGCCCACGCCCAGCCCTTCCTGCCAGCCCTCGGCCAGGCCGACTCCATCGTCGACGATGCGCAGGCGCCAGCCTTCACGCTGCGCCTGCAGACTGATCTGCAGACTGCCGCCGGCCAGCGTGGGCGCCAGCCCATGCTCCAGCGCGTTCTCCACCAGGCTGAGCACGATGCCTGGCGGCAGCTGCGCGCGCTCGGCGGTGGCTGCGTCGATGTCGAGCTGGTAGCGCAGGCGCTCGCCCCAGCGCGCCCGCATCACGATCAGGTAATGGCCCACCAGCGCCAGCTCCTCGGCCAGGCTGACCTGGGGCTTGAGCATCAGCTCGGCCGAGCCGCGCAGGAAGGCCGTCAGCGCCCGCAGCAGCTCGCTGGCGCGGGCATCACCGCTGTCCACCCAGTGCTGCACGGCCGACAGGGTGTTGAAGATGAAATGCGGCTGGATCTGCGCCTGCAGCAGGCGCAGCCGTGCCTCGCTGGCTTCGCGCGCCATGCGCTCGCGCTCCTCGGCGACTCGCGCCTCCTGCAGCTCCTGCTGCAGCTGGTAGCGCCTGGCCGCCGCCGTCACGCCGGTGAGCGCGGCGATGAGCAGCATGCCTCCCAGCCCGGCCGGCACGCCGATGCGCAGCAGGCCTTCCAGCTCATACGGCAGGTCGTAAAACACGCCTGAGCCCTTGAGAATCAGGCGCATCAGCACCCAGCCGCTGACGATGCCGATCAGCACACTGAGCAGCACCCCGGGCAGATGGGAGCCGCTGCGCAGCCGGTATTTCTCGGGCATCAGCCAGGCCCCCAGTACCAGCACCAGGAGTGCGCCCAGGATCAGCAGGGGCAGGGCGAGCGCCATCGCCCAGGGCATGCCGGCGACTATCAGCCCCGCGCTGCTGCCCAGCCAGGCGCCAGCCAGACCCAACCAGACGCCAAGTCCGCGGCGGCTGTAGAGAAAGCGGTCCATGGCCCGCGCCTGGGCCTGCATTTGCGGCTCCATGCGCTGGTAGTAGGGCTCGGCCCAGGCGAAGTACCAGCGCTGGAATCGGTTGAGTTGGGTCTCGGTACTCATGGGCCGGAGTCTAGGCAGGGCCAGCGAGGCCGCGTGGCGCTGTGCGGCGAGCTGCAGATCGGGCGGACGAATGGCGGAGGCGCGGCGGCGGGCTCGGGGGCGTCGCCCTCATCGGGCACGCACAGAACCGCCCTCGAAGACCTTGAGCTCGCCGGGCTGGAAGGCCACCCAGGGCTCGTCGCGCGTCAGCGGCTCGGTGGCGATCACGGCAACGCGGTCGTGCGCGGTGGTGTGGGCGGCAAAGTCCACGCTCAGGTCCTCGTCGGCCAGATGCGCCTGGCCGAAGGGATGCTGGCGCAGCAGGTAGTGCAGCTTGGTCGAGCCATGCGCCCACAGCGCCTGGCCGTTGGAGAGCAGCATGTTGAAGGTGCCGTGGCGGTTCAGCTGCGGCATCAGCTCGGCCAGCGTGTGGCTGAGCTCGGCCACGCTGGGCACGTCGCAATGCGCCTTGGCCAGCTCCTGCATCAGCCAGCAGAAGGCGCGCTCGCTGTCGGTATCGCCGACCGGCCGGAAGGCAGCATGCAGGCGCGGCTGGAAGTCGACCAGATTGCCGTTGTGCGCGAACACCCAGTAGCGGCCCCAGAGCTCGCGCTGGAAGGGATGGGTGTTCTCCAGTGCGACACGACCCTGCGTGGCCTTGCGGATGTGCGCGATGACGTTGTCGCTCTTGATCGGGTAGTGCTTGACCAGCTCGGCCAGCGGCGAGACGCGCGCACTGTGGTGGTCGACGAAGTGGCGCAGGCCCTTGCCCTCGAAGAAGGCGATGCCGAAGCCGTCCTTGTGCTCCTCGGCCCGGTGCGCTAGGCCGGTGAAGCTGAACATCACGTCGGTCGGCGTGTTGGCATTCATGCCCAAGAGCTGGCACATGTCAGCCCCTCGCCCGCCAGGTACGGCGGCCGATCCCCCGTGGGGATGCGGGCCGGCTTGGGGCGGCCCGGCGCTCGGCCCGCGGGGTCTGTGAATACGGTCGCATCTCTGCCTACTCGAAGAAAAGCCGCGAGATGCCCTTGACGCTCACGAGATTGCCCGGGTTGCTGGTCTCCTCCAGCACGCCGCTCATGCGGCGCAGCAGGCGCTCGCTCTTCTGGGCGCGCCAGATCAGCAGGTCGGCCAGCCAGGGATAGGCATTGACGCGGTTGGCACGCTGGTAGAGGTCGAACTTGGGCTTGAGCGCGCGCAGCGAGGCTTCGTAGCGCTCACGCGCCGCCGCGTCGTCGTCGCGATGGGCCAGCACCGCCTCGGCGGCGAGCAGGCCGGTTTCCATCGCCTTGCCTATGCCTTCGCCGGTGAAGGAATAGGTCGAGCCCGCCGCCTCGCCGGTGACCAGCAGGCCGGGGCGCGTCCAGCGCGCGCCTTCGAGCGTGCAGCGCAACGGTGCGCCCTTCAGCTCGCCGAGCAGCTCGCCTTCGCGCATCAGCTCGGCGGCCGGCGCGTAATGGGCAACGAAGGCGTCGAAGATGGCACGGAGGTTGACATCCTTCTTCGCGCCCTTGCCCTCGCTGGCGCGATGGCTGTCGGCCACCCCGACACCGATGTTGAAGCAGCCGTCCGGCGCCGGAAAGATCCAGCCATAGCCTGGACGCACCGCGCGGCTCCACACCACCTCCATCGCCTTGATGCGTCCGACCATCGCCGGCGCGCGCACATAGCCGCGCAGCGCCACGCCGCTGGGCGTGTGGCGCTCGCACATGCCGGCGGCAGTGAGCGCCTTGGGCACCGCGCCGGTCGCCAGGATCACCCAGTTCGCGCGCACGTCGCGCTCTTCATCGCCGAGTTTGAGCACCGCGCCGCAGACGCGGCCCTGCGCATCTTCGAGCGGCCGCTCGAAGCGCGCCGGCGCGAGGAAGCGCGCACCGGCATCCTGCGCCCCGCGGCACAGCAGCTCGTCCAGCTCGCGCCGCGGCAGCACCGCCAGCGAACCCGGCACGTCGATGCGTCCGCCGCGCGGGCCTATGCAGCCCACATGAGCCACCGGCTGTGCGCGGGCCATCACTGCATCGAGCAGCCCCAGCCGCTTCAGCGCCTTGTGCGCATCGGGAATGAGGCCGTCACCGCAGATCTTGTCGCGACCCAGCGGCTGCTGGTCGACCAGCAGCACATCCGCACCGGCCTGCGCCAGCCATCGCGCGGCGGCGCTGCCGGCCGGGCCGGCACCGATGACAAGGACTTCAGTCTGCAACGGGCTGTCCATTGTCGGTATCGTCCATGACGCAGGATTCTATGAGGCAGGCCCTGGCCCAAGCAGCGGCCCATGCGAGAGCGCCGGCACGAGGCCGGCGCTGATGGAGTGCGGTCGCCTGAGGCGCATCAGCGCCTCAGGCGATGAGCACCAGGCTCAAAGGCCTCCGCCGCCGCAACCGCTCTTGAAGTAGTTGCTGATCAGCTTCAGCTGATGCGTGTTGGTCGCCCGCGTCCAAGCCGGGCCATGCGCGTAGTCCTTCAGCAGGTGGTACTCCACCGGCTTCTTGGCCGCCTTGGCCCTGTCGACGAAGAGCTCCGACTGGATCTCCGGCACGATTTGGTCCCGGTCACCGGTGTAGACCATGATGGGGATCTCGATCTGGTCGGCCTTCTTCGCCGGGCTGAGGCCCTTGACCGTCGGCGCCTGGCGCTGGCGGAAGAAGGGGTTGGAGTAGAACCTGGCCCAGATGCGCTCGATGTCCGACACACCGGCACCGGCGATCGCACACTTGTAGAGACCCATGGGGCGGACCGAGGCGGCGAAGGCCGCATAACCACCGTAGGAGAAGCCGAACATCGCAATGCGCTTGGGATCCGCCAGCTTCTCGCTGACCAGCCACTTGGCGCCATCGTCCTTGTCGTCCTGCATCTTCTGACCCCACTCGGCATCACCAGCCAGCCAGAGCGAGCGGCCCCAGTCAGCCGAGCCGCGGTACTGCGGCTGCAGGACCACCTGGCAGCGCGACACCATCAGGGGCACCCATCCCGAGTAGTCGAAGTCCATGTTGTCGCGCGCCCAGGGACCGCCGTGCGGATGGATGACGGCAGCGTAAGGGCCGGGGCCGCACAGTTCCTTGTTCGGCACGGTCAGGTAGGCAGGGATGTTCAGTCCGTCACGCGCCTTGTAGTAGACGAAGCTGGCTGTCCCCAGCGAGCGCCTGTCCAGCTTCGGGAACTCGCGCGCGAGCAGCATGAGCTTCTGGCCGCGAAGCAGGTAGTGCTCGGTCGGATAGGCCTTGCCGCTGACGCGCACCAGGTAGGTCGGCACGTCGCCAGGCAGGTAGGCCCGCAACTGCACGCTAACTGCACCG
Organism: Roseateles sp. T103; assembly: GCF_057219915.1. Lineage (NCBI taxonomy): Bacteria > Pseudomonadati > Pseudomonadota > Betaproteobacteria > Burkholderiales > Sphaerotilaceae > Roseateles > Roseateles sp. T103. The sequence continues at coordinate 226,216 of NZ_JBXVVS010000005.1, forward strand.
GTCGACGGCACGGTCGCGCGCGCGCCGGTGGTCACGTTGACGAGCTCCTGCTGCGTGGTTTCGATGCCCAGGGCCTTTGCCAAGCCGCTGACCACGGACTCGATCTTCGGATTGGCCCAGTGCACGTCGTCGCCAAAGACGCCCTGGTAGACATAGCCATCGAAGCCGTCTTCGCTCAGTTCGTCGCTCGGGTGAACGACACGCACATTGCTGGCGTCGAAGAACTTGTGCTCGAACACGGTGGAGACGGTCTTGCGCTCGGCGATGTCGTATTCGAGCAGCGCGGTGAACTCGCGCCCCACATTGCTGCGCAGGATCACCGTGCCTGGCTTGCTGCCACGCCGAACGACGTCGATCACATCGCGATCCTTGACGTAGCTGCGGAAGTGTTCCTCCCACTCGCCGGCCTTGTTGCGGAAGTCGATCGCCACATAGGCGCCCTTGTCTTCGGTGGCATATCGCGCCTTGGCCCAGACCTGACCGGAGCCATCCACCCAGACCTGGCCGTCGTTCTCGCCCAGACGCATCAGGCGCTGCGAGGCGCCGGTGCGCACGTTGTAGCGATAGACGTCGCGGCTGTCGCCCCTGGAGTCGCTCTCGACCACGATGTGGTCAGGGTCCTTGGGCATGCGGCTCAGCACCGAGGGACTGGCCAGCGCCTGGCGCAACTTGGCTTCGTCGGAGCGCGCGATCTCGGCCGAGGCCATGGGCTCCTTCCAGACCTTGCCTTCCAGGTCGGTGAACAGGAGCTTGTTGATGAAGGTCTTGGTGACCACGTCGGTGCGCAGGTCATAGGGCTGCGTCAGCTCGACCTGGAGCATGTCGTTCTTGAGGAACGAAGCGCGGCGGATCTGCATCGCGCTTGCACCGATCACGGTCGGTTTGGCCGACAGGTTGTCCAGCTTCCACACGAGGATGTTGCGCGTATCGCCTTGACTCTCGATGGCCAGCATGTGCTTGCCGTCGGGAGACAGTTGAAAGCCTGTCATCTGCGGGAACTGCGCGAGCAGCTCCTCGGAAGGAACGCTGATGGGACTTGGCGTTGCTGGCGTGTTCGCGATGGCTGCCTGCCCCATCAGCACGCTGCTGACGGCCAAGACGAGCGCCCGGCGCGCCCAGGAAGGATCAAGTCGCATTGGCATGGAGTTCTTCTCCCATAAAAAAAGCTGGCAGCCATAGGCTGCCAGCATTCGCTTGGTCCGCAGCCCTGCTTAGAAGGACTTGGACAGGTTCAGGAACACGCGGCGGCCGGTGTAGTCGTAGCCGCTATACAGCGGCGCGTTGCCCACGCGGTTGTAACCGGCCTGCGCCGAGATCATCGGCAGCTTGGCGTCGGTCAGATTGCGCACGCCCAGCGTGGCCTTCCACTTGCTGACGCTGTCCGTGTAGGTCAGGGACAGGCTGTGCAGGAAGTAGCTCGGCGTGTCCAGCTTGTAGGTGCTGGTGGCCGGGTCCTGACCCAGGTAGCCATAGGAATCCATCTTGCCAACCCATTCCAGGCCGTAGTAGACGTTCCAGTCCTTGAACTTGTACCGCACGTCCATGGCGCCGGACCAACGGGGGCTGCCGATCGTGCCGTTCACATCGTCCAGGGGATCCTCGGGGAACAGCTTGTTCGCCTGCTCGTGGTACTCGGTCAGCGTCAGGTCCACACCCAGTCGGCCGATGCCGACATTGTTGGCATAGCGCGCGGTGTAGTCATAGCCGCGGACAGCGTCCGTCGCCAGGTTGACATAGCCGCTCGTCACGCTCAGCGCGTTGGACGGCGTGCGTGCTGCCACCAGTCGGCAGAAACCGCCACCGCTGCGGAAGGCCGGATCGTCGTAGCAGCGCTGCAGGATCTGGCCACCGGTCAAGCGAGACACACCGTTGTCGACCACGATGTCGAAGCGATCCACCGCCAGCGACAGATCACCCCAGCCGGCCGGCAGGGTCGGCTGGAAGATCACGCCCCAGGTCGCGTTCTTGGACGTCTCTGCCTTCAGGCCGGTGTCCTTGCCGCCCGAGCTGATCACGGTGATGCTGTTGTTCTGCGTGAAGCCAGCCGGCAGGCCTTCGCTCTGGCAGTTCGCGGCGCGGGCCGTACCAGCATTGGCAGCCGAGTCCCAGTTGTTGCACGGATCGTTGGTGTTGCTGATGAAGCCCGTCGTAGCACCCAGGCTCTGCTCGTACACGGCAGGCGCACGGTAGGAGGTGCCATTGGTACCACGCAGCGACAGCCACTTCACCGGCGACCACACCGCACCGACCTTGTAGGTCGAGCCCGCGCCATAGGACTTGTAGTCGGCATAGCGGGTCGATGCAGAGACGGTCAGCTCATGCGCCAGCGGCAGGTTCTTCAGCAGGGGCGCCTCGATCTCGGCGAATGCGTCCATGGCCTGGTCGCTGCCGCGCGTCGGCAAGGAGCCAGTCAGGCCGAACAGATTGCCATTCACCGAGTCTTCGGAAGGCGAATCGTCCAGCGAGAAGCGGCGCCATTCGGCACCAACGGCTGCCTTCATCTTGCCGTAAGGCAGTTGCGCGACCGGGCCGGTCATCGAGCCGGAAACCACGTCTTCTTTGTACTTGGCCACACCGGTGTGCGGGCGGAACACGAAGTCAACCCAGGCCTTGGGCAGTTGGCCGGCGACGACGGCGCTGCTCAGTGCCGGCGCAGCCACACAGCCGTTGGAAGGATCGACACAGGTGAAGCCCGTGGCAGCGCTGCCGGTGACCCGCAGGCTCTGCGACAGACGATCGATCAGGAAGGTGTCCTGGGTGTAGGTACCACGGCTTTCGCTGTGCGTCGCCACCACATCGTAGTCCCAACCGAACTTGGGCAGCGAGCCGCGCAGGCCGGCAACAGCCCGCGTGAAGTCGACGGTCTGGCTGGACGAGGTGTTGCCAAAGCCGATGAAGGCGCGAACGCCCGTGGCCGCACCGCCAGTGATGTTGCTGCCGCCTGCCGGCAGGATGGTGCTGAAGGCGAGGTTGGCCGGGATCAGCGGACTGCCCTTGGCGTAGTCCAGCGTCAGCTGCCGATAGCCGGTCTGCTCCGACTCGCGGCGGTTGTACATCAGCTCCCAGTAGAACTCGGCATCGCCGAAGGCCGGAACGTCGACGCCACCCTGCGCATAGAAGTTGTGGTTGCGCACAGGCGAGATCAACGAGCTGTTCAGCATGCGCGGATCGAAGGTGTCGCGGACGTTCAGGTTGTTGGCGCCGCCGCCCACACCTTCCCAGCCCACGAGCCCGGTGGTCACGCCCGAGTTCGGACGCCAGCGATTGAAGGAGGTGCCGACCGAGCCAGGAGCGCCAACGCCAGCAGCCGAGCTGGTACCGATGGTGTTGATGGTGACGCCGTTGGAACCCGTGCCGCTGATGGGGTAGCACTTGGGCTTGCCAGTGCGCGGGTCGACGAAATCGAAGCTGCCCCAATCGCCGACCACGCCATTGGCGCTGGTGCGGCGGTAGTCGGTATTGCACTGAGTCCAGTCACGATCGGCCAGGGTCAGATCGCTGCGGCCGGTGTACTGGTAGGAAGCAAGGAAACGCGAGGTGTCGCTGACACGACCACCGGAGATCGAGAAATTGCGCGAGTCGCCGCCGCCGTTCTCGGTCTTGTTCACCGAAGCATCCAGCGTGATCGAGCTCAGGTTCTTCTTCGTGATGATGTTGATCACGCCGGCCACCGCGTCGGAGCCGTAGATGGAGGACGAACCGTCCTTCAGCACCTCGATGCGATCGATCACCGCGCTGGGCAGCGTGTTCAGGTCAGCCGCGCCGATGGAGCCGCGCGAGCCGGACGGCGCCAGGCGGCGACCGTTCAGCAGCACAAGCGAACGGGTCGGCGCAAAGCCGCGAAGACCGATGGTGTTGACACCCGGGCCACCCTCGACGACGAAGCCGCCGTAGGCGTTGTTGATCTGCCCCTGGCCGCCGGTGACGGAGGTGCTCTGCAGCACTTCGGTGGTCGAGGCAAAGCCTGCCAAGGCCGCGTCTTCGTTACGAATGATCTGCAAGGGGGCCGGAGTGCCGCCGAAGTTGTCGCGCTTGATACGCGAGCCGGAGACGACCACCGCCTCCAGCTTGGTCTCGGCCTGCGCCTTCTGGGCCGCGTCGGTCGATGCGGGCTTCTCTTCCGCTGCGCCCGTGCTCTGAGCTGCGGCGTGCTGAATCAGGATCAGACTCAGCACCGCCAAAGCGACTGGTTTGCGTGCAAGCCGCAGGCCTGCGTTGTTCTTAGCCATTAAGGACCCCTTGAAGTTGACTCCTGGGCCGGCGCTGCGACCGCCATGAACAATCAAACGATTGCGCATAGCGCGCACACTCAGCCCAAAAGCATAAAAAGAAATGAGGTTGCACTTTACCCGCTGATGACAATGGCGAAACGCGGAGTCAACCCTAGTGAGAAATGCGCAACACTGTGCCAAACCGTTGAGCCGTAGCCCGGCACAGGGACCGCGGCGTCACGGCCAGGCCAGCGCTCGGTAGAAAGACGGAAGCCCGGGGCTTGCCCCGGGCTTCCTATTGCATAGCCTACTGACCTACCGACGATCAGAAGTCGTAGCTGGCGCGCAGCTGCAGGGTACGGCCCAGCGGGTTGAAGTAGCGGTAGTCGAAGCCCAGCATGTGCCCGCCATTGGCGCGCAGCGACAGCGGCGGCTTCTTGTCGAACACATTCTTCAGACCGGCCGACAGCTTCAACGCCTTGTTCATCTGGAACTCGGTCTGCCAGTCGAAGGTGTAGTAGGGGTCGATATCCAGACGGATGGTGCGATCGTCGCCGTTGTAATTGCCGTTCGCATCCTTGCCGTACACATCACCCGGGAAGTCCTTGTAACCCGACTGGAAGTTCACGTTCAGCGTGTGAGCCCAGCGACCCGACTGCAGCGTGTTGCTCAGCGTACCCTTCCAGCGGAACGTCACGGCACCGATCGACGGATTGTTGTCGCCCACCGTCGTGAAGTACTCGCCGCCAGCCAGCAGTTGCGACACGTCGCGGATCATGTAGGTCATCCGCAGGTTCGAGGTTAGGCGACCCAGACCGGTCTGAACCCGGCCGGTGGCGTCGATGTCGAGGCCAGTCGTGTACGAGTTACCCAGGTTGGTCTGGCTGGCGTTGTAGGCCAAGTAGGTGTCCCCAGTCACCGAGTCCTTGCGGGTCATCCACAGCGAGGCGTACTTGTAGACATTGTTGAAGGCCTCGTTCTCGTCAACCGAGCCGAAAGTCTTCTTGATGCCCACCCACCAGAGATCTGCACCGACCGAGAAGTCCTGGTTCGGCTCGACACGGAAGCCCAGGGTAGCCTGCTTCGACTCTTCCGGCTTGATGTTCTTGTTGCCACCGGTATAGACGTCGTACTGAAGCTTGCCCGGCTGGCAGGTAGCACCCAGGCTGGCGGCCATCTTGGCCATCTCGGCCGAGCACTCATACGGCTCCGCGGTGACGCCGAACGGCTGGATCGGACGGAACAGCTGGCGCAGCGTCGGGGTACGGAAGCCGGTGCCCACCGAGCCGCGGATCAGCAGCGCACTCATCGGCTGGAAGCGGAAGCTGACCTTGCCGTTGGTGGCACTGGCGATGTCGCTGTAGTTGTCGTAGCGGACGCCGCCAGTGACTTCCAGCTGCTTGGTCAGCGGCGCAGCCATCTCGGCGAACACGCCCTGGGACTTGCGCGTCGCGTTGTAGGCGATCGCAGCGGCTTCGTCGCCAAAGCGCGTGTCATCACCATTCGGACCACCCTTGCCCTGCGCCACGAGGCTGGGGTCGGACTTGACCTTGTCCTCGATGTAGCTGGCGCCGATAGCCAGTGCTGCGTTGCCGCCGCCGAGCTTGAACAGCTCGCGGGAGGCTCGCACATCGGCAGTGGTCAGCGTGCTGGTCTCCGTGTCGTAGATGCCGGAAACCATGATGGCCTTGGCGGCGTCCAGGGCGGCCTGCGACTGATTGCCAGGCAGCACGAAGGGGTTCCAAATGCCGCTGCGCAGCAGTGCGCCGAAAGCCTTCGCCAGCGGGTAGCCGGAGTTGCTCTCTTCGACCTTGGCTTGCTGGCGACCCACGGTGGCCGTGTAGTCCCAGTCGGCAAGGCGGCCTTCCAGCGAAGCCCACACGGCCTTGTTGTCGCGGTCGTACTCGGACTTGCGATTGCCCAGATCGAAGGCGCGATAACGCACAGTCGCAGGTGTCGTGCCGGTGTAGCCGACCATGGTCAGATAGTTGCCAAACGGGCCGGCCGGATCAACCAGCACACCACCGGGTGGCGCCGCAATCTTGCCGCTGCTGGAAGTCTTGCCAAGCAGCAGGTCGACGGTCAGCGTGTGGTCCGCGCCGAGCTTCTTGGCCACGGATGCAAACACATTGGCACGCTCGCGATCCGGGAAAGCCTCCACGGTGCTGGCGTAGTCGAAATAGCAGGTCGGGCCGTCCTGCACATGCATCGGCGGGCACTGGCCTTTCTCGACCAGGTAGGCACTGCGCGGCACGCCGTTGACGACGACGTTGCCAGGGATGGCGCTCGGCGAGCCGTTGAACCACTCGTAGCGCTTGCCTTCGTACTCGAAGTTGATCACGCCGGTCTTGGAGAAGTCCCGCTGGTTCGCCACCAGCGCCTTGCGGCGATCGGCCGACAGGCCGACCAGCACATTGAAGCCATCGCTGTCGATGTTGCCGAAACCCTTGGAGACGGAAACGCTTTCTTCCGATCCGCCAGCCTTCTCGGGCTTGCTGGCCATGATCGAGATGTTGCCGGCGCCATAGTTGCGCTTGGTGATGAAGTTCACCACGCCTGCGACAGCGTCGGAACCGTACAGAGCCGATGCACCATCAGTCAGCACTTCGACGCGCTCGACGATGGCCAGGGGAATCATGTTCAGATCCACCGCACCGCCGGCCTCACCGATCAGCCGACGACCGTTGAGCAGCACCAGAGTGCGGTCGCCGCCAAGGTTGTGGATGGACACCGTCGCTTGACCGCCGCCGCCGCCGCCGATGGTGTCGCCCTCGACGATGCCGCCCTGGACAGCCGAGAGGTTCTGCAGCAGCTCGACCACCGAGGTCACACCGCTACGCTCGATCTCCTTCTTGGAGATCACCTGGACAGGGAGAGCCCCCTCCGACGCAATGCGCTTGATCGCAGAACCCGTGATCTCGACTCGCTCGAGAGACTGCTGAGCAAACGCCGGCGTGGCAGTCAGCGCGACACCACCGCCGAGCGCCAGCAATGCGGCCGTGCAGATCTTGGACTTCATAAACATACAGGAACACCCCTTTTGTTGAGCAGACTCTTCGTCCCAAATCGACCGCCGAGCACTTTGTGGGCGAGGCGGCCTCTGCGTGCGAAAAGTGACGATTCTGTGAATCACAAATCCTTTGAACGAGTGAGGGCTTCCCCCAAGACGGAGGCAGGGCAGCCGTATCGATTTCGCACAACTTCGCATCCAGCGACAGAAAGACATTCAACGACAGCGACTTAGAGGCGATCAAGCCACCCCCAAAGGTTTGCGTCACACACAAACTCTCGTTCGCTCAGGCCCAATCACACGCCGAAACCGTTGAAATCGTCGCATGGCAGCAACGCTCAGGCCAGCGAGGTCACGCCTGGGCGCCTATCGCCAAGCGTCTGACCAGCATGGCCGGCACGGACCCTCGAGGCAAAAAAAAGAGCGGGCCCGAAGGCCCGCTCTGCATTCTTCAGCTTTGGATGGCTGCTGATCAGAACTTCAGCGTCGCACCCAGCGTGAAGTAGCGTCCCACGACGTCATAGACCTGCGGGAAGGTGTTGCCGCTGTTCGCCGTGGTCGTGCCGATGGTGTTACCCACGTTCGGCGCTTCCTTGTCGAAAGCGTTGTTCACGCTGAGGTTCAGGCGCAGGTTCTTGTGGACGTTCCACGATGCCGACAGGTCGACATAGTTGACCGCCTTGATCGTCGAGAAAGCCGGCAGGAAGTTGGTGCCGCCCGGCTCTTCGACCATCTTGCCCACATGACGCCAGTTGTAACCCACCGTCCAGTCACCCAGGTTCCAGCTGGCACGCTGCGTGAACTTGGTCTTGGGCATGAAGCCCGAGGCCGTGCCGTTCAGATTGCCGCAGGCGATGCTGTAGTAGCCCAGGCAGTCACGCACCACCGACGCAGGGGTCGATTGCACGCCATGCTTGGTGGCGACGTTGGCGTTCAGGCTCAGATCGACACGACCCAGCTTGGGGTTGCCGGCCAGCTTGCCCAGCTCCAGCATGTAGTTCACGCCAAAGTCGAAACCACGGGTCCAGATCTTGCCGAGGTTGGACGAGGGGGTGACCACACCAGGGGCGTCCGCACCGTTGAACGTGCCCAGAGGACCACGCAGCACCAGCGCGCAAGCGCCGTTCATGGTCAGGCCCGGGTTGCGTGCCGGGTCATAGCAGTCGTTCAGGATGTCGGTCGTGCTGGGGCTGGACACCGCCTTGTTCAGGTCGATCTGGTAGTAGTCCAGCGACAGCAGCAGGTTGGGCACGGCATCCGGCTGGAACACCAGGCCCAGGGTCTTGGTGTTGGCTTCCTCAGGTCCCAGGTTCGGATTGCCACCGCTACGCTGGTTGATCTGGCCAGCAGACGGTGCCGGCAGGTTGCCGATCGAGGGCACCGGCACACCGGTCAGACGGCACAGGTTGGACAGCGTGCCGGCGGTGTTGGCATCAGCCTGGTTGACCCGATTGCCCTGGCAGGGGTCGATGGCCAGATTGGACAGACCGGACACCAGCGGTGCGTACAGCTCGTTGATGTTCGGCGCACGGGTGGCGCGCTGGCTCATCGCGCGCACACGCAGGCCACGCACCGGCTCCCAGTCGCCACCGATCTTCCAGCTGCCGTAGTCGGTCGTCGAGGTGGTCTTGAACTCGGTGTAGCGATAGCCCAGCTCCAGGCCCAGCTTGTGGATCAGCGGCTGGTTCTTGATCAGGGGCACGCTGGCCTCGGCATAGAGTTCGCTGAGCTTCAGCGTACCGGCACGGTCAGGCGTGGGTGCACCGGTGCCGAGCACTTCGCCCTGGATCTGCGAAGCGCTGTCGGAGAAGTTGGAGGCCGTGACCTCGCGCTGCTCAGCACCGAAGGCCACACCGATCACGTCGGTGGTCCAGGGGCTCTTGAAGGTCTTGCCCAGGTCACCAGTGACGTTGGCGGCCATCACCTGCTGCTCGACCTGCGACTGCAGGAGGGCGCTCAGGTTGATGAACTTCAGCATCTCCGGCGTGATCGAGCCCTCGGTGCCGAACACGTTCAGCGGCACGCAGCCGTTGGCCGTGTTCAAGCACTGGGTCGTGCTCACCGCACGCAGCGCCTGCTGCACCTTGGACAGCGAGCCCCAGTTGCCGCGGGTCTGCACCTGCTGCGACTCACCCTTGGAGAGGTAGGCGTCGTAGCTCCAGTTGTCGTTGATCGCGCCCTTCAGGCCGATCGTGCCTTGCATCGACTTGTTCTTGAAGTCGTTGATGCGGGGGCCGAGCTCGGTGAAGCGACGGCCAATGGCCATCGGCACTTCGGTGGTGTTGCCCAGCACGCAGTTCGCTGCGGAGATGCCGCGCACCTGGCAGATCTGCTGGCGCGCCGCTTCAGGAATGAAGGGGTTGCCGATAGGCACGTTGTAGACGTTGAAGAAGGTGCCGCTAGGCGCCAGGTTCGACAGCACGTCAGAGCGCGTGTAGAACAGGTCTGCGTACACCTCGGCATGGTCGTTGATGACGAAGTTGGCCAGCGCGGTGGCCTGCACGCGATCCAGCGGCGTGACGTAGAAGTTCAGCGGGTTGAAGTTGTAGCTGTTGTACGGAGCAACCAGCTGGCCGGTGGCGGGGTCGATCTGCACGTTGGCCAGGCTGGGCGTGCCAGCGGGCAGGCCGGCTACCGAGCCGATCTGGAAGCTCGTCGGAACGCCCGTGCCCGAGCCCTGCGGGTTGCCCGTCGTGGACGACAGCGAAGTGGAGCCGATCGCGCGATCACCCTGACGCAGCGCATCGGTCTTGGTCGTGCCAAGGCTCAGCACCATGCTGCCGCGGCCATCGGCCAGGGGACCGCCCATGGTCAGGTCGGTACGGCGGCGCACGGCGTCGCCTTCGCCCGACGCACCGTAGCTGCTGCTCAGCTCCACGCCCTTGAATTGGCGATTCAGCACGAAGTTCGCGACACCGGACACAGCGTCAGCGCCGTACACGGCCGAGGCGCCACCGGTCACCAAGTCGATGCGGCGCAGCAGGGCCACCGGAATCGCGTTGGTGTCAACCTGGGCGTTCAGGTCAAAGGGCACCATGCGGCGACCGTCGATCAGCACCAGCGAACGCGCACTGCCCAGGCCACGCAGATCCAGCGTGGCGCCGCCGCCGGTGCCGTTGTTGGTGGCCGCACCGATGGCGGGCACAGCTGCCGGCAGACCCTTGACGACCTCTTCGATCGCGACCGGCTGGCTCGAGTTGATCTCGGCTGCGCCGACCGAGGTCACCGGGCTGCTCGACACGGCGCCGATGGTCTTGATGCGGGTACCGGTGACCTCCACGCGCTCCAGGGTTTCCTGGGCATAGGCGGGTACGGTGACGAATGCGATGCCACCGCTGAGCGCCAGCAGCGCGGCAGTGCTGATCTTGGATTTCCTGAACATGAACTCTCCTTGATGAGAAAGGGGGCTCTCGAAGGCCTGCGTGCAGCTTCGTGGGCACGTGAGCAAACAGCGCCTCAAAAGGTTCGCCATTCTCAAGATCTGGTCCTTGCCAGACGACGCAGGACTTCCCCTAGCGGCTCAAGCTCAGCAGCACTGGCGCTCGACCAGGAATCCAACAATTACCTTTTGAAACAAGGACTTAGGCCCACATCGAGCTTCCAGCCGAAGGGGACACAACATCGATAACGGTTCAGGCATTCGCGTAAACCCCAATCTTTGCTGCACCGCGGCGTAGTCGTCACACAACAGCAAACGCTTGCAGCCATAGGCTGAAATGACGAGCGCGGCCCGAGTTACTGGGAACTCGACAGCCGCGCCGGTGGTTTAGCCGCACAAGGGCGGCTGAACTGTGCCCCGCTACGGGGCGGACACTCAGAGCAACATCACTGCCCCGCCTTCACCTTCAGGCGCCACGCATGCAGCAGCGGCTCGGTATAGCCACTGGGCTGCTCCTTGCCCTTGAAGACCAGATCCAGCGCGGCCTGGAAGGCGGCACCGTTGGGGTTCCCGGCCAGGCTCTTGTAGAGCGGGTCGCCAGCGTTCTGCTGGTCCACCACTTTGGCCATGCGCGCGAAAGTCTCACGCACCTGCGCCTCGGTCACCACGCCGTGGTGCAGCCAGTTGGCGATGTGCTGGCTGGAGATGCGCAGCGTGGCGCGGTCTTCCATCAGGCCGACGTTGTGGATGTCGGGCACCTTGGAGCAGCCCACGCCCTGGTCGATCCAGCGCACCACATAGCCCAGGATGCCCTGCACGTTGTTGTCCAGCTCCTGCTGGCGCTCCTCGGCGCTCCACTCGGCCTTGGCCACCACCGGGATGGTGAGCAGCTTGTCGAGGATGCCGGCGCGCTCGGCGTCGGCGTCGATCTTCTCCAGCTCCTGCTGCACCGCGGCCACGCTGACCTGGTGGTAGTGCAGCGCATGCAGCGTCGCGGCGGTAGGCGACGGCACCCAGGCGGTGTTGGCGCCGGCCTTGGGGTGCGCGATCTTCTGCTCCAGCATCGCAGCCATCAGGTCCGGCATGGCCCACATGCCCTTGCCGATCTGCGCGCGGCCGCGCAGGCCGCAGCCCAGGCCGGTCAGCACGTTGCTGCGCTCATAGGCCTGGATCCAGGCGCTGGACTTCATGTCGCCCTTGCGCAGCATCGGGCCAGCGAGCATCGCGGTATGCATCTCGTCGCCGGTGCGGTCCAGGAAGCCGGTGTTGATGAAGGCCACGCGGCTGGCAGCTGCGGCGATGCAGGCCTTCAGGTTGACGCTGGTGCGGCGCTCCTCGTCCATGATGCCCAGCTTCACGGTGCTGTCCGGCAGGCCCAGCAGCTGCTCGACGCGGCTGAACAGCTCGGCGGCGAAGGCCACCTCGGCCGGGCCGTGCATCTTGGGTTTGACGATGTAGACCGAGCCCTTGCGCGAGTTGCGCAGGCCGTCCTTGCCATGGCCCTGCAGGTCGTGCAGCGCGATGGTCGTGGTGATGACGGCATCCATGATGCCCTCGGGGATCTCGCGGCCGCCGTCCAGCAGGATGGCCGGGTTGGTCATCAGGTGGCCGACATTGCGCACGAACATCAGCGAGCGGCCATGCAGCACCACCTCGCCGCCATTGGGCGCGGTGTAGCGGCGGTCGGCATTGAGGCGACGCGTGAAGGTCTTGCCGCCCTTGGCGACTTCCTCGGTCAGCGTGCCCAGCTGGATGCCCAGCCAGTTGCTGTAGGCCAGCACCTTGTCCTCGGCGTCGACGGCGGCGACCGAGTCTTCCAGGTCCAGGATGGTCGACAGCGCGGCCTCGACGATCACGTCGCTGATGCCGGCGGCATCGCTCTTGCCGATCGGCGTGTTGCGGTCGATCTGGATATCCAGGTGCAGGCCGTTGTGGACCAGCAGCACCGAGCTCGGGTTGCCAGCGTCGCCCTGGTAGCCGACGAACTGGGCCGCATCGGCCAGGCCGGTGCTGGCGCCGCCGATCAGGCTGACGACCAGGCGGCCGTTCTCGACACGGTAGCCCGCGGCGTCCTTGTGCGAGGCGCCAGCCAGCGGCGCAGCCTGGTCCAGCACCTGGCGGGCATAGGCGATCACCTTGGCGCCACGCACCGGGTTGTAGCCCTTGTCGCCCTTCTCGGCGCCACCGGTCTCGGGAATCGCGTCGGTGCCGTAGAGCGCGTCGTACAGCGAACCCCAGCGCGCATTGGCCGCGTTCAGCGCATAGCGCGCATTGAGGATGGGCACGACCAGCTGCGGGCCGGCCTGCGTGGCCAGCTCGGCGTCGACATTGGCCGTCGTCGCCGCCACCTTGCCCGGCGCCGGCACCAGATAGCCCAGGCCTTCGAGGAAGCTGCGGTAGGCGGCCATGTCCCGGATCGGGCCGGGGTTGGCGCTGTGCCATTTGTCCAGCTCGGCCTGCAGGCGGTCGCGCTCGGCCAGCAGGGCCGCGTTCTTCGGTGCCAGATCATGGGCGATCGCGTCGAAGCCGGCCCAGAAGGCGGCGCTCGTGATGCCGGTGCCGGGCAGGACCTTGTCCTCGATGAAACGGTACAGCGGCGTGGCGACCTGAAGACGGTGGCAGGTGGTGCGATCGGACATGTTCTGACCTCGGGCGTATGGGGTGGAAACTGCATCGGGGCACGGGCCCCCTGGCGGAGAATTTAAGCCAGAGCCGGGCCTCGATTCATTGCCTCGAAAGCATTGAATCCCTGATGTTTTTGCACAAATCAGGCATCTGCCGGGTTGCTTTCAGCGGCCAGCCGCGCACAATCCGGGGGCATGGATCGCCTCAAGCAGATCGAATCCTTCGTCGCCGTCGCCACCAAGGGCAGCCTCACTGCGGCAGCCCAGCTGGAGGGCGTGGCACCGGCGGTGATGGGCCGGCGCATCGATGCACTGGAGCAGCGCCTGGGCGTCAAGCTGCTGGTGCGCACCACCCGCCGCATCACGCTGACACCCGAGGGCAGCTCGTTCCTCGAGAACTGCCAGCGCCTGCTGGTGGACATCGCCGATGCCGAAGCCAGCGTCAGCGCCGGCGGCGTACAGGCCAGCGGCCATCTGCGCATCACCGCGCCAGCCGGCTTCGGGCGCCGACATGTGGCGCCCTTGGTGCCCGAGTTCCTTGCCCAGCACCAGGACCTGAGCCTGTCGCTGAACCTCAGCGACCGTGTGGTCGACATCGTCAACGAGAGCTTCGATTGCGCGGTGCGCGTCGGCGATCTGGTCGACTCCAGCCTGGTCAGCATGCGCCTGGCTGACAACCGGCGCCTGTGCGTGGCCTCGCCGGCCTACCTGAGACGCGCCGGCATGCCCAAACACCCGAGCGAGCTGGCGCGCCACCAGTGCCTGGGCCTGAGCTCCGAGGCCAGCCAGTCGCGCGGCTGGGCCTTCATGGTCGATGGCGAACTGATGCATTGGCGCCCCTCCGGCCGCCTAGACTGCAGCGACGGCCAGGTGCTGCACGACTGGTGCCTGGCGGGACTGGGCATCGCCTGGCGCAGCATCTGGGAGGTCGAGGCCGACCTTGCCGCCGGCCGGCTGCATGCCGTGCTGGAGGAGTTCGCGGCGCCGCCCAACGGCATCTTCGCGTTGGTGCCACAGCGCAAGCACCTGCCGCTGCGTGTCAAGCTGTGGATCGACTTCCTGAAGTCGAACTACGCGAACCCCGACTACTGGGCGCGCGCCTCGGCGGCCCGGGCGCCCGGCTGAAAGAGCAGCTCGGGACCACCGGTCCCGAGTCCAGCTTTACTTGGCTGCGGCGTCGGCAACGCACTTCTTGACGAAGCTGGTCTTGGCAGCACCGGCCAGCTTCTTTTCTGCCGCCTTGGCCTCGCAGGCCGCTTCGGGCGTCGGCGCAGCTGCTGCACCACCGGCATCGCTCACGCACTTCTTCACGAAGCTGGTCTTGGCAGCGCCGGCCAGCTTCTTCTCTGCTGCCTTGGCCTCGCAGGCGGCTTCGGGTGCGGCCCCGCCGGCATCGCTGACGCACTTCTTGACGAAGCTCGTCTTGGCGGCGCCAGCCAGCTTCTTCTCTGCCGCCTGAGCCTCGCAGGCCTGGGTGGCATCAGCCGCCTGAGCATTGGATGCGACGAGGACAAGACCGGCCAGCAGCGCGGCCAGGGTGTGCTTGAGCATGGTGTATCGGCTCCGAGTTGGTCAGTTGGGGTCAGGTCTTGCCATCTGCAGCAAGCCCTGCCGGAGCGTAACGCAGCGGCATGCCGGCGCGATTACATGATGCGCCGCGGATGCGAGAGTTGCTCGTGGGCCGCATGCAGGCGCCGCACCAGCACCTGGATGAAGGCACGGTCGAAACGATGCTGGCATTCAGGGCTGAGCATGCCCAGCGACTCTGGCGTGAACGAGATCGTCGTGCAGAGCTCGCTGACCTTGATGTCGGTGCTGTGCCGGCGCAGGTCGGGATTCGGCGCCAGATAGGCCATCTCGCCGACCGAGGTACCCTTGCCCAGCGTGGCCACCTTGGCGCCATCGCGGAACACCACCACCTCGCCCTGGGCGATGATGTGGAAGGTGTTGCCCTCCTGCCCCTTCTTGTAGAGCGCATGATCGACCGGGAAGCGCCGCCAGCGCGCGCGGTGCACCACCTCCCACAGGTCCACATCGCCGAAGTCGGCGAAGAACTCCAGCTCGCGCAGCAGATTGAAGCGCTCCGAGTCCTTCACCTCATAGAGCCGCGCCAGCGGCACCAGCTGGCGCGACACCAGCTCGGAGAGAGCGCGCGCGAAGCTGTCCCAGTCCGCATAGCGCTCGCTCGGGTGCTTGGCCAACGCCTTCAGGATCACCGCATCGAGCTCGGCCGTCACGCCGGCGCGCTGGCCCTGCAGCGACACCGGCGCCTGGTGGTAGATCTGATGCATCAGCGCCATCTGGCTGGGCGCATCGAAGGGCGGGCGCCCAGCCACCAGGTGGTAGAGCACGGCGCCTAGCGAATACATGTCAGCGCGGCAATCGACGTCACCGCCCTCGATCTGCTCCGGCGGCATATAGGCCAGCGAGCCGACGCGATGCACCTGGGTGGCGTCGGAGTTCAGGTTCAGCGCGCTGCCGAAATCGCTGACCTTGACATCGGTGACCTGGCCTTGCGCGTCCAGCACCGCCAGCAAATTGGCTGGCTTGACATCGCGATGGATCAGCCCCTGGCGGAACACATAGGACAGCGCCATCGCGCACTTGAAACCCAGCTCGACGATCTGGTCCAGCGGCAGCAGGCGGTCGCTGCGGCAGAAGTTCTTCAGCGTGACACCGGGCACGTACTCCATCACCAGATACGGCGCATCCGGGTCGGGCACGGCGTCGAGGATCTGCACCACGTTGGGATGCTGCAGCCGCCCGGCCAGTGCGGCCTCGGCCGCGTAGAAGCGAATCGGGAAGGTGTCGCCCGCGCCGCCGCGGCTGCCGGTCGCCCAGGCGCGCACGCGCTTCACCGCCACCTCGACGTCATGGAAGTCGTCGCGCGCCAGGAACACATCGCTGGTCGCCCCCTCGCCCAGGCGTCGCAGCACGCGGTACTTGCCGATGAACTTCGGCAGGTCGGCCGTGGTGTCTGCAGGCAGTCCTGGGTCGAGTGTGGACATGGGCCTCATCATACTGACGCCTCGATACGTAGAATCCCCGCCCATGATCCAAGCCAAGCAGGACCTGCTCGCCGCCCTGGGCGAGGCCATCCAAGAACTGAGCCCCGGCAGCGACCTGGCAGCCGCCTTCGAATCCCCCAAGCAGGCCAGCCATGGCGACTTCGCCTGCACCGCCGCGATGCAGTTGGCGCGCCCGTTGAAGAAGAACCCGCGCGAGCTGGCGCAGGCCTTGATCGACGCGCTGCAGCGCCGCGCAGCCTTCCAGACCTGGGTCGAGAGCCTGGAGATCGCCGGCCCCGGCTTCATCAACATCCGCCTCAAGCCCGCCGCCAAGCAGGCCGTGGTCAAGGAAGTGCTGGACGCCGGCGCCGCCTTCGGCAGCAGGCCGCCCAACGGCCAGCATGTGATGGTCGAGTTTGTCTCCGCCAACCCGACCGGCCCGCTGCATGTGGGCCATGCGCGCCAGGCCGCGCTGGGCGACTCGCTGTGCCACCTCTTCGCCACGCAGGGCTGGGACGTCACGCGCGAGTTCTATTACAACGACGCCGGCGTGCAGATCGCCACGCTGGCCCAGTCCACGCAGTGCCGCCTCAAGGGGCTGAAGCCCGGCATGGACGGCTGGCCCGAGTCCGCCTACAACGGCGACTACATCCAGGACATCGCCGACGACTTCGCCGCGAAGAAGACCGTCAAGGCCGACGACCGTGAGTTCACCGGTTCGGGCGACGCCGAGGATCTGGACGGCATCCGCCAGTTCGCCGTCGCCTATCTGCGCCACGAGCAGGATCTGGATCTGCAGGCCTTCGGCCTGAAGTTCGACCACTACTTCCTCGAGTCCAGCCTCTACAGCACGGGCCGCGTCGAAGCCACGGTGGCCAAGCTGGTCGCCAACGGCAAGACCTACGAGCAGGACGGCGCGCTGTGGCTGCGCTCGACCGACTACGGCGACGACAAGGACCGCGTGATGCGCAAGTCCGACGGCGGCTATACCTACTTCGTGCCCGACGTCGCGTACCACATCAACAAGTTCGAGCGCGGCTATACCAAGTGCATCAACGTGCAAGGCACCGACCACCACGGCACGATCGCGCGCGTGCGCGCCGGCCTGCAGGCGGCGGACGTGGGCATCCCGCAGGGCTTCCCCGACTACGTGCTGCACAAGATGGTCACCGTGCTCAAGGGCGGGCAGGAGGTGAAGATCTCCAAGCGTGCCGGCTCCTACGTGACGCTGCGTGACCTGATCGACTGGACCAGCCGCGACGCCGTGCGCTTCTTCCTCATCAGCCGCAAGGCCGATACCGAGTTCGTCTTCGACGTTGACCTGGCGCTGAAGCAGAACGACGAGAACCCGGTCTTCTACGTGCAGTACGCGCATGCGCGCATCTGCTCGGTGATCCGCCAGTGGGTGGCCAGCGGCGGCGTCGAGGCCGACCTGCCGGGCGCCGAGCTGGGCCTGCTCAGCGCACCGGCCGAGACCGCGCTGATGCTCAAGCTGGCCGACTACCCGCGCATGCTGACCGGCGCCACCGAGGGGCTGGCACCGCACGATGTGGCTTTCTACCTGCGCGATGTGGCGGCCGCATTCCACAGCTACTATGCGGCCGAGCGCTTCCTCACCGACGACGACGCGCTGACCCGCGCCCGCATGGCGCTGCTGGCCGCGACCCGCCAGGTGCTGCGCAATGCGCTGGCGGTGCTGGGCGTCAGCGCGCCGGAGGCGATGGCCCGCGAGACCACGGAGAACGCATGAGCAACAGCAAGAGCAGCAGCGGCAAGAAGAGCGGCGAAGGCAGCCCGCAGCGCGCCCAGCGCGGCGGCTTCGTTCTCGGCCTGATCGTCGGCCTGCTGCTGGGTCTGGGCATCGCGCTGGGCGTGGCGCTCTATGTCACCAAGGTGCCCATCCCCTTTGTCGACAAGGTGCCGCAGCGCACCGCGGAGCAGGACGCCAGGGAGGCCGAGCGCAATCGCAGCTGGGACCCCAATGCTGGCCTGGCCGGCAGGGGCGGCAAAGCTGCCAGCGGCGTGGTCAGCGGCGCCCCCGGACCGGCCCAGGCGACGGCTTCCGCCGCGGCACCGGCTGCGCAGCCGGCGCCACAGGCCGCGGCGCCCGCACCGGCCGCCAAGCCGGCAGCCGCCGCTGCGTCGACCGCGCGCACCGAAGCCAAGCCAGCCACCGCCGCGGCCAGCGCCGCCGGCGCCGACCCCTACGTCTACTATGTCCAGGCCGGCGCCTACGGCAAGACCGAAGATGCCGAGACCCAGCGCGCCAAGTTGGCGATGCAGGGCTTCGTGGCCAAGATCTACGAGCGCGAGCAATCGGGCCGCACCGTCTACCGCGTCCGCATGGGCCCGATGGAAAGCCGCGATGAGGCCGAAGCGCTGCAGCGCAAGCTGGAGGCCGCCGGCATCGAGGCCAACCTGGCCCGCGTGCAGCGCTGAGCGGGCGCGTCAGCCCCGCCCGCGCCTGCAGCGTTCACTGACTTCCCCCATCTGCACATCGAACGAGGATCTCCGATGAAGCGTCGCGATTTCAATGCCGGCCTGGGACTTGCCGGCAGCGCTCTGGCTCTGGGTCTGCCTGAACTGGCCAGCGCCCAGGGCGGCCCGATCGAGGGCACGCACTTCCGCCGCCTGGCGTCGCCCCTGCCCACGCAACCCGGCAAGATCGAGATCGTCGAGTTCTTCTGGTATGGCTGCCCGCACTGCAATGCCTTCGAGCCGATGCTGGGCGAGTGGGTCAAGAAGCTGCCGGCCGACGTCAGCTTCCGTCATGTGCATGTGGCCTTCCGCGCCAACGTCAAGCTGCACCAGCGTCTGTTCTACGCGTTGGAAGCGTTGGGCAAGGAGAAGGAACTGCGCGCCCGCATCTTCTCCGCGATGCATGTCGAGGGCCGTGCGCTGGACAGCGTCAAGGCCATGAGCGACTTCCTGGCGCCGCTGGGCATCGAGCCGGCCAAGTTCGAGCAGGCCTACAACAGCTTCGGCGTGCAGACCAAGTGCCAGCAGGCCGAGAAGCTGTCCGAGGGCTACCGCATCGATGGCGTGCCGGCGATCGGCATTGGCGGCCGCTTCCTGACGGCGCCGAGCATCGCCGCCGCGGGCCAGCGCCTGAACGAGATCGAGTCCGGCCGGCGCGCACTGGCCGTGACTGACTACCTGATCCAACAGATCCGTTCCGGAAAGGCCTGAGCGGCCGATTTGCAGGGCTAGAATGGCCTGCAAGAACTGTGCCGCCATGAACCCGCCCTGCCCCCTCCTGAACCCTAGGCGCCTGCTGCAAAGCTGGGCGCCGGCCCTGCTGGCCGGCGCGCTGGCGACCCTGCCGGCCTGGGCGGAGAAGGCCGATCGCGACAAGCCACTGAACATCGTCTCCGAGCGCGGCGGCCTGCACGACGCGGCCAAGCAGCTCACCGAGTTCAGCGGCAAGG
This sequence comes from Roseateles sp. T103, assembly GCF_057219915.1. Taxonomy (NCBI): domain Bacteria; kingdom Pseudomonadati; phylum Pseudomonadota; class Betaproteobacteria; order Burkholderiales; family Sphaerotilaceae; genus Roseateles; species Roseateles sp. T103. Next base: position 245,876 of record NZ_JBXVVS010000005.1, read on the forward strand.
TCATCCTCACCAAGGGCACGATGCAGCTCAGCGCCGAGACGCTGTCGGTGCGCGAGAGGAGCGACGGTTTCGTGCTGGCGATCGCGCAGGGGCGCGAAGGCGAGCCGGTCAGCTTCCGCCAGGCGCGCGACGTGCCCGGCGAGAGCATCGCCGGCACCGCCGGCCAGGTCGAATACGACGCACGGACCGACACCGTGCGCTTCAGCGGCGCTGCGATCGTGCGCATCCTGCGTGGCAGCACGGTGATGCGCGAAATCAGCGGCGCCGTGCTGGTCTACGACAACCGCAGCGAGCGGGTCAGCGTCGAGGCCGGCCAGACCTCACCCAACCCGCGCGGCGGGGTGCGCATGACCATCATGCCGCGCGAAGCCACCGCGCCGGCGGCGCCGGCCTCGGCCGTACCGCTGCAGGCCGTGCCGCCGGTGCCGCGCAATCCTTCATGACCGGCATCGCCACGCAGCACCGCCCGGCGCTGGAGTCCGGACCCAGCAGCCGGCTGGAGGCCGAAGGCCTGCAGAAGAGCTATGGCGTGCGCAAAGTGGTCAAGAACGTCCATGTGGACGTGCACAGCGGCGAAGTGGTCGGACTGCTCGGCCCGAACGGCGCCGGCAAGACGACCAGCTTCTACATGATCGTCGGCTTGGTGCGCGCCGATGCCGGCGAGATCCGCATCGACGGCCAGCCGGTGCAGAACCTGCCCATCCACAAGCGCTCGCGCCTGGGCCTGTCCTATCTGCCGCAGGAAGCGTCGATCTTCCGCAAGCTCACCGTCGAGGAGAACATCCGCGCGGTGCTGGAGCTGCAGCGCGACGACAAGGGCCGGCCGCTGCCGGAACAGCGCATCAAGGACCTGCTGGAAGGGCTGCTCGCCGACCTCAGCATCGAGAAGCTGCGCGACAGCCCGGCGCCGGCGCTGTCCGGCGGCGAGCGCCGCCGCGTCGAGATCGCCCGCGCGCTGGCCACGCAGCCGCGCTTCATCCTGCTGGACGAGCCTTTCGCCGGCGTGGACCCGATCGCGGTGCTCGAAATCCAGCGCATCATCCGTTTCCTCAAGGCGCGCGGCATCGGCGTGCTGATCACCGACCACAATGTGCGCGAGACGCTGGGCATCTGCGACCGCGCCTACATCATCAGCGAGGGCGCCGTGCTGGCCGAGGGCACGCCGCAGGAGATCGTCGACAACGCCGACGTGCGCAAGGTCTATCTCGGCGAACACTTCCGCATGTAGGGCCGGGATGGCGCAGCGATGAAGCCCTCACTGCAGGTCCGCCTCAGCCAGCACCTGGCGCTCACACCGCAGCTGCAGCAATCGATCCGCCTGCTGCAGCTCTCCACGCTGGAGCTGAACCAGGAAGTCGAGCAGATGCTGGCGCAGAACCCGCTGCTAGAGACCGAGGACGAATTCGGCGACGCGCCCGCCCCGGAGCTGCCGGAGATCCGCAACAGCAGCAGCACCGACAGCGACGGCGGCGACGACTACGCCGGCGGCACTGAAACCGAAAGCACGGCCGAGATCCGCGCCGAAGACTTCGGCACCACCGAGCGCGAAGACTGGGAGAACGGCACCGAGGGCGACGACTTCGACGGCATCCGCGAACTGCCCAGCAACAGCAGCAGCGGCAGCGGCTCGGGCGACGAGGATGGCGAGCGCAGCGAGCTGGAGTCGGCCGAGATCAGCCTGCAGGAGCATTTGGGACAGCAGCTCGCCGGCATGATGCTCAGCCGTGAGGACAAGGCCGCGCTGCACGTGCTGATCGAGTCGCTCAACGAGGACGGCTATCTGGAGGACAGCCTCGAGGAGCTGACCGATGCGCTGCTCGGCGCCGACGCGGACCCGGAGTCCAAGGACGAGGTATTGGACCGGCTGCGCTGCGCGCTGGCCTGGCTGCAGAGCATGGACCCTGCCGGCGTGGGCGCGCGCGACCTGTCCGAGTGCCTGACGCTGCAGCTGCGCGCGCAACCGCGCAGTGAGGCGCAGGCGATCGCGATCCTGATCTGCAAGAAGCACCTGGAACTGCTCGCCAAGCGCGACTGGAAGCGCCTGATGTCGTTGACCGGTGCCGACGAGGAGCTGCTGCGCGAGGCGCAGAGCCTGATCACGCATCTGGAGCCCAAACCCGGCCGCCGTTTTGCGCGCGGCCAGGCGCAGGCGGTGATCCCCGATGTGATCGTGCAGAAGGTCGGCCGCGAGTTCCGCGTGATGCTGAATCCCGAGGTCGCGCCCAAGCTGCGCATCAACGAACTCTATGCGCAGGCGCTGCGCGCCACGCGTGGCGGCATCAGCAACTCGCCGCTGGGCGCGCAGCTGCAGGAGGCACGCTGGTTCATCAAGAACATCCAGCAGCGCTTCGACACCATCCTGCGCGTCTCGCAGGCCATCGTCGAGCGGCAGAAGGGCTTCTTCACCCATGGCGAGCTTGCGATGAAGCCGCTGGTGCTGCGCGAGATCGCCGACGAACTGGGCATGCACGAGTCCACGATCTCGCGCGTGACCACTGCCAAGTACATGGCCACGCGCTTCGGCACCTTCGAGCTGAAGTACTTCTTCGGCTCGGGCCTGGCCACCGAGGCCGGCGGCAATGCATCGAGCACCGCGGTGCGCGCGCTGATCAAGCAGTTCGTCGCCGCCGAGGATCCGGCCAAGCCGCTGTCGGATAGCACGCTGGCGCAGATGCTGGAAGAGCAGGGCATCCAGGTCGCCCGCCGCACCGTCGCCAAGTACCGCGAGGCGCTTAAAATCGCGCCAGCCAATTTGCGCAAAAGCCTCTGATCCCGCGCCCGCGGTCCTTGGCGCCGCCGTCTGCCCGCCTCAGCCCGGCGAGCGCTCACGTCTCCCCGTCACACCCTGCTTGTTCGCACGCCGACGGCGCCTGAGACGCTGTCTCGATCGTCATGGAGTCCGTTCGACCGCAACTGCTCTCCCGCCCGTCGCAGCGCCGCTGGGGCCTGCTGCTGACGGCCATCGCGGCCGCCTGGGCAGGCATGGCTGTGTGGCTGACGCTCGAGCACGAGCAGCTCTATGAGCGCGAGACTGCCATGCTGCAGTCCCAGGCGCGCACGCTGGACAGCATCGTCAGCCAGCAGCTGGATGCCGTGCGCGGCGCTCTGGGCACCATCGTCACTGACCATGCCGGCTGGGACGCGCGGGCGCTGCAAGCGCAGGCTGGGCCCCTGCTGAGCACATTGGCCAAGGCCATGCCGGGCATCCGGGTGCTGAGCATCGTCGACGCGCAAGGCATCGTCCAAGCCAGCTCGGCGCCGCAGCTGATCGGCATCGACGCGAGCCAGCGCGACTTCTTCCGGGTGCCGCGTCAACAGCCGCACGCCGAGCGCATCTTCGTCTCTGCACCCTTCACCTCGGCACTGGGTGCTTACACGATGACGCTCTCGCGTGCCCTGCTGGACGCGCAAGGGCGCTTCGCCGGCAGCATCGCGATCAGCCTGGATCCGTCCTACTTCCGCCTCATGCTGGACTCAGCCCGCGGTGACTTGCAGACATGGAGCGCGCTGGCACATTCCGATGGCCTGCTGTTCAGCCTCAGCCCGCATAAGGACAGCTGGCTGGGGCGCAATCTGCTGAGCCAGCCCAACTCGCTGCTGGAACGTCATTTGCGCGGCGCTGCGGATGCGTCCGTGATCCGCGGCTTCTCGCTGGTCAGTCAGGATGAGCGGCTGGTCGCGCTCAGGACATTGCATGGCCGGGATATCGGAGCCGATCTGGACAAGCCGCTGGTCGTGGCGGTGGGGCGCTCCGTCGCCGCTCTGGAGGCCCCCTGGAAGCGCCAGCGCAACCAGCTGCTCGCCAGCGCCGGTCTGCTGAGCCTTGGCGCCATCCTGGGCATGCTGATGCGGGAGCGGCGGCTCCGGACCGTCGAGGCCATGCGACTGAGACAGCGCCAGCTGGAGGCCGACAGCGCACAGCGCATGGCGCTGGCGCTGGACGGTGCCGCGCTGGGGATGTGGCAATGGCAGGTCGATAGCGGCGACGCGGTGTTTGACGAGCGCTGGTGTTCAATGCTGGGCTACACCCGAGACGAGCTGCAGCCCTCGGTGCAGACCTGGCAGCAACTGCTGCACCCGGACGACAAAGCCCTGACCGAAGCGGCACTGGACGACTGCCTGCAGGGCCGCAGCGCGGTCTACACCCTCGACTTCAGGCTGCGCCATCGCGACGGCGACTGGCGCTGGATCCACAGCAACGGCCGGGTGATCGAGCGCGACGCACAGGGGCGCGCACTACGCATGACCGGAACGCATCTGGACATCACTGCCGCCAAACAGGCCGAGGCTCGCCTGATCGAGCAGGCCCGACACACCCAGGCCATCCTCGACAACATGGTCGACGGCGTCATCACGATAGACGCCCGGGGCATCATCGCTTCATTCAATCCTGCCGCCAGCCGCATCTTCGGCTACACGGCGGATGAGGTGATCGGCCGCAACGTCAGCATGCTGATGCCCGAGCCCGATGCCAGCCATCACGATGGCTACCTGCACAACTACATGCGCGGGCAGCAACCGCGTGTCATCGGCGTCGGCCGCGATGTCGATGGCCGCCGCAAGGGCGGCAACATCTTTCCGATGAACCTGGCCGTCTCGCGCGTCGAGCACCAGGGCGAGGTGGTGTTCATCGGCCTGATCCGCGACATCACCGAGCGTAAGAAGGCCGAGGCGCAGATCGAACGGTTGGCCTTTTACGACCCGCTGACCGGCCTGCCCAATCGCCGCCTGCTGCTGGATCGCCTCGGTCAGGCACTCAGCAGCAGTCAGCGCACCGGCCGGCGCGGCGCCGTGCTGTTCATCGACCTCGACAACTTCAAGTCACTCAACGACACGCTCGGCCACGGCATGGGCGACCGGCTGCTGCTCAGCATCGCGCAGCGCCTGCAGTCCGCGCTGCGCGCCCAGGACTCGGTGGCCCGCTGGGGGGGCGATGAGTTCGTCGTGCTGCTGCAGGACCTGGGATCCGATGCAGACACCGCCGCGCGGCATGCGGAGGCCGCGGGCGAGAAGCTGCTGCGCGTGCTGGGACAGCCTCATCACCTGGACAACCATGTCCATCACAGCACGCCCAGCATCGGCATCGTGCTGTGGGGCGAGACCCCGACCAGTAGCGACGAACTGCTCAAGCATGCCGACCACGCGATGTACCAGGCCAAGGCGGCCGGCCGCAACCAGCTGTGCTTCTTCGATCCGGTGACGCAGGCAGCGATGGCGGAGCGTGCCGCGCTGGAAGCCGAGCTGAGACTGGCGCTGGAGCGTGGACAGCTTGATCTGCACTACCAGCCGCAGGTCGATCGCCAAGGCCAGCTGATCGGCGCCGAGGCCCTGCTGCGCTGGCGACACCCAGAGCGCGGCTGGATCTCACCGGCCGTCTTCATCCCGCTGGCCGAGCAGACCGGCTTGATCGCCCAGCTCGGCGAGTGGGTGATCGAGCAGGCCTGCCGCAGGCTTGGGCAATGGGTCGGTGATGCCCAGCTCGCGCCCCTGACGCTGGCGGTCAATGTCAGCGTCCACCAGTTCCGCCAGAAGGGCTTCCTGGGCCTGATGCAGCAGCAGCTGGCCCGCAGCGGCGCGCCGACCGACAGGCTGAAGCTCGAGATCACCGAGAGCGCGCTGGCCACCGACATCGAGTCGATGATCCAGCTGATGGATGCACTGCGCCAGCAAGGCCTGCGCCTGTCGCTGGACGACTTCGGCACCGGCTATTCCTCGCTGGCCTACCTCAAGCGACTGCCGCTGTCGCAGCTGAAGATCGACAAGTCCTTCGTCGACGACCTGCTGACCGACCCCGACGACCGCGCCATCGCGCATACCATCATTCAGCTGGGCGACAACCTGGGGCTCAATGTGCTGGCCGAAGGCGTTGAAACCGAGGCCCAGCGCGAGCTGCTGCAGCAGCTGGGCTGCGACGCCTTTCAGGGCTATCTGTTCAGCCGACCGCTGCCGCTGGGCGCATTCATCGACCTCGTGCGGCAGTGGACCCCTCGGCACGCCTGAGGCACAGCTGCCGCGGCGCCGCCACTGGCCGCCTGGCGCGTAGAGGGACAATAGGCCCTTGTTGACCGCCCAGCCCGCCATGTCCCGCTCCGACCTTCTCGACCTGTTTCTCTCCTGTCCCGCCGGCGTCGAACCTTGGCTGGCCGAGGAAGTCGCGGCCATCCTGCCTGGCGCGCCCCTGGAGGCGCTGCGCGGGGGCGTGGCGGTGAAGAGCGACCTGGCCGGCGTGATGAAGCTGAACCTGGAAAGCCGCCTGGCGCAGCGCGTGCTGATCGAGCTGCTCGGCGGCCCCTACCAGCATGAGGACGACATCTATGCGCTAGCGCGCCGCATCGACTGGACGAAGTGGATCCATGCGCGCAACACGATCCGCGTGGACACCACGGCGCAGCGCTCGCCGCTGCGCTCGATCAACTTCGCCACGCTGCGCGTCAAGGACGCGATCTGCGACGTGCTGCGCGAGGCCACCGGTGAGCGCCCCAGCGTCGACACCCGGCACCCCGACCTGCCGGTGGTGCTGCACCTGGGCCCCGACTACGCGATGCTCTATGTGGACAGCTCGGGCGAGGCCTTGTTCAAGCGCGGCTGGCGCACCGACAAGGGCGATGCGCCGCTGAAGGAGACGCTGGCCGCGGCGATGCTGGCCGCCGCCGGCTGGAAGGGCACGCCAGAGACCGGCGGTGCGCTGCACGACCCCTGCTGTGGATCGGGCACCATCCCGATCGAGGCCGCGCAGATCGCCTGCGGCATCGCGCCCGGGCTGACGCGGCGTTTCGCCTTCGAGCGCCAGCAGCCCTTCCAGCCGCTGCGCGCGCAGTGGCAGCAGATGAAGGACGCTGCCAAGGCGCGCATCCATGCCCCCGCCGTGCCGATCTACGGCAGCGACGTGGCCTTCCGCATGGTCGACTTCGCCCGCCGCAATGCCGAGCGGGCCGGCGTCGCGCAGTACATCCAGTTCAACGGCGGCGACGCGCTGGAACGCCCGGCGCCGCAGCTGCCGCCCGGGATGCCCGGCACGCTGATGCTCAACCCGCCCTATGGCGAGCGCATCGAGGTGCGCGGCAAGGCCGCCGCGGTGCGCGAAACGGCGGGGTCGGAACAACGCAGTGCCGACGAGGAGTTCTTCCCCCGCCTGGCCGCGCACTGGAAGCGCCAGTACACCCAGCACCCGGCCGGCTGGACCGCCTGGATGCTCAGTCCTGACATGAAGCTGCCCAACAAGATGCGGCTGAAGGAATCGCGCCGCACGCCGATGTGGAACGGCCCGATCGAGTGCCGGCTGTTCCGCTTCGATCTGGTCGCCGGCTCGGCGCGCGACAAACCCGCGGCCTGAGTGCGCCTCAGCCGGCCACGCGCTGCGATGCCGGCTTTCGCGCCAGCCACAGCAGCGCCAGGCCGACGAGAACCAGCGGCAGCAGGCTGCCCGCGTTCATCCAGGTCCAGCCGCCGGTGGTGACCAGGGCCCCGGAGCTGAACGAGGTGAACGTCATCGTCAGGTAGATCCAGAAGTCCATGGTCGCCTGGGCGGTGGTCTTCTCCTCGGGGCGGTAGGTGCTGGTGAACAGCGTGGTACCGCCGACGAAGAGGAAGTTCCAGCCCACGCCCAGCACCAGCAACGCGGCGATGAAGTGCATCAGCTCGACGCCAGACAGCGCGATCGCCACACAGGCAAGATTCAGCAGCACGCCCACCGCCATCACCGGCAGCGCGCCGAAGCGCTTGATCAGGTGGCCGGTGAAGAAGCTGGGCACGAACATGCCCAGCACATGCCACTCCAGCACCAGCGCCGCGCTATCGAAGGGGTGCGCGCACTGCGCCATCGCAATCGGCGTGGCAGCCATCAGCAGATTCATCACGCCATAGCCCAGTGCCGCCGCCATGATCGCGACGACGAAGGCGGGCTGCCGCGCCAGCTCGCGCGGACTGCGCCCCTGCGCTGCGCCGGGCGCGGCCTGCGGCAGCGCGGGAAAGTTGATCAGCGAGATCAGCGCCAGCGACAGCAGCGCCACGCCTATCAGCACCAGATAGGCGCCGGCAAAGGGCTGGGCCAGCAGCTGCTTGCTGGCACTGGCCAGGTTGGGCCCCGCCACTGCGCCGAGGATGCCCCCGGCCAGCACCCAGGAGATCGCCTTCTCCTTCATCGCCGGCGGCACCAGCTCGGTGGCGGCAAAGCGGTAGAGCCCGGCATTGGCGTTGTAATAGCCCGCCAGCACGGTGGCCAGCACCACCGTCCAGAAGGATTGCGCGCTCACCGCCCAGGCCGCCAGCGCGCAGGCCGCCATGGCCGCCAGCAGGCCCAGCTGGAAGGCACGGCGGCGGCCAAAGGCCAGCTGGTGCCGCGCCACCAGCGGCGCGAAGAGCGCGCCGCCGGCCACATAGCCGCAGACGGGCAAGGTGGCCATCCAGGCCTGCGGCGCCAGCGCCAGGCCCACCAGGCCATTGATGGCGATGAAGGTGACGTTGTTGGTGAGGAAGAGGCCCTGGCAGACGGTCAGCAGCAGCAGCTGCCGGTTCATCGCGCCACACCCTGCACGGCCAGCCAGGCGGCCACCGCCATCGGCGCGGTGTCGGCGCGCAGGATGCGCGGCCCCAGGCTCACGGCGCTGAAGCCGCGTGCCCGCGCCGCCTGCTCCTCCGCATCGCTCAGCCCGCCTTCGGGACCGCTGAGCACCAACACGCGCGCCGCCAGCGACTGCCCGGCCAGCGCTTCGGCCGCCACCGGGCTGAGCAGCCAGCGCCGCTCGTCAGCAGCGAGCATGGTCAGGCCGGCCAGCCAGCTCGACAGGCTCTGCACCGGCGCGATCGTCGGCACGCGCGTGCGGCCGCTCTGCTCGCAGGCGGCAATCGCCACGCCGCGCCAGTGCGCCACCTTCTTGTCGGCGCGCTCGCCCGCCAGGCGCAGCACCGAGCGCTCGCTCATCAAGGGCTGGATCGCCGCCACGCCCAGCTCGGTGGCCTTCTCCACCAGGCTGTCCATGCGGTCGTTGGCCGGCATCACCAGGGCCAGGGTCAGCTCCTGCGCCAGCTCGCGAGCGGCCAGATGCCGTTCGAGCAGGCGCACGCGCACCGTGCTGCGGCCCATCGCCAGCACCTCGGCCGCCCACTCTTCGCCGCCGCGGCCGTCGAACAGCGTGATGGCGCTACCAGGCTGCAGGCGCAGCACCTGCACATGGCGTGCCGCAGCGGGCGGCAGGTCCAGTTCGCCAGGGGTGGTGAGGGCTTGATCGACGAAGAAGCGCGGGGGCATGGGCGAGTCAGCAGCGGAGTTCGACTAAAGGGTCTGCGGCACCGCCAGGGTGCCGCAACCCGAGTGTGCCAGCCCTGTGAGGCTCAGCGGTCCGACTTGTATCGCCGGCCGGCCTTCGCCAGCCACGGGCCCCTTCCGGGCCACGCCCAGCCTCAGGTATCGCGGCTCGGCCCTCGCCAGCCGCAGGCCCCTTCCGGGCCCCGTGCGCGGGCTCAGCCGCGCATGCCCATCGCAGCACGCAGTTCGGCAGCGGCAGCCTCGCCCTTGCTCTGTTCGACGCGCTCGACCAGGCTGAGCGCCAGGTCCTGCAGATCGGCCAGGCCCTGGCATTGCTCGATCTCCAGCGTGAACATGTAGCGCTTCATCGCACCCAGCTGCTTGCTGCCATTGGCGAGCAACCAGGCATAGAGCTGCTCATGGCCCAGCACAGGCGGCTCGCCGAAGGCAGCGCGCCGGCGCTGCGCCGCGCTGGGCGGCGCGACGGGGGCCGGCGTGGCGGCCGCGCGCGGCGCCTCGCGCACCTGCGCGGCAGCGATCAGTCCCTGCTCGAGCAGATAGCCCAAGTCCGCCTCGACGACGCCGTTGACCAGCGCCAGCCATTCGGCGCCGCTCTTGCTGCCGTCGATGACCAGCAGCAGATTGCGTGCACTGCGCGACAGAGGCAGGGCGCGCGCCTTGATCTCGGCGCGGCCGGCCTCGGTTTTTTGATAGGCCTGATCCAGCATTCGCTTGTCTCCTCGGCCGCGATACTAGACCGAGGAGGACCGGCCCCGATATCAGCAAAACTCAGGTCTTGTCACGTAGTTCACGGCGCAGCACCTTGCCCACCGGTGTCTTGGGCAGGTCGGCGCGAAACTCGATGATCTTCGGGCGCTTGTAGCCGGTCAGGTTCGCCTCGCAGAAGGCACGCACGTCAGCCTCGGTCAGCTCGGGGTTCTTCTTGACGATGACCACCTTGACCGCCTCGCCGGACTTGGCGTCCATCACGCCGACGCAGGCGCACTCCAGCACGCCGGGCATCTGCGTGATCACGTCCTCGACCTCGTTCGGATAGACGTTGAAGCCGCTGACGACGACCATGTCCTTCTTGCGATCGACGATCTTGAAGTAGCCGCGCTCGTCGACGATGCCGATGTCGCCGGTACGGAAGTAGCCGTCGGCCGTCATCACCTTGGCGGTCTCGTCGGGGCGCTGCCAGTAGCCGGCCATCACCTGCGGGCCGCGAATCGCGATCTCGCCGGTGGCGCCGGGCGTCGTCACCTCGTGCCCCTCGTCGTCGAGCAGGCACATCTCGGTGCCCGGCATGGGCATGCCGATGGTGCCGGTGTAGGTGGTGCTGTCGGTCGGGTTGCAGCTGGCCACCGGCGAGGTCTCCGACAGACCATAGCCCTCGACAATGGGGCAACCGGTCTTCTCCAGCCACAGCTTGGCGGTGGCCTGCTGTACGGCCATGCCGCCGCCCACCGAGATGACCAGATGGCTCCAGTCAACGGTGTCGAACTGCGGATGGTTGGCCATGGCCAGGAACAGCGTGTTCACCGCCGGCAGGCTGTGGAAGCGGTGCTTGGACAGTTCCTTGAACACCGCCGGCAGGTCGCGCGGATTGGTGATCAGGATGTTGCAGCCGCCCACATGCATGGACAGCATCATGTTCGTGGTGAAACCGAAGATGTGATAGAGCGGCAGCGCGCAGACGCTCATCAGTTGCTCGCCGGCAGGCACCTTCTTGAGCGCCGGCTGATACCAGGCCTCGGCCTGCAGCGTGTTGGCGACCAGGTTGCGATGCAGCAGCACCGCGCCCTTGGACACGCCGGTGGTACCGCCGGTGTACTGCAGCACGGCGATGTCCGTGGGCCCGACCTTGGGCGCCGTGTAGGGCAGGCTGCGGCCCTTGGCCAGCGCATCCTTGAAGCTCACCGCGCCGGGCAGCTCGTAGGGCGGCACCAGCTTCTTCACCTTGCGCACCACGTAGTTGACGATCGCGCCCTTGGGGAAGCCCAGCATCTCGCCCAGCGAGGCCAGGATCACATGCTTGACCGGCACATGCGAGAGGCAGGCCTGCAGCACCGCGGCGCTGGTCTCGAGGATGACGATGGCCTTGGCGCCCGAGTCCTTCAGCTGGTGCTCGAGCTCGCGCGGCGTGTACAGCGGGTTGACATTGACCACCACCAGACCGGCACGCAGGATGGCCGCCACCGCGATGGGGTACTGCATCGCATTCGGCATCATCACTGCGACGCGGTCGCCCTTGACCAGGCCGAGACTCTGGAAGTAGGCCGCCAGCGCCCGTGATGCCTCGTCGAGCTGCCCGAAGCGCAGCGTGGCACCCAGCATCTTGTAGGCGGGCCGCTCCGGATACTTGGCGAACGCACTCTCGATGAGGTGGAGCAACGAAGGGTAGAGCTCCGCGTTGATCTCCGCCGGCACGCCTGCGGGGTAGTGCTTAAGCCAAATCTTCTCCATCAGATGTCTCGTGTAAATGTGCAGGGCGACAATTGTCCGGCATTGTGTTGGGGAAACTGCCTAGGGGATTCGATAGCAGCGTCTAGGCCGGCCCCGCTGAGGACAGCCCTGAAGAACAGGGCCGGCAAACGCCGGCCCTTGCGAATGCGCGCTGTGCGCGCCTATTCGATGGCCTTGACCATGTCCTCGACGACCTTCTTCGCGTCGCCGAAGACCATCATGGTCTTGTCCATGTAGAACAGCTCGTTGTCCAGGCCCGCATAGCCCGAGGCCATGGAGCGCTTGTTGACGATCACGGTCTTGGCCTTGTAGGCCTCGAGGATGGGCATGCCGTAGATCGGGCTGCCCTTCACATGCGCGGCCGGGTTCACCACGTCGTTGGCGCCCAGGATGATCGCCACGTCGGCCTGGCCGAACTCGGCATTGATGTCCTCCATCTCGAAGACCTGGTCGTAGGGCACCTCGGCCTCGGCGAGCAGCACGTTCATGTGGCCGGGCATGCGGCCTGCCACCGGATGGATCGCGTACTTGACGATGACGCCCTTCTCGGTGAGCTTGGCCGCCAGTTCCTTGACCGCATGCTGGGCGCGCGCCACCGCCAGGCCATAGCCCGGCACGATGATCACCGTCTCGGCATTGCCGAGGATGAAGGCCGCGTCGTCGGCGCTGCCGCTCTTCACCGAACGCTGCTGCTGCGCGCCCTGCGCCGCGGCACCCGCCTCGCCGCCGAAGCCGCCGAGGATGACGTTGAAGAAGGAGCGGTTCATCGCCTTGCACATGATGTACGAGAGGATGGCGCCCGAGGAACCGACCAGCGAGCCGGCGATGATCAGCATCGAGTTGTTCAGCGAGAAGCCGATACCCGCGGCCGCCCAGCCCGAGTAGCTGTTCAGCATCGACACCACCACCGGCATGTCGGCACCGCCGATCGGGATGATGATCAGCACGCCCAGCACGAAGGACAGCGCCAGCATGATCGCGAAGGCCATCCAGTTCTCGGTGAAGGCGAAGTAGACACCCAGGCCGACGGTGGTGACGCCCATCACCAAGTTCAGCATGTGCTGGCCGGAGAAGGTCACCGGCGCGCCCTGGAAGAGGCGGAACTTGTATTTGCCGCTGAGCTTGCCGAAGGCGATCACCGAACCGCTGAAGGTGATCGCGCCGATGGCCGCACCGAGGAAGAGCTCGAGCCGGTTGCCCACCGGGATCGGCGCGCCCTTGGTGGTGATGCCGAAGGCCCAGGGCTCGGCCACCGCCGCGATGGCGATGAACACCGCGGCCAGGCCGATCATGCTGTGCATGAAGGCCACCAGCTCGGGCATCTTGGTCATCTCGACCTTGTTGGCCATATAGGCGCCCAGGCCGCCGCCTATCACCAGACCGGCGAGCACATAGCTCAGGCCGAAGGCATTGCCGCCGGCGAGCTTGAGGATCAGCGCACCGGTGGTGAGCACGGCGATGGTCATGCCGACCATGCCGAAGACATTGCCCTTGATCGAGGTGGTCGGGTGCGACAGGCCCTTGAGCGCCTGGATGAAGCAGATGCTGGCGATCAGATAGAGCAGCGTGACGAGGTTGAGACTCATTGCTTGCCCTCCGCTGCCGCCGCGGGCTTCTTGTCCTTCTTCTTGAACATCTCCAGCATGCGCCGCGTGACGAGGAAGCCGCCGAAGACGTTGACCGCCGCCAGCGCCACCGCCAGCGTGCCCATCACCTTGCCGAGATCGGTCTCGGTCAGCGCCGCAGCCAGCATGGCGCCGACGATGACAATGGCCGAGATCGCATTGGTCACCGCCATCAGCGGCGTGTGCAGTGCGGGCGTGACGTTCCACACCACGTGGTAGCCCACGTAGATGGCGAGCACGAAGATGATCAGATTGATAAGGGTTGGGGAGACTTGTTCCATGGTGTCCTTCTTCTCGCTCAGCTCTTGCGCTTGACTTCGCCGCCCTGCGTCATCAGGCAGGCGGCCACGATGTCGTCGTCCATCGGCACCTGGAAGGCACCTTCCTTGGTCAGGACGAGCTTGAGGAAGTCCAGCACGTTGCGCGCATACAGGGCCGAGGCATCGGCTGCCACCAGCGCAGCCAGATTGGTCTCGCCGACCAGGGTCACGCCATGCTTGACCACGGTCTTGCCGGCCTCGGTCAGCGGGCAGTTGCCGCCCACGCCATCAGCGCCCTTGCCGGCGGCGATATCGACGATCACCGAGCCCGGCTTCATGCTCTTGACCATCTCCTCGGTCACCAGCGTCGGCGCGGCGCGGCCGGGGATCAGCGCCGTGGTGATCACCACATCGGCCTGCGCGACACGCTTGGCCACCTCGGCCTTCTGACGGTCCAGCCAGCTTTGCGGCATCGGGCGCGCATAGCCGCCCACGCCTTCGGCGGCCTCCTTCTCCTCGGCGGTCTCGTAGGGCACGTCGATGAACTTGGCGCCCAGCGACTCGACCTGCTCCTTCACCGAAGGCCGCACGTCCGAGGCCTCGATCACCGCGCCCAGGCGCTTGGCCGTCGCGATGGCCTGCAGGCCCGCCACGCCCACGCCCAGCACGACGACGCGCGCGGCCTTCACCGTGCCCGCCGCGGTCATCAGCATCGGAAAGAACTTCTGGTAGCGGTCGGCCGCGATGATCACCGCCTTGTAGCCGGCGATATTGGCCTGCGAGGACAGCACGTCCATGCTCTGCGCCCGCGTCGTGCGCGGCGCCGCTTCCAGCGCGAAGCTGGTCAGCCCGGCCTGTGCCAGCGCAGCCAGGCCGTCCTTGTCGAAGGGATTGAGCATGCCGACCAGCGCCGCGCCGGACTTCATCAGCGCCAGCTCGGTCGCATCCGGGCTGCGCACCTTGAGCACCAGTTCGGCGCCCAGCGCCGCGGCGCGGTCGACGATCTCGGCACCGACGGCCACATAGGCCTCGTCGATGGCGCTGGCCGCCACGCCCGCACCGCTCTCGACCAGCAGCCGGTGGCCCTGCGCCTTGAGCTTCTTGGCGGTCTCGGGCGTCACCGCCACGCGTGTCTCGCCGGCCGCACTCTCGCGCGGGACTCCGATCAGCATGATGTGTATCTCCTCAAGATATGTGCTCGCGTGATTGCGTGTTTGCTTATGAATCGATGCCTTGCGTCCAGCTTACACAATAGCGGTGACACCCCGTACCCGGGCAAGCACGAAAGCGACACTCAATGAAACACGAACGCTGGAAACCCTCGGTCACCGTGGCCGCGATCATCGAAAACCAGGGCCGCTTCCTGCTGGTCGAGGAGGAAACGCCTGAGGGCCTGATGCTCAACCAGCCCGCCGGCCACCTGGACGAAGGCGAATCGCCCGTCGAAGCCGTCGTGCGCGAGACACTCGAAGAGACCGGCCGCGAATTCAGTCCCGAGGCGCTGGTCGGTCTGTACATGGCGCGCTTCCAGCGCCCGGCACGCGGCGAGGACGTCACCTATCTCCGCCTGGCCTTCTGCGGCCGCGCCGGCGACGAGATCGCAGGCCGCACGCTGGATCAGGGCATCGTCCGCACGCTGTGGATGACGCTGGACGAGCTGCGCGCCACGCAGCCGCGCCATCGCAGCCCGCTGCTGCTGCAATGCGTGGAGGACTATGTCGCCGGCCGGCGCCTGCCGCTGTCGGCCATCCATGTGGACGCCTCGCTGTACCGGCCACTGGTGAAGTAGCCGCAGCAGCAGCGGAAGCAGCCCGCTGCCCGCGACGCGCTGGCGCATTTGGGACAATCGCACCCATCATGAATTCCCCGCGCAAGTACCGCGTCGTCGTCGGCCTGTCCGGCGGCGTCGATTCCGCCGTTTCCGCCTATCTGCTGAAGAAGGCCGGCCATGAAGTGGTCGGCATCTTCATGAAGAACTGGGAGGACGACGACGACAGCGAGTACTGCTCGTCCAACGTCGATTTCGTCGACGCCGCCGCGGTGGCCGACGTGATCGGCATCGAGATCGAGCATGTCAACTTCGCCGCCGACTACAAGGACCGCGTCTTCGCCGCCTTCCTGCGCGAGTACCAGGCCGGCCGCACGCCCAACCCGGACGTGCTGTGCAATGCCGAGATCAAGTTCAAGGCCTTCCTCGACCACGCGATGCGCCTGGGCGCCGAGAAGATCGCCACCGGCCACTATGCGCGCGTGCGCGAGCAGGGCGCTGAGTTCCAGTTGCTCAAGGGCCTCGACCCGCTGAAGGACCAGAGCTACTTCCTGCACCGCCTCAACCAGGCGCAGCTGGCCAAGACGATGTTCCCGGTCGGCGAGCTGGCCAAGACCGAGGTGCGGCGCATCGCCGAGGAGATCGGCCTGCCCAATGCCAAGAAGAAGGACTCCACCGGCATCTGCTTCATCGGCGAGCGGCCCTTCCGCGAGTTCCTCAACCGCTACCTGTCGCACCAGCCGGGCCCGATCAAGGACGAGCGCGGCCGCAAGCTCGGCGAGCATCTGGGGCTTTCCTTCTACACGCTGGGCCAGCGCCAGGGCCTGGGCATAGGCGGCATCAAGGAAAAAGGCGCACCGCGCGGCGGTGGCGAGCACGCACCCTGGTTCGTCGCGCGCAAGGACCTGGACAGCAACACGCTGGTCGTCGTCCAGGGCCACGACCATCCGCTGCTGCAGAGCCGCTCGCTGATCGCCGACGACCTGAGCTGGTGCGCCGGCGCGATGCCCGCTTTCGGCGGCTATGGCGCCAAGACCCGCTACCGTCAGGCCGATGCCGCCTGCGCGCTGACGCCCGGCGAGGGTGGCGCGACGATGCGCCTGGACTTCGTGCAGCCGCAGTGGGCGGTCACGCCCGGGCAAAGCGCGGTCATCTACGCCGGCGACGTGTGCCTGGGCGGCGGCGTGATCGCCGAGGCGATCGCCTAGCGGCGACTAGCTCAGTTTTCGGTGGACAGCGGCACGAAGATCCACATCAGCACATAGACCAGCAGTCCGGTGCCGCCGCAGAGCAGCAGCAGCGCGAAGAGCAGGCGCCAAGCCCAGGAGGCCATGCCGGTGATGCGCGCCAGGCCACCGCAGACGCCGGCGATCCAACGGTCCTGGCTGCTGCGCTGAAAGTCGTTGATGGCGCGCACCGCCGCGGGCTGCGAGGCTGGGGCGCCCGCGGCCGGTGCACCATCGAGCACGCGGGCCTTGGCACGTGCGAACTCTTCGTCGCTCAGTACGCCACGCTGATGCAGCTCGGCCAGACGGGCCAGTTCGTCGCTGAAGGAACTCATGAGAACCTCTCCTTGCTCTTTGATGGTTACGCCGTGCGCTGCGGTCGCCGCCCAGGCGGGGTGTTTGCTCGAGAACTGCGCACAGCCTAGGGCACAGGCAAGGAACGGGCCATCCCGAAGCGATGGACTGCACAGGCGCCGGTGCAGGGTGTCCACGGAGCCGACAGACCGGCTGGCACCACGCCAGCCAGCCACGCTTGCCAAGGCAGCCAGCTTGGCCGAGCATGGCGACATGATGATGAAGAACATGCGCTCAAGTCCGCTGACCAGCCACCGCCGCGGCTGGTCCATGCGGGCCCGCCAAACTGCGGCGCTGCTGCTGTTGCCTGTGCTGGGCGCCTGCGCCGCACCGCCCGCGCCACCGACCGTGCTGGCCGCGCCCGCGGCCGCCAGCGCCGAGTTGCTCAGGCAGATCCAGGCAGAGGTCGGGGACGCAGCCTGCAATAGCGACGCCCAATGCCGCACGCTGGCTATTGGCGCCAAGCCCTGCGGCGGCCCGGAGTCCTACCTGGCCTGGTCGACGCAGCGCAGCCGTGCAGACAGGCTCGAACGTCTGGCTGCCGACTACAGGCAACAGCGCGAGGCCGAGAACCAGCGCGATGGGCGCCTATCCAACTGTCTGTTCGTCACGGACCCCGGCGCCCAGTGCAAGGCCAGCCGCTGCCAGCTGGGCACCGGCACGGCCGGCGGTGGCGGCCAGCTGCGCTGAGGCGCGAATGAAGCACGGCCCCAATGGAAACGGCCCCCGCAGGGGCCGTCGGTGCGAGGCCAGTCGAGCTGGCCGGCGGACGTCTTAGAACGGAATGTCGTCGTCCATATCGTCGAAGCCGGTCGCCGGCTTGGGCGCTGGCGCCTGACGCGGAGCGGGACGCGCAGCCGCACGCGGTGCCGGCGCATCGCCGAAATCGCCGCCACCGCCTGCATCGCCACCGCGGCCACGGCCGTAACCGCCGCTGCCAGCACCGCCGCCGAAGTCGTCGCCACCACCGCCACCGCCGTCGCGGCTGCCCAGCAGTTGCATCTGCTCAGCGATGATCTCGGTGGTGTACTGCTCGCGGCCTTCCTTGTCGGTCCACTTGCGGGTCTTCAGGCGGCCTTCCACATAGACCGGGCGGCCCTTCTTCAGGTACTCGCCGGCGATCTCGGCCAGACGGTCATAGAAGACCACCCGGTGCCACTCGGTCTCTTCCTGGCGCTCGCCGCCTTCGCGGCTCTTCCAGTTGCGGGTGGTGGCGACCGAAACATTGCACACTGCGGCGCCGCTGGGGGTGTAACGCACCTCGGGGTCGCGCCCCAGGTTGCCGATGATGATGACTTTGTTGACACTGGCCATGGCGTGCTCCGTTCCGGTTAGTTGACCCATCGTTCGTTGCTTGGAGGCCGGATTATGCCGCCCGCGCCGGCGGCACTTGGCGGCCGCAGCGCCGCAGTTCGTGCCGCCTGTTTCGCGACCGGTCGCCAGCAGGCCATGTGGTCCGGAGGACATCCCTAAGATCGCCGCATGGCCCACCCCGCATTCCCGGCAACGCCTAGCGCAGCCAGCGACCGCCGCACCCACTCCCGAGGAGGCGGCGACCGCCGCCTCTGGGCCGGCTACGCGGCAGCCTGCCTGATCGCCTGGATGCTGTATGTGCTGGCCGGCACCGAACTGCAGCCGGGGCTGTGGCAGCTTTGGGAGGCCATCTACCAGGCCACGCTAAGCCTGTGGGCACCGATGCTGCTGGGCATCGCCGTCTATCCCTGGCTGCGCTGGCTGCAGCGTCGCGTGCCCGAGCGCCTGTGGCCGGTGGCGCATGCGCTGGCGGCGCTGCTTTTTGCCGCTGCCTGGCAGGCCGGTGAGCTGGCGTTGGCCTGGACGCTCTTCAGCGCCGAGCATGCGCAGGCGGTGTTGCGCCAGACGGTGCTGTGGCGTGCGATCTGGGGCGTGTTCGCCTATGCCGCCATCGCCACCGGCTTCACCGCGGCGCTCAATGCGCGCCGCGCGCGGGCTGCCGCGCTGGCGGCGGCGCAGGCCGAGTCGGCGCTGGCCCGCGCCGAGCTGGCGGCGATCAGCGGCAAGCTCAATCCGCATTTCCTCTTCAACACCCTCAACTCGCTGATCGCGCTGACCCGCCGCGACGCCCAGGCTGCCGAGGCCGCGCTGCTGCACTTCGCCGCGATGCTGCGCTATGTGCTGGCGGCCAAGCGCGAAACCAGCGAGCGCGTCGCGCTGGCCGAGGAGCTGGATTTCGTGCGCGACTACCTGGCGCTGGAAACGCTGCGCCTGGGGACGCGCCTGCGGGTGGACTGGCAGATCGACCCGGCCACACTGGACGATGCAATCCCGCCGCTGACGCTGCAGCCGCTGGTGGAGAACTGCGTTGTGCATGCGGTGGCGCCGCGCACCCAGGGCAGCAGCATCACGATCCGCTGCCGGCGCGATGCGCAGGACCAGGGCCTGGAGTTGAGCGTCAGCGACGACGGCCCCGGCTGCAGCCCGCAGGCACTGGCGCCAGCCCAGCCCGCTGGACGGCGCGGCATCGGCCTGGACGCCTTGCGGCGACGCTTCGCGCTCGACTTCGAGGGCCGCGCGCGGCTGAACATCCACACCTCCCCGGGGGCCGGCTTCAGAGTCGATCTCTGGATCCCGCAATGAGGACGCGCTGCCGATGACGAGCACCCTGCAAACCCACAAGCGCTACACGACGCTGATTGCCGAAGACGAGCCGCTGGCAGCCGAAAGCCTGGCGGACTGGGTACGCGCCCTGGATCAGCTGGAGCTGGTGGCCGTCTGCGCCGACGGGGCGCAGGCGCTGGCACAGATACGCGCGCTGCGGCCCGAGCTGGTGCTGATGGACATCCAGATGCCGGCGATGACCGGGCTGCAGGTGCTGCGCGCGCTGGCCGACGAAGGCCTGCGACCCGCCGTGATCTTCACCACCGCCTACGACGAGCATGCGCTGGCCGCCTTCGAGCTGCATGCACTGGACTATCTGCTCAAGCCTTTCTCGCACGAGCGCTTCATCGATGCGGTCGAGCATGCGTTGGCAAATGGCCGCGCGGCCGCCTCGACACCGGCGGCGGCGCTGGACGCGCTGCATCAGATCGAACAGCCGGCCCAGACGCCGCTGACCCGCGTGCTGGTACGCGACCAGGGCAAGATCTTTCCGCTGCAGGCGCAAGACATCGAGCACCTGCGCTCGGACAGCAAGTACACCGCCATCACCAGCCGCGGGCGCAGCTATCTGGTGCGCCTGCCCATCGCCGCCTTCGAGCAGCGCCTGGATCCAGAGCGCTTCCTGCGGCTGCAGCGCGGCACCATCGTCAATCTGGACTTCGTCGACTCGATGACACCCGACGAGAATTCGCAGCTGGTCGTACAGATGCGCGACGGCACGCGGCTCACCGCCAGCCGCGAGGTCTCCAAGAAGCTGCGGGAGCAGTCGATATGAGCTCGCGCTGCGCTCTGTCGATCCGCCGCTTCGCTGCCCCGCTCACCGGCCTGTTCAGCAGCCTGCTGCTGGCCGCTGCCGCGCTGGCGCAGCCCGCCGCGCCGGCCGCCCCGCCGGCTGTGCCAGCCGCAGCCGCGCCACCCGCGCCCACACCGCCCACGCCCTGGCCCCCGGCCGCGACCGAAGGCCAGCTCTACACGCCGGGCGACTTCGCGCGCCTGGAGGTGGCCGGTGCCGCCCATGTCCGCCTGCTGCAGGGCGAGCGCGATCAGGTCTTCATCGCCGGAGGGCCAGAGGTGCAGCGCTCGGTCGAGCTGGAGCTGCGCAAGGACCGGCTGGTGATCCGGCCGGCCGGCGGCTGGAAGTTCTGGAGCCCCGCGCGGCTGCAGATCGATGTGGCGATGCGCCAGCTCAGCCAGCTGGTGATCTCGGGCAGCAGCGACGTGCGCGCGCCCGGCCCGCTGCGCGCCGAACGGCTGGCCGTGCAGATTTCCGGCGCCGGCCAGGTGCGCTTCGACGAGCTGCAGGCCGAGCAGCTGCGCTTCATCGTCAGCGGTGCAGGCGACGGTCAGTTGGGCGGCCAGGTTCACGACCTGCAGCTGCAGATCTCCGGCAAAGGCAAGCTGCTGGCGGACCAGCTGCGTACCGCGCGTGCCACGGTCGCGATCAGCGGCATCGGCACGGCCAGGCTGTGGGTCAGCGATCAGCTGCAGGTCAACGTGTCAGGCGTGGGCACGGTGGAGTACTGGGGCCAGCCCGAAGTGCAGCGCCAGAGCTCTGGCTTCGCATCCGTCAAGGCACTGGGCGAGAAGCGCTAGCTGGCGAGCGGGTCGTTGCTGACGCGCCTTGCGCTCAGGGTCGGGCTTCGCGCCGGTGTTGCTGCTTCTGCAGGTACATCTGCTGGTCTGCAGCGGCCATCAGTTCGGCGCCGCCAAGGCTTTGCCCTTCTGCTGCAAGGGCCCAGCCCACGCTGTAGCCGAGCAGCCAGTCACGCCCCGGCTCGGCGTTGTAATCCGCCACGGCCTGGTCCAGCCGCTGCAGCACGAGGTCGCGGTCCGCCGTGTCCGCACCGGTGAGCAGCGCGACGAACTCGTCGCCACCGAGGCGCCCCAACACATCCGAGCCACGCGTGGTCTGGCGCAGCAGCTCGGCGAAGTCCCTGAGCACCTTGTCGCCCGCCGAATGGCCGTGCAGATCGTTGATCTGCTTGAAGTGATCGAGGTCGAAATAGAGCAGCAGCGCCGAGCTTTCCAGGCGCCGGCACAGCGCCAGGGTCTGCGCCAGCTGCAGCCCGAAACCGCGCCGGTTGCTGAGCCCGGTCAGCTCGTCGACCATGGCCAGCTGCACCATCGCCAGCTCATGCTCCACCGTGATCGCCAGATCCTTCAGCAGTTCGCGCTCCTCGCCATCGAGCTCTCGCGGCGAGGAATCGATCAGGCAGAGGGTGCCGACCCGGCTGCCGTCCGGCGCATGCAGCGGCTGGCCTGCGTAGAAGCGCACCTGCGGCGCGCCGGTCACCAAGGGGTTGTCCGCGAATCGCGGGTCCAGCCAGGCATCCGGCACATGCATCAGCTCGTCACTGAGCACGGCATGGCCGCAGAACGAGATGTCGCGCGGCGTTTCGCAGGCATCCAGACCCTGGCGCGACTTGAACCACTGGCGCTTGGCGTCCACCAAGTTGATGAGCACCATCTTCACGCCGAACAGGCGCTTGGCCATGCGCGTCAGCCGGTCGAATCGCTCCTCGGGGCTGGTGTCAAGAATCCCCAGGGCGCGCAGTGCCTGCAGGCGCTGCTCTTCGTCCGCGGGGATAGGCGCAACTTGCATAAACACCTCTCGGTTCGCCCTGCCATCCACTGCCGATGAGTATGCCGTACGAGATGGGGGCGGCAATGCGGCTCAGTCCTGAGACAATCGCGCGCCACTCACACCATGCAGCTCTCCACCTCGACCACGAGCCCGCAGACCATCCTGCAGGAAGTCTTCGGCTACAGCGCCTTCCGCGGCGCCCAGGCCGCGATCGTTTCCCATGTCACGGACGGCGGCGATGCGCTGGTGCTGATGCCCACCGGCGGCGGCAAGAGCCTGTGCTACCAGATCCCGGCGATCGCGCGCCACCGTGCGGGCCAAGGCGTCGCCGTGGTGGTAAGCCCGCTGATCGCGCTGATGCACGATCAGGTCGGCGCGCTGGAAGAGGCCGGCGTGCATGCCGCCTTCCTGAACTCAACGCTGTCCAGCGAGGACGCGCAGCGCGTTGAGCGCGAGATGATGAGCGGCCGCCTGGTGATGCTCTACGCGGCGCCGGAGCGCGTCACCAACCCGCGCTTCCTGGCGCAGCTGGAGTCGCTGCACGAGCGCGGCCTCTTGAGCCTGTTCGCGATCGACGAGGCGCATTGCGTCAGCCAGTGGGGCCACGACTTCCGCAGCGAATACCTGGCGCTGTCCACGCTGCACGAGCGCTTCCCCAGCGTGCCGCGCATCGCGCTGACCGCCACCGCCGACGACATCACGCGCGCCGACATCATCGAGCGGCTGAAGCTCGAGGAGGCGCGCGTCTTCATCAGCAGCTTCGACCGGCCCAATATCCGCTACAGCATCGTCGAGAAGGACGCGAAGCCGCGCGAGCAGCTGCTGCGCTTCATCCGCGACGAACATGAGGACGAGGCTGGCATCGTCTACTGCCAGAGCCGCAAGAAGGTCGAGGAAACGGCCGCCTGGCTGGAGAGCGAGGGCCTCAAGTCCCTGCCCTATCACGCCGGCCTGGACGCCGCGGTGCGCCAGCGCCACCAGGACCGCTTCCTGCGCGAGGACGGCATCGTGATGGTGGCGACCATCGCCTTCGGCATGGGCATCGACAAGCCGGACGTGCGCTTCGTCGCCCACCTGGACCTGCCCAAGAACATCGAGAGCTACTACCAGGAGACCGGCCGCGCCGGGCGCGACGGCGCGCCGGCCGAGGCCTGGATGACCTATGGCCTGGCCGATGTGGTCAACCAGCGCCGCATGATCGACGAAAGCCCCGCCGGTGAGGAGTTCAAGACCATCCAGCGCGGCAAGCTTGACGCGCTGCTGGCGCTGGCCGAGGCCACCGATTGCCGGCGTGTGCGGCTCTTGGGCTACTTCGGCGAAGCCAGCCAGCCCTGCGGCAACTGCGACAACTGCCTGCATCCGCCCGCCACCTGGGACGCCACCGAGGCAGCGCGCAAGCTGCTCTCCTGCATCTACCGCTTCCACCAGAACGGCGGCCAGCGCTTCGGCGCCGGCCACCTGATCGACGTGCTGCGCGGCAAGGAAACCGACAAGGTGCGCCAGTACGGCCACCAGCACCTGTCCACCTGGGCGATTGGCGCCGAGCTCAGCGAGCAGCAGTGGCGCGCCGTGCTGCGCCAGCTGATCGCGCTGGGCCATGTGTTCACCGAGGGCGAGTACCACACGCTGGCGCTGGCCGAGTCGGCGCGCGCGGTGCTCAAGGGCGGCGTGGAGCTGCTGCTGCGCGTGCCGACCAGCCTGCCCAAGAAGGGCCGCAGCACGAGAACCAGCAGCAGCAGCAAGGCCGGCCGCGCCGGCGCCGAAGCGATGGACCTGGACTTTGAGGCGCAGCAGCGCTTCGAGGCGCTGAAGGCCTGGCGCGGCGAAGTCGCCAAGGAGCATGGCCTGCCGGCCTATGTGATCTTCCAGAACGTTACGCTGGCCGAGATGGCGCAGCGCGATCCGCAGACGCTGGACGAACTCGCCGGCATCAGCGGCGTCGGCGCGAAGAAGCTCGAGGCCTACGGGCGCGAGATCCTGCGCGTGCTTGGCCGCTGAACCGACCCGCTTCGCCAAAGCAAAGGCCCGGCATTGCCGGGCCTTTCTTCCATCGAAAGCAGCGCTGCGCTCAAGCAGCAGCTCGCTTCGATACAGCGCGTGTCGCGCTTCAGCAGGCGATGCAGCTCGCCGGCGCAGCAGCGACGCGAGTCTGCGGTGCAATGCTGCTGCGACCTTCGATGACCACGCGCGGCAGCTGTTCGATGCGGCTCGCGTCATGCTGGGCCAGCAGCGCGTCGCCGCCAGCCGGCGCGCGCTTGCCGACCACGACGACGCGCTCGAGCTGGACCACCTGCTGCGCGGCCGGCGACTCGGTGCCCGTCCGGACCATCGCCTCGTACAGACCCAGCGTGGCCACACCGGCCAGCGCCGCGACGAGAGTGGCGAAGAGGCGACGGGAGGCAAGATCGAGGTTCATGACGTACTCCTTGGGACGGTGGGGCCGAGGTCGGCATCGACTCGGTGATGCCAGTTTCGGCAGCGCGAGGCCCAATTTCCAGCGCGGGGCGACGAACCGCCGGTTGCGCCGTCCGTTCTGCAGCTGCGGCCGATGGGCTGGATGTATGGTCAGCCGCGAGCCAAAGGGCCGGGGCGCACTGCTGCCGAGTTAGGCGATGGTGCGACGCCAAGATCCGGAAAACAAAAAGGCCCGGCTGGGCCGGGCCTCTGATGACCAGGATCAGGCACGCCTCAGGCGCGAGGGGCCTTCCCTGCCGGCTGCGATGCACCGTGCGTCGCCGGCTCTCGGGCCAGGCGCTCGGACGCGGGTTCCGGCACGGTCTGCTCGGCCAGCACCAGGGCGACGATGACGGCTCCTACCACTGCAACCACAGCAGTCATGAAGGTACTGAAGCTGGATCTCATGATGATGGCGGGCTCCACGAGTGCAGAAGGATCGGAGAGGGCTGGCTTCATTCAGTGTGCGACGCCACGTCCGCGTCGGCCAGCGGCAGGCGACGAGTTGCGGCTGCAGCGGCGTGAAGTGCCGCCCGCGGCGACGAGTGCGCGGCCCGGAAGAAGCCAAGCCGAGTGCCTGCTGCAGACCCGCTGCATCAGGCACTCGGCTCGACGCTGTGCGACGCCAGACCGTTGCCGAATGGAAAAGAGGCGCTGGTTCTTCATGCCAGGCACCCTGCTCAGATGCCGGCATGCAGCGGCTTGGCGGCGGCCAGCAGGCGCTGTTGCACACCCTGGCTGCGTCCCTCGATGACGACGCGCGGCAACTGCTGCACGGCGACACGCACGGGGGCGGGCTGCGCCTTGCCGGTGACGACGACCATGGGCAGCTTCTCGATGCGCTGGGTCGGCTGGGCCTGGGCCATACCGGCAGCCGTCACAGCCAGGACAACGACAAGGGTGCGATGGAACTTGGTGCTCATGATGGATTCCTTTGCTTGGGCTCGGCACGCGGTGTGTGTGTCGATGAAGTCAGTGTCGGCGTCGAGCGCCGCGCTCGCCAGGCAGATGAGACGAACTGCAGGCAGGGCGCGATCGGCTGCAATCACGGCCGATGGATGTCATGCCGCGGCAGCCTGCTGCCAGGCCCTGTCAGCAGCAGCTGGGGCGCGTGGCAGTGACGGCCTATCATGGTGGGTTTTCCACGCCGAGCCGGTCCATGTCCGCCAAGCCTGCCGAGTCCGCTGCCCCCAATGCCGAGGTACCGAAGATCCGCGTGCGCGGGGCGCGCACCCACAATCTGAAGAACATCGATGTGGACCTGCCGCGCAACCAGCTGGTGGTGATCACCGGGCTGTCGGGCTCGGGCAAGTCCAGCCTGGCCTTCGACACGCTTTATGCCGAGGGCCAGCGCCGCTATGTGGAAAGCCTGTCGGCCTACGCGCGCCAGTTCCTGCAGCTGATGGACAAGCCGGATGTGGACGTGATCGAGGGCCTGTCGCCCGCAATCTCGATCGAGCAGAAGGCCACCAGCCACAACCCGCGCTCCACCGTCGGCACGGTGACCGAGATCCACGACTACCTGCGCCTGCTCTATGCGCGCGCCGGCACGCCGTTCTGCCCTGACCACCACCTGCCGCTGGAGGCCCAGAGCGTCAGCCAGATGGTCGACGCGGTGCTGGCCATGCCCGACGAGAGCAAGCTGATGCTGCTGGCACCGGTGGCGCGCGACCGCAAGGGCGAGTTCGTCGAGCTCTTCGAGGACATGCAGGCGCAGGGCTATGTGCGCTTTCGCGTCGACGGCCGGACCGTCGAGGTGCCGGACATCCCGGCGCTGAAGAAGGCCGAGAAGCACGATATCGACGTGGTGGTGGACCGCATCAAGCTGCGCCACGACAGCGCCGATCAGCTGCGCCAGCGCCTGGCCGAGAGCTTCGAGGCCGCGCTGCGCCTGGCCGAGGGCCGCGCGCTGGTGCTGGACATGGACAGCGGCGCCGAAACACTGTTCTCCAGCAAGTTCGCCTGCCCGGTGTGCAGCTACTCGCTGCCCGAGTTGGAGCCGCGCCTGTTCTCCTTCAACTCGCCGGTGGGCGCCTGCCCCAGCTGCGAGGGCCTGGGCCATGTGACCGTGTTCGACCCGGATCGCGTGGTCGCCTTTCCCAGCCTGAGCCTGGCCAGCGGCGCGGTGAAGGGCTGGGACCGCCGCAACGCCTATACCTTCTCGATGCTCGAGAGCGTGGCCGCGCACTACGGCTTCGACATCGAGCTGCCCTTCGAGGAACTGCCCGAGAAAGCGCGCCAGGTGCTGCTGCACGGCTCGGGTGAAGAGGAAATCGCCTTCACCTACGAGGCCGAGGGTGGCCCAGGCAAGAAGGGCAAGCGCTCGGTCAAGCGCAGCCATCCCTTCGAGGGCATCCTCAACACGCTGCAGCGCCGCTTCAAGGAGACCGACTCCAGCGCGGTGCGCGAGGATCTGGCGCGCTACATGGCCGCCAAACCCTGCCCGCACTGCGAGGGCTCGCGACTGCGCCGCGAAGCCCGGCATGTGGTGCTGCAGCCCGCCGATGCGCCGCCGGGCTTCAAGGGCCGGCCCATTTACGAGGTCGAGCACTCGACGCTGGCCGAGTGCCTGGCCTATTTCGAGGGCCTGAAGCTCAAGGGCGCCAAGGCCGAGATCGGCGACAAGGTGGTGCGCGAGATCGCCTCGCGCCTGCGCTTCCTCAACGACGTGGGGCTGAACTACCTGAGCCTGGACCGCAGCGCCGACACGCTGTCAGGCGGCGAGGCGCAGCGCATCCGTCTGGCCTCGCAGATCGGCTCGGGCCTGACCGGCGTGATGTATGTGCTGGACGAGCCCAGCATCGGCCTGCACCAGCGCGACAACGACCGCCTGATCGCCACGCTGCGCCATCTGCGCGACCTGGGCAACTCGGTGCTGGTGGTCGAGCACGACGAGGATGCGATCCGCGCGGCCGACTATGTGCTGGACCTCGGGCCCGGCGCCGGCGTGCATGGCGGCCGCATCATGGCCCAGGGCACGCCCGCCGAGGTGGCGGCCAACCCGGCCTCGCTGACCGGTCGCTATCTGTCCGGCACGGCGAAGATCGAGGTGCCGGCCAAGCGCCACAGCCTGGCCGACATGGCCGAACCGCGCACGCTGCAGATCGTCAACGCGCGCGGCAACAACCTCAAGGGCGTCAGCGTCGAGATCCCGGTGGGCCTGCTGACCTGCGTCACCGGCGTCTCGGGTTCGGGCAAGAGCACGCTGGTCAACGACACGCTGTATGCGGCCGTCGCCAAGAAGCTCTACCAGGCGCACCAGGACCCGGCGCCGCACGACGAGATCGTGGGGCTGGATGCCTTCGACAAGGTCATCAACGTCGACCAGAGCCCGATCGGCCGCACGCCGCGCTCCAACCCGGCCACCTACACCGGCCTGTTCACGCCGATCCGCGAACTCTTCGCCGAGATGCCCACCGCGCGCGAGCGTGGCTACGGCCCGGGGCGCTTCTCCTTCAACGTGGCCGGCGGCCGCTGCGAGGCCTGCCAGGGCGACGGGGTGCTGAAGGTGGAGATGCACTTCCTGCCCGATGTCTACGTGCCCTGCGATGTCTGCCACGGCAAGCGCTACAACCGCGAGACGCTGGAAGTGCTCTACAAGGGCAAGAACATCACCCAGGTGCTGGACCTGACGATCGAGGACGCCTACGCGCTCTTCGGTGCCGTGCCCAATATCGCCCGCAAGCTGCAGACCCTGCTCGATGTCGGCCTGGGCTATGTGAAGCTGGGGCAGAGCGCGACGACGCTATCTGGCGGCGAGGCGCAGCGCGTCAAGCTGGCGCTGGAGCTGTCCAAGCGCGATACCGGCCGCACGCTCTACATCCTGGACGAGCCGACCACCGGACTGCACTTCGCCGACATCGCGCTGCTGCTCAAGGTGCTGCACCAGCTGCGCGATGCCGGAAACACCATCGTCGTGATCGAGCACAACCTGGACGTCATCAAGACCGCCGACTGGCTGGTCGACATGGGGCCCGAGGGCGGCTCGGGCGGCGGCCAGCTGCTGATCGCGGGCACGCCTGAAGAGGTGGCCGACTGCGCGGCCAGCCATACCGGCCGCTACCTGAAGCCTTTGCTGCTCAGGACCTAGCGCCGTTGCGGCGCCGGGCCAGCCAGAGCACGGCGCCCAGTCCGGCCAGCAGCATCGCCCAGGTCTCCGGCTCGGGCACGGGCGGCGTGGTCGGCGGCAGGCTTGGCGGCAGCGTCGGCGTGCCCGGCACCACAGGCCGGAAGGTCGTTGGCGGGCTGCTGGGCAGCGCAGCGGTTCGCACGGTGGGCGTGGGGCTGCTCAGTTCCGCAAAGCTCGGGCTCGCCGGGGCGCTGCCGGCAGCCGGCACACCAGCTGCCGGAGGATCGAACACCAGCTCCTCCTGCGGCTCTTCGGCCTTGGCCACCGCGGGCGGTGCCACGCGCTGGATGCGGCTGACATTGCGGCAGACGGTGGGCACGAGGATGCAGTGACCGTCCTCGCAATAGACCAGCCCGCGCTCCAGCGCATCTGCGCTCCACTTGCTGCGCGTCACCGTGCGGCAGACCGAGCCGGCACCGAAGTGCATGTCACGGATCTCGCTGCCGTACTGCGCACGACCCTGGATGCTGTCGCGACGGATCTCGACGATCTCGTCGTAGTGCCGCACCTGCATGCGCTCCTTCAGCTTGGCGCGCACCGCCGGCGGGATGTCGCTGTAACGGTCCACCGCGGCCACCAGATCGCCCATGAAGGGGTTCGCACCCGGCTTGTCCCAGCTGCACTGGGGCAGAGTCGCCGTGGAGGCGGCAAGGGCGATGGAGGCGAGGATGGACATGGTGTGCGGTAGGGCGCCGCCGCCGTCGGACGGATGGCAGCGTACGGACTTCAGTGTAGGGATAGCGGGCCAGGTCCCCTTGACCTGCCCCCCTGTTGAGGGGGAGGCCAGGACGCCAACAAAGTCACACTTCGGGCGGGCAGCCTCATGCTGCGAGAATGCGCAGCGTCATGCCAGCCGATTCCGTGACCGCGCGCCTCGTCCTTTACGTCGAAGACGACCGCATCAACCATGTGCTGATGGAAGAGGTCTTCCACCGTCTGCCCGATTGGCGCCTGGAGGTGGCCGAAGACGGCGCACAGGCCCTGCAACTGCTCGACGGTATGCAGCCCGACCTGTTGCTCATCGACATGAACCTGCCCGATATGAGTGGGCTGGAGCTGCTGCAGAGGCTGCAGTGCCAGCCGCACCTTGGCAAGATCCCCTGCGTGGCCTTGTCGGCCGACGATCTGCCTGAGCAGGTGCAAGCGGCGCTGGCGGCCGGCTTCTTGGACTACTGGCCCAAGCCTATCGACGTGCCGCGTTTCGTCACGGCGCTGCAGGCACTGTCCGCGCCACAGGCCTGAGACTCGGCAGTCCGCAACTGGCAACAAAAAGGCCCGGGAGTCCCGGGCCTGTGCTGCCGACGCGGCAGCGCCGAAGCGCGCCGCGGGCTCGCCAATCACTTCAGGTGGCTGTTGATCAGCTTGGTCATCTCGAACATGTCGGCCTTGGCCTTGCCGAAGATTTCCTTCAGCTTGGCGTCGGCAATGATGACGCGCTTCTGCACCGCATCCTGCAGCTTGTTCTTCTTGATGTATTCCCAGACCTTCTTGGTCACGTCCGTACGGGGCAGCGGAGCTGCGCCCACGATCGCGGCCAGCGCAGCGCTGGGGGTCATCGCCTTCATGAAGGCAGCATTGGGCGTGCGCTTCTTCGCCGGAGCCGCAGCCTTCTTCGCCGGTGCCGCCTTCTTGGCGGGAGCGGCCTTCTTCGCCGGTGCAGCCTTCTTGGCCGGAGCCGCAGCCTTCTTCGCGGGCGCCGCCTTCTTGGCGGGAGCTGCGGCCTTCTTCGCCGGTGCAGCCTTCTTGGCCGGAGCGGCCTTCTTCGCAGTTGCCATTTCGATTCTCTCCATCAAAGGTTGTGTTGATGTGCCGGGGTCCGGGTGAAGGTCTGAGGCCTTCAATTCTCTCTGGCGCCCTGCGCGAGCAATGGTACTGCGCGCCTCCTGCATTGAGAAGGCTCTGCTAGAGGAGAAAACGCTCGGAATGGCCTGTTTGTGCCTCAGGGCAAGGGCGAATGTCGCGGCTGAGCATCACTCAGGCGCGTGCCACAGCAGTTGCGGGCCGATCTCGGCGCAGCTGCGGCAGCCGGTGAGGGCCATCGCAATCTCGAATTCATCGCGCAAAAGTCGCAGCGCGAGCGCCACGCCCTGCGCGCCGGCGACGGCCAGCGCATGCACGTACGGACGGCCGAGCAGCACCGCATCGGCTCCCAGTGCCAGCGCCTTGAGCACATCGCTGCCGCGGCGGATGCCGCCGTCGACCAGCAGCGGATAGCCGGCGCCGACGGCCTCGCGCAGGCGAGGCAGCAGCGCTGCAGTGGGCGGCACCGTATCGAGCGTGCGCCCCCCATGGTTGGAGACAACGATGCCGGCAGCGCCGCGCGCCTGCGCCTCGCGCGCATCGTCCGGGTGCGTGATGCCCTTGAGCAGCAGCGGCAGCCGGCTGTGCGCGCGCAGCCAGTCCACCGTGTCCCAGGTCGCAGCGCGCGACAGCAGGCCGTCGAACAGCGCGCTCTGCCCCGGTTGCAGCTGCAGCGGCGGCTGATGCCCGCCGAGGTTCACCGCGCGGATGTGCGCCGGCAGCGCGAAGCCAGCGCGGCGTTCGGCGTCGCGCGCACCCTGCACCGGCGCGTCGACGGTGAGCACCAGCGCCTCGTAGCCGGCCGCCTCGACGCGCTGCAGCAGCCTGCGCATGAAGTCTTCGTCGTCGCGCCAGTAGAGCTGAAACCACAGCGGGCCGCGCTCGGCTTCGCTTTGCATCACATGCGCCACCGGCTCCATCGCCACGCTGCTCTGCGCGCTGAGCACCATGCCGCAGCCCTGCGCCGCTGCTGCCAGCGCGCTGGCCAGCTCGCCATCGGCATGGGCGAGTTGCTGGTAGGCGATAGGCGCCAGCGCGATCGGCACCGGCCAGCGGCGCCCCAGCAGCTCGATCGCCGTGCCGCCTCCGGCGAGATCGCGCAGCACGCGCGGCCAGAGCTGAAGCGCATCCCAGGCAGCGCGATTGGCGCGCAGCGTCAGCTCGTCGGACGCGCCACCACTGAGGTAGGCCCAGGCAGGGGCATCCATGCGCTCGCGCGCATGCCGCTCGAAGTCGGCCAGGGCGACGATGTCGGCGGGGACGGGTTGCAGCGCCACCGGTCCTGTTCTGCTCATGTGTCGGCCCACATGCGCAGCAGGTTGTGATACGTTCCGGTGATCTGCACGGTCGCGGCGGAATCGCCATGCTCGGCGCGCAGCCGCATCAGCGCCATGTCCAGCTCGTAGAGCAGGCGTCGCTGCTCGTCGCTGCGCACCATGCTCTCCACCCAGAAGAAGCTGGCCATCCGATAGCCGCGCGTCACCGGCGTCACCTCGTGCACGCTGGTGCTTGGGTAGAGCACCAGGTCGCCGGCCGGCAGCTTGATGCGCTGTGCACCGTAGGTGTCGTGCACGCACAGCTCGCCGCCCTCGTACTCATGGGGCTCGGCCAGGAACAGCGTGCAGGAGACGTCGGAGCGCACGCGCTGACCATCGGCGCGCGAGTGCATCACCGCACTGTCGACATGGGCGCCATAGTGGTCGGCACCGCCGCCGTAGCGGTTGAACAGCGGATTGAAGATCTTCTTGGGCAGTGCAGCGGAGAAGAACTGGGCATGCCGGTTCAGCGCGCCCAGCACCAGCGCCTGCAGCTGGCCGGATGCCTCGCTGCCTTGCGGCAGCTGGGCGTTGTTCTTCACCTGCAGCGCCTGCCCGCCGGCGGTCGCCGCACCGTCCACCCACTGCGCCTGCTCGAGCAGGCTGCGAGCCTGCCGCAGCTCTTCGGCACTCAGGACGTCTTTCAGATGGAGCAGCATGGCGACCTCGGGGATAGCAAGGTTTCAGAAACGCGCCTTCAGCGAGACCGCCACCGAGCGCGGCGCGCCCGGCGCGTAGAAGCCACGGTAGAGCGAATCGGCGTAGAGCTCGTCGGTGGCGTTGGCAACGTTGACCTTCATCGTCACGTTCTCGTTGAAGCTGTACTCGGCCATCAGGTCCAGCGTGGTGAAGGCATCGGCCGTGACATGGCGCGCGCCTTCCGGGTTCTGCTCGCCGCGATGGTTCAGGCCGCCGCCGATGCGCAGCTTCGGGCTCAGACGGTAGGTCGTCCACAGGCTGGCGCTGTGCCTGGGCGTCAGGCCCGGACGGTCTCCCTGCACCTGGGCGCCGGTGCCGGCGCTGTTGAGCGCGACATTGCTCTTGTCGATCCTGGCATTGGGAATCCAGGTGTAGGACAGGAAGGCTTCCCAGTTGGCGCCGATGCGGCCGGCGATGTCGATGTCCAGGCCCGAGGCATGGCGCTTGCCCGAGAGCAGCTCCTGCGCGGCAGCACTGTCGGGGTCGGTGTTGCGCTCGTTGTACTTCTCGCTACGGAACAGCGCCGTGCCCAGCGACAGGCGGCCGTCGAAGAGGTCGAACTTGGCGCCCAGTTCGAGGTTGCGGCTCTTCTCCGGAGGCGTGTTCGGCACACGGGTGTTGGCCGGTGCGCCTGGCGCGAACTGGTAGGTGTCACCCGAGGTGTTGTACGAGGTGCCGAAGGAGAGGTGATAGGACGCCCACTCATTGGGCTGGAACAAGGCGCCGACGCGCGGGCTCCACAGCGAGTCCTTGCGCTCGAAGCTGGTGGTGGCGGTCTGGTAATCGGCCTCGAAGCGGTCGAAGCGCAGGCCGCCGATCAGCTTCAGGGCCCGGTTCAGCACCAGGGTGTCCTGCGCGTACAGGCCCAGCGAGCGGGCACCGAAGCTGTTGAGCACCGGGTTGCCGCGCGTGTCGGCACGGGTATCGCCGTCGTTGGGCGTGCCGACGGTGCTGGTCAGGCCGCTGGCGCTGCCAGCGAAGTTGTTGTTGCGCTTGGCATCTTCATGGTTGAAGTCGATGCCGGCGATCAGCTCGTGGCGCAGACCGAGCGCGTCGAACTTGCTGCTGTAGTCGCTCTGCAGCGTGGTGATGTCGCTGATGCCGACCCGGCCCTTGGGCGTACGCGTGATGAGGGTGGCGTCGCTCAGATTGGCCAGCGTGGTCGGCGCGCCGTTGGTGGTGCCGAAGCGGATCACGCTCGCCCACAGATCGCGCTCGTAGTGACCATGGCGCAGCGTGGTACGCAGCTCGCCGCCATCGGCGAAGCGGTGGGTGTGGGTCAGCGTAGCGTGCGTGGTCGTGCCGCGCAGATAGTCGCTGGCCAGGCCGTAGAAGTTCTTCGCCGGCAGCGTCGGCACCAGCTTGCCGTCGACGATGAACCAGGGGTGGCTGTAGCTGGGCACATTGTCGAATTCGAGGTGATAGAGGCCCAGCGAGAACTCGTTCGCGGTGCCAATGCCCCAGCGATAGGTCGGAGCGATGCCGCGCTTGGACACGCTGGCGCCCCAGTTGTCGGCCTCCTGAATCATCGCGTTGACGCGCAGCGCCGAGTTGTCGCCGGTCTTCTTGTTGAAGTCGGCGGTGATGCGCAGGTCGTCGCCCGAACCGAGCGTGATGTCGAGCTCGTTCTGGTCGATCAGCAGCGGCTGTTTGCTGACCTGGTTGACAACGCCGCCGGTCGAGCCCTTGCCAAACAGCATGGAAGCCGAGCCCTTGAGCACTTCGATGCGGTCGTTGTTGAAGGTGTCGCGCTCGGTGATCGAGGTGTCGCGCAGGCCATCCACATAGATGTCGCCCGCCTGGCTCAGCGAGAAGCCGCGCAGGCGCACATCCTCCTCGCCGGTCTCGCCGGCCTGGAAGGTGATGCCAGCCGTGGTGCGCAGCAGCTCGCGGAAGTCGTCCAGGTTGCGATCGTCGATCAGCTTCTCGGTGATGACGGTGACGGACTGCGGAATGTCGCGCAGCTCCTGCTTGCCCTTGCCGATGCGCGTCTCGGTGGCCTGGTAGTCCTCCTTGCCGCTCTTCTCGGCGGCGGCCTTGGCGCGCACCACCGGCAGGGTGACATCGGCCTTGGCCGGCTCGGTGGCGGTCTGTGCCAGCGCGGCGGACGCCAGGCCGAAACCAGCGGCCAGCGCGCCCAGCGGCAGCAGTGCCGGCTTGATGTTCTTGATCTTGCGGTTCATGGATGCTTCTCCTCGTTGTCAGTGACGGGCACGCTCGTGCCCATGCGGCCTGGCGACGGCTTGACCGCGAGTTCGTTCCGGTTCGCCCGCTGCCGGGCGTGGCCGGGGCTCAGGGTTGCTCAGGTTCGCTGACGAAGCCGACCTTGCTGAGGCCGGCCTTGGCGGCATCGCCCAGCGTCTCGGCCACCGCTCGGTAGGCGACGTTCTGGTCGGCACGCAAATGCACCTCGGGCTGATTGGGCTTGCTGCCCTCGGCGGCGAAGCGCGCCTGCGCCTCGGCCCGCGTCACCGGCGCGCCGTTCCAGAAGCGCTGGCCCTGGGCGTCGATGGCGAACTCGATCTTCTCGGGCTTGAGTTCATTGGCCGCGGAACTGACCTTGGGCAGGTCGAGCTTGACCGCGTGCGTGAGCAGCGGCGCGGTGACGATGAAGATCACCAGCAGCACCAGCATCACATCGATCAGCGGCACCATATTGATTTCTGCCACCGGCGCGCTGGCGCGCTTGTTGTCGAAGGAGGCGAACGCCATTGCGTGCTCCTGTTGATCAGGCCGCCGCGGGCTTGAGGGCGCGCACGTTCGCAGCGCCGCCCTGCTGGGCCGCGCCAGGCGCCTCGCCCAGCGTCAGAAAGCTGTGCAGCTCATAGGCGAAGCCATCGAGGCGCGCAGCGAAGACGCGATTGGCGCGGGTAAAGGCGTTGTAGGCAATCACCGCCGGAATCGCGACGGCCAGTCCGATGCCGGTCATGATCAGCGCCTCGCCCACCGGGCCGGCCACCTTGTCCAGCGTACCGGCACCGCTCATGCCTATGGCCAGCAGCGCGTGATAGACGCCCCAGACGGTGCCGAACAGGCCGACGAAGGGCGCCGTTGCGCCGATGGTGGCCAGCGTCGTCAGGCCGGACTCCAGGCGTGTGGTCTCCTCGTCCAGCACCTTCTTGATCGTGCGCGTGATGAAGTCATTGGCCGTGCCGGCCTCGGCCAGACGCGCTGCGCCGTGGCGCGCATGGTGGGCCTGCGCATGCAGCGCATGGGCGCTGAGATGCGAGAAGGGGTCGCGCGCGCCATGCGTGCCGATCTCGGCCTGTACCGCATCGAGCGAGCGGGCGTTCCAGAAGAAGTCCAGGAATGCATTGCTGCGCTTGTTACGCAGGTACTGGGTCAAGCCCTTGGCGACGATCAAGGCCCAGGAGGCCACCGACATCAGCACGAGCACGGCGAAGAGAAACTTGCCGACCGCATCGGACTGGGCAATGAAGTGGCCGAAGCCGACGGAAGAAGAAGCGTCCATGATGGAATGCAAACGGGGGCTTGAAGACAGGAAAGAGGTTCAGTCGATCTCGTAGGAGAAGGGCGCGCTGGTTTCCCACTCGATGGGCTGCCCGTTCTCGGTATAGGGTGCGAAACGGGCCGTGCGGATGTCCTGCAACGCCTGCTGGTCCAGCCGCGCGAAGCCCGAGCTCTTGCGCACGCTGGCCTCCTTCAACTGACCTTGCGCGTCGACGACGATGCGCAGCACGACGACGCCAGACTCGCGCAGGCGCCGCGAGATCAGCGGCACGCTGGTCCGGGGCTCGACGAGGTAGCGCACGGCGCTGGGTGGAATCACCTTGGGTGCCGGCGAAGCAGGCGGCGTCACCGGGGCTGGCGGCACCGGTGGCGCGGGCGGCGCCTGCACCGCGACCACCGGAGCGGGCGCCGGCTCAGGCGCCACGAAGGCTGCAGGCGCAGGCGTCGGCGCAGGCGCAGCAGCGATCACCGGAGTCGGTGCCGGAGCCGCACGGGGGCGCGGCGCAGGTGCTGGTGGTGGCGGAACCGGCTTGGCCCGCTCGGTCGGCGGCAGCAGGTTGACCATGATGGGCGCGGCCTCAACGACCACCTGACGCACCGCATCGAGCTGCAACAGCGCCCAGCCGCCGATCAGATGCGCCCCCAGTACGCCGGCCGTCAGTGCGCGGCGCACCGCGGGGCTCAGCCCATCATCCGGGCGAGCCGGCAGCGGCGATGCGATTCGAAGCGCCCCCGGCAACGCAGCCTGCCGCAACGGCGGCGCGGCCTCGTGGCTTGGCTGAAGGGCGGTAGCGGTGTTCACGATGGCGTATTCCCGAAAACAGGAGGGCATCGTAACACAAATGCGAACGATTCCTATTTGTTTTAATACATACCGCCGACCATGTCTCGTGTCGCGCTGAGCACCGCTGCTTTGACAGTCCAGCGACTCAGCAAAAGCACAAGGCCCCGCCGGCTGACGCCGCGGGGCCTTGCAGTAGGGGAAGCAAGCTGGCAGGCCGTGGCCGGCCCGCCGGACTCATCACTGGCTGGCTTCGTTGCCGATCTTCGGTGCGGTACGCACGCTCAACACCATGGTCAAGGCCAGGATCGCCACCACCACACCCAGCGAAACCAGCACCGGGATCTTGTAGATGTCGATCAGCATCATCTTCACGCCGATGAAGGACAGCACCACCGCGAGACCGTAGCTGAGCAGATGGAACTTGGTGGCCATCGCCGCCAGCAGGAAGTACATCGCGCGCAGCCCCAGGATGGCGAAGATGTTGGAGGTCAGCACGATGAAGGGGTCACTGGTGATGGCAAAGATCGCCGGGATCGAGTCGACCGCGAAGATCACGTCGGTGATACCCACCAGCGCGATCACCAGCAGCAGCGGCGTAGCCAGGCGCTTGCCGCGCTTCACCGTGAAGAAGCGCTCACCGTCGAAGTTGTCGCTGACCGGCATCACCTTGCGCAGCAGCTTGAGCGCCGGGTTGCTCTCCAGATCGGGCTCCTGACCCGCAGCCCACCACATCTTGATGCCAGTGATCAGCAGGAAGGCACCGAACACATAGAGGATCCAGTGGAACTGCGCGATCAGCCAACTGCCCACCAGGATCATGATCGTGCGCAGCACGATGGCACCGATGATGCCGTACATCAGCACCCGCTTCTGGTAGGCCGCCGGCACCGAGAAGTAGGTGAAGATCATCAGGAAGACAAAGATGTTGTCGACAGCCAGCGACTTCTCGATCAGGTAACCGGTGAGGAACTCGAGCGACTTGGTCGTGGCGAGATCCGAATCGCCTGTGCTGTCCTTGACAGCCCACCAGAACAGCGCGTTGAAGGCCAGGCTCAGGCCCACCCAGACGAGCGACCAGTTGATCGCCTCCTTCACGCTGACTTCGTGCGCGCCTTGCTTGCGCAGCACCACGAAGTCGACAAAAAGAGCCACCAACACGCTGGCGACAAAAAAGATCCACAGCCACATGGGCGCGATGGTGGTCATCGATTACCTCCGCAAAAAATCTAAAACCATTAGCCAACGGCAAACAGCCGGCATGCGCCGGCAGTTCCGTAAGGTCTTGCGGGGCACGACCGGCGCGAAACCGGCAGCTGCGAGGGCCCGGATGCGCGCTGTCACAGCGCTCATCGTCCTGACGGGCCAACGCCACGACTTTGAAGCCGTGCAGCTACTCCCCTTGCGGAAGGCTCGCATTATGACCGAGCACCAATGAGCCGCAAAGGCCCGGGGATATCACCGCGCCTGCAGACGCCATGGCGCTTCCGGCGCCCTGTATGCTTGGCGCATGAAGACACTGACGCGTTGGCTGCTGCTTGCGGGCGCCCTGCTGCTGGTGGCGAGCCTGTACCCGGGGGTATCGGTAACGAGCTATCCAGCGGCGCTGCTCGCTGCACTGGTGCTGGGCCTGCTCAATACCCTGGTGCGGCCAGTGCTGGTGCTGCTGACGCTGCCGGTCACCGTGCTGAGCCTGGGGCTGTTCCTCTTCATCATCAACGCGCTGATGTTCTGGGCCGCCGCCAGCCTGATCGACGGGCTGCATGTCACCGGCTTCGGGGCCGCGCTGATCGGCTCGCTGATCTACAGCCTGTTCGGCATGGCGATCGACGCGCTGATCGAACGCCTGTTTCCGCGTCTCGACTGACGCGGCGCCCGACGCTTCAGTTCAGGCCCAGTCGCGGCGAGAGCGCCTGCCCCTGCAAGCGAGGCAGTTCCGTCCCGGGTGGGGCGCCACGCGGATACATCTCGGCCAGCAGCTGGCGCCGTTCATAGAGCAGGCTGCGCAGGCGCGCATCGATCACGGCCGCCTCCACCTGATCGGCATCGCGGCCGCGCGACAGGTTCAGGCCGGAGCGCATGCGATCGATCGCACCATTGAGATCGCCGGCAGCCGCGCGGGCCTCGCCGAGTGCCCGCACCGCACGCAGCGGCTGGTCGAGCCGCTCCCACAGCTGAGCCTGCAGGCTCCAGGCGCCGGCATCGCGGGGTTCCAGGCTCAGGTGGGTCTGCAAGGCCTCGGCCGCGCTGCGCAGCGACGGGCTGTCGCCACCGGCCAGGGCCATCTGACCGCGCATCATCAGCAGCACGCGGGAGTTGTCCTTGCGCAGCGGTTCCAGCGCGGCCCAGCCCTGGGCAGCCTGGCCGCTGGCCTGCGCCAGCTCGGCGCGCAGCAGCAGCAGCGCGCGGCGGGCCCGCTCGTCCGGACCTATCAGTTGCAGCATCAGCTCCGCCTGGCGCAGCGCGTTCTCCGCGCGCGGCCATTGGCGAAGCTTCAGTGAAGCCAGCGCGCTGGCGTAGCGAGCCCCCAGCTGATCCAACGCTTCCTGGCCGCTGTGTGCGCTACGCACGCCGGCGTCGAGGTCTTGCAGCTTGGCCAGACTCTCGGCGCGCCCGTCCATCAGCACACGCGCACGCGAGCCCATCAGCACGTGTTCAGCTCGGCTGAGCGGCCGCTCCCAGCCGCCAGTGCCCAGGCGTGCGCGAGCCTCGCCGATGCGCTCGGTGGTCAGCGGATGTGAGCGCAGGTAGGGATAACTGCCCGAATCCATCAGGTGATAGGCCTGCTCCATGCGCTCGAACATGCTCATCATCCCCGAGCCGGCGAAGCCCGCCTGCATGAGCACGTTGAAGCCGACACGGTCAGCCTCGCGCTCCATGTCGCGCGAGAAGTTCAGCGACATCTGCGTCGCCGCGGCCTGGCCGCCGACAATGGCCGCGTTGGCCATGTCGGCGCTGTTGGTGCGCGCCGCGGCGATGAGGCCCAGCACCATGCCCACCATCGCCAGCGTGCTGCTGCGCGAGTCGCCAACGATGCGCCGCGCGATATGCCGTTGGGTGATGTGCGAGAGCTCGTGGGCCAGCACCGAGGCCAGCTCGTCGCGCGCCCCCGTCATCGAGATCAGGCCAAGATGCACGCCGACGAAACCGCCCGGCAGCGCAAAGGCGTTGACGCTGCGATCGCGCACGAGAAAGATTTCCCAGGCGAAGCGATCCACCGTGTCGTCACCGATCTGCCCGAGCTGACGCGCCGCCTGCACGAGCGGGTTCCACAGGCTCTCCACGTACTCGAGCAGCAGCGGATCGTCGAGGTAGTCCGGGTCGAGGCGGATCTGCCGCATGACTTGGTCGCCCAGACGCTTCTCGGCACTGATGCTGACGTCCTCGGACACCGAGTCGCCCAGTGCCGGCAGATTGACCTGCGCCGCCGACGGCGTGGCCAGCAGCGCCGCCGACAGCAAAACGGCCAGCGCACGGCAGGCAAAAGGAATGGAGCACAGCCTCAAGATCGATCTCCGCGATGGGGCCTGTCTATGATGGCAGACATCAAGTTTCTCGATTGTTGCCGCCGGCGATTGCACCATGAATCCACTCACCCATTTCGACGCCGAAGGTCAGGCGCATATGGTCGATGTCTCGGCCAAGGCCGAGACACACCGCATCGCCCGCGCCAGCGGACGCATCCGCATGCAGCCTGCCACGCTGGCACTGATCCAGGCCGGCAGTGCCAAGAAGGGTGACGTGCTGGGCGTGGCGCGCATCGCCGCGATTCAGGGCGCCAAGCGCTGCTCGGACCTGATCCCGCTGTGCCACCCGCTGCCGATCACGCGCGTCGCGGTGGAGTTCGAGCTCCAGCCGGCCGACAACGCCGTGCTCTGCCATGCGCAGGTCGAGACGCTGGGTCGCACCGGCGTCGAGATGGAGGCGCTCACCGCGGTGCAGATCGGCCTGCTGACCATCTACGACATGGTCAAGGCAGCCGACAAGACCATGGTGATGGACAACATCCGCGTGATCGAGAAGCAGGGCGGCAAATCCGGCGACTGGAAGGCGGAGTGAGCGCCATGGGCAGTCCGACGCTGATGCTGCTGCCTGGCTTGCTGTGCGACGCCGAGGTCTGGCAGCCGCAGATCGACGCCCTGGAGGGCGTGCGCTGCATGGTGCCCGACTGGGGCCATGCGGACTCGCTGGTCACGATGGCACGGCAGGTGCTGTCCGAGGCGCCCAGCGAGCGTTTTTCCTTGGCCGGTCATTCGATGGGCGGGCGTGTGGCGCTGGAGGTGCTGCGCCTCGCGCCGCAGCGCGTCGAGCGCCTCGCGCTGCTCGACACCGGCGTCGATCCGCTGCCGGATGGCGAGGCCGGCGACAAGGAGCGCGCCGGCCGCCTGGCGCTGCTGCAGCTGGCACGCGAACAAGGCATGCGCGCGATGGGTCGCCAATGGGCGCGCGGCATGGTGCATCCAGATCGGCTGGGCACACCGATGTTCGAGCAGCTGCTCGACATCATCGAGCGCAAGACGCCGGAGATCTTCGCGGCGCAGATCCAGGCTCTGCTGAGCAGGCCCGATGCGCGGCCGGTCTTGGCCGGCACGCGCTGCCCGACGCTGCTGCTCTGCGGCCGTCAGGACGCCTGGAGCCCGGTCGAGCGTCACGAGCAAATGCAAGAGCTGCTGCCATCGGCTCAGCTGGCCGTCATCGAGGACGCCGGCCATATGGTGACGATGGAGCAAGCGCAGGCAGTCAGCGCGGCGCTCGGCGACTGGCTGGGCTGGCCGGCCGACTAGCGCCGGGCTGGTCTCAGAACCTGTGAATGAACCGGTCGCGCCCGAGCGGCGCGACAGGGCGGGTCCGATCTAGGCGCAAGGCACAGCCATAGCTCGGGCTATGGCGAGCATTTGCAACGACGAGCGGGACCGTCAGGTCGCGTCGAGCGGGCACGAGTGGTTCGTTCGCAGGTTCTTAGGCCAGTGTCAACGTCACGTCGATATTGCCGCGCGTCGCGTTCGAGTAGGGGCAGACCTGGTGAGCCGTGGCCACCAGCTTCTCGGCGACGGCGCGGTCCAGGCTGGGCAGATGCACGGTCAGGCGCACGGCCAAGCCGAAGCCCTGCGCGATCGGGCCCAGGTCCACGCTGGCATCCACCGCGGCGTCGGCAGGCAGCGCGAGCTTCTGCGCGGCGGCCACATGCTTGAGCGCGCTGAGGAAGCAGGCCGAGTAGCCGGCCGCGAACAGCTGCTCCGGGTTGGTCGCGCCGCCCGCGCCGCCCAGGCCCTTGGGCGGCGACAGCTTCACGTCGAGCAGGCCGTCGTCGGAAACTGAGCGGCCGTCGCGGCCACCGGTGGTGTGCACGTTGGCGGTGTAGAGAACTTTGTCGAGTGCGGTGCTCATGAAATGCTCCTGTCGAGAATTGAACGGGCGTGGGACTTGCGAAGAGGCCGAAGCGCGCCCGGCGCCGCGGTCCCGGTGAAGAAGATCAGTCGGGCGCGCTGCCGGCGCTGGTTTGTAGCGTCTGCAACAGCTCGTCGAGCAGGCGCTTGAGCTGCTGCGCCTTGGCCGGCGCGAAATCGGTGGCCGCCATCATCTGCTCGGGGATGCAGGCGCACTGCGCCTTGAGCTTGCGCCCCTGCGCGGTGACGCTGATCAGCACGCTGCGCTCGTCGCTCGCGCTGCGCGTGCGCTCGATCAGGCCCTGCTGCTCCATGCGCTTGAGCAGCGGCGTCAGCGTGTTGGTGTTGAGCACGGTGCGCCGGGCGATGTGCGAGACGGTGCAGGGCGCCTCCTCCCACAGCACCATCAGCACGATGTACTGCGGATAGGTCAGGCCGACCCGGTCGAGCAAGGGCTGATACAGCCGCGTGACCAGGCGCGACGAGGCATAGAGCGCAAAGCAGATCTGCTCGTCCAGGTGCAGCGCGTCTTTCATCGGGGTCTTGCTCCAGGGTTCGGTGATTTGAATCTTTTGCGATTATGTCGCGTACGATCTATTGTGCGCATCGGCAACCTGCAGAGACCCTCGACGGCCAAGTGCCATTCGCCACCGACCGGACACCGGCCGCGATGGCGTAGCACGCACTCCGGTCCGGAAACGAAGCTGCCGCCCGAGGGCGGCAGCTGCTAGATGCGGCGACGGGCGTCACCGCGACAGGTCGAGTCAGGCGGGTTCAGCCCTGCGGCTTGTATCGCCGCCGGGCCTTCGCCAGCCGACAGGCTCCTTCCGGACCCTGTGCGCGGGTTCAGCCCTGCGGCCTGTATCGCCGCCGGGCCTTCGCCAGCCGACAGGCTCCTTCCCGGACCCTGTGCGCGGGCTCAGTCAACCTTGGCGCCGGACACCTTGACCACCTGGGCCCACTTCTTGGTTTCCTTGCCGATCAGCGACGCGAACTCGGCACTGCTCATGCCGCTGGCGATCGCGCCTTGCGAAGCCAGGCGCTCCTTCAATGCCGGGGTAGCCAGCGCCTTTGCGGTCTCGCGCTGCAGCCTGGCAACCTGATCGGCCGGCATGGACGCTGGCGCGAGCAGGCCGAACCAGCTGCTGGCTTCATAGCCCTTCAGCGACGGCCCGCCCGCCTCTTCGATCGTCGGCAGCTCGGGCACCGCCTCGCTGCGCTTCGCGCTGGTCACCGCGATCGCCTTGAGCTTGCCGGACTTGATGTGCGGCAGCGCCGAAGGCAGGTTGTCGAACATCAGATCGGTATTACCGGCCATCAGGTCGATCAGCGCCGGGCCCGAGCCGCGGTACGGGAAGTGCACCATGAAGGTCCCGGTCATGCTCTTGAACAGCTCGCCGGCGAGGTGGATGGACGTGCCGTTGCCACTGGAGGCCATGTTGAGCTTGCCGGGGTTGGCCTTGGCCGCCTTGATCAGGTCC
Organism: Roseateles sp. T103; assembly: GCF_057219915.1. Lineage (NCBI taxonomy): Bacteria > Pseudomonadati > Pseudomonadota > Betaproteobacteria > Burkholderiales > Sphaerotilaceae > Roseateles > Roseateles sp. T103. Next base: position 289,558 of record NZ_JBXVVS010000005.1, read on the forward strand.
GGCACGGTGTTGATGGCGTACTGCTGCGCTTTGGCGGGATTGAGCACCAGCACATTCGGCACCGCGGCGACCAGCGTGATCGGTGCGAAGTCCTTGATCGGGTCATAGGGCAGCTTGGGATAGAGCGACTGGTTGATGCCGTGCGAGCCCACCGTGCCCATCAGGATGGTGTGGCCGTCGCTGGCTTTGGCCACTTCGGCGGTGCCGCTGTTGCCGCCGGCGCCGGGCTTGTTCTCGACCACGAAGGGCTGACCGAAGGCCTTCTGCAGCTCGGGCGCCAGCGCGCGTGCCAGCAGGTCGGTGGTGCCGCCTGCCGCGAAAGGCACAACGATGCGTACCGGCTTGCTCGGCCAGGCGCTTTGGGCCTGGGCACTGCCCAGGGACAGCAGGCTGATGCCAGCCAGGGCAGCAAGGGCAAGACGTCGGTTCGGCAGTCGGTTCATGCGCAGTCTCCTCGTTGTTGGTGTGATGCTTGTCGGCCAGTATGCGCGAGGGATCTGCCGCTCAGACTACGGTCTGACCCTGTGACTGTGAGCGCTATGTCACACAGATACTAGGCCGGACCGAGCAGGGTCTCCAGGCGCACATGGCCGGAATTGCAGGCCTGCTCGAAGCCCCGCACCAGGCGCGCCATCTGCTCGCTGTCCGCTGCATCGACGCTGGCGATGCCCACGGCGCGATTGCGCCCCTGGCCCTTGGCCGCATAGAGCGCCATGTCCACCCACTCGAGCGCCTGCTCCCAGCTCTGCTCGAGCAGATGAGTCGGCAGCGGGAAGGCCGCGAAACCGATCGAGACCTTGACCGGCAGGCTGCCCGCCTCCAGCGCCACCGGCGTGCCGCCCGCGCCAGCCAGAATCCGCTGGGCAAGCTGCTGCAGCGCCGGCGCCTCGGCCCGCGAAACGAAGACGAGGAACTCCTCGCCGCCCCAGCGCACCACCAGATCCTCGTGCCGCACGGCAGCGCGGATGCGGCGCGCGATCTCGCAGATCACCGCATCGCCGACACCGTGACCCTGGCGATCATTGATCTGCTTGAAGTGATCGATGTCGATCATCATCAGCCCGCCCGCGAAGCCGCCGCTGCCGAAACGCTGCTCCATCACGGCATGGAAATGGCGTCGGTTCGCCAGCTCGGTGAGCGGATCGGACTCGCTCTGCGCACGCAGCAGGCGCTCGTTGGCCTTGAGCTTGCGATGCGCCTGGCGCACGCGGCGGAACATCGCCACCGACAGCACGAAGGACAGCAGCACCAGCACGCCCACCGCCACCGCCAGCTGGCGAGCCAGCGCCTGGTTGGCCAGCTTCTGCTCCTGCAGCGTCTTCTCGCGCGTCAGCAGCTCGAGATTGCGCTGCTCGCGCTCGCTGTCGAACTTCACGCGCAGCTCGGCCAGCCTTGCCTCACGGTTGCGCGCGGCTATCTTCGAGGTCAGCGCCCGCTCGGCGTGGTACAGAGCCAAGGCCTCGCGCGGCTGACCGGCCGCCGCCCAGGCCTCGCCGAGCTCGCGCAGCTCGGTGGCGCGAGCGAGCGGCAGCGACTGCAGATCGGCCAGCTCCTGCACACGGGCCTGCTCGCGCCTGGCCTCGTCGAAGCGGCCCAGCTTGACGAGGGACACCGCACGGTTGTGGCGCAGCGTGCGCTCCAGCCGCTCGTTGCGGAACTCCAGCACCACCGGCAGCGCTTCGCGCGACACGGCCAGCGCCTGCTGCGCACGCCCGGCATGCATATGCAGATCGACCTGCGCCGTCTGCAGGAAGGCGACGTAATGACGGGCCTCGGCCTCGCGCGCCAAGGCCAGCGCCTCGCTCAGCGCACGTGCTCGCGCAGCCCCGTCCTTGCGATGCCCCGCGACCGTGGCCTCGAAGAAGCGCACCCGAGCCAGCAGCGCTGCATCGCCCTCGGCCAGCCGCGCAGCCAGCGCCAGCTGCTGGCGCGCCGCTTCGGGCTCGTCGAGCAGCTCGCTCAGCGGCGCCAGCGCGGCGGCACCCAGCACCTGCAGCGTGCGGTCGCCAGCCAGCTCGGCCAGCCGCAGCGCCAGGCGCAACAGCCGCGCCGCCTCGGCAGACGCGCCCTCGGCCTGCAGGGCCCGGGCACGCAGACGCAGCGCATGCCAGGCGCTGCGGTACTCGCATTCGGCGGACACCTCGATGAGCTCGGCCGCGCCGCCACAGCGCGGCTCCAGCAACCGCCAAGCCCGCGAGGCCGCCGCATCCGTCTCCGGCGCCTGCGCCTGACGATCAGCAACCAGGGCCCGCACCAGCTCCGCCCATGCCAGGCCCTGCGGCATGGCACCCAACCGATCGGCGAGCGCGCTCGCGCGGGGCAGATCGCCGGCGTCCACCAGCACCTGCGCCTGCGCCGCCAGCAGGCTGGTCTGGCTCACACCCGCCGGCGGCTTCTCGCGCAGGCTGGCCAGCACCGCCGCAGGGCGGTCGAAGCCTTCCAGCGCCAGCCGCGACAACGCGGCCTCGCCCTCGCCGGCCAGCGCAGTCAGCGGCTGGATCAGCAGCAGCATGCAGCCGGCCAGCCGGCCGGATATGGACCGCCAAGCACTCAGGCGGCTCATGTGCCTGCCTCCGCCGCCTCGTGCCGCGGGCCGTGCAACTCCAACAGTTCGACACGCCCCTCGCGCCAGGCCGCCTCGAGCCGGGACTGCAGGGCCAGCAGCTGCGCCTCATCCTGCGCGTCGACATGGCCCAGACCAAAGGCGCGATTGCGTCCGCTGGACTTGGCCAGATACATCAGCGCATCGGCCAGATCGACGGCCCGCTCCCAGGGCAGCGGCAAGCCATGCGGTGGCAGGGGCAGCGCCACGAAGCCTATCGATGCGCTGACGGGCACGCTGCGCCCCTCGTGCAGCACAGGCGCGCAGCCGATCGCATCCAGCAGGCGCTGCGCCAGCGGCTGCGTGTCGGTGCCGACCGGCTCGGGCGCCAGGATCAGGAACTCCTCGCCGCCCCAGCGCACCACCAGGTCCTCGTCGCGCACCGCCATGCGCAGACGCCTTGCCGCCTCGACCAGCACCGCGTCGCCGGCCGCATGACCAAATCGGTCGTTGATGCGCTTGAAGAAATCGATGTCCAGCAGATAAAGGCCGGCGCGCAGCGGCGCCGCTGCCGTCAGCCGCGTCAGCTCCTGCTGGAAGTGGCGTCGGTTGGACAGGCCGGTCAGCGGGTCGCGCTCGCCCTGGCGGGCCAGCGCGGCGTTGCTGTCCTTGAGTGCCTCGTTGACCCGCCGGGTGCGCTGGTAGGCCAGGCCCAGCAGCAGGGCCGACAGCACCACGCAGCCGGCCACCACAGCCCACAGACGCAGCGCCAGCTCCTGGGCACGGATCTGCTCGGCCTGCAGGCTGGTGTCCTTGGCCAGCAGCTCGATCTCGCGCGCGCGCTTCTCGGCATCGAAGCGCTCCTGCGCCTCCAGCACCAGCTTGCGCGTCTCGGCGCGCAGCACACGATCGATCAGTGTGCGGTGCTCGTGGTAGGCCTGGATCGCGCCGCTCCAGTCGCCGCTCTTTTCCAGGTAGGCACCCAGCTCGGCCCAGCCTTCGGCGGCATAGGTCTCGGCGCCCTGCGCTTCATCGATCGCAATCGCGCGGCGCACGTCGGCCGCACCCTCGGCCAGGCGCTTCAGGCCGATCTTGGCGATGCCCATGTTGTGCAGCACCAGCGACAGCACCTTCTGGCTGCCCGAGCGCTGCGCCAGCGCCAGCGCCTGCTCCGACAGGGCCAGTGCGCGCGCATACTCCCCGCGCCGCAGGTGGTAGTCGGCGAAATTGCCCAGGGCCTGCGCCTGCTGAGCCTCGCTGCCGCCCAGCCGGGTCTGCTCCAGCGCCGCGGCATAGGCCTGCAGCGTGATGCTGCGGTCGGGGTGATTGGCATGCACGATGCCCTGCACGGTGAGCGCGCGGGCGAGCGTGAACGGGTCCGGCTCGAGCCGGGCCTCGCCCAGCGCCTCGGCGGCCGTCTGCCGCGCGCTCTCGATGCGCTCGGTGCGGTAATAGACCATCGCCAGCTCGGTCAGCGCCCGCGCCAGCCGCCAGCGCTGCCCCAGCGTCTGGGCCAGTCGCACGCATTCCTGCCCCGAGACCAGCGCCGCGGCAATATCACCCGACTCCGCGTATGCGGCCGCGCGCAGCGTTTCCAGACGCAGCTGCAGCCTGGGGTTGGCGATCTGCGAGGCATCGATATCACGCAGCAGGCGCAGCGCCTCGCGCAGCTCGCCGCGCTCGTGGAAGAACTGGGCCTGCGCCAGCGCGGCGACCACCGGCACGTCAGCTGCAAGCCCAGCCGGAGGCGCGCTCCGGCGCAGCTCGGCCAGCAGTTGGTCGAGCTGACTGCGATCACGCTGAAGACTGGCCGCCATGGCACGCAGGCTGGTGGCCTCGAGCTGCAGCGGGCTGTCCGGCGGCAAGCCTGCCTGCAGCGCCAGCAGCTGCTGCGAGGCGGCTTGCGGCCGGGTGTTCAGGCTCCGCTCGATGCCGTCGAGTTCACCGGAGGCCGGCACGGCTGCCGCCGCTGGGGCAGCCGGCACGGCGGCGGGCTTGCCATCGGCGCGCAGCAGCCAGAAGCCAGCGCAGCCCAGCGCGATCAGGCCCGCCAGATGCCATGCGCGGCGCGACGGCTGCCCCACACCCGGCAGCCGCCCGACCCATGCCTGCCGGTCAGCCTTGCTCATCTGTGAATGTTCATCAGCCCTGCGCGGTGCACCCCGATGACCCCGGCGCGCCGCCCCGAAACACCCCTGGTCATGACGCGCTGCATTGTCATGCGCCGCTTGGCGCACTCCTGCCCGCGTTTGCCCTAGACCCAAACGAAACAGGGCATGACTGCATTGCAGACATGCCCTGTCGATCCGGTACGGGCGCCTTGCCGCGGCGCCGTGCTCAGAGCCGGAAGCGTGACAGGCTGTCCACCAGATGCCCCGCCTGGCTGCGCAACGACTCGGTCGCCGCCGTGGCCTCCTCGACCATGGCTGCATTCTGCTGCGTGGACTTGTCCATTTCCGCCACCGCACTGTTCACCTGGGCAATGCCCTCGGCCTGCTCGCTCGCGGCGCGGGTGATGTCGCCGACCATCTGCGAGACCTTCTGGATGGACTCGACGACGCGCGACATGGTCTGGCCCGCCACCTCCACCTTGCCGGTGCCCACATCCACCTGCTCGACCGTCGCGCCGATCAGCGTGCGGATTTCCTTGGCGGCGTCGCCGCTGCGCTGGGCCAGCGTGCGCACCTCGGAGGCGACGACCGCGAAGCCGCGACCTTGCTCGCCGGCGCGCGCTGCCTCCACTGCCGCGTTCAAGGCCAGGATGTTGGTCTGGAAGGCGATGCTGTCAATGGTGCCGATGATTTCGGCGATCTTGCGACCCTGAGCGCTGATCGCGTCCATCGCGTTGACCACCTCGGACACCGCCGCGCCGCCCTGCACCGCCACATCAGCGGCCTGGCGGGCCAGCGTGTCGGCCGCGCGCGAGTTGTCGGCGGTGCTGCGGATGGTGGCCGACAGCTCCTCGATCGAGGCCGCGGTCTGCTCCAGCGCCGAAGCGGTGTTCTCGGTGCGCGCCGACAGGTCGGCGTTGCCGGATGCGATCTCGCTGGCCGCGGTGTTGATCTGGTCCGCCGTGCCGCGCACGCCGCCAACGATCTGGCTCAGGTTGTCGGCCACCTTGCGCAGCGCGCCCAGCACCTGGCCGGTTTCGTCGCGACCCACGTCCACAGGTCGCTGGCTGAGATCGCCATCGGCCAGCGCCGTCGCCATGGACACGGCCTGGCCCAACGGCGCAACGATGGCGCGCGCGACCAGCAGCGCGAACGCGATGCTGGCCACCACGGCGACTGCCGTCACCAGCAGGGACAGACTGGAGGCACGCTCGCCGGAAGCCTGCGCGGCGACCACGCTCTGTTCGCTAGCCTGTGTCTCGGTCTTTACAAAGTCGGCCAGCTTGGCCTGCAGCAGCTCGTACTGCTTGTCGGAAGTAACGACGAATGACGTCGCCGTCTCTACACCGGCGGATTTGATGTCCAGCGTGTCGTTAACCGTCTTGCGGTATGCAGCAAAGTCCTTAGCGATAGTCTCCAGCGCAGCGCGCTGGCCCGGCTCAAGCGTGCTGTCCTGCAGCGCTTCCTGCACAGACTTGTCGAAAGCCGCGGCGCGCGCGACCAGCTTCTTGTCATGTTGGGCGATCAGCTCGGGCCGGTTGCCGATGGCCTCCCAGGTCAGCGACTGGTAGAGCTGCTGATGCATCGCCGTCAGTTCGACGTTGAAGGTCTGCGCCGCGACGATGCGCTTGAGACCCACGCTGCCGACGTTCTCTAGCTCACCGACCAGGCTGCGCTTGAGCGACCATGCCATGGCCGCCACGATAAGGATGCAAAGGATCGCAAAGGCCGGCGCCAAGGCCACCTTGATGCGGATGGACGCATTGCCGAGGAGCTGATTCACAGCCGACTCCTTGGGTGAACGGGCGGCATCGATGCCGGCCACTGGACGGAAAGAGGCGCCCGCAGCGCCTCTTTCCTGGACTTCTACTGAACGCTAGGGATCAGAGGATCAGCGGTAGATGCCGACGCCAATGAAGCCGTCGCCGCTCGGCGGCTTGATCGCATAGGTGCTCTTGGGCGCGATCTTCTTGGTGATCGGATCGGGCCAGTCGTAGTCGAACCAGCCGCCACCCTTGTTGGCCACTCCAATCAGTCCAGGCACCACCGGGTTTCCATTGGCATCCTTGATGGCAGTCATGTCCTTGCCGATCAGCTTCTCGTTGGCGCCATGGGCCAGCGTCACACCCTTGCCGTCGTAGACCATCACGTAGAGGTCCTTCTTGGTCCAGTTGGCCTTGTCGGTCGTGAAGTCCTTGTAGGCCTTCTCCGGACCGACCTTCTTGATGTGCTCAAACGCGGCCTTGGTCATCGCGACCGCCTCGTCCTTGGTGCCGCGCTCCTGCGCCTGGGCGGCGCCCATCAGACCCACTGCGGTCGCCGCCGCGACCAACCACTTCATCCAGTGCTTCATGTCTGTCATCTCCTGCATCAGTTCGAATCGTCACGGCGAATTGCCGCATTCCGTGCCTGTCATATCGGCCGCCGGCCACCGCAGTTGAGCCGAAAAAGCGGCCCGATCAGGCTGCAGATCCGCGCGGCGCCGTGCCGGCGCGGGCAAGCCTGCTGCCGACCCGACGAATATTAGGCCTGCGCTGGCGCCTATGGACAGACGGGGTCCGCATGCCGCGGGCGCCCCAGTGAAATATCAACGGAAGTGCTGGAAATGACGGAAACGCGAAGGCGGCCACCGCCGCCAGCGGCGCCGCCACGGCGCATCACTTGCAGCTGAAGCTGCGCGCGCTGACTTCCTTGACCTGGCCCTCGCCGCAGGTCTTGAGGGCCTGCTCGCCCATGCGTGCGAGTTCGGTGGCGTCGTTTGCGCGTGCGGTGCCGGAAGGCACGATCACGCAGCCGGTGGCCAGCAATGCGGCGCCGAGCGTCAGGACCAGCAGGGTGGGGCGTGTCATCGAGGGGTCTCCTTGTCGATTGCAGATGCCAGGCGGCACCCGGGAGCGCCCACTGTAGGCAGCGCAATGCGCAGCGCCGATGGTGCTGCGACGAAACGACGAAGCACGGGGACGGGCTGCAAGCACCCTGACCCACCGCCAGTGGAGCCGACAAGAAAAAGGGCGCCAGAGGCGCCCTTGCTCGGTCGAGTCGGCCCCGCCGCTCAGGCCGCTGCACTGGCCGGTGCGTGCCCCTGATAACCGCGCGGCACCGCGCCGAGCAGGCGGCGGGTGTAGTCCTGCTTGGGTGCGGCCAGCAGGCTCTGCGTCTCGGCCTGCTCGACGACGTCGCCGTTCTGCATCACCAGCACCTCGTCGGAGATGAACTTCACCACCGCCAGATCATGGCTGATGAAGATGTACGAGAGACCGAACTCGTCCTGCAGGTCCTTCAGCAGGTTCAGCACCTGGGCCTGCACCGAGACGTCCAGTGCCGACACGGCTTCGTCGAGCACCAGCACCTCGGGGTTCAGCGTCAGGCAGCGTGCAATGGCGATACGCTGGCGCTGGCCGCCGGAGAACTCGTGCGGGTACTTGTAGAGCGCCGAGTCGTCCAGGCCCACCTTCTTCAACAGCGCGCTGGCGCGCGCCTGGCGCTCGGCCGTGTCCTTGCCGATGCCATGGATCTCCATCGGCTCCAGCAGCGTCTGGCCGATGGTGAAGCGCGGGTTCAGCGAGGCATACGGGTTCTGGAACACCACCTGGATGCGGCGGCGCATCTTCTGCCAGTCGTTGCCGCTCATCTTCAGCAGGTCCTTGCCCTCGAAGAGCACTTCGCCGCCGGTCGGCTCATGCAGGCGCAGCAGGGTCAGACCCATGGTCGTCTTGCCCGAGCCGGACTCGCCCACCACGCCCAGCGTGTGGCCCTTCTTCAGCTGGAAGTCCACGCCCTTGACGGCCTTGAACTCCTTCTTGCCGAACAGCCCTTCCTTGAAGAAGAAGCTCTTCTTCAGGCCGCGCACCTCCAGCACCACCGGCGCGTTCGGGTCCTTGGCCTTGCCCTGCGCCTGCGCCTTGGCCTGGCCGTTCTGCGCAGCGATGTGGTCGTCGATCACCATCAGCCGGGCCGGGTTCTCGGTCAGCGAGGGCCGGCAGGCCAGCAGCGCCTTGGTGTAGGCGTCCTTGGGCGCATTGAAGATCTCGGCCACCGGCGCCTTCTCGCGGATCTCGCCATGGCGCATCACCACCACCTGGTCGGAGATCTCGCCCACCACGCCCAGGTCGTGCGAGATGAACAGCAAGCTCATCTTGTGCGATTCCTTGAGCTTGGCCATCAGCTCCATCACCTGGCGCTGGATGGTCACGTCCAGCGCCGTGGTCGGCTCGTCGGCGATCAGCAGCTTGGGCTTGCAGGCCAGCGCCATCGCGATCATCACGCGCTGCTGCTGGCCGCCGGACATCTCGTGCGGATAGGCCTTCAGGCGGCGCTTGGGCTCGGGGATGCCCACTTCGTTGAGCAGCTCCTCGGCGCGCGCCAGCGCCTGGCGCGGCGTCATGCCCATGTGGCGGATCAACGGCTCGCAGAGCTGGTTGGCCACGGTGAACACCGGGTTCAGCGAGGTCATCGGGTCCTGGAACACGCAGGCGATGTCCTTGCCGCGTATGCCCTGCAGCTCTTGGAGAGAGGTCTGCAGCAGGTCACGGCCCTGGAACAGGATCTTGCCGCTGCGCTCGGCGTTGTCGGGCAGCAAGTTGAGGATGGACATCGCGGTGACGCTCTTGCCCGAACCCGACTCGCCGACCAGCGCGACGGTGCTGTTCTCGGGAATGTCGAAGCTCACGCCCTTGACGGCCAGCTGGCGCTGCATCTGGCCGTCGACCTTGCCCATGCGAAAGGCGACCTTGAGGTCTTGAATGCTCAGCAACATCGTTCTTTACTCCAGGCCGCGCAGCTTCGGGTCCAGCGCATCGCGCAAGGCATCGGTGAACAGCGCGAACGCCGTCACGAACAGCGCCATGAAGCCGGTCACGGCGGCCAGCTGCCACCAATAGCCCAGGATCAGCTCGCTCTGGCTCTCGGCCAGCATCGTGCCCCAGGAGACCTGGTCCACGCCCACGCCCAGGCCCAGGTAGGACAGGATCACCTCGCTCTTGATGAAGCCCACCACGTGCAGCGACAGCTGCACCAGCGCCACGTGCGAGACGTTGGGCAGGATGTGCTTGAACATGCGCGAGAACTTCGACGCGCCGATCGCCTCGGCCGAACGCACGTAGTCGCGCACCGAGTGCTTCATGAACTCCGCGCGGATCAGCCGGTAGATGCCTGGCCAGCCGGCCAGACCCAGGATCATCACCACCGAGGTCACGCCGCGGCCGAAGATCACCGCGAAGGCGAAGATCAAGAGGATGCTCGGGATCGCGGTGAAGACGTTGTAGAGCCACTCGAGGAAGTCGCCCACCTTGCCGCCGAAGAAGCCCGACAGCGCTCCCAGCACGGTGCCGATCAGCGTGGCCACCACCGCGGCCAGCACGCCGACGGTGATCGACACCTCGGCGCCCTTGAGCACCTTGGCCAGCACGTCGCGGCCCAGGCGATCGCCGCCCAGCGGCAGTGTCTCGGCCTTGACGGTCTGCTCGGTCTTGTACTGCTTGGCGCGCTCTTCCCATTCCTGGTAGCGCGGCGCCAGCGGGTCGATGTCCGACAGGTCCACGTTGGGGCCCTTGGGCTGCTCGATGGTGCCCAGCGCCTCGGCAGGCGCCGGACCCATGAAGGTCGGCGGCGCATTGGGCACGCCCTTTTCCTGCTGCCAGTTGCCGGCCACCAGGCCCAGGCCCGACAGCGTCACCAGCACCAGGAACACGCCGACGATGGTCATGCAGACCATGCCCACCTTGTCGGCACGCAGGCGGCGCCAGGCCGCCGCCCAGACACCCTCGGAGCGCTTGGGCGCCACGGTGGTCGCAGAGGAGGAAGACATGACCGCGCTCATTTCAGCACCACGCGAGGATCGACCAGCTTGTAGAGCAGGTCAGTGAGCAGATTGACCACCATGGTCAGGAAGGCGATGTAGATCGAGAAAGCCTGGATCACCGGGTAGTCGCTGCGGTTCACGGCCAGCAGGATCTCGCGGCCCAGACCCGGGATCGAGAAGAACACCTCGAGCAGGAAGGAGCCGACGAACACGCCCGGCAGCGCCACCGCGACGTTGGTGAGGATGGGGATCATCGCGTTGCGCAGCACATGCTTGAGCAGGATGGTCCGCTCGGTCAGGCCCTTGGCGCGCGCGGTGCGCACATAGTCGTGACCGATCTCGTCGAGGAAGAAGGTGCGATACAGGCGCGTATAGGGCGCCAGCGCCACCGCCACCGCCACGAAGATGGGCAGCGGCGCGTAGGTGGTCAGATTGGTCCAGAAGCTGTCGGTCCAGCCCTGCACCGGGAACCAGCCCAGGCGGAAGGCGAACACATACTGGAACACGATCACGTAGACGAGCAGCGAGATTGACACCGCCACCGTGGTGATCACCATCACCGAGCGGTCTGTCAGGCTGCCGCGCACATAGGCCACGGCCAGCGCGAAGGGGATGGCCAGCAGCACTTCCAGCAGCAGGATGGGCACCATCACCGTCAGCGTCGCCGGCAGGCGCGTCATGAACAGATTGGCCACCGACTCGTTGGTCGCCCAGCTCTTGCCCCAGTCGAAGGTGACGATCTGCTTGAGAAAGATCAGCAGCTGTTCCCAGACCGGCTTGTTCAGGCCGAGCTGTTCGCGGATCGCGTCGATCTGCTCCGGGCTGGCGTTCAGGCCGCCGAGAATCTCGGCGGGATCGCCGCCGAAGTACTTGAAGAGAAAGAACACCAGCAGCACAACGCCCAACAGGGTGGGAATCATCTGCCACAGGCGTCTTATCAGGTATGCCGCCATCGCTGTCGGTACTCCATGCCAAGCGTGTCGAGTGGACAAAAGCGAGACCCCGCTCACTTGTGGTGAGGGGGTCCCGGTTGAAAAAACAGGCGCGAGTCTAATGGAGCCGCGAATGTCCCCTCACCCGCGTTTGCCCTCGTTTCCCCGCAGACACCCCCGGCATTTGCGGGGGCAGGCCGTCGCCCTGGCCCGTTCTGGCACACAATGCGCCGCCCCGGGCGCGCTCTAGGGGTTGGCGCCCATGACCGGCCGGGCGCGGCCCGACTAGACTGCGCACCCAATCGAGCCGCCCCTGACCGTGGCGGCACCTGGAGTATTTTTCGCTGCGCCGCGCCCACGAGGCTGGCGGCGCACATGAAGGCAAGGATTCCGATCGTGATGCGAGCTGGCTTCGCGCGCGCGGCTGTGGCTGCGCTGGCGCTCAATGCTGTTTTCCACTGGCCCGCGATGGCGCAGACCGCGCCCGCTCAGGAGCCGGCACAGAAGGTGCTGCGCTACTCCTTCCGCGTCGCCGAGACCGGCTTCGACCCGGCGCAGATCTCGGACCGCTACTCCAAGACCATCGCCGCAGGCATCTTCGAGGCGCCGCTGGAGTTCGCCTACCTGGCGCGGCCCTACCAGATGCGCCCGTCCACCGCGGCGGCAATGCCGGAGATCTCGGCCGACTACAAGACGCTGACCTTCCGCATCAAGCCGGGCATCTACTTCTCCGACGACCCCGCCTTCAAGGGCAAGAAGCGCGAGCTGACCGCGGCAGACTACATCTACTCGATCAAGCGCCACTACGACCCCAAGCTCAACAGCCGCAATCTCTACCTGCTGGAGAACGTGCAGATCCTGGGCCTGTCGGAGCTGCGCAAGGAGCTGATGGCCGCGAAGAAGCCCTTCGACTACGACCGCGAGGTCGAGGGTCTGAAGCTGATCGACCGCTACACCTTCCAGGTGCGCACCGGCGTCGGCGACCCGCGCTTCATCAACCAGTTCGCCGACTCGGCCTTCCTCGGCGCCGTAGCGCGCGAGGTGGTCGAGTACTACGGCGAGAAGAAGATCATGGAGCACCCCGTCGGCACCGGCCCCTACCGGCTGGCCGAATGGCGTCGCAGCTCGCGCATCGTGCTGGAGCGCAATCCCGCCTACCGCGAGGAGCTCTACGACGAGCAGCCGCCGGCCGATGCCGACCCGGTGCTCAAGGCCCAGGCCGCCCAGCTCAAGGGCCGTCGCCTGCCGCTGACCGACCGGGTGGAGATCGCCATCATCGAGGAGAACCAGCCGCGCTGGCTGTCCTTCCTCAACGGCGAGGCCGACGTGCTGGAGGAGGTGCCGGCCGAGTACGTCAGCATCGCCACGCCCAACGGCAAGCTCGCCCCCAACCTGGCCAAGCAGGGCATGCGCTCGGTGCGTTTCCCCTATCCGGAAGTGGCCTTCAGCTACTTCAACATGGAAGACCCGGTGGTCGGTGGCTACACGCCGGACAAGATCGCGCTGCGCCGCGCGATCAGCCTGGCGGTGGACGTGGACAAGGAGATCCGCCTGCCGCGCCGCGGCCAGGCGATGGCCGCGCAAGGCCCCTTCGCGCCGGGCACCTTCGGCTGGCGGCCGGACTACAAGTCCGAGATGAGCGAGTACAACCTGCCCAAGGCCAAGGCGCTGCTCGATCTGTATGGCTATGTGGACAAGAACGGCGACGGCTGGCGCGATCTGCCGGACGGCAAGCCGCTGGTGCTCGAGTACGCGACCCAGCCCGACAGCCAGAGCCGCCAGCTGATCGAGCAGTGGCAGAAGAACATGGACGCGCTGGGCGTGCGCATCGAGTTCAAGACCGCCAAGTGGCCGGAGAACCTGAAGAGCGCCAATGCCGGCAAGCTGATGATGTGGGGTGTCAGCTGGGTGGCCACCGCGCCGGACGGCGACACCTTCCTGGCGCTGGGTGACGGCCGTGCCAAGGGCCAGGCCAACAAGTCGCGCTTCGACCTGCCGGCCTTCAACGCGCTCTACCAGAAGCAGAAGCTGCTGCCCGATGGCCCCGAGCGTCAGGCGGTGATGGAAGAGGCCGGCAAGCTGATGGTGGCCTACATGCCCTACAAGATCTCCGTGCACCGCCTCTTCACCGACCTGGCCCAGCCCTGGGTGATCGGCTACGACCGCAACGTCTTCCTGCGCGACTTCTGGCAGTACGTGGACATCGACACCACGCTGCAGCGCACCCGCAAGTGAGCGACGGCGCCGTGGGCAGGACGATGCGCAGCCGCCTGCAGCGCCGGCGTCACCGCCACGCCACCGACATCGCGCAGCCGCAGCTCCGCGGCTGCTGCCGCCACCCGTTCAAGCTGGACCGGTGGCACTACGTGGACATCGACAACAGCCGGATCGCCACCCCATGAGACGAGAGTTCCTGCAGCGCGCCGCCGCCACCGCGGCCCTCATCGCCGTCGGCCCGGGCGCCGCCAGCGCGACATCGGCCGACAAGGCTGCCGACGCGGACGCCAAGGTGCTGCGTTATGCCTTCCTGGTCGCTGAGACCGGCTTCGATCCGGCGCAGCTCTCCGACCTCTACTCGCGCACCATCACAGCGCACATCTTCGAGGCGCTCTACCACTACGACCATCTGGCCCGGCCGGTGAAGCTCAAGCCGCTGACCGCCGCCGCCATGCCCGAGGTCAGTGCGGACTACCGCACCTGGACCATACGCCTGCGCCCCGGCATCTACTTCGCCGACGACCCGGCCTTCAAGGGCAGGAAGCGCGAGCTGGTGGCACAGGACTATGTGTACAGCTTCAAGCGTTTCGCCGATCCGGCGGTGAAGAGCCCCGCCTGGGCCACGCTGGACGACGCCGGCATCACCGGTCTGAAGCCGCTGCGCGAGCAGGCGCTGAAGAGCAAGGGAGCTTTCGACTACGACCGCGAGATCGAGGGCCTGCGCGCGTTGGACCGCTACACGCTGCAGATCCGCCTGGATCAGGGCCGGCCGCATCTGCTGCAGGCACTGCTCACCGGCTCCGACCTCTACGGCGCGGTGGCGCGCGAGGTGATCGAGCACTATCCCGGCAAGAGCATGGAGCATCCGGTCGGTACCGGCCCCTTCCGGCTGGAGTCCTGGCGGCGCAGCTCGAAGATGGTGCTGGCGCGCAACCCCAACTACCGCGAGCGCTACTACGACGCCGAGCCCGCGCCCGACGATGCCGAAGGCCAGGCCCTGCTGGCTCGCTTCAAGGGGCGGCGCATCCCCATGGTGGACCGCGTGGAGATCGCCGTCATCGAGGAGAGCCAGCCGCGCTGGCTGAGCTTCCTCGCCAACGAGCAGGACATGCTCGAGCGCGTGCCGGCGGACTTCATCAGCCAGGCCCTGCCCAATGGCCAGGTGGCACCCAATCTGGCCAAGCGCGGCATCCACGGCCTGCGCATCGTCGGGCCGGAGTCCACGATGACCGTCTTCAACATGGAAGACCCCGTGGTCGGCGGCTACACGCCGGACAAGATCGCGCTGCGCCGCGCGATCAGCCTGGCCATCGACGTGGACCGCGAGATCCGCCTGGTCCGCCGCGGCCAGGGCATTCCCGCGCAGTCGCCGGTGGTGCCGCACACCACCGGCTACGAGGCGCAGTTCAAGAGCTCGATGAGCGATTTCGACCCCGCGCGCGCGATGGCGCTGCTGGACATGCACGGCTATGTGGACAAGGACCGCGACGGCTGGCGCGAACTGCCCGACGGCAGCCCGCTGACGCTGACCCGCCTGACCCAGCCCGACAACGCCTCGCGCCAGCTCGACGAGATCCTGCAGAAGAACCTCGCCGTCATCGGCCTGCGCATCGAGTTCAAGACGGCCAAGTGGCCGGAGAACCTGAAGAGCGCGCGCGGCGGCAAGTTCCAGATGTGGGGCGTGGGCTCCTCGGCCGACAAGCCCGACGCGCAGGCGGCGCTGCAACGCCTCTATGGTCCGGCCACCGGCGGGCAGAACCTCTCGCGCTTCAAGCTGCCGGCCTTCGACCGCATCTACGAGCGCATGCAGATGCTGCCCGACGGTCCCGAGCGCCTGGCCCTGATCTTTGAAGCCAAGCGCATCGCCGCCACCTACCTGCCCTACCGCAACCATGTGCACCGCCTGCTCACCGACATGACCCATCCCTGGGTGATCGGCTACCGACGCGCGCTGTTCTGGCAGGACTGGTGGCATTACGTGGACATCGACACGAGCCTCAAGCCGCAGGCATGAACACCCGCCGCTGCGTCTGCCTGCTGCGCCGCCTGGCCCTGAGCGCGGCCCTGGCCCTGGCCCTGGCCCCGCTCGTCGCGACGGCCGCCGAGGCCGACTCGAAGGCCGCCAAGGTGCTGCGCTATGCCTTCCCGATCGCCGAGACCGGCTTCGATCCGGCGCAAATCAGCGATACCTACTCGCGCACCATCACGCCGCACATCTTCGAGGCGCCCTACACCTACGACTACCTGGCGCGACCGGTGAAGATCCGGCCGCTGACAGCGGCGGCACTGCCCGAGGTATCGGCGGACTACCGCGTCTGGACGGTACGCCTGCAGCCCGGCATCCATTTCGCCGACGACGCTGCCTTCCAGGGCCGCCGGCGCGAGCTGGTGGCGCAGGACTATGTCTACAGCCTCAAGCGCTTCGCCGATCCGGCGGTGAAGAGCCCGATGTGGGCCGCCCTCGACGAGCTGGGCATCGTGGGCCTGAAGGCGCTGCGCGAGCAGGCGCTGAAGAGCAAGAGCGCCTTCGACTACGACCGCGAGATCGAGGGCCTTCGCGCGCTGGACCGTTACACGCTGCAGCTGCGCCTGGAGCAGCCGCGGCCGCGACTGATCGAGTCGCTGGCGCAGAACGACCTGTTCGGTGCGGTCGCCCGCGAGGTGGTCGAGCACTACGGCGACGCGATCATGGAACATCCGGTGGGCACCGGCCCCTTCGTGCTCAAGCAGTGGCGGCGCAGCTCGCTGATCGTGCTGGAGAAGAACCCCGGCTACCGCGAGCGCTATTACGAGGCCGAGCCGGCCGCCGATGATGCCGAGGGCCAGGCCCTGCTGGCGCGCTTCAAGGGACGGCGCCTGCCGATGATCGACCGCGTGGAGGTCTCCATCATCGAAGAGAGCCAGCCGCGCTGGCTGTCCTTCCTGCGCGGCGAGCATGAGCTGATCGACCGCATCCCGCCTGAGTTCATCAATCTGGCACTGCCGCAGGGCCGCATCGCGCCCAACCTGGCCAAGCAGGGACTGCAGCTCTACCGCGAGCTCGCCGCGGACGCGGCCCTCACTTACTTCAACATGGAAGACGCCATCGTGGGCGGCTACACGGTGGACAAGGTGGCCTTGCGCCGGGCGCTGGCGCTGGCGATGGACGTGCCCCGCGAGATTCGCGGCGTGCGCCGCGGCCAAGCCATCGTCGCGCAGTCGCTGGTGATGCCGCACACCAGCGGCTACGACCCGGCCTACAAGAGCGAGAACGGCGACTACGACCCGCGCCGCGCCATGGCCCTGCTCGACCTGTATGGCTATGTGGACAAGAACGGCGATGGCTGGCGCGACATGCCCGACGGCGGCCCGCTGGTGATCGAGGTGGCCAGCCAGCCCGATGCGCTCTCGCGCCAGTACGACGAGCTGTGGAAGCGCAATCTCGATGCGGTGCAGATACGCAGCCGCTTCTTCCATGGCAAGTGGCCAGAGCAGCTCAAGCAGGCGCGCGCCGGCAAGCTGATGCTGTGGTTCCTGGGCAGCACCGCCAACGCGCCCGACGGCATCGGCGCACTGCAGCGTCTGTACGGACCGCAGGCCGGCAACCAGAACCTCGGCCGCTTCCGCCATGCCGAGTTCGATGCGATCTACGAGCGCCTGCAAGTGCTGCCTGACGGCCCCGAGCGCGACGCGCTGTTCCAGCAGGCCAAGCGCATCCAGGCGGCCTGGATGCCGATGAAGGTGCATGTGCACCGCATCGTCAACGACATGGCCCAGCCCTGGCTGATCGGCTACCGGCGCCCGCTGTTCCGCAACGAGTTCTGGCACTTCGTCGACATCGACTTCAGCCGCATGTCGGCGGGGATGCGGCCGCAATGAAGCGACGTCACTGGCTGGCCGGCAGCCTGGCGGCGAGCGCGCTGCCAGGGCTGGCGCTGTCGGCTCAAGCCACCGGGTCGGCGCCAGACGGCGCGCGCAAGATCGTGCGCACCGCCTTCAACTCCGCCGAGGTGGGCTTCGATCCGCCGCAGGTCTCGGACCAGACCTCGGTGATCGTCAACGCCCACATCTTCGAGCCGCCGCTGACCTACGACTACCTGGCCGCCGGCGCGCAGCTGCGTCCACTGACGGCGGCCGCCCTGCCGGAGGTCGGCGAGGATGCGCGCCGCTTCGTCTTCCGCATCTCGCCAGGCATCTTCTTCGCCGACGACCCGGCCTTCCAGGGCCGCCGACGCGAGCTCGTCGCCGAGGACTATGTCTACACGATCAAGCGCTTCTACGACCCGCGGCTGAAGACCGAGCATCTCTACCACTTCGAGAATGCGCAGATCCTCGGCATGAACGAGCTGCGCCGTGAGGCCATCGCCGCCAAGCGCGGCCTGGACTACGACAAGCCGGTGTCCGGGCTTCGCGCGCTGGACCGCTACCGCTTCGAGGTGCGGCTGGCGCAGGGCGATGCGCGCTTCGTGCATGTGTTCGCCAATGCCGGCCTCACCGGCGCGGTGGCGCGCGAGGTGGTGCAGGCCTATGGCGACGATCTCATGGCGCACCCGGTGGGCACCGGCCCTTTCCGTCTGAAGCGCTGGCGGCGCGGCTCGCAGATCGTGCTGGAGAAGAACCCGGGCTTTCGCGAGCAGCGCTTCGACAGCGTGGCGCCGGACGGCGATGCCCATGCCCAGGCGCTTGCCGCACGCCTGGCCGGCCGTCGCCTGCCGCTGGTGGACGAGGTGCAGGTCTCCATCATCGAGGAGGAACAGCCGCGCTGGCTGGCCTTCTACGGCGGTGAGCTCGACATCGTGGAGATGCCCACTGCGGTGGCGCCCATCGCGATGCCCGGCGGCAAGCTGGCGCCCAATCTGGCGCGACGCGGCATCCAGGCCCGCGCCAGCACCGGCGCGGATGTGAAGCTGAGCTTCTTCAACTGCGAGGACCCGCAGATCGGCGGCAACAGCCCCGAGCGCGTGGCGCTGCGCCGCGCCATCCTGCTGGCCTACGACAACGAGGCGGAGATCCGCCTGATCTTCAAGGGCCAGGCGGTGCCGGCGCAATCGCTGCTGCCGCCTGCGGTGTACGGCTACGACCCGCAGCTCAAGAGCGAGATGAGCGCGGCCGACCTGCCGCGCGCCCGCGCGCTGCTCGACAGCTACGGTTACCTGGACCGCGACGGCGACGGCTACCGCGAACACCCCGACGGCCAGCCGCTGACGCTGCGCATGGCCGGCACCGCCAACATCCGCCAGCGCGCGCTCAACGAGCTGTGGAAGAAGCGCATGGATGCAATCGGCCTGCGCATCGAGTTCGAGACCGGCCAGTTCGGCGAGCTGATCAAGAAGGCCCTGGCCGGCCAGCTGATGATGTGGAGCTACATCTGGAGCATCTCGTCGCCGGATGGCGACTTCTTCCTCGGCATGGGCTATGGCCCGAACGCCGGTCAGTCCAACGACGCACGCTGGAAACTGGCCGCCTACGACCGGATCTACGAACGCCAACGCGCGCTGCCCGACAGCCCCGAGCGCCTGGCCGCGATGCGCGACGCGAACCGCCTGATGCTGGCCTACGCGCCCTATCTGGCGCACTGGCATGCGATCCGCGTGGACCTCACGCAGGCAGCGGTGCACGGCTACCGCCGCCATCCCTTCACACGCGACTGGTGGCGCTTCGTCGATGTGGACGAGCCCCGCTGACGCCTGAGGGGTGCGCCGTATCAGGGCTCGCTCGGTGGCGTGCGCGGATCTGAGAGGAAGTCCGCGACCGCAGCCATGAACAGCGTGGGCGAGTCCTTGTGCACCTCGTGGCCGGCCAACGGCACATTGAACAGCGATGCCACCGGCAGCGCGGCGCGCAACGCGGCGGCTTCGCCGAGCGAGAGCAGGAAGTCGTTGTCGCCGCGAACGATCAGCGTGGGCGTGGCGATCTTGCGCACGCTGTCGCCGGGGTATCCGCTCGGGCCCAGGTCGGTCCACAGCGCGACGGCACTGCACACCAGGCGCGCGAAGTCGGGGAACGGATTGAGCGCGTCATAGTCGCTGCGCGAAGCCGGGAACATGGCCTCCCACATCTCCGCACTGACGCCGTTCAACAGCTCGAAGGCCGGGTCCGCAGCACTCAGGCGCCACTGCGCACCAACCGTGACCAGCGCCCTGATCCGCGCGCCGAGACGGGAGGCCAATCGATAGCCAACGATGCCACCGTCGCTGAATCCCAGCAGCGAGAAGCTGTCAATGCCGAGCTGCTGGAGCAAGGCGACGACGTCCTGCTCGTAGCGCTCGTAAGTCAGCGGTAACGGGCCTAGCGTCGAACGGCCATGCCCGCGAAAATCCATGCCGATGAGGCGGAACCGACCGGCCAGTTCGGCCGCGACGGGGTTCATGTCGCACAGATTGCCCAGGCCGCCATGCAGCAGCAGCAACGCAGGCAGCTCTGAAGAGCCGACCTGCTCATAGTAGATCTCGGCATCGTCGAGGCGTAGGCATGCGCCCGTCCGGTGCGTGAATGGTGCGTCGCTGCTCATGCAATTCCTGCTGTGCTGTGTCTCGATACCGCCACCCTAAGCCCGGCCTGCTGACAAGGTCGGACAGCATCATGCCGCGGCTGCCAGCCGCAGACCGATCGGAGAATGCCCGAGCAAGTGCACGGCATTGCGCTCGAGCCGCGCGGGTGTGATGACGCTCCGCGCCGATGAGCGCCCCTGATAGAACTCATCGCGAGGAGCTCCAGCGGCCACTGAGCGATGTGCTGGATCAGGCCGCTCAGAGCGCCTTCTCATAGACGTCCATGTGCTGCCCCTCGTGCCGAACCTGGGCGAGCAGAGACCATCCGCAGCGCTGCAGCAGCGACGCGGATGTTGCGGTGGCGCAGTAGATGCGCGAGAACCCCAGCGCCCGTGCCTCGGGCTCCAGCGCCAGCAGCAATGCTCTTCCGATGCCGCACCGACGCAGTGAGGGCTCGACGACAGCCGCACCCGCCCACGGCGACAGCTGCGGATGCGACGGGAAGGCCTCTCGCTTGAGCGCCGCGAAGCCGCAAGGCACGCCGTCAAGGAAAGCCACCAGGCCGAACGGCACGCTGCCGCTGTTGGCATAGGCGCGCAGGTCCTGGCTGGCGTCACCGCGACCGCCCGGGCCGTAGTACGCGGGCCACTCGGCTTCGAACCATGCGGCGAGGCGAGGAATCAGATGGCGATGCGATGCCAGCGGCTGGATGACCAGCTCACTCACGGCCTTGGTCCCGCACGCGTCCCATCACTGCCTAGCAGCGCCCCTGCACCGGCAGCCGCTCGGCATTCCAGCGCAGCATGCCGCCGGCCAGGTTGGCCACGCGCTTGAAGCCGGCGCGCTGCAGCAGCACCGTGGCTTGGGCCGAGCGCGCGCCGGAGCGGCAGACGCTGATCACCGGGCGCTGCGGATCCAGCTCGGCCAGCCGGCTCTGCAGCTGGCCCAGCGGCAGCAGCCGCGCTTGCGCGATATGGCCCAGCGTGTTGTTGAACTCCTCGGGCTCGCGCACGTCCAGCAGCTGCAGCCCTGCGCCATCGGCACCGTGCAGTTTCTCCAGCAGCGCCCCCGGCTGGATCTCCCAGACGCCGCCGAAGCTGTAGCTCAGCGGCGCCCAGTCGGGCTCGTCGGCTGGCGCCTCGGTGTCGGCGTCGGGCCGCCCGCAGCGCAGATTGGCCGGCACGGCGATGGCGATCAGCTTGGGATGCGGCAGGCCCAGCGCATTCATGTAGCCGGTGAAATCGCCTTCGTCGACATCGCCGCCCAGCCGCGGGTTGAAGCGCAGCTCCTCGGCCACGCTGGTCACGGTAAGGCCACGGTAGTCGTGCCCGGGGTAGAGCAGGCAGCTCGGGGGCAGGCTGAGGATCTGCTCGCGCACCGAGTGGAACAGGCGGCTGGCGCTGCCCTGCTGGAAGTCGGTGCGGCCGCAGCCACGGATCAGCAGCGCATCGCCGGTGAAGGCCATGCTGTGGTCGTCCAGCACATAGCTCAGGCAGCCGTCCGTGTGGCCGGGCGTGGCGCGCACCTGCAGATGACGGCCGCCGAATGCCACACGATCGCCGTGGCCCAGTGGGCGGTCGACATGCTCAGCCTGCGCGACGGCGGAGAGCAGGATCGCGCTGCCGCTGTGCTGCTTGTGCAGCCAGGCGCCGGTGACGTGGTCGGCATGCACATGGGTATCCAGCGTGGCCACCAGGCGCAGGCCCAGCTCGCGCAGCAGGGCTTCATCGCGGCGCACCTGCTCGAACACCGGGTCGATCAGCAGCGCCTCGCCGCTGGCCGGATCGCCGAGCAGGTAGGTGTAGGTCGACGAGGCTGGGTCGAAAAGCTGGCGAAAGACGAGCGGCGCGGCGGTCATGATGGCGATTCCTTCCTGTTGGCGCCGCATCTTACTGAGCGGGCATGAGTCACGCACACGACTGGCAGCGTGCGACGCCCCGGTCAGAATGGTCTCAAGACCAGGCATGAGGAGACGGACGATGAGCAGCAGCACGGCACAGCCCCAGCACCAGATCGAGCGCTACCAGCATTTCCTGCAGCAGACGCGGGGCCTGCGCTTCGACAGCTACGACGCGCTGTGGCAGTGGTCGGTCCGCGAGCTCGACGCCTTCTGGCTGAGCCTGTGGGAGTTCTTCGAACTGAAGTCGCCCACGCCCTTCGAACACGCGCTGTGCGAAGAACGCATGCCTGGCGTGCGCTGGTTCGAGGGCGCGACGATCAACTACGCGGCGCAGGTGCTGCGCCATGCCGACGCCGCCGACGCTGCAGGCCGCCCGGCGATCGTCCACAGCAACGAGGCCATGCTGGCGAAGAGCGATCTCGGCGAGCTGTCCTGGCCCGAGCTGCAGCGCCAGGTCGGCACGCTCGCCGCTGCGCTGCGCGGCCTGGGCGTGGGCCGCGGCGACCGCGTCGTCGCCTACATGCCCAACATCCCGCAGACGGCGGTGGCTTTCCTCGCCGTGGCCAGCCTGGGCGCGATCTGGTCGGTGTGCTCGCCGGACATGGGGCCGGTGGCGGTGCTGGACCGCTTCCGCCAGATCGAGCCCAAGGCGCTGATCGGCGTCGACGGCTATGTCTATGCCGGCCAGAGCGTGCCGCGCATGGCGCTGCTGCGCGAGCTGCTCGACGCGCTGCCCAGCGTGGAGCACGTGCTGCTGCTGCCGCAGCTGGAGGCGGCGCCCGATCTGCAGTCGCTGGCCAGCCCGACGCGCCGCGCGCACGACCTGGCTGCGCTGCTGGCGCAAGACCTGGCCCCGGAGCAGCTGGTGACGCCGGAGCTGCTGCCCTTCGACCATCCGCTGTGGATCGTCTATTCCAGCGGCACCACCGGCCTGCCCAAGCCCATCGTGCACAGCCATGGCGGCATCGTGCTGGAAGGGCTCAAGGGTGCGGTGCTGCACAACGATCTGCGCGCCGAGGACCGTTTCCACTGGTACAGCTCCACCGGCTGGATCATGTGGAACTGCCAAGTCGGCGGCTTGCTGGCCGGCAGCACGATCTGCATCTTCGACGGCAGCCCGGGCGGCAGCCGCGAGCGCGCGGACTGGGGCACCTTGTGGCGCTTCGCCGCGCTCAGCCGTGCCAGTTTCTTTGGCGCCGGCGCGGCCTTCTACGCCAGTTGCCTGAAGGCCGGCGTCGAACCTATGGCCGAGGGCGACCTCTCGGCGCTGCGCGCGGTGGGCTCCACCGGCAGCCCGCTGGCCGACGAGTGCTACGACTGGATCTGGGCGCATTGCCCCAGGCCCGGCGGCAAGCCCATCTGGATCGCCTGCATCAGCGGCGGCACCGATTTCGCCGGCGCCTTTCTTGCCGGCCATCCGCTGCTGCCGGTGCATCGCGGCCAGATGCAGTGCCGCTGCCTGGGCGCGGCGGTCTATGCGTACAGCCCGCCGGATGCCAAGGGCCAGGGCCAGCCGCTGGTGGACGAGGTCGGCGAGCTGGTCTGCACGCGGCCGATCCCGTCGATGCCGCTGCGCTTCTGGAATGACCCGGGCGACCAGCGTTACCTGGACAGCTACTTCGACATGTACCGCAGCCCGAGCGGTGAAGGCATCTGGCGCCACGGCGACTGGCTGCGCATCACGCCAGAAGGCGGCGCGATCATCTACGGCCGCTCGGACGCGACCATCAACCGCCACGGCATCCGCATGGGCACGGCCGAGCTCTACCGCGCGGTGGAGACACAGCCCGAGGTGCTGGACAGCCTGGTCGTCGACCTCGAATACCTGGGCCGCGAGAGCTATATGCCGCTGTTCGTCGTGCTGCGCGAGGGCCACGTGCTGGACGAGGCCTTGAGCCGCCGGCTGCGCGACGCGATCAAGGCCGCGTTGTCACCGCGCCATGTGCCCAACGAGGTCCTGCAAGTGCAGGCCATCCCGCGCACGCTCTCGGGCAAGAAGATGGAGCTGCCGGTGAAGAAGCTGCTGCTGGGCGCGGCGCCGGAAACGGTGTTCAAGCGCGATGCGATGGCCAATGCCGACTGCGTGGATTGGTTCGTGGACTTCGCGCAGCGACGCCTGGCCCGCGAGCAGCAGGCGCAGCAACAGCAACAGTAGGGATCAGCGCCGCTGAGTCAGCCACTGCAGGATCTGCGGCGCCTGCAGCGCGCCGGAGATGCGGTCGCGCTCCTGGCCGCCGTGGATCAGCAGCAACGTGGGAATGCTGCGGATGCCGTAGCGCTGCGACAGGCGGGGGTTCGCGTCGCTGTCCACCTTGATGAACAGGGCCTGGCCCTTGAGCTGGCGCGCGGCCTGCGCGAAGTTCGGCGCCATCATGCGGCAGGGGCCGCACCAGGCCGCCCAGAAGTCCACCACCACGGGCAGCTCGCTGCCGCCGACGACGGCGTCGAAGTTGGCTTCAGTCAGCTCGATGGGCTCGCCGGTCAGCATCGGCGCCTTGCAGTGGCCGCAGATCGGGTCCTGCGCCGCGCGCTCGGCCGGCACGCGGTTCTTGGTCAGGCAATGGGGGCAGGTGACGATCATGGTGCGGCAACTCTCCTTGCCGCGCAGATGGGGCCGCCCATTTGGCTTTCAAGCGTGGACCGATTACAGATCCGCCCAGCCGGAGGCCGTGGCTTCCGCCGCCGTCCATTCGCTGATCTGCGCAGCCGCCATCACGCCGGCATGGCGCTGCACTTCCTGCCCGCGCATGAACAGCAGCAGCGTCGGCTGGGTGCGCACCGCGTAGCGCTGCACCAGGCGCGGGTTCTTGTCCACGTCGACGCGGAACATCGCCACGCGGCCCTTGAGCTGACGCGCCGCCAGCATCAGCTGCGGGCCCATCATGCGGCAGGGTCCGGCCCAGGAGGCCCAGAACTCGACCACCACCGGCACCTCGGTGTGCGGCATCACGAGGTCGAAGTTCGCCTCGGTCAGCTCCCTGACCTCGCCGCTGAGCAGCGCCTTGGCGCAATTGCTGCACACCGGGTTCAGCAGCGCGCGCGCTTCGCTGACCTGGTTCTGGGTCTGACATTCGGTACAGGTGATCAACATGGCTTACCTCTCCGGGCTCGCAATGGACTGACTGAGTGCAGAAACCAACGACGTGAAGACACGAACCCTTGTGAGGCGGGATTCTGGGCAGCGCCTCGATGACCAGGGGTTTCAAACCCCGCGAGTGCGTAACAGGGTGCTTCTCCGCTACAGCGGCAGCTCGGTGTAGTAGCGCCCACCGTGAAATATCAACGGTTGGCCGGCCGGGTCGCGCGAGCAGCGCTCGACCTCGCCGACGAAGATGACGTGGTCACCTTCCTCGTACTGGCTGCGGTTGGCGCACTCGAACACCGCCGCCGCACCGGCCAGCACCGGCGCGCCGCCGGCGCCTTCGTGCCAGGCCACGCCGGCAAAGCGGTCGATGTCGCGGGTGGCGAAACGCTCGGCCAGCGCCTTCTGGTCGGCGGCCAGGATGTTGATCGCGTAATGCGAGCCGCGGCTGAACACCGGCATCGAGCCGGCGCGGCGCGACAGGCTCCACAGCACCAGCGGCGGCGTCAGCGAGACCGAATTGAAGGAGTTGGCGGTCAGCCCGACCAGGGTGCCGTCGAAGGCGCGCGCGGTGACGATGGTCACGCCGGTGGCAAACATGCCCAGCGCGTCGCGAAACTGCCGGCTGTCGAAGACGGACGGGGCGGTGGCGGGCAAGGCGGCGTCGGACATGACGCTATTGTCAGTCAGGGCGGCTGGGGCCGGGCCCGGCAAGCGCGAAGACCTTGCTTCACAATGCGCGCCATGCACAAGCCCGACTGTCGTTTCGAAGTCCACGATGACCTGACCCTGCCGAGCGCGCCGAGCTACGGCTTCGGCCGCTGCGACTGCGCGCGCTGCGGCGGCGAAGGCCCGCGCCAGCTGCAGCGGCGCCTGTTCACCGGATTGCTGGCCGGCGGCGCTGCGCTGGCCAGCGTACCGGCCTGGGCGCAGGACGGCGTCAACGTCGGCGAGCGCAGCCGCATCGCCGGGCTTGTGCCGGCCGAGCAGTTGGAGAGCGCTGGCGCCCAGCAGTACCAGCAGATGATGCGCGAGGCGCAGGCCCAGCGCGCACTGGCGCCGGCCGAGCATCCGCAGGTGCAGCGGCTGCGCGCCATCGCGCGGCGCATCATCGACAACTCCTACAGCTGGAACCCGCGCGCGCGGCAGTGGAAGTGGGAGGTGAACCTGATTGGCAGCAGCCAGCTCAACGCCTTCTGCATGCCGGGCGGCAAGATCGCCTTCTATTACGGCATCCTCGAGCGGCTCAAGCTCGACGATGACGAGGTGGCTTTCATCATGGGCCATGAAGTCGCGCACGCACTGCGCGAGCATGCGCGCGAGCGCATGGCCAAGACCACGGCCACGCGCATCGGCGCCAACCTGCTGTCGTCGGTGCTGGGACTGGGCAGCCTGGGTGATGTCGCCCTGGGCATGGGTGCGCAGCTGCTGACGCTGACCTTCAGCCGCGAGGACGAGACCGAGGCCGATCTGGTCGGCCTGGAGCTCGCCGCGCGCTCGGGCTACCGGCCCGAGGCCGGCGTCAGCCTGTGGCAGAAGATGGGCGAGGCGTCCAAGGGCGCGCCGCCGCAATGGATGTCCACCCATCCCTCGGGCCCGACGCGCATCCGCGACATCGAGGCCAACATCCCCAAGGTCGAAGGCCTCTACGCGCGCGCGGCCAAGCCGACGCAGCGCTTCGAGATCGCCCCGGCGCTGAAGAAGCCGCAACAGCCGCCGCCCCAGGCGAACGGCTGAAGCTGCTCAGTTGCGCAGTGCTGACACCAGCGGCGGCAGCATCGCCAGCTGACGCAGCAGCTCGCGGATGCTCTTGGCGCCGGATTTCGCGCGGATGCTCTGGATCTGCGTGCGCACCGTCGAGATCGCCACGCCCTGGGCTTCGGCGACAGCGGCCGGATGCGCGCCGCTGCTCAGGCCCTTGAGCACCTCGGTCTCCGCGGGCGTCAGGCCGTAGCGCAGCGCGAACCACTGCGCGGCCAGCGAGCCGCAGAGTTCCTGGCGCTCGAGCACCAGCAGCACGGCCGCCTGCTCGACGTCGCGATTCAGCGGCACGACCACGACATTGGCGCGCTGCGGCCCGTCGCCCAGGCGCAGCAGACAGCGGCGCCCGTCGCGCTGCGCCTGCAGCAAGGCTTCCGCCAGCGGCTTGCCATCGAGCAGGTGGCGCGCACGCACCTGACCGTCCAGCAGCTGCAACGGGTGTGCCCCCTGCAGGGCGAGCTGTGCCGCCCGGTTGCAGTGCAGCAGCTCGCCGCCGGCGTCGACCAGCATGAGCCCGTAGTCCAGCTCGTCGAGGACGAGCGTCATCCAATGCTTGCTCAACGACCCGGCGCGCCTTCGCTCTGCAAAGGGCATGACAGCGCCAATCCGGTGTCGTTCCGCGGTGGTTTCATTGACCAACATCTTCGGCTCCCTGACACGAGGCCGTTCGATGTTAGCGCCGCAGTTGCGCGCGTGCACCCCTATTTGCGCGCCCCGAGAGCCAGGGAAACCCTGCTGACGTCGCGGTTACGCGCCTCGCACCGGGCCTGATGAATTCAGGTACCGAGAACGTAGGGGTTGCTGCGCCGCTCGCGGCCGAAGCTGCTCTCCGGGCCGTGGCCAGGGATGAACACCGTGTCGTCGCCCATGGGCCATAGGCGCTGCGTGATCGACGCGATCAGCGTGGCATGGTTGCCACCGGGGAAGTCGGTGCGACCGATGCTGCCGGCGAAGAGCACATCGCCAACGAAGCAGCGTTTGATCTGCGGCGCATGGAAGACCACATGGCCCGGCGTATGACCGGGGCAGTGGCGCACCTTCAGCGACTGCCGGCCCAGTGTCACGGTGTCGCCGTCGTCCAGCCACTGCGTCGGCGTGAAGTGCTCGGCCGGCGCGAAGCCGAACATCGCGCTCTGCTGCGGCAGGCCATCGATCCAGAACTCGTCGCCGCGATGTGGGCCGATGATGGGTATGCCCTGTTCGCGCGCCAGCTGGCCGGCGCCGCCGGCGTGATCGATGTGCGCATGCGTCAGCCAGATCGCCTTGAGCACGAGGCCGCGCTTCGCAATGGCAGCCAGCAGACGGGACAGCTCGCCGCCCGGATCGATCAGGGCAGCCTCGTTCGTCTCGTCACACCAGAGCAGCGAGCAGTTCTGCTGGAAGGGCGTGACCGGGATGGTTTCGTAGTGCAGGCTCATGCCGACATTGTCCGCCCTATCCCGGTCGACGCCCCTTCAGGCCTCACTTCTTCAGCGCGCCCGCCAAGCCCGGCACATGCTCGGCGCCATGCAGCACCTGGGCCGTGGACTTGCGCTGCGTCTCGCCCATTGGCTCGACGCGGCCGCCCAGGCAGTTGCCCAGGAAGGCCTCGGCCACGGCGTTGAAGCCGATGCGGTTGTCGGGCTTGGCGAAGCCATGGCCCTCGTCCGGATACAGCACATAGGTCACCGGGATGTTCTTGGCCTTCATCGCGCTGACGATCTGGTCGCTCTCGGCCTGCTTGACGCGCGGGTCGTTGGCGCCCTGGCCGATCAGCAGCGGGCGCACGATCTGGTCGGCCTTGTACAGCGGCGAGGCGGCGCGCAGGATGGCGCGACCCTCTTCGGTGGTCGGGTCGCCCATGCGGCTGTACATCTGCTTGCGGCCGGCCTCCCAGTAGGGCGGGATGGTCGCCAGCAGCGTCTCCAGATTGGACGGGCCGACGATGTCCACCGCGCAGGCGAAGGTGGTCGGAGTGAAGGTCACGCCAGCCAGCGCCGCATAGCCACCGTAGCTGCCGCCCATGATGGCGACCTTGTCGCTGCTGGTCACGCCCTGCTTGACGGCCCAATCGACGGCATCCAGCAAGTCGTTGTGCATCGCCAGGCCCCATTGCTTGTTGCCCGCGTTGAGGAACTTCTTGCCAAAGCCGGTGGAGGCACGGAAGTTGACCGACAGCACCGCGTAGCCGCGGTTAGCCAGCCACTGGTGCGTGCCGTTGTAGCCGTAGCCGTCGCGCGCCCAGGGGCCGCCATGCACCAGCAGCACCAGCGGTACGCGCTTGTCGGCCTTGCCGTCGCCATTGGTGTCGGCCCCGGGCGGCAGCGTCAGGTAGCTGGGCAGCGTCAGGCCGTCGCGCGCCTTGATCTCCAGCGGATGCATGGGCACCAGCGGCGCGCCCTGCAGCTCGGGGCGGGCGACATAGAGCGGCTGCAGCTTCTTGGCCTTGCGGTCATACAGATAGGTGGTCGCGACCTTGGAGACCGCATCGATGCTGACGATCCACTTGTCGTCGGCACGGGTGCGGCTGGCCACGATCACCTCGCCCTTGCCCAGCTGCTGCTGCAGCCAGTCGAAGTCGGCCTTCAGGCTCTTGTCGAGGAACTGCCACTCGGTGGTCAGGTACTCCACCGCATAGGCCTGCACCTCGCCGCTGATCGGATGGCGCAGCGTGCCGCCCAGATCGGCACGCGCATCCTGAGCGATCAGCGTGCGCTTGCCGGTGGCGCTGTCTTCGGCGAAGACGGCGGTGGTATCGCGCTCGCGCGAGTCCATCCAGTACAGGGTCTTGCCGTCGGCGGTGTAACCCAGCGGGCTGGTGGCGGCGTCTTCCAGGCTGGTGCTGACCGAGGGCTTGTCGGCCACCACACCGTCCTTGACCGGGAAGTAGTCCACGCCGCCGGCCGCATTGGGGCGTGCCGCCAGGCGCAGTTGCAGGTCGTCATCGGCCAGGAAGCCGGCATAGCCGTCGCCCTTCATCACCAGCTTGAGCTCGCCGGTCTTCAGGTTCAGCAGATGCACGTCATGCCAGCGCGGATCGCGGTTGTTGATGCCCACCAGCAGCTCGTCCACGCGCTTGCGCGAGCCGCCCATCAGTCGCACACGCACCTTGTCGAAGGGCGTGAAGTCCTGCTGCTTGCCGGTAGCGACATTGACGCCGTAGAGGCGGAAGTTCTCGTCGCCGGCGTTGTCCTTCACGAACAGCACCTGCTCGCTGTTGGCCGACCAGGAATGGCCCGGGATGGGCCGGTCGGTCACCGCGGTGATGGCCTTGGCGGCCTCGGGCTTGTCCGAGGGCGCCACCCAAACGTTCATCACGCCGTTGACCGGCGCCATCCACGACAGCCACTTGCCGTCGGGACTTAGCTGCGCACCGGCCTTGACCGGATTGCCGAACAGCGCGGCGCGCGGGATCAGCGGCGTGTCGCCGACGGTGATCGTGGCAGCCCCCTGGGCCAGCGCCGCCAGCGGCATCGCGGCCGCCAGGGCCAGGGTCAGCAGGGCAGGACGGAAAGAAACCATCGCACGACGAGTCGAAGCAGCAGCCATATTCATCTCGGTGATCGAGGAGTGGATGAAGAGGCCCGCAGCATAGCCAAGCCCTGGCCTGTCTGAAGCCCCCCATCGGATGGACTGCGGCTTGGTCGGCCCGGCGCGCGGCAAAGCGGGATGAACGGCGGCGCACTGCTAGAGTCGCCCCAGCTTCGCCCTAAACTGATCGCTACGCAGCCGCGAGGACTGGAGCCCGCCAATGCCCGCCCGACGCCATACCGAAACCGTCCTGACGATGTTTGCCCTTGGCTTGCTGCCAGCGGCCGCGCTTGCGGACGTGCAGCAAGCGCCGAAGCCGGCCTGCGCCGTCACTCAGCAGTTCCTGCCCGGCGGCGATGGCTGCCTGGGGCCCGGCTTCAACACGCCGGCTGGCGACGATGCATCGACGCCGCTGGGCTGGTCCGCGCTGGGGCGCAGCGAGGCGCGGCGCCGGGCCGAAGCCTTGCTGATCGCGGCAGCGCCGGACTGCGTGCTCAACGCGGACGCGATGCGCGATGCGCTGGCGCGGAACGCGCCTATTCCGCTGCCGCGCCTGGCCGACACGACGGCCTGCATGCTCTGGCGGCAGATGCTGCGCCAGTCTGCACCGCCACAGGCCACCGCCGGCGCCGTGGCGCCCGGCGGCTGAGCCGGATCAGTCCTCCAGCTGCGACAGGTCGCGGACCGCGCCCTTGTCGGCCGACATGACCAGCTTGGCATAGGCCTTCAGCGCGGCCGAGACCTTGCGCGGGCGCGCTTCAGCGGGCTTCCAGCCCTTGGCATCCTGCTCAGCGCGGCGGCGGGCCAGCTCTTCATCCGAGACCAGCACGTCGATGCGGCGATTGGGAATGTCGATGCGGATGCGGTCGCCGTTCTTCACCAGGCCGATCGCGCCGCCGGCGGCCGCCTCGGGGGAGCAGTGGCCGATCGACAGGCCCGAGGTGCCGCCGGAGAAGCGGCCGTCGGTGAGCAGCGCGCAGGCTTTGCCCAGGCCCTTGCTCTTGATGTAGCTGGTCGGGTAGAGCATCTCCTGCATGCCGGGGCCGCCCCTGGGGCCTTCGTAGCGCACCACCACCACGTCGCCGGCCTTGACCTTGTCATCCAGGATGTTGGCCACCGCCTCGTCCTGGCTCTCCACCACATGGGCCGGACCCTCGAAGACCAGCAGCTCGTCGTCCACGCCGGCCGTCTTCACGACACAGCCGTCGACGGCGATATTGCCGTGCAGCACCGCCAGGCCGCCCTCCTTGGAGAACGCGTGCTCGTAGGAGCGGATGCAGCCTTCGGCACGGTCGGTATCGAGACTGGGCCAGCGCGTGTTCTGGCTGAATGCCACCTGGGTCGGAATGCCAGCCGGCCCGGCCATGTAGAACTGCTGCACCTCGGCCGACGGATTGCGCTTGATGTCCCAGCGGTCCAGCGCCTCCTTCATGGACTTGCAGTGCACGGTGGGCACGTCGGTATGCAGCTTGCCGGCACGGTCCAGCTCACCGAGGATGGCCATGATGCCGCCGGCGCGGTGCACATCCTCGATGTGGTACTTGTTGGTGTTGGGCGCCACCTTGCACAGCTGGGGCACCACGCGCGAGAGACGGTCCACATCCTTCATCGTGAAGTCGATGCCAGCCTCCTGGGCCGCAGCCAGGATGTGCAGGATGGTGTTGGTCGAGCCACCCATCGCGATGTCCAGCGTCATCGCGTTCTCGAAGGCCTTCTTGCCGATCGCGCGCGGCAGCACGCTGGCATCGTCCTGCTCGTAGTAGCGCTGGCACAGCTCGACGGCGAGACGGCCGGCGCGCTTGAACAGCTGTTCGCGGTCGGCATGCGTGGCCAGCACCGTGCCATTGCCCGGCAGCGACAGGCCCAGCGCCTCGGTCAGGCAGTTCATCGAGTTGGCGGTAAACATGCCCGAGCAGCTGCCGCAGGTCGGACAGGCCGAGCGCTCGACCTCGGCGAGATCGGAGTCGCTGACCTTGGCATCGGCGGCCATCACCATCGCATCGATCAGGTCCAGCTTCTTGATCTGTACGGTCTGCGTGCCCGGCACCGCGAGGCGCACCTTGCCGGCCTCCATCGGGCCGCCGGAGACGAAGACCACCGGGATGTTCAGCCGCATCGCGGCCATCAGCATGCCCGGGGTGATCTTGTCGCAGTTGGAGATGCACACCAGCGCGTCGGCGCAGTGCGCGTTGACCATGTACTCGACCGAGTCCGCGATGATGTCGCGGCTGGGCAGCGAATAGAGCATGCCGTCGTGGCCCATCGCGATGCCGTCGTCCACCGCGATGGTGTTGAATTCCTTGGCCACGCCGCCGGCGGCCTCGATCTCGCGCGCCACCAGCTGGCCCAGGTCCTTCAGGTGCACATGGCCGGGGACGAACTGGGTGAAGGAGTTGGCGATCGCGATGATGGGCTTGCTGAAGTCGGCGTCCTTCATGCCCGTGGCACGCCAGAGTGCGCGGGCGCCTGCTTGGTTGCGGCCGGCGGTGGATGTTTTGGAGCGGTAGGCTGGCATGGTGGGAAACCCTTTTGCTTCGGTCGTGCGGGCACGGCGGCAGGTGCATTGCTGCAGCGCGATGCCGATTCTCACCCAAGCGGCAGGAAGACATTGCCGGCCGGCTTTCGAGCCTCGCGAAGGGCACGTTGCGGCGACGCGATCGGCAAACGACAATCGCCAACGGATTCCGACAGGCGCGGCGCGAAGATTTGCAAAGCGTCAGAAGTTGACAACACCCGCCCCCACCTGAAGGGTGGAGTGAAGCCAACTCTCAAGTGGGCGCCTCGGCAACCGAAGTAGAGTCAATGCGCCTTCGCCCAGGTAGGTCGCTGGCCTGCCTGCCCCCTATCGAACATGCGCGTCTGCCCCCTCGCCACAGTCAAGAACCATATCGTCCTCGGCCAGCCCTTGCCGTTCAGCGTGCGCGACTCCAACCGGCTGCTGCTGCTGGCGCGAGGCCAGGTGATCGTCGACGATGCGCAGCTGGAAGAGCTGTTCCAGCGCGGCGCGCTGGTCGAGGTGGACGAGCTCACCAAACTGGCGCAGCCCAGCGCCCGGCGCGAGTCGCCCGAGCGTCGCCTGGCCCAGCTGCCTGCGCAATGGGAGCGCAGCAGCAACGACGTGCGGCAGACCTTCAGCGCTCCGACGGAGCACATGGCCGGCGCGATCCACAGCACGACCGATCTGCTGCTCTCGTTGATCGACAGCTCGCCGGACCTGGCGCTGTCCCAGGTAATCCGGCAGCCCGATGCAGCCAGCAGCCACTACGGGGTGAACCATTCCATCCATGCCGCCACCGCCTGCCACGCGGCGGCACGCTTTCTCGGCTGGAGCCCGGCGGACCAGCGGCGCGCCTTCCAGGCCGCACTGACGATGAACATCGCGATGGTGGACCTGCAGGCCAAGCTGGCCACGCAGGTCTCGCCGCTGACGGCCAAGCAGCGCGAGGCGGTGAACGATCACCCGCTGCGCGGC
Source organism: Roseateles sp. T103 (assembly GCF_057219915.1). NCBI lineage: Bacteria > Pseudomonadati > Pseudomonadota > Betaproteobacteria > Burkholderiales > Sphaerotilaceae > Roseateles > Roseateles sp. T103. The sequence goes on from NZ_JBXVVS010000005.1 coordinate 323,355, forward strand.
GCCGAGATGCTCGAGGAAGCAGGCATCACCGACGAGCTGTGGCTGGAAGCGATTCGCCAGCATCATGAGGTGCGCGACGGCTCCGGCTATCCGCACGGCCTGTCCGACATCTGCGAGCTGGCCGAGCTGCTGCGCTTTGCCGATGTCTACACCGCCCGACTGAGCAGCCGCGCCACGCGACCCGCGATGAGCGCGCAGCAGGCCGGCCGCGAGCTGCACCAGATGGCCGAGTCCAGCCCGCTGGCCGGGGCCTTGATCAAGGCCTTCGGCATCTTCCCGCCCGGCAGCGTGGTGCGTCTGGCCACCGGGGAGCTGGGCATCGTCGCGCGTAACGGCGAGAAGGCTTACCGCCCGGTGGTGGCGGTGCTGACCAATTCAGCCGGCGAGCCGCGGCTTTCGCCGGTGATGCGCGACACCTCGGACGAAAGCCATGCCGTGGTCGCGCTGCTGCCCGCCCAGGCCATGCCGATGCGCCTCTCGGACGAGAAGATCGCGACGCTGATTGGCGGGATCTGAGCCCGGACTCAGCCCGACCGCTTGCAGGCGGCCAGGCCTTCGTCAGGCGTCGCCGAGTCCGCAGGGACTCTGCTCGGTCCTGACTCAGATCGCGAAGTCGTAGTCGATGGTCAGCGGCGCGTGGTCGCTGAACTTCTGGTCCTTGTAGATCGCAGCACGCCGGGCCAGCGCGGCGAGCTTGGGCGTCGCGAAGTGATAGTCCAGCCGCCAGCCGACGTTCTTCGCATAGGCCTGGCCGCGGTTGCTCCACCATGTGTAGCACTCGTCGGTGGTGTCAGGATGCAGCTGCCGATAGACGTCCACCAGACCGCCCTGGTCCTTGGCCGTGCCGAAGAGCTGATCCAGCCAGGCGCGCTCCTCGGGCAGAAAGCCGCTGTTCTTGACGTTGCCCTTCCAGTTTTTCAGGTCGGCTTCCTTGTGCGCGATGTTCACGTCGGCGACGAGGATGAATTCGCGCTTGCCTTTCAGCGCCATCAGGTGCGGGTACATCGCCTCCAGAAAACGGAACTTGGCCTCCTGCCGCTCCGGGCCGCTGGAGCCGCTTGGAAAGTAGCAGGAAATCAGGCTGAGCTTGCGCCCCGGCTTGTCGAAGCGCTTCTCGACCCAGCGGCCTTCGTCGTCGAACTCCGGCACGCCGAAGCCGACGATCAGCTCGCTGGGCTCTTCGCGGGTGTAAAGACCCACGCCCGAGTAGCCCTTCTTCTGCGCGTAGTGGAAATGGCCTTTCAGGTCCTCGCTGCGGCAGAAAGTGCCCTCGACGACATCGGCCTGCGCCTTCACCTCCTGCACGCCCAGCGCGTCGGCCTGCTGCTGCGGCAGCCAGTCGAAGAAGCCCTTGGTGGCGGCGGAGCGGATGCCGTTGAGATTGGCGGTGATGAAGCGCATGTGACAGAGCAGGCAGAGAGGCGACGTGTGCCGATGGCTGCGCAGTATCGCAGCGCAGGGTCAGCGGGGCCCGAGCGCAAGACCTGACCCCCATCGGGGGGCGAAAGGCCAGAGAAGGGGGCCGCCTACAATCCGCGGCGTTTGCTGCCGAATCCTGACGACACCCATGAACACCGCCCTCACGCCCGACCCCCTGGCCCAGGACTTCGTCGCCTTCGCGGTCGACTCCGGCGTGCTGCGCTTCGGCGAGTTCAAGACCAAGGCCGGGCGGCTGAGCCCCTACTTCTTCAACGCCGGCCTGTTCGACGACGGCGCCAAGCTGGGCCGGCTGGCGCAGTTCTACGCGCAGCGCTTGGTCGCGTCGGGCCTGCAGTTCGACATGATCTTCGGCCCGGCCTACAAGGGCATCACGCTGGCCGCGGCGCTGGCCATCGAGCTGGCGCGCCTGGGCCACAACAAGCCCTTCGCCTACAACCGCAAGGAAGCCAAAGACCACGGCGAGGGCGGCACGCTGGTCGGCGCGCCGGTGCGCGGCCGCGTGCTGATCGTCGACGACGTGATCTCGGCCGGAACCTCGGTGCGCGAGTCGATCGCGATGATCAATGCCGCTGGCGCCACACCCTGCGGCGTGGCCATCGCCTTGGACCGTCAGGAAAAAGCTGCAGAGAACGGCGTGGACATGGCCTGGTCGGCGGTGCAGTACGTCACGCAGCAGCTGGCTTTGCCGGTGGTGTCGATTGCCGGCCTGGCGGACTTGCTGCAGTATCTGCGCACCACCAGCAACCCGGCTGCAGCGGCGCATTCAGCCGCGGTGCAAGCCTATCGCGACCGCTACGGAGTCTGATGCTGCGTCCTGCTCGCCATCGTCCGCTGATTTCCCTGCTCGCGCTGTCCGCGCTGCTCGGCACGGACCTGGCCGCTTGGGCGCAATCCAAGCCGATCGGCAGCGGCACCATCTTCACCTGCGTGACCGCGGATGGACGGCGTCTCACCTCGGACCGCCTGATCGTCGAGTGCAACGACCGCGAGCAGCGCATCCTCAATCCCGACGGCTCGCTGCGCGCCGTGGTGCCGCCGGCGATGTCGCCCGACGAGCGTGCCGCGCACGAGGCCAGGCAGCGCAAGCTGGCCGCCGAGCGCGCCGCCCAGCAGGACGCGGTGCGACGCGACCGCAATCTGATGATGCGCTACCGCGACGAAGCCTCGCACCAGCAGGCACGCGAGGCGGCACTGGACGACGTGAAGAAGTCCATGCAGATCTCCGAGCGCCGCATCCAGGAGCTGGCCGTCGAGCGCAAGCCGCTGCTCGACGAGGCGGAGTTCTACAAGGGCAAGGTCATGCCGGCCAAGCTCAAGCAGCAGCTCGATGCCAACGAAGCCGCCACTGAGGCGCAACGCGTGCTGATCGAGAACCAGAAGGCCGAGCTGGTGCGCGTGAACAAGCTCTACGACCAAGAGCTCGCGCGGCTCAAGCGCCTGTGGGGCGGCGCCGCGCCGGGCAGCCTGGACGGACCGGCCGCCACGGCCAGCAAGCCCTGAGGCGGGCCTCAGCGCATCTCCTGCCAGCGATAGTCGCGCTGCGGCGGCAGGCACTGCCAGGGCCGCGGCGTCACGCTGAGGTCTTCGCACACTGCCAGCCACTCGGCCTGCGCACCCGAAGGCCTGAACTCGCGCAGGCGCTGCACCACATGGCGGGCACGCTCGGTATCGCCCTGCGCATGCAGGGTCTGCGCCCAGTGCTTCATCAGCCGTTGGTCGATCAGGTTGTGCGCGGTACGCCGCGTCGCATCCAGCGCCTCGGCACTGGGGCCGAAGCTGGTCGCCGCCGCATAGTCGGCCTGCGTGGTGAAGAAGACGCCGCGCTGACCGCGCTCGACACGCTGGGCCAGCGGCGCCGGCTTGGCCGGCGGCGCGTAGATCGCGACCACCTGCAGATAGTCCGCCACCGCGAACACGCAACCCGCGATCAGCACCGCACCGCCGATCTGCCAGCGCAGCGGGCGGCTGGGCGCCCGCACCGGGCGCGGCTCCTGTTCCCCCAGCGCGATGCCCAGCGCGAAGGCGGTGGGCAGCAGGAAATAGGCGTACCAGAGCGGATACTCGAGCAGGCTGTGCAGGCCGATGGCCAGCAGCATCAGCAACGCGGCGCGCAGCACGCCGGCCCGTTCGCCCCGGGCCTGCGCCGCCGCACGCCAGGCACGCCACAGCGACCAGGCCAGCAGCGCCAGCACCGTGCCGCCCAGCGGCCAGCCCAGCTCGACCAGCAGCTGCATCGGCAGGTTGTGGCAGTGGTCGAAGAAGGCAGTCGGCCGGTCGGGGAAGGGCGTCATGCTCCAGGCCAGGTTGAACTCGCCCCAGCCCACCCCCGTCCACGGATGCATCTGCAGCAAGGCCCAGCTGTTGCGCAGGATCGCCACCCGCGACGGCGAACCGGCGCCCTCGGCCAGGCGCGACTCGGCGCCGAAAGCATGACCGCCCAGATGCGCCCAGGCGCTCATCAGGCCCCAGCCGATGCCCAGCAGCAGCGGCGTGGCCAGCAGCGCAGCGCGCGCCGGCCGGGACAGCTGCCGGTCCAGCGCGCCCCAGGCGAGCAGCAGCAGCACACCGATCATGCCGGTGCGCGAGGCGCTCATCACGATGGTCAGGATGAAGGCGAAGAGCAGCACCGGCAACAGCCAGCGCGTCCGCGCCGTCGGGCCCAGCCGTCCGGCCTCGGCCAGCCACACTGCGGCGATCGCCGCCCACAGCATCAGGCTGGAGAGGTGGTTGGGCTGGCGCAGATTGCCCACCGCGCGACCGGCGATGCCGGAGCGCGCGATCAGCGTGCCATCGGCCAGCGCGGGTGCGAACACCTGCACCAGGCTCACCGCCACGCTGGCCAGGCCGGCGACGAGCAGGGCCCAGCACAGCGCGCCCCACCAGTGGCGCGCATGCGCAGCATCGAAGCGGGTCGCGGCCGAGAGCACCCACCAGGCCGCCGCCAGCAGCGCCGCGCCGGACAGCGACAGCGACAGCGGCAATCCGGTCCACAAGGGCGAGGCCAGCGCGGCGGCCAGCAGCAGCAGCAGCGCCAGCTGCGCGGCATCGCCGCCGCTGCGCCTGCCGTCTGCGCCGCCTGAACTGCGCATGGGCGGCAACAGCAGCAGCACCACGCCCCAGCCAGCCAGCGCGGCCAGCTGGTTGAACAGCGTTGCATTGGGCGTGAGATTGAAGGCGAGCAAGGGGGCCAGTGCCACGGCCAGCAGCATGGCCGGCAGTGCGGCGACCTCGACGGGCGAGCGTGCCGGCACCGGCGGGAGGGGCGATTCAGCAGAGGTGGAGCGCGGCGCAGCTTGCATGGGGCCGCATCATCACATGGCCGGCCAGCGGCCCGGCCGGCAACAGCCGCCGGGGCTCACCCGCCCAGGGCCTGGCGGCGGAAATCGCTGGGTGGCAGGCCCAGGTGGCTGCGGAACACGCGGCTGAAGTGCGCCATATTGGAGAAGCCCAGGCCGAAGGCGATCTCGGTGATCGAGCGATGCGCGTTGCCCGGGTCGGCCAGGCTGGCGCGGCAGGCTTCGAGGCGACGCTGCAGGATGTAGCCGGCCACGCCGTCGGGCTCCTCGGCGAAGGCGTTGTAGAGCTGCCGTCGGCTGACGTTGAGCGCCAACGCCAGGCTGTCCACCGACAGGCCCGGGTCGCCCAGGTGCGTGGCCACGTGCTGCTTGATGCGCTCGCGCAGCGCCTCGCGCTGGCTCTGCGCGGTGGCGATGCCGGCCAGGTCCAGCATGGCCAGGTGCACAAACTGCGTGATCGCATCGCCGACGCCGCGCGCCGCGGCGTCGCTCATCGTCGGCAGCTCGCGGTAGGCGCTGCGCATGGTCTCCAGCGCCAGCCGTGCCACGCCGCCGCTGCCGCCCAGGCGCCGCGCCATCAACGGGTCCAGCGCCAGGCCACGCTCGACCAGCAGCGACTTGGGCACCATCACGATCAGGTGCTCGACGCGCACCGGATTGGCCACCGCATAGCTGTCGGTGGTGTCGTAGATGCTCCACTGGTCCGGCGTCACCCAGGCCTCGCGACCCTTCTGCTCGACACCGGCGCAGCCCACATAGGGCGCGACGATCTTCAGGTAGCCGATGTCGGAGGAACGCACATGGCTGGCCGAGCGCGTCACGCGGTGACGGTTGGCCTCCAGCCGGCTGAGCACCACATCGCCCGCCTGCACGCTGCTGATGCGGCCGTCGAAGTCGCTGTCGCCGTAGTTGTCGTTCTTCAGGCCGTGGAAAAGCCGGTCGACCCAGTCGGCCCAGAACCCGGCACGCTCGGCGGGCGCGACCTGGTCGGTGCTCATCTGCTTGTTGATCGTCACCATGCTGTGCGGCCGGCCACCCCGTCGGGCCGGGCCGGGCTTGTCTCGCTTTGTTCGTTGTTTCGTTCTGGCACCGCATGGCGCCGGTCGCCAGCGTATGCCTGTACAGAGCCCCGCTCAAGCCCGGGGACATTGCCCGCGGGAAATCCCTAGGCCGGCCTGCACAAATCGACAAGCCCGCGTGCATGCCTGGTCAAGCGCCGGCAGCATGCGCTGCCCACAATGCGTGACACCGGCGAAACAGCCGGCCGTTGCCTCGCCGTGACGACCCCAACGAACAGGAGACTGACCATGAGCCGCAAACCCGAAGCCGAAACCGGCCTGAAGCGCCGCACCCTCGTCCAGGCCGCCGCCGTCGCGCCGGCTGCGCTGGCCTTCCCCGCCATCGTGCGCGCCCAGGCCGCCCCGGTGCGCATCGGTTACGCGATGGCCCGCACCGGCCCGTGGACCACCGGCGCCCAGGTCAGCCAGGAGCCCAACTACCTGCTGTGGGCCGAGCAGCAGAACGCCGCCGGCGGTCTGAACGTCAAGGGCACCAAGCGTCCGATCGAGCTGATCTCCTCGGACGACCGCAGCGACATCGAGACCTGCGTGCGCACCTACGAAAAGCTGATGGGCAGCGACAAGGTCGACCTGGTGCTGCCGCCCTGGGGCAGCAACGCGAACTTCGCGGTCGCGCCGCTGGCCAACCGCTTCGGCTATCCCTTCCTCGCGCCCACCGCGCTGAGCCGCCGGCTCATCGAGATGAAGCTGCCCTACTTCTTCCTGATGCTGCAGCAGCCCAAGCCGATGATGGACGCGCTGGTGGACATGCTCAAGGCCAATGGCGTGAGGAGCATCGCCACCATCTACGTGGACGACCTCTTCGGCCTGGAGAACTACGCCGCGCTGAAGGTCGCGCTGCAGGGCAGCGGCATCAGCATCGTCGAGGACAAGAGCTACCCGCTGGGCGTCAAGGACCTGAGCCCGGTGCTGCGCTCGATGAAGGACAAGAACCCCGACGCCTTCATCGGCCTGACCTATCCGCCCGACACCATCCTGGCCAGCCGCCAGGCCAAGGAGATCGGCTTCAACCCGAAGTTCTTCTACGCCTCGGTCGGCACCGCCTTCCAGCTCTATCGCAATGTGATGGGCGCCGGCGCCGAGGGCGTGCTGGGCATGGGTTCGTGGAACGGCAAGACCAGCCCCGGCGCCAAGGCCTACTTCGACGCGCATGTGAAGAAGTTCGGCGCGCAGAAGGAACCCGACCGCTGGGCCAGCGGCGCGACCTGGGCCAGCCTGGAAATCCTCACCGCCGCCGTCGCGCAAGTCGGCCTGGACCGCAAGGCGATCCGCGACTATGTCGCCAAGAACGAGCACAACACCATCCTCGGCAAGGTCCGGTTCGCCGGCAGCGAGAACGTCGGCACGCCGGGCACGGTGGGCCAGTGGCAGAAGGGCGAGTTCGAGGTGGTCTGGCCCAAGAGCAACGCCACCGCGCCGCTGGCACCGAAGCCGGCCTGGAGCTGAGCCCGGGCGCCGACGGGCGCTTGCCCGGCGCCTGCCGCCAGCCATTGATTGCAGCGCGTACACGCCGGCCCGGCAGGGTCGGTGCGGCAGCGCGCTGCCGTCGGCACGATGCGGCACGCGCCGCATGAAGCCGCAGAGCATGAACGGACGTTTGACATGACAGTGGGAAGCTGGCTGGAGCTGATTGCCTCCGGCCTGATCACCGGGGGGGTCTATGCGCTGGTGGCGCTGGGCCTGAACCTGCAGTACGGGCTGATGCGCATCCTCAACATCGCGCACGGCGAGTTCCTGATGCTGGGCGCCTTCCTCACCTGGACGGCGCACACCGCGCTGGGCCTGTCGCCGCTGGCGATGGTGCCGCTGGCCTTCGTCGTGCTGGCCGCCGCCGGCCTGGCCATCCACAAGCTGGTGTTCGCCAAGCTGACGCGCAGCTCGCCCAATCTGGATGTGTTCGAGGCCCGCGGCCTGATGGTCAGCTTCGGCCTGATGTTCCTGGTGCAGAACCTGGCCCAGGCGCTGTGGGGCGGCGATCTGCGCGGCTACGACTTCCTCACCGAGCCGGTCTCGCTGGGCGGCGCGCAGTTCGCCGGCAACAAGCTGCTGCTGCTGGCGCTGGCGCTGCTGTTCAGCGGCGCGCTGATCGCGCTGCTGCGCATGACGCTGCTGGGCAAGGGCGTGCGCGCGCTGATGCAGTCGCCCACCGGTGCGCAGCTGGTCGGCATCGACACGCACAAGCTGCATCCGTTGATGTTCGGCCTCGGCCTGGGCCTGTCGGGCGTGGCCGGCTGCCTGCTGTCGATGACCTACACGATCTCGCCGTCGATGGGCGAGCCCTACACGGTGACGGCGCTGATCGTCATCACGCTGGGCGGCTTCGGCAGCATGACCGGCGCGCTGGTCGGCGGCCTGGGCCTGGGCGTGATCGAGGCGCTGGGCATGCATTTCACCAATCCCTCGCTGAAGGCCCTGCTGTCCTACGCGATCTTCATCGCCGTGCTGCTGTGGAAGCCAAACGGCCTGTTCACGCGCAAGTGACGCAGCAGGAGTACCCCATGCAAAGAGACCTGATCCTCCTGTTCGCCTTCGCCGGCTGGGCGCTAGCGGTGCCGCACTACGGCAGCGAGTTCGCCATCTCGATGGCACTGACCTGCCTGATGTACGCCGCGCTGGCCACCAGCTGGAGCACCTTCTGCGGCAGCACGCGCTATATGTCGCTGGCCACTGCCGCCTTCTTCGGCCTGGGCGCCTATGCCGGCGCGCTGACGCTGGAGCAGCTGCCCTGGCTGGCCGTGGTCGCGCTGGGCGCCGCCGTCGCCGCGGTGGTCGCGGTGGTGATGGGTGCCGGCGTGCTGCATCTGCGCGGCACCTATTTCGCAGTGCTGACCTTCGGCATGACCGAGCTGATCCGCCATGCGGTGACCTACTGGGAAAAGCAGGTCAGCGGCACGGTGGGCCGCGTGCTGACCGTGGTGCCCGAGGGCGACACCGTCTATCTCACCGTGCTGGCGCTGGCGGTGCTGGCACTGCTCAGCGCCATCCTGATCCGCCGCAGCCGCTTCGGCCTGGCGCTGGCCGGCATCGGCGCCGACGAGCAGCGTGCGCAGACGCTGGGCGTGAACACGCGGCTGGTGAAGATCGCCGGCTTCGCGCTGACCGCCGCCTTCGCCGGCGCGGTGGGCGCGGCGATGAGCGTGCGCTGGACCTATATCGACCCGCACACGGTGTTCAACCCCTTCATCGGCTTCCAGACCGTGCTGATCGCGCTGATCGGCGGCGCCGCCACGCTGTGGGGCCCGCTGATCGCCGCGGTGGTGTTCAGCCTGCTGGCCGAGACGCTGCGCCTGCAGATGCCGCAGATCTACATGATGTCGCTGGGCCTGCTGCTGATCCTGTGCGTGCTCTACCTGCCAGGTGGCCTGGCATCGCTGCGCCTGGCCCCGCTGCGCGACGCCGTGCTGGCCAAACTGCCCCGGAGGGCCCGCGCATGAGAGCCTCCCATCCCCTGCTGGAAGCCCGCGAGGTGACGGTGCGCTTCGGCGGCCTCACCGCGGTGGACGCGGTCAATGCCGCCTTCGGTGCCGGCGAGCTGGTCGGCATCATCGGCCCCAACGGCGCCGGCAAGACCACCTTCTTCAATGCGCTGTCGGGCGTCACGCCGGTCACTTCGGGCGAGCTCTATGCCCAGGGCGACCGCCTCACCGGCGCCGGTGCGCACCGCTTCGCCCACCACGGCATCGCGCGCACCTTCCAGACGCCGCGCGTCTTCGCCGAATTGAGTGTCGCGGCCAATATCGACTTCGGTCTGCAGTTCGCCGGTCGCCGCGCTACCGCGGCACATGAGCGTCCACGCTGGCTGGGCAACGAGACGGCCATCCTCGAGCTGATCGGACTGGCCCGGCTGAAGGACCTGCCCGCCGCGGCGATCACGCCCTCGCAACAGCGCCTGCTGGAGATCGGCATGGCGCTGGCGACGCGCCCGCGCGTGCTGCTGCTCGACGAGGTGGCCGCCGGCCTGACCGAGAGCGAGGTGGACAACATGGCCCAGCTGATCCGCCGCCTGCGCGACGAGCTGGACCTGACGGTGATCTGGATCGAGCACGCGGTGACCACGCTGCTGCGCTATGTCGAGCGCGTGCTGGTGCTGCACCAGGGGCGCAAGATCGCCGACGGCACGCCCGCCGAGGTGGTGCGCAATGCCGAGGTGATCGAGGCCTATCTGGGTGACGAGATGGCGGAGCCCGCAGCATGAACATGAACGAACTCAGCCTGGCGCTGAACAAGAAACTGGCCCATCTGCAGATCAAGGGCCTGTCGGCGGGCTATGGCGGCTTCCAGGTGCTGCGCGAGATCACGCTGGAGGCCAAGCCCGGCCTGACGGTGATCCTCGGCCCCAACGGCGCCGGCAAGACCACGCTGCTCAAGGCCATCTCCGGCCTGATCGGGCGCCAGGGGCAGATCCTGCTGGACGGCGAGGCCATCGCCGCCGACGCCAAGACCTCGGACATCGTGCGCCGCGGCCTGGTGCTGGTGCCAGAAGGCCGTCAGCTCTTTCCGCAGATGACGGTGGCCGAGAACCTCGAGCTCGGCGGCTGGCTGATCCCGAAGGCGCAGCGCGCCGAGCGCATGGCGCAGGCGCTGCAGGACTTCCCCAAGCTGGCCCAGCGCCTCAACCAGCTGGCCGGCACGATGAGCGGCGGCGAGCAGCAGATGGTGGCGGTGGCGCGCGCGATGATGAGCCAACCGCGCCTGCTGATGCTCGACGAGCCGTCCCTCGGCCTGGCGCCGCGCATGGTCGACGAGCTGCTGGCCATCGCCCGCCGCATCGCCGACCAGGGCACGACCGTGCTGATGGTCGAGCAGAACGTGCGCAAGGCGCTGGCCGTGGCCGACCGCGGCTATGTGCTCGAGCGCGGCCGGCTGATCGCCAGCGGACCGGCATCGCTGCTGGCGCGTTCCAGCGTGATCCGCCAGGCCTACCTGGGCCAGGGCACCACCTCCACTTCCTCTTCCGCAGACGCAGTCAACAAGGAGACTTCGCAAATGTCCGACCTCACCATGCTCATCAACGGCCTGGCCGTCTCCGCCCACGGTGGCGCCACCTTCGAGCGCCGCAATCCGCTGGACGGCAGCGTCGCCACCCGTGCCCCGGCCGCTACGGCCTCCGACGCCGTCGCCGCCGTCGAGGCCGCCGCCGAGGCCTTCAAGACCTGGAGCAACACCGGCCCCAACGAGCGCCGTGCGCTGCTCAACAAGGCGGCCGACGCGCTCGAGGCCAAGACGCCGGCCTTCATCGCCGCGGTGGCTGCCGAGACCGGCGGCTCGGCGATGTGGGCCGGCTTCAACGTGCATCTGGCCGCCGGCATGCTGCGCGAGGCCGCGGCGCTGACCACGCAGATCAGCGGCGAGGTGATCCCCTCCGACGTGCCGGGTTCGATCGCGATGGCACTGCGCCAGCCGGCCGGCGTGGTCATCGGCATCGCGCCGTGGAACGCGCCGGTGATCCTGGGCGTGCGCGCCGTCGCGGTGCCGCTGGCCTGCGGCAATACCGTGGTGCTCAAGGGCAGCGAGAACTGCCCGCGCACGCACCAGCTGATCATCGAGGCGCTGCAGGAAGCCGGCCTGCCTGCCGGCGTGGTGAACTACATCACCAATGCCCCAGCCGATGCCGGCGCCATCGTCGAGGCGATGGTCGCCCACCCGGCGGTGCGCCGCGTCAACTTCACCGGCTCCACCCGTGTGGGCAAGCTGATCGCGCAGACCTGCGCCAAGTACCTGAAGCCCTCGGTGCTGGAACTCGGCGGCAAGGCGCCGCTGCTGGTGCTGGCCGATGCCGACATCGACGCGGCGGTCAACGGCGCGGCCTTCGGCGCCTTCGCGAACTCGGGCCAGATCTGCATGTCCACCGAGCGCATCATCGTGGACAACAAGATCGGTGACGACTTCGCCGCCCGCCTGGCCAAGAAGGCCAAGAGCCTGCCGCTGGGCGACCCGCGCGGCCCGCAGCCGGTGGTGCTGGGCTCGGTGGTGGGCATGGGCACGGTGGAGCACTGCAATGCGCTGATCGACGACGCGCTGGCCAAGGGCGCCAAGCTGCTGTGCGGCGGCCGCGCCGAGAACACGCTGATGCCGGCGACCATCCTCGACCATGTGACCCGCGAGATGCGCATCTATCACGAGGAGACCTTCGGTCCGGTGAAGTGCATCGTGCGCGTGGACGGCGACGAGGCGGCCATCGCCTGCGCCAATGACAACGAGTACGGCCTGTCCGCGGCCGTGTTCAGCCGCGACACCGCGCGCGCCATGCAGGTGGCGCGCCGTATCGAGTCCGGCATCTGCCATATCAACGGGCCGACAGTGCACGACGAAGCGCAGATGCCGTTCGGGGGCGTGAAGGGCAGCGGCTTCGGCCGTTTCGGCGGCAAGGCCGGCATCGACGCATTCACCGAGCTGCGCTGGGTGACGATGCAGACCGGCGAACGCCACTATCCCTTCTGACGCGGGAGAGCGAGCCGAGGCCGGGTCCCGACGGGGCCCGGCCTTTGCTTTTGGAGATGTCCGACCGGGCGCACGCCAGGCGGCAGTCGGCGTCGCGCTGGGCTAAGCTGCGGGCCTTCGATTCCCTGTTGTTCCGCGACGAAGAGGTGTGCCGATGGCGGCGACGATCGTAGATGCACTGTTCCCCCTGGGCTGGGCCCATTACCTGGCCGGCGGCCTGATGCTGGGCCTGGCCACCGGCGGCCTCTTTCTGCTCACCGGCCGCATCGGCGGCATGAGCACGGTGTTCAGCTCCAGCTGGTCCTGGCTGCTCAAGGGCCAGGCCTTCTTCCAGCAGCCACGCCTGGTGGACAGCCGCGCCTGGCGGCTGACGCTGGCGCTGGGCCTGGTGATCGGTGCCGCGCTGTGGTGGAAGTTCTTCGGCCCCGAAACGGCGCAGCGGACCGAGGTGCCGCTGTGGCAGCTGGGCCTGGGCGGCCTGCTGGTGGGCTACGGTGCGCGGCTGTCCAACGGCTGCACCTCGGGCCACGGCATCTGCGGCCTGTCCTCGCTGCAGCTGCCTTCGCTGGCCGCAGTGCTGACCTTCATGGGCACGGCCTTCATCACCGCCCATGTGGTGCGCGCCTTGGGAGGCGCATGAGATGCGCACGATGACGCCTGCGCAATTCATCGCCGTGCTGCTGTGCGGCGCGCTGTTCGGCTTCGGCCTGGCCTGGTCGACGATGATCCAGCCGGAGGTGGTGCTGAGCTTCCTGCGTTTCCAGGACTGGGGCCTGATGCTGGTGATGGGCGGCGCGATCGCCCTCACGCTGCCGGCCTACCAGCTGGCGCGGCGCCTGCTCGGGGCGACGCCGCTGCTGGGCGGGAGCTTCGAAGTGCGCCAGTCCAAGCTGGACCGGCCCACGCTGGTCGGCGCCGCGATCTTCGGCATCGGCTGGGGCCTGTCCGGCGTCTGCCCGGCGCCGGCCATCGCCGGACTGGGTGTCGGCAACTGGGATCTGCTGGTCGCGCTGGCCGGCATCGCGCTGGGTGCGCTGCTGCAGGGGCTGACGGCGAAGGCGGCGCGCTGACGACGCCGCGCCTCGCGCACCCCTTCTAAAACTTCATCTTCAGACTGCCGCCGACGGCCCAGGCACGGTCGCGCTCGACCAGCGCATTGGGCCGCGGCCAGAAATGGCCGAGGATCAGCTCGCCGATCAGCCAGTCCTGGTAGACGGGCTGTTCCCACTTGAGCTGCAGCCCGTAGTCGGACACCGGCACGTCCGCGCCCTGGATGCCGCTGGCCAGTGCCTCCAGCGAGAGCAGCCGATGCTGGCCGAAGTAGCGATAGGCGCCGAGGCTGCTGGACCACTCGAAGTCACGCTGTCGCCGCGTGATGGTGGCCGCGTTCAGCCAGCGCATCGCCAGGTCCGGCGCGAAGGCATGCTCGTAGGACAGCGCAGTGGTCGAGCCCAGCGCGTCGCCGGTCGTCCAGAACACCGTCTCGCGCAGGTCCAGGCGGTTTGCCGAACCGAACCAGAAGGAGTGGCCGATGCGTGCCTGCGCATAGGGCTTGAGTCCGCCGCGCAGACCCAGGCGCAGATCCACGCTGTCGCGCAGGCGCAAGCCCAGGCCGGCGAAGAAGGCACGGTTTTCGGCATTGCCCTTGAGCAGTAGCTGCTCGTTGCTGAAGGTGTTGGGCTTGTCGGTCACCATCTCGCGCTGATCGTCGCGGCCGATGAACACGTAGGCGTTCTCTTCCAGATTGGGCAGCCGGAAACGGGCGTTGAAGCGGATGCCGAACTGGGGCTTGTCCTCGTCCTGCCTCTTCAGCAGACGCACGCTGAGCTGACCATCGGTGACCTTGCCGCCTTCGGAGAAGGGCTTGTCGCCAAACCAGCTGTCCACGCCGCGAGCCAGCCACTCGGCGGTGGAGCGCACCTGCCGGCGTGCGGTCTCAACCGCTGGCGTGTCAGGCGTGACCGCCTCCTTGGGCTGCGGCTCCATCGCACCGACCGGCGGCACGATCAGCATCCCACAGAGCAGCGGAGCGGCAAAAACAGCAGAGCGGCGCAACATGGTCGACAAGCTCCGAAATGACGAAACGGGCCCATCTTAGGGCCCGTTTCGGGAGTGAAGCCGGCAAGAAGGCCGGCCTGGGTGCCTCTGTTGCCGCGGCGATCCGCGGTCAGCCGCTTACTGGGCGCGGTAGTTGCCCGGGAACACATCCTTGAGCGTGGCCATCGTCTCGCCGTAGGCCAGCACTTCGCCCTTGCTCACGGCGTCGCGCAGCTCGGCCTTCACCTCGTCGCGGCTCTTGGCCGTGGCGGCCGGCTTGTTGCTCTGGTACAGGCCGGGGTAGATCTCGTTGGCCTTCTGGCCCGACTCGGTGATGAAGTCGCCAGCCGCGGCAGCCTTGGCAGCGTCGGCCTTGACCTGCTCGCGGGTCTTGCTGTCGCTCTTGGCCGGAGCGGCGGCCGGCTTGCTGCTCTTGTTGTACAGGCCGGGGTAGAGCTCATTGGCCTTGAAGCCCGACTCGGTGATGAAATCGCCGGCAGCCAGGGCAGCAGCGGCTTCGGCACGCACCTGCTCGCGGGTCTTGGGAGCGTCGGCGGCGATGGCCTGGCCGGCACCGAAAGCGGCCAGGGTCAGGGCGATGATGGAAGTGGTAGCGCGGTTCATGGTTCAGTCCTTTCAATTGCGTTGAACTCTGATGACCCGGCCTGCCGAATTACAGGTCTTTGGGTCGCCTCGGCGAGGCTGAGTTGTTTACGTCTCGTCGATGGGATGAACTGTAGAATTTCGTTAGAAGCTGATAAACAGCCGGTACAGACATGCGCCATTTCTAAATTGGCAACAATTGACGACAAAGGAGAAAGACCATGGACCGCTTGCAGTCAATGCGCGTGTTCGAAAAAGTCGTCGACGAGGGCGGCTTCGCTGCCGCCGCCAGGGCGCTGGACATGTCGGCACCGGTGGTGACCCGGCTGGTGGCCGATCTGGAAGACCACCTGGGCACGCGGCTGCTGCAGCGCAGCACGCGCCGGCTGTCGCTGACCGAAGCCGGACAGAACTACCTCAGCCGGGTGCGCCACATCCTCCAGGACATCGACGAGGCCCACGCGGTGGCCCGCGCCGAGACCGTGGAACTGGCAGGCACGCTGCGCCTGCATGCGCCCCCCATCCTGGCCAGCTTCGTGTTGGCGCCGCTGCTGGAGGGCTTCCGCCAACGCCATCCGAGCGTGCTGATCGATGTCGAGGCCGCGTCGCCGCGCGAGCTGCCGATCGAAGACTTCGACCTCACGCTGATGCTGGCCGACCAGCCCTTCGACGCCGACATCGTCGCCCGCAAGGTGGCGGAGTCCGAGCTGGTGCTGGTGGCTTCACCGGGCTACCTGAACCGCCGCGGCCTGCCGGCCACGCCTGAGGAGCTGCGGGAACACGACTGCATCCGCTTGCGCGCGCTGAACGCCAGATCGCGCGTCTGGCGGCTGTGGCGCACCGACACGCCGGACGATGTCATCGAGGTGGAAAGCGCACCGGTACTCGCCGGCAACCATACCGAGACCCTGCTGCGGGCCACGCTTGACGGCGCCGGCATCATGTCCGCGGCCATCGATCTGGTGGCGCCCTATCTGGCCCGCGGCGAGTTGGTCCGCGTGCTATCGCCATGGATCAGCGGCCAGGTGGCGCTCTACGCCGCCCTGCCCAGCCGCAAGTTCATCCCGCAGCGCACCCGCGTCTTTCTTGACTACCTGATCGAGCAGACGCGCGAGCAGCAGAACCGCGCCAAGCAGGTCTGCGCCGCCGCACATGCGACGGCGGCGCTGAGGCGCTGAGGCTGCGCGCTGCGCGCTGCGGGCCTTGCCGCAGGCGCATCCAGTCCGGACCGATGGCCGGTCCGCCATCGCGCCGGAGCCAGACTCAATGCCCCTGGTCCGCGATCTCCAGCGTGCCCCGACAGGTGGGATAGGCGCTGCAGCCCCAGAAAGCCCGCCCGGCGTTGGCTCCCCGCTTGGCCACGCGCCGCAGCATGGGCTTGCGGCATCTCGGGCAGGCGGGTGCGGCGGCGGGCGTCTCGCGCGTCGCAGCGGCTGGCGCCTCGGCGCTGGTCCTGCTGCTGCCGCCATGGCCGGCGCCAGCCCCCTGCCTTGCCGCATCCAGCATGGCCTGCAGCTGCGGGCCATCGACCAGCGTCACATTGCGCCCAGTGGCAAAGGCCTGGGCATCCGGCGTGAAACGCCCTGACGTGACGACATAGCCGCCAGCTGCACCGCGTGCCGCCATCACGCCATAGAGCTCGCGCACCACATCCACGCCGACCTTGTAGGCCCGCCACTGCTTGCATTGCACGAGGAACTTCTCGTCGCCCCTGCGCAGCACCAGGTCCACGCCGCCATCGGCACCGCCACCGCCGGTCTCGACGACGCGGTAGCCCTGCTGACGGAAAGCCTCGCCGACCAGCAGCTCGAAGCGTTGCCAGCTCATGCCATCCAGCGCGTCAGCCGCCGAGGACCCACCGCCGACATCGGCAGCAAGGCGGCGACGTTCGTGCCGGCGCCAGGCCGAGATGCCGGCGCCTGCCAAGCAAATCAGCGGCAGGATGTACTGGCCGCCGGTAGCCAGGCCCTTCACCATGATCTGCAGCACGCTGCTACCGGCCTTGCCCGCAGCGAGATTCGGCGTCAGCGGCTCAGCCGCAATCTGGTGCAGCCACAGATGCGACAGCAGCGCCAGCGCCACGCCAGCCCACCAGGGCAGCATCGCCACCAGATCCATCAAGTCCTCGGCAGGACTGGTCTTCTTGCGTCGGCTTCGCATGTCGAGCGCCTCCCTGGCGTGCGGTTCAATCAGCATTTGCGAGCTCCCATCTGCGTGGGAGCTGATTTGCAAGCTTAGCAATGGTGCCTGAATGCGCCAGCGTCAGCGCATGTTCGTCTCGGCCGGCCGGACGCCGGCAGCGCCGCCGCCTCCAAGCGCTGGATGACTTTCTGCAGCAAGAAGCCTAGCCTCGGTAAATCGGCCAGCTTCAACGGCCGAGTCTTCAGCGTGGAGTGCTGGTTGGCGCACAGGTCGTAGAACCACGCGCCCTGGGTGTGCATGTTCGCTGAGCGCGCCAGCACCGGTCCTCAGCGGAATCGCGCGGTATCGCTGGCCAGGTAGAACCATTCCTGGCCGGCACGGGCCTTCGCGTTGGGGAAGACGATGGCGCCGTCCATGGGCGCCAGGATCGCCTCGCCGCCGGCGCGGTGACCGATGAGCTCGCCGGCGCGAACGCGGTCGAAGCTGACCCAGGCCTTGGCGAACTGATCGCCGTCGTCGGCCTTGTCGTGCACGCTGCACAGGCTCAGCCCCTCCATCGACTGCACCGGCGGCGCATCGCCGTCGACCATGCCCAGATGGATCAGCGCGTTGAGGATCGCGCGATAGGCCACCTCGGGCGCCTGCGGGTCCTCGTGCTGGCCGCACTCCAGCGTCAGCGCGATGCCGCCCATCTGTCGCATCGCCTCGGTGGTGCCGACGCCATAGGCCTCGTCCAGGTCCACGCCGACCAGCGCCTCGAGCGGCAGCGTGGCCGCCCACGCACGCCGCTTGGCCACGCCATCGGCATAGGTCTGCAACCAGCCGTCCACGCCGCGCTGCACGCCCAGCACCTTGGCCAGCGCCAGCTCGCGCTCGGCATGGGCAAAAGGCTGCAAGGGGCCGCTGTTGTTCCCCGGGCCCACCATCACGAAGGGCCGGCCTGCCGCCTGGAAGCTGTGCAGGTCCAGCAGCACCTCGTGCTCGGCCAGCAGCGGGCACAGCCAGTTGGCGACATGGTCCTCGAACTGCGTGGGCTGCGTGGTCGGTCGCAGGCGCCGGTTGAGGTTGCGGTCGCCCATGCGCTGGCCCAGCGCGTAGGCCTTGGGATTGGTGACCGGCACCAGGGTCAGGCGGCCGCGGCGCAGCGTGCGCGCGCCGCTTTCGAACTCGGCGACCAGGCGACGGATCGCCTTGGTGCCGCACACCTCGTTGCCATGTACCGCGCCGGTGACGAGGAAGCGGGGGCCCGGCTCCGGGCTGTCAAATCGGATGGACTGAAAGCTCTGCATGGGTCGGCAGTGTGCCAGCGACTGCCCTGTGCTGCGGCCGTCCGCGCTTCGATTTGCAGCACAGCGCATGCGCTGGAGTTATGGGCTGCGCCACCGCATTCATTGGCAGCGCTGCAGGCCTTCGCGTAGCCTGCTGCCCATTCAAGCTTGACCTTCCCTGGGACAGATGACGCACATCGTGGTCGTGGGTGGTGGCGTGGTGGGGCTGACCAGCGCTTGGGCGCTGCTCGAGGCCGGGCACCATGTCACCCTGATTGAGCGGCGACCCGAGCTCGCCGAGGGCGCCAGCCGGGCCAATGGCGGGCAGCTGAGCTACCGCTATGTCTCGCCGCTGGCCGATGCCGGCGTGCCGCTGAAGGCCCTGCACTGGCTGCTCGACGCCGACGGCCCGCTGCGCTTCAAACCCGAGGCCGACCCCCGCCAGTGGCGCTGGCTGACCAGCTTCCTGGGCAACTGCCGCGCTCCGGTGAACCAGCGCACCACCGCCTGGCTGCTGCGGCTGGGCGCATTCAGCAAGCAATGCTTCGAAACCATGGCCCTGCAGGCCGCGCTGGACGAGGTGCAGCTGCGCAGCCCCGGCAAGCTGGTCGTCTATCGCAAGGCGCAGGAGTTCGAGCGCGTGCGCCAGCGCATCGGGCCCGGCGACCCTGAGCAGGCGCTGGATCGCGCCGGCTGCCTGGCCCTGGAGCCGGCCCTGGCCGATGGCGCCGAGCAACTGGCGGGCGGCATCTTCACCGAGGGCGAGGCGGTTGCCGACTGCCACCGCCTGTGCCTGCAGCTGGCCGAGAGAATGCGCGCCCATCCGCGCTTCGAGGGCTTCGTGCACGACGAGGTGCTGGGCCTGGAGCTGCAGCAGGGCCGTGTCAGCGGCGTGCGTGCTCGCCAGGGCCTGCTGCCAGCGCAGGCCGTGCTGCTGGCCGCCGGGCTGCAAAGCCGCGACCTCGCCGCCGCGCTGGGCCTGTATCTGCCCATCTATCCGCTCAAGGGCTACAGCCTGACCGCTCCGATCGGAGCGTCGCACCGGGCGCCCGAGGTCAGCGTGACCGATTTCGAGAAGAAGACGCTGTATGCGCGCATCGGGCAGCAGCTGCGCGTGGCGGCCATGGTGGATCTGGTCGGCGAAGACGAGCGCGTCGATCCGCGGCGCATCGCTGCGCTGCACCGATCGGTGCGCAGCCTGTTCCCGAATGCCGCCGACTACGCGCAGGCCCAGCCCTGGGCCGGTCTGCGTCCGGCCACGCCCAGCGGCGCGCCCATCATCGGCGCCAGCCCTGTGCAGGGTCTGTGGCTCAATGTGGGCCATGGCGCGCTGGGCTTCACCTTCTCCTTCGGCAGCGCCCGCATCCTCGCCGCACTGGTCTCAGGGCAGGACAGTCCCATTCCGCTGGATGGCCTGACACTGCAGCACTCATGAACCCGCTGAGCTCCGCCCGTCTGGCCCTGGCCCTGCGCGACACGCTGGCCGCCTTGCGGCTGGACCGCATTGCCGACCCGCAGGACGGCGGGCGCGCGCTGCGCCATCCGCCCAGCCTGGACCTCGCCGTGGTCGCCTTCGTGCCCGGCGGCGAACCCGTGGCCGCCAATGTGCTGTGGTCCCGCGAGCACCCGCAGGGCCTGATCGCGCCACTGCCGGAACGCTTCGGGCCGCAGCAGGGGCTGCACTACCTGGCCGACCAACGCGACGAGGCGCTGAACTCGGTACTCTGGGCGCCGCAGGCCGATTGGTCGGCGCGGCAGTTCAAGACCCTGGGCGGCACACCGGGCGCCCCGCGCTTCGTCGCGCCCTATCCGGCCTCGCTGCTCAAGCTGATGATCGCCGTCGGCGTGGCGCGCCACTGCGGCCCCGACGGCTATGCACGGCCCTGGACCTTCGACGGGCGCAAGCGGACGCTGCGCGACTGGCAGTTCGACATGCTGGCCGTCAGCTGCAACATCTCCACCTCGGCGCTGGTGGCCTGGCTGCACGCCCAGGGTCTGCTGGGGCCGCAGCGCCATGCGCTGCACGAACTCTTCGCCGAACTGCAGCTGCCCACGCTGCGCCTGGCGGGCACGCAGGCCGACGGCGGCTGGGGCAATGCGGCCGGTGCCGGCGTCGGGCAGATCCAGATGACCGCCTGGGACACGGTACGCCTGCTGTGGTGGCTGGACCCCGCCGCACCGCGGCCGCCCTGGCTGAGTGCCGACGCGCCACAGCTGGACCCCGCCCACCGCGCCGAGATCCTGCGCGGCCTGGGCGAGCAGGGCCTGGACATCGTGCTCAGCGCCGGCGTGCTCGCCGGGCTGCCGGGTGCTGCGCCGGGTCTGCCCAACCGGCTGCAGGCGCTGTGGGTGCAGCCCGACGGCAGCTGGCGTGCCGGCGAGTACGACTTCCCCGGCGACTTCCGCCCCCGGCTGGCTGAAGGCAGCGTGCACTTCGCCCACAAGATCGGCAACACCGAGAACTACTCGTCCGACGCGGGCATCGTGCGCGGCATCGCACCGGCGCGACGCCACTACCTGATCGCGCTGCTCAGCAACCTCGGCAGCCGCTATGCCTTCCATCCGCTGGCGGCCGGACCGCGGCAGCTGGCGCAGCTGGGTGCTGCGGTCGATGCGCTGCTGGCCGAGCATCTGGAATCGCCCGCATGAAGCCCTCGCTGCAGCCGCTGCCTGCGGGCGCCTGCCTCGGCGTGGTCGCGCCGGCCGGCCCACCCAAGCCCGGCGTGCTGGAGCAGGTCGCCCCGCTGATCGAGTCCACCGGCTACCGCGCCAAGCTGTTTCCCGGCTGCGCCGGCCCGGCCCACCTGGGCCATCTGGCCGCCAGCGACGCCCAGCGCCTGGCCGATCTTCATGCCGCGCTGGCCGACCCCGAGGTGGACGCGCTGCTGTGCCTGCGCGGCGGCTACGGCTGCCTGCGCCTGCTCGACGGGCTGGACCGTGCGCTGCTGCGCCGCCATCCCAAGCCCCTGATCGGCTACAGCGACATCACCACCTTGCATGCGCTGTGGGCACAACAGGGCATCCCTTCCTGGCATGCGCCGATGCCAGCCTCGGACTGGCTGCAGCCTGGCGGCGAGGCCGATCTGCAGCGGCTGCTGGCCGCCTTGAGACGCGGCGTGCCACCGGGCCATGCGGAGACGGCGCCCGGCCCCCATGCGCTGGACCGCGCGGGCCGCGCGCGCGGGCCGCTGCTGGGCGGCAATCTCGCCGTCTGGGCCTCCAGCATCGGTCTGGACGCGCTGCCCAAGGTACAGGGCGCACTGCTGTTCTTCGAGGACGTGTCCGAGACACCCTATCGCGTGGACCGCTTCCTGGCCCAGCTGCGGCTCAGCGGCCAGCTCGACGCGGCGGCAGGCTTCGTGCTGGGCAGCTTCAGCGACTCGGACGACAGCATCGGCACCGACGCCGTGCTGGCCGACTATCTGCACCCGCTGGGCAAGCCGGTGCTGGCGGGCTGGCCGGCCGGACATGGCCAACCCAACCATCCGCTGCCGCTGGGTCTGAGCGTCGAGCTGGACGTTCAGGCGCGACGCCTGTCCTGGTAGCGCACAGGAGCGCCACCGCACTCAGCGCTGGCGCGCCAGCCACTCGATCAGACGGTCCAGCACCGCACGGCCGCGCGGCCCGGCGCGCTCGTCGTTGAGCATGGCCGCCACCACCCAGGTGCGGCCGGCCGCATCCGGCACGAAGCCGGCCAGCGCGGTGACATTGCGCAGCGTGCCGGTCTTGAGCCGGGCGCGGCCAGCGGCCGGGCCATCGCGCAGGCGCCGGCTCAGCGTGCCGTCCACGCCGGCCACCGGCAGCGTGACCAGCAGTTCGGGCCCATGGCGACCGCGCTGCGAAGCCAGCAGCAGCGCCACCATCTGACGCGCGCTGATGCGCTCGCTGCGAGAAAGGCCGGAGCCGTTGTCCATCACCAGGCCATCGGCGTCGATGCCCTGTTCGGCAAACCAGGCGCGCACCTGGCGATCGGCCGCAGCGCGGCTGTCCTCGCCCGGCGCGGCAGCGGCCGCGCCAAGACGCAGATAGACCAGGCGGGTGAGCGGGTTGTCCGAGCGCTTGTTCATGCCGTACATCAGCTCGGCCAGCGGCCGGCCCTGATGCAGCGCCAGTCGCACGGCGCCGGCAGGCGTGACGCCCTCGCGATCCTCGCCCAGCACGCTGCCGCCCAGCTCGCGCCAGATCTGGCGCAGGGCCTGGGTGGCGATCCATTGCCGCTCGATCAGATTGAGCTGGGGCTCGGCCGTGCAGTGGCGCGGAAAGCTGCCGCGCAGCTGCACCACCGCCTCACCGTCCTGCCAGGCCACGCCGGGCAGCAGCCAGCCGGACGCCCAGTCCTTGCAGGCCTGATCCGCAAGCGCCATGCCGCTCACATCCACGCGCATGCCGGGCCAGGCCGGGCTCAGCCGCGCCTGCAGCTGCTGCCCATCCGATTGCAGGCGCAGGCCCAGCAGCTGGCCGTTCAGATGCAGCGCATCGGGGATCACGTTGTAGGGAAACTCGGGCGCCTCGTCGAAGGGTGGCACGCCGATGTCCAGCCGTCCGGGCGTGAACAGGCTGCGATCGACCACCAGGCCGCCGCGGATCTCGCGCAGGCCCTGCTCGCGCAGCTGACGCAGCATCTGCCACAGCGCACCCCAGTCCAGCTGGTCATCGGCGCCGCCGCGCAGATACAACGGCCCGTCCAGCACCTCGCCGCGTATCGGCGTGTCGGCCAGCAGCTCGGTCTGGCCACGGCTGTTCGGTCCCAGCCGGTCCAGCGCCACCACGCTGGTCACCAGCTTCATGATCGAGCCCGGCTGCATGGAACGATCGGCCTGCACCTGCAGACCGTCGCGTGCGGCATCGCCCCCTTGCAGCGGCACCGCCACCACGGCCAGTGCGCTTTCCGGAAGACCGGCGCCTTGCAGCGCCTCGCGCAGCTCGCCGGGAAGGCCCGGGCCTACCGGCGCAAGGCCGGCGCAACCGGACAGCAGCAGGGCCGCGCCCAGCAGACTCAAAGACTTGGTGATCGCTCTCATGCTCGGTTTCGTTCTCGTCCTTGCGTCAACGCAAGGCCCGTGGCGAGCAACTGTATGTCCGCCGCCGTCTGCAGGCATGACTTCTTGCACATCGGCTAGAAACACCGGGAATGAGCCTGTACGACGGCCAGCGCCGATGGCGGGCATTTCTACGCACGGCCATGCCTGTGCCACGCGGTAGCAGGCCATGCCCTGTATGCCCCCAGGTTATACGCAGGTGACAAGCATTCATCGTGGCGAGCGCAACAAATGGGGGAGCTCCCTCTGGCTGCCGTCCCTGTCTGTGCTTGATCATGCGGCAGAGCCTTGTCATTGGCATGACGTCCCACCCATGGTTCGAGGGCGCCGCCGCAGCGGCGCCGAAGCAAGTCTTAGGAGAAGCACCGTGAAACTGAATCAACTCGCACGCAGTCTTGCGCTGGTCGGCATCGGTGCCCAGGCGCTGGGCATGGCCTGGGCCCAGAACACACCCGTCCAGCGGGTTGATCGCGTAGAGATCACCGGCTCCAGCATCAAGCGAATCGCCTCAGAGGGTGCACTGCCGGTGCAGTCGATCACCAAGGAGGAGATCCGGCGGGCAGGCATCTCCAGCGCCGAGCAGCTGATGGAGTCGCTGGCGATCAGCGGCACGGGTCTGGACAACATGGCCTCGCAGGTCGGCATCATGTCGACCGCCGAGCGTGGCAACAACGGCGTGGCAAGCGCCAATCTGCGCGGACTGGGCGCCGGTTCGACGCTGGTGCTACTGAACGGCCGCCGCGTCACGGTGCACGGCCTCAAGGGCGGCGCGGTGGACCTGAACTCCATCCCGATGGCGGCGGTGGAGCGGGTCGAAATTCTGACCGACGGCGCCTCGGCCATCTACGGCACCGATGCCATCGGCGGCGTCATCAACTTCATCCTGCGCAAGAACTACAGCGGCGCAGAGGTGAACCTGTTCACCGACCAGCCCACCGAGGGCGGTGGCGCCATCACCACGGTGTCACTGCTGGGCGGCGCGGGCGATCTGACACGCGACCGCTTCAATGTGCTGGTCAATCTGGCCTTCGACGACCAGGCCAAGCTGATGCCGGGTCAGCGTGACTTCGTCAACGGCTACCAGCCCTCGCGCGGCATCGCCCCTGAGACCATAGGCACGCCCTTCGCCTCCCAAGTGGTCGGCGTTGGCAGCGCGCTGCAGAACTTCACGCTGGCCGGCAGCGGCCCCAACAACAAGAACACCGCGAACCTGCTGAGCCTGCAGGGCAAGTGCAACAGCGTGCCAGGCATGGAGCAATACCGCGCCGACCTCTGGACCAGCATCGTCAGCCGCACTCACGGTTGCACCTATGACTACAACGGCGCCGCCGTGCTGATCCAGCCGGTCCAGCGCCAGAACCTGGTGTCGCGCGCGATGTTCGCGATCGACGCCGACACCAACCTGATCGCCGAATTCGTTGGCTCGCGCACCACGTCGCGCAAGGAATTCGAGCCGATGCAGATCAACAACTCGACCTCGATCTGGCGCAACTCCAACGGTGGCCAAGGCGCCTACTACCCGGTCGGTGGCCCCTACTATCAGGACCTGACCGGCCTGGTGCCGGGCTTCGACAAGACCAAGGGCATCGCTTACTCCTGGCGCTGCGTCGACTGCGGCAACCGCATCATCGAGACCGTGTCCGATGCCAGTCGTCTGCTGGTGGGCCTGGAGGGCAGCCTGAGGGGCTGGGACTACAAGCTGGGACTGTCGCGTGCCGAGAGCGAGGCCTCATCCAAGCTGGGCGGCGGCTACTTCTACACCGACAAGATGGCCGCCGCACTGCGCAGCGGCAAGGTCAACCCCTGGCTTCTGCCAGGCCAGTCGCAGACCGCCGAAGCCATGGCCTTGCTGAGCGGCGCCAGCGCAGACGGCGTCACGCTGTATGGCGGCAAGTCCAAGCTGACCCAGATCGACGGCACGCTCAGCGGTGAAGTCTTGCAGCTGCCGACCGGCCCGGTGGGCGCGGCGGTGGGCTTTGATCTGCGCCGCGAGACCTATGTTTTCAACGGCGACGGCAACCTCTCCAACAGCATCTTCAACGTGCCGGCCGACGGCTCGATCAAGCCCGGCCAGCGCGACATCAAGGCCGTGTTTGCCGAGGTGGCCGTGCCGATCTTCAAGAGCCTGGAAGCCACGCTGGCGCTGCGCCATGACAAGTACAGCGACTTCGGCGGCACCACCAACCCCAAGCTGGCGCTGCGCTACCAGCCGCTCAAGTCCCTGATGTTCCGCGGTTCCTACAACGAGGGCTTCCGCGCGCCCAGCTTCAACCAGCTGAACAGCCCGATCTTGCTGTCGCAAACCAGCACCGACCGGGTCGACCCTGTGCTGTGCCCCCAGAACCCGGGCAACCCGCTGTACTGCACGGCCAAGCGCTACGAGGTCATCGCCGGCGGCAACCCCAATCTGAAGCCGGAGACGGCCAAGATGTGGACCCTTGGCACGGTCTTCGAGCCGACCGACTGGATCAGCGCAAGCGCCGACTTCTGGAAGGTCGAGCGGCTGGGCCGCATCCTGGCTCTGACCGACACCATCATCATGAACAACCCGTCGCAGTTCCCGAACAGCTTCCTGCGCAATCCGGACGGGACGCTGGCAGCGATCCGGTCCGGCCTGACCAATGCCGCTGGCGACATCGCCCAGGGCGTGGACCTGGCGGTGACGCTGCGCGGCTCGCTGGCCGACGGCCGCTGGACCGCCAAGATCGGCGGCACTTACATGGACAGCTACAAGACCCGCGTGCTGGAAAGCCAGCCCTATGTCGAACAGGTCGGCAAGTTCAGCTCCCGCGATCTGTACATGCGCTGGAAGCATTCGGCCAGCCTGAGCTACAGCCGTGGCCCCTGGAGCGGCACGCTGTCCCAGACCTACTCCTCAGGCTACCTGGATGACACCTCTGGCCGCACCATGCCCGCCACCTTCGAGCCCAAGGTCAAGGCCTACCTGCGCCACAACATCTCGGTCAGCTACACAGGCTTCGAGGACACCACCTTCACCGTGGGCATGAAGAACATCTTCAACCGCGAGCCTTCGTTCTCTGCTCATCACCCGGACGATGTCGCCGGCGCCGGCTGGGATGCACGCGTGGGCGACCCGCGTGGCCGTGCCATCACTGTCTCGGTGAACCACAAGTTCTTCTGAAGCCAAGTACTGCGTGCGAAGCCCCACCCGCGTCAGCTGGTGGGGCTTCGCCCATTTCGGCGCAACCCGGTGATTCCAGCGGCGGGGTGCGCCGGAGCCTCGAAAGTCAGACAACCCGGGCGCACCACCGGCCCCATTGAAGGCCGAACTTGCCGGGCACAGAATTCCATGAAGTTATCCGTCATGCCCAAGCATTCATTGGCCGCTCGGCGAGGCGCTGCCTAGAGTGCACGCTCCACCCTCGCCGAGCCTGCTGGTCCATGAATCTGCCGACCGAGACACCCAGCGCACGCCACGCACAGCTGGACACCTACGACAGCGCCGCCCTGGTACAGGCCCTGGTCGATGATCAGGCCGATGCGCTGCGTGCGGTGCAAGCCGCAGCCCCGCAACTCGCCCAGGTGGTCGACGCGGCGCTGCCGCGCTTGCAGGCCGGCGGCCGGCTGCTCTATGTCGGTGCCGGCACCTCCGGGCGGCTGGGCCTGCTGGACAGCGTGGAGCTCTTCCCCACCTTCAGCTGGCCGCCCGAGCGCGCGCGCGCCGCGCTCGCCGGCGGCGCGCCGGCACTGTTCCAGGCAGTCGAGGGCGCCGAGGACGACGCCCTGCAGGGCGAGCAGGACCTGCTGGCCCTGGCACCGCAGGCGCAGGACGTGGTGCTGGCGCTGGCCGCCAGCGGTGCCACGCCCTATGTGCTGGGCGCCATCCGGGCCGCCCGCGCGCAG
Source organism: Roseateles sp. T103 (assembly GCF_057219915.1). Classification (NCBI taxonomy): domain Bacteria; kingdom Pseudomonadati; phylum Pseudomonadota; class Betaproteobacteria; order Burkholderiales; family Sphaerotilaceae; genus Roseateles; species Roseateles sp. T103. Next base: position 350,564 of record NZ_JBXVVS010000005.1, read on the forward strand.
GGCGCGATGACGGTGGGCCTGGCCAACAACCCCGGCACGCCCGTGCTGGAGCAGGCCGAGTTCGGCGTGCTGCTGGACAGCGGGCCCGAGCTGATCTCGGGCAGCACCCGGCTCAAGGCCGGCACCGCGCAGAAGATCGCCCTCAACGCGATCAGCAGCGCGCTGATGGTGCGGCTGCACAAGGTCTACGGCAATCTGATGGTCGATGTGAAGGCCACCAATGCCAAGCTGCGCCGCCGCGCGCTCGCGCTGGCCGTGCGCGCCTCGGGCGCCCCGGAAAGCGCCGCCCAAGCCGCGCTCGAGGCCGCCGAGGGCCAGGTGAAGCTCGCCATCCTGATGCTGCGCCTCGGGCTGGATGCGGCCAGCGCCCGTGCGCGACTGGCCGCCTGCCAGGACGATCTGCGCGCCGCGCTGCAGGGCGGATGAGGACCTCGCCCCGGGCCTTGCCGCAGCGCAGCTGAGCTGCCACGGCGACTTGGCCATCGCCTACAGTGCCGGCTTCAATATCGTGAAAGGTCCGACGCGATGACATGCACCCGGCTGGATTTCGAAGGGGTCTGGCGCGAATGAGGCTCAGGCATATCGAGGTCTTCCACGCCATCATGCAGGCCGGCTCGATCAGCGGCGCCGCGCACATCCTGCATATCTCGCAACCGGCGGTCACCAAGGTGCTGCAGCATGCCGAGCTGCAGCTGGGCATGCCGCTGTTCGACCGCGTGCGCGGCAAGCTCTATCCCACACCCGAGGCGCAGCGGCTGTTCGTCGAGATCGACAAGCTCAACCGCGACCTGGTGGCGATCCGCCGCCTCGCAGCCAGCCTGCGCGCCGGCGAGACCGAGCAGCTGCGCGTGATGGCCACGCCGACGCTGGGCGCCTCGGTGCTGCCGGCGGCGATGACGCTGTGGTCCAAGGCCTTTCCCAAGGGCCGTTGCCAGCTCTCCACCCACCACACGCGCGAGATCGTCAGCAGCCTGCTGCTCGGCGAAGCCGACCTGGCGCTCTCGCTGCAGGACCCGCGCCACCCCAATATCCGCGCCGAGGTGCTGGCCAGCGGCGACATGATGGCGCTGTGCCCGCTGGGCAGCCCCGAGGCACTAGAGGACGGGCCGCTGCCGCTGGCCGACATCCAGACCGAGCTCATCGCCATGGCCGAGGACGATCCGCTGGGCAACCAGGTGATGAACGCCTTCGAGGCGCTGGACATGCATCCGACCATACGGCTCACCGTGCAGACCTACCAGCTGGCCCGCTCGCTGGTCGAGGCCGGCCTGGGCTTGAGCATCGTCGATCCCTTCACCGCCACCTCGGCCGATCTGACGCGCGTGCGCGTGCGTCCGGTGCAGCCGGCGGTGCCCGTCAACCTGGTGCTGCTGACCGCGGCCAACGCACCGCTGCCGCAGGCCGGCCGCCGGCTGGTGCGCCAGCTCGGCGAAGCCACCCGCGCCAGCCTGGACAAACTGGCCCCATGAGTACTGAATCGCCAGCGGGCGTGCTCTGCGAGGACATCGCCGCCCATCCCGACTTCGTCTCGCTCTGGAGCCTGCCCGGCATCGACGTGGACCTGCGCTACGCGAGCCCGGACAACTTCGTCAGCCGCGATGTCTATGGCGGCCTGGACTGCGCCTACCTCCGCCGTGAAGCGGCGGCGGCGCTGGTGCAGGCGCAGATCTGGCTGCAGGCGCACCGGCCGGGCTGGCGCCTGCGCGTGCTGGACGCACTGCGGCCCCAGCGCGTGCAGGAGGCGCTCTATGCCGAGCTCGACGGCACGCCGCTGGTGCGCTATCTGGCGCACCCCGAGCGCGGCAGCATCCATTCCTTCGGCATGGCCGTCGACGTGACCCTGCTGGACGAGCAGGGCCGCGAGCTGGACATGGGCGCGGGCTTCGACGAGATGCACGAGCGCTCGCACCCGGAGTTCGAGGCCGAGCTGCTGGCACAGGGCCTGCTGGAGCCCGCGCATCTGGTGCACCGCGGCTGGCTGCGCGCGGCCATGCGCCACGCGGGCTTCCATGGCATCAACACCGAATGGTGGCACTTCGACTTCGGCGACCGCGTCGCGGTCCGGCGCGAGCTGCCGCGGGTGCTGTGATCCACCACACCCACCTCCGCAAGGATCCATCGATGACCGACATGAACCGCAGACAGCTGGCGCGAGCCATCGGCATCGGCGCCCTGACGGGCGGCGTGCACACCGCCACGTCCTCCGCGCCCGGCAGACCGTCCGTGCTGCTGCCGCGCCGCCTGCAAGCGGGCGACACGGTGGGGTTGGTGGCGCCAGCGCATGCGGTGCACGAGCGCGCGCCTATCACCTATGCCACCGAGGCCCTGCAGGCGCTGGGCTTCAAGGTCAAGGAGAGCCCGGGGCTGCGCGCACGCCGCGGCCAGTTCGCCGGCACGCCGGCGCAGCGTGCCGAGGACCTCAATGCGATGTTCGCCGACGACGGCGTGGCCGGCATCCTGGCGCTCACCGGGGGCTCGGGCTGCAACCACATCGTCGACAGGCTGGACTACGCGCAGATCCGCCGCACCCCCAAGTTCCTGGGCGGCTTCTCGGACCTGACCAGCCTGATCAACGCCATCCACCAGCAGACCGGGCTGGTGACCTTCCACGCGCCGGTGGCGGTCTCGGAGTGGAACAGCTTCAGCGTCGCGCACTTCAAGGCCGTGGTGATGGAGGCCCAGGCCCCGCTGCTGCGCAATCCGCAAGGCGAGCAGGGCGACAAGCTGGTGCAGACCCAGGACCGCACCAGCACGCTGCGTGGCGGCCGCGCGCGGGGGCGCCTGGTGGGCGGCAATCTGGCGGTGCTGGCCTCGCTGGCCGGCACGCCCTACTTTCCCGACTGCCGCGGTGCGATCCTGTTTCTGGAAGACATCAACGAGTACATCTACCGCGTGGACCGCATGCTCAGCACGCTGCGGCTGACTGGCGCACTGAGCCAGCTCGCCGGCGTGGTGCTGGGGCAGTTCACCAAGTGCGAACCCGGCGACGGCTTCGGCTCGCTGACGCTCGACGAGGTGTTCGACGACTACTTCCTGCCGCTGGGCGTGCCCGTCTATCGCGGCGCGATGATCGGCCACATCCGCCGCAAGTTCACCATCCCGGTGGGCACACTGGCCGAGATCGACGCCGACGCCGGCACGCTGCAGCTGCTGGAGCCCTCGGTGCGCTGAGCGTCCGTGCCTGCACGCCGCCATGCATGAATCTGCACCACCTGGTGAGGTGCGCCACGGCGTGCGCGCGTTGTCCTGAGCTGGCGTCGGCAAGTCCGCGCAGGACTCGCCGACAGCTGACTCAACCCAGCAGCTTGCGCGCGATCAGATCCTTCATGATCTCGTTGGTGCCGCCGTAGATCTTCTGCACGCGCGAGTCGGCATACAGGCGCGCGATCGGGTACTCGGCCATATAGCCGTAGCCGCCGAAGAGCTGCAGGCACTCGTCCATCACCTTGCACTGCTGCTCGGTGGTCCACCACTTGGCCATATAGGCGGCCTCGTCGTCCAGCGTGCCGTCGAGCAGGCGCTGCACGCAGTCGTTGACGAAGCTGCGCACCACATGCGCCAGCGTCGCGCACTCGGCCAGCTTGAAGCGGGTGTTCTGGAAGCTCGCCACCGACTGGCCGAAGGCCTGGCGCTGCGTGGTGTACTCGACTGTCAGCTCGACCGCGCGCTCGATCGTCGCGGCCGCGGGCACGGCCAGCAGCATGCGCTCGTAGGGCAGCTGGCTCATCAGCTGCTTGAAGCCCTGGCCCTCCTGGCCGCCGAGCAGATGGCTCGCCGGCACGCGCACGCCCTGGAAGGACAGCTCGGCCGTGTCCGAGGCATGCTGGCCCAGCTTCTCCAGCCGGCGGCCCACCGCGAAGCCGGGCAGGTTCTCGGTCTCCAGCACGATCAGCGAGACGCCGCGGCTGCCGGCCTCGCCGGTGCGCAGCGCGACGACCAGCAGATTGGCGGTGAAGCCGTTGGTGATGAAGGTCTTGGCGCCGTCGATGACGTACTCGTCGCCTTCGCGGCGTGCGCGGGTGCGCATGGACTTCAGGTCCGAGCCGCAGCCCGGCTCGGTCATCGCGATGCCGGCCAGCATCTCGCCGCTGGCCAGCTTAGGCAGCCAGCGGCGCTTCTGCTCGTCGGTGCCGTAGTCGAGGATGTAGTGCGCGGCGATGGTGTGCACGGCCGTGTTGGCCGGCACCTCGGCGCGGGCCAGCTCGTCCTGCACCACCAGCTGGTAGGCCAGATTGGCGCCGGCGCCGCCCCATTCTTCGTCGAGCTCGGGCAGCATGAAGCCCAGCTCGCCGAAAGGCCGCCAGGCCTCGCGCGGGATATAGCCCTGGCGGCGCCAGCCGTCCAGCTGCGGCGCCAGCTCGGCCGTCACATAGCGGCGCAACTGATCGCGGAAAGCCTCGATCTGCTCGTCCATCCAGGGATGGCGATGCAGGCGGGGCAGGATGTTGTCGATACTGCTGCTAACGCTCATGCTCAGATCCCCGTCAGGCCGCCGGTGCACAGCAGGGTCTGGCCGCTGATGTAGTCGGACTCGGGCGTGCACAGCAGGTAGACCGCGCCGGCCGCTTCCTCGGGCGTGCCGCCACGGCCCAGCGGGATGGTCTTTTCCATCATCGCCAGCAGGTCGGGGTTGACGCCCAGCTTGATGTCGCGGCCGTCGATGTTTGCGCTGCCCTCGCCGGCGGCGGTTTCGGTCAGGCGCGTCTTGATCAGGCCGAAGGCCACGCAGTTGACCGTCACGTTCATGCGGCCCCATTCCTTGGCCAATGTCTGCGTCAGGCCCATGATGCCGGCCTTGGCCGACGAGTAGTTGCTCTGGCCCGCATTGCCGAACACGCCGGCAACCGAGGAGATGTTCACCACCTTGCGCACCACGCGCTGGCCGGCTTCCTTCTCGGCCTTGGCCATCTTGCTGATCACCGGCTGCGCGGCGCGCAGGATGCGGAAGGGCGCGGTCAGGTGGCAGTCGATCATCGCGTACCACTGCTCGTCGCTCATCTTCTGGATCACGCTGTCCCAGGTGTAGCCGGCGTTGTTGACGATGATGTCCAGGCCCTGGAAGCTGCCGACCGCGGTGCCGACGATGCGCTCGGCGAAGTCCGGCGCGGTGACGCTGCCGGCACAGGCCACGGCCTGGCCGCCGGCGGCGGTGATCTCGGCCACCACCTCGGCGGCGGGCGCGGCGTCGAGGTCGTTGATGACCAGGCGCGCGCCTTCGCTGGCGAGCTTAAGCGCGATGGCGCGGCCGATGCCGCGGCCCGAGCCGGTGACGATGGCGACCTTGCCTTCGAGTTTGCGGGTCATGGGGTGTTCTCCTGAAAGCTGTTGTGGATTCGTTCTTAGGGCAGCGCGACGAGCGCCTCGCCGGCTATTTTTGCTTGGCCGTACTGGTTGACGCTGGAAAGCTCGATGCGCACGCAGCGCTCGCCACCATGGTCTGCGAGCTTCTCGACGATGCGGCCGCTGCAGAGCATCGCGTTGCCCAGGTGTGTGATGCCCTGGAAGCGCGCGTCGAAGCGGCGCAGCTGCGCCTGCGGCGCCCAGCCGGTCAGCAGCCGGCCCAGCCAGGCCATGCCCAACATGCCCTGCGCGAAGACGTCGGGCATGCCGGCGCGGCGGGCCACGTCGATGTCGAGGTGGATGGGGTTGTGGTCGCCCGAGGCGCCGGCAAACAGCGCCAGCATCGTGCGGTCCACCGGCGGCAGCTGCAGCGCCGGCAGCTCGTCGCCGACCTGGACGCTGTCGAAGCTGGGAGTCTGAGTCTTGCTCATGGGGTGCAGCGCTCCTCGTTCAGTGGCGGCAGACCAGTACCGCGCGCAGCTCGGCGACCAGCTCGCCACGCTGGTTGCTGGCGCGCGAGGTCTTGACGACGAATTCCAGCGCACCGTTCTTCTTGTCGTAGATGTCGTCGATGGTCGAGCGCACGGTGATGGTGTCGCCCACGCAGGCCGGCCGGTGGTAGACGAAGCCCTGCTCGCCATGCAGCAGCTTGGCGATCGGGATCTCCAGCTGGTCGAGCAGCTTGAAGACCACGCCCGAATCCAGTTCGGCCGCGAACAGAAAAGTCGGCGGCGCCGGCAGGTCCGCATAACCCGCCGCCTGGGCGGCCTGCACATCGGTGTAGACCGGGTCGGTCTCGCCGATGGCCTTGGCGAAGAACTGCAACCGGCTGCGCTCGATGGGCAGCACCGAGGCGCTCAGCTCGTAGCCGATCCACTTCTTGTCGATCATGGCTCAATGCTCCTCGCTCAGACCTTCTCGTACAGTGTCACCACGCAGGCGCCGCCCAGGCCCAGGTTGTGCTGCAGCGCCAGGCGCGCGCCCTCGACCTGTCGCTTGGCCGCGGTGCCGCGCAGCTGCTGGACCAGCTCGGTGCACTGCGCCAGGCCGGTGGCGCCCAGCGGGTGGCCCTTGCTGAGCAGGCCGCCGGAAGGATTTGTGACGACACGGCCGCCGTAAGTGTTGTCGCCGTCGACGACGAACTTCTCCGCGCCGCCGATCGGGCACAGGCCCAGCGCCTCGTAGGTGATCAGCTCGTTGTGCGCGAAGCAGTCGTGCAGCTCCACCACATCCAGGTCCTCGGGGCCGATGCCGGCCGCCGCATAGACCTGCTCGGCCGCTTCCTTGGCCATCGTGAAGCCGACCACCTCGCGCATATCGCGCGCCTCGAAGGTGACCGCGCGATCGGTGGTCATCGCCTGCGCCTTGATGCGCACGCCGGGCTTCATGCCGTGGCGGGCGGCGAAGTCTTCCGAGCAGATCAGCGCCGCCGCCGCGCCGCAGGTCGGCGGGCAGGCCATCAGGCGCGTCATCACGCCGGGCCACATCACCGGCGCGTTCATCACGTCCTCTTCGCTGACCACGGTCTTGAACAGCGCCAGCGGGTTGTTCGCCGCATGGCGGCTGGCCTTGGCGCGAATCTTCGCGAAGGTGCTCAGCTGCGTGCCGTACTGCTGCATATGCGCCAGGCCGGCGCCGCCGAAGTAGCGCAACGCCAGCGGGATCTCGGCATGGCCGACCAGCTCGTCGGTGATCTGGTCGAAGCGGTCGAAGGGACTGGGGCGGTCCTTGAACACCGAGCCCAAGGCACCGGGGCTCATCTGCTCGAAGCCCAGCGCCAGCACGCAGTCTGCCGCGCCGCTGGCCACCGCCTGGCGCGCCAGGAACAGCGCGGTGGAGCCGGTGGAGCAGTTGTTGTTGACGTTGACCACCGGGATGCCGCTCATGCCCACCTCGTAGAGCGCGCACTGGCCGGCGGTGCTGTCGCCGTACACATAGCCCACATAGGCCTGCTGCACCTGCTCATAGGAAATGCCGGCATCGGCCAGCGCCAGGCGCGTGGCCTCGGCGGCCATCTGCGGATAGGGCGCGCTGGCGCCCGGCTTGGTGAAGGGGATCATGCCGACGCCGGCGACGAGCACATTGCGACTCATGGTGGGGACTCCTGCTCAGAAGGGAGATGCAGCGCCGGCATGCTAGGCACAAGGCCGCGCCACGGCGATGGCAAAAGGCCGCGGCCGGATGTCATTTCGCGTCGCGCTACAGTGCGGCGCCGTGAGCCCCGACACCGTACCGACCTCTGCCGCGCCAGCGCCCGCGCTGACCGTGGGCATCGAGTTCGCGCACAACCTGCTCTCCGGCCTGCGTGCGCGCGGCATAGACGGCAGCGCGATGCTGCGCGAGGCGGGCATCCCCGAAGAGGCGATCCACCGCCCCGGCGCGCGCATCGCCGCGCGCCAGCTGGCCCAGCTGCTGCGCGTGCTGATCGAGCGCCATGACGACGAGGTGCTGGGCATGCTGTCGCGCCCGTCCAAGCGCGGCTCCTTCGCGCTGCAGGCGCGCTCCGCCCTGTCGGCGCCGACGCTGGAGGTGGCCATCCGCCATATCGCCCATGTGTTCCGCCTGCTGCACGACGACCTCAGCCTGGTGCGCGTCAACGAGGGCAAAGACCTGGCCGGCGTCGCGCTGCAGTTCCACAAGCCGGAGGCCGCTGCCAACCCGAACCTGCACGAGCTGCTGCTGCGCGTGTACTGGCGGCTGTTCGCCTGGCTGGTGGGCGGGCAGCTGCCTGCAGTGCGCTTCGACTTCGCCTACCCGCGCCCGGCCTATGCCGAGGGCTACGGGCCGATCTTTCCGGCGCCTTGGCGCTTCGACGCCGAGCGCAGCGCGATGTGGTTCCAGGCCGAACGCATGCAGCTGCCGGTGTGTCGAGACGAGAGCGCGCTGCGCGCCTTCGTCGCCGACGGTCCGGTGCAGGTGATCCTGCCCAGCCGCGATGCCGGCATCAGCGGTCGCCTGCGCACGCATCTGCAGCGCACGCAGCCGCAGTGGCCCGATCTGGAGCGTTGCGCCGAGGCGCTGCACATGTCGCCCAGCACGATGCAGCGCCGCCTGGCCGCCGAAGGCACCAGCTTCCAGGCGCTGAAGAACCAGCTGCGCCGCGAGGTGGCGATCTACCGCCTGCACACCAGCGAGACGCCGCTGGCTACGCTGGCGGCCGAGCTGGGCTTTGCCGATGCGGCGGCCTTCCAGCGCGCGTTCAAGAGCTGGACCGGCCATCCGCCGGGCAGCTACCGCCGCCTGCGCAGCGGTGGCGGCGGCGCCTGAGGCTCACTCGCGGTAATAGACCAGCTGGTGCGAGCAGGCGAGCAGCTCGCCGCTGGTGCTCCACAGCTCGGCGCTCTGGTCGAAGTAGCCGTTGCGGAAGTTCAGCGCGCGCGCCGTGCCCAGCATGTGGCGCTCGCCCTGCGCGGCGAGCAGGTCGGCATCGGCATGGAAGAACACCGTCAGCGTGACGGTGCCGATCGGCGCCACCGCGCGGCGGCGCAGGAAGATGCGCGGGAAGAAGCAGTCGCTGGCCGCGGCCAGCGACAGGAAGTCCAGCGGACGCGGCGGATCGTCGCGCACCCACAGGCGGTTCACCGAGCTGCTCTGCTGCTGCGCGTCGAAGGGGCCGGGTGCCTCGCCGGGCGCAAAGCGCATGTCGTAATGCTGGGTCCAGGCCGGATGGCCGAGGAAGGGCGAAGGCTGCAGCGTCTCGGCCGCGGGCATGTCGGCGGGCGGCTGGGCCTCGCCGGCCGACCAGGTCTCGCGCCGCGTGGCCAGCACCGCAGTGGCGGTGGCGGCGACGACGCCCTTCTGCGTCAGCGTGACGTTCCAGTGCTGGGTGGAGCGGTTGGTACGCGCCGGCCGCGCCTCGATCTCGAAGCCGCCCTCGGCGATCGGGCCCGCGTAGTTCACCGTCAGCGAGATCGGATCGCCCTGGCGCTGCGGGTGCGACAGCACCGCGTTGAGCAGCGTCGCCGCGGTGATGCCGCCATAGGGGCCGACCATATTGGCGTAGGCCGGATGCGGGGCGCCGCTGAAGCGATCCTCGCCGAGCGCGCTCAGCGCAACGGCAGCGTCGAAGACATGGGACATGCGCGGGATGATGAGGGCTGCAAAGGTGCCTCTATTGTGCCGGCCGCGGCCCGTTCGCGCTCAGGCTGGCGACGACGCTGGCCGCGAGGGTCAGGTTTTGCCCGCGCCGAACTCGTCGCCCAGCTCCTTGGCGCGGCGTGCCGCGGCCAGCACGGCGCGCTGGATCGCCTCGCCCACGCCATCGGCCTGCATGCTGCTGATCGCCGCGTAGGTGGTGCCGCCCTTGGAGGTGACGCGCTCGCGCAGCACGGTCGGCGATTCGCTGGACTGCAGGCCCAGCGCCGCGGCGCCGCCGCAGGTGGCCAGCGCCAGGCGCCGGCCTTGCTCGGCGCTCAGGCCCAGCTGCTGCGCGGCGGCCATCATCGCCTCGACCATGTAGAAGAAATAGGCCGGGCCCGAGCCCGACAGCGCGGTGACCGCATCGAGATCGGCCTCGGCGTCCACCCACAGCGTCTGGCCGGTCGGTGCCAGCACCTGCTCGACCAGCGCCTTGTCATCGGCGGTGACCGCCGCGCGCGCATACAGGCCGGCGATGCCCTGGCCGATCAGCGCCGGCGTGTTGGGCATCGCGCGCACCACCCGCTCGCTGCCGGTGGCGGCGACGATCGCCTCGCTGCGGATGCCGGCCATCACCGACAGCTGCAGCGCGCCGCTCACCGCGCCGGCGCAGGGCGCGGCGGCCTCGGCGAAGAGCTGCGGCTTGACGGCCCAGACCAGCAGCGCAGCCTCGCCCAGTGAGGCATCCGCCGCGGCCAGCAGGCGCAGGCCGGGAAAGTCTGCCGCCAGCTTGGCGCGCTGCGCCTCGAAGGGCTCGACGACGATGATCGATGCGGCAGGACGGCCGGCGCGCAGCAGGCCGCCGATGATGGCGCTGGCCATATTGCCGCCGCCGATAAAGGCGAGAGTGGGTGTGGTGCTCATGATGGGCAGGAGTGTATGAACTGGAAGGAAGGGCGCCGGCCTGTTCAGCCTGGCAGCTCGTCCCAGCGCTCGTGGCGCTCGCGGCGTTCGGCGCGGCAGTTGGTGATCTCCAGGCGCACGCCGTCGGGATCGGTGAAGAAAGTGGCCCAGTAGTCGGGCGCGTAGTCGGGGTAGTGGGCCGCGTCACTGGCGGCGATGCCACGCTGCTGCAGCTGCGCGGCGGCGGCCTGCACGTCGGCGATGCTGTCCACGCGCAGGCAGAAATGGTGCAGGCCCGGTGCGTAGGGCTCGTGCCTCGTCGCCACGCGTGCCGGCCGCAACACATAGCCGAACAGGCGGTTGTAGTACTGCACATGCGCATCGCCGCCGAGGGTGAAACGGTTCTTGCGGAAACCCAGCGTCTCGAGCAGCACGCGGTCGTAGAAGCGCTCGGCCGCGACCATGTCGCTGACCGTGATGTAGATGTGGTCGATGCCGGTGACGTCGGGCATGGTGCGGCGCTCACTGAAAACGATGGCCGTCGCGGCCGGATCCTTGATTGTGCGGGGACGACGCGGCCTCACGCAGACCTAACGACGGCCTAACGCAGCGCCGCCTAGTCTGGGCTTGCCGGCGCCGCTGCCGGCATGCAGACCGGGAGCCTCCGCCATGAACGACTTCTTCCACTGCCGTCGCGCCGCATCCACCGCGCCACTGCTGCTTGCCGGCCTGGCGGTCACACTGGCCGCGCTGCCCATGCCCGCCGCCGCACTGTCCAACTCCGCCAGCGTCAGCATGATGGCCCGCGCTGCCGGCAGCAAGTCGATGACGCAGCCGATCCCCTGGGTCAGCAGCAGCTACCAGGACCAAAAGACCTCCGACGCCTTGGCCCCTGTGGCTGTGGGCGGCATGGCCGAGCAGCACGGCTATTCCGGCCTGCAGGTGGCCGACGGAGGCTTCGGCAACGTCAATGCCAGCGCCTGGTCCACCAATGGCGCGCTGGGCCTGAGCGGCCTGCTGGAGGTGCAGGCCCGCCAGCAGGCGGACGGGTATGCCGCCGGCGAGGCCAGCCTGGTGGCCAAGGCCTACTGGGAGGACCGGCTGAGCTTCTCTGTCGCCAGCTTGCCGGCAGGCACGCTGCTGCGCGTCAGTGGCGCGATGCTGCTCGACGGCTTCGTGTCCAACAGCGGCACGACGATCGATCTGCTCGGCTACGGCACCGGCATGAACTTCAACCAGAACTGGACGCAATGGTCCATGTCCTGCACCCGCGGCAGCAGCAGCTGCAGCTACACCGATGCCAACTACAACAGCGGCAACTGGAACTCGGGCACGCAGCTGGCGCTGCCCTTCGTCTTCTACGTCGCCAACGGCGGCTCGCGCGACGTCACCTACTCGCTGCAGCTGCATATGGGCGCCAGCGTGAATTTCGCGCCCTGCGCCAATCCGGTCGGCGGCGCCTGCACCAACGGCAAATTCGGCGGCAAGGTGGGCGAGCTGGACTTCGGCCACACGCTGGCCTGGGGCGGCTCCACCGTCACCGACGAGTGGGGCAACCCGGTCAGCGGCGTGACGATCAGCAGCCAGAGCGGTTTCGACTACTCGAAGGCCTACGCCGCCGCGGTGCCCGAGCCCTCGCAAGCGGCCACGCTGGCGGCCGGGCTGGCCGTGCTGGCCGGCCTGATCTGGCGCCGCCGCCAGCCCTTGGGCCGCGCCCGGGGCTATGCCTGACCTGCCAGCAGCGCCGCGTTGCCGCCGGCGGCGGCAGTGTTGATGGTCAGCGTCTGCTCGGCGGCGAAGCGGTAGAGCTGCTGCGGCAGCACGGCCTCGTCCGCAGCGATCAGGGGCAGGATAGCGCCGTCGCGTGCCGCCAGGCGTGCCTGCAGCGCCAGCAGCGACGCGGCGGCGCAAGGCTGGCCCAGGCAGACGCCGGCGATGCCCGGCGCCGCCAGCCAGTCTTCGCGCGGGCCGCCCACCAGCTGCGCCAGCCCTTCGGGCAGACCGGCCTGGCGCAGCGCGCGCAGCAGCGGCTCGGCCTGGGCCAGCGCGGCCGCAGAGCCGGCGTGCAGGGCCACGGCATTGCCCGCCAGCACGGCTGCGCCCACGGCGGCCGCAAGGCTGTGTGCCGCGCCCGCCGAGGCGCCGGTCACGCAAAGGAAGACGCCACGACCATGCAGACGCAGCTCGTTGCTCTCGCCGGTGGGGCCGGGCAGCGCGCGCGCCGGCAGCTGCTGCGCGGCCGCCTCGGCCAGCCTCAACAGCTGGGCGCCCGACTGCGCGTCCAGCGCAATCGCGGCGCGCCGCACCACATCGGCACGCTCGGCCGGCGGCAGCTCGGCCCAGGCCTGCTGCGCGCGCAGCAGCGCCGGCATGGCCACGGCCGGGCCCTCGCCCAGCGCCGTGCCGCTCTCGCAGCCGCCGCCCATCTCCACGGCGGCCAAGGCCGGCACCGCAACGAAGCGGCGCAGGTAGAACGGTCCGCCCGCCTTCGGGCCGGTGCCCGACAGGCCCTCGCCGCCGAAGGGCTGCACGCCGACGACCGCGCCGATGATGTTGCGGTTCACATAGACATTGCCGATGCGCGCCTGCGCCGCCAGGCGCTGCGCGCGGCTGTCGATGCGCGTCTGGATGCCGAAGGTCAGGCCGTAGCCCAGCGCGTTGATGCGCTGAACCACCGCGTCAGGTTCGCCGCTCCAGCGCCAGACATGCAGCACCGGGCCGAAGATCTCGCTGCGCAGGTCTTCGGGCTTGTCGATCTCGAAGGCCAGCGGCCGCAGCGTGTGTGCCGGCAGCGTGGCCGCGTCGGCCGGCGTCTCGGCGATCAGGCGGGCCTCGCGGCGCAGGCGCTCGACCTGCGCGGCGATGCCGGCATGCGCCTCGGCGTCGATCAAGGGGCCGACATCGGTGGCCAGCGCGGCGCTGTCGCCCACGCGCAGCTCGCGCATCGCGCCGGCCAGCATCTCGATGAGGCCGTCGGCGATGCTCTCGTGCACGCACAGCAGGCGCAGCGCCGAGCAGCGCTGGCCCGCGCTGCGGAAGGCGCTCTGCACCACCGCATCGACCACCTGCTCGGGCAGCGCGGTGGAGTCGACCAGCATCGCGTTCAGGCCGCCAGTCTCGGCGATCAGTGGCACCGGCGCCGCCTTGGTCTCGGCCAGCGTGCGATGGATGATCTGCGCCACCTGGGTGGAGCCGGTGAAGCACACGCCCGCGGTCAGCGCATGCGCCACCAGCGCGGCGCCCACGGTCTCGCCCGGGCCGTGCAGCAGGGCCAGCACATCAAGCGGCACGCCGGCCTCGTGCAGCAGCGCGACCATGCGCTGTGCGACGAAAGGCGTCTGCTCGGCCGGCTTGGCCGCCACCGCATTGCCAGCCACCAGCGCCGCCACCACCTGGCCGGCGAAGATCGCCAGCGGGAAGTTCCACGGGCTGATGCAGACGAAGACGCCGCGGCCGCGGGCCTCGCTGCCCAGGGCTTCAGCCTGGTCTGCGTAGTAGCGCAGGAAGTCCACCGCCTCGCGCACCTCGGCCACGCAATCGGCCTGGGTCTTGTGCGCCTCCTTGACCAGCAGCGCGCAGAACTCGGGCAGCTGGGCGTCCAGCGCATCGGCGGCGCGGCGCAGCACGGCGGCGCGCTCGCCCACCGGCCGCGCGTTCCAGCCCGCAAAGCCCGCCTGCAGGCGCTGCATCGCGGCATCGATCTCGGCCGGCTGCGCTTGCGGCACCGGCAGGATCTGGCCCTGCGCCAGCGCCTGCTGCAGCGGCGCGCGCTGCGCCGGGTCGGCCAGATCGACGCCGCGCGAATTGGCGCGGCCCGCGCCGGCCGCATCGCGGTACAGGTCTAGCGGCAGCGGCAGCGTGCCCTGCGCCTGCAGTTGCGTCAGCGGCGAGGCCAGCAGCTCCTGCGGCGCCACCGCAGGATCGGCGAGCTGGTGGACGAACGAAGAGTTCGCGCCGTTCTCCAGCAGGCGGCGCACCAGATAGGCGAGCAGGTCGCGGTGCTGGCCCACCGGCGCATAGACGCGCACCGGCAGCGGCAGGCCGTCGGCGCCGGTGGTGCCGGCGTCGGCCATCACCTCGCGATAAACACCCTCGCCCATGCCATGCAGGCGCTGCATCTCGAAAGCCGCGCCGGCCGCCCGGCCCATCTGCACGATGGCGGCGATGGTGCCGGCGTTGTGGCTGGCGAACTGCGGGTAGATCACGTCGGCATGGGCGATCAGGCGCTGCGCGCAGGCCAGATAGGAGACGTCGGTATGCGGCTTGTGCGTGAACACCGGATAGGCGGCCAGGCCCAGCTCCTGCGCGCGCTTGATCTCGCCGTCCCAGTAGGCGCCCTTGACCAGGCGCACCATGAAGCGCAGGCCGTAGCGGCGCGCGATGGCGGCCACTTCGTCCACCACCGCGACGGCGCGCGTCTGGTAGGCCTGCACCGCGAGGCCGAATCCACGCCAGGCCCGCCACTGCGGGTGGGCGGCGATGCGCTCGGCCAGCGCCTCGAACACATCCAGCGAGAGCTCCAGGCGGTCGACCTCCTCGGCATCGATGGTCAGGTTGATATTGGCCTGCGCGGCCTGCTCGACCAGCTGCCACACGCGCGGCAGCAGCTCGGCGAAGACGCGCTCGCGCTGCAGCACCTCGTAGCGCGAGAACAGCGCCGAGAGCTTGATCGAGATGCCGTCGGCGCTCTCCGGCGTGTCGGCGCGCTGCCCGCCGGCGATCGCGGCGATGGCCTGCAGATAGGCGGCGTGGTAGCGCGTGGCATCGGCCTCGGTGCGCGCGCCTTCGCCGAGCATGTCGTAGGAGAAACGCAGCTGGCTTTGCTTGCGGCGCGCCTGCGCGGCCTCATCCATCGCTTCGGCGATGTCGCGGCCGAGCACGAACTGACGGCCCAGCAGCTGGATGGCACGCACCGTGGCCGCCACCACGGTCTGCGCGCCCAGGCGCTTGAACAGGCCGCCCTCGGCGTCGGCCTCGGGCAGGAACTTCTTCGACAAGGCGATCGCGCTGGCCGACAGGCTGGCCAGCATCTTGTGCGGGCCTTCGCCACCCGCCGCATCGAACTCGGCACGGCCCAGCTGGTCGGCGGTCAGCGCGATCGCGGTGGGCACGTCGGGCACGCGCAGCAGCGCTTCGGCCAGACGCATCAGCGCCAGGCCCTCGGCGCTGGTGATCGGGTATTCGCGCAGCAGCGACTCCATCGCCCAGAAGGGCGCGGGCTGCGCGCGCACCCGCTCCACCCAGGGCCCGGCCCGGCGCAGCACCCCGGCCCAGTCCAGGCCCGGCTCGAGCGCCTGCGCCAGCGCCTGCACCAGTGGCGTTTCGTCCCGGTAGGGGCTGGGCAGGCGGGCCTGCTCCGGCAGCAGGGGGAAGGGCAGGGTCGGGCGAGTGCTCATGGCGGCGGCTCCGCGGGTGACTAGTGAATAGCCGGACTGTAGGAATTGCCGTGCCGGATTAAATTCAGAACTTCACCCATCCGACCGAACGATATTCGCCATGCCCAGCCGCAAGCCCGCCACCGCCCCTGCCGCCGCCACCACGCCGGTGCCCGAGGGGCTGGACAAGATCGATGTGCGCATCCTGCGCGCGCTGCAGGCCGATGGCCGCATCTCCAACCTGAAGCTGGCCGAGACTGTGCACCTCTCGCCCACCGCGGTGCTCGAGCGCGTCAAGCGCCTCACCCGCGAGGGCTACATCC
Organism: Roseateles sp. T103; assembly: GCF_057219915.1. NCBI lineage: Bacteria > Pseudomonadati > Pseudomonadota > Betaproteobacteria > Burkholderiales > Sphaerotilaceae > Roseateles > Roseateles sp. T103. The sequence continues at coordinate 366,582 of NZ_JBXVVS010000005.1, forward strand.
TTGGCTACGAGGCGCGGCTCAACCCCGCCAAGCTGGGCGCCAGCATGCTGGTGTTCATCGAAATCCTGCTCGACCGCACGGTGCACGATGTGATGGACAACTTCCGCGCCGCCGTCCAGGCCCGGCCCGAGATCCTGGAATGCCATCTGGTGGCAGGTGGTTTCGACTACCTGCTGAAGACCCGGGTGGCCGACATGGCCCACTACCGCGAGTTCATCGGCAGCGTGATCTGGACCCTGCCCGGCGTGCGCGAAACCCGCACCTATGCGGTGATGGAAGAGGTGAAGAGCACGGCGGCGCTGCCGCTGTGACCGGCGCCCGGGCGGCCAGCCTGGCGGGCGGCGGCGGTGTGGCGGGCGCGGCACAAGCCCCCCTCTTGCGAGGGAGAGGGTTTGCCGCATCCCTCCGCGCCCCTCCGGGCGTGTGATGGAAGGCCGCCCTGCCGTCGCCAAAACTGCAAGCAAGCAAGTCAGCCCGCCCGTCCTTCCTCCAGGAGCCCGCCATGCAAGCCAGCACCGCCCGCCGCAGCCCCATCGCGATCAACCCGCAGCCGCTGCTGTTCGGTGCGCCGGGCGAGTCCAGCTGCGGCTGGTTCGCCTCCAGCGAGGCGCTGCGCACGGGCCTGGCCATCCGCGAGCTGAGCGACGGCGAACTGCTGGCCCTGTGGCTGGACTGCCGCAGCGGCACCGGCTCGGGCAACGGCGAACCGGCGCTGGCGAACTGAGTGAAGCGGCCGGCGAGCGGGTGCTGCGGCCGGCCCGCCCGCACCCGGCTGCCGGCGGAACTGGCGGTCCGGGCCGCCCAGTTCGGTGTTTCCAGGGCCAGGATTCGCGTCAGAATTCACGCCCATGAACGCCAAGCCGGTCATCAGCCGCCACGACCTGGAGCGCCGCCACGCCGCGCTGCAGGACCTGCTGCGCTATCTGGCCGAGCAGGAGCGCGAATTCAATGCGCAGCGCGCCAGCGTGGCGGCCTTTGCCGCCCGCTACCAGGCGGTGCTGGGGCCGCTGTATCAGGAGCTGGAGACGCTGGAGGCCCAGCTGCGCCACACCACCGATGCACTGCTTGGCACGCTGCGCAGCCGCGGTATCGACATCGGCCTGCCGATGGACGGCGGCGGCTCGACCGCGCGCAGCCAGCTGCCCGAGGCGCTGATGCCGCGCATGGCGCAGATGGCCCGGATGGAAGGCCTGCCGCCCGCCACACCGCTGCCCCCGGTGCCGGTGGGCGCCGAGATCAGCCTGTGGGCGCCGCCGACGCTGAAGATGCTGTACCGCCGAGCCGCGATGCGCATCCACCCCGACCGCGCAGCCAGCGATGCCGAACGCGCCGAACGCGAGCAGCTGATGATGGCGGTGAACGCGGCCTATGCAGCCGGCGAGCGCTGGAAGCTGGAAGCGATGCTGCTGGCGGCCGGCGAGGAACCGGCCAAGGTCAGCGGCGGCAACGCCGAGGCCTTGCGCAACTGGCTGGCCCACTGCGAGCAGCTGGTGCAGGACCGGCTGCGCACCGTGCACGACTACCGGGTCGCGCTGGCCAGCACCGGCATGTACAAGCTCTGGCAGACGGTGGCGCAGGCCGAGGCGCGCGGCGTGGACCTGTTCAACACCATGGCCTTCAAGCTGCGCGACCAGATCGTCGAGCGCCGCAAGGAGCTCTACATCGGCACCCGCCTCAAGCCCGAATCCAGCCTGGCCCGCGCCTTCCTGCACCAGCGCGCGGGACGGCTGGGCGGCGTGGGGGCGGCGAGCGGGGCGCATTGAGGGGGCGCGGGCTTGTGCTGGCGGGGCATTCTTCCGCTGGCGTAATGCCTGCCTCTGTCAGGCCCTTTGTGAGGCTATCACCTGGGTTCTGCTGTGCAAGGTCGATATAGGCCCTTGATTTTTATGGACCGCTGCAGCGTATCGCCCGGTTTCTATCACCCGTTAGCGGCAGATTCCTGGCCTGTTGTCCGATAGCCTGGGCCAGACACGGCCGAATACCGGCGCCAACGCTTGTCGCCTTCAAAGCGGACTTCACCACGCGCAATCAAGTCCTCCAGCGCGCGCTTGACTTGTTTGGCGTGAATCTCACCACCGATGCGCTTACGGACGTCGCCAATGGCGGACTTTGGATAGCGCTGTAGGTCTTCCAGCACCAACGCGGCCAAGCGATGCGGCTCAATGCGCTTGAGCGTGGTCTCGCTATTGAAGCTCAAACTGCGCAGCAGCCCCGGGTCGATGAAATAGCGGGTGGCCTGGGTACGGCCGGTGCTCAACACCAGGCGCCAGTCCAGTAGGCGCCTGAGCCAAGGGAGGAGCGCCTCGGCCGATGGAAGTTCGAGCGCCGCAGCCAGTTCTCGAGCAGTCAAGGCATCGTGTTGCGCCAACAAGCCTATGGCAATGCGCTCGCGTTGGGTCAGCTGATAGGCCTGGTCTGCCTTAGCAATGAAGTCGATCACCTCAGGTTTGAGGATGCGGCGGCGCACGGTAACCTGCACACGATCATGGGTCTCGATCAATTCTGGGGCGGGGCGCCCCTGCGAGAGCAGCACTTCAAAGATCTTGTCGAAGCCGCTCCCTTCGCGCTCCATCAACTTCAGGTCGTGGAACAGTCGGGCCAGGTGATCGTTGCGCCGCACCGTGGTGTGCAGGATGTTCTGTGGCGTGACACCCAAAGGCAACGGGCCTGGGTTAACGATATCGAGTCGGTCCGGGTGGAGATTCAGAAAGATGTCGCCTCGCTGCGTGTAGGGGCGGTGCACCAAGGCATTGACCAGCAGTTCCCGCACCACGATTTCGTCGAACGCGGGCACGTTCTGACGGTACAGCCCATCGGGCAATTCGTAGCGCTCTCGAAAATCAGGAACTTCGAGCCAGACTGCCTCGATCAGCTCCATCGGACTATGGGTGTGGTCATCCCAAGCCAGCTTGTTGACTTTCTGGTTCTGCTCGTCGTACTTGATGAACTGGATGACCGGCGCAGTGGTCAGTGAATCGCCCCGGGTTCAGTAGACACCTTCGAGCCTCAAACTGAGGCCCAATCGGAGGTGCCATGCAGAGCAAGCAACCCTACCCAGAAGAATTCA
>NZ_JBXVVS010000006.1:0-210562 GCF_057219915.1 Roseateles sp. T103
ACCACCAGGCGGTGGAGGCCAAGCTGGCCGAGGTGGCAGCCGAGCCCGATCAGAGCGAGGTGCACATCAAGCCCAACAAGCTGGTCGAGTACGGCAACGTCGCCGCGGTGATGGCCGCGGCCCAGCGCCTGGGCGTCAAGAAGATGGGCATGATCGGCAACGAGCAGTTCATCAACTGACGGTCAACGGATTGCACGAACGCGCTACCCGCGAGGGCAGCGCGTTTTTTCATAGGAGAGAGCACGCATGAAAGCGAAGATCCTCGCGTCGGCCACCCTCGGTGCTGCCGCGCTTCTGATGGGTACGCTGCCTGACGGTAGCCTGGGACTGGCGAGCGCCGTGGCGCAGGCCGACGCGGTGCGCCCAGAGGTGGGCAAGCATCTCAAGGATGCCGCGGCGCTGATCAAGAGCGGCAAGCACCGGGAAGCCCTGGCCAAAGTCCGCGAAGCCGAGGCCGTGGCGGGCCGCACGCCGGCCGAGAACAATGCCATCGAAGGCACACGCTTTTCGGCAGCGATGGGCGTGGGCGATGCAGACTCGATGGCCAAGGCCTACGAGGTGCTCAAGCCCCGCCTGGCCCCGGCGCAGCAGCTGCAATACATGGAGGCGATTGCCGGCACCTATCTGCGTGCGAACAATGGCGCCCAGGCCCTTGAGTGGTCCAACCGCTACTTTGCCGCCGGCGGCAACAGCCCGACGATGAAGACCGTGCAGACCCAGGCCCAGCTGCGTTCGGGCGATATGGGGGCGGTGCTGAAGGACACGCTGGCTGAAGTGCAGGCCGACGAAAAGGCCGGGAAGACGCCCAGCCAGGACAAGCTGAATCTGCTGCTCTACGCAGCCAACAAGAAGGGTGACGCCGCAGCGGAGTCGCTGGCGACCGAAAAGTTGCTGGCCTACTACCCGCGCAAGGAGCTGTGGTCGCAGATCCTCGGCGGCCTGCCCACCCGCAAGGGCTTCTCGCCCCGCTTCGGTCTCGACGTCTATCGCCTCAAGATGGTCACCGGCAATATGCGTGGTGCCGACGACTACATGGAGATGGCCCAGCTCGCAGCCCAAGCCGGCTTCCCTGAGGAGGGCAAGCAGATCGTCGAAAAGGGCCTGGCGGCCAACATCCTGGGCCAAGGTGCCGAGGGTGCACGCCACAAGCGCCTGCTGGATCTGATGGTCAGGAAGATTGGCGAGGCCAAGGCAGGCGAAGTAGAGGCATTGAAGGCGGCCAACGACTCCAAGGCCGGTGACGATCTGGTCAAGCTGGGTCTGGCCAAGGTGTTCCGCGGCGAGGGGCCCGCCGGTGTCAAGCTGATCGAGCAAGGCATCGCCAAGGGCAATCTCAAGCGTGCCGACGACGCGCAGCTCTACCTGGGTCTGGCGCACTACACGCTCGGCGATACGGCCAAGGCCCAGGCGGCGTGGCGTCATGCCAAGGGCAGTGACGGCTCGGGCGAACTGGCCCGGCTGTGGACCATTCACTCGCGCAGCAACGGCAAGAAGTAATCGAGGGCGAGGTGTCACGCCTCGCTGCTTGTGCCAAAACGAAACGGCCTCCCGAGGGAGGCCGTTTCCATTGGATTACGACGGGATTACTTCGGTGCCAGACGGATCGCACCGTCCAGGCGGATCACTTCGCCGTTGAGCATGTCGTTGGTGATGATCTGGTGGACCAGCTTGGCGTAGTCCTCGGGACGGCCCAGGCGCGACGGGAAGGGCACGCTGGCGGCCAGCGCGTCCTGCACTTCCTGCGGCATGCCGAACAGCATGGGCGTGCCGAAGATGCCCGGCGCGATGGTCATGTTGCGGATGCCGTTGCGCGCCAGGTCACGCGCGATCGGCAGCGTCATGCCGACGACGCCGCCCTTGGACGCCGAGTAGGCGGCCTGGCCGATCTGGCCGTCATAGGCCGCCACCGAGGCGGTCGAGATCAGCACGCCGCGCTCGCCGGTCGCTTCGGGCTCGTTCTTGCACATCGCCTCGGCGGCGAGGCGGATCATGTTGAAGGTGCCGATCAGGTTGACGTTGATGACCTCGGCAAAGGTGGCCAGCGGATGCGCGCCATCCTTGCCCACGGTCTTCACCGCGGGCGCGATGCCAGCGCAGTTGACCAGGCCCATCAGCTTGCCCAGCGCGACCGCCTTGGCGATGACGGCCTGGCCATCGGCCTCCTGGCTGACGTCGGCCTTGACGAAGGCGCCGCCGAGTTCCTTGGCCAGGTCTTCGCCGCGCTCAACCTGCAGGTCGGCGATGACGACCTTGGCACCTTCGCGCGCGAGCATGCGCGCCGTGCCCTCGCCCAGGCCCGATGCGCCGCCGGTGACGATGAAAACCTTGCCTGCGATGTCCATGAAGTCTCCTTGTTGGGTGACGTTGACGTAAACGTCAATTCTCGGCCAAAACAAAGGCCGCGCGAACGCGGCCTGGTGCCTGAGCGCGACGCGCTCAGCTCAGCGCGGCCAGCGCACGCGCGGTGATCTCATCGACGCTGCCGATGCCTTCGATACGGCGGTACTGGGGCGCCTGGGTGTCGCCGCTGGCGGCCCACTTCGAGTAGTAGTCGACCAGCGGGCGGGTCTGCGACTGATAGACCTCGAGGCGCTTCTTGACGGTGTCTTCCTTGTCGTCGTCGCGCTGGATCAGGTCCTCGCCGGTCTGGTCGTCCTTGCCTTCGACTTTGGGCGGGTTGAACTTGACGTGGTAGGTGCGACCCGAGGCCACATGGACGCGGCGGCCGCTCATGCGCTCGATGATGGCGCTGTCGGGCACGTCGATCTCCAGCACATAGTCCAGCTTGACGCCGGCGGCCTTCATCGCATCGGCTTGGGGGATGGTGCGCGGGAAGCCGTCGAAGAGGAAGCCCTTGGCGCAGTCTGCTTGAGCGATACGCTCCTTGACCAGGCCGATGATGATGTCGTCGCTGACCAGGCCGCCAGCGTCCATCACCTTCTTGGCCGCGAGACCCATCTCGGTGCCGGCCTTGACGGCGGCGCGCAGCATGTCGCCGGTCGAGATCTGCGGGATGCCGAATTTCTGGCAGATGTAGGCCGCCTGGGTGCCTTTGCCGGCGCCGGGGGCGCCAAGAAGAATCAGTCGCACGAGGTCTCCTCGGATATCTAAGAAACTGCGCCCGTCCGCCATGGGAGACGGCCGGGCAAAACTGCGGGCGAGGATAGCATGGGGAGGCTGGCATGCCCCTGACGGCAAACCCCGTCTGGAGCAAAGCAGATTTGCCTGCAGATCAGTCTTGTGTGCGCTGTGCGCGCACCAGCCCACGCACGCGCTCCAGATCCTCCGGCGTGTCCACGCCAGGCCCAGGGCGCTCGGCGCTGACATGCACGGCGATCCGCTCGCCATGCCAGAGCACGCGCAGTTGTTCGAGCGATTCGATCTGCTCCAGCGGGCTGGCATCCAGCGTGGGGAAACGTCGCAGGAAGCCCGCGTGATAGGCATACAGGCCGACATGCCGCAGCGCGCTGCCGGGCCGCGGCGCGCCAGCCGCACCATCGCGCCACCAGGGAATCGGCGCACGCGAGAAGTACAGCGCGGTGCCGCGCGCATCGGCGACCAGCTTCACCACATTCGGATTGGCGAACTCGGCGGCGTCTTCCAGCGCATGGGCGACCGTGGCCATCACGCAGTCGTGCCGCGCGGCCAGCGTTGCGGCGCAGGCGTCGATCATTGCCGGGGCGATCAGCGGCTCGTCACCCTGCACATTGACGACCATGTCGCGGCCGTCCAGCCCCAGCTTGACGCAGGCCTCGGCGAGGCGGTCGCTGCCCGAGGCATGCTCGGCACGGGTGAGCACGCCGGCCACCTGATGAGCCTCGCAGGCCGCCAGCACTTCGGGCGAATCGCTGGCCACCACCACACGACTGGCGCCGGACAGCGCGGCGCGGCGCGCCACGCGCACGATCATCGGCAGACCTTCGATATCGGCCAGCGGCTTGTTGGGCAGACGGGTCGAGGCCAGACGCGCCGGGATCAGTACGGTGAAGCTCATCCGGCAAGGTCCTGCGGCGTGACGGTGGACGGCGCATCCAGCGGGCGGGCTTCGCTCTCGAGCATAACCGGGATGTCATCGCGCACCGGGAAGGCCAGACGGTCCGCATGGCAGACCAGCTCGCGGCCATGCTCCTCGCTGCGCTGCAGTTCGAGGGGCCCCTTGCACAAAGGGCAGACCAGCATTTCCAGCAGTCGGTTGTCCATGATTGTCTTGGCGGGTTCAGTGGCGCAGCGCCGCCAGCTCCTGCAGCAACGCGCGCTCGAAAGATTCATCGGGACTGAAGTCTAGCGTCACCACCCAGGCGCGCGTCGTGCCGAGTCGCTCGGGGCGCAGCTTGACGGCGTCCTTCTCGGTGATCAGGACGTCGGTGGTGTCAGGCGGCCAAGGCAGGCTGGCGTAGTCATGGTGATCGGGCAGCGGGATGGGCACGATCTCCAGACCCTGATCGCGCAACATGGCGAAGAAGCGTTCGGGCTGCGCCATGCCGGCGGCGGCCGCGATTGGGCGGCCGCGCAGGCGCTGCAGCGCTTGCGGGTCCGCCGGCCTGCCGGCCCACCACTGCTGCAGCGCGACCGCGCCGGCCAGCTGGCGCCGGCTGCCGTACCCAGGCAGCGGTGTGCTGGCGCGCGCGGCGTTGTAGAGCACCAGCTGGGGCTCGTCGCTGAGCCGGCGCCGCTGACGCAGCGGCCCGGCAGGCAGCAGCCGACCATTGCCCAGGCCGCGTTCGTCGAAGACCAGGACGCTCAGCTGTCGCGGCAGGCGCCAGTGCTGCAGACCATCGTCGCTGATGATCAGCACAAGGTCGGGGTGCGCCGCCAGCAGGGCGCGCGCCGCCGCCACCCGGTCGCGCCCGACAGCCACCGGCGCGCCGCTGCGCAGATGGATCAGCAGCGGCTCGTCGCCGACATCGCCTGCCTTGCTGTCGCGGCTGACCAGTCGCGTGCCGTCGAACTGTGCGCCGTAGCCGCGCGAGATCACGCCTGCCTTGATGCCCTGGGACTTCAACGTGCTGATCAGCGCCAGTGTGGTCGGCGTCTTGCCGGCTCCGCCGACGATCCAGTTGCCAACCACCAGCACTGGCACCGGCAGCGACTCGACCTGTAGCCAGCCGCGCCGGTAGAGCAGCGCACGCAGCTCGCTCACAACACCGAACAGCGCGCCCAGCGGGCGCATCAGCTGGGCGAGCCAACCGCCGTCGCGCCAAGCCCGTTGCAGCGCAGCGGCCGCGCCCGAGCCGTTCATTTCAGGGGGCGGACTTGTTCTGCGCCGCGAAGGTCAAGCGCGCCAAGCCGGCACGCCGCGCCGCGTCCATCACGTTGATCACGGACTGGTGCGCCGCGCCTGCGTCGGCAGAAACGATCACCACCACGTCCGGCTGGCCGTTGGAGGCGCTGCGCAGCGCCGCAGCCAGCAGCTCGGGCGCGCGGCCGTCCACCGGCTGACGGTTGATCGCATAGCGCCCATCGGCCGACACCGCGACGATGATCTCGCGCGGGCGCTCCTTGAGTTGCTCGGCTTCGGCAGTGGGCAGCGTGACCTGCAACTCGGTGAACTTCGAATAGGTGGTGCTGAGCATCAGGAAGATCAGCACGACCAGCAGGACGTCGATGAAGGGGATCAGATTGATCTCGGGCTCATCGACCTTGCGCTGCCGGAACTTCATCGCTTCGTCCTTCCCCGGCGGCTCAGCCGCGCCGCGAGTTCTGTGCCAGCGCCGCGGCCTGGGCGGCGGCGGTGAAGCGGGTCAGGTGGCTCATGAATCGCTCGCTGGCCTGCTCGAGCTCCAGCACGTAGGCCTCGACGCGGCCGCGGAAGTGGCGATAGCACATCAGGGCCGGAATCGCGACGATCAGGCCGAACGCCGTGTTGTACAGGGCGATCGAGATGCCGTGGGCCAGCTGCGCCGGGTTGTTGCCCGTGGGGCTCTGGCTGCCGAAGATCTCGATCATGCCGACCACGGTGCCCAGAAGGCCGAGCAGCGGCGCTGCGGTGGCGATGGTCCCCAGCGTGTTGAGGTAGCGTTCCAGCTCGTGAATCGCAGCGCGACCGGCGAGCTCGAACTGTTGGCGCAGCCGCGCCTCGGGAATGCGCGGCTCGGCAATCACGGCGCGCAGGCCGCTGGCGAGCAGCTTGCCGAGCAGCGAGTTTTCGGCCAGCTTGTTGACCACGTCGGCGTTGGGCAGGCTGGTGGCAGTGACGCCCAGGACCTCATCCAGCAAAGTCGGCGGTGCGATCTTCGCCGCGCGCAGACTGGCGAAGCGTTCAATGATCAGGGCCAGGGCAAGCACCGAACAGATCAGCAGTGGCCAGATGGGCCATCCGGCGGCTTGTATGATCGAAAACAAGAGCTTCCTCCAATCGCTGCTGCAGCTGCTGTGGTGGCGCGCCGGGGGCGCAGGCTGGGCGCGATTATGGCTTGAACGGACGGGCCCACAAGACGAGTCGACGCTGGCGCGCTTGCCGGTATTCCCAGCGTTTGCCTTTCATCCACCGCGGCTGTGGATATCTTTGTGGGCAAGCCCACTGCGGCGCGCCGCAAGGTCCGATGAATCAAGCGTTTGAACAGATTGCCGCATTTTTGAGCATGAGAATCGAGTTGAAAAACAAGGGCTTGCCGCTCTGTGACGGTGCGGTGACAGCCGATATCGGCCGTTTGGCTCGTCACCATCGGGCTGTGGAGTTCTGCACCCGCGCCACAGCTGGGTTTGCGCATGATTGATGGCTTCAAGCCCGCGCCAAATCGTGTGGTGTGGAGCGTCGCCGGGCTGCTGACGGCGATCTCCGATGTCTTGCAGTCGCGCTTCGCCAGCTGCACGGTCCAGGGTGAGCTGGCCGGGTTCACTCGGGCCGCGAGCGGCCACTGCTATTTCAACCTGAAGGACGCCGAGGGCGAGGCGGCAAGCCTGCGCTGCGCGATGTTCCGGCGTGCCGCGGGCATGCTGGATTTCAGTCCGGGGGAGGGGCAGTTGGTGGAGTTGCGCGGCCGCCTGGCGCTGTACGAGCCGCGCGGCGAACTGCAGTTCGTCGTCGAGGCCATGCGGCGTGCAGGTGCAGGCGCGCTCTATGAGCAGTTCCTCAGGCTGAAGGCCAGGCTGGAGGCCGAGGGGCTGTTCGGCGCCGCGCGCAAGCGCGCGCTGCCCGTCTTTCCTCGCCGGCTGGGCGTGATCACCTCCACCGCTGGCGCGGCCCTGCATGATGTGCTCACCGCGTTGGCGCGCCGCGCGCCGCAGGTTGAAGTGATCGTGTATCCCAGCCTGGTCCAGGGAGAGCAGGCCCCACCGGCGCTGGCGCAGGCGCTGAGCCTGGCCAATCAGCGCGCCGAGGTCGATGCGCTGTTGCTCGTCCGGGGTGGCGGCTCGCTCGAGGATCTCTGGGCCTTCAACGATGAGCGTGTGGTGCGTGCTGTCGCGGCTTCGACACTGCCGGTGATCTGCGGCGTCGGCCACGAGACGGACATCACGCTGTGCGATCTGGCCGCGGACCTGCGCGCGCCCACGCCCACCGCCGCGGCGGAGCTGGCGGCGCCTGCACGGACCGTGGAACTGGAGCGGTTGCAGATGCTCGCACGCGCGCTGCAGCGACGGCTCGAGCAGCGGCTGGACAGCCTGGCGCAGCGACTGGACCGGGCTGCGCTGCGGCTGGCGCGGCCCAGCGACGCGCTGGCGCGCCAGCGCCGCCTGCTCGATCTGCTGGCGCAGCGTCGGGGCCAGGCGCTGCCGCGCGTGCTGGAGCGCCAGCAGTCCCGTCTCGACCAGCTGGGGCAGCGCCGGCAGCGAGCCGTTGCGAACACGTTGCAGCGTCAGGCGCTGCGCCTCGAAGCCCTGCAGGCACGCTTGCAGGCGCTCGACCCTCTCCGCGTGCTCGCGCGCGGCTACGCCTGGCTGGACGATGGCCAGGGTCGCGCGCTGAGTTCGGTCACTCAGCTTGCCGCCGGAGAGCAGGTGCGTGCCGTGCTCGCCGATGGCGAGGCCAGGCTGCAGGTACTCGCGACGAAGCCAGGGACTTGCTGAACCTACCTACAATCGCGGCCGTTAACGCACTCACTCAAACCCGTCGAACAGGAGTTGACATGGAACACACCTTGCCCCCGCTGCCCTATGCGAAGGATGCACTGGCTCCGCACTACAGCGCCGAGACGCTGGAGTTCCACCACGGCAAGCATCACAACGCCTATGTGGTGAACCTGAACAATCTGCAGAAGGGCACCGAGTTCGAGACCATGTCGCTGGAAGACATCGTCAAGAAGAGCAGTGGCGGCATCTACAACAACGCAGCGCAGATCTGGAACCACACCTTCTTCTGGAACTGCATGAAGCCCAATGGCGGCGGTGAGCCCAGCGGCGCGCTGGCTGCAGCGATTAATGCCAAGTGGGGCAGCTACGCGGCTTTCAAGGAAGCCTTCGTGAAGAGCGCGGTGGGCAATTTCGGTTCTGGCTGGACCTGGCTGGTCAAGAAGGCGGATGGTTCGGTCGACATCGTCAACACCGGCGCTGCCGGCACGCCGCTGACCACCGCCGACAAGGCGCTGCTGACCGTGGACGTGTGGGAACACGCCTACTACATCGACTACCGCAACCTGCGCCAGAAGTTCGTCGAGACTTTCCTCGACAAGCTGGTCAACTGGGAATTCGCTCAGGCTAACTACGCCTGAACCCCTGGCGCGTTGCAGCGCTGAAGCGCAAGGCCGGCATCTGCCGGCCTTTTGTTTTTGTCATGGCGCGGAGCGCTGCGCCGATGCGGCGCTCACTGTGGCCAGGGGCCGCCGCTGAGCCGTGCGCCCGGCTTGATGCCGCGCTTGGCGAACCAGCCTTGGTTCATCTCCAGCGCGAAGCGCACCGGTTTGGCCGAGCAGTGCGAGGTCTCCGTCATCGGCTGCATGTCGGCAATGTTGACGATGCTGCCATCGTCGGTGACGAAGGCGATGGACAGCGGTAGCAATGTGTTGCGCATCCAGAAGCATTGCTTTGCCGGCACATCGAAGACGAAGAGCATGCCCGCGTTGACTGGCATGCTCCGGCGATGCATCAGACCGATGGCGCGCTGCTCGTCGGTCTGAGCGACTTCGGCCTGGATCAGGTGCATGCCGGCGCGAAGCTGCACCGCCGGCAGACGCTGCGGCTCACCGGCCGGGGCGGGCTGTGCGCCTAGCGGCAAGCTGGGCAGCAGGAGGGCGACGAGGCTCAGGCAAAGGGCGATGGTCTTGATATGGATCATGTCTGCTCGGGCGAAAGTGCCTAGATTATGGGCTGTTGCCCCGCGCCTGCTGTGCTTGACTCGCCCATGACCGTTCCTCTACTCGCTGCCGCATCGGCGCCCCTGCAGGCAGGTGGCGCGGAGGTGATCGATGACGCACAGGCGCAGGCGGGCTTCAGCACCCGCGTCAGTGACGCCGAGGTGGTGTCGCAGTTGCGCATCTCGGGAATGCACTGTGCCGCCTGCGCCGGGATCATCGAGCAGGCCTTGCAGTCGCAGCCCGGTGTGCTCGCTGCCCAGGTCAACTCCGCGGCGGAGCGGCTGCAGCTTCGCTGGAATCCGGCTGCGACTAGGTTGAGTGAGCTGGTCGGTGCGATCGAGCGCGCGGGCTACGGTGCGGTGCCGGATTTGGCGGCGCCGGCACGCGAGCTTCGCGAGCGCGAGCATCGCCGCGCCCTGTGGAGGCTCTTCGTCGCCAGCTTCCTGATGATGCAGGTGATGATGCTCGCCTGGCCGATCTATGTGGCCGAACCCGGCGAGATGAGCAATGACCTGCGCGCCTTGCTGAACTGGGGTTCCTGGGTGCTCAGCCTGCCGGTGATGCTGTTTGCTGCCGGTCCTTTCTTCACTGCGGCCTGGTCGCAGCTGCGCCAGCGTCGGCTCGGCATGGACGTGCCGGTGAGCCTGGGCATGCTGGTGACTTTCGTCGCCAGCAGTGGTGCCACCTTCGACCCCGAGGGTGTGTTCGGCCACGAGGTCTATTTCGACTCCTTGACCATGTTCGTCGCCTTCCTGCTGGCGGGGCGCTATATGGAGCTGCGTGCCCGGCACCGCGTGGCGCGCGAACTGGAGCAGGCCACTGCAGGCCTACCCGAATCGGTGGAGCGCATCGAGCCCGATGGCCGTGTGTCGCGGCTGAGCCCGACGCAGTTGCGTGTCGGCGATCTGCTGCGTGTGGCCGCGGGACAGGCCTTTCCTGCCGACGGCCGCATCGAGCAGGGCGAGACCTCGGCCGACGAGGCACTGCTCACTGGCGAGTCCGAACCGGTGCTGAAGTCTGCTGGCGACGAGGCCGTGGCCGGCAGCATCAATCTGGCTGCGCCGGTGCTGCTGCGGGTGCAGCGCCTGGGCGCGGATACCCGTTTCGAGGCCATCGTGCGCCTGATGCGCGGCGCACTGACGGAGCGACCGCTCAGCCTGCGCATGGCCGATCGGGTGGCGGGCCCCTTCCTGTGGGTCGTGCTGATCCTCGCAGCAGGCGCGGCGCTGGTGTGGAGCCATATCGACCCCGATCGTGCGGTCTGGGTGGCGGTGTCGGTGCTTATCGTCACCTGTCCTTGTGCGCTGTCGCTTGCCGCGCCTTCGGCCTGGCTCAGCGCTGCGGGTGGGCTGGCGCGGCGCGGCCTGCTGCTGGCGCGGCTGGATCTGCTCGAGACGCTGGCTCGCGTCGACACCGTGGTGCTGGACAAGACTGGCACGCTGACCGAGGAGCGCATGCGCTTGCAGCAGAGCTGGCCGGCCGTGGATGCGCAGGACGCGCTGTTGCGCCGCGCGGCTGCGCTTGCGGCGCATAGCCGCCATGTCTTCGCGCGCGCCTTGGTCGAACACTGCCCGGTGGACGAGGTGGAGGTGCAGGCCTGGCGCGCTGTGCGTGAGCTGCCGGGCAAGGGCCTCGAGGCGCAGGATGCTGACGGCACGACCTGGCGTCTCGGCTCGGCGTCGTGGCTTGCCGGGGAGGGCGGCGCCGTTGGCCATCCGCAGGCGCAGCTGGTGTTCGGGCGTCCGGGCGAGCCGCTGCTTGCGCTGCAGTTCGGTGAGGCGCTGCGCGCCGATGCTCGCGAGGCGGTCGAGGATCTGAAGGCTCAGGGTCTCAAGGTGCTGCTGCTGTCTGGCGATTCGCCCGCCCGTGCCGCTGCGATGGCGTCTGCGGCGGGCATCGACGCGTCTCGCGGCGGCGCCTCTCCGGAGGACAAGCTGGCGGTGGTGGCCGATCTGCAGGCGAGAGGCCACTGCGTGCTGATGATCGGCGACGGCATCAACGATGCGCCGGTGCTGGCTCGCGCCGACGCCAGCCTGGCGATGGGGCAGGGCGCATTGATCGCCCGGGCTCAGGCGGACGGCGTGGTGCTGTCGTCTCGCCTGAGCGACATCGCCTTGCTGCGCACGCATGCACTGCGCACCCGCCGGGTGATCCGGCAGAACCTGGGCTGGGCGGCTGCGTACAACGCCGCCTGCATTCCCTTGGCCTTGGCCGGTTGGCTGCCGCCTTGGGCGGCTGGGCTCGGCATGGCGCTGAGCTCGCTGTTCGTGGTGCTCAACGCGGTCAGCTTGTCTCGTCTGCCGCCCCGCCAACAAGCTTGAAGAGCACCGTTCCATGGACATTCTGTATTTGCTGATCCCTCTGTCCGTTGTCCTGGTGCTGGCCATCGTCGGCATCTTCGGTTGGGCCATCCACAACGGCCAGATGGACGATCTGGAGCGTGAAGGCGAACGCATCTTCGAGGATGACCGGGAGGGGGTTGACCGCGATCAAGTCAATCCACGGGCGCAAAGCTGACAATTTTTTCGTTGCCAATCATTTCGGAATAGCAAGGAGCATCTCGATGGCTAGTGTTGCAATGCCAGGCGGGCCGGCGGGGCCCGTGTACGAAGACGGCGTAGTCCGCGCGTTCGCGCTGGCCGCCGTCCTATGGGGCGTGGTGGGCATGCTGGTCGGCGTGATCATTGCTGCCCAGCTCACATGGCCCGAGTTGAATCTGGGCATTTCTTGGCTGAGCTACGGCCGGCTGCGACCGCTGCACACCAACGCAGTGATCTTTGCCTTCGGCGGCTGCACCTTGTTCGCGACGGCCTACCATGTGGTGCAGCGCACGGGTCAGACGCGCCTGTTCGCTCCCGGCCTTGCATGGTTCACCTTCTGGGGCTGGCAACTGGTCATCTTGCTCGCGGCCATCACGCTGCCGCTGGGTCTGACCAGCGGCAAGGAGTACGCCGAGCTCGAGTGGCCGATCGACATCCTGATCGCCGTCGTGTGGGTGGCCTTCGCCGTGGTGTTCTTCGGCTCGGTGGGCATCCGCAAGATCCGCCACATCTATGTGGCGAACTGGTTCTTCGGTGCCTTCATCATCGCCGTGGCTCTGCTGCACATCGTCAACAGCGCCGCCATCCCGGTCAGCCTGACCAAGAGCTACTCGGCCTACGCGGGCGTGCAGGACGCGATGGTGCAGTGGTGGTACGGCCATAACGCGGTGGGCTTCTTCCTGACCGCTGGCTTCCTCGGCATGATGTACTACTACATCCCGAAGCAGGCCGGACGTCCGGTGTACAGCTATCGCCTGTCCATCGTGCACTTCTGGGCGCTGATCTTCACCTATATGTGGGCGGGTCCGCACCACCTGCACTACACCGCGCTGCCCGACTGGGCACAGAGCGTGGGCATGCTGTTCTCGCTGGTCCTGCTGGCGCCGAGCTGGGGCGGCATGATCAACGGCATCATGACCCTCTCGGGTGCATGGCACAAGCTGCGTGACGACCCGATCCTGAAGTTCCTGATCGTGTCGCTGTCCTTCTACGGCATGTCGACCTTCGAAGGTCCGATGATGTCCATCAAGACCGTGAATGCGCTGTCGCACTACACGGACTGGACCGTCGGCCACGTGCACTCCGGCGCGCTGGGCTGGGTGGGCCTGATCTCGATGGGCGCGCTGTATCACCTGATTCCGCGCATGTTCGGCCGCACCGAGATGTACTCGAAGCGGGCCATCGAGTTGCACTTCTGGATTGCGACGCTGGGCATCGTGCTCTACATCGCCGCGATGTGGATTGCCGGTGTGATGCAGGGTCTGATGTGGCGCGCAGTCAATCCTGACGGCACGCTGGTCTACACCTTCGTGGAGAGCGTGAAGGCGACCTTCCCCTTCTATGTGATCCGTCTGTGCGGTGGTCTGCTCTATCTGGGCGGCATGCTGATCATGGGCTGGAACGTGATCAAGACCGTGCAAGCCGGCAAGGCCGTGCCGGTGGCGGTTCCTGCCGTGCCTGCTCACGCCTGAACCGAGGGAGAACAACGATGGCTAACAAAAAAGTCGGTGGTCACGAGAAGATCGAGACCAACAATTTCCTCATGATCGTGTTGGTGCTGCTGACCGTGGCGGTCGGTGGCATCGTCGAGATCGTGCCGCTGTTCTTCCAGCGCTCGACCACTCAGGCGGTGGAGGGGCTCAAGCCTTACACGCCGCTGGAGTTGGCAGGTCGTGATGTCTACATCCGCGAAGGCTGCTATAACTGCCATTCGCAGATGATCCGCCCGTTCCGTGCCGAGACGCTGCGCTACGGCCACTACTCGACGGCAGGCGAGTTCGTCTACGACCACCCGTTCCAGTGGGGCTCCAAGCGCACCGGGCCTGACCTGCACCGCGTCGGTGGCAAGTACAGCGATGAATGGCATCGCATCCACCTGATCAATCCTCGCGATCTGGTGCCCGAGTCGAACATGCCTGCCTATCCCTGGCTGGCCGGTGCGGCACTGAATGCCGACGAGTTGGCGCCGAAGATGAAGGCGCTGCGCAAGGTCGGCGTGCCGTACAGCGATGCGGAAATCGACGGCGCTGCCGCGGCAGTGAAGGGCAAGACGGAAATGGACGCCGTCATCGCCTATCTGCAAGTGCTGGGCACCGCGGTGAAGTGACGAGGAGTTCTCATGGACGTCAATGAACTGAGATCCATCGTCACCGTGATCCTGCTGGTGATGTTCCTGGTCATCGTGGCCTGGACCTACAGCAAGAAGCGCGCGGCAAGCTTTGATGAATGCGCAGCCCTGCCGCTGCAAGACGACGAGCCGGCGGCCAGCAAGGCCGTGGCTGCGAGGAGCAAGCAATGAGTGATTTCATTTCGAATGGCTGGTCGGTCTTCGTGGCCGCTGCCACGGTCATCGGTCTGGTGCTGTGCCTGGTGCTGCTGATCATCGCCAGCCGCCGCAAGGTGATGGCTGACGACAACACCACCGGCCATGTCTGGGACGAGGACCTGAAGGAGATGAACAACCCGCTGCCACGCTGGTGGATGGGCCTGTTCGTGCTGACCGTGCTGTTCTCGGCGATCTATCTGGTGATGTATCCCGGTCTGGGCAGCCGTCAGGGCAGCTTGGGCTGGAGCAGCGCCGGCCAGTACAACGCCGAACAGGCCAAGGCCAATGCGGCTCTGTCCGAGGTCTACGGCAAGTTCGCCTCCATGTCGGCTGCCGATATGGCCAAGAACCCGCAGGCCATGGGTATCGGCGAGCGGCTGTTTGCCAACAACTGCGCCGGTTGCCACGGCTCCGACGCCAAGGGCTCCAAGGGTTTCCCGAACCTGACCGACAGCGACTGGCTGTATGGCGGCGCACATGAGGTGATCATTGAAACGATCAGCAAAGGCCGCACCGGCGTGATGCCGCCGATGGGTGCCGCACTGGGAGGTTCCGAGGATGTGCGCAATGTCGCGAACTATGTGCTGAGCCTGTCGGGCAGCCCGCACAACTCGATCGCCGCACAACTGGGTAAGGCCAAGTTCGGCGCCTGCGCTGCCTGCCATGGCGCAGATGGCAAGGGCAATCAGGCTCTGGGCGCGCCCAACCTGACCGACAAAATCTGGTTGCACGGCTGGGGCGAGGAGGCCGTCGTCGGCATCATCAATGCCGGCAAGAACAACATGATGCCGGCCCATGACAAGCGGCTCAGCGCCGACCAGATCCGCGTGCTGGCGGCCTATGTGTGGAGCTTGTCGCAGGGCGGCACTGCGCTCGCGTCCAACTGAGCTCGCTGAATGAGCAGTAGCAGCAAAGAGGGGGCCGCTGCGGCGGCCCCCGCCTCTGAGGACGCCGCAGTGCAGATGGTGTCCCTTTACCAGGCACAGAAGAAGATCTATGCGCGCGCCGTCACTGGCTGGTTCGCAACCTGGCGCTGGGCTCTGGTCTGGATCACGCAGCTGCTGTTCTACTGCCTGCCCTGGTTCGACTGGGGCAGCCGTCAGATCGTGCTCTTCGATCTGGCAGCGCGCCGTTTCTACATCTTCGGTCTGGTCCTGTATCCGCAGGACTTCATCTATCTCACGGCGCTGCTGCTGATTTCGGCCTACGCGCTGTTCCTCTTCACTGCCGTGGCCGGCCGCCTGTGGTGCGGCTATGCTTGCCCGCAGACGGTCTACACCGAGATCTTCATGTGGGTGGAGCGCAAGTTCGAAGGCGATCGCACCGCACGAATGAAGCTGGATGCGTCGCCGTGGAACGGCGAGAAGCTGCTGCGCAAGGGCGGCAAGCAACTGGCCTGGGTGGCTATCGCCTTGTGGACCGGCTTCACGTTCGTTGGCTACTTCACGCCAATCAAGACGCTGGCAGTCGAGGTGGCCGGCCTTGGACTCGGGCCCTGGGAGATGTTCTGGATCCTGTTCTACGGCTTCGCCACCTATGGCTTTGCCGGCCATATGCGCGAACAGGTCTGCAAGTACATGTGTCCCTATGCGCGCTTTCAGAGCGCGATGTTCGACAAGGACACACTGATCATCAGCTACGACGCCGAGCGCGGCGAGCCGCGCGGCTCGCGTAGCAAGAAAGCCGATCCCAAGGAACTCGGGCTCGGCTCCTGCATCGACTGTAATTTGTGCGTGCATGTCTGTCCGACCGGCATCGACATCCGCAAGGGCCTGCAGTACGAGTGCATTGGCTGTGCCGCCTGCGTCGATGTATGCGACAGCGTGATGGACAAGATGGGCTATGCCCGCGGACTGGTGCGCTACGACACCCAGAACGGGCTGTCGCAGCACCTCACTCGCAGCCAGGTGCTGCGCCGGATGTTCCGGCCGCGTGTTCTGATCTACACGTCCATACTGGTGGCCATCTGCGTGGCCGTGCTGACCAGTCTGTATCTGCGTACGCCGTTCAAGGTCGATGTGGTGCGCGATCGAGCGTCATTGGCGCGACTGGTCGAGGACGGCTACGTCGAGAATGTCTACCGGCTTCAGGTGATGAATGCGACCGAAGCTGGCCATCATTTCCGCATCACGGCCAGTGGCTTGCCTGGGCTGGTGACGAGCCGCCCGATCGAGCTGGATGTCGCGCCTGCCGAGGCCCGTTGGGTGTCGGTGGCTCTGCGCCTGCCGCCGGAGAGTGCTGCGCGTGCCGGTAGCGGCGCACATGAGATCCGCTTCCAGATCGAGCGGCGCGACCGGCCTGGTGTGGAGCCCGAGTACCGCATTGAAGAGAAGTCCACCTTTGTGGTGCCGCGCTGAACGAGCGCCCCGCACCCCAAGCTGACCGACAAGGAGATCGCGATGAGTGAGGCAGAGAAGAGCATGCAGCCCAAGCCCTGGTGGAACGAGCGCACCATGTGGCTGGTCGTCGGCGGTCCGCTCACCGTGGTGGTGGCGGGCTTTGTCACGCTGTTCATTGCGCTGCGCTACCCCGATCCTGTGCTCGACACCACGAGCCAGGCGGGCACGGCGGAAAAGGCCGGACCGGTGTCGATGCAACCGGCCGTCAAGGCCAGGAATCACGCCGCCACGGGTGGCCAGTGAGTGGCGCCATGCGGGAGGACCTCAGCGAAGTCCAGCCCCCGCCCAGTCCTCGCCGGCGGTTGCTGATGGTGGTGTTGTGGCCGTCGTTCATGATGGCCGGCGTGCTGGAGTTGCTGGTCTTCGCTCTCGTTGATCCCAGCGAGCTCGCGCACCTGGACAGACTGCAGCCGCTGCCCAACTCGGCGGTCTACACCGTCGCGTTTGTGCTGTTCTGGGCAATCGTGTCGCTTGGCGCAGGCATCTCGGTCTTGCTGGCTACATCGCCACCGGACGAAAAAGCGGGGGAGTGAGCGGGCGATCGAACGGCCTCCAAAGGCGGCAGTTCGCCGCCTCAGCTGTGCCCGCTGCAGCGGCGCAGGGGCTCGGGCCCAGCGCCCGGTGTCGAATCAGCAGGCGCTGCCGCTGTAGTTGACCAAGCGCTCGAGACCGGCCTGATCGACGATGGTGATCTGGCGCTGCTTGACTTCGAGCAGCCCCTCATCCTGGAAGCGCGAAAAGGTGCGGCTGACCGTCTCCAACTTCAGGCCGAGATAGCTGCCGATCTCCTCGCGCGTCATGCGCAGCACCAGGCTGGATGCGGAAAAGCCCCGCGCCTGAAGGCGCTGGGTGAGGTTGAGCAGGAAGGCGGCGAGTCGCTCCTCGGCTCGCATACTGCCCAGCAGCAGCATCACGCCATGGTCGCGCACGATCTCGCGGCTCATGATCTTGTGGAACTGATGCTGCAGGTCGGTGAACTCACGCGACAGGTTTTCCAGCTCGCTGAACGGGATCACGCAGACCTGCGAATCCTCCAGCGCGACGGCATCGCAAGAGTGTCGGTCGTTGCTGATGCCATCCAGACCGAGCAGCTCGCCAGCCATCTGGAAGCCCGTGACCTGATCACGCCCGTCTTCGGAAGAAACGCAGGTCTTGAAGAAGCCGGTTCGCACTGCATAGAGCGACTGGAAGGAGTCGCCGGCGCGGAACAGCGTGTCGCCCCGCGCCACGCTGCGGCGTGTCGCCACCAGGGCATCAAGTTGCTCCAGGTTGCTCTTGGACATGCCCACCGGCAGGCAAAGCTCGCGCAGATTGCAGCTCGAGCAGGCCACCTTGAAAGGCTCGATCTTGATGGGTGGAATCTGAGTCATGCTGCGCATTATGTTCTTGCCTCCACAAGGCGCCTGGTTGACCTCTGGTTCGGCGTTGGCTGCAGCTGTAGTCGGGCTAGTGAACATGATGCTCCTCAAAACGCAGAGCATTGTTGCCGTCCCTATGCGGGCCAAGCTTGACCAAGGTCAACGGGCGCTGGGCCGAGCTTGGCACAGTCTCGGCCATGGCTGCAAGTACTACAGAGATCCCCGCTGGCATCGATGAGGAGCTGTTGCGTCGCTTTGACGTCCCTGGTCCACGCTACACCTCCTACCCGACGGCCGATCGATTCGTTGAGGCCTTCACCGTCGAGCAGTACGAGCAGGCGCTGTCGCAGCGCGCCGGCGGCTCGCAGGTGGGCGGCGGCGCTCCGCTGTCTTTGTACGTGCACATCCCTTTCTGCGAATCGGTGTGCTACTACTGCGCGTGCAACAAGGTCATCACCAAGCATCATGAGCGTGCTGCCGAGTATCTGCAGGCGCTGAGCACCGAGATGACGCTCACCCGAGCGCGCCTGGGCCGGCAGGAAACGGTGTCGCAGCTCCATCTGGGGGGGGGGTCGCCTACCTTCCTCAGCGATGCTGAACTGGCGGGCTTGATGCACGAGATCCATGGTCACTTCAGGCTGGCACCAGGAGCCGAGGTCTCGATCGAAGTCGATCCGCGCACGGTCAGCCATGCTCGACTGGCACATTTGCGCAGCCTGGGCTTCAATCGGCTCAGCTTCGGAGTGCAGGACTTCGATGCCGACGTTCAGAAGGCGGTCCACCGGGTGCAGAGCTTCGACAGCGTCGCGACTTTGATGCAGGAGGCGCGTGCACTCGGCTTCGAGTCCACCAACGTCGACCTCATCTATGGTCTGCCGCAGCAGACGCCGGACTCCTTCGCGCGCACGATCGCGCAGGTCGCTGGCCTCAGGCCGGATCGGATCGCGCTGTATGGGTATGCGCATTTGCCGCAACGCTTCAAGCCGCAACGGCGCATCGATGCCAGCAAGCTACCCGTGGCCGCTGACAAGCTACACATGCTCTCAGCAGCGATCAGCGGCTTTCTGGGGCATGGCTACAGCTACATCGGAATGGATCACTTTGCCTTGCCCAACGATCCGCTTGCTGTTGCCAAGCGGCAAGGCCGCCTGCATCGGAATTTTCAAGGCTACAGCACCCAGCCTGACTGCGATCTGATCGGGCTGGGGGTGTCGTCCATCGGCCGCGTCGGCGCCACTTACAGCCAGAATGCCAAGACCCTGCCCGAGTACTACGACGCGCTGCGCCAGGGGCAGTTGCCCATTCAACGCGGCTTGGCGCTCAATCGCGATGACCTGCTGCGTCGCGCGGTGATCATGGCCTTGATGTGCCAGGGGCGGGTCGAGTTCGAGTCGATCGAACTGGCGCACTTGATCAAGGTGCGGGACTACTTTCACAAGGAGTTGGAGCAACTGCGCCAGTTGGAAGAGGCCGGCTTGGTGGAGTTGCTGCCCGCCTCGATCGAAGTGACAGCCAAGGGCTGGTTCTTCGTGCGTGCCGTGGCCATGGTGTTTGACCGTTATCTGCAGGCGGATCGCACGCGGGAGAAGTTTTCCCGCATCATTTGACAATGGATATTGCACTCGCAGGCTCTGCGCTGCTGATGGGTTTGGCTGGGGCGCCTCATTGCCTTGCCATGTGCGGTCCAGCGTGCGCCGGGCTGACGCATGGCGAACGTCGGGCGCAGCTGAGCCTCCATTTAGGAAGGCTGTTCAGCTATGCGGTGGGCGGTGCTGTCGCTGCGGCAAGCGTCGGCTTGATTGCCGACTTTGGCAAGGCCGCTGCCGTGTTGCGGCCGCTGTGGGTACTCGTCCACATGGCAGCGCTGATGTTGGGCATCTATCTGCTCTGGCGTGGTCGCCAGCCCGCCTGGATAGAGAACATTGGTCGCCGCCCGACCGCAGGCGTTGCGACGGTGTCGGTGACGGGCCTCGGTCGTGGTGCGGTCGCGTTGGGTCGTCCTGTCCGGGCTGGCGCTGCTGGATTGGCATGGCTGGCTTGGCCTTGCGGCCTGCTGCAGTCGGCATTGATGGTGGCCGCGCTCGCATCAGGGCCGCTGCAGGGTGCGCTGGTGATGGCTTGTTTCGCCGCCGCCTCTGGCCTTGGACTGCTGCTCGGACCGATGCTGTTGAATCGCTTGTTCGGCTTCGGAGAGGGCGGCATGCGTTGGGCGGTTCGCGTCGCCGGCCTTGGTTTGGTGCTCGCTTCCGGCTGGGCGCTGTCTCACGGCCTGTGGGAGCGCGTGGTCGAACTGTGCTCCTGACCAATTTCACATCACGCAAGGTCGCTTCCACATCAGGAAAGTGAAAGCCTCGCTGGCATAGAATCAGCAACCCGGCCAATTCCCCACGCTACAAGCGGAGACGACAAGTCATGTACCAACACATCAAGGTGCCCGAAGGTGGTCAGAAGATCACCGTCAATGCGGATTTCTCGCTGAACGTTCCCGACAACCCGATCATTCCTTACATCGAAGGTGATGGCACGGGTTTCGACATCACGCCGGTGATGATCAAGGTCGTGGATGCGGCGGTGGCTAAGGCCTACGGCGGCAAGAAGAAGATCCACTGGATGGAGGTCTACGCCGGCGAGAAGTCGACCAAGGTCTACGGGCCCGATGTCTGGCTGCCCGAGGAGACCCTGCAGGTGCTCAGGGACTATGTCGTCTCGATCAAGGGCCCGCTGACCACGCCCGTGGGTGGCGGTATCCGTTCGCTGAACGTCGCGCTGCGCCAGGAGCTGGATCTGTATGTCTGTCTGCGTCCGGTGCAGTACTTCAAGGGCGTGCCTTCGCCGCTGAAGGAGCCCGAGAAGACCAATATGGTCATCTTCCGCGAGAACTCGGAAGACATCTACGCTGGCATCGAGTACGAGGCCGAGAGCGACAAGGCCAAGAAGCTGATCAAGTTCCTCATCGATGAGATGGGCGTGAAGAAGATCCGTTTCCCGAACACCTCGGGCATCGGCATCAAGCCTGTGTCTCGCGAGGGCACCGAGCGTCTGGTGCGCAAGGCCATCCAGTACGCCATCGACAATGACAAGCCCAGCGTGACCATCGTGCACAAGGGCAACATCATGAAGTTCACCGAAGGTGGCTTCCGTGACTGGGCTTATGCCCTGGCCCAGAAGGAATTCGGTGCCGAGCTGATCGACGGCGGCCCGTGGTGCAAGTTCAAGAATCCGAAGACCGGCAAGGAAATCGTCATCAAGGATTCGATCGCTGACGCCTTCCTGCAGCAGATCCTGCTGCGCCCGGCCGAGTACTCGGTGATCGCCACGCTCAACCTGAATGGCGACTACGTGTCCGACGCGCTGGCGGCTCAGGTCGGCGGCATCG
Source organism: Roseateles sp. T103 (assembly GCF_057219915.1). NCBI lineage: Bacteria > Pseudomonadati > Pseudomonadota > Betaproteobacteria > Burkholderiales > Sphaerotilaceae > Roseateles > Roseateles sp. T103. The sequence continues at coordinate 21,230 of NZ_JBXVVS010000006.1, forward strand.
GCATCGCTCCGGGCGCCAACCTGTCGGACTCGGTGGCCTGCTTCGAAGCCACGCACGGCACGGCCCCGAAGTATGCCGGCAAGGACTATGTCAATCCGGGCTCCGAGATCCTCTCGGCCGAGATGATGCTGCGCCACATGGGCTGGAAGGATGCTGCTGACCTGATCATCTCCTCGATGGAGAAGGCCATCCAGAGCAAGAAGGTCACCTATGACTTCGCTCGCCTGATGGAGGGTGCGACACAGGTGTCCTGCTCGGGCTTCGGTCAGGTGATGATCGAGAACATGTGATCACTGCCTGGCGGGCGCGATGCGGCGCCCGCCACTGTTGACCGTTGTTGGCATCAGCCAGCACCAGGACCCCGCCGAGGCGAAAGCCTGGCGGGGTTTTCTTTCTCTAACGAGCCGGCGTGGGGCCGGCGCGACTCAGGCGCCGGACAGGCTGGGCTGGCCGGAGACTTCGTCCTCAGTCGGCGTGATGTTCTGCGCCAACTGGCCTTTGGGGCCTTGCACCAGCTCGAACAGGACCTTGCCGCCTTGGCGCAGCGTCTTGAAGCCTTCCATCTGGATGGCCGAGAAGTGCGCGAACACGTCCTCGCCGCCCGATTCAGGTTCAATGAAACCAAAGCCCTTGGCGTCGTTGAACCACTTCACAGTACCTTTTTCCATTTTCCTTCTCCATCCCGGTGTCTTTGCACCAATCCCATTCTCAAATTGCCGTCAAGCCCCTGTCAATTCGGTGCGTCCCCAGGGGGACGCATGCCGGCTCTATGCTTGCTCGGGATTCGATGGGTGCGCCCGACTGCCTGGACGGCATTGGGCTTGCAGCCTTAGGGCTGAGGCCCAATCTATAGAATCGAGACATGCCTGATACACCCCGTCAGCCACCCAAGCGACCTCGCGTACAGCCGCCCCGGCCCGGTTCTGGTCAGGACGATGCGGAAGGAACGACCATCCTTGAGCGCATTGCCCAGCGGACAGAGCCGCCGCGGCTGTATCAGGTGCTGCTGCTCAACGACGACTTCACGCCGATGGAGTTCGTTGTGATGGTGTTGCAGGAATATTTCCGGCTTGATTTGGATACTGCCACCCAAATCATGCTCAAAATCCACCACGAGGGTCGCGGTGTCTGCGGTGTGTTCACCAAGGACGTCGCAGCCACCAAGGTGGAACTGGTGCTTGCCGCTGCGAGGCGTGCGGGCCACCCTCTGCAGTGCATTATGGAGGCCGCATGATCGCGCAAGAGCTTGAAGTCAGCCTGCACATGGCGTTTGTCGAAGCACGCCAGCAGCGCCACGAGTTCATCACCGTGGAGCACCTGCTGATGGCGTTGCTGGACAACCCATCGGCGGCCGAGGTACTGCGTGCCTGCTCGGCCAATATCGACGATCTGCGCAAGAGCCTGTCGCAGTTCATCAAGGACAACACGCCGACCGTCGGCGGCACCGAAGAGGTGGACACGCAGCCGACGCTGGGTTTCCAGCGCGTCATCCAGCGCGCCATCATGCACGTGCAATCCACGGGCAGCGGCAAGAAGGAAGTCACCGGCGCCAATGTGCTGGTGGCGATCTTCGGCGAGAAGGACTCGCATGCCGTGTACTACCTGCACCAGCAGGGCGTCACTCGCCTGGACGTGGTGAACTACATCGCGCACGGCATCAAGAAAAGCGAGCCGCCCGAGCCTCCCAAGGGTCAGGAGGGCGGTGGCGGCGCGGAGAACGAGCGCGAGGAAGCCGAGGGCCAGGCGGCTGGCGGCAAGGGCTCGCCGCTGGAGCAGTTCACGCAGAACCTCAACCAGCTTGCCAAGGACGGCAAGATCGATCCGCTGATCGGTCGCGAGGGTGAGGTCGAGCGCGTGGTGCAGGTGCTGTGCCGTCGGCGCAAGAACAACCCGTTGCTGGTCGGCGAAGCGGGTGTGGGCAAGACGGCGATCGCCGAAGGTCTGGCCTGGCGCATTACCGAAGGCGATGTGCCCGACGTGCTTGCCGACAGCGTGGTCTATTCGCTGGACATGGGCGCGCTGCTGGCGGGCACCAAGTACCGCGGTGACTTCGAGCAGCGCCTGAAGGCGGTGCTGAAGCAGCTGCGCGAGCAGCCGCACGCAATCCTGTTCATCGACGAGATCCACACGCTGATCGGAGCCGGTGCGGCATCGGGCGGCACGCTGGATGCCAGCAATCTGCTGAAGCCGGCCCTGTCCAGTGGCCAGCTGCGCTGCATAGGCGCGACCACCTTCAGCGAGTACCGCGGCATCTTCGAAAAGGACGCGGCGCTATCGCGGCGCTTCCAGAAGATCGACGTGGTCGAGCCTTCGGTCGAGCAAACGGTCGAGATCCTCAAGGGCCTGAAGTCGCGCTTCGAGGAGCACCACAGCGTCAAGTACGCACTGGGCGCGCTGCAGGCAGCGGCCGAGCTGTCGGCCAAGTACATCAATGACCGACATCTGCCTGACAAGGCCATCGACGTGATCGACGAGGCGGGTGCCGCGCAGCGCATCCTGCCCAAGAGCAAGCAGAAGAAGACCATCACCCGAACCGAGGTGGAGGACATCGTCGCGAAAATCGCCCGCATCCCGCCGGCGTCCGTGTCCAGCGACGACCGTGGCAAGCTCAAGAGCCTGGACCGCGATCTGAAGAGTGTGGTCTTCGGCCAGGATCCGGCCATTGATGCGCTGGCAGCGGCGATCAAGATGGCTCGCTCGGGCCTGGGGCGTCCGGACAAGCCGATCGGCTCCTTCCTGTTCAGCGGCCCGACCGGTGTCGGCAAGACCGAGGTGGCCAAGCAGCTGGCCTATATCCTGGGCATCGAGCTGATCCGCTTCGACATGTCCGAGTACATGGAGCGCCATGCGGTGAGCCGCCTGATTGGCGCGCCTCCGGGCTATGTGGGCTTCGACCAGGGCGGCCTGCTGACCGAAGCGGTCACCAAGAAGCCGCACTGCGTGCTGCTGCTCGACGAGATCGAGAAGGCGCATCCCGATGTGTTCAACGTGCTGCTGCAGGTGATGGACCACGGCGCGCTGACCGACAACAACGGGCGCAAGGCCGACTTCCGCAATGTGATCATCATCATGACGACCAATGCGGGCGCCGAGACGATGAACAAGGCCACGATCGGCTTCACGACCGCGCGTGAACGCGGCGACGAGATGGCCGACATCAAGCGCCTGTTCACGCCCGAGTTCCGTAACCGCCTGGATGCGATCGTTTCCTTCCGTGCGCTGGACGAGGAGATCATCCTGCGTGTGGTCGACAAGTTCCTGTTGCAGCTCGAAAGCCAGCTGGCCGAGAAGAAGGTGGAAGTGACCTTCACCGATGCACTGCGCAAGCATCTGGCCAAGAAGGGCTTCGATCCGCTGATGGGTGCGCGACCGATGCAGCGACTGATCCAGGACACCATCCGTCGTGCGCTGGCCGATGAGCTGCTTTTCGGCCGACTTGTCGACGGCGGTCGCCTGACCGTGGACGTGGAAGAGGACGGCGAGGTCAAGCTGGACATCCAGCCCAACAAACCGCGCGACAGCAGGTCCAAGGTGGAGCCGGCCACTGCCGGCTGATCGACAGGCTCCCGGTTGAGGCCCGGCACGATGTGCCGGGCCTTTTCATTGCTGGCCATGCTCGTCCCACTTCGGGGGGCACTCTTAGGTCGTATGGCTTCTTTGTCAGGCTGCGCGCATAGTGCGTTCAGCGATGTGGTTCTGTCTGACGCAGGGAGCGAGGCCATGCACTTCGAAGAAGTCGATACAGGAGACTATCGGATCTACGCCGGGGCCATCGAGCGACCGCGTGCCTATGGCTATGTGGCGGCCGTGGTCGTCGTTCAGGTGCGTGGTGCCGCCAGTCGTCAGGAAACCTTCCGCGACGAGAGCCTGGCTGGCGGCTATGGCTGGCCGACGCCGGCGGATGCGCTGCGTTTTGCGATCAATGCGGGTCGAGATGTGATCATGTGCGGGCGCAAGTCGCTGTCCTGATCGCTTTCCTGATGGTGGCCAGGCGGCCGCGCCGCTGCGGCTGACGACGCTTTTTCTGTCATTCATCGCCTCGATGGCCTGCTTGGCTTGGGCAAGGCGCCGGGTGCGGCTATCGTGCCGGCCATGCAGTCCGAGTCCGCATCGCACCACGCGTCTGAATTGCCCAGCCACCGATTGGCGTGGCAGGGCTTTGTCGCCTCTCTGACGCCATGGCGCATCGGCCTGGCCCTGACGCTGGCGGTGCTGGCTGCGACGCTGCTCAACCCGATCTTCATCACGCCCTTCGTCGTTCTGCTGGGGCGCACGATCTTCATCGCGCTGCTGGCCCTGTTGGGCTTCTCTGCCGCCGGCCAGTGGCCGCGCCGATTGCCGCGCTGGGCGGCGCGCTGGCTGGTGCAGGTGCTGATCGTGGCGCTGATGGTGCCGCTGGGCACGCTGCTCGTCTACCTGGTCTCTGTGGGTGGGGACATCGACACGCTGCTCGCCAGTGAAGGACGCATCCTGGGCTTCATCTGGATCGCTGGCTCAGGCCTGCTGATCGGCCCCTTGCTGGCGATGGGGGCGCTGTACCGCCAGCGCGATGCCGAGGCGCGCAGCCAGGCGCTGCACTTCGAGCTCGAGCGCAGCGAGCTGGAGCGCCAGGCGCTGGACTCGCGGCTGCGTCTGCTGCAGGCCCAGGTTGAGCCGCATTTCCTCTTCAACACGCTGGCCAATGTGCGGGCGCTGGTCGAGACTGGTTCGCCGCAGGCCGGCCCGGTGCTGTCCAGCCTGATTGCCTACCTTCGTGCTGCGATGCCGCGCCTGCAGGACCAGACTGCCAGCCTGGGCGACGAGCTGGCCCTGGTGCGTGCCTATCTTGAACTAATGCATCTGCGCATGCCCGATCGCATGCAGTACCGCATCGAGGTGCCGGCCGCGCTGCATGGCCTGCGCTTTCCGCCGATGGCTTTGCTGACGCTGGTTGAGAACGCCGTACGCCATGGCATCGACCCCAGCGAGCAAGGCGGCAGCATCGAGGTCGGAGGGCGGCGCGATGGCGTCGACGGGCCGGTGCGCTTGTGGGTGGCCGACACTGGCGTCGGTCTCACGCGCCAGATGGGCAGCGGTACCGGGCTGCGCAACCTGCGTGAACGCCTGAGTGTCTTCTTCGGCAGCTCGGCGCGGCTGGACCTGGCAGAGAATGCACCTCATGGCCTGCGCGCCGAGATTGAGTTCCAGCCATGAGCAACCGCACCGAGAACCCTGTCGCTCCTACCGCGCTGATTGCCGACGACGAGCCCTTGCTGCGCGACAGCCTGGCGCGCGGTCTGGCGCAGGCCTGGCCCGAGCTGCGCATCGTCGGCCAGGCGCGCAACGGCCGCGAAGCGATCGAGCTGTTCGAGAAGCTGCAGCCGCAGATCGTCTTTCTCGACGTGCACATGCCCGGCATGAACGGTGTCGAGGCGGCGCGGCAGATCGCGCGTCGTGCGCAGCTGGTCTTCGTCACCGCGTATGAGCAGTACGCGGTGCAGGCCTTCGACCAGGGCGCGCTGGACTATCTGGTCAAGCCGATCGAACAGACGCGGCTGCAGGACACCGTGCAGCGCCTGCAGCAGCGTCTGGGCGATGCGGCGCAGACGGCAGGCCAGGACAGCCCCGCCCAGGCCCGTCTGGAGCAGGCCCTGGAACAGGCGCTGGCGCAGATCAGCGAGCGGCTCAAGCAGGGCAGTGGCGCAGACGAAGCGGGCAGCGGCAAGCCAGCGCCGCTGCAATGGCTGCGCGCCTCGGTGGGCTCGACGCTGAAGCTGATCCCAGTGGATCAGGTGATCTTCCTGCGCTCGGACGAGAAGTACACGCTGGTGGTCTGGCAGGAGGGCGAGGCGCTGATCCGCACGCCGATCCGCGAACTGGTCGAGCAGCTCGATCCGCAGACCTTCGCCCAGGTGCACCGCTCGGTGGTGGTGAACCTGCGCGCGATCAGCCATGTGACCCGCGGTCCCAACGAGACGGCCGATGTGCATCTGCGCGGCCGGCCGGAGATCCTGCCGGTCAGCCGCAGCTATCTGCACCTGTTCCGGCAGATGTGATGCAGGCGGCGGGCACGCGGCCCGCCAAGGTTTAGATTGCCTCGGTCCGCGCCTGCAGCCAGGCCAGTGCCTCGCCGCTCAGCAGCGGCGCCAGACGCGCGCGCACGGTCGCGTGGTAGTCGTTCAGCCAGGCGACCTCGTCGGCACGAAGCAGGCCCTTTTCAATGCAGCGCGTGTCGATCGGGCACAGCGTCAGGGTCTCGAAGGCCAGCATCTCGCCGAACTGGCCCTGCTCGGGCGTGTCCTTGACGACGTTGAGCACCAGATTCTCGATGCGCACGCCCCATTGGCCGGGCCGGTACACGCCGGGCTCGATCGAGGTGATCATGCCCGGCTCCATCGCCATCTGCGGCTCGGCCACCGCCTTGGAGATGCTCTGCGGGCCTTCGTGCACGTTCATGAAGTAACCCACGCCATGGCCGGTGCCGTGGCCGAAGTCGATGCCGTGCTCCCACAGCGGCACGCGCGCCAGGCTGTCCAGCATCGGGCTCAGCGTGCCGCGCGGGAACACCGCGCGCGACAGATTCATCGTGCCCTTGAGCACCAGCGTGTAGTCGCGCTTGTGCGCCGCGCTGACCGTGCCGATCGGCCAGACGCGGGTGATGTCGGTGGTGCCGCCCAGGTATTGCGCGCCCGAGTCGATCAGCAGCAGGCCGTTGCCTTCGATCACGGCATGCGACTCGGCCGTGGCGCGGTAGTGCGGCATCGCGCCATTGGCATTGAAGCCGGCGATGGTCGGGAAGCTCAGACCCACGAAGCCGGGCCGCTTGGCGCGCGCCGCGCTCAGGCGCTCGTCGATGGTGATCTCGGTGATGCGCTCGCCGCGCGCCATCGCGGCCTCGAACCAGGCGTAGAACTCGCACATCGCGGCGCCGTCCTGTGCCATCGCCTCGCGCACATGCGCGGCCTCGCCGACGGTCTTGCGGCTCTTGGCCAGCGTGCTGGGGTTGATCGCCTCGATCACCTTGACCTCGGCCGGCACGGCTTCGCGCAGACCCAGCGTGACGCGGCGTGGGTCGACCAGCAGCACCGCGTCGCCCGGCAGCGCGGCCAGCGCCGCGGCTGCCTGTGCGTAGTCGGCGATCGTCACGCCGTCAGCGGCCAGTCGCGCCTGCAGCTCCGCGGGGATCTTGCCGGCGCCGACGAAGAGGGTCAGGCCTTGCCCGTCCATCAAGACGTGCGCGAGGAAGACCGGGTTGTAGCTGACGTCCGCACCGCGCAGATTGAGCAGCCAGGCGACGTCGTCGACGGTGGAGATGAAGTGATGCGTGGCGCCCAGGCGCGTCATCGCGGCGCGCACCTGCGCCAGCTTGTCGGCACGCGACACCACGGCATGCGGCGGCAGATGCTCGTAGATGCTCGCGGCAGGCAGGTCGGGGCGGCCGTCCCAGGCGGCCTGCACCACATCCAGCTCGCTGCGCAGCGCGATGCCCTTGCGGCCCAGTGCATTGCGCAGCTGCTGCGCCAGCGCCAGACCCAGCACCTGGCCGTCCACCGCCAGGGCCTGGCCGAACTGCAGCTGCTCGCCTATCCAGTCGATGTAGTGCGTCGCCGCGCCGGTGGGTATCTTCACCAGCTCGATGCCGGTGCCGGCCAGTTCCACCTCGGCCTGCGTCCAGTAGCGGCTGTCGGCAAAGATCGCCGCGCGATCCAGCGTCACCACCAGCGTGCCCATCGAGCCGCTGAAGCCCGACAGCCACTGCCGCCCCTGCCAGCGCTCGGGCAGGTATTCGGACAGATGCGGGTCGGCCGAGGGCACGAGGGCCGCATGGGCGCCGGCCTGGCGCAGCGCGTCGCGCACGCGTTCGATGCGCAGGGTGATGGTCGAGGTGCGGGTGTCCATGGCAGCGGCTTTCGGCTGTCGGCGCCGCGCTTCGTGGGCGCGGCGCCGTCGTGGTTCGTGGATGTGGCCGAATTGTGTCAGAGCAGCCCCGGCGCCGCCGGGCCTGTGCGCGTCGGGCCTACAGCTCGGTGCGCAGCGCCCAGAGCTCGGGGAACAGCACCACGTCGAGCATCTTGCGCAGATAGCCCACGCCCGAGGTGCCGCCGGTGCCGCGCTTGAAGCCGATCACGCGCTCCACCGTGGTCAGGTGGCGGAAGCGCCAGAGCCGGAACGCGTCCTCCATGTCCACCAGTTCCTCGCCCATCTGGTAGAGGTCCCAGTGCGCCTTGGGGTCGCGATAGACGGCCAGCCAGGCGGCCTTCACCGCCTCGTCGGCCGCATAGGGCTGCGACCAGTCGCGCTCGGTGTGGCTGGCCGGCACGGCCAGGCCGCGGCGCGCCATCAGGCGCAGCACCTCGTCGTAGAGCGAGGGCGACTCGTAGGCGCTGCGCACCGCGGCCAGACGCTCGGGCTTGTGCTCGTGCGGGCGCAGCATCGCGGCGTTCTTGTTGCCCAGCATGAACTCGATCTGGCGGTACTGCCAGCTCTGGAAGCCGCTGCTGTTGGACAGATAGGGCCGGATCGCGCTGTACTCCGGCGGCGTCATCGTCGCCAGCACATCCCAGGCATGGACCAGCTGCTCCATGATGCGCGAGACGCGCGCCAGCATCTTGAAAGCCTCGGGCAGCCGGTCGCCGGCCACGCAGGCCACGGCGGCATGCAGCTCATGCAGCATCAGCTTCATCCACAGCTCGGAGCTCTGGTGCTGCACGATGAAGAGCATCTCGTCATGCGCCGGCGACAGCGGATGCTGGGCCGACAGCAGCTGGTCCAGCTGCAGGTAGTCGCCGTAGCTCATGTCGCGCGAGAAATCGAGCTGGGCACCTTCCTCCTTGACGATGCTCTCGGTGATGGACGCGCCGGCTGGTTGATGGGGGCAGCTCATGTCACGCTCGCTTTCTGGTTGAAGCGCGCCTCGCGCCATTCGCCGCTGGCCAGCACCTGGCGCAGATGCTCCACTGCGTCCCAGACCTCGGTGAAGCCGATGTACAGCGGCGTGAAGCCGAAACGCAGGATGTGCGGCACGACATCGAGCCGCGCCGGGTCACCAGCCCGGAAGTCGCCGATCACGCCGCGCGCGATCAGCGCCTGCACCACCGCATAGCCGGCCTCGTGCAGCGGTGCCGCCAGGCTCAGGCAAACCTGGCTGCCGCGCTGCGCAGCATCGCGCGGCGACGACAGGCGCACGCCAAGCTCGCCACAGCGCGCCTCGGCCAGCGCGATGAAGGCCTCGGTCAGCGTCACCGATTTCTTGCGCAATGCCGCCATGCCGCCCAGCGGCTCGGCCGCGAGCAGGGTGTCCACGCCACATTCCAGCGCGGCGCTCGCGAGGATCGAAGGCGTGCCGCAGAGGTAGCGGCGCATGCCGCCGGCCGGCTGGTAGTGGGGCGTGAACTCGAAGGGCGAGGCGTGGCCCATCCAGCCCGACAGCGGTTGCCAGAATCGATCGACATGCCGCGCATGCGCCCACACGAAGGCCGGCGCGCCGGGACCGCCGTTCAGGTATTTGTAGCCGCAGCCGATGGCGAAGTCGGCGCCGGCGCCGTTGAGGTCCACCGGGATCGCGCCGGCCGAATGCGCCAGGTCCCAGATCACCAGCGCGCCCGCGGCATGCGCCGCCGACGTCACCGCGGCCATGTCGTGCATATAGCCGCTACGGTAGTTCACCTGCGTCAGCATCAGCACTGCCACGTCGCCGTCCAGCGCTGCCGGCAGCTCGTCCTCGCGCTCGATCAGCTTCAGCGTCAGGCCGTGCTGCTGGCACAGGCTCTCGGCGATGTAGAGGTCGGTGGGGAAGTTGCTGCGCTCGGAGACGATGGTCTTGCGTTGCGGCGCATCGGCCTGCGCGATGCGGATCGCCGCGCTCAGCACCTTGTAGAGGTTCAGCGAGGTCGAATCCGCCACCACCAGCTCGCCCGGCGCCGCGCCGACCAGGCGCGCGATCTTGTCGCCGATGCGCGCCGGCATATCGATCCAGCCGGCGCTGTTCCAGCTCTTGATCAGGTCATTGCCCCACTCCTGCGTCACCACCTGCTGCACGCGGGCAGCGGTGGCCTTGGGCAGCACGCCCAGCGAGTTGCCGTCCAGGTAGATCACACCGGCGGGCAGGTCGAACTGCTCGCGCAGCGCGCGCAGCGGATCGGCCGCGTCCAGCGCCAGTGCCTGCTCTCTAGTCTCAATCTTCATTCGATATGCTCCATCGTTGCTCTAAGCCTCGGTGAATCCACTCAGCGGGGCCCGAGGAACTGGCTTTGCCAGGCCTACGGGCCCGCCCCCTCGAGGGGGCGCGCGTCAGCGCGTAGGGGGTGGGTCAGTTCTCGAAGAACAGCACGCACCGGCGAGGCACAGGCGCCGGCCAGCTTCAGCGGCAGCGCGATCAGTTCGTAGTCGCCCTCGGGCACCTCGTCGAGCACCAGGTTCTCCAGCACGCGCAGGTCCAGGCGCAGCAGGCGCTGGTGGGCATCAAGCGTCTTGCTGTCCGCGGGGTCCACCGAGGGCGTATCGATGCCCACCAGGCGCACGCCCTGCGCCGCCAGCCATTCCAGCGTCTCGGGTGCGTAGGCGGTGAAGTCCGGGTTCCACACCGTGTCGGCGCGCGCGCAGCAGCGCACCAGCACACGCGCTGGCAGGTCGCCCATCTGCACCGCCTGCTGCAGGTGCTCGATGCGGATCAGCGGCCCGCAGCCGATGGCATGGATCACTCGGCAGGGGCCCAGATAGGCCGCCAGGTCCACCGCGTCGATGGCCGGGGCGTCGTTCGCGTAGTGCAGCGGCGCGTCGGCGTGCGCGCCCACATGCGGCGACATCGTCACGGCGCTCAGGTTCACCGGGCAGCCGGGCGAAAGCCGGGCGGTCCAGCGCAGCGCATAGGGCTCGTCGCCGGGAAAGATCGGCGCCTCGGGCGCCACCAGCGGCGAGATGTCCCAGATCCTTGGTGCAGTCCTCATCGTGTTCCTCGAAAACGGCGCGCATCTTGGCCCGGTTGCTTCGGGCGTGGTGTCGGTTAATTCCAACAGCTTGCCCGAGCCCCCGCAATCCCGGCGGCCGACCTGCGGGATTGTCCTAGCGTCGGGTGCGGCAATTTAGTTGATGCTTCAACTATCGAAGCCTAAATCGAGTGCCTTCCGGGCTCGGAGCGAGACGCGATATGCGCATCACCTGCATCGGCGGCGGTCCCGCCGGCCTCTACTTCGCCTTGCTGATGAAGAAGCTCGACCCGCGCCACGAGATCACCGTGGTCGAGCGCAACAAGCCCTACGACACCTTCGGCTGGGGCGTGGTGTTCTCCGACGCGACCATGGATAACATGCGGCTGTGGGATCGCGAGAGCGCCGACGAAATCCAGCAGGCCTTCAACCACTGGGACGACATCGAGCTGCTCTTCAAGGGGCGGCGCATCCGCTCGGGCGGCCATGGCTTCGTCGGCATCGGCCGCAAGAAGCTGCTCAACATCCTGCAGGCGCGCTGCGAGCAGCTGGGCGTCAAGCTGGTGTTCGAGACCGAGGCCGATTCCGACGAGGACTATGCCGACGCCGACCTGATCATCGCCAGCGACGGCATCAACTCCCGCGTGCGCGGCAAGTACGCCGAGGTCTTCAAGCCCGACATCGTCACCCGTCCCAACCGCTACATCTGGCTGGGCACGCACAAGCTCTACGACGCCTTCACCTTCGACTTCCGCAAGACCGAGCACGGCTGGTTCCAGGCGCACATCTACAAGTTCGACGACCAGACCACCACCTTCATCGTCGAATGCCCGGAACATGTCTGGCAGGCCCACGGCCTGGACCAGGCCGATCAGCAGCAGTCGATCGCCTTCTGCGAGAAGCTCTTCGCCGAGAACCTGCAGGGCGAGAAGCTGATGACCAATGCGCGCCACCTGCGCGGCTCGGCCTGGCTGAACTTCCAGCGCGTGGTCTGCGAGCAGTGGTGGCTGAAGAACCGCCACGGCAGCCATGTGGTGCTGATGGGCGACGCGGTGCACACGGCGCACTTCGCGATCGGCTCGGGCACCAAGCTGGCGCTGGAGGACGCGATCGAGCTGACGCGCCAGTTCCAGCAGCAGGGCGATGCCGACATCGCCGCGGTGCTGCGTAGCTACCAGGAGGCGCGCCGCGTCGAGACGCTGCGCCTGCAGAACGCGGCCTGGAACGCGATGGAATGGTTCGAGGTCTGTGGCCAGCGCTACTGCGACCAGCTCGAGCCCGAACAGTTCATGTACTCGATGCTGACGCGCAGCCAGCGTATCAGCCACGAGAACCTGCGCCTGCGCGACAAGGGCTGGCTGGAGGGCTATGAGCGCTGGTTCGCCGAGCGCGCTGGCGTGAAACGGCCCGAGGCTGCGACGGCGGTGCCACCGATGTTCACGCCGTACAGCGTGCGCTCGGTGACGCTGAAGAACCGCGTCCTCGTCTCGCCGATGGCGCAGTACTCGGCGGTGGACGGCATCGCCGGCGACTACCACCTGATGCACCTGGGCGCTCGTGCCGTCGGCGGCGCAGGCCTGGTGATGGCGGAGATGACCTGCACCTCGCCCGATGCGCGCATCACGCCGGGCTGCCCGGGCCTGTGGACCGACGAACAGGGCGCCGCCTGGCGCCGCATCGTCGACTTCGTGCACCGCGAGAGCGACGCGAAGATCGGCGTGCAGCTGGGCCATGCCGGGCCCAAGGGCTCGACCAATGCGCCCTGGGATGGCGCCGGTGCCGACCAGCCCTTGCCCGCCGGCAACTGGCCGCTGCTGTCAGCGTCGGCCCAGCCCTATCTGCCCGATGGCCAGATCCCGCGCGCCATGACGCGTGCCGACATGGACCGCGTCACCGCCGACTTCGTCGCTGCCACGCGCCGCGCCGCCGCGGGCGGCTTCGACTGGCTGGAGCTGCACTGCGCGCACGGCTATCTGCTCTCGGCCTTCATCTCGCCGCTGACCAACCGGCGCGATGACGACTACGGCGGCAGCCTGGAGAACCGGATGCGCTATCCGCTGGAGGTCTTCGCCGCGGTGCGCGCGGCCTGGCCCGAGCAGCTGCCGATGTCGGTGCGCATCTCGGCGCACGACTGGGTGGACGGTGGCATCACGCCGGCCGACGCGGTGCAGATCGCCAAGGCCTTCAAGGCCGCCGGCGCCGACATGATCGACTGCTCGTCCGGCCAGGTCAGCCCGGAGCAGAAGCCTACCTACGGCCGCATGTACCAGACGCCGTTCGCCGACCGCGTGCGCCAGGAGGCCGGCATCGCCACCATCGCCGTCGGCGCGATCAGCGAGGCCGACCATGTGAACAGCATCATCGCCGCCGGCCGTGCCGACCTCTGCGCGGTGGCGCGGCCGCATCTGGCCAATCCGGCCTGGACACTCAGCGAAGCGGCCAAGATCGGCTTCGCCGAACTGGCCTGGCCCCGCCAGTACCGCACAGCCAAGTCGCAGCTGGAGGCCGGCTTCCAGCGCGAGAAGGCGGCCAAGGCATGAGCAGCAGCACTAATGCCGAACTGGCTGGCCTGCATGCCGTCGTCACCGGCGGAGGCTCGGGCATAGGCGCGGCGGTGGCGCGCGAGCTGCTGCGCCAGGGCGCGCGCGTCACGCTGATGGGCCGCTCGCACGAGCGCCTGCTCGCGCAGCGCGAGGCCCTGGCCAGCGCTGGCGCCACCGTGGCGCTGCAGGGCTGCGACGTGGCCGACGAGGCGCAGGTCGCGCGCGCCTTCGCCGCCGTGGTGCAGCAGCAGGGCGTCGTCGACATCCTCGTCAACAATGCCGGCCAGGTGCAGACCGCGCCGTTCGCGAAGACCTCGCTGGCGCAGTGGCAGCAGATGCTGCAGGTCAACCTGACCGGCTGTTTCCTCTGCACGCAACAGGTGCTGCCCGGCATGGCGGTGCGCGGCTTCGGCCGCGTCATCAATGTGGCCAGCACCGCGGCGCTCAAGGGCTATGCCTACGTCGCCGCCTACTGCGCGGCCAAGCACGGCGTGCTGGGCCTGACGCGTGCGCTGGCGCTGGAGATGGCCGGCAAGGGCGTCACCGTCAACGCGGTCTGCCCCGGCTATACCGATACCGAGATCGTCGCGCGCGCCGTCGATACCATCGTCGCCAAGACCGGCCGCGATGCCGAGGCGGCGCGGCGCGAGCTCGCCACCGCCAATCCGCAGGGCCGGCTGATCCGCCCCGAGGAGGTGGCGCACACGGTGGCCTGGCTGGCGCAGCGCGGCGCAGCGGCAATCAACGGCCAGGCCATCGCCGTCTGCGGCGGCGAGACAGCATGACAACGATGCAGCAAGACGACGAAGACTTCAGCAGCCCCGACCTCGAGTCGCGGCTGGGCGACGACGACCATCAGGCGATCAAGATCTGGCTGCGCCTGCTGACCTGCAGCACGCGCATCGAAGACCAGATCCGCAACCGCCTGCGCCGCGACTTCGGCACCACGCTGCCGCGCTTCGACCTGATGGCGCAGCTGGAGCGCCATCCGGAAGGTCTGACGATGCGCGCACTGTCGCAGCGCCTGATGGTCACCGGCGGCAACGTCACCGGCATCACCGACCAGCTCGAAGCCGAGGGCTTGGTGCAGCGCGTGCCGCACCCCAGCGACCGGCGCAGCTTCAGCGTCAAGCTCACGCCGGCCGGCCGCCGCCAGTTCAAGCGCATGGCTGCCACGCACGAGGGCTGGGTGGTGGAGCTGCTGGCCGGCTGGACGCCGACGCAGAAGACCCAGGTCTACGAGCTGCTGGCGGTGCTGAAGAAGCATCTGGCGGGCCTGGATGCTGCAAGCGCGGCAGAGGCCGAGCCTGCGGCACCTGCTGCCGCCGCGGGGAAGACCGCAAGAACAACGAAGAAGACCAAGGAGAAGACCCCATCATGAGCCGAGCCATAGCCGCCCCTCTTGCCAGCGGCAACCGCCAGAGCCTGCAGGGCTGGCAGCCGCAGCATTTCCTCTGGCGCCAGGAAGCCGGCGGCGTCGGCGTCATCACGCTGAACCGCCCCGAGCGCAAGAACCCGCTGACCTTCGAGTCCTATGCCGAGCTGCGCGACCTGTTCCGCCGCCTGGCCTATGTGGACGAGGTCAAGGTGATCGTGGTGCAGGGCGCGGGCGGCAACTTCTGCTCCGGCGGCGATGTGCACGAGATCATCGGCCCGCTGACCAAGATGGCCATGCCCGATCTGCTGGCCTTTACCCGCATGACCGGCGATCTGGTCAAGGCGATGCGCGCCTGCCCGCAGCCCATCATCGCGGCGATCGACGGCGTCTGCGCCGGCGCCGGCGCGATCATGGCGATGTCGGCCGATCTGCGCGTCGGCACCGCGCGCAGCAAGACGGCCTTCCTGTTCACGCGCGTCGGTCTGGCCGGCTGCGATATGGGCGCCTGCGCGATCCTGCCGCGCATCGTCGGCCAGGGCCGCGCGTCCGATCTGCTCTACAGCGGCCGTTCGCTGGGCGGCGACGAGGCCTATCAGTGGGGCTTCCTGAACCGCCTGCATGAACCCGAGGCGCTGGAAGCCGCGGCGCTGGCCTGGGCCGCCGAGCTGGCCGCCGGCCCCAGCTTCGGCCATGCGATGACCAAGAAGATGCTGCACCAGGAATGGGCCATGGGCGTGGACGAGGCGATCGAGTCCGAGGCGCAGGCGCAGGCGATCTGCATGATGACGCAGGATTTCCACCGCGCGTATCACGCCTTCGTCGCCAAGCAGAAGCCCGTCTTCGAAGGAGACTGAGCATGAGCGCAAGCCTGTCCCATCTCGACTGGCCCTTCTTCGACGACAAGCACCGCGAGCTCGCCGCCGGGCTGGAGGCCTGGTGCAGCGCCCATCTGGCGCATGGCCATGGTGACGATGTCGACGCCGAATGTCGCCGCCTGGTGCGCGCGCTGGGCGAGGGCGGCTGGCTGCGTCATGCGGTGGCCGGCACGGCTTTAGGCGGCGCGGCGGAGGCAGTCGACACGCGCAGCATCTGCCTGCTGCGCGAGACGCTGGCGCGCCACAACGGGCTGGCCGATTTCGCTTTCGCGATGCAGGGCCTGGGATCGGGCGCGATCTCGCTGGCCGGCTCGGGCGAGCAGCGCGCACGTTATCTGCCGCGCGTGGCGCGCGGCGAGGCGCTGGCGGCCTTCGCGCTGTCCGAGCCCGAGGCCGGCTCCGACGTCGCGGCGATGCAGTGCGCCGCGGTGGACGTGGGCGATGCCTATGTCATCAACGGCGAGAAGACCTGGATCTCCAACGGCGGCATTGCGGACTTCTACGTGCTGTTTGCGCGCACCGGCGAAGGGCCTGGCGCCAAGGGCATCTCAGCCTTCATCGTCGACGCTGAGCAGCCCGGCTTCGAGATCGCCGAACGCATCGATGTGATCGCGCCGCATCCGCTGGCGCGGCTGCGCTTCACCAATTGCCGCGTGCCTAAGAGCCAGCGCATCGGCTCCGCCGGCGAGGGCTTCAAGATCGCGATGCGCACGCTGGATGTGTTCCGCACCTCGGTGGCTGCCGCGGCGCTGGGCTTCGGCCGGCGCGCGCTCGAGGAGGGCCTGGCCCATGCGCGCGAACGACGCATGTTTGGCGCCACGCTGGCCGATCTGCCGCTGACCCAGGCCAAGCTGGCCGACATGGCCTGCACCGTGGACAGCGCGGCGCTGCTGGTCTATCGGGCCGCCTGGGCTCGCGACCAGGGCCGCACGATCACGCGCGAGGCGGCGATGGCCAAACTGATGGCCACCGAAGGCGCGCAGAAAGTCATCGACGCGGCCGTGCAGCTGTTCGGCGGCCGCGGCGTGAGGAGCGGCGAGATCGTCGAATCGCTCTACCGCGAGATCCGCGCGCTGCGCATCTACGAAGGTGCCAGCGAGGTGCAGCAGCTGATCATCGGCCGCGATTTGTTGAAGCACGGCGCCTGAGCCACAAGCTCGCCGGCGCCGGCCTTGTCCCAGACTCTCGGAGACGGACCCCATGGCCTACACCGCCCATGTCGATACCTTCGCCCGCGACCGGCTGCCGCCGCGCGAGCTGTGGCCTGAGCTGCGCTTCGATCTGCCCGAGCTGCAGTTTCCCGAGCGCCTGAACTGCGCCAGCGAGCTGCTCGACCGTTGGGTGGCGCAGGGCCAGGGCGATCGCCTGTGCATCCAGGGTGCCGGCGGGCTGCGCTGGAGCTATGCCGATCTGCAGGCCCAGGCCAACCGCATCGCCCATGTGCTGGTGCGCGAGATGGGCGTGCAGCCCGGCAACCGCGTGCTGCTGCGCGGCGCCAACAGCCCGATGATGGCGGCCTGCTGGTTCGCGGTGCAGAAGGCCGGCGCGATCGCGGTGGCGACGATGCCGCTGCTGCGCGCCAAGGAGCTGGGCCAGATCATCGCCAAGGCCGAGGTCAGCCACGCGCTGTGCGACGCGCGCCTGGCCGACGAGCTGGCCACGGCGCAGGCCGAGCATGCGCAGCTGCTGCGCAGCGTGCAGCACTTCAACAGCACGATGGCCGAAGGCCTGGAGGCGCGCGCCGCGGCGATGCCGGCGGACTTCGCCACCGTGGACACGGCGGCCGAGGACTGCAGCCTGATCGCCTTCACCTCCGGCACCACCGGCCAGCCCAAGGGCACGATGCACTTCCACCGCGATGTGCTGGCGATCACGCGCTGCTGGCCGCCGCACTGCCTGCGGCCCACGCCGGACGATGTGTTCATCGGCAGCCCGCCGCTGGCCTTCACCTTCGGCCTGGGCGGCCTGCTGCTGTTCCCGATGAGCGTGGGCGCATCCACGGTGCTGCTGGAAAAGGCCTCGCCCGACGCGCTGCTGCCGGCGATCGCGCAGTACCGCGCCAGCGTCTGCTTCACCGCGCCGACCGCCTATCGCGCGATGGCGGCCCAGGTCGGCCAGCACGAGCTCGGCTCGCTGCGCAAATGCGTCAGCGCCGGCGAGGCGCTGCCGGCGGCGACGCGCCAGCTGTGGAAGACCAGCACCGGCATCGAGATGATCGACGGCATCGGCGCCACAGAGCTGCTGCACATCTTCATCTCGCACGACGAGAGCAATGCCCGTGGCGGCGCCACCGGCAAGCCGGTGCCCGGCTACCAGGCCTGCGTGATGGACGACGAGGGTCGGGTCTTGCCCCCCGGCCAGGTGGGCAAGCTGGCGGTCAAGGGGCCGACCGGCTGCCGCTACCTGGCCGACGAGCGCCAGCGCGAGTACGTCAAGAACGGCTGGAACCTCACCGGCGATGCCTACCTGGTCGATGCCGACGGCTACTTCGTCTACCAGGCGCGCACCGACGACATGATCATCTCCGGCGGCTACAACATCGCCGGCCCGGAAGTGGAGGGTGCCTTGCTGGCCCATCCTGAGGTGGCCGAGTGCGCGGTGATCGGCGTGGCCGACGAGGAGCGCGGCCAGATCGTCAAGGCCTTTGTCGTGCTCAGGCCCGGTTTCGCCGCGGACGAAGCGACAGTCAAGCGATTGCAGGAGCACGTCAAGGCGACGATCGCGCCCTACAAGTACCCCCGTGCGATAGAGTTCCGCGCCAGCCTGCCCCGCACCGAGACGGGCAAGCTGCAGCGCTTCAAGTTGCGGCAGGAAGCACAGCAGCAGTAGCCGCAGCACCGTCCCCCTCCATTCCCAACCAGGAGACACGCATGATGAGCACACGCAAGAAGGCCCGCTTCTTCCTCTGCACGGCGGCCGCTGCCGCCACGCTGGCGCTGCAGCCCGCCTGGGCCGCCGACAAGGTCAAGGTGGGCATGCTCAGCACGCTGTCCGGCCCCGGCGCCGGCCTGGGTGTGGACATCCGCGACGGCTTCAACCTCGCGGTCAAGCATCTGGGCGGCAAGTTCGGCAACCTGCCGGTCGAGGTGATCACCGCCGACGACCAGGCGAACCCCGACGTCGCCAAACAGACCACCGAGCGCCTGCTTAAGCGCGACAAGGTCGACTTCATGACCGGCATCGTGTTCTCCAACGTGATGCTGGCCGTCGGCCCCACGGTGTTCGCGTCCAAGACGCCCTATGTCAGCGCCAATGCCGGTCCCTCGCAGTACGCGGGCGAACAGTGCAATCCTTATTTCTTCAACGTCGCCTGGCAGAACGACAACCTGCACGAGGCGGTGGGCAAGACGGTGATGGACAAGGGCTTCAAGAAGGTCGTGCTGCTGGCGCCCAACTACCCGGCGGGCAAGGATGCGCTGACCGGCTTCAAGCGCTACTACAAGGGCGCGGTGGCTGACGAGATCTACACCAAGCTCGGCCAGCTGGACTACTCGGCCGAGCTGGCGCAGGCGCGCGCCGCCAAGCCCGATGCGATGTACATCTTCCTGCCCGGCGGCATGGGCATCAACTTCATCAAGCAGTTCGTCGGCGCCGGTCTCTCGAAGGACATCACGCTGTTCGGCCCCGGCTTCTCGGCCGACGAGGATGTGATCAAGGCGGTGGGCGACCCGATGCTGGGCATGTTCAACAGCTCGCAGTGGGCGCACGACATGGACAACGCCGCGAACAAGAAGTTCGTCGCCGACTTCCAGAAGGACTACGGCCGCCTGCCTTCGCTCTATGCCAGCCAGGGCTATGACGCGGCCATGCTGATCGCCGCCGCGGTGCGCGACGTCAAGGGCAAGATCGAGGACAACGAGGCGGTGCTGAAGGCGCTGAAGGCTGCCAAGTTCGAATCGGTGCGCGGGCCCTTCAAGTTCGGCAACAACCAGTACCCGATCCAGGACTACTACCTGCGCGTCATCACCAAGGACAGCCAGGGCCGCGTGACCAACAAGACGCTGGGCAAGATCTTCAGCAACCACGCGGATGCCTACGCCTCCGCGTGCAAGATGAAGTGACGAGGCGCCGCGCGCTGTGGACTGGATATTGATCACCGAGCAGGCCCTGAACGGCCTGCAGTTCGGGCTGATGCTGTTCCTGCTGGCCGCCGGGCTGACGCTGGTGTTCGGCATCATGGACATGATCAACCTGGCCCACGGCTCGCTCTATATGGTGGGCGCTTACCTGGCCGCGGCGGTGGCGCAGGCCAGCGGCTCCTTCGCGGTGGCGGTGCTGGCGGCTGTGGCCGGCACTGCGGTGGTGGGCATGCTGCTGGAGGTGTCGCTGCTGCGCCGGCTCTACAGCCGCGACCACCTGTCGCAGGTGCTGGCCACCTTCGCGCTGATCCTGATCCTCAACGAGAGCGTGCGCATCATCTGGGGCGAGCAGCCGCTGATGCTGAACACGCCGGCGGCGCTGTCCGGCCCGGTGGAACTGCTGCCTGGGCTGATGTATCCGAGCTACCGTCTGCTGATCATCGGTGTGGGCCTGGCCGTCGCGTTGCTGCTGTATCTGCTGGTGACGCGTACCCGCGTCGGCATGTGGGTGCGCGCCGGCGCCTCGAACCGCGCGATGGCCACCGCGATGGGCGTGAACATCCAGCGTCTCTTCACGCTGGTGTTCGGCTTCGGCGCCGCGCTGTGCGCAGTGGCCGGCTCGCTGCTCGGGCCGCTGCTGGCGGTGCAGGTAGGCATGGGCGAGAGCATCCTGATCACCGCCTTCGTCGTCATCGTGATCGGCGGCATCGGCTCGATCCGCGGTGCGCTGGTCGGTTCGCTGCTGGTCGGCCTGGTGGACACCGCGAGCCGCACGCTGCTGCCCATGGCGCTGCGCCAGCTGGCCTCGCCCGAGGTGGCGTCCAACCTGGGGCCGGCGCTGGCTTCGATGCTGATCTATGTGCTGATGGCGGCGGTGCTGTTCTGGAAGCCGCAGGGTCTCTTCCCGGCGCGCGGCTGAGATGACGATGCAAACCGAACGCCAATCGCAACTGCACCATGCCGGCCCGGCGCGCTGGCTGCTGGCGCTGCTGCTCGTCGCGGCGGTGGCGCTGCCCTGGGTGCTGAAGGCTTTCGAGCTGGAGTTCTATACCGGCGTGGCGACGCGGCTGATGATCTTCGCCATCGCCGCGTCCAGCCTGAACCTGATCCTCGGCTTCGGCGGCTTGGTCAGCTTCGGCCATGCGGCCTATCTTGGCCTGGGCGCCTACACGGTGGGCATCTTCGCCGATGCCGGCGTGCAATCGGCCTGGATCGCCTGGCCGGTGGCGATGCTGGTGTCAGGTCTTGCTGCCGCTGCGATCGGTGCAGTGAGCCTGCGCACCCGCGGCGTGTACTTCATCATGATCACGCTGGCCTTCGCGCAGATGTTCTATTACCTGGTCGTCTCGCTGAAGGCTTATGGCGGTGACGACGGCCTGCCGCTGCCGCAGCGCTCGACGCTGCTGCCGGGCCTCACCGATCTGCAGGTGGACGAGCAGTTCTATCTCGTTGTGCTGGCGATCACAGTGGCGGTGCTGTGGGGCCTGCAGCGTCTCGTCAACTCGCCGCTGGGCTGGCTGCTGCAGGGCGCCAAGGAGAACGAGCAGCGCATGCTGGCCGTCGGCGCGCCGGTGTTCGCGGTGCGCTGGCAGGCCTTCGTCGTGGCTGGCGCGCTGGCCGGGTTGGCGGGCGCGCTGCTGGTCAATCTGAACGGCATGGCCAGCCCGCACATGCTGCACTGGTCGCAGTCGGGTCAGCTGATGATCATGGTCATCCTCGGCGGCGCCGGCACGCTGTGGGGTGGTGCGCTGGGCGCGGCGGCGCTGCTGCTGCTGGAGGAAGTGTTGGCTGGATACACGATGCACTGGCAGCTGGGCCTGGGCGTGCTGTTGCTGCTGGTGGTGCTGTTCGCGCCGCGCGGCCTGGCGGCCCTGCGCTTCAAGCGGGGAGGACGCGGCCATGGCTGAAGTGCAAGCAGGGCAGGGCGAGCTGCTGCAGGTGCAGGGCCTGGTGAAGCGCTTCGGCGCGCTGGCCGCCACCGACGAGGCCACGTTCAGCGTGCGCGAAGGCGAGGTGCATGCGCTGATCGGCCCCAACGGCGCCGGCAAGACCACGCTGATCCACCAGATCTCCGGTGCGCTGGCGCCGGACGCCGGGCGCATCGTCTTCGCCGGCCAGGAGCTGACCCATGCCGGCATGGCCGCGCATGTGCGCGCGGGGCTGGTGCGCTCGTACCAGATCACCAGCATCTTCAAGCCCTTCAGCGTGCGCGACAACTTCGCATTAGCGGTGCAGGCGCGCCGTCCGGATCTGCCCTCGTGGCGCCGCATCGCGTTGCGCGACGACGCGGCTTATGCCGAGGCGGAGGCGCTGCTGGCGCGCGTGGGTCTGACCGCAAAGGCGGATCGGCCCGCCGGCAGCCTGGGCCATGGCGAGCAGCGCCAGCTGGAGGTGGGCCTCGCGCTGGCCGCGCGTCCGCGCCTGCTGCTGCTGGACGAACCGATGGCGGGCATGGGCCCCGATGAATCCGAGCGCATGGTCGAGCTGCTGCAGTCCTTGCGCCAGGAGCTCACATTGCTGCTCGTCGAGCACGATATGGACGCGGTGTTCCGCCTGGCAGACCGCATCTCCACGCTGGTGTTCGGCCGCGTGATCGCCACCGGCACGCCCGACGAGGTGCGCGCGCACCCGGCGGTGCGCAAGGCCTATCTGGGTGATGAACTGGAGAGCGCGCTGTGAGCGGCGAGGCTTTGCTCGAAGTGAGCGGCCTGCAGGCCGCCTATGGCAGCAGCCAGGTGCTGTTCGGCATCGACCTCGCGGTGCGCAGCGGCGAGGTCGCCACGCTGCTGGGCCGCAACGGCATGGGCAAGAGCACCACGCTGCGCTGCCTGGTCGGCTGGATGCAGCCCAAGGGCGGGCGCATCCGCTTCGCCGGCGAGGACGTCACCGGCTGGAGCGCCGACCGCATCGCGCGGCTGGGCTTGGCCGTGGTGCCCGAGGGGCGCCAGGTCTTCCCCAACCTCAGCGTGCTGGAGCATCTGCAGGCCTTTGCCGCGAACCGCAGCGGCGCGGCAGAGCCCTGGGATCTGGAGCGCGTGTTCGCGCTCTTCCCGCGGTTGAAGGAACGCCAGGCGAATATGGGCAACCAGCTCTCCGGCGGCGAGCAGCAGATGCTGGCCATCGCCCGCGCGCTGATGACCAATCCGCGCCTGCTCGTGCTCGACGAGGCCACCGAGGGGCTGGCGCCGCTGATCCGCGAGGAAATCTGGCACTGCCTGGCGACGCTGCGCGCGGCGGGCCAGACCATCCTCGTCGTTGACAAATACGTCAAGCGCCTGATTGCGCTGGCCGACCACCACTGCATCGTCGAGCGCGGCCGTGTGGCCTGGGCCGGCGACTCGGCGGCGCTGGACGCCGACCCTGCGCTGTGGCATCGCTACCTTGGAATATGAACTCCCCCACTCAAGCTCCCCACTTTGTCTACGAGCGCCATGAACTGGTGCGCTTCGGCCATTGCGACCCGGCCGGCATCGTGTTCTTCCCTCGTTACCACGAGATGCTCAATGCGGTGGTCGAGGACTGGATCACCGACAGCCTGGGCGTGGACTACGCGCAGCTGCTCGGCCCGCGCCGCATCGGCCTGCCGACGGTGGACCTGAAGAGCGAATTCAAGTCGGTCAGCCGCATGGGCGACTGGCTTGCTCAGCGCGTGGCCATCATCAAGCTGGGCCGCAGCTCGCTGCGCCTGGACATCCGCTTCGTCGGCCGCGACGACGGCGTCGAGCGCGCCCGCTTCGAGCAGGTGCTGGTCTGCACCTCGCTGGACAGCCATCGATCCCAAGCCTTCCCGCCCGATCTGCGCGCTGCGCTGGAGCGCGCTGCCGCCGCCACTGGCGCAACCGGAGCCTGAGCACCATGACGACGCCAACGAACGCCTCCACCAAGCAAGTGCTGCAACCCGCCGGCTGGGCGCAGCCGCGCGGC
The DNA here is from genome assembly GCF_057219915.1 of Roseateles sp. T103. Classification (NCBI taxonomy): domain Bacteria; kingdom Pseudomonadati; phylum Pseudomonadota; class Betaproteobacteria; order Burkholderiales; family Sphaerotilaceae; genus Roseateles; species Roseateles sp. T103. The sequence continues at coordinate 44,933 of NZ_JBXVVS010000006.1, forward strand.
TATGCCAACGGCGTGGCCGCCAGCGGCCGCCAGGTCTTCGTCGCCGGCCAGATCGGCTGGAACGCGCAATGCCAGTTCGACAGCGACGACTTCGTCGCGCAGGTGCGCCAGGCGCTGCTGAACATCAAGGCGGTGCTGGCCGAGGCCGGTGCTGGCCCTGAACACATCACGCGCATGACCTGGTACCTGATCGACAAGCGCGAATACATCGCCCGCGGCCGCGAGGTCGGCGCGGTCTACCGCGAGGTGCTGGGCCAGGAATACGGCATCGCAATGAGCGCGGTGCAGGTGGCCGGCCTGATGGAAGACCGCGCGAAGGTCGAGATCGAGGTGACCGCGGTGGTGGCCTGAGCTCGTGGCGCGCAACGTCGAGATCAAGGCGCGCGTCAGCGACCGTGCGCTGCTCATCGAACGCCTGCGCTCGCTCACCGGGCTGGAGCCGGCGGAGATCTCTCAGGACGACACCTTCTTTCCCTGTCCGCAAGGCCGGCTGAAGCTGCGCGCCTTCGCCGATGGCAGCGGCAAGCTGATCTTCTACCGACGCGCGGACCAGACGGGGCCGAAGGAGTCCTTCTTCGTGGTGAGCGAGACACCCGATGCGCAGAGCCTGCGGGAGACGCTGGGTCAGGCCTTGGGCGTGGCAGGGCGGGTGCGCAAGCAGCGCGCGCAGTACCTGATCGGCCGTGCGCATGTCCATCTGGACCATGTGCAAGGCTTGGGCGACTTTGTCGAGATCGAGGTCGTGCTCGATGAGCAGGAGCCTCTCGCTGCGGGCGAGCTGCAGGCCTACCGGCTGATGCGTCAGCTGGGCATCCGCGAGGCAGAGCTGGTCGAAGCGTCCTACCGGGACCTGCTGGCTGCACGGTAGGCGCGGGCGGCTGCAGCGTTGTCAACGGCAGCTGCAGCCCGGCGTTCAAGGTCCATGGCCTTGAGGGGATGGCAGATGAAGAGTGGATGGGCAATTGCGGTCGGCCTGAGCCTGGCGCTGGCGCACCTCGTGGCGCAGGCGGTCGATGCACGCGAGCGCGGCTTCATCAGCCGCGGCATGCATGAGGGCGAGGTGATCCACCGCATCGGCAAGCCCGACCATGAGGCCATGGTGCGCAGTGTCAAGGGGCAGCCGGAAGAGAAGACCTGGACCTACTTCCCTGCTGCGCGCGACCCGCAGACGCTGACCATCCTGACGCTGCGCGGCGGCGTGGTGGTCGAGATCGAGCGCAAGATCTCGCGCTAGTGCGAGCGCGGCATCTGGGGCGTTCGCCCCAGGCCAGGTCGATCGACGGCGCGATCAGTAGCGCTCAGCGCGCAGCACGCTCACATCGCTGAAGTACATGACCACGCTGAAGTCAGCGCTGTACTTGTCCAGCACCGCGTCCGCGATCGCATCGGCCACGGCTGCATCGCAGATGACCTTGATCTCTATGGTGCGGTTGGCCTCCCAGTCGCCATCACGCTCGCCTTCCGGAAATGCGCCGCGCACCTCGCTGATGGTCCAGACATGGGCTTGATGGCGCTTGAGTTCGGCCAGCAGCCGTGGCTCGAGCGCAGCCTCGGCCACCAGCGTGAGTTTGGTCTTGGGGTGGTGCTTGTTGCTCATCGCGTGAAGTACGGGGCCAGATGCAGGTACAGCGGGATGCCCACCAGCAGATTGAAGGGAAAGGTCACGCCCAACGCACAGGCGATGGCCAGACCGGTGTTGGCTTGGGGCACAGCCACGCGCAGTGCGGCGGGTGCGGCGATGTAGCTGGCACTGGCCGCCAGCGTGGCCAGCAAGGCCACGCCGCCGACCTGCAGCCCCAGCAGCTTGCCGGTGGTCGCACCGGCCAGGGCCAGCAGCGGCGGCAGGGCGCAGCCCAGCAGCACGAGCTTGATGCCGTGGCGCTTGAGCGCACCCAACTGACCACCGGCGACCAGGCCCAACTCCAGCAGGAACAGCGCCAGCACACCCTTGAAGGGATCGATGAACACGGCCTTGATCGGGGCCACGCCCCCATCGCCAGCCACGGCGCCGATCAGCAGCCCCCCCATCAACAGCAGCACGCTCTTGCCCAGCAGCACCTCGTGGGCCAACAGATCCCAGCGGATACGCGAGCCGCTGGCGGCATCGGCGCGCTTGAGCGCCAGTCGGGCGAGCACGATGCCCACCACCAGGCCCGGCGCCTCCATCACGGCCACCCAAAGGGCGGCATGCGATTCAAAGGCCAGGCCGGCCTGTTGCACGGCGGCCAGGGCCACGGCAAAGGTCACGACGCTCACCGAGCCGTAGTGTGCGGCCAGGCCCGCGGCGTCGACGGGCCGCAAGCCCGCCAGGCGCAGCAGGGGCGTGACCACCAGCGGAACCATGGCGCCCAGGGCCATCACGGCCAGCACCTGCGGCAGCAGGTCCATCAGGGGCTGCCGGCTCAGCTCCAGTCCGCCCTTGAGTCCTATGGCCAGCAAGAGATAGATGGTGAGGGTCTCGTACAGGGCCTCGGGCAGTCGCAGATCACTCTTGACCACACGGGCGAAGACCCCGAGCGCGAAAAACAAGACGACGACATCGAACATGGGTGCGCATTGTCGCGCAGCCGCCAACGCCCCTGCGCCGCCGCGCTTCGGTTCTGGGGCCGACGCAACTTCGGGCGCTCGGCGCCAATCAAGAAGCGGCTCAGCTTCGCAGCCGAGCCGCCAGGAATGCCTCCCGCAATGCCGGTGCCGAATCCCGTCGCCAGGCGGCGAATACAGCCGAGGGTGCGATGGCTTCGACCAGCGGCTTGAACACCGCGCCCTGGATGCCGGCCTGCTTGAAGGAGGCGGGCACGATGGACACACCCAGCCCCTGGCCGACCAGCGAGACCACCGAGAGCCAGTGCCGGCCCTCGTGCTGCAAGCGCGGGTAGAAGCCCTGGCTGCGACACATCTCGATGATGCGTGCGTGATAGTCGGGCGAGCCCTTGCGCGAGAATAGAATGAAGGGCTGATCGCTCAACGAAGCCAGCGCCACCTGGCGCTTGTTCGCCATCTTGTGCCCGGCTGGCAGGCAGGCCAGAAAGGGCTCGCTGTAGAGCGGGCTGCTGGCCAAGCCCGGCGGCAGGCGGTCGGTGTGCAGCAGCGCCAGATCCAGTTCTTCGTGGAGCAGGGCCTCGATCTGGTCCTGGGAGTTCAGTTCCACCACCACCACCTCGACCTTGGGGTGCTGTGCCTGGAAATCCTGCAGCCAGCCGGCCAGGCCATGGAACAGGGTGGAACCGACGAAGCCCAGGCGCAGCCGCCCGACTTCGCCGGCCTGCACCTCGCGGGCCAGCGCGCAGGCGTCCTCGGCGCGGTTGAGCAGGGCCTGGGCGCTGAGGCGAAAGGCGTCGCCGGCTGGCGTCAGGCGCACGCCTTTGCTGTCACGGTCGAACAGGCGCGCCCCGACATGGGCTTCGAGCTGCTGGATTGCCACCGAGAGCGGTGGCTGCGAGATCGCCAGGCGCTGCGCGGCGCGGCCGTAGTGCAGCTCTTCAGCCAGTGCGATGAAGTAGCGCAGGTGGCGAAATTCCAGTCGGCTGGCTGAGCTCATAGTTGTTGCGAATCGTCGGAGTCGAATCCTGAATTGGACACGAATCGTTGCTACGGGAATACTGTCGTCAGCGCCGCCCTGTCGCGGCTGATCGACATACACGACTGAACGCCGCATCGAGGAGAACGATCCATGGCATCCAAGGCAAGCTTCCACTGGGACGATCCGCTGCTGCTGGACCAGCAGCTCAGCGAGGACGAGCGCGCCGTGCGCGATGCCGCGCGTGCCTACTGCCAGGACAAGCTGGCGCCGCGCGTGCTGGAAGCCTTCCGTCACGAGAAGACCGATGCCGCGATCTTTCGCGAGATGGGCGAACTGGGCCTGCTGGGCCCGACGATCCCCGAGCAGTACGGCGGTGCCGGCCTGAACTATGTGTCCTACGGCCTGATCGCCCGCGAGGTGGAGCGCGTCGATTCGGGCTATCGCTCGATGATGAGCGTGCAGAGCTCGCTGGTGATGGTGCCGATCAACGAGTTCGCCAACGAGGCGACCAAGCAGAAGTACCTGCCCAAGCTGGCCTCGGGCGAGTACATCGGCTGCTTCGGCCTGACCGAGCCCAACCATGGCTCCGACCCCGGCTCGATGATCACGCGCGCCAAGAAGGTGGATGGCGGCTACAGCCTCAGCGGCGCCAAGATGTGGATCACCAACAGCCCGATCGCCGACGTGTTCGTGGTCTGGGCCAAGGACGATGGCGGCCAGATCCGCGGCTTCGTGCTGGAGAAGGGCTGGAAGGGCCTGAGCGCGCCGGCCATCCACGGCAAGGTGGGCCTGCGCGCGTCGATCACCGGCGAGATCGTGATGGACAACGTGTTCTGCCCCGAGGAGAACGCCTTCCCCGAGGTGCGCGGTCTGAAGGGCCCGTTCACCTGCCTGAACAGCGCGCGCTACGGCATCGCCTGGGGTGCGCTGGGCGCGGCCGAGGACTGCTGGCACAAGGCCCGTCAATACACGCTGGACCGCAAGCAGTTCGGCAAGCCGCTGGCCGCCAACCAGCTGGTGCAGAAGAAGCTGGCCGACATGCAAACCGAGATCACGCTGGGCCTGCAGGGCTGCCTGCGCCTGGGCCGCATGAAGGACGAGGGCACCGCCGCGGTGGAGATCACCTCGATCATGAAGCGCAACAGCTGCGGCAAGGCACTGGACATCGCCCGTACCGCGCGCGACATGCTGGGCGGCAACGGCATCAGCGACGAGTTCGGCATCGCCCGCCATCTGGTGAACCTGGAAGTGGTGAATACCTACGAGGGCACGCACGACATCCACGCGCTGATCCTCGGCCGCGCGCAGACCGGCATCGCGGCGTTCTGAGCGCGCGTCACGGCCCACGCGGCTGGCTGCAGCGCCGATGCTGATCCTCGACGCCGAACAGACGCGCCAGCGCCTGCCCTATGCAGCGCTGCTGCCGGCGCTGGCCGCGGCGGCGCGGCGCCTGGCGGCGGGTGCGATCCAGGCGCCCGAGCGTCTGGTGCTGCCGCTGCCCGAAGGGGCTCGCTATCTCGCGATGCCGGCTGCCGACGAGCGGCTGGCGATTGCCAAGCTGATCACCGTGCATCCGGGCAATCCGGCCCAGGGCCTGGCGGCGATACGCGGCCAGGTGCTGGCCAGCGATGCGCGCAATGGCGAGGCGCTGGCGCTGCTCGACGGCCCCACGGTGACGGCGCGCCGCACCGCGGCGCTGTCGATGCTGGGGCTGCGCGCCTTGCAGCCAAGGCCGGTGCGGCGGGTCGCGCTGATCGGCGCCGGTGTGCAGGCGGCCGAGCATGCGCGGGCGCTGCAGGACTGCCATCCCGGCGTCGAGCTCCGCCTGGCCAGCCGCAGCACGGACAAGGCGCAGGCGCTGGCCAGCCAGCTGCGCGCCGAAGGCATTGCTGCCGTGGCTCTACCCGATGTTCGCTCGACGCTGGACGGCGCTGATGCGGTGATCACGGCGACGACCAGCCGCGTGCCGGTGCTGCCGGAGCAACTCGACGACGCGACGCTGATCGTCGCCATCGGCGCCTTCACGCCGGAGATGGTCGAGGTGCCGGCAGCCGTGGTGCGTGCGCGGCAGGTCGTCGTCGACACGCTGCAAGGCGCTCGCCACGAGGCTGGCGACCTGATCCAGGCGGGCATCGATTGGGCGCGGGTGCTGCCCTTGGCTCAGGCGCTCGATGCGCCGCCGACTGGTGCAGCGCTGCTCTTCAAGACCGTCGGCCATGCGGCCTGGGACCTGGCGGCGGTCGAGGTGGCGCTGGCCGGCTGACAGTCGCTCGGCAGGGCCGCACGACTATTGAGCGCTCGTGCCCTTGGCCGCCGCGGCGGCTGCCGCTGCGGCCGCCGAGTCGCTGCCGGCAGCAGCGGGCGCTCGGCGCGCGCCGGTGTAGCGCTTGGTCCAGTAGGCCTCGCGCATGTCTTCCACCCGCACCTTGGTGCCGCTGCGCGGCGCGTGGATGAACTTGCCATCGCCGACGTAGATGCCCACATGCGAGAAGGTCCGCCGCATCGTGTTGAAGAACACCAGATCACCCGGCTTCAGGTCTTCCTTCTTGATCGGCACCAGGCTGGACAGCTTGGCCTGTTCGTCGGCGCGTCGCGGCAGCACCAGCCCCAGACTCATCTCGAAGATGTGGCGGGTGAAGCCGCTGCAGTCGAAGCCGGTTTCTGCCGAGTTGCCGCCGCGGCGGTAGGGCACGCCGAGGAAGTTCATTGCCGACAGCACCAGATCCGAAGCATGGTCGCGCACCTGGTCGAGCAGGGCAGGGCTGTCGGCGCCGCTGCCGGACTGCCCACTCCACAGCCCGCGCTCGCGCAGGAAACGGCTGATCGGGTCGCTGCTCAGCGGTGCGACGCTGCTGGCAGCACTCTCGGGCAGCACGGCGGTCTGCTGCTGCGCTTGCCCGGGCTGCGGCGAGGCCGTCGCGCTCTGCGCGCGGGCAAGCCCGGTTGCAGCCAGCGCGAGCGTGCAGGCCAGCAGGACCGCGCTGGCGCGGCCGGCCTTGGATGGCTGACGGCAGAAGGGGGAGACGGTGCCGGCGGGCATGGCCGGCGAGTGTCGCGGCGTGGGATTCAGGGTGTCAAGCAAGGCTGGGCCCGGCCAGGGTTAGCCCGGTGTCGGCCGGAAGCGGGTTGAAGCTCAATGGCCGGATTGGAGCACAGCTACCCGCCGCCCCGGGCAAGCGGGGCTGACTTGGCGCAAGCAGGCGTAACGGCACCGGGGCCAGCCGCTTGGCGGGCGCCGGGGGTCAGGCTATCGTCAGCCCGGCGGCATGAAATGCTCGCTTCTTGAATTCATCATCAATAATTACGGGCGACCCGCCCCCTGCGCAGAGAGGCATCCGATGGCTATGGGCAGCACCAGCTATTCCGACTTCTACCGTCGCTCGATCGAGGATCGCGACGCCTTCTGGACCGAGCAGGCCGGGCTGATCGACTGGCAGACGCCGTTCAGCCAGGTCTGCGACTACAGCCGGCCGCCCTTCGTCAACTGGTTCGTCGGCGGCAAGACCAATCTCTGCCACAACGCGGTGGACCGCCATGCGGCCAAGCGGCCTGAGGACCGCGCGCTGATCTGGGTCTCGACGGAAGTGGACAAGGAGATCGTCTACAGCTTCGCCGAGCTGCAGCGCGAGGTCGAACGCATGGCCGCCATCCTGCTGGCGCAGGGTGTCACGCAGGGCGACCGCGTGCTGATCTACATGCCGATGATTCCCGAGGCGGCCTTCGCGATGCTGGCCTGCGCGCGCATCGGTGCGATCCACTCGGTGGTGTTCGGCGGCTTTGCCAGTGTTTCGCTGGCCAGCCGCATCGACGACGCCCAGCCCAAGCTCGTCGTCAGCGCCGATGCGGGCAGCCGCAGCGGCAAGGTCGTGCCCTACAAGCACCTGCTCGACGAGGCGATCCATCTGGCCCAGCACAAGCCCAAGTCGGTGCTGATGGTCAACCGCGGCCTGGCGCCGTTCGACGCCGTGGCCGGCCGCGACCTGGACTACGCGGCGCTGCGCCAGCAGCACCTCGACGCCCGTGTGCCTTGCACCTGGCTGGAGTCCAGCACGCCCAGCTACACGCTCTACACCAGCGGCACCACTGGCAAGCCCAAGGGTGTGCAGCGCGACACCGGTGGCTATGCGGTGGCTCTGGCCGCGAGCATGAAGCACATCTACTGCGGCAATGCGGGCGAGACCTACTTCAGCACCAGCGACATCGGCTGGGTGGTGGGCCACAGCTACATCGTCTACGGGCCGCTGATCGCCGGCATGGCGACCATCATGTACGAGGGCCTGCCGATCCGGCCCGACGCCGGCATCTGGTGGAGCCTGGTGGAGAAGTACAAGGTGACGGTGATGTTCAGCGCGCCGACCGCGGCGCGCGTGCTGAAGAAGCAGGACCCGGCGTTTCTCTCCAAATACGACCTCAGCAGCCTGCGGGCGCTGTTCCTGGCCGGTGAGCCGCTGGACGAGCCGACGGCCACCTGGATCGCCGACGCAATCAAGAAGCCCATCATCGACAACTACTGGCAGACCGAGACCGGCTGGCCCATCCTGGCGGTGTGCAACGGCGTGGAGCAGGCGCCGACCAAGTTCGGCTCGCCAGGCAAGGCCGTCTATGGCTACGACGTACGGCTGATCGACGAGAACACTGCCGCGGAGATCACCGAGCCGGGCAAGAAGGGCGTCATCGCGGTCGAAGGCCCGCTGCCACCGGGCTGCCTACAGACCGTTTGGGGTGACGACGAGCGCTATGTGAAGACCTATTGGTCCAGCATCCACGGCCGCACGATGTACAGCACCTTCGACTGGGGCGTGAAGGATGCCGATGGCTACTTTTTCATCCTCGGCCGTACCGACGACGTGATCAACGTCGCCGGCCATCGCCTGGGCACGCGAGAGATCGAGGAGAGCATCGCCAGCCATCCGAACGTCGCCGAGGTGGCGGTGGTCGGCGTGGCCGACCAGCTCAAGGGCCAGGTGGCGATGGCCTTCGCGGTGCTGAAGGATCCGAACCGCGCCGCCACGCCCGAGGACGCGCTGATGCTTGAAGGCCAGATCATGAAGCTGGTGGACGAGCAACTCGGCGCAGTGGCGCGGCCGGCGCGCGTGCGCTTCGTCAGCGTGCTGCCGAAGACGCGCTCGGGCAAGCTGCTGCGCCGCGCCATTCAGGCGGTCTGCGAGGCGCGCGATCCGGGCGACCTGACCACGATCGAGGATCCGACCGCGCTGCAGCAGATCAAGGAACTGGTCAAGGGCTGACCCGGCGGCAACCGCCGCTCGTGCCGCGCTTTCGGCGCTCTGTCGCAGCGCCGGGCGACCTCGCCGCGCGCCCGCTGCACAATCGCGCCCGCACGCCCCTGCCGCCGGCAACCCGCCGGGGATGCGGCGTGCTTGGACGGAGAAGCGATGACCCAAGCGCCGCACATCAGCCGCATCGGCAAGCACAAGCCGCTGCTCACCTTCGTTGGCGCCCTGGCCCTGGCCTGGGCGCAACTGCCTGCACTGGCCGCCGCGACGGCGGCAGCGACTGCGCTGCCGACGCCGGCCCTGCCGCTGTTCAGTTCGGCAGGCGAGGTCAAGAGCGCTTGCGACGCCGGGCTCGAGCAGGCGCGCAAGCGTCTGGCCGTGCTGGAGAAGCGCAAGGTCGATGCCGGCTGGCTGGCCGCCTACGACGCTTTCTATGCGTTCCAAGAAGACACGCAGAACCCGCTGGACTTCATGCAGTACGTGCATCCGGACTCCGCGGTGCGCGATGCGGCCCAGGCCTGTGCGCTGCGCTGGGCCGACTTCAATTCCAGCCTGGGACAGAACGCCAAGCTGTATCGGGCGCTGAAGAGCGCCCCGGCCAAGGATGCGATCGACCGCGAGCTGGTGCGTGTCAGCCTCGGCGCATTCGAGGATTCCGGTGTCGCGCTGCCGCCCAAGGCCCGCGCGCGCGCCAAGCAGCTGCTGGACCGCATCGCCGAGCTGGACCAGCAGTTCAACAAGAACATCCGTGACGCCGGCACGCGCGTGGCGTTCAGCGAGGCCGAGCTCAAGGGCGTGCCCGAGAGCGTGTGGAAGAACGCCAAGCGCGACGGACAGGGCCGCATCCTGCTGGGCGTCGACTATCCGAGCTATGTGCCGGTGATGCAGAGCGCCGAGAGCGGCGCGGCGCGCGAGCGCATGTGGCTGGCCAAGACCAACGAGGGCGGCCAGGCGAACCTGAAGCTGCTGGCCGAGATCGTGCAGGCGCGCCAGGAGTACGCGTCGCTGTTCGGCTTCAAGAACTACGTGGACTTCAATCTGCGCCGCCGCATGGCCAAGGACGGCGAGACGGCGATGAAGTTCCTCGACGAGGTCAAGGCCGCGGTGCTCGAGGGCGAGCGCGCCGATGTCGGCGAGCTTAGCGCGGCCAAGGCCCAGCACCTGGGCACCCCGCTGGAAGCGACCAAGGTGGAGCGCTGGGATGCCAGCTTCTATGCCGAGCGCATTCGCAAGGCGCGCTTCTCGGTGGACCAGGAGGCCTTCCGCCCCTACTTCCCGCCACAGGAGAGCCTGCTGTTCTCGATGCGCATCATCGAGCAGATGATGGGTGTGAAGTACACGCCGGTGAAGACCGAGGCCTGGCATCCCGAGGTGCAGGCTTTTGCGGTGAGCGATGCCGCTACGGCCAAGCCGCTGGCCTCGCTCTACGTGGACCTCTATCCGCGCGACGGCAAGTACAACCATGCCGCCGTCTGGCCGCTGCGCTCCAGCAGCACGGCCACCGGCCGCCTGCCGATGGCCGCACTGGTGGTCAACTTCGACCGCAAGGGCCTGACGCTGGACGAGGTCGAGACCTTGCTGCACGAGCTGGGCCATGCGGTGCACAACAACCTGTCCACCACCCGCTATGCGCTGCAGGGCGGTACCAGCGTGATGCATGACTTCGTCGAGGCGCCCTCGCAGATGCTCGAGGACTGGGTCTACGACAAAAAGGTGCTCAAGCTGATGGCGGAGGTCTGCCCGCCGTGCAAGACGGTGCCGGACGAGATGGTCGGTCAGGCCCGCGCGGCCAAGGACTTCGGCAAGGGCTCGCAGTACGGCCGCCAGCATCTCTATGCCAGCTATGACCTGACGCTGCACAGCAGCCCGGGCAAGGCCGATCCGATGGGCCTGTGGGCCCGCATGGAAGGCGCGACGCCGCTGGGCCATGTGCAGGGCACGATGTTCCCGGCTGGATTCGCGCATCTGTCCGGCGGCTACGGCGCCGGCTACTACGGCTATCTGTGGAGCCTGGTGCTGGCGATGGACCTGCGCGGCGAGTTCAAGGCCGACAAGCTGGGCACCGAGGTCGGCGCGCGTTATCGCAACACCGTGCTCGGGCAGGGCGGTCAACGCCCCGCGCCCGAACTGGTGCGCGACTTCCTCGGTCGTGAGCCGAGCAACAAGGCCTTCTTTGACTACCTGCGCCGCTGAGCCGGCGCCGGCTTAGGCCGGCGTGGGGCGGCGCCAGTCGGCCTCGATGAAGCGCAGCACGCTGTCCTCGTGGTGCGCACCGATGACTTGGTGCGCGGCCTCCTTCACCGCGGCGATCGCGTTGCCCATCGCGATGCCGCGGTGCGCGGCGCGCATCATCGAGACATCGTTGATGTGGTCGCCGAAGACGACGATCTCGCGCTCGGCCAGGCCATAGCGCTCGGCCAGCGTGCGGATCGCCTGGTCCTTGCTGGCGCGGCGGTCGTGGACGGTGAGCCAGGGCCAGTCGGGCTGGTAGAGGTCCTCGTTGAGATGGGTCTGCACCGCATCGCCGCACAGCGCTTCGATCTCAGCCTGCAATGCCGCGAGCGGCTCATGCCGGTCGACGACGACGAGGGTGACCAGCGGATCACGCAACTCGTCGGCCATGCGTTGCGTGTGGCGCAGTCGCGGGTCGCCATTACCGATGCGCTCGTCGACGAAGGCCTGCTGGCCGGCGTTGTGCGTGCTCTGCCAGAACAGCTGGTCGCCCTTGGGCCCGTGCGTGGCGCAAAAGGGCATCAGGCCGTGACGGCGCACCAGCGCGAACAGCGCCTGGCCCAACGCCGGCTCCATCGCGTTGACCAGCTCATGGCGGGCGCTGACCATGTCGCTGAGATAGGCGCCGTTGGACGAGATCACCGGTAGCTTCAGCGGCAGTCCTTCGAGCAGGCGCTGGATCGACACCACATGGCGCGCGCTGGCCACGGTGAATATGAGCCCCTCGTCGAGCAGTCGCGTCAGGCCGGCGCGCGTGTTATCCGAGAGTTGCCCTCGCGGATCCAGCAGCGTGCCGTCCAGATCACTGACATACAGCGTCATCTCTCGGCCCCCCGGCATACAGCGTCATCTCTCGGCCCCCCGGCTTGCGAATACGCTGGCCGGCCCCCCGTTGGGGCAGACCGCCCGCCTTGGGGCGGCCCGGCGGAGGGCGGTCACAGCACTTCGGAAGCGAAGTCCGCCAGACGCGAACGCTCGCCGCGCGCCAGCGTCACATGGCCGCTGTGAGCCCAGCCCTTGAAGCGGTCCACCGCGAAGGTCAGGCCCGAGGAGCCTTCGGTCAGGTAGGGCGTGTCGATCTGCGCGAGGTTGCCGAGGCAGACGATCTTGGTGCCCGGGCCGGCGCGGGTGATCAGCGTCTTCATCTGCTTGGGCGTGAGGTTCTGCGCCTCGTCGATGATGACGTACTTGTTCAGGAAGGTGCGCCCGCGCATGAAGTTCAGGCTCTTGATCTTGATCTTGCTGCGCACCAGATCGTTGGTGGCGGCGCGACCCCATTCGCCGGCGCTGCTGTCGCCACGAGCCAGCACTTCGAGGTTGTCGTCGAGCGCACCCATCCACGGCCCCATCTTCTCTTCCTCGGTGCCGGGCAGGAAGCCGATGTCCTCGCCCACCGGCACGGTGACGCGGGTGACGATGATCTCGCTGTAGCGGCGCTCGTCCAGCACCTGCTGCAATCCGGCGGCCAGCGTCATCAGCGTCTTGCCGGTGCCGGCCGTGCCGGTCAGCGTGACGAAGTCAACGTCGGGGTCGGTAAGCAGATTGAGCGCGAAGTTCTGCTCGCGGTTGCGTGCGGTGACGCCCCAGACGGCGTTCTTCTGATGGCCGAAGTCCTTCAGCGTCTTCAGCACCGCGGTCTTGCCGGTGATCTCGGTCACCTTGGCATACAGCGGCGCGGCGCCGGGTGCTTCCAGGTAGACGAACTCGTTGACCAGCAGCGAAGGCACCAGCGGACCGCTGATGCGGTAGTAGGTGTGGCCGCCCTGCTGCCAGCTTTCCATGGTCTTGCCATGGCGCTCCCAGAAATCGGCCGGCAGTGCCTGCACACCGTTGTAGAGCAGGTCGGTATCTTCGAGCGCCTTGTCGTTGCGGTAGTCCTCGGCAGCCAGGCCCAGCGCGCGGGCCTTGATGCGCATATTGATGTCCTTGGACACCAGCACGACTTCGCGCGTCGGTTGCTGCGCCTTGAGCGCCTGCACCACGCCGAGGATCTGGTTGTCGGCCTTGCCCTGCGGCAGGCCGGCGGGCAGCGGGGTGTCGACCAACTGCGTCTGGAAGAACAGCTTGCCGCCGGCTTCGCGGTGACCGGTATGGTCCAGCGGCAGGCCCTTGGCCATTTCGTCCAGCGTGGCGTGCTGTAGGCTGGCAGCCAGCGAGTCGAGCTCCCGGCTGACCTGGCGCACATTGCGCGCCACTTCGGACATGCCCTTTTTGTGGCCGTCCAGTTCCTCCAGCGTGATCATCGGCAGGTAGATGTCGTGTTCCTCGAAGCGGAACAGGCACATCGGGTCGTGCATCAGCACATTGGTGTCGAGCACGAACAGCTTCGGCGCCTCGGCGGCCTTGGGCTTTGCGACTGCCTTGCTGCGCGGTGCCGCTTTGGGCGCTGTAGCGGGACTTGTTGCCTGCAGCACTGGGCTGCGCGCCACCGGCACGGCGGCAGGTGCCGCTGAAGCGACTGCGGTCGCCGGCAAGGCCGGACTGGCAGTTGCGACCTTGCGGCCGTTGGGACTCTTGCGCGCTGGAACAGGGCGTTCGACGGCAGGGTGGGGCGGATTTGCGGCGACGGCCAGACGTGGCGTCTGGGGTTTGCTGACCGTCAGGTTGGCAGCGAATGCAGAGGCGTCTAGGCGGCTGGCGCGCTTGGTCGGAGGCTTGGGCAGAGGCATGGGGCGGAATGCAAGGCGCCGGCAGGCGCTGTCATTGGCAAAAGATAGCCGTCAGCCCCCGAAAAGCAAAAAGCCGCAACAGCACAGGCTTCGTTGCGGCTCATCGACTCTGCGGCAGGGCACTCAAGCATGAGTCCATTATGCACAAAGCGACATGACGCAAGCCAAGCGGCGACCAGCGCTGCACTGATGCAACAAAGCCGGCTGCAACGCAGTTGCGAGCCGGCTTGCGGTGGATACTGAGACGCTTGGGCAGGGATGCGGCGCTTAGGCGGCTTCCTTCTTCAGCGACTTGACGGCCTTGAGCACTTCGTCCACGTGACCGGCGACCTTGATGCCGCGCCACTCGGCGCGCAGGATGCCGCTTGCGTCGATCAGGAAGGTCGAGCGCTCAATGCCCTTGACCTTCTTGCCGTACATGATCTTGTTCTTGACCACGCCGAACATGTGGCAGAGCTTTTCTTCCGTGTCGGCGATCAGTTCGAAGGGCAGTTCCAGGTTCTGCTTGAACTTGTCGTGCGAAGCCATGTTGTCGCGCGAGACGCCCAGCACCACGGCACCGGCCTTGACGAAGTCCTTGTGGCGGTCGCGGAACTGCATGGCTTCGGTGGTGCAGCCGGGGGTGTTGTCCTTCGGATAGAAGTACAGCACCACGGTCTGGCCCAGGAAAGCCTGTGGTGTGAACTTCACGCCGCCGGTGGCAAGAGCTTCAATGTCCGGAAGGGGTTTGTTGAGCGCTGGCGTCATGAGGCGTTCTATAGAGGCTGGCCCGGTTGGGCTTAGCCGCGAATTATACGTTGAACGCCCAGGGCCGATTCCGGGCCCGCCTGTCGCCCGTTGGTGGGATGGCGCGACGCCGCGGCAAACTCAGGTCTCGATCAGCAGGGCAGCCAAGACTGCCCGGCCCTCGCTGGCCAGCACGTTGTAGGTCCTGCAGGCTGCGGCGATGTCCATGGTCTCGACACCGATGCGTGCAGAGATCAGGGCGCGATAGAGCGAGGGGCGCGGGAAGCGCAGCTTCGCGCCGCTGCCGAAGACGACCAACTCCGGCTGTTGCGCGAGGATCTGCTCGAAGTGAGATTCGTCCAGATCCTCGAAGCTGGCGACAGGCCAGTCGCGGACTTCGCCTCGCCACGGCACCAGCAGGCTTCGCTCATGAACGCGGCCGTTCACCCACACCCGTGAGGCATCGTGCTTGGAGATCGTGTTACCGCCCTGCGGCTGGTCGAGCTGAAACTTCATCTGCTTGCTGGGGCGCTGCGCTCAAGCCGCCGCGGATGGGCACAAACCCTGTGGTCAAATCGGTGGTTTTCGGCCCTGCAGCATAACCCCTGAGGCCATTCCCCTGACCGGAGCCCCGTCTTGATGAGAACCTTCGCGAAGTCCAGCAAGCTCGCCAATGTCTGCTACGACATCCGTGGCCCGGTGCTCGACAAGGCCCGCCAGATGGAGGAAGAGGGCCAGAAGATCATCAAGCTGAACATCGGCAACGTCGCCGCCTTCGGCTTGGAGCCGCCTGACGAGATCGTGCAGGACATGATCCGCAACCTGCCGTCGACGGCCGGCTACACGGACTCCAAGGGGCTGTTCGCGCCGCGCAAGGCGGTGGTGCACTACTGCCAGGAGAAGAACATCCGCGGTGTGACCGTGGATGATGTCTATCTCGGTAACGGGGCCTCCGAGCTGATCGTGATGGCTCTCAACGCCTTGCTGGACAACGGCGACGAGGTGCTGTTGCCAGCGCCGGACTATCCGCTCTACACCGCCGCGGTGGCACTGTCGGGCGGCACGCCGGTGCATTACATGTGCGATGAGCAGAGCGACTGGATGCCCGATATCGAGGACATCAAGCGCAAGGTCACGCCGCGCACCAAGGCCATCGTCATCATCAACCCGAACAACCCGACCGGCGCGCTCTATCCGGAGAGCGTGCTGCGGGAGATCGTCGAGATTGCGCGCCAGCACCAGCTGATCGTGATGGCCGACGAGATCTACGACAAGACGCTCTACGACGGCAACACGCACACCAGCATCGCCTCGCTGGCTGACGATGTACTGTTCCTGACCTTCAATGGCCTGTCCAAGAACTACCGCTCCTGCGGCTACCGCGCCGGCTGGATGATCGTCTCCGGCGAGAAGCGCCACGCCAAGGACTACATCACTGGCCTGAACATGCTGGCCTCGATGCGCCTGTGCGCCAATACGCCGGGCCAGCTGGCGATCCAGACCGCACTGGGCGGCTACCAGAGCATCAAGGATCTGGTTGCCCCGGGCGGCCGCCTGTGCCGTCAGCGCGATCTGGCCTACGAACTGCTGACGCAGATTCCTGGCGTCAGCGTCGTCAAGCCCAAAGCGGCTCTGTATATGTTCCCCCGCCTGGACCCCAAGATCTACCCGATCGAGGACGACCAGCAGTTCGCGTACGAGCTGCTGGCCGAGGAAAAGGTGCTGATCGTGCAAGGGACGGGCTTCAACTGGACAGCCCCCGATCACTTCCGCCTGGTGTTCCTGCCGAACACGGACGATCTCCGTGATGCCATCGGTCGCATCGAGCGCTTCCTGGCGCATTACCGCAAGCGCCACGGGACATGACCCACCCCCGGAGCGCCCGCGGCGCTCCCCCTCGAGGGGGCGCACTCGGTGGCCTGGCAGAGCCAGTTCCACGGGTGCCGCTCGGAAAGAAATGACGAGATAAGTGAGTACGAGATGAAAGCGATCAAAGTCGGCCTGCTGGGCATCGGCACCGTGGGCAGTGGCACCTTCAATGTGCTGCGTCGCAACCAGGAAGTGATCCGCGGTCGCGCGGGTCGTGGCATCGAGATTGCGATGGTGGCCGACCTGAATGTCGAGCGTGCCCGCGAGATCGTCGGCGACGCCGCCGTGGTGGTCAGCGATGCCCGCGAGGTGATCGCCAATCCCGAGATCGACATCGTCGTCGAGCTGATCGGCGGCTACGGCATTGCCAAGGCCCTGGTGCTGGAAGCGATCGCCGCAGGCAAGCATGTGGTCACCGCGAACAAGGCGCTACTCGCCGTGCATGGCACCGAGATCTTCGCGGCAGCGCATGCCAAGGGCGTGATGGTGGCCTTCGAGGCTGCGGTGGCCGGCGGCATCCCCATCATCAAGGCGCTGCGCGAGGGCCTGACCGCCAATCGCATCGAGTGGGCGGCCGGCATCATCAACGGCACGACCAACTTCATCCTTTCGGAAATGCGCTCCAAGGGCCTGGACTTCGGCGTCGTGCTCAAGGAAGCGCAGCGCCTGGGCTATGCCGAGGCCGACCCGACCTTCGACATCGAGGGCGTGGACGCCGCGCACAAGGCCACCATCATCTCGGCCATCGCCTTCGGCATCCCGGTGCAGTTCGACAAGGCCCATGTGGAAGGCATCACCAAGCTGCAGGCCGCCGACATCAAGTACGCCGAGCAGCTGGGCTACCGCATCAAGCTGCTGGGCATCACGCGTCGCCGTGAGAATGGCATCGAGCTGCGCGTGCACCCCACGCTGATCCCCACGCAACGCCTGATCGCCAATGTCGAAGGCGCGATGAACGCGGTGGTGGTGCAGGGCGATGCCGTCGGTACCACGCTGTACTACGGCAAGGGCGCCGGCTCCGAACCCACCGCGTCGGCGGTGATCGCTGATCTGGTGGACATCACCCGTTTGCACACTGCCGACCCCGAGCACCGCGTGCCGCATCTGGCCTTCCAGCCCGGCTCGATGAGCGACACGCCCATCCTGACTATGGAGCAGGTCGTCACCGCCTTCTACCTGCGCCTGGTGGTTGCCGACCAGGCCGGCGTGCTCTCGCGCATCACCACCATCCTGGCCGAGAACGACATCTCGATCGACGCGGTGCTGCAGCGTGAGTCGGCCGAAGGCGAGAAGCAGACCGACCTCATCATCCTGACCCACGACACCGTCGAGGGCCGCATGAACAAGGCTCTGGCGCAGATGCAGGCACTGGAGACCGTGCTCGCGCCCATCGTGCGCATCCGCAAGGAAGAGCTGGCCTGATCATGCGTTACATCAGCACCCGCGGCGACAAGACCGAGCGCCGATTCTGCGAGATCTTGCTCGAGGGCCTGGCGCCCGATGGCGGGCTCTACCTGCCCGTGCAGTACCCCAAGGTCGACGATGCGACGCTGACCAAGTGGCGCGGCCTGGCCTATGCCGACCTGGCCTTCGAGATCCTCAGCCTCTACATCGACGATATCCCCGCCGAGGATCTACGCGCCATCCTGCGCCGCACCTACACGGCCGAGGTCTTCGGTACGCCCGAGATCACGCCGCTCAAAGTCCTGGAGCCGGGCCTGGCGCTGGAAGCGCTGTCCAACGGCCCGACGCTGGCCTTCAAGGACATGGCCATGCAACTGCTGGGCCAGCTCTTCGAGTACGAGCTCAAGCGCCGCGGCGAGACGCTGAACATCCTGGGCGCCACCAGCGGTGACACCGGCAGCGCCGCCGAATACGCGATGCGCGGCAAGCAGGGCGTCAATGTCTTCATGCTCAGCCCGCACGGCCGCATGAGCCCCTTCCAGCAGGCGCAGATGTTCAGCCTGCAGGACGCGAACATCCACAACATCGCCATCGAAGGCGTGTTCGACGACTGCCAGGACATCGTCAAGGCGGTGTCCAACGATCTGGACTTCAAGCGCCAGTACAAGATCGGCACCGTCAACTCGATCAACTGGGCGCGCCTGCTGGCGCAAGTCGTCTATTACTTCGCCGGCTACTTCCAGGCCACGAAGTCCAATAGCGAGAAGGTCAGCTTCTGCGTGCCGTCGGGCAACTTCGGCAATGTCTGCGCCGGCCATGTGGCGCGCATGATGGGCCTGCCGATCGCCAAGCTGGTGGTGGCCACCAACGAGAACGACGTGCTCGACGAGTTCTTCCGCAGCGGCGTCTACCGCGTGCGCGGCTCGGCCGAGACGCACGAGACCTCCAGCCCGTCGATGGATATCTCCAAGGCGAGCAACTTCGAGCGCTTCGTCTACGACCTGCTGGGCCGTGATGGCGCGCGCACCAAGGCGCTGTTCGGCGAGGCCGTGGCCAAGCAGGGCCGCTTCGAGATCAGCGCCGACGAGTTTGCGCGCATCACCGGCTACGGCTTCGTCTCCGGCCGCTCCACGCATGCCGACCGTCTGGCGACCATCCGCAGCTGCTACCAGACCTACGGCGTGCTGATCGACACGCATACCGCCGACGGCCTCAAGGTCGCGCGCGAGCAGCGCGAGCCTGGCGTCACCATGCTGGTGCTGGAGACCGCACTGCCGGCCAAGTTCGCCGCCACCATCCAGGAGGCTCTGGCGATCGAGCCGCCGCGTCCGGCGGGCCTGGAGAACATCGAAGCCCTGCCCAAGCGCGTCACGGTGATGCCGGCTGACGTGCAGCAGGTGAAGGACTTCATCCGCAGCCATGTCTAACGATGCGGTGAAGCGCCCGGTGATGCAGAGCCTGGACGAGGCGCTGCAGAGCCTGCTCGCACGCGTGACGCCGCTGGGCCGTGTCGAGACTCTGCCCACCGCCGAGGCGCTGGGCCGCGTGCTCGCCGCCGACGTGGTCTCGCTGCTGGACGTGCCGCCGGCCGACAACACCAGCATGGACGGCTATGCGCTGCGCGCCGCCGACGTGCTGGCACCCGGCACCGTGCTGCCGGTGGCGCAGCGCGTGCCTGCCGGTGTGGTCGGCACCACGCTGCAGCCCGGCACTGCGGCGCGCATCTTCACCGGCGCACAGATTCCCGCTGGCGCCGATGCGGTGGTGATGCAGGAGCAGTGCGAAGCCATGCCCGCTGAATCGGGCGAAGGCCTGGGCAGCGTGCGCATCAACGCGTCCGTCGAAACCGGTCAATGGATCCGGCGCCGTGGCGAGGACGTGCAGAAGGGCTCGGTCGTGCTCGCCGCCGGCCACAAGCTCGATGCGCAGGCGCTGGGCCTGGCCGCTTCGGTGGGTGCGGCATCGCTCGCGGTGGCCTGCCGTCCGCGCGTCGCGCTGTTCTCCACCGGCGACGAACTGGTGATGCCGGGCGAGCCGCTGAAGCCCGGCGCGATCTACAACAGCAACCGCTTCACGCTGCGCGGCCTGCTCGAAGGTCTGGGCTGCGAGGTGGTCGATTTGGGCATCGTGCCCGACAAGCTCGATGCCACCCGCGCCGCGCTGCGCGAGGCGGCTGCGAAGGCCGACCTGATCCTCACCTCCGGCGGCGTCTCCGTCGGCGAGGAAGACCATCTGCGTCCCGCCGTGCAGGCCGAGGGCGAGCTGGACCTCTGGCAAATCGCGATCAAGCCTGGCAAGCCCTTCGCCTTCGGCAAAGTTCAGCAAAGTTGGTTCATCGGCCTGCCCGGCAATCCGGTCTCGAGCTTCGTCACCTTCCTGCTGCTGGTGCGCCCGGTGATCCTGCGCTTGCAGGGCGCCACGCGGCTAGCGCCGCGGCGCTATCCGCTGCCTGCGGCTTTCGCCTGGCCCAAGCCGGACCGGCGCCGCGAGTTCCTGCGGGTGCGCATGGGCGAGGGCGGCGCAGGGCTGGAGCTGTTCCCCAACCAGAGCTCGGGCGTGCTGAGCTCGGCGGTGTGGGGCGACGGGCTGGTCGACAACCCACCGTCCAGCGCGATTGCGCCCGGCGATACCGTGGCTTTCATCCCCTTCGCTGAACTGCTTTCATGAGCGCGAGCCCCACCATCACCGTGCGCTACTTCGCTTCGCTGCGCGAAGCGCTGGGCCCCAGCGAAACGCTGCCCTGGCAGGCCGGGCAGACGCTGGCCGAGCTGCGCGATGCACTGATCGCTAGCGACGCCGTGCATGCCCAGGCGCTGAGCCGCGAGCGCGCGCTGCGCTGTGCGCTGAACCAGCAGATGGCCAAGGAAGACGCCGCGATCCCCGCCGGCGCCGAGGTGGCCTTCTTCCCGCCGGTCACCGGCGGCTGAACCCCGCTACACGCAGCGCATGCAAGGCCTGCACCTGACGGCGGACCTGCGCGGCTGTGACGCCGCCCTGCCACTGATGATCGATGCCGATGCGCTGCGCACGCTGTGCATCGCTGCGGTCCAGGCCGCGGGCCTGAGCGCGGTGGCCGAGCTGTTCCATCGCTTCACGCCGGCGCCGGGTGAGAGCCAGAGCGGCATCACCGGCGTCGTGCTGCTGGCCGAATCGCATCTGGCGGTGCACACCTGGCCCGAACTGGGCGCGGTGACGCTGGATGTCTACGTCTGCAATCTGGGGCGTGATAACAGCGCGCGGGCCGAGGCGCTGCTTCAGCGCCTGATCGATGCCTTTGCGCCGCGGCTACCGGTACAGAGTCAGGCGCTGCGTCGCGGCGAGCTTGCGCCTTGAATGGCGGCGCTGCTGAGCAGCCGTTGCGCCACCATCACGCCTTGCGTGTAGGCCTCCTCGAACACCGAATAGCCCGCCACGTCGCTGTGCGCGAAGTGCATGCGTCCATGCGCCTGGTCGCGCAGCGCTGCCAGCGCTTGCGATCCGCGCACGCCCGGAACCGGGATCACCATGGCGTGGCCCCAGCGCGCCAGCGCGACCTGTGTGACTGCCTGCGGCAGGTCGGCATGCGTGGCGGCGAGTTCGGCGATCACGCGCTGCGCCCAGTGCTGCCAGCTGCCCTGCAGCAAGGCGCCGCGTTCGCTGCGCGGCAGTGCCCAGTAGTGCGTGATCAAGCCCGGCTGCGGCGTCGGGTCCAGCGCCTGATGTCGCGCGTCCACATAGCCCAGTGCCGGGCTGCCGTAGACGACGCTGTCCCAGGCCGGACCCACGCCGGGGCGGGCGATCAGCTCGGGCGTGTTCAGGCGCAGATTGCTGACCAGCCAGGGCGAATAGGGCAGCTGTAGCTGGCGCAGCGCTGCGGGCTGCGGCTCCAGCAGCCGGCGCGCGACGAATAGCGGCGTGGCCAGCACCAGCTGTGCGGCGCGCCAGCGCTCGGGGGCCTGCGCGATTTCGTTCCACGCCAGCAGCTCGATGCCAGCGCGCTGCTCGCGCACGCGCAGCACCGTGCGTCCGCCGTGGATGCGGCCAGTGAGTTGCTGCGCCATGCGCCTTGTCAGCCAGGCATTGCCTTCGGGCCAGGTCAGCACGGCTTCTCGCTCGCCTTCGGCATCGCCCGTCGCGTGAAAGCCATGCCGGCTGGCGAAGTAGTGGATGCCGGCCCAGGCCGAGACCTCGGCGATGCCGGCGCCGTAGTCGTCGCGACAGCAGTAGTCCAGGTACCAACGCAGCGCGGGGTCGTTCAGGCCTTCGCGGTCCAGCCACTGCGCGAAGGTCTGCGCGTCCAGCGTGGCATGGCCGGCACTCCAGCGCGCGCGCCGCGTGGGCATCGCGAAGCCCAGTTCCTTCTGTGCGCGGCTGACGGCGGCGGCGAAGCGGCGGTACTGCTGCAGCCGCTGCGGCGTCGACGCGTCGGCGGGCGGCAGCAGGCCTTCGTGCCATGCGCCTTCGAAGAACAGCCGCTCCTGCGGCGCGTGGCAGAGATGGCGCTCGTCATAGACGGTGCGGCCAAGCTGCTGGCGTGCTAGGCCCAGCTCGTGCAGCAGCTGCTGTACTTCGCGAGCCTCGGCGCCGGGCAGCGGCAGGTAGTGTGCGCCCAGGGGGCAGGGCTGGCCGTCGATGCGGTGGCCGCGAGCATTGCCGCCGGCCTCGTCCTCCAGCTCCAGCAGTGCCACGTCCACACCGGCCTGGGCCAGTTGTCGCGCGCAGGCAAGACCTGACACCCCGCCGCCGACCACCAGCACCTGCGCCCTGCGCACGGGACCTTCGTCCCAGCGTGGGGCCTGCGCCCCGTCGCGCAGGCGATGGCCGCGCTCCGCCGACGCGCCGACCCATCCACCTTGCAGCTCGAGCTCAGGGGCGGGACCACAGCCAGCCACTGCAGCTGATGCGCACGAAAGCAGGAAGCCTCGCCGACCCAACCGAGCGACGTCCGAGGATCCGGCTTTGCCGGGCCGCCGGACGTGCCCTCTCGAGGGGGCGACGCCCGGACACGGGCAGTCCTGAGGACTGCTCGTGCCTGGCGTCGGCCGAGAGCTCTGTCCCAAGGCGCGCGAAGCGCGTAGGGGGGGAGTCAATGGACCTTGCCCCATTCGGCTTCGAATTCCTGCACCAGCAGCTGGTTGGACAAGCGGTTCACGCCGGTATCGACGCGCGCCATGTCCGGCGGGAAGTGCAGCATCGTCGGCAGGCCCTCGACGCTGAGGAAGCGCAAGCCCGTTGGCAGCGCGCGCGGCGGCGTCCAGGGGCGACGCGAGGCGATCACGAAGCCCCATTCACCGAAGCTGGGCACATGGGCGTGGTAGGGCGTGGTGCTCAGCCCAACCGATTCGATGGTCGTCACCACGGTCCAGAAGCTGCGCCGCGCCACCAGCGGCGAGGTGGTCTGCACCACCGCATAACCGGCGGCCGACAGATGCTGGTCCACCAGCTGGTAGAAGCTGGCGGTGTAGAGCTTGCCCAGCGCGAAATTGCTCGGGTCGGGGAAGTCGATGACGATGACGTCGAAGACCTCGCTCGTCTGCTGCAGCCAGCCGAAGGCGTCGGCATTGACGATGCGCAGCTTGGGGCTCTTCAGCGCATCCTCGTTGAGCTTTGTCAGCAGCGGCAAGCTGGCAAAGAGCGCGGTCATCTGCGGGTCCAGTTCGACCAGCGTGACCTGCTCGACGCTTGGGTAGCGAAGCACCTCGCGCACCGCCATGCCGTCGCCGCCGCCGAGCACCAGCACCTTCTTCGGCGCGCCGTGCGCGGCCAGCGCTGGATGCACCAGGCTCTCGTGGTAGCGGTACTCGTCGCGCGAGTGGAACTGCAGATTGCCGTTGAGGAAGAGCCGCGTGCCGGCACGGCTCTCGGTGACGACGATGCGCTGGTAGTCGCTGCTCGTCTTCAGCACGATGTGCTCGCCGTAGAAGCGCTCCTCGGCCCAGCTGGTCAGCTGTTCGGCCTGCAGCATGGCCGTGCCGAGCAGGAGCAGCGACAGTGCGCAGGCCCAGGCATGGCTGGCGAAGGCGCGCAGCTGGCTGCGGAACAGCCACAGCGCCCACACCGCCACCAGCACATTGAGCAGGCCGAAGAACACGCCGGTGCGGATCAGGCCCAGATGCGGCACCAGCAGCAGCGGAAAGGCCACCGCCACCAGCAGCGCGCCCAGATAGTCGAAAGTCAGCACCTGCGAGACCAGCTCGCGCAGGCCGTAGCGCTGGCCGAACTGGGCCTTGAGGATACGCATCACCAGCGGGATCTCCAGCCCCACCAGCGTGCCGACCAGCAGCACCAGGCCATAGAGCAGCACGCGAAAACTCATGCCATGCTCGGGCGGCAGCAGGCTGTGCACCGCGAACAGTGCCGCGGGCATCAGCCCGCCGATCACGCCGACCAGCAGCTCGATCTTCAGGAACTGCGCCACCAGCTGGCGCTCCACATAGCGGCTCAGCCAGGAGCCCAGGCCCATCGCGAACAGATAGCTGCCGATGATGGTGCTGAACTGCAGCACCGAGTCGCCCAGCAGATAGCTGGCCAGCGCACCCGCCGCCAGCTCGTAGACCAGACCGCAGGCGGCGATGACGAAGACGCCGGCGAGCAGCAGCAGCTCGGGCAGGGAGATGCGCGTGGGCGCGTCGGGCGAAGAGACAGGTGCGGTCAAGACGGAGCTGGCTCGCTGGCAGTAGCGGGACGCGGTGTCGTCATCAACCCTTGATCGCCGCCGCGACGATCATGCCGATGGCGATGCACTTGGCTGCGACCACCATCGCCAGCGCCATGTTCTTGTGCTCGACGATCTCTTCCCAGAGCTTGTAGGGCGTGAGCTTGTCGACGATGACGAAGCTGATCCAGAACACCAGCACGCCGATCACCGCATAGAGCACGGAACCCAGCACCACGGCGGGCTTGAGCCATTCGATATCCATCTCAGTTCTCCTCAGTAGCCAGTTCAGTCAATTGCGCGGCGCAGCGCGCGCAACATCCAGCGGAGCCCGAGGATCCGGCTTTGCCGGGCCTGCGGGCTCGCCCCCTGGAGGGGGCGCGCGAAGCGCGTAGGGGGTGATTCATTTATGTCCGCCGGATCCGCCGCTGTAGCCACCGTAGGAACCGCCGCCGGAACCGAAACGCACGCCCGAGCCGCTGCTGGCGCGCTGCTTGCACTGCTGATACTCGTTGCTGTTCTCGCCATAGGCCTGCTTGGTGCTCTTGCACTCATCGCTGCTGCAGGCGCGCAGCAGCGCGAACAGCAGCGCGATGATGAACAGGCCGATGACGATATTGCGCAGCAGCGTGCCCGCATCGCCGCTGAGGCTCTTCGCGTCACGACTGATCGCCGCGCTCATCTGCGGTGCCAGCGCGAAGGCCTTGTGCACCTCGGCGGCATCCAGCGTGCGGCCGTGGCTCCAGGTTACCTCGTTGCCGGCTTGTTCGCGGCTGAGCAGCTCGGTGCGCGTACCGCCGGTCTTGCCTTCGTAGTCGCTGACCAGCGCGCGTTCCTCGCGCCTGACGCGCCAGTAGAACTCGCCCAGCACATGGGTGACCTTGGCGGTGTAGGTCCAGCGCTTCTTGAAGCTCTTGCCCTGCCATTCGACGCGATCGCCCTTGCCCTGCGGCGCGCCGGTCAGCGGGCGCACCAGGCTCCAGCCTTCCTCGGTGTCGACGAGGAAGGCGAAGCCCTCGGTCTTGTTGAAGAGCAGGTACTCGCGCCAGAAGGTCTGCTCGTCCTCGGCGCTCTCGGGAATGTCGCAGCGCTCCAGATAGCCGACCACCTGCCAGGGCAGCGGCTTGCCGCCCATCAGTGCCAGCTGGCCGGTGCTGCCCAGCGGGATCTGCGGCTGCATGCCGACTTCCTGGGCATAGTGCGACAGGCCAGCACCGAGCTGCTCGTCCGCGGAGATGTCCACCACCGACTGGCATTGCGCGCAGACGATGGATTGGCTGTTCTCAAGCCGCGGCGTCAGCGCCGCGCCACAGCTGGGGCAGGCGCGAGCCTTGGAGGCCAGCGTCTTGCTGCTGTCCTCGCGCAGGCCGCTCATCGCCAGCTCTTGCAGCCGAACCGAGCGGCCTACCGACCAGACGGGCGCATCGGGCTGGCTGTACTCCAGCGTGGCCACTTCGCCCTGCGTGTTGCGCAGGTCGGCAATCCAGTAGCTCTGCAGCAACTCGGGCGGGCGCGGCAGCTCGCCCTCGGCGGCCAGCAGCGTGGCTTCCACCTTGGAGGCCACCTGCCAGGGCAGGCCGGCGACGATCTGCTGCGCGCCGACGACGAGCTCATCCAGCTTCGGTGCCGGTGTGCTCAGCGGCGCATCGAAGGCGATGACGAAGGCGCCGTTGTCCTCGCTGAGCCAGGCGCTGCGGCCGCTGTCGAAGAGGATGTACCATTCGTTCCAGGCGCCGTCGGCATAGCGCAGCTGCAGCCGGCCGACGACGGCGAAGGCTTCGCCGGCATAGCGGCCGACAGCGCCGATCTGCAGCGGCGAGTAGTCCTCGAACAGCTCGGCGCTGATGCCAATCTTGCGCAGCGCCTCGCCCTCGCGCACCAGCGTCGAGCGGCAATAGCTGCACACCGCGCTGGCCGAGGCCGCGCTGGCGAACTCGACCGGCGCGCCGCAGTTGGGGCAGGCCGCCTGCCAGCGGCGTTGACTATTGCTATTGACCACTCAATGTAGCCAGGAGCTAGACCAGCGCAGTCAGCGAGTTTGCCGAGCGGAGCCCGAGGATCCGGCTCTGCCGGGCCTCTGGGCTCGCCCCCTCGCAGGGGGCGCGCGAAGCGCGTAGGGGGTGGGCCACGGCTAGCCCAGCTTCTTCAACAATTCGGCCTTCTTGGCGGCGAACTCCTCGTCGGTGAGGATGCCCTTGGCCTTGAGGTCGCCGAGCTTCTCCAGCATGGCCATGATCTGCTCGGGCGTCTGTGCCGCTGCGGCGCCGGCACCGACGCCCAGGCCCTGGCCTAGCTGCTGCGCCATCACCTGGCCCAGCGCGAGGCCGGCACCCAGGCCCATCGCATCGCCGGCGACGCCACCACCGCCACCGGCACCTTCGGCCAGCTTGGGCATGGATTGCGCGGTCTGGTATTGCATGAACTGGCCCATGTTCTGCCCGATCATGCCCATGCCGATCTTCTGGTCGAGCACCTTCTGCAGCTCTTCGGGCAGCGAGACGTTCTGCACCGTCACCGCGTCGAGCTGCAGGCCCAGCTTGGTGAATTCTTCTGCCGTCGCGCCCTGCAACTGCTTGGCGAACTCCACCTGGTTGGCGGCCAGATCGAGGAAGGGGATGCCGCTGGCCGCCACCGCGTCGCTGATGTGCTGCAGCATCAGGCCGCGCAGCTGCGCCTCGACGTCCTGCACGGTGACGCGCTCGCGCGTGCCGCTGACCAAGGTGTGGAAGAGCTTAGCGTCGGTGATGTGCCAGGCGTAGTTGCCGAAGGCGCGCAGGCGCACCGCGCCGAAGTCCTTGTCGCGGATCGTGATCGGCTGCGGCGTGCCCCAGCGCTGGTCCAGCTGCGCGCGGGTGCTGAAGAAATAGACGTCGCTCTTGAACGGCGACTCGAAGAGCTTGTCCCAGTTCTTCAGGTAGGTCAGCACCGGCAAGGTCTGCGTCGTCAGCTTGTACATGCCGGGGCCGAAGACATCGGCGATCTGGCCTTCGTTGACGAACACGGCCAGCTGCGACTCGCGCACCGTCAGCGAGGCGCCGTTCTGGATTTCCATGCCGGCCATCGGGAAGCGCCAGGCCAGTGTGCCGTCGCCGCTCTCAGTCCACTGCAGGACGTCGATGAACTGTTTCTTGATGAAATCCATCAGTGCCATGGCTGCTGCTCCTCGATGAAGGACGAACAAGGCGCGCGGTCTGCGTCGCCCGCGCAAGTATCACGCAGCGCCGCAGGCTTGCGGCTCACACCTGCGGGGGGCTGCTGCCGGCATGGCGGCGCGAGGCCGAGGCGCCGATCAGCATCGTGGCCGCCATGCCCCAGAACAGCGGCGCCACGCCGAGTGCCGAGCCCAGTGCGCCGAAGACCAGGGGCATCACCGTCTGGCTGCCGTTGATCAGTGTGGTGCGCAGGCCCAGCGCCTCGGCCGCGCGGCCCTGCGGTGCCGTCTGGTGCAGCAGCGTCAAGATGGTCGGCTGCGGCGCGCCCAGGCCCAGCCCGAGCACGAAAGTCAGCGCCATCAGCAGCGCCACGCTCTGCGTGAACGGGATCGCCACATAGGCAAGACCTGACACCAGCAGCGCCGCACCCAGCAGCCCCCAGGGGCGCACGCGGTGCGCGATGAAGGGCATGGCCAGCCTCACCGCGAAGGTGGCGGCAGCGAAGGAACCCATCACGATGCCGATCTGCGCCGGACGCAGGCCGATCTGCGCCCCATAGACCGGGATGGCGAAGTTGTAGATGTCCCAGCCCACCGTGAGGATGGCCATCGCGATGAAGAGCCGCCGCAGCTCGGGATCGCGCAGCAGCTCGAAGACATGGCCGCGTTCGCCGGTCTGGGGCTTCTCGGCATGCGGGCTCTCGGGCAGCAGCCGCGCCAGCATCGCCAGCACCGGCAACACGGTGAACAGCGCGAGGATCAGGAAGCAGGCCCGATAGCCCAGGCTCTCGATGGTCATGCCGGTGAGCAGCGGCGCCACGAAGCCCGAGGTCGAGAAGCCGATCGCCACATAGCTGAAGTTGGCCTGCCTGTCCTCGGGCGCGCTGAGCTCGCCCACTGCGTGGTAGGCGGCCACGTTGATCAGCATGAAGGACAGGCCGACCAGCACCGCGGTGATGTACAGGCTCCAGCTCTGGCCGACGAGAAAGGGCACGAGCGTGCCGATGCCGATGCCGGCCGAGCCCAGCAGCATGGGCTTGTGGATGCCCTTGCGGTCTATCCAGCGGCCGGCCTTGACCGAACTCAGCGCCGGCAGCAACGCATAGAGCGCGACCAGCGAGCCGACCGCGAAGGTGGTGGCCCCTTCATGGATGGCATAGAGCGAGACTGCGATCCGGCTGCCGTTGAAGGCCACATGGTTCAGCACCAGCAGGACGATGATCAGGGGCAGCGGTCGCATCGCGGCCCATTCTAGGCACGCGCGGCGAGCGGCCCTTGCTGGTGTGTGCGCTTACAGGGCTGGCCAGCTGGCTGGGGCAATGGCCAGACGCTGATGCCAGTCCGAGGGCAGGGTGCCGGCCCAGACCAGGTTGTGATGCGGTTGCAGGCGGCGCTTGGCGAAGGTCATGCGGGCGTCGGCCAAGGCCAGCAGTTCCTGCGGGCGCCAGTCCTGGGCTTCGGGAGTCGCTGCCGCGCCGACCGTGACCGTCAGCGGACGCTCCAGTTCGGCGAAGGCTTGTGCGACAGCCGCACGCAGCTGCTCGGCCAGCGCAGCTGCGGCCGCCAGGTCCAGCCCCGGCAGCAGCAGCGCGAACTCGTCGGCGCCCAGGTGCACCACGCTGGCCTGGGCGGGGCGGTATTGCAGCAGCAACTCGGCCAGCTGGCGCAGCACGGTGGCGGCGCGCTCGGGATCGGCCTGATCGCAGAAGTCCTTGAAGTGATCCAGGTCCAGCGTCAGCAGGGCCAGGGGCGCCCCGGCGCTGCGTGCCGACATCGCGGCTTTGTCGAGTGCGGCGTTGAGCACCTCTCGTTCCAGCAGGCCCTCCATTCGCAAGGGTTCGAGGAGAGGGGGAAAGGCGATGCTCATGCGCTGCTCCTGAGGCCAAGGTGTCGTCGCATGCTAGCGACGCAGCATGCAGCTGCGATGCTCCATAACCCTGCGTCCGGCGTCCCGTGGGTCGTGCGCCTCACTAGAATGGATTTCACAGTGCAAAGGCATCACGCATGAAGAGCCCTCCCGACGGCATCGATAGCATCACGGCCGAAGAGGTCACCGCCGTCCGGTCCGTACCGCGTTTCGAGATGCTGGCCCCGCACTGGCTGCTGCTGGTGCTGGGCCTCGTGCTGCTGGTGCTGATCGCCGTGGCGGTCAGCGGTGCCGCCAAGCGCGTCGAGCGCGAGGAGATGGGGCACTTCCGCGGCGAGCTGATCCATCTCGCCGAGGTCGTCGACGAGGTGCTCTCCGGGCAGCTGCAGGCGATCGACAGTTCGCTGCAGCTGCTGCGTGCCGAGTACCGCGAAAAAGGGGGCGATCTGCAGCGCAGCGCCGCATTGCTGCGCCAAGGGCCGCTGAAGGGGCTGGATGTTCAGGTCAGCGTGATCGGGCCCGATGGCCACCTGGTCTTCAGCGACGTGCCCGGTGCCCAGCCCGGCGTCTATCTGGGCGATCGCGCGCACTTCCGCTTCTTCGCCGACGGTGCCGCAGACCAGCTCTACATCAGCGATCCGGTGACCGGTCGCATCACCCGGCGGCTGGGGCTGCAACTGGCCCGCCCGATCCTGGACAAGTCGGGCGGCTTCATCGGCGTGGCGGTGATCTTCCTGTCGCCCGACCAGCTCACCCGCTTCATGCAGCCGCTTGCGGTGGGCTCGGACACCATCATGTCCGTGCTGTCCACGCGCGGGGCGCTGCTCAGCCGATCGCGCGACTGGCAGAGCCACAGCGACTTCCGCCTCAGCGAGGAGCAGCTCGCCGAATACCGCCGTCAGCGCACCGGCTTCGCGCTGCGCAGTTCGGCGGTGGATCAGGTCGAGCGCGGTCTCGCCTTCCGCTGGCTGCAGGACTACCCGCTGCTGCTGGTCATCGCCCGGGAACCCACGGCAGCACGGGCCGAGATACGGGCGCAGCAGCAGCCGGTGCTGATCCTGGGCGGCGGCGCGGCGCTGCTGCTGGTGCTGGGCCTGGGCTGGGTGGCACATGTGCTGCGCCTGCGGCACAGCGCCGAGCTGAGGCTGCTGGATGCACACGACCACCTGTTGATGGCGCAGCGCATCGCGCGCTTCGGCAGTTGGGACCTCGATCTGGTCAGCCGCGGTCTGAGCCTGTCAGCCGAGACCTACAGGATCTTCGAGCTGGACGACAGCCTTGTCGGCGCGGCCGCCTACGCCGCGGCCATCGAGCGCATCCATCCGGATGATCGCGAGCACGCACGCCAGACCTATCGTGCGGCGGTGCGGCGACTGCAGCCCTACGAGTTCGTGCACCGGCTGCTGCTTCCCGATGGGCGCATCAAGTGGATCCATGCCCGTGGCAGTGTCAGCCACGATCTCGCCGGCCGTCCGTCGCGCGTGGCCGGCATCGTGCAGGACATCAGCGAGCGCAAGCGCGAGGAAGCCGAGCGCGAGGCGCTGACGCGCGATCGACTGCTGCTGCTGGAGTCCACCGGCGAGGGCATCTTCGGCATCGACGGCAAGGGGCGCTGCAGCTTCATCAACCGGGCCGGTGCGCGGCTGCTCGGCTACGAGCCCGGCGAGCTGATCGGCAGCAATATGCATGCGGTCACGCATCACCGCCGCAGCGATGGCAGTCCCTACCCTTTGGAGGAATGCCCGATCTACCGGGCAAGCATCTCCGGCCAGTCCTGCCGCCACAGCGACGAGGTGTTCTGGCACAAGAACGGGCAGGCGATACCGATCGAGTACGCGGCCTATCCGGTGCTGGACAACGGCCGCGTCAGCGGCACCGTCGTCACCTTCACCGACATCTCGGCACGCAAGCTCGCCGAGCAGGAGTTGCGCATTGCCGAGGCGGCCTTCCAGACCCAGGAGGGCATGTTCGTCACCTCGGCGGACGGCACCATCGTGCGCGTCAACCAGGCCTTCGTCGACATCACCGGCTACACGGCAGAAGAGGCCGTGGGGCAGAACCCGCGCTTTCGCAGCTCGGGCCGGCAGGATGCTGCCTTCTACGAGGCGATGTGGGCGCGTCTGCAGGAAAGCGGTGCCTGGAAGGGCGAGCTGTGGAACCGGCGCAAGAGCGGCGAGGTCTACCCGGAGTCGGTCACCATCACGGCGGTGCGTGGCAGCCAGGGTCAGGTGACGCACTACGTCGCGACCATGCACGACATCTCCGAGCGCAAGGCTGCCGAGGAGACCATCCGCAGCATGGCCTTCCTGGACGCGCTCACTCAGCTGCCCAACCGGCGCCTGCTTATGGACAGGCTTCAGCAAGCCCAGGCCTTGAGCGCGCGGAACCACTTCTACGCGGCGCTGCTGTTCATCGACCTCGACAAGTTCAAGCAGCTCAATGACCAGCACGGGCACGACAAGGGCGATCTGCTGCTGCAGCAGGTGGCGCGCCGCGTGCAGGCCTGCGTGCGCGAGAGCGACACGGTCGCGCGTCTGGGGGGCGACGAGTTCGTCGTGCTGCTCGAATCCTTGTCGCCCGATGCGGGCGAGGCGCTGGTCCAGGCCGAGAAGGTCGGCACCAAGATGCTGACGACGCTGAACGAGGATTACGACCTGGCGGGCCTGGTCCACCACAGCACGCCGAGCATCGGTGTCACACTGTTCAGCGGCCAGCAGGTCAGCGGCGACGAGCTGATCAAGCAGGCCGATCTGGCCATGTATCAGGCCAAGGCCGCGGGGCGCAACCAGCTGCGCGTCTTCGCGCCGTCGACAAGCGCCGACTGAGTGGCTGGCGCGGCCTGGCGTACGCCGCCGGTCAGCGGCTGTGCGAGGTCATCTTGGACAGCGGTGCGGCCAGGCTGACGCCCGGCGCAGCGCTGCGTGCGCCCTTGCTGACGATCGCGTTGCCCGGCTGAACGGCCGACTCCTCCAGTTCGGCGCGCACCTCGGCGGCGTCGCCTATGGCCTGCGGATCGCGCCGCATCGCCACGCCCACCGCGAGGATGTCGATCACCAGCAGGTGCAGGATGCGGCTGATCATCGGCAGCTGCGTGGCGACATCTTCCACATGGTCGATGATCAGCGCCGCATCCGCCTTGCGGGCCAGCGGAGACTGCCCGGCGGTGATCGCCACCACCGCGGCGCCGCGTTCGCGGGCCTTCTCGGCCACCTCGATCAGCTCCGGCAGCTTGCCGCTGGAGCTGATGATGACGGCGACATCGCGCTTGCCCATCACGCCGGCTGCAAGCGACTGCAGGCGCGGGTCGGTGTGGGCGCCGCAGGGCACGCCAAAGCGCAGGAACTTGAATTGCGCGTCCTGCGCCACCACGCTGTAGTGCCCGACTGCAAAGAACTCGAGGCGCCCGGCATGCAGCAGCAACTCGATGGCGCGATCGATCATGTCGCGGTTGAGTGCGCTGCGCACCTGCAGGATGGCCGAGGCCGTATTGCCGAGGACCTTGGCGCCGAGTTCGACCATGCTGTCGTCCTGGGTCACCTGGATGTGGGTCACCGGCACGGTACCGGTCAGGCCGGAAGCAAGGCGAAGCTTGAAGTCGGACAGCCCCTCGCAGCCCATGGACCGACAGAAGCGGATCACGGTCGGCTGGCTGACGCTGGCAGCGCGGGCAATCTCAGCGATCGGTGCGTTGAGCACCGTGCGCGCGTGTGCCAGCACATGGTCGGCGACGCGCACCTCGGCTGGCGACAGCTGCGCGCGCGCTCGGCGGATCTGGTCGAGTATGGCCGCACCAGCGCCGTCGCCGATGCGGCGCAGCTGGGCATCCAGGATCGCCGAGGCGCCGATGAAGGTCGCGTGCTCCGCCGTGATGACATAGGTGGGGATGGCTGCCAGATAGGTGCTGAAGCGCCCCTTGTCCTCGAAGCGGCGACGGAACGGTGAGGCGTCGAAGGCGGCGCCCAGGCGCGGCACGATGCCGCCCCCGATGTAGATGCCACCCAGCGCGCCCAGGGTGACGGCCAGGTTGGCGGCAGCCGTGCCGAGCAGCGCGCAGAACACCTCCAGTGTTTCGGCGCAAACCGGGTCGGTGCCGTCCAGCGCGCGCTGCGTGATGTCCGGTGCCTGCAGATGGGCAGGCGCCACCCCGGCACGCTCGGCGAGCGCACGATAGATCAACTCCAGGCCAGGTCCGGAGAGCAGGCGCTCGAAGGACACATGGTCGAAGTGCTTCCAGGCGTGGCGCAGGATGGCAATCTCGCGCTCGTCACGCGGCGAGAAGCTGGTGTGGCCGCCTTCGGTGCCCAGTGCCACCCAGCCGTCGCCGGCCGGGATGAGCCCCGATACGCCCAGGCCGGAACCCGAGCCGAGCAGGCCGATCACGCTGGGCTTGTTGGCGACGCCGCCACCAACCTGGCGCACGTCGCGGGGCGACAGACGAGGCAGCGCCATCGCGAGCGCAGTGAAATCGTTGACCACCACCAGCGTGTCCAAGCCCAGGCGCAGACGCATCTCCTCGATGGAGAACTGCCAGTGGTAGTTGGTCATGCGCACCAGATCGCCCTCGACCGGGTTGGCGATCGCGACGCCGGCACAGCGAATCTCCAGGCCGGGCAGGGAGGCCAGGTAGGTGCTGACTGCAGCATGGAAATCCGCATGGTCGGCGCAGCGCAGCGACGCGATGTGCTCGAACTGCCCCAAGGCGGTCTCAACCGCGAAGCGGGCATAGGTGCCGCCAATGTCGGCAATCAGGCGAGGCTTGTCGAAGGCAGTCATGGCGCGATGGGCTTGGGCCGTACGGCCGAAGTTGCTGCGCGTGATTATGGACTTCGATTCCAGGCCTGCTCGGGGCAAATCTGTCGATTACAGCTAGATCATCGACTCGTGGATCTGTAGCTTGACTACTGGATCGGGTGGCGTAGACCCTGGATGGGCGAGGCCTCCCCGGAAAGATCTCGGTGTTTGCCCTTGGTGTCAGCCTTCGGCATCGCTTCTCGGTTGATTTGAGAATGTAGTTTGGCTACATTGATCGCCATGAGCTCTGTAGTTTCCCTTGTGACCCGGCCGCTGTGGGCGTGCTGCTGGAGTTGGACTTGATGGCGGCGCGGTCCTCGTCTGTCTGTGGGCGTGGCTTGTCCTGCCTGGTGGCGGATATCGGTGGCAGCAATGCGCGCTTCGCCTGGGCGACTGCGGGCCGGGTTGAGCATGTGCTGACGCTGTCGGTGGCTGAGCATGCTGGCGTGGCCCAGGCGGCGGCCTGCTATCTCGATTGGCTGGCTTCCCGGCTGGGGGGGGCTTACCGGCCTCCTGTTGCTGCAGCCCTGGCGGTGGCGGCGGCCGTGTCGGGCGACTGGGTCGAGTTGACCAACAGTGGGTGGTCGTTCTCGCGCGCCGAGCTGGCACGGCAGCTGGGTCTGCAGAACCTGCTGGTGTTGAACGACTTCGAGGCCCTTGCGCTGTCCCTGCCAGGATTGCGCGACGACCAGTTGCGCGCACATGCCGCATCGCCGGTGGCTGCCGGCACGCTGGCCGTGATCGGGCCAGGAACGGGTCTCGGGGTGGCTGGCGTGGTCCACACGCCCTGCGGATGGCTTGCCTTGCCGGGCGAAGGCGGGCACGCCACGTTGGCGCCGGCGGACGACTTCGAGTCGGCGCTGCTGGCCTGGGTGCGGCGAGAGCATGCGCATGTGTCCGCCGAGAGGTTGTTGTCCGGCATCGGTCTGCCGCTGCTGCATGCGGCAATTGCCGCTGTCGAGGGGGGGCCGGCTGAGATTCTGGCTGCGGAGCAGGTGGTCGAGCTGGGGGTGTCCGGCGCCGATCCGGTGGCCTCGCGCACGGTCGATGTCTTCTGTGCGCTGCTGGGTGGATTCGCGGGCAGTGTGGCCCTGACGCTGGGAGCGCGCGGAGGCGTCTATGTCGGGGGTGGCATCGTGCCGCGCCTGGGAGATCGCTTCTTCGCATCGGCCTTCCGCGAGCGGTTCGAGGCCAAGGGGCGCCTGCGGGCCTATCTCGCACCGATTCCGACCGCTGTGATCACGGACACGATGGCGGCGCTGGGTGGTGCCGCCTTGGCGCTGGAGCAGTGTCAATCGAGCTCGGCTCAATGAATGTAGTTTGCCTACCAAACTTGAGTGCGGCCTAGTGCCGAGCTTCAGTCATTTGAAAGTTTCTCTGTGAATCAAGAATTTGAATGGGCACTCGCAGCGAAGAGCGCCTGAAGTAGAGGTTTTGTGTGGTTGTAAAAATCTAGTTTTGGTACAAATACAAAGAATAGTAGAGGGATTTCTGTCAATCTGCCGGTGCCTCTGACCGGCATTCAGCACACGCGCACGCGCGATCAAGATCGAACGTAGGAGACAAGCGATGAAAGAAGCGAAGAACAGGTCCGGTTCCCGTCAGGAGGCACCGGCGTCCGTCCTCCGGATGAGTCCAGTGGCTGTTGGCTGCGGCGTGCTGCTGCTGGTGGCGGCGCAGGCGGCCCAGGCTCAACAGGCCACGGCCACGCTGGACACGGTGACGGTCACCGGCATCCGCAAGGGCATCGAGGACGCCATCTCGGTGAAGAAGAACTCGAACAGCATCGTCGAGTCGATTTCGGCCGAGGACATCGGCAAGCTGCCTGACAACAGCATCGCCGAATCTATCGCCCGGCTGCCCGGCCTGGCTGCGCAGCGCACCCGCGGGCGAGCATCGCAGATCAGCGTGCGCGGCATGGCACCCGATTACGCGGCGACCCTGCTCAATGGCCGCGAGCAAGTCACCACCGGCGACAGCCGCGGCGTGGAGTTTGACCAGTACCCGTCCGAGCTGGTCAGCCGCGTGGACATCTACAAGTCGCCGGATGCCGGTCTCGTGGGTCAAGGTTTGTCCGGCACCTTCAACATGCAGACGGCACGGCCCCTGGCCTTCAAGGAGCGCACGGCGGCGGTCAACTTCCGCAAGCAGCGCAACGGCGTGGGCACCGTGGCCGAAGGTGACGGCAGCCGCTTCAGCGCCTCCTACATCGACCAGTTCGCCGATCGTAAGCTCGGTGTGGCGCTCGGCTTTGCGCGCCTGGATGAGACCACGGGAATGACGGAGCGCTTCGATTCCTGGGGTGGCGGGACGACAAGCTACAACGGCAGCACCGTCAACGTGCCCTACAACGGGTTCGGCCTGTTTGCCGACCAGACGGCGCAGACGCGCGATGGCGCCATGGCAGTGATTCAGTTCAAGCCCTCGGACAACTTCGAGAGCACGCTGGACCTGTATTACTCCAAGTTCGACCAGGTCAAGAGCACCAAGGGATTCCAGGCGCCGTTGAACGATTCCTGGGTCGGCGCTGCTGGCAACGGCTACGACCGCGCCGGCGTGCTGAGCAATGCGACGCTCAGCGGCAGCAACGTCACGCAAGGCACGTTCAACAACGTGCGTGCCGTCGTCCGCAACGATGCTGAAGACCTGAACGACCGCCTGAACTCGGTGGGCTGGAACAACAAGGTCAAGCTGCAGGGCGACTGGAAGCTCGAGGCAGACCTGAATCACTCCACCGCGAAACGCCGCGGCGCCATCATCGAGACGACCGCTGGCGTGGCTCAATCCACGCTGGGTACGGCTCCGATGGACACGCTGACCTTCACCAATGGCCGGAGTTTCTCGCCCGGCTTCAACTACACCGACCGCAACATCATCAAGCTCACCGATGTGCAGGGCTGGGGTGGTGGCGTGAACTCGCCGCAGGCTGGCTATTCCAAGCTGCCTAACGTCAATGATGAGCTCAATTCGGGTCGTCTGTCGCTGCACAAGACCCTGAAAGATCACTGGCTGGTCTCCGGCTACGAGATCGGTGCGAACTACACCCAGCGCGAGAAGACCCGCGCCTACGTCGAGGGTCGCCTGGTCATCGTCGGTGGCAATCCGCTGGGCGCCGTTGCTATGCCTGGGACTGGCACGATGACACTGGGTGGCATCAGCTTTGCCACCTTCGACCCCACGTCTGCGATCGGGCCTGTTTACGAGGTGGCGCGAAAGCTGCACCCGGACATCTACAACAAGGACTGGACGGTCGAGGAAAAGCTCAGCACCGGCTTCATGCGTGCCGACCTCGACACCACGGTGTTCGGCGTGCCGATGCGAGGCAATGTCGGTTTGCAGTTGGTGAACACGAAGCAGCAGTCGACCGGATTCAACGTCGACCGTGGCAACTGCCCGAGCGACCAGAACTGCCCGGCACTCAACAACACCGCGGGCACGAATTACACCGATGTGCTGCCCAGCGCGAATCTGAACTTCGAGTTGGCCTCGGACCAGATTCTGCGTGTCGGTCTGGCTCGCACGATGGCTCGGGCGAATCTCAACGAGATGCGCGCCAGTCTGGGTCTGAACGTGGCGACCTTCAACGACAACGGGACCCAGCGCGAAATCTACAAGGGTGACGCGGGCAATCCGGCGCTGAAGCCGACGCGCGCCAATGCGCTGGATGTGGCCTATGAGAAGTACTTCGGCACCCGCGCTTATGTGGGTGTGGCGGGCTTCTACAAGGACCTGCGAACCTACGTGCTGCGCCAGGATGTCGCCTTCGACTTCACCAACTACCTGTCGCCGTCGACCAAGAAGCTGCCCAGCAATATCGGCGTGCTCACCATGCCGCTCAATGGCAGTGGCGGCACGTTGCAGGGTCTGGAGCTGAGTGGCTCGTTGCCGCTGGGCATGCTCTGGAAGCCGCTGGACGGCTTCGGCATCCAGGCCAATTACAGCTACACCGACAGCTCGGTGAAGCTGTTGGTGGCGGGTGTGAATGCCGACGGCATCGGCTCGATCGATATTCCGTTGCCGGGTCTGTCGAAGAACGTCACCAACCTGACGCTCTACTACGAGAAGTATGGCTTCTCGGCTCGAGTGGCAGCACGCAAGCGCAGCGACTTCATCGGTGAGGTCAGCAGCTTCACCGGAGACCGGCAGCTGACCTGGGTGAAGGGCGAGACGGTGACCGATCTCCAGCTGGGCTACGAGTTCCAGCGGGGCATGTTCAAGAACCTGTCGCTGAGCTTCTCGGTGAACAACCTCGGCAACGAGCCGTTCATTCGCTATGGCAACAGCCCCAGCGACATCCGCGAGAACACCAAGTACGGCAAGACCTATCTGCTCGGCCTGAACTACAAGCTCTGATATCGGCCTGAAGGTCCAATCATGATCAGCCCCTGTCGGCTTGCCAGGCCGCAGGGGCTGTGTGCTTGCTATCAGGCAACTGCGCCAAGGAGTGAGGAGTGATGAAGGAGCAACAAGCCATCGGCGCTCAAGCGATCAGTACCGTGGTCATCGTCGGCGGCGGTACGGCGGGGTGGATGACCGCAGCGGCCTTGGCGACTGTGCTGCGCGGGCGGTGTCAGATTCGTCTGGTCGAGTCGGAGGAAATCGGGACCGTCGGCGTCGGCGAGGCCACGATTCCGATGATCCAGCTGTTCAACAAGGTGGTCGGCATCGACGAGAACGAGTTCGTCGCCGCCACCGACGGCAGCTTCAAGCTCGGCATCGAGTTTGTGAACTGGGGTCGGCAGGGCGACCGCTATATGCACGGCTTCGGCCGCTTTGGCCAGGACCTGTGGACGGTGGGCTTCGACCAGTACTGGCAGAAGATGTACCAGGCCGGCCGCGCCGAGGACCTGGCCGCGTATTCGATCAACCGCATGGCGTCGCTGGCCAATCGCTTCATGCCGGCGCGGCCCGACATGGCCGGCTCACCGCTGGCCGACATCGTCCATGCCTACCACTTCGATGCCGGCCTGTATGCGCGCTATTTGCGCGGCATCGCCGAGTCACGCGGCGTGCAGCGCAGCGAGGGACGCATCGCCCGTGTCTCGCAGCGCCACGATGGCGGGCCGCGCGATGGCGACGTCGATGCCGTGGTGCTTGCCAGCGGCGAACGCATCGAGGGCGATTTCTTCATCGACTGCTCGGGCTTCCGCGGCCTGCTGATCGAGCAGACGCTGGGCACTGGCTATGAGGACTGGACGCATTGGCTGCCCTGCGACCGGGCGCTGGCCGTCCCCTGCGAATCGGCGCCCAAGCTGCTGCCCTACACTCGCTCCACCGCGCGGCAGGCCGGCTGGCAATGGCGCATTCCGCTGCAGAGCCGCATCGGCAACGGCCATGTCTATTGCAGTCGCTTCATCAGCGACGACGAGGCGGCTGCCACGCTGCTGGCCAATCTCGACGGCAAGCCGTTGGCCGACCCGCGGCCGCTGCAGTTCAAGACCGGCATGCGGCGCAAGTGCTGGAACCGCAACGTCGTCGCGGTCGGCCTGGCCAGCGGATTCATGGAGCCTCTGGAGTCGACCAGCATCCACCTGATCCAGACCGCGATCGCACGCATCATCGCCTTCTGGCCCGACCGCGGCTTCGCGCAGGCGGATATCGACGAGTACAACCGCCAGTCGCGCTTCGAGTACGAGCGCATCCGCGACTTCATCATCCTGCACTACAAGCTCACACAGCGCGACGACACGCCGTTCTGGCGCCACTGCGCGGCGATGGAGGTGCCCGAGACGCTGCAGCGCAAGATCGATCTCTACCGGCGCCACGGCCGCATCGTGCGCGAGGGCAACGAGCTCTTCGCCGAGGTGGCCTGGCTGCAGGTGATGCATGGCCAGAACCTTCGTGCCGAGGGCTACCACCCGCTGGTGGATGTGCAGCCCGAGGCGGAGATCGAGGCCTATCTGCGCGAGGTGCGCGACGTGATCGCCAAGTGCGTGGATCGCATGCCAGGCCATGCCGAGTACATCGCGTCGCACTGCGTGACGCTCAAGCGCCAGTAGGGGCGCGGATCGCGCGGCAGGTCGGGCGTACGGCTTTGCGGTCGCGCCTCAGACCATGGCCGGCCACTGTGCCTGCCAGGGAGCGAACGCCTGGCGCAGCAGCGCGACCGCCTCTGGCGGCAGCGGCCCTTGCTCGACGGCGGCGATGTTCGCGCGCAGATGGGCCAGCTTGCCGGTGCCGACGATGGCGCTGCTCACGCCGGGCTGATACGCAGCGAAGCGCAAGGCCAGCTCGCCCGGATCCTGGCCGTCGAGCCGCTCGCGCAAGTTCATGGCCTGCCAGCGCAGCCAGTACTGACCCTGGGCAGGGTCGTCCGGCTGCTGCGCATGCCGCCACACAGAGCCGGCCAGCGGACGCTTGGCGATGAAGCCCAGTCCACGTGATCGCGCTGCGCTCAGGTGCTGCGCGAGCACCGCCTGGTCGCAGACACTCAGCGAGGCCTGCACGCTGTCGAAGGCCCCGCTCTCGATCGCGAAGCTCAGTGCCGCGTTGTCGCCCGCATAGGCGGCAGCACGCACCTTGCCGGCCGAGCGGCAGTCCTGCAGCGCGCGCACGACCTCGCCGCGTTGCAGCGTCTCCAGCGGGCAGGAGTGCAGGTGCGCGATGTCGATCGCTTCGGTGCGAAGCACGCGCAGTGCGCGCTCGACGCCCTGCACGATGCAGTTGTAGGTCCAGTCCGGCACGCCATCGACGCCATAGCCGAGCTTGGTCGACAGCACGAACTCGGCGCGGCGGTGGGCAATATGGCGGCCGATGCGTTCCTCGCTGAGGCCGTAGCTGCGGGCCGTGTCGATCAGCGTGCAGCCCAGGTCCAGCGCGCCGTTGAGCAGCGCGGCGGCCTCGGCCTCGCTCAGGCTGGCGTCGGCAATGTGCATCGCGCCCAGACCCAGCGCGCTGACGCGCAGCCCGGTCCTGCCGAAGGGCCTCAGTTCCACGTCAGCACGCGGCCGAAGAGCGGCGGCACCTCGAGATCCAGCTGGCCATCGCGCGCCTGCAGCGGCGCGCCATCGCCGAGCGCATCGACCCAGCGTGCATCGCGCAGCGCTGCCGGCAGGCTCAGGCGCACGCGGCGTGGCGTCTCGGCATTGTTGGTGGCGGTCAGCGCCCAGCGATCGCCATCCCGACGCAGCAGGACGATGACGTTGGCGTCCGCATGCAGCGGCGCGTCCAGCGTGCCGTGGCGCAGCACCGCATGCTGCTGGCGCATGTGCGTCAGGCGCTTGAAATCGGCCAGCAGGGCCTGGTCGGGCTGGCCGCCCTCGTCGGCCCAGGGGTAGGGCCGGCGGTTGTCGGGATCGTCGCCGCCGGCCAGGCCGACCTCGTCGCCGTAGTAGATCGCCGGCGAGCCGGGGTAGATCATCTGGAACAGCACCGCCAGGCGCAGCCGCTGCTTGGCCTGGGCCTGGACGCGCGCATCGCTGTCGTCGCGCAGGCCGAAGTGATGCAGCGCACGGGCCTGGTCATGCGTGGACAGCAGGTTCATCAGCGCGAACAGCGACTGCTGCGGATAGGCTTCGCGCAGCAGCTCCAGATTGGCATAGAGCTTGTCCGCCGCGCCGCCGGCCGCGTAATCGAGCACGGTGTTGCGGAACACGTAGTTCATCGTCGAATCGAACATGTCGCCGAGGAAGTACTTGCTCGCGTCGAACCAGGTCTCGGCCACGGTCAGCGCATCGGGCTTGTGGGCCTTCAGCGCCGCGCG
The DNA here is from genome assembly GCF_057219915.1 of Roseateles sp. T103. NCBI lineage: Bacteria > Pseudomonadati > Pseudomonadota > Betaproteobacteria > Burkholderiales > Sphaerotilaceae > Roseateles > Roseateles sp. T103. Next base: position 86,735 of record NZ_JBXVVS010000006.1, read on the forward strand.
CCATTCGCGCCAGAACTCGTCCGGCACCCAGGGCGCCACGTCCATGCGCCAGCCGGCCGCGCCCTGGTCCAGCCAGTACTGCGTCACCGCCTTGGGCCCGCCATAGGCGAAGGCGCGGAAGTCCTTGGAGCCCTTGTCCAGTTCGGGCAGGTCCTTCACGCCCACCCAGCCCTGGTACTGCTCGCTGGGATCGCTCTTGCTCGCATCGATCCTGAACCAGCTGGCATAGGGCGAGCGCGGATTGAGACGGCCGCCGTCGAAGGCGCCGCCGGCGGGGTAGTTGTTGAAGCGGTTGAAGTAGGGCGAGTCGCTGCCGACGTGATTCAGCGAGGTGTCGGGGATCACGCGGATGCCGCGCCTGGCTGCTTCCTCGCAGAGCCGGCGGAAGTCGGCGTTGCTGCCGAAGGCCGGGTCGATCTGCAGATAGTCGGCGGTGTCGTACTTGTGGTTGCTGGCGGCGCGGAACACCGGTGTCATGTAGATGGTGTTGGCGCCCAGCTCGCGGATGTAGTCGAGCTTGTCGATGATGCCCTGCAGGTCGCCGCCGTAGAAGTCGTTGTTGTGGACCGCATCTGAGCCGTCGCCGCTGCCCGGGCGATAAGGCAGCTCCAGCCAGTGCGGATGCTTCTCCACTGAATGGTTCTGGTACTTGTCGCGTCCCGGCTGCGGATCGTTGCGCCTGTCGCCGTTGCGGAAGCGGTCCGGGAAGATGTAGTAGTAGACGATGTCGCGCGCCCAGGCCGGCACCTGGAAGTCCGCCGCATGGATGGTCTGGCGGTAGCGGCGGATGCGCTGCGCGGCGGCCGGCAGCTCCTCGACCAGCCCCAGTCCCATCGAGCCCTTCTCGCGCGTCCAGTAGATGCTGTCCTTGTTGTTGGCGTAGACGTAACGCCGGCCCTGGATGCTGACGACGAAGTAGTAGCCGTAGACCGCCGGCTCGGCGAAGCGGTAGCTGGCGCGCCACTGCGCGCGCGCGCCGGCATCGCTGCGCTGCATCGGCACGCGGGCGATCTCCTCGTACTGCAGCACCTCCTGATTGCCTTCGAGTTGGCGGCGCTCGATCACCAGCTCGGCGCTGTCGACACCGGGTAGCGCGTCGAGCATGTAGTCGATGCGCGAGCCCGCGGGCTGTGCGCCGAAGGGGGACTTGTGCGCCGCGGCGCGCGAATCGAAGCGCAGGCTCAGCGCCACCGGGTCGCTGATCGCCTGCGCGCCGCTGCCGGGGCGTCGCGGCTGCAGCGCGAGGCGGTGCTCCTTGCCGCTGAGGACCAGACGCAGCGTGTGCGCGCCTTCGAAGCGCAGCCGGTGGTTGCCGCCGCCGTCGGCGAAGGTACGGGCCGGCGTCCAGGCCGCATCGGCGATCTTGAACTCGTGCTGACCGCTGAGCTCCAGGTCGAGCTCGTAGCCGTCGCAGCGGTACTCGAAGGCATAGTCGTCGAGAGCTGCCCAGTTGTTCATGCTGCCGCGCAGATAGAGCACGGTGTCGCCCAGCGGGGCGGCCGGGCAGGCGCTGATCTCCAGCGCCGCGGCCTGATGGTTCTTGTCGTCCATGCGCAGCACCAGCTTGTGCGGGCCGCCGGCGAAGTGGCGGCGGATGTCGGGGCCCTTGGCGCGCAGCTGTGCCGGCATGCCGCCGAAGTCGGCATCGGCGGACCAGTCCTCGTCGCCGATCTTGAAGCGCTGCTCGCCGTCCAGGCTGGCGATCAGCTCGAAGCGATTGCAGACATAGCGAAAGCGATGCGCGTCCTCGGCGGCCCAGCTGTTCATGCTGCCGCGCAGGTACAGCTCGCGCTGGCCAAGCGGATTGGGGCGGCAGACATCTGCGGAGGCCTGCGCGGCTGAAGGCAGGCAGCTGGCCAGGAACAATACGCCGCTGGCGAAGCGGACAAGCCGCTTGATCTTCGAGGTGGGCAGCATGCTCAGCCCTTGACGCCGCCCGCCGTCAGGCCGGAGACGATCCAGCGCTGCGCGAGCAGGAAGACTGTGGTGATCGGCAGGCCCGACAGCACGGCCGCCGCGGCGAAATCGCCCCAGAGGAAGCGCTGCTCGTGCAGGAAGTACTTGGAGCCGACGGCCAGCGTGAGCTTGGCCTCTTCGCGCAGCAGCACCGAGGCGACCGGGTACTCGATGATGCAGCCGATGAAGGCCAGCACGAACACCACCATCAGGATGGGCAGGGCCATGGGTAGCAGCACACGGCGAAAGGCCTGCCAGGCGCTGGCGCCGTCCACCTTGGCGCATTCCTCGATCTCGGTGGGGATGGTCTCGAAGTAGCCCTTGACGGTCCAGATGTGCGTGGCGACGCCGCCCAGGTAGGCCAGCACCAGGCCGGCGTGGGTCTCCAGCCCCAGCGCCGGCACGTAGTTGCCCAGCGTCTCGAAGATCGCGTAGATCGCCACCAGCGCGAGCACCGGCGGGAACATCTGCAGCAGCAGCATGCCGTTGAGCAGCGGCATCTTCATGCGAAAGCGCAGCCGTGCGAAGGCATAGGCCGCGGTGGTGGAGGTGGCGACGATCGCAATGGCCGAGATCGTTGCCACCTTGACCGAGTTCCACAGCCACAGCAGCACCGGGAAGGGCGGCTGCACCAGGCTGCCGTCCTCGGCGCGGTGCGGGATGCCCAGCGCCAGCTTCCAGTGCTCCAGGCTGATCTCGCTGGGGATCAGACTGCCGGTGGCGAAGTTGCCCGGCCGCAGCGAGATCGACAGCACCGCCAGCAGCGGAAACAGCGTCAACGCCAGGAATGCCCAGAGCAGCGCATGTGCCGCCCAGACGCGCCAACGTGCCTGACGGCTACGAACGATTGCCATGGAAGCGCCCTCAGCCTTGCGCCTTGCGCATGAGACGTAGATTCAGCAGCGACAGCGCCGCCACCAGGAAGAAGATCAGCGTGGAGATTGCCGCGGCCAGGCCGAAGTCGGCGCCCGAGTCCTTGAACGCGATGCGGTAGGTGTAGGAGACCAGGATGTCGGTCTGGCCTGCCGGGATCTTGGTGCTGAGGAAGTCGGGCCGGCCATCGGTGAGCAGCGCGATCAGCACGAAGTTGTTGAAGTTGAAGGCAAAGGCCGAGACCAGCAGCGGCGACAGCGGCTTGATGATCAGCGGCAGCGTGATGCGGCGGAAGTTGGTCCAGGGTCCGGCGCCGGCAATGGCCGAGGCTTCGTACAGATCGGCCGGGATGCTCTTCAGCAGGCCGCTGCACAGGATCATGATGTAGGGGTAGCCCAGCCAGACGTTGACGATCAGCAGCATGGTCTTGGCCAGCAGCGGATCCGCGAACCAGGCCGGCTTCACGCCGAACAGCGCGTCGAGGATGGCGTTGATCTCGCCGAAGTTCTGGTTGAACAGGCCCTTGAAGACGAGGATGGAGATGAAGCTGGGCACCGCATAGGGCAGGAAGAGCAGCGTGCGGTAGGTGCCGCGCCAGCGCAGGTCTTCCCAGTTCAGCAGCGAGGCCAGCAGCATGCCGATCGCGGTGGCGAAGAACACGGTCAGGGCCGACAGCGTCACCGTCCAGCCGAAGATGGCGAGGAAGGGGCTGCGGAACTCGGCATCCAGCACCATGCGGGCATAGTTCTGCCAGCCGACCGAGACCTTGAAGCCGGGCTGCAGGCGTTCGCCGCTGGCGCTCTCGAAGAAGCCGGTGTCATGGTTGGGGCGGAACTGCTGGCCGTCGCTGGCGCGCTTCAGGCTGCCGTCGGGCTGTGCGATCCAGTGCGGACGGATGGGGCCGAATTCGCGCAGGCCTAGGTAGCGCAGCTGCTGCGCCTCGCCGGTGGCGCCGGGCAGCTGCAGCACCAGGGCGCGCAGGGCCTCGCGCAGCTGCACGCGCTCGCGCAGCGTGAGCTCGGGCGATGCCGGCGCGGCAGCGCCTTCGGCGCTTTGCAGGCTCACCGCTCCCGCGGTCAGCCGGCCCTGGGCCAGCGCCAGCGGCGGCGTGATCCAGCGCGGCTCGGCGCTGAGGGGATCGCGCAGCATCAGGCGTTGGGCCTCGCCGTCGCGGTGCAGGCTGAAGGCGAGCACCTGATCCTCCACCGCGTCGTGCTGCTCCAGCAGATAGGCGCGGGCGCGCTCCTCGCTGAGCAGGTGGGCGGACGAGTAGTTGGTGAAGCCGATCTGCGCGGTGTAGAGCAGCGGGAAGGCGACGAAGACGCCCATGGCCGCGACGCCCGGAAACAGATAGCGCGACGCGAAGGCGCGCTGGCTCAGGTAGACGTAGAAGCCCGCGCTGAACAGTGTCAGCGCGCCGACGGCCCACAGCGTCTGCCCGGAGACATAGATGCGGAACACCAGGTACAGCGCGCCCAGCAGCAGCGCGGCCGTCACCGGCCAGCGCAGCAGGCCGGCCAGACGCGCCAGCACAGACGGCGCCTGGCGGCCGTAGCGCTCGCCCAGTGGCGAGGCGATGGCTGCCGTCGTTGAGCTGTCGGCGGCGCTCATGGCTTGGCGCTCCGTTGCTGCTGGTGCAGCATGCGCGCGGCCGCACCGTCCAGTGCGGCTTGCGGGCTCTGCAGGCCGTTGCTGATCGCTTCCAGCGCCGCGTCCATCGCGGTCCAGAAGCGGCCGACTTCGGGAATGTTGGGAATCGGTTCGCCCAGTCGTGCGTTGTCCATGCTCGCCTTGATCAGCGGGTTCACCGCCAGCTGCGCGTAGAAGGCCTTGTTGGCCGGCACGCCGATGGGCACGTCGTCGTCGAGCTGCTTCAGCGCCTCGGGGCGCAGCAGGTGCTGCTCGATGAACTCGCGCGCCAGATCCTTGTTCTTCGAGGGCGCGGCGATCATGCAGCCCAGCACGCCGACGAAGGGCTTGCTCGGCTTGCCGGGGATCACCGCGGGAATCGGCGCGACGCCGATGTCGATCCTGGCGCGGCGCGCGTTCTCCCAGGCCCAGGGGCCGGAGATCATCATCGCGACATCGCCGCGCGCGAAGGCCGATTCCATCTCCGCATAGCGGGCGCCGCGCGGCATGTGGCCGTCGCGCACCAGGCGCTCGATCATGCGTGCGCCGGCAAGCGCGCCGGCATTGTTGACACCGGTGCGCGCGGGATCGAAATCGCCGCGCGCATCGCGGCCGAATATCTCGCCGCCGCCGCCGGCCAGCAAGGGCCAGCTGAAGAAGCTCTTGTTGTAGTCCCACAGGATGGCGCGCTTGCCGCGCGCGGCCAGCTGCTTGTCCAGCTGCAGCAGCTCGTCGAAGCTGGCCGGCGGCCGGCTCACCAGGGCCTTGTTGTAGATCAGGCCGGTGGTCTCGATGGCGATCGGGTAGCCCCAGATGCGGCCCTGGAAGCTCAGCGCCTGCCAGGCGGTGGCCTCGTTCTCGTCGAGCAGACGGCGGCTGGGGCGCAGCGGCGTGATCAGCCCGGCCTTGACCCATTCGCCGACGCGGTCGTGCGGCCAGCAGAAGATGTCCGGGCCCTTGCCGGCGCCGGCCGACTGCTGGAACTTGTCGGGCGCATCGACCGGATGCTCGACGACGACCTTGACACCGGAGACCTTCTCGAAGGCATCGCCGACGCGCTGCAGCCCGTTGTAGGCCTTGTCGCTGTTGATCCAGACCAGCAGGCGAGGCTGGCTCTGCGCGGCAGCGTTCAGCGCGAGCAGCGAAGCCGCCAGCCCCAGGGTCATAGCCAGGGCCAGGTACGCCGGCCTGCGCAAACCCAGCGACCTCATGCGTCGAGCTCCGGCGCCGCCTGGCGGCGGAAGGCGCGACCCTCGCCGTCGAACAGATGCAGGGCCTCGGGCGGCAGGCGCAGCTGCAGCGCGTCGCCACTGCGCACGCGGTCGGTGCCGTTGCGGCCCTCGAACTGGCAGGTCAGCGGCTCCTCGCTGCCGGGGCAGGGGCAGTAGGCGAAGGTGGCACTGCCCAGGCACTCGACGAAGGCCACGCTGCTGGCCACCGTGTTCTCGCCGTCGCCGAGCGCGATGTGCTCGGGCCGTACGCCCAGCGTCAGCCGCTCGCCGGCGCGCGCACGCGAGGCATCCACGCAGGCACGCACCAGGGTCTGCCCGTCGGCCAGACGCAGCAGCGCATGGCCGGCAGAGCCTTCCACCAGCTCGACCGGCACGAAGTTCATCTTCGGGCTGCCGATGAAGCCCGCGACGAACTGGTTCTGCGGATGCTCGTAGAGCTCCAGCGGCGAGCCCACCTGCTCGATGCGGCCGGCCTGCAGCACGACGATGCGGTCGGCCAGCGTCATCGCCTCCACCTGGTCGTGGGTCACATAGACCATGGTGGTCTTCAGCTCCTGGTGCAGCTTGGCGAATTCGTAGCGCATGCGCACGCGTAGCGCGGCATCGAGGTTGGACAGCGGCTCGTCGAACAGGAAGACCTCGGGCTTGCGCACGATGGCGCGGCCTATGGCCACACGCTGGCGCTGGCCGCCCGACAGGTCCTTGGGCTTGCGGTCCAGCAGGTGCTCGATGTGCAGGATCTTGGCGGCATGGCGCACCGCGCGGTCGATCTCGTCCTTGGGCACCCGTGCCAGCTGCAGGCCGAAGGCCATGTTGTCGTACAGATTCATATGCGGGTACAGCGCATAGGACTGGAAGACCATGGCGATGCCGCGCTCCGCCGGTGGTACCTCGTTGACCAAGCGACCGCCGATGCGCAGCTCGCCGCTGCTGATGTCCTCCAGTCCGGCGATGGTGCGCAGCAGCGTGGATTTGCCGCAGCCCGAGGGGCCGACGAAGACCATGAACTCGCCGTCGCGGATCTCCAGATCGATGCCATGCAGGATGCGCGTGGCCCCGTAGGCCTTGCTGACGGCTTGCAGCTGAACGTCTGCCACTTGTTCGGTCCTCCGCGGCGCCGACCTTGCCGGTCAGCGCCGCTTGTCTCTCGCGGGGTTCTTGTCGGTGGCCGGCTTCTGGGCGGGCCGCGGCAGCTCCGGACCCATAGGCGCCGGACTGAATGTAGAGAATATACATTTGTAGTGCGCGATTCACAATCGAATGGCATCGAAATAAATCGAGTGAAACCTATGTAAAACAATGGGTTGCATCGAATCCAGGGATTTCCCTGTGTAGTCGAACTACAATTCTTCGGGTTGCTGCGCGATACTTCTGCGCAAGCCGCGCCTTGTGGCTTGCCGGCAACGTGCGGCGGCTGGCGCCGCCGCTGGTGCTGCGCTTCGCTGCGTGCCGTACCGATGAACTCCAGACGACGTCCGACCATGCCTGCCTCCGTCCTCCAGAAGCGCTCCGCACCCCAGACCCTGAAGGGGAACTCCATGTCCGATATCGCCACCGCCGGGCTGCCGGCAGCCTTTGCCTCGGCCCTGCAGCGCGAGCTGGCCCAGTCCGCCGATGGCGCCACCCGCGACGCCTTGCTGCGTGCGGCGGCGACGGCAAGCCGCGAACTGCTGGTGTCGCGCTGGGCCGCCACGCAGCAGGCCGATGCGGCGCGCGGGCTCGACCCGGCCGTGGCGCCGGTGCGCCGCGTGCACTACCTGTCGATGGAGTTCCTGATGGGCCGGGCGTTGGGCAATGCGATCGCTGCGCTCGGTCTGGATGACACGCTGCGCCAGGCCTTTGCGCAGCAGGGTCAGGTCTTGCCTGAGGTGCTGGAGCGCGAGCCCGACGCGGCGCTGGGCAACGGCGGCCTGGGGCGTCTGGCCGCCTGTTTCCTCGACTCCTTTGCCGAGCTGGGCCTGCCTTCCTTCGGCTATGGGCTGCGCTACCAATACGGCATGTTCGCGCAGGCGATCCAGAACGGTCGTCAGGTCGAGACGCCGGACGACTGGATGGCCAAGGGCAACCCCTGGGAGGTGGCGCGGCCCGAACTGCGCTATGCCGTCGGCTTCGGCGGTCGCGTCGTGGTCGAGGCCGACGGCACGCGCCGCTGGCTGCCGGCCGAGCACTTGGTGGCCCAGGCCTGGGACTTCATCGTGCCGGCGCATCACAGCGAGCGCGTCTCCACGCTGCGCCAGTGGCAGGCCAGCGCCGCCGCGCCGATCGACTTCGCGGCCTTCAGCCGTGGCGACTACGCCGGCGCTGCCGCACATCGCGTGGCTGCCGATGCGCTGAACTGGGTGCTCTATCCCGACGACAGCACCGAGGCCGGCCGCACGCTGCGGCTCAAGCAGGAGGCCTTCCTGGTCAGCGCTTCGCTGCAGGACATGATCGCGCGGCACCTGCGCGAGTTCGGCTCGCTGCACACGCTGGGCCGTGCCAACGCCGTGCATCTGAACGACACGCATCCGGCGCTGGCGCCGGCCGAGCTGATGCGTCTGTTGCTCGACGAGCACGGGCTGGGCTGGGATGAGGCCTGGTCCATCACGCGCCAGGCGGTGTCCTACACCAACCACACGCTGATGCCCGAGGCGCTGGAAACCTGGCCGGTGCGCATGTTCGAGGCGCTGCTGCCGCGGCATCTGGAAATCATCTACGAGATCAACCATCGCTTCCTGCAGCAGGTGCGCGCGCAGTGCCCGGGCGACGATGCGCTGCTGGCGCGGGTCTCGCTGATCGACGAAGGGGCGCCCTGGGGCGGCGAGCGCCGTGTGCGCATGGCCGCACTCGCCATCGTGGCCTCGCATCGCGTCAATGGCGTGGCCGCGCTGCACTCCGAGCTGATGGTGCAGACCATCTTCGCCGACTATGCACGGCTGTTCCCCGAGCGCTTCCACAACGTCACCAACGGCGTGACGCCGCGCCGCTGGCTGCAGCAGGCCAACCCGGCGCTGTCCTCGGTGATCGATGCGCGCATCGGCCGCGGCTGGCGCCAGGACCTGGGCGAACTGGCCCAGCTCAAGCCACTGGCCGGCGATGCGATGCTCGGCGCCGAGTTCATGGCGGTGAAGCAGGCCAACAAGCAGCGTCTGGCCGAGCGCATCCGCCGCGAGCTGGGCCTGGTGGTCAGCGCTGACAGCCTGTTCGACGTGCAGATCAAGCGCATCCACGAGTACAAGCGCCAGCTGCTCAACATCCTGCATGTGATCGCGCGCTACCAGGCCATCGTCGCCGAGCCGGGCGCCGACTGGGTGCCGCGCACGGTGATCATCGCCGGCAAGGCCGCCTCGGCCTATGCGATGGCCAAGAGCATCATCCAGCTCGCGCACGATGTGGGCCGCGTGGTCAACAGCGATCCGCGCGTCGGCGACAAGCTCAAGCTCGTCTACCTGCCCAACTACGGCGTCAGTCTGGCCGAGACCATCATCCCGGCGGCGGATCTCTCGGAGCAGATCTCCACCGCCGGCACCGAGGCCTCGGGCACCGGCAATATGAAATTCGCGCTCAACGGCGCGCTGACCATCGGCACCTGGGACGGCGCCAATATCGAGATGGCGCAGGCCTTCGGCGAGGAGAACATGTTCTGCTTCGGCCTGCGCGCCGACGCGGTGGCGCAGCTGAAGTCGCTGGGCTACGACCCGCGCCTGTATGTGGAGGGCAACCGCACGCTGCAGCGCGTCGTCGACGCGATCGCCAACGGCGACTTCTCCGCGGGCGATACCGGCCGCTACCGCGCGGTGGTCGACAAGCTGCTGTCCAGCGACCCCTATCTGCTGATGGCCGACTTCGCCAGCTACCTGCAGGCGCAGCAGCAGGTCGACGCGCTGTACCGCGACCGCAAGGCCTGGGCGCAGCGCGTGGTTGCCAACGTCGCGGGCATGGGCTGGTTCTCGGCCGACCGCACAGTGGCTGAGTATGCCGAGCGCGTCTGGTCGGTGAAGAGTCTGGGCTGACAAGACCTGACCCCGCCACCATGCTGGACGAGGCGCAGACCCAGGCCCTGATCGAGGCGCGGCATGGCGATCCCTTCGCCGTGCTGGGCTTGCATCTGGACGCCGACGACGGCCGGCTGTGGATGCGCGCACTGCTGCCGACTGCGGCCGGCGTGATGCTGCTCGAGGCGGCGAGCGGTCGCCTGGTGGCCACGCTGCCGCATCGCCAGGGTGGCCTGTTCGAGGCGCCGCTGCCGCGCCGGCGCAAGCGCTTCGACTACCGGCTGCAGGTGCGCTGGGACGACGGTCACCAGGGCAGCTATGCCGATGCCTATGCCTTCGGTCCCTTGCTCGCTGCAGAGGACCTGCAGTTGCTCGCCCACGGCGAGCATCCGCGGCCCTATACGGTGCTCGGTGCGCATCCGCAGACCCTGGCGGGTGTGGCCGGCGTGCGCTTTGCCGTGTGGGCGCCGCAGGCGCGCCGCGTCAGCGTCGTGGGCGACTTCAACAACTGGGATGGTCGGCGACATGCGATGCGCCTGCGCCACGAGGCGGGTGTGTGGGAGATCTTCATCCCGCATGTCGCCGTCGGCGACCGCTACAAGTACGAGCTGCTCGGCGCCGATGGCACGCTGCTGCCGCTGAAGGCCGATCCATTTGCCTTCGCGGCCGAGCTGCGCCCCGACACCGCCAGCCTGGTCGCGCCGCTGCCGCCGGCGATGACGCTGCCTGAAGCGCGTGCGTTGGCCAATCGCCGCGATGCGCCGATCAGCATCTACGAGGTGCATGCGACGTCCTGGCGCCGTCCTGAGGGCCGCTTCCCCAGCTGGGACGAACTGGCCGCGACGTTGCCGGCCTATGCGGCGCAGATGGGCTTCACCCATATCGAGTTGCTGCCGATCGGCGAGCACCCCTTCGACGGCTCCTGGGGCTACCAGTGCCTTGGCCTTTACGCTCCCTCGGCGCGCTTCGACCCACCAGAGGGCTTCGCGCGTTTCGTCGCCGCCTGCCATGCGGCCGGCCTGGGGCTGCTGCTGGACTGGGTGCCGGCGCATTTCCCGATGGATGCCCATGGCCTGGCGCGCTTCGACGGCACGCCGCTGTACGAGTACGCCGATCCGCGCGAGGGCTTGCATCGCGACTGGAACACGCTGATCTACGACTTCGGCCGGCCGCAAGTGCGCCAGTTCCTCGCCGGCAGTGCGCTTTGCTGGTGCGAGCGTTGGGGTGTGGACGGGCTGCGCGTCGACGCGGTGGCCTCGATGCTCTACCGCGACTATTCGCGGCCCTCGGGCGAGTGGCTGCCCAATGCGCAGGGCGGGCGCGAGAACCTCGAGGCGATTGCGCTGCTGCGCGAAATCAACCGCCGGCTCGGCGCGGAGGCGCCCGGCGCGGTGACGATGGCCGAGGAGTCGAGCAGCTTTCCGCGGGTGTCGGCGCCGGTCGATGCCGGCGGCCTGGGCTTCCACTACAAGTGGAATATGGGCTGGATGAACGACACGCTGGCCTATATGCGCGAGGACCCCGTCCATCGCCGTTGGCACCACGACAAGCTGACATTCGGTCTGGTCTACGCCTTCGACGAGAACTTCGTGCTGCCGCTCTCGCACGACGAGGTGGTGCACGGCAAGGGTTCGCTGCTGGGCAAGATGCCGGGCGACGACTGGAGTCGTTATGCGAACCTGCGCGCCTACTACGGCTTCATGTGGGGCCACCCCGGGAAGAAGCTGCTCTTCATGGGGCAGGAGTTCGCGCAGCCCGGCGAATGGAATCACGATGCCGAGCTGCCATGGGGCCTGCTCGACGACGCGCGCCATGCCGGCGTGCAGCGCCTGGTGCGCGACCTCAACACGCTCTACCGCGAGCTGCCGGCGTTGCACCGCCTGGACTGCCAGCGCGAGGGCTTCCAATGGCTGAGCGTGAACGAGCGCGAGCTCTCGGTGCTGGCCTGGGCGCGCTTGGACGGGCAGGGCGGCATGGCGGTGGTGGTCTGCAATTTCACGCCGGTGCCGCGCGAGCAGTTCCGCCTGCCGGTGCCACCCGGCGCGAGCGCCTGGCGCGAGCGGCTCAACACCGATGCGGCGATCTACGGCGGCAGCAATCTGGGCAATCTGCAGGCCGCGCTGCCGGTGGCGGCGGACGGCGCGATCCGGCTGACGCTGCCGCCGCTGGCCACGCTGATCCTGCTGCCGCACGAGGAGCCCGGCGCATGAAGCGACGAGACTGTCTGCAGCAGGCCGCGGCGCTGGCCGCGCTGGGCGGCGCCCCCTTGCTGGCCCAGGGCGAGGACAGGCCGGCGGCGCAGGTCCGCTTTGGACGGCTGGAGCGGCTGGCGCTGCCGCAGTGGCGGCACGTCGAGCCGCGTCCGGTCGACGTCTGGCTGCCGCCCGGCTATGACGGCCAGCGCCCGCATGCGGTGCTCTACATGCACGATGGGCAGATGCTCTTCGACGCGCGCAGCACCTGGAACCGCCAGGCCTGGGCGGTGGACCAGGTGGCGGCGCCGCTGCTCGCCGAGGGTCGGCTGCGCGACTTCATCGTCGTGGGCATCTGGAATGCCGGCGAGGCCCGCCATGCCGAGTACTACCCGCAGGCCTTTCTGCGCTCGCTGGAGCCGCCGGCGCTGCGCGAGCGCTACATCGCCCAGGCCCTGCAGGGCCGGCCGCGCGGCGATGCCTATCTGCGCTTTCTCGTCGAGGAGCTGAAGCCGGCGGTCGATGCCCGTTACGCCACGCGGCGCGAGCGTGCGCACACGCTGCTGATGGGCTCCAGCATGGGCGGGCTGATCAGCGTCTACGGCCTGTGCGAGTACCCGCAGGTCTTCGGCGCCGCCGCTGCGCTGAGCACGCACTGGATCGGCATCCATGAACGCAATGACGCGCTGCCTGCCGCGGCGCTGGCCTATCTGGAGCGCCAGCTGCCGGCTCCTGAGTCGGTGCGGCTCTACCTGGACCGGGGCGACCGGGAGCTGGACGCGCTCTACGACCAGGCGCAGGCGCAAGTCGATGCGCTGCTGGCGCGCAAGGGCTATCTGCCGCCGCGCCATCAGTCGCGCCTCTTCCCCGGTACCGGCCACAACGAAACCGCCTGGAGCGCACGGCTGGCCGAGCCGCTGAACTTCCTGCTGGGAGCAACGCCCGCATGAGCCCGACACTGCCCGGTGAACTGCAGGACGGCCGCCACGAGCCGCTGGGCGCGCAGGTTCGCGACGGTGGCGTCAACTTCGCCGTCTTCTCCGAGCATGCGACGCGCATCGAGCTGTGCGTCTTCGATGCGGCGGGCCAGCGCGAGCTGCGCCGCTATGCGCTGCACGGTCCTGTCGATGGCGTCTGGTGCGGCTTCCTGCCCGGCGTCGGCGCTGGTCTGGTCTACGGTCTGCGCGCGCACGGGCCGCATGCGCCGCATGAAGGCCACCGCTTCAATCCGCAAAAGCTGCTGCTCGACCCCTATGCGCGCGAGATCGTCGGCCGCTTCAGCTGGCGGGCCGAGCACCACGGCTATCCCTTGGGCCACCCCGACGGTCCGCAGGCGCTGGACGAGCGAGACAACGCGCTGCATGCGCTGAAGGCCCGCGTGGCTGCGCCGCTGGCTGCCCCCAGCCCGCGCGCCAGCGCGCCGCGCATCGCCGCGCAGGACCTCGTGCTCTACGAGGTGCATGTCAAAGGCTTCTCGATGCAGCACCCGAGCATTCCGGAGGCGCTGCGCGGCAGCTACGCGGCGCTGGCGCATCCGGCGGCGATTGCGCATTTCAAGGCGCTGGGCGTGACCACGCTGTCGCTGCTGCCGGTGCATTACGCAATCGATGAGCCGCATCTGCCGGGCCTGGGCCTGCACAACTACTGGGGCTACAACACGCTGGGCTTCTTCTGCCCCGATCCGCGTCTGGCCAGCGCTGCGGTGCGCGGCGAGCCGTCGGCCGTGGTGCAGGAGTTCCGCGCCATGGTGCAGACGCTGCACGAGGCCGGGCTGGAGGTGGTGCTGGATGTCGTCTACAACCACACGCCCGAAGGCAATGAGTACGGCCCGACGCTGAGCCTGCGCGGCCTGGACCAGAAGAGCTACTACCGGCTGGCCGAGGACGACCCCGGCCGGCTCGAGAACCTGACCGGCTGCGGTAACACGCTCAATGTTCGCCACCCGCGCGTCGCGCAGCTGGTGCTGGACTCGCTCCGCTACTGGGTGCAGCAGATGGGTGTCGACGGCTTCCGCTTCGACCTGGCGCCGGTGCTGGGGCGCACGCGGCACGGCTATGACCCGCAGGCCGCCTTCTTCACCGCGCTGCGCCAGGACCCTGTGCTGAGCAGCGTGCACCTGATCGCCGAGCCCTGGGATGCCGGCGACCATGGCTACCAGCTGGGTCGCTTCCCCGGCCGCTTCCTGGAATGGAACGACAAGTTCCGCGACGCGGTGCGCGGCTACTGGCTGGCCGAGCAGCTGGCGCCCGCCGCGCGCGTGGGCCGCGGCGAGTTCGCGCGGCGCTTCGCCGCGTCTAGCGATCTGTTCCACCATGGCCAGCGGCCGCCGACGGCCTCGGTCAACTTCATCGCCGTGCACGACGGCTACACGCTGGACGATCTGCTCAGCTATGCGCGCAAGCACAACGAGGCCAATGGCGAGCACAACCGCGACGGCCGCGATGGCGAGCTCTGCGCCAACTTCGGCGTCGAAGGGCCCAGCGACGATCCCGCCGTGCGCGAGGCGCGCGAGCGCGTGCGCCGCGCGATGCTGGCCACGCTGCTGCTGGCCCAGGGCACGCCCATGCTCAATGCCGGCGACGAGCTGGCCAACAGCCAGCGCGGCAACAACAACGCCTACTGCCAGGACAACCCGATCGGCTGGCTGGACTGGCAGCAGCCGCAGCGCGAGGACCTGAGCGCCTTTGTAGTCCGGCTGCTGCAGCTGCGCCGTGAGCTGCCGCTGCTGCACCACGGCCGCTGGTTCGTTGCCGGTGGTTCGGGCGATGCAGCGAGCGAGGCCTGCATCCAGTGGCTGCGCCCCGATGGCCACGAGATGCAGGTGCACGACTGGCACGATGCCGCGCAAAGCGCGCTGGCCTGCCTGCTGCGTCACGCCGGCAGCGCCACGCCCGAGCTGGCGCTGCTCTTCAACCCCGAGCCGCAGTCCTGCGATTTCGTGCTGGCGGCTGGCCGCTGGCGCGTGCTGCTGGACAGCAGCGGTGAGCAGCCTGCGAATGCGGCTGTGACTTCACGCCTTCAGGCCGGTGGCCGCAGCCTGCTGCTGCTCGCCTGCCAAGACGCCCAGAATCCGCACTGATGCGGCCTGAACCCGCCGACCAACGTCTTCGACATCCCAGACCATGGATCTGAACCAACGTACCGCCGGTGTGCTGCTGCACATCACCTCGCTGCCCGGACCGCACGGCATGGGCGACTTCGGCCCCGATGCCTTTCGCTTCGTCGACTGGCTGGCCAGCGCCGGCCAGCGCCTGTGGCAGCTGCTGCCGACCACGCCGATCGGCCCCGGCGACAGCCCCTATCAGGGTGTCTCGGCCTTCGCCGGCAGCCCCTGGATGGTGGCGCTGGAGCCCTTGATCGCCAAGGGCTGGCTGGCTGCGCCGGAGCTGCCGGACTTCGATGCGCAGCGCGTGGACTACGGCCGCGTGACGCCATGGCGCGAGGAGCAGCTGCGCCTGGCCTGCAGAGGCTTCTTCGCCGCGGCCAGTGCTGCCGATCGCGCGACCTTCGCGGCCTGGTGCGCTGCGGAGCGCGACTGGCTGGAGGACTATGCGCTGTTCATGGCTATCCGCACGCCGAGGAAGGGCCAGCCCTGGTGGGAGTGGGACGCTGCGCTGGCGCGGCGCGATCCGGCGGCACTGGCGCAGGCACGCAAGGAGCATGCGAGCGAGCTGGACTTCTGGCGCTTCGTGCAGTGGTGCTTCGACGAGCAGGCGCGCGCGCTGAAGGCCTACGCGAACGCCAAGGGCGTGTCCATCATGGGCGACCTGCCGATCTTCGTCGCGCACGACAGCGCGGACTGCTGGTCGCGCCCGGACCTCTACCACCTGGACGAGAACTTCCACACCACGGTCGTTGCCGGCGTGCCGCCGGATGCGCTGTCGGCCACCGGCCAGCGCTGGGGCAATCCGCTCTACCGCTGGGAGTGCATGGCCGAGGAGAACTATGCCTGGTGGACCGCCCGCGTGCGGCGTGCGCTGGCGCAGGTGGATGTGTTCCGCATCGACCACTTCCGTGGCTTCGCCGGCTATTACGAGATCCCCGGCGACAGCCCCGACGCCAAGCGCGGCCGCTGGGTCCAGGGGCCGGGCAGGGCGCTGTTCGACGCGATCGAGCAGGCGCTGGGCAAGCTGCCCATCGTGGCCGAGGACCTGGGCTTCATCACCGACGATGTGCACGAGCTGCGTCAGGCCTGCGGCTTCCCCGGCATGAAGATCCTGCAGTTCGGCTTCGGCGGCGACGGCACGCACGAGTTCCTGCCGCATATGTGGCCACGCGAGAGCGTGGCCTACACGGGCACGCACGACAACGACACCGTGCGCGGCTGGTGGGACAACGCCAGCGCGCGCGAACGCGCCTTCGCGGGCAGCTACCTGGCCTGCGGCGAGCACGATGTGCACTGGGCGATGATCCGCGCCTGCTGCAATTCGGTGGCCAATCTCGCCGTGTTCCCGATGCAGGACGTGCTGGGGCTGCCCAGCGCCCATCGCATGAACATCCCCGGCATCCTGGGGGGCAACTGGGGCTGGCGCTTCAGCTGGGAGATGGTGGGCAGCGAGCCCGCGCGCGTGCTGGGCCTGATCACCGCGGCCAGCGGCCGCGGACCTTTCGAACTGCTGCGCCTGCCGCACTGAGGCGACGCCGTGACGACGACCGAGATCTATCTGATCGCGCTGGCGATCATCTTCAGCCTGCCTTATCTGGCCTGGAGGTTCTCGGGCATCGACCATCTGGCGCCGCTGGTGGTGGTGCAGATCGTCGGCGGCATCCTGCTCGGGCCCGGTGTGCTGGGCCGCGCCTTTCCCGAGTACTACAGCTTCGTCTTCTCGGCGCCGGTGGTGCAGGCCCTCAATGGCGTGGCCTGGTGGGCGGTGACGCTGTTCGTCTGGATTGCGGGTGTCGAGCTGGACCTGCGCAAGGCCTGGGCCGACCGGCGCGAGAGCGGCATCACCGCCGGCCTGGCCTTGCTGGTGCCGCTGTTGCTGGGCGCCGCTGCCGCCGCGCTGCTGCTACTTTTCCCTGGCTGGATAGGCGCGCAAGCCCAGCGCTGGCAGTTCGTGCTGGGTGTGGGCATGGCCTGCGCGGTGACGGCCTTGCCCATCCTGATCCTGCTGATGGATCAGCTGGGCCTGCTGCGTCAGGCGCTGGGCCAGCGCATCCTACGTTATGCGAGCCTGGACGACCTGCTGATCTGGGCAGTGCTGGCACTGATCCTGATGGACTGGACGCGCTTGTGGCGACAGGCGCTGTTCCTGCTGGTCTTCGCGCTGGCCGCCTGGGGCTTCCGGCAGCTGATGCAGCGTCTGAAGGCGGCAGACCGCTGGCAGTGCAGCCTGATCTGGCTGGCTGTGGTGGCTCTGGGTGCGGACTGGGCGGGTCTGCACTTCATCGTGGGTGCATTCCTTGCCGGCGCAGTGCTCGACGCGGAGTGGTTCGAGCAGACGCAGATGGACCTGTTGCGAGCCCATGTGCTGCTGACGGTGATGCCGGTGTTTTTCCTCAGCACCGGCCTGCGCACCCGCTGGGACCTGGGCGGCGGCGCGGTCTTCCTCGCCGCCGGCCTGCTGCTGCTGGCCTCGGTGGCCGGCAAGCTGATCGGCGTGCAGCTGGCCGGCCGTGTGCTCGGCTGGCCGCGCGGCGAGGCCACGCTGATCGGCTGGCTGCTGCAGACCAAGGCGCTGATCATGATCATCTTCGCCAACATCCTGCTCGACCGTCAGCTGATCAGCAGCGATGCCTTCACCGCACTGCTGCTGATGGCGGTGGGCTCGACCGTGCTGACCACTCCCATGGTTCGCCCGCTGCTGGCGCGGCGGCAGCACAGCCAGTCTGAGGCGGGGCACTGAGGGTCTTCGTCGACGAGACCGCGGGGCCCCGCGTTCGCGGGGAAACAGGGCATTCCCTGGGCGTGCCGCCACATCCGGCCGCTTAGGCTGTGAGCCTTCGCAGCCCTGCGAGGACGGGCAGATCCCCAGCCTCGCGCATCCCTGAATCACGAGTCATGATGCCGATCCGTTTCCCGCACGCCGTCGCCGCCAGCCTGCTGGCCTCTTTCGCTCTCGCTGCCTCCGCGGCCCAGGCTGCCGATGCCGAGGTCCTGCGGGCCGAGTGCGCGGCTCGGCACGAGGTGGCCCTCAAGTCCGGCGCCGCCAACGAGCATGTGTTTGTCTACCACCGCGGTGAGCTGCGCGGCGAGCTGCAGCCGGGCCAGGCGCTGCCCTGCAGCGCCGGCCAGTACCAGGCCTATGTCGCCAGCCTCGACCCGGCACGCCTGATGGCGCTGCAGCCCACCGCTGCGGGCAAGCCGTCGGCGATCGAGGAGCATGTGTTCACCTACAAGAAGGGCGTGCTGCAGTCCGCACGCTGACGGCGCGCGGCTAGCGCTTCAGTTCCAGCACCTGCACCGAGCGGGGCGGAACGCGGTACTGTTCGTCCAGACGGTGGACCTCGCCGCTGATCACATCCAGCGCGGCACTGCCCGGCTTGAGCAGCTCGGCATAGCGCGGCAGGTCCAGCGCCTGCGGTTGCGCGCTCTTGTTGATCACCACCATCACCGTCTGGCGCGCGTCGACGCGGAAGTAGGCGTAGACGCCGCCCAGAGGATTGAAGTGCAGCAGCCGGCCCTGGTGCACGGCGCTGGCGGTCTTGCGCCATTGCAGCAGCCGGCGCATGAACTGCTGGAACTCTAGCTGCGGCGCACTGAGACCGCGGCCGCTGACTGCGTCCGCGGCGTCGCCGTGCCAGCCGCCGGGAAAGCCGGCGCGCACCCGCCCGTCGTCGCGCTGCAGCGGGCTGGTCATCAGCAGTTCGCTGCCGTAGAAGAACTGCGGCGTGCGCCGCGTCGTCGCGATCACTGCGACGGCCATGCGCGTCAGCGCCAGATCCTCGCCCATCGCGCTGAAGATGCGGTTGGTGTCGTGGTTGCCCTCGAACAGCACCATGCGCTCGGGCTGCGGATAGAGCAGGTCATTCAGCATGGCTTCGTAGAGCTTGCCCAGGCCGCTGCCGTAGCCGGCGCCCTCGGGCTCGAGCAGCGCGTCGCGCAGCCGCCAGTGCAGCGGGAAGTCCATCATCGACGGCATCGGCCCTTTGTAGCCGTCGCGGTTGCGATGGCCGTCCAGCCAGTAGGCCACCATCAGCGGGTTGTCATGCATCTCCTCGCCTACGAGGCCCAGGCGCGGGTACTCATGGCGGATCGCGCGGGTCCAGCGCGCCAGGAACTCCTTGTCCGAATAGGGATAGGTGTCCACGCGCAAGCCCGAGAGGCCGGCGTATTCGATCCACCAGATCGCGTTCTGCGTCAGGTAGGTGGCCAGCAGCGGCTGGCGTTGGTTGAGATCGGGCATCGTGGGCACGAACCAGCCCTGGGTGAAGCCGCGGATGTCGGCCTGCGCGGCGTAGGGGTCCTGCACCGTGCCGTGGCGGTGGTTGGTCTCGACATAGGGCTGGGCAGGGTGGACCCAGTCGCGCGCTGGCAGGTCCTTCATCCACCAGTGGCCGCTGCCGATGTGGTTGGGCACGATGTCCTGGATGAAGCCGATGCCGCGCGCTCTGGCGGCGGCGACCAGGTGGCGGTAGTCCTCGTTGCTGCCCAGGCGCGGGTCGATGCGGTAGAGGTCGGTGGGCGAGTAGCCGTGGTACGAGTACTCGGGCTGGCGGTTCTCGAGCATCGGTGTGGGCCAGATCTGCGTGAAGCCCATGCCGGCGATGTAGTCCAGCCGATCGACGATGCCCTGGATGTCGCCGCCATGGCGCGCGCCGGGGTCCTGGCGGTCCAGGCGGTCGCCCAGCGCCGGATCGTGATCGTTGGCCGTGTTGCCGTTGGCGAATCGGTCGGGCACCAGCAGGTAGATCGCATCGCGGCTGTCGAAGCCCTGGCGCTGCGCCGAACCGGGGCTGCGCGTCTGCAGTGGATAGCGGTGGCTGAGCACGGTGCGGTCGCCGTCATCGAGCAGGCGCAGCAGCAGCTCGCCGCTGCGTGCGCCGGGCGCGATCTCCAGATCGACGAAAAGGTAGTTCGGGTTGTCGGTGCGCGTGCTGCCGAGCAGGCGCACGCCGGGATGGCGCAGCGCCGGCTTGAGCCGGCCGATGTCCTGCCCGTAGAGCATCAGCTGAAGCCGCGGCTGACGCATGCCGACCCACCA
Organism: Roseateles sp. T103; assembly: GCF_057219915.1. NCBI lineage: Bacteria > Pseudomonadati > Pseudomonadota > Betaproteobacteria > Burkholderiales > Sphaerotilaceae > Roseateles > Roseateles sp. T103. The sequence continues at coordinate 106,735 of NZ_JBXVVS010000006.1, forward strand.
GCTGGGCGGCTCCACCCGTTCCAACGCCGTTGGGGCGGCCACCGCATGCGGCGGCGTCAGCAGGCTGGCCAGGCTCAGCGCAAGCAGTGCCAGGAAAGCGAATCGGGGGCTGAGCAGGGAGATCATCTTGGGACTCATCGGGGCAGGACGCGGAACACCGCGACAGACTGGGCGGGCAGTTGCAGCAGGGCTTCGCTCGGCGTGCGGCTGCGGGCGGCTGTGGCGCCGGACTGACCGGCCCGCGGATACAGGCGCTGCAGCCGGTGACCGGGCGGCAGGCCGCTTGCCGTCCACTGGCGGGGGCGATCGTCGTAATTCAGCACGACCAGCGTGTGCTCGCGCTGCCAGCGGCGCTGGAAGGACAGTGCCGCACCCTCCGACTGCGCCGCCAGGTAGCGGCCGCGCGAGATCGAGGGCAGGGTGTTGCGCAGCTTCAGCATCGCCTTGTAGAAGTTCAGCAGCGAGCCGGGCTGGGCCTGAGCATCGCGCGCATTGTGCGTGGCTGCATTGGGGGCTACCGGGCGGAAGGGCTGAGCCGCGCGGGTGAAGCCGCCATCGGCCGTCCAGCTCATCGGGCTGCGCAGCGGCAGGTCACCGTCCAGTTCGGCCACGCCGGCCATGCCGATCTCCTCACCGTAGTAGATGAAGGGCGTGCCGGGCAGCAGCAGGTAGGTGGCCGCCGCCAGCTTGTAGCGCGCCTCGTCGCCGCGGAACTGGTCCCAGGCCCGATCGCCGGCGAAGCGGTCGTGGTTGGAGAGCATGGTTGCCATCGTCGCCGGCGCGGTCTCGAAATAGCGCGCCACCGCCGCGGCGGCCTCGGCGTCGCCCTTGGCGGCCTTGACGATGTACTGCTCCAGGCCGAAGGCGAAGGCGGCGCCGCAGATGCCGGAGCCTGCATAGACCTGCGGCTGCGCGGTCGCCTCGCAGACGGCATAACGGTTGGGGTAAGCGCGTATCTCTGCCGCAAAGCGGGTGCTGAGCTGGCGCGATTCGGGCTGGTCGTTCCAGTCTTTGGCGCTGTTCTCGACGAGGTGCGGCATTGCATCCAGCCGGAAGCCATCGAGCCCGCGGTTCAGCCAGAAACGCATGCTGCCCAGGTGGTAGTCCACCACGGCGGGGTTGCGCAGATTGAAGTCGGGGAAATCCGGACCGAAGGTGCCGAGATAGCGTCGGCCGTCGGCGGCCTCGTACCAGGGGTTCTTGCCCCAGATATCCCAGCCTTCGATGCTGCCTCCAGGCGCCTGATCCTCCCAGACGAACCAGTCGCGCAGCGCTCCTGCAACCGCGGCCTGGAACAGCGGGCTGCTGCGAGCCCCGTGGTTGGGCGCGTAGTCGAGGATCACGCCGATGCCGCGGGCATGCGCGGCTTGGATCAGCGCATCGAAATCGGCCAGGCTGCCGTACTGCGGTTCCACCGCGCGGAAGTCTTCGGTCGCGTAGCCGTGGTCGCGGTCGCCGCTGACGGTGATCGGCATCAGCCAGATGCCGCGCACGCCCAGCTCGCGCAGGTAGTCCAGCCGCTGGATCAGGCCGCGCAGGTCGCCGATGCCGTCGCCATCGCTGTCCTGATAGGCGCGCACGAAGATTTCCATGAAGGCACCCTGATGCCAGCCGGGGGCCAGCGCGCTGGCGGATGCCTGGCGCGTCACGGCGCGCGTGTCGAGGGGCGGGCTGGAGGCGGGCGTGGCGGCGCTGCCTCCGGCGAGGGTCAGCCAGGCCAGCAGCACGGCACACAGCCGGGCCAGCGGATGCCGTGCGCATCGGGTCGATGACAGGTGGAGCATGGGGCGAGGGCTTCAGTCGGGCGATGGACGGGGCGGCGCCGAGACAGGCTGGCGCCACTGCTGTTGGTGCAAATGTAGCAAAGCTACACATAACTTGTGACTGGATTCCGGTTGGCTCTCGCTTGATGCGCTGAGTTTCCTTGGGATTGCTCGAGACTGGTGTGTGAGGATGAGTAGTTTTGCTACTATCTGTGAGCGAGATGCCGTAACTGGAGGAGACATGGCGTTGAAGGGTTCAGGAGTGCGCGGGCGCTGGCTCGTCTGGGCTTGGGTCGGCCTGGCTGCCACACGGGTCTGGGCGCTGGAGGCGACCCCGTCGGTCGCCGAGTTGCAGCAGGCCTGCGATGCCGAGGGATCCGCCCAGCTGCTGCAGGCGGTCGATGCGGCGTCGCCCGAGGCTGCGGCGGCGCATTGGTTGTCGCGCCGCGCCCTCTTCTGGGCGGGTGCTGCATCCGCGCGGGACGGCGAGCGATTCGTGCTCTACCACTCGGCGGCCGGGCGTCTGAGTGCGGCCGAGGGCGAGGTCGTGCGGGGGGCGGACGGTGCTCTGCGGCTCAGGCCTGCGGGCCGCGCCGTGCCCGGCGCCTTCGCACGCAGCCATGCCTACCTCGGCGACGGCCAGCTGCTGGTGCCGCAGGGGCTGCCGGATCGGCGCTTGCGCGCGCTCTTGCGCGAGCAGCTGTGGTTGGTGCGCGAGGACGCGGCGGGCCGCGTGCTGCAGCGCACCGCGCTTCAGTTGGCCCCGGTGCTCGACCGGGTCTTCGCTGCGGCCGAGCGGGTCGACGATCTGGGCGTGACGCTGGCGCAGGCAGGCCGGCCGCAGGCGCGCTTTGCGCTATGGGCGCCGACAGCGAAGGCCGTGGCCCTGTGCCACTACGAGAGTGCCCGCGGCAGCGCGCGGCGCGCGCTGGCCATGCAGCGCGACGAGGCCAGCGGCGTCTGGCGCGTGCAGCTGTCCGGCGATCTGGTCGGCGGCTACTACAGCTATCTGGTCGAGGTGCACCAGCGCGGCGTCGGCCGCGTGCGCAACCGCGTTGCCGACCCCTATGCGATCAGCCTGAGCGCCGACTCTCGCCGCGCCTACATCGGCGATCTGCGCTCGGCGGCGCTGAAGCCGCCAGGCTGGGACGCTTCGGCCATACCCGAGCGGGTGCGCCACAACACCGACATGGTGGTCTACGAGCTGCATGTGCGCGACTTCTCGCGCGACGATGCTTCGGTACCCGCGGCGCGCCGAGGCCGCTACCAGGCCTTCGCCGAAGCGGACACCCAGGGCATGCGACATCTGCGCCTGCTGTCCGAGGCCGGTCTGACCGATGTGCACCTGCTGCCAGTGTTCGACTTCGCCACGGTGCCTGAAACCGGCTGTGTCGAGCCGTCCGTGCCGGATCCGCGCCGCACCGGCCCGGCCAGCGAGGCTCAGCAGGCGGCGGTGATGGCGCAGGCCGCACGCGACTGCTTCAACTGGGGCTACGACCCGCTGCATTTCAATGCGCCCGAGGGCAGCTTCGCCAGCGATGCGGACGACGGCGCGCGCCGCGTGATCGAGCTGCGCGAAGCCGTCATGGGTCTGCATCGCACCGGACTGCGCGTGGGCATGGACATGGTCTACAACCATGTCTCGGCTTCCGGCCAGCATGTGCACTCGGTGCTCGATCGCATCGTGCCCGGCTACTACCTGCGCTACGACGCGCTGGGCCGGATCGAGCGCTCGACCTGTTGCGACAACACCGCGACCGAGCATCGCATGATGGCCAAGCTGATGAGCGACTCGGTGCTGCTGTGGGCGCGCGAGTACAAGATGGCCTCCTTCCGCTTCGACCTGATGGGCCATCAGCCACGCTCAGTGATGGAGGCCATGCAGCGCCGGCTGCGGCGTGAGCTCGGGCGCGAGGTCCAGTTCATCGGCGAAGGCTGGAACTTCGGCGAGGTCGCCAATGGCGCCCGCTTCGTGCAGGCGTCGCAGCTGTCGCTGGCCGGCAGCGGCATTGCCAGCTTCAGCGACCGCGCGCGCGATGCGGTGCGCGGCGGCAGTGCCAGTGATGGCGGCGAGGCGATGGTCCGCCGCCAGGGCTGGATCAACGGGCTGCACTATGCGCCGAACGCGCTGGGTGGTGCTGCGACTCGAGAGGAGCTGCAGCGCGCTGCGGACCTGGTGCGCGTCGGTCTGGCCGGCACGCTGCGCGACTACGTGATGCGCAACCACCAGGGCCAGGAACTGCCGCTGTCCCGCATCGACTATGCCGGTCAGCCCGCCGGCTATGCGGCCGCGCCCGGCGAGGTGGTGAACTACGTGGAGAACCACGACAACCAGACGCTGTTCGACACCAATGCGATGCGCCTGCCGCTGGAGACCTCGACCGAGGACCGTGCGCGTGTGCAGCTGCTGGGTCTGGCCACCACGCTGTTCAGCCAGGGTGTGTCCTATGTGCATGCCGGGGCCGAAATCCTGCGCAGCAAGTCGCTGGACCGCAACAGCTATGACTCAGGCGACTGGTTCAACCGTCTGGACTGGAGCCTCACCGAGCACCATTTCGGTACCGGTCTGCCGCCGGCTCCCGACAACGCCGCCCACCATGCGCAGATGCGTCCGCTGCTGGAGCTGGCCGAGCGCATCCGCCCCGCGCCGGCACAGATCCGCTGGACCCGCGATGCCTTCGCCGACCTGCTGCGCATCCGCGCCTCGTCAGCGCTGTTCCGCCTAACGAGCGCCGACGAGGTGAGGGCGCGCCTGCGCTTCATCGACGGCGGTGCGCAAGCGCAACCGACGCTGATCGGCGCCGAACTGGATGGGCGCGGTCTGCCTGGCGCGGGCTTCGCGCGGCTGGCCTATTTCATCAACGTGGCGCCCGAGCCGGCCGCGCTGGAACTGGCCTTCGCCCGCGGCCAGGCCTTCGAGTTGCACCCGGTGCATCGCTCGCCTCAGGCGGCGGACCGGCGTGTGGCCGAGCAAGCGGCGTTCCAGCCCGACAGCGGTCACTTCCAGATCCCGGCCCGCTCGGCGGTGGTCTTCGTGCTGCGCTGAGCCGCCCTTCGTCGCCTGCGGCTGGCGGCGCGCCGCCGAGGGTGCTAAGTTGCCGACCTGGGCCCGACTCTTAGAGGAGCGCTGGCGATGGCAACCCTGGTACGACTCTTGGTGGCGCTGGTGGCGGTCGCGCTGGCCGGCTGTGCCACGCCCACGGCCGGACTGGACGGCAGCCGCCTGCTGCGTGACGAGCTGTTCGGGCCCGACACGCGGCCTCCCGGCACCGAACAGGTGCTGGCACTCAGCGAGGAGATGCAGGCCTTCCTCGATCAGGTCATCCGCCCGCAGGCGCGTCGGGTCGGTGCGCGCCAGGGGCTGCTCGATGCGCTGGCGCCGCGCAGTCCGCTGAAGCTGGAATACGACGCCGACTTCACCCGCAATGCCGCCGAGGCCTTTGCGGCGCGGCGCGGCAATTGCATGTCTCTGGTGCTGATGACGGCCGCCTTCGCCAAGGCGCTGGATCTGCCGGTGCGCTACAACGATGTCTTCGTCGAGTCGCAGTGGCGCCGCAGCGGGCAGCTCGACCTGGTCAGCGGGCATGTCAACCTGACCCTGGGCCGCAGCCTCGGCGAACGCGGCGTCTCTGCCGACGGGCGCGATGCGCTGATCGTTGATTTTCTGCCCGGCGAGGATCTACGCGGTCAACGCAGTCGCGAGATCGAGGAACGCACGCTGGTGGCGATGTACATGAACAACCGCGCGGCCGAGCGTTTGCTGGAGGGCGATCTCGACCAGGCCTATTGGTGGCTGCGCTCGGCGGTGCGCAGCGATCCGCGTTTCCTCGGGGCCTTCAACACCCTGGGCGTGATCTATCGCCGCCTGGGCCAGCTGGAGCTGGCGGCGCAGGTGTTTCGTCAGGTGACCGCGGTGGAGGCGGCCAATGCGCCGGCCCTGTCCAACCTGGTCCTGACGCTGCGCCACATGGGGCGTGAAGCCGAGGCCGAGTTGCTGGCGCAGCGGCTGGCGCAGCTCCAGCCGGAGCCTCCTTACAAGTACTACGACCTCGGTCTGGCCGCGCTGCGCGCTGGCGACTTCAAGACGGCCAAGCGCCAGTTTCGCCGTGAGCTGGATCGCATGTCCTATTCGTCCGAGCTGCACTTTCTGCTCGCCATGTCGCACTACGCGCTGGGCGAGCTGAACGAGGCGCGCGACGAGCTGCTGCAGGCTCGCGAGCACAGCGTCGGTGAGCAGGAGCGCCAGCGCTATTCGGCCAAGCTGGCGGCGCTGCGCGCACAGTTGCCGTCCGCCGGGGGCGGACGACAGCGTCAGGCGGACCGGCAGCTCTAGGGCCTAGAGGGGCGTCAGGCCGTGGCGTGCCCGCGCGCGGGCGCAGGCCTCGTCGCCGATGCCCAGCGGCGCACGCAGGCCGAATTCGCGGCAGGGCGAGGGACGCCACTCGTAGATGCCGCAGCTGGCGCGCTGGCCCACCGTGCCGACCAGCGCGGCGCAGCGCGGTTGCGCATGATCGGTGCCGCGCATGCGCGCCAGGCCCGGGCGCAGTTCTACCGCCAGGCCGTCGGGCACGCAGCCGCCGGCGCTTTGCAGCTCTTCACTGCTGAAGTCGACGCGAAACGAGGCGCAGCAGGCGCCACAGCTGGTGCAGGGGTTCTCGCTCATCACAGGGCTGAGGCGGGTTCAGGACTCTGGCGCGCGCACCACGGTGACCGAGCATTCCGATTCGGCCACCACCTGGGCCGAGACGCTGCCCAGATAACGGCGCAGTGCCGAGTTGCCGCGCGCGCCCATGACGATGTGATCGACGCCGGTCTTGCCGGCGAACTCGATGATGGCCTTGGCGGCGTCGGGCGCCTCGAGCACATGGAAGGTCAGCCGCGCGTCTTCCAGCGTGAGCGCCTTGCTGATCGGCCGTGCCCAGTGCTTCAGCGCGATCAGCTGCTTGACGTGCACGCTCTTGCCCTCGCTGTCGGTGAGCTCGTCCATGCCGATGCGCGCGACGCGCATCACGCTGACACAGGCCAGGCGCGCGCCGGGTTCGGTCTGCACGATGCGGCGCACCGTCTCGCGCAGCAGCTCCAGCAGCGCCGGCGAACCCTGTGTGTCGACCGCCGCCATGATGATGGGGCTGCGCGCGATGTGCTCGGCGGCGGAGGCCGCCGGCGCGGCCGGCTCCGCTCCCATCGCAAAGAACCAGCGCTTCAGACGCTTGACCAGGCCGCTGGTATGCATGCGCGTGGCACGCGAGGTCAGCGTGATGCCCTCGGGGTGGCGCAGGTCCAGCGCGAGCTGCGCTGCGCTCTGGTAGCGACGCTCGGCCTTGACCTCCAGGCAGTGCAGCACGATCTCCTGGAACCATTCGGGCAGTTCGGGAACGATTGCACGCGGTGGCACCGGATCGACGTAGAGACGCCGGCGCAGACCGCGCACCGTTTGCGGCTGGCCAAAGGGCCGCTCGCCGGTGCTGAGGTGGTAGAGGATCACGCCCAGCGCGAAGAGGTCGCTGCGCGGATCGTTGCGCACGAACTGCACCTGCTCGGGAGACATGTAGGGACCGGTGCCCATGGGCAGCGAGAACTCTTCCTCCAGCAGGTCGGGCAGGTGGTCGTGTCGCGACAGGCCGTAGTCCACCAGCACCGCCGTGCCGTCGGGGCGGAACATGATGTTGCTCGGCTTGATGTCCAGGTGCACCACATGCTGGCGGTGCAGGTCCTGCAGGGCGTCGGCCACGCGCGCGCCGATGGCCACGACTTCTTCCAGCGGCAGCGGTGCCTCGTCCAGGCGCGGCCGCAGCGAGACGCCGGCTATGCGCTCCATCACGATGTAGGCCTGCCGCGTCCAGTCGCCGCGGGCGACGAAGCGCGGCACATGAGGCCCCTTGAGCACCGGCATCAGCATCTGCTCGACCTCGAAGCCGACGATGCTGGCCGGGTCCTCGCCGCCCATGATGCGCGGCACCTTCATGATCAGCGGTACTTCGGCTTCGCTGCCGTCGGCGCGGCTGACCCGCCACAGATGCGCCATGCCGCCCTGGTGCAGATGCTCCTCGAGCCGGAATCCATCGATCACCATGCCCGGCTCCAGCGGCCCGACGGGTTGCAGGTCTTGCTTGGAGTCGCGGGCTGGTGTGCTGCTCATGGCTGTGTGTTGCTGCTCAGTTGCCATGGCCGAGGCGTTCGGCCAGACGTTGCGCCACGCTGGCAGGCATGCCGGTGGCGAGGATGCGCGCCGCAGCGCTCTCGCAGTCGTAGGGAACCCGCTGGAAGCTCAGCATGCCGGTGCGGGTCTCGAAGCGGGCATAACAGGCGGCCGGATTGCCATCGCGCGGCTGCCCGCAGGAACCGGGCACGACCAGCCACTGCCTGTTGTCCAGCAGCGGGATCTCCACGCCCGGCACGGGCGTGAACTCGCCGGCCTTGCCGGTGCCCGAGAGGTGGTAGAGCATCGGCTCGTGCATGTGGCCGCAAAAGGTGTAGATGCAGGGCGAGGCCTGCATGCTGCGTACCGCTTCGGCGCGGCCCTGGATGTACTCCCACTCGGCGGGCGCATAGGCATTCGCATGCACGAACAGGCAGCGATCGAGGCGCACATGCAGGGGCAGCCGGCCGAGAAAGTCCAGTTGCTCGGCACTGAGTTGCTCGCGCGTCCAGATCACGGCAGCCCGTGCGTCTTCGCGCATCGTGCTGTGCGGACCCTTGACGACGGCGTCGTCGTGGTTGCCCTTCACCGCGATCGCACCCTCGGCCACCAGGGCCTGGACCTGCGACACCAGCCAGCCGGGGTCGCCGCCATAGCCTACGAAGTCGCCCAGCAGAGCCAACTGCTCGCAGCCCCAGGCGCGGGCGTCTGCCAGCACGGCCTCGAAGGCTTCGCGGTTGGCATGCAGGTCGGTGATCAGCGCAATCTTCATGGTGCGAGCATGCTACAGGGCGCTGACAGCTGGCTGATCAGGTGCAGGCCTTATGCTTGTGGCCACAGCCACAGGAGGACCTGCCTATGCAGTTCAACTCGAAGGCCTTCCGAGGCGCAGTCACTGCGCTGGCACTGCTGGCGGCGCTGCCGGCCGGAGCCCAGTGCTCGCGGCCGATCCGCGCGCCGGTGGCTGCACTGGGCTTGAGCGTGATCGTCGAAGATGGCCGTATCGGCGGTGTCTATCCGGACTTGCTGCGCAGTGCCGGTGGCGGCTGCAGCTTCGAGTTCTCGGTGGTGCCGCGGGCCAGGGTGGAGGCTCTGTTCGAGGCCGGGCAGATCGACATGCTGGTGCCGGCCAGCCGCAGCGCGAGGCGGGACGAGTTCGGCGTGTTCGTGCCCTTGATCCAGTCGCGCGCCACCTTGCTGTCGCTGCAAAGCGAGCGTGCGCCGATCGGGAGCCTGGCCGAGTTGCTGGCCGAGAAGGGCCTGCGCGTCGCGCTGGTGCGCGGTTTCGACTTTGGCGGCGAGTACCAGCGCATGGTCGAGGAGCTGCGCAAGCAGGGGCGCCTCTTGCTCGACCGCGATCCGGTCTCGGTTGCGCGCATGCTGGAGGCCGGCATGGCCGACGTCACAGTGATGGCGCCCTCGATCCTGAGCGGTTCCATGATGACCGATACGCGCATTCGTCACCTGCTCGGTCGCTTGAGGGTGGAGCCGCTCGAGGAGTTCCCGTGGACGGAGGCAGGCGTCTACCTGTCACGCAGCGCCTTGAGCGAGGCGGACCGCAATGCCCTGACCGTCCTCTTCGATCGCATGTCGCGCAGCGGCGCGCCCTGGCGCGCCTTCCAACAGTACTACCCGGCGAGCAGCCTGGAGGGCAGCATACGGCCACGCCGCAGCGGCTCAGCCGATCCGGCCCAGTAGCAGGTACTCCATCAGTGCCTTCTGGACGTGCATGCGGTTTTCGGCCTCGTCCCAGACGACCGACTGCGGCCCGTCGATCACCTCGGCGGTCACCTCCTCGCCGCGATGCGCGGGCAGGCAGTGCATGAAGAGCGCATCGGGCTTGGCCGCGGCCATCATCTCGGCATCGACGCACCAGTCCGCAAAGGCGGTGCGCCGCGTCTCGTTCTCGGCCTCGTAGCCCATGCTGGTCCACACGTCGGTGGTGACGAGGTCGGCGCCGCGGCAGGCTTCCAGCGGGTCCTTGAAGACCTTGTAGCAGCCGGCGTTCCGGATGCCTGCCACCGCGGGGTCGATCTCGTAGCCGCTGGGGGTGCTGACGTGCACGGTGAAGCCAAGGATCTCCGCCGCCTGCAGCCAGGTATTGGCCATGTTGTTGCCGTCGCCCACCCAGGCGACGACGCGGCCTTTCAGGCAGTCCATGTCGATCGCGCCCCGGCGGTCCATGCCGCGATGCTCAATGAAGGTGAACAGGTCGGCGAGGATCTGGCAGGGATGGAACTCGTTGGTCAGACCGTTGATCACCGGCACGCGCGAGTGCGCAGCGAAGCGTTCGATCTTGCTCTGCTCGAAGGTGCGGATCATCACCAGGTCGACCATGCGGCTGATCACGCGCGCGCTGTCTTCGACCGGTTCGGCGCGGCCGAGCTGGCTGTCGCCGGTGGTGAGGTGCACCACCGAGCCGCCCATCTGGTACATGCCCGCCTCGAAGCTGACGCGAGTGCGCGTACTGGCCTTCTCGAAGATCATCGCCAGCGTGCGGTCGACCAGAGGCTGATAGCGCTCGTAGTTCTTGAAGCGGCGCTTGATGATGGCCGCGCGGTCGAACAGGTGGGCGTACTCCTCGGCGCGAAAGTCCTTGAACTGCAGGTAGTGACGCATCAGGCTGTCTCCAGGCTTCATGGCTTGGGCTGGCTCAGGAAGGCCTTGACCAGGGGCACGAGAATGGCAACAAGCTGCGCTGCCTCGTCCTCGCTCATGATCAGCGCGGGGACCAGGCGGATCACACGCTCAGCGGTGACGCTCATCAGCAGGCCTGCCTCGGCGGCCTGGGCGAGCAGGGCGCCGCAAGGGCGGTCGAGCTCGATGCCCAGCATCAGGCCCTGGCCGCGCACCTCGACCACGCCGGCCACGCCGGCGAGCTCGCGCTGCAGTGCGGCCTTCAGGGCGGCGCCGACCTTGGCGGCGTTGTCCAGCAGCCCTTCCTCTTCCATGATGCGCAGCGTCTCCACGCCGGCGCGCATCGCCAGCGGGTTGCCGCCGAAGGTGGTGCCATGGTTGCCGGGCTGCAGGATTTCTGCAGCGCGCGGGCCGCACACCACCGCGCCGACCGGCACGCCCGAGCCCAGGCCCTTGGCCAGCGGCATCACGTCCGGCACGATGCCGGCCCATTGATGGGCGAACCACTTGCCGGTACGGCCGATGCCGCACTGCACCTCGTCGAGCATCAGCAGCAGGTTGCGCTCGTCGCAGATGCGGCGCAAGGCCTGCAGGAATTCGATGCGGGCCGGGTTGACGCCGCCTTCGCCCTGGATGGTTTCCAGGAAGATCGCGGTGATATTGGGATGTGCCTGCAGTGCGGCCTCAACGGCCGGAACGTCGTTGAGCGGCACGCGCACGAAGCCCGGCACCAGCGGGCCGAAGCCGGCATGGACCTTAGGGTTGGCGGTGGCCGACAGCGTGGCGATCGAGCGGCCATGGAAGGCGCCCTCGAAGACCAGCACTTCCGGAGGCGTGATGCCGCGGTCGTTGCCGAACTTGCGAGCGATCTTCAGCGCGGCCTCGTTGGCCTCCAGACCGGTGCTGCAGAAGAAGGCCTTGCTCAGGCCCGAGAGCTCGCACAGCTTGGCGGCCAGCTGCTCCTGCAGCGGCACGAAGTAGTAGTTCGAGGTGTGGATCAGCTTGCCGATCTGCTCTTGCAGAGCCGGGACCAGCTTGGGATGAGCATGGCCCAAGGTGTTGACCGCAATGCCGGCCAGTCCGTCCAGGTATCGTCGGCCGTTGATGTCCCAGACCCAGCAGCCCTTGCCATGCGACAGGGCAAGGGGTACGCGGCCATAGGTTTGCATCACATGCGGCTCGGACGGGACGGCGGCGCTCATCGACTCTCCAGTTCTACCAATGAAACGAGCGCGCTCGATCGGCGCGCTCGGTTTGATTCTAAGGCGGCCCCGGCACGTCTGGTCCGTAGCGCCAAGAACTGCCGCAGCAACCGGATGCCGGCATCTGGATCTGCTGCGGCGCAGCACAAGCAGGGCACAATAGCGGCTTCGCCGCAAAGCCCGTGGCGGAGTGCTGCGCCCGACGGGGCGCGATCAAGCCGAACACGTCGACAAGCGTCCTTTCGTATGAGTCAGCCCCCAAAACCGCGCGAAGTGTTCATCCAGGGCCTCACCCAGGATGGACGGACCTTCCGTCCAAGCGATTGGGCTGAGCGTCTGGCTGGAGCGATGTCCTCGTTCAGGCCGGGGGGCATGCGGGGCGGGCCGGGCGCCCACATCGGCTACTCGCCCTACTGCGTGCCGCGCGTCATCAATGGCGTGAAGTGCGTCATCGTCAACGAGGCCTTGCGCGACATCGAGCCGATGGCCTGGGACTTCGTCATGAACTTCGCGCGGGACAACGGTCTGCAGGTCGCCGAGGCTTGCCTGCTGCCGGACGTGCCGGTCAAGCGCTGAACAGTCGCTGCTGCGGCCCCTCACGCCTGTCGATCAACTTTGAACCGCGTTTGGGTGACGCAGGCGCGCTCATTGCGCGAGGGTGGCTTGCTATGGTGGTCGGCCCTTGCTAAAAGCTGGCTTTGATCGGCATCTGTGCGCATCTCTCCTGCGCGCGATCTGCACCCAATCAGCTCACGACGCGATGCGAATCGACGACACCTTCAGTGTGCAGGACCAGTGCCTAGGGCAGCGTGCTGCCGCCGCTTTCGTATTCGTGACAAGGGCTCCCGCTGCCTGCGAGGCTGGATGATGGCGGGCGAGGTCGGGCGAAAAACCTGCTGGGTGATGCTGCGCGGCTTGGGCCGTGGAGGCGGTCACTGGGGTAACTTCCCTGATGTCTTTCGTGCCGAGATCGCTCGGCAGCTCGACGAGGTTGAATTGGTGACGCTGGATTTGCCTGGTGATGGTGAACTTCACCAGCTGACCAGTCCAAGCCGGGTGCCAGCGCTTGTGGATGCCTGCCGGGAGGAACTCCGGCGGCGGGGGCACCGGGGGCCTTTCCACTTGCTCGCCATGTCTCTGGGAGCCATGGTGGCCTGCGATTGGGCCACGCGCTATCCGCATGAGGTGAGCGCCACCGTGCTGATCAATACCAGCCTGCGGCCCTATAGCCCGCTCTACCGGCGCGTGCGACCGGTCAGTTACTGGAAGCTGCTCGCGCTGGGTCTGCTGCGCCTGGGGGTGCGCTGGCGTGAAGCCCGGGTACTGTCCCTGACTTCGCGCTTGGTGAGCGAGCCTGACTCGGTGATCGACCATTGGGTCGAGTTGCACAAGGCGCAACCGCTGGCGCTGCGCAACGGTGTGCGGCAGCTGCTGGCTGCGGCCCGATTCCGCGCCAGTCGTCTCGCCCCGTCGGTGCCCATGTTGTTGCTGTGCAGCCGGGGTGACGAACTCGTCGACTGGCACTGCTCGCGCGCGCTCAGCCGCGCGTGGGGCGTGCCGCTGCGCATGCATACGAAGGCGGGGCACGATCTGCCGCTGGACGATGCGCCTTGGGTGGCCAGCGCAGTGTCGGATTGGCTCCGGCTGCGTGCGCAGCATGAGGCCTTGCGCGGTGCCGGGGCGCGTGATTGCGGCATGGCCGCTGGCTCGAAGGGGCGCTGAGGACGGGCTGAAAAGCAGAAAAGCCCGCCGAGGCGGGCTTTCCCTAGGGTCTTTGCACCGATCAGGGAAATCAGGCGGCCAGTGCCTTGATCTTGGCCGACAGACGGCTCTTGTGGCGTGCGGCCTTGTTCTTGTGGAAGATGCCCTTGTCGGCCACGGAGTCGATCACGGCCTGAGCGGTCTTGAACAGCTCGGTGGCCTTGGCCTTGTCGCCAGCGACAACAGCCTTTTGCACGTTCTTGATGACCGTGCGGAATTTGGAGCGCAGAGCCGTGTTGGCGGCGTTCAGCTTGACGTCTTGGCGAGCGCGCTTGCGGCCCGAAGCCAGACGAACGGTCTTCTTAGCTTTGGAAGAGGTTGCCATGTCGTGAATCTACCCGGATGGTGCAAAGACCGCGAGTGTAGCACTTTTGACTGGCCTTGGTACAAGTGAAGGCTGCGCAGGGCCGTGGCGGCGGGGCGCGCAGGGATAATGCGCCCGCCTTGCCTTCCCCCCGGGCTTGCCTACACGCCATGAACCTGCTTCGATCTGCTTCACTGATCTCGGTGATGACCCTGGCCTCCCGTGTAACCGGGCTGGTCCGGGAGCAGACCTTGGCGGCGATGTTTGGTGCCAGCACGTTGACGGATGCCTTCCAGGTGGCGTTCCGGATTCCGAACATGTTGCGGCGCCTGTTCGCGGAAGGCGCCTTTTCGCAGGCCTTCGTGCCTTTGCTGGCCAGCACCCGAGCTCGGGATGGCGATGAGGCAACGCGCGATCTGGTCAATGCCGTGGCGACGCTACTCGCCTGGGTGCTGCTGCTGACCTGCGTACTTGGGGTGCTGGGCGCGCCGCTGCTTGTCTGGCTGCTTGGCGCCGGGCTGCCGACGCAGGGGCGCGAGGCCGCAGTCGTGATGACGCGCTGGATGTTTCCCTACATCGGCTGTATGTCATTGGTGGCCTTGGCGGCCGGGGTGCTGAACACCTGGAGGCGCTTTCTGTTGCCTGCCGCGACACCGGTTTTGCTGAACCTGAGCGTGATCGGCGCAGCCTGGTGGCTCTCGCCTTACCTGGAGCGTCAGGGCATTCAGCCGATCTACGCGCTGGCGATGGGCGTGATGCTTGGCGGCGTGCTGCAGTTGGCGGTGCAGGTGCCAGCTCTTGCTCGCATCGGGGTGCTGCCGCGGATCGGCGTCACGCCGCGGGCGCTGCGTCGTGCTGCCGCACATCCCGGTGTGGGGCAGATGCTGAAAGCGATGGCGCCCGCCTTGCTGGGGGTCGGCGTTGCGCAGCTGTCGCTGGTAATCAACACCCAACTGGCCATCTTCGTCGGTGAAGGAGCGGCGTCCTGGTTGACCTATGCCGATCGCTTGATGGAGTTCCCCACTGCCTTGCTCGGCGTGGCGCTGGGCGTGGTGCTGACACCGCAGCTTGCTGCGGCCCAGGCCAAGGGAGAGGCGCAGGCCTATTCGGAGCTGCTTGACTGGGGCTTGCGCATGGTCTTGCTGCTGGCGCTGCCCTGCGCAGTGGCGCTGCTCGTCTTCGCGGCGCCGCTGGTGTCAGTGCTCTATCACCGGGGTGCGTTCGGTGCTGCCGATGTGGCTCAAACATCAGCGGCGGTGATGGGCTACGGCGTCGGCCTGCTCGGCCTGGTGGGCATCAAGGTGCTGGCGCCCGGCTACTTTGCAAGACTCGATACCCGCACGCCTGTGCGCATCGCTCTGTTCGTGCTGCTGCTGACGCAGGCGATGAATGCCGTGCTGGTGCCCTGGCTGGGCGTTGCGGGGCTGGCCTTGTCGATCGGACTGGGGGCCTTGATCAACGCGGCCTGGCTGTTGCGCGGGCTGCTGCAGCTCGGCAGCTACCGCCCGGCAGCCGGCTGGACCGGCTTCGCGCTGCGCATCGTTGTCGCTTCGGCTGTGATGGGCGCGCTGCAATACCTGCTGGCGAGCAAGCTTGATTGGGTGCAGCTCGGACAGCACGAGCTGTGGCGAGCTCTCGCCATGGCGGGCAGCCTGCTCGCTTCAGCGGCGGTCTACTTCGCCGTGCTGGCCGTGCTGGGCCTGCGGCTGAGGCAGTTCGCGCGCAGGGCCTGAGGCGGCGGGGCCGATATCCCGCACGTACACTCGACGCATGAGCTCTCCGCTGCGCCTGCGTGCGCCGACACCCCACGAGTATTTCTCTGCCCTGGTGGCTGAGGACGCTGGGCTGAATCTGCTCGAAGCTGCCGCCTCGCTGGCCCAGGATGAGGACCCCGGTCTGGATGTCCAGGCGGTGATCCATGAGGTCGACGCGCTCTCGGCGCGGCTGCACCGAAGACTTGCGCCCGATGCGGCGCCCCTGCACCGGCTGCGCATGCTCAAGCACTTCTTGCATGACGAGATGGGCTTTGCCGGCAATGCCAACAACTTCTACGACGCCGGCAACAGCTATCTTCACCAGGTCCTCGCGACACGCCGCGGCATCCCCATCACCCTGGCCGTGATCTATCTCGAGCTGGCCGGTGCCATCGGGCTGCGCGCGCAGGGCATCGGCTTTCCGGGGCACTTCCTGCTGAGGTTGCATCTGCCCCAGGGTGACGTCGTGCTGGATCCGCTGACTGGCGACTCGCTGTCGCGCGAGGATCTCGAGGAGGCCTTGCTGCCTTACCGGGCGCAGGGCTCGGGCGAGATCGGAGCGCTGCCGCTCGAGCAGCTGTTGCGGCCGGCAACGCCGCGGCAGATCCTGGCGCGCATGTTGCGCAACCTGAAGGAGGTCCATCGCAGCCACGGCCACTGGGAGCGTCTGCTTCGCGTGCAGCAGCGACTGGTGCTGCTGCTGCCGCAGGATGCGGCAGAGCGCCTTGAACTCGCGGGCGTCGAGGAGATGCTGGGTTTGTGGGGGCTGGCCTGCGGCGACCTCGAGCGCTATCTCGCGCTGGCGCCAGATGCGGGCGATCGTCTCGAAGTGCTGGCGCGTCTGGCCGGCTTGCGCGGACGGTCCGGGCCGAGCTTGCACTGAGCGCAAGCGGCTGCAGCGCCCGGTGACGCTTAGAATCGCGGCGCTTCGAACCTGCTGTCACCGATGAAGTCTGCCGCTACGCCCTGCAGGGCGCCATTGCGCTCTCGCCATGTCCTGGAACCCTTGTCGGGCCCGCCGGCTAGAGGTGCCCGGATTTGAAGCAGATTCCGCTTTCGCTGGGGCCGGAGCCTGACTTCAGCTTCGCCAACCTGTTGACCGGGGCAAACGCGGCGGCGCTGGAGCAGTTGCGCGGCCTGAAGCCCGGCGCGCCTCCTGTCTTCATTTGGGGACCGGCAGGTTGCGGCAAGACGCATCTGTTACGCGCGTTGGCCGGTGCCTGGCAGGCGGCCGGTGCGCAGGTAGGCTGGTACGACGCCAGCACACGCACCCCCTGGGATTTGCCTGCCAACGCCAGCCTGCTGCTCCTGGACGATTGCCAGGATTTCGATCAGGTCCAGCAGCATGCAGCCTTTCAACTCTTTGTCGAGGCGGCGACGCAGGGGCTGGCCGTCGTCGCCACCGGTACTGCCCCTCCGGTGGATCTGCCGCTGCGTGAGGACCTGCGTACCCGCTTGGGCTGGGGGCCGACCTATGCATTGCAGCCGCTGGCCGAGCCTGAGGTGCGCGCCGCGCTGCGGCGCGAGGCGGACCGACGGGGCATCTTTCTGTCGGACGAGGTGATGGACTACCTGCTAACGCGCTTCGCGCGCGACCTGAAAAGCCTGATGACCCTGCTCGACCGGCTCGACGAATTCGCATTGGCGCACAAGCGCGCCGTCACCGTGCCGCTGCTCAAGCAGATGCTCAGCACCGCAGACAATCCGACCCCATGAACCTGACCCTCTTCGATCTTGACGGTACGCTGATCCCGCACGACTCTGACCACGCCTTCGGCAGCTTCATGGTCGACATCGGCTGGGCCGATGGCGAGGCTTGGCGGCGCCGCAACGATGAGTTCTTCGCCGAATACCAGGCCGGCGTGCTGAATCTGGACGCCTATATCGACTTCGCCACCTCGGTCTGGCGCACGCGACCGCTGGAGGAGGCCTTGGCCGCGCGGCGGCGGTTCATGGCCGAGGTGATGCAGCCCATGCTGACCGAGACGGCGATGGCGCTGGTGCGCCGCCACTCCGAGGCTGGTGATCTGCTTGCCGTGGTGACGGCGACGAATGAATTCGTCACTGCGCCGATCGCGGAAGCGTTCGGAATCGAGCACCTCATCGCGGTGAAGCTGCAGCGCGACGCAGCCGGGCGCTACACCGGTGCCATCGACGGTGTGCCGTCCTTCCAGGCGGGCAAGATCAAGCGTGTGGACGAATGGCTGGCCGGGCTCGGGCGACAATGGGCCGATTTCGAGCGTGTGACCTTCTACAGCGATTCGATCAACGACCTGCCGCTGCTCGAGCGTGTCAGTCGACCGGTCGCCACCAACCCCACTCCGGCGCTGGAGGCGATTGCCCACGAGCGCAGCTGGCCTGTGCTGAGACTCTTCGCATGATCAAGAAATTCATCGACAAGCTGCTGGGCAAGCCCTCGGCCACGGCGCCCAAGACCTCCAAGAGCCCGCTGGGCAAGCGGCAGGACGTGCCTGCCAGCGAGCATGGCATCGACCCGGCCTTGCTCGACGAGCGAGCGGTACGCGTGGTGCAGACCCTCAAGGATGCCGGCTACGAAGCCTATATCGTCGGTGGCGCGGTGCGCGATCTGATCCTCGGCCAGCGGCCGAAGGACTTCGATGTCGCGACCGATGCCACGCCAGAGCAGGTGAAGAGCCTGTTTCGCCGTGCCTTCATCATCGGTCGGCGATTCCGCATCGTCCATGTGGTGTTCGGGCGTGGCCGCGAGCACGAGGTGATCGAGGTCTCCACCTTCCGTGCGCTGCTGGGTAGCGACGAGGCCGAGCAGGTGGCTGGCAATGAGAAGACGTCCAAGGACGATCTGGTCGGCAAGTCGCACGCGGTGGATGCCAGCGGCCGTGTGCTGCGCGACAACGTCTGGGGCCCGCAGATCGAGGACGCGGCGCGGCGCGACTTCACCGTGAACGCGATGTACTACGACCCACAGCGCCAGCTCGTGGTCGACTACCACGGCGGCATGGCGGATGCGCGCAAGCGCGTGCTGCGCATGATCGGCGATCCGCTGACGCGCTATCGCGAAGATCCGGTGCGCATCATCCGCGCGGTGCGCTTTGCTGCCAAGCTGGGCTTCGAGCTCGAGCCCAAGACACGCGCGCCGATCAAGGCGAATGCGGCTCTGCTTGCCAACGTGCCGATCTCGCGCATGTTCGACGAGATGATCAAGCTGCTGCAGACGGGGCATGCGCTGGCAAGCATCGAGGAACTGCACAAGCAGGGCCTGGCTCGCGGTGTCTTCCCGGTGCTGGATGCAGTGCTGGACGAGCACGGCAAGCTGGGTGACGGCGTGCGCGGCCGTTTCGTACGGCGTGCATTCGAGGATACCGACAAGCGTGTCGCAGAGGGGCGCAGCGTTGCGCCGAGCTTCATGCTTGCCTGTCTGCTTTGGCATGAGGTGCAGTCGCGCTGGGCCAAGCTGCGCGAGAGCGAGGCGCCGATACCGGCACTTCAGCAGGCCATCGACCAGGTCTTCGACGCGCGCATTGGCGACATTTCTGGACGCGGCAAGCTCGCGGCCGATATGCGCGAGATCTGGATGATGCAGCCGCGCTTCGATCGCCGCAGCGGCAGCGGTCCGTACAGTCTGGTCGAGCAGGCGCGCTACCGTGCCGGCTTCGATTTCCTGGTGCTGCGCGCCGATGTTGGCGAGGTCGACTTCAGCCTGGTGGACTGGTGGGAGGACTTCGCCCTCGGCGACGAGGATGAGCGCAAGGCTCTGCTCGAGCAGGTGCGCGAGAGTCAGCGACGTGGGCCCAAGGTGCATCGTGTGCCGCGAACGCAAGGCGCAGAAGCGCCGCCGGCCGTGGCGGAACCGGCGCCGGAAGGGGAGCCGCTGCCAGTGGCGGCAAAGAAGCGTCGTCGTCGTCGCAAGCCGAAGTCATCGGCGAACGGGCAGGGTGGGGCTGGCGCTGCATCGAACGATACCGCTGCATGACGCTGCGGCCGGCGCCTGGGCCCGCTACCGCCTTTGTCGGGCTGGGCGCGAACCTGGGCGACACCCGCGCCGCGCTGTGCTCTGCGCTGGCGGCGCTGGCGGCATTGCCGGACACCGTGGTGACGGCAGTGTCTTCGGTCTATCGCAGTGCGCCGGTCGAGGCTGATGGCCCTGACTTCCTCAACGCCGTGGCCCGCATCGAAACCGCGTTGCCCGCGGCGCGTCTGCTGGCCGCACTGCACCTGATCGAGGCGCAGCATCAGCGTGAGCGCCCCTACCGCAATGCGCCGCGCACGCTGGATCTGGACCTGCTGCTTTACGGCGACGAGTGCAGCGACGACGCGACGCTGTGTCTGCCCCATCCTCGCTTGCATCTGCGGGCTTTCGTGCTGCTGCCGCTGCTGGAGCTCGCTCCGGCTATGACCGCGCCCGGCATCGGCCCCCTGATCGAGCGATTGCCGGCAGTTGCCGAACAGGCCATCGAGCGCCTTGCCGACCCGCTGCGCTGAAGCTGCTGCGCCGGGCAGTGCCGGGCGAGCCGGTACACTCGCTTAGCAGATGACGGTTACGCCGTTGTGACATTTTGATGACAAGGGGTGCCATTGGCTGCCGTGAGCTGCAGCCAATGGCGGCAGGAGAGTCCGCAATGCTGTTTGGCAAGTTGCTGCCCCGCGAGGGCAATTTTTTTGAGCTCTTCAACGAGCACGGCGCGAAGATCGCTGAAGGTGCGCGCGCCTTCATGGCAATGATCCAGAACTACGCCGATGCGGACTTGCGCGAGAAATACGCCGCCGAGGTGGATGCCGCCGAGCATCACGCGGACCGCATTACCGCGGAGGTCAACCGGTTGCTGCACCGCACCTTCATCACACCCATAGACCGCGAACAGATCCACGGCCTGATCAACGCCATGGACGATGTGCTGGATCTGCTGCAGGACTCCAGCGAAACGCTGTCGCTCTACGATGTGCGCAGCATCCCGGACGAAGTGCTGCGGCTGGGCGAGCTGTCGGCCCGCTGTTGCGAGCGGGTCCAGCATGCGGTGTCGCTGCTGCCCAAGCTGAGCCAGCCGCAGACGGCCGAGGCGGCGATCAAGACCTGCGAAGAGATCGACAAGCTGGAATCGGATGCCGATCGCGTGATGCGCTCGGCGATGTCCACGCTGTTCCGCGAGCAGGAAGACGTTCGCGAACTCATCAAGCTCAAGGCGATCTATGAGCAACTGGAGTCCATCTCCGACCGCTGCGAGGACGTGGCCAACCTGATCGAGGGCATCGTCCTCGAGAACTCTTGATCGGTCGGGATCCCCATGGACTCGATACAGACTGCGTTCTGGGTCGTCGCGCTGCTGGTCGTGCTGGCGGTGATGTTCGACTTCATGAACGGCTTCCACGATGCTGCCAATTCGATCGCGACGGTGGTCTCCACCGGCGTGCTCAAGCCGCAGCAGGCGGTGCTGTTCGCCGCCTTTTTCAATGTGCTGGCGATCGCGTTCTTCCAGCTGAAAGTGGCCGCCACGGTGGGCAAGGGCATCGTGGAGCCCGGTGTGGTCGATCACCATGTGGTCTTCGGGGCGCTGATCGGGGCGATCGCCTGGAACATCATCACTTGGCTCTACGGAATTCCGTCGAGCTCGTCGCATGCGCTCATCGGCGGCATCGTCGGCGCGGTGATCGCCAAGGCCGGTGCGTCCAAGCTCATCGGTGCCGGCGTGCTGAAGACGGTGCTGTTCATCTTCGTGTCGCCGCTGCTGGGCTTCTTGCTCGGATCGCTGCTGATGGTGGTGGTCGCCTGGTTGTTCCGGCGGACTTCGCCCTTGCGTGTGGACAATTGGTTCAGGCGCCTGCAACTGGTGTCGGCCGGCCTCTACAGTCTCGGGCACGGCGGCAACGATGCGCAGAAGACCATCGGGATCATCTGGATGCTGCTCATTGCGGCAGGCTATGTCGGCGCGGGTGACTCGATGCCGCCGTCCTGGGTGATCTGGGTCTGCTACATCGCCATTGGCGTCGGCACCATGTTCGGCGGTTGGCGCATTGTCAAGACCATGGGACAGAAGATCACCAAGCTCAAACCCGTCGGCGGCTTCTGCGCTGAGACGGGGGGCGCGATCACGCTGTTCCTGGCCACCTCGCTGGGCATCCCGGTGTCCACGACGCACACGATCACCGGGGCCATCGTCGGCGTGGGCTCGGTGCAGCGGGCATCGGCGGTGCGCTGGGGCGTGGCGGGCAATATCGTCTGGGCCTGGATTTTCACCATCCCGGCCTCGGCCTTCATGGCCGGCGCGGCCTACTGGCTCAGCTTCACCTTGTTCTGAGCCTGCGGCAGCTCAGCGCGTGGGTTCGTCCGGCGTTGTGGCGACCTGGAACTCGAAATAGCGCTGGGCGCTGAAAGCGATCGTCGCCATCAGCGCCGCGCCGCCGATCAGCAGGGCGGCCACTGCTGCCAGCACCGCGCCCCAGCCGCTGGATGGGCCCTCCCGGCCAGCGTTGTGCCTCGCGTCCCAGTTGGCGTCCTTGGTCAGGCTGTAGATGATGGCGCAGAGCGCAGCTTGGCTGAGCATCAAACCCAGCAGCGGTAGCAGCAACCAAGCCAGGCGATCATCCTGGCCGAGCACCTCCATGCGCTGCAGGCCATACAGCCCGAGGCTCATCGGGATGGGGTGCAGCCAGGCGAGTTTGTCCGTCGTGCCGTGGAGATAGAGCCGGTGCACGCCGAAGCCGCCCAACAGCAGGGCCAGCCAAGCGGCGATGGTTTTGGACTTGTAGGCGCTGAGCTGGCTCATGCCACCTCCGGGCTGGTCTGTGCGCCTTCACCGAGCTGCCGCTGCATCAGCACCACGTCCAGCCAGCGACCGAACTTCCAGCCCGAGTCCTTCAGCACGCCCGTGTGCTGGAAGCCCAAGGCGGCGTGCACGCCGATGGAGCCCTGGTTTCCGGCGTCGCCGATCACGGCGACCATCTGCCGCGCGCCAGCCGCCTCGCAGCGTGCGACCAGTTCGGCGAGCAGCAGCCGGCCGATGCCGCGCCCCTTGCTGTCCGGGTGCAGATAGATCGAGTCCTCGACGCAGAAGCGATAAGCCAGGCGGGGGCGGAAGTAGTTGGCGTAGGCATAGCCCAGCACGTGTCCCTGCGATTCGGCGACCAGCCAAGGCAACTGGCGGCTCAGCACTTCCTGGCGACGGCGCGCCATTTCGGCGATGTCTGGCGGCTCGGTCTCGAAGGTGCCCGTGCCATTCAGCACGGCGTCTTGGTAGATGGCCTGAATGGCCGGGAGGTCCGCTTCGGTGCTGGAGCGGATCAGCAGAGCAGCTGCTGGGGCGGGCATGGGATTGCTGACAGTGTTAGGAGATTTTTTCGGTGGGCCGAGTTTATAATGCGCGGTTTTGGCGTTGGCCTTTCCGGCTTTAATGAGTCGGTGGCGTATCTACAGTGCCAAATATGGCGGTTCTTCACGGCTGTTGCTTTACGGCCGTCGGACCGCTCCCCGATCTGCTCGCCCTGAGTGTCTCCTGGTGCGGTGGAACGCTTTAGACAGAGATCAGCAAAGGATTCATCATGGTCGTGATTCGACTCGCACGCGGCGGCTCCAAGAAGCGCCCTTTCTATAACATCGTCGTCGCCAACAGCCAGAACCGCCGTGACGGCCGCTTCATCGAGCGCGTGGGCTTCTACAACCCGGTGGCTTCCGGTGCAGCCGAACCGCTGCGCATCGCGCTGGATCGCGTGAGCTACTGGACCGGCGTCGGCGCTCAGGTCTCGCCGACCGTGGCCCGCCTGCTGACCCAGGCCAAGAAGGCTACGGCCTAAGCAAGCGCGTGGCGTTCGATCTGCAGCGCACCGTGCCGGCCGTCTCCGATGAGGCGGCGTGGCCCGAGGACGCGATCGAGATCGGACGCATCGCGGACGCCTGGGGCATCAAGGGCTGGTTCAAGGTCCAGGCCTATTCGGCCGATGCCCAGGCGCTTTTCTCTTCGCGCCGTTGGTTTCTCAAGCCCGGTGACGACAGGAAACCGGCAGCGGCCCTGCCGCCTGCCGCCAAAGCCGGGACACTGCCTTCCGTGCTGAAGATTCTCTCGGTGCGTGACCACGGCGAGGGCATTGTGGCCAGCGCCGAGGGGGTCGCGGACCGCAGTGCTGCCGAAGCGTTGCGTGGTGCGCGCATCTTCGTCTCGCGAGCTGCTTTCCCCAAGACCGATCCGGATGAGTACTACTGGGTGGACCTGATCGGGCTGGCAGTGCTCAACCGCCAGGGCGAGGCGCTTGGTACGGTGATCGACTTGCTCGACACCGGTCCGCACAGTGTGCTGCGCATCGCGCCGCCCGGGCTGACCCCTCCGATCAAGCCTGACCAGGAGCGCCTGGTTCCCTTCGTCGCCGCTTTCGTTGACCAGGTGGATCTCGAGCAGCGACGCATCCTGGTCGACTGGGGCCTGGACTACTGAGCTGGCGACAAGCCGGTGGCGCACCCATCATGCGCTTCGACGTCATCACGCTGTTTCCCGAACTCTTCGATGCGCCGCTTCGCTGCGGTGTGACGCGTCGCGCTTTCGAGAGTCGTCAGGTGGATGTGCGGCTGTGGCAGCTGCGCGACTTCGCCGACGATGCCTATCGCCGCGTCGATGATCGGCCCTACGGAGGCGGTCCCGGCATGGTGATGCTGGTCGAGCCGCTGGAACGTGCATTGGCTGCTGTCAAGTCCGATCGCGGTGATGCGCAGCCTGCGGTGATCCACTTCACGCCGACAGGCAGGCGTATCGATCAGCGCCTGATCGACGAACTCGCGCAAGGGACTGGTGGCGTGCTGCTCTGCGGCCGCTATGAGGGTATCGATCAGCGCTTTCTCGACCGTCATGTAACGCTTGAGTTGAGCCTGGGCGACTTCGTGCTCTCTGGTGGTGAACTACCCGCGCTGGCCCTGCTAGACGGCATTGCGCGGCTGCAGCAAGGGGTGCTGAACGACGCGGCCTCGCACCAACAGGACAGCTTCTCAGCCGATGGCCTGCTGGACTGTCCGCACTACAGCCGGCCCGAGCTGCTCAGCGGCCTGCCAGGGCAGGTCGAAGACCTGCCGGTGCCACCGGTGCTGCTCTCGGGCCATCATGCGCAGATCGCGCGCTGGCGTCGGGAGCGGTCGTTGGAGCTGACCTGGCGCCGTCGTCCGGAACTGATCGAGGCTGCACGCCGTGCCGGCAGCCTCAGCCAGGCCGATGAGAGGTTCCTGGCCGCATTAAGTCGCCAGGGCTGAGTCCGGCCGGGAGCGGCGCCAGTCTATGGCTATAATGTCGGGCTTTTCGATCCTCTGCCGGGCCGTCAGCGATCGCTGTGCGGGCCGAGATGCCGCGGCGTAGGCCGTGGTGTCGGGACCGCTGCTCTTCCTGCCATGTCGGCGGGCTGGGCCCAAGGCGCCGTCATGATCACTAGGAGAAACCTGTGGACCTGATCCAAACCCTCGAGCAAGAAGAAATTGCTCGCCTGAACAAGACCATCCCGGCATTCGCGCCCGGCGACACGGTGATCGTCAGCGTCAACGTCGTCGAAGGTACGCGCAAGCGCGTGCAGGCCTATGAAGGCGTGGTGATCGCCAAGCGCAACCGCGGCCTGAACAGCAGCTTCATCGTGCGCAAGATCTCCAGCGGCGAAGGCGTGGAGCGCACTTTCCAGCTGTACAGCCCGCTGATCGCCTCGATCGAGGTCAAGCGCCGCGGCGATGTGCGTCGCGCCAAGCTGTACTACCTGCGTGAGCGTTCGGGCAAGTCGGCCCGCATCAAGGAGAAGCTGGCCTAAGCCAGGTTTTGTCTGCGGCCTTGGCCATCGGCCGACAACGCAGACAAAAGCGAGCAACTCGCTCGCCGCATCGAAGCCGCCTCCGGGCGGCTTTGTCGTTTCCGCCCTATGCTGTGGCCATGTCCCGCCCGCTGATCACGAATCCCCAGCAAGTCCCGGTGCTCGCTGTCGACGACCACCTGGCTCCGGTGCCTGTCGAGGCGCTGCAGCCGCAGGCGTTGCGCCACCGCTTCGCTGCCCCGCCGGACTGGCAGCCCGAGTTTCCCGGCGATGGCGGTCGCCTGGCCGAACGCACACCTGCCGAGGCGGCGGTGCTGGTGCCGCTGGTGATGCGCGATCAGGGACCGCGGGTACTGCTGACCAAGCGCACAGCGCACCTGCGCGACCATGCCGGGCAGATCAGCTTTCCCGGTGGCCGTGTCGAGCCCGACGACGCCGATGCCATAGCCACGGCCTTGCGTGAAACCGAGGAGGAGATCGGACTGGCTCGTCGTCATGTGGAGGTGATCGGCCGCCTGCCGATCTACACGACGGTGACGGCCTTCCACGTCACGCCCGTCGTGGCGCTGGTCGAGCCGGGCTTCGATTTGACGCTGGACGACTTCGAGGTTGCCGAGGCCTTCGAGGTGCCGCTGCAGTTCCTGATGAACCCGGCCCATCACCGCCGCCATCGCTTCAGTATGGGTGGGGCGGAGCGGCAGTTCCTCTCGATGCCCTGGCGAGGCGAGGGCAGCGACGCCGGCCCAACTGACGAGTACTTCATCTGGGGCGCCACCGCGGCGATGCTGCGCAATCTCTACCGCTTCCTCTCGGCCTGAGCGCGCCGGGCCCTGCGGGCGGGCCGCTATCATCCCGGGCCATGAACTTCTTCGCGGTCCTGTTCGCGCTGCTGATCGAGCAGCTCAAGCCCTTGCCCCACGGCAATCTGGTTCATCAGGGCATCATCAGCTGGGTGCGCTGGACAGGGCGGAACTTCGATGCGGGTCAGCCACGCCATGCCAAGGTCGTCTGGGTGATCACGGTGTTGGGCCCGGCCCTGCTGACGGCGCTGATCTATGTAGCGCTGCAGCACTTCAGCATGCTGTTGGCGCTGGCGTTCAATGTGCTGGCGCTGTATCTCACGCTGGGCTTCCGCCAGTTCAGTCACTACTACACCGACATCCGCGATGCCCTCGATCGCGGCGACGAATTCGAGGCGCGCCGCCTGCTCGCGGAGTGGCGCCACCTGGATGCCAGCGAACTGCCGCGCACCGAGCTGATACGCCATGTCATCGAGCACTCGCTGCTCGCGGCGCATCGCCATGTCTTCGGCGTGTTCTTCTGGTTCATCGTGCTGTCCACGCTGGGCCTGGGGCCGGCCGGTGCGGTGCTCTACCGCATGGCCGAGTTCGCGGCGCGCTACTGGGCCTTCAAGAGTCGCACGCTGGACGCGCCGACCAACGAGCGCCTGATGCAGCTGTCGCGCTACCTGTTCGGGCTGGTCGATTACCTGCCGGCGCGGCTGACCGCCACCGGCTTCGCCATCGTCGGCAATTTCGAGGAATCGGTGAACAGCTGGCGCCGCGATGCCGGGCTCTGGCTGCAGCCTAACGAGGGCATCATCCTGGCCGCAGCCGCCGGCGCTCTCGGTCTGCAGCTCGGTGGTGCAGCGGCCCCCGGCATCACGCCGGACCGGAGCAAGACCTTCCAGGCTGGCGGTGACGCCGATGCCACCAGCGCCGCGGGTTCGACCGCCGGCCAGCCCCCGCAGCAGGGTCACCTGCAAAGCGTGGTGGGGCTGGTCTGGCGCTCGGTCGTGCTGTGGATGCTGCTGCTGGCGCTGCTGACGCTGGCCAACCTGCTGGGCTGAGCGCGTCCGCGCCCGGCCTACTTCAGCAGGGTCTGCTGCATGAACAGGATGGTCGCGTAGAACTGGAAGTCCGCGTTCTCCTTGCGGGCGAAGCCGTGCCCCTCGTTCTCGGCGCGCAGATACCAGACCGGCGTGCCGTTCTCCCGCACCTTGGCGACGATCTGCTCGGCTTCGGTGTAGGGCACGCGAGGATCGTTCTTGCCCTGCACGACGAACAGCGGCTTCTTGATCTTGTGCGCGTTGGTCAGCGGCGAGATGCGGTGCAGGAACTCGCGCATCGCCGGGTCGCGCTCGTCGCCATATTCGACGCGGCGCAGGTCGCGGCGGTAGCTCTCGGTGTTGTTCAGGAAGGTGACGAAGTGCGAGATGCCGACGATGTCGATCGCACCGGCGACGCGCTCGGCATAGTGCGTTGACACTGCCAGCGTCATGTAGCCGCCGTAGCTGCCGCCCATCACCAGCACGCGCGAGGCGTCGAGTTCGGGCTGCGTGGCGATCCAGTCGAGCAGGGCGCCGATGTCCTTGACCGAATCCTCGCGCTTGAAACCGTTGTCCAGCGCCAGGAAGCTCTTGCCGTAGCCCGAGGAGCCGCGCACATTGGGCTGGATCAGCGCAATGCCTAGCTCGTTGATGAAGTAGTTGTAGCGCGCCATGAAGCCCATCGTCGCCTGCGCCTCCGGGCCGCCGTGGATGGCCACCAGCACCGGGCGCTTGCCCGGGAAGCGCTGGCGGTCGGGCACCGTCAGCAGCCCCGAGATGCTCAGCCCGTCGAAGCTCTTCCAGCGCACGATCTTCTGCTCGGCGAAGCGGCTCGGGTCCAGCCCCGGCGGACTGTAGGCGCGGGTCCATGCCTGCACCTTGCCGCTGCCCAGGTCCAGGCTGTAGAGCTGGCTCGGCCCCTGTGCGTTGCTGATGCTGAAGGCGAGCTGCTGCTGGGCCGGGTGGAACTGGCTGCTGCCCACATTGCCCACCGGCAGCGCCGGCGCCGGCAGCTCGGCCAGCGTCTGCGTGTCGAAGAGTCGCAGCTCGTCGCGACCGTCCACATTGGCCTGCACCGCCAGCCGCTTGCCGTCCGCGCTCAGCGAGGCCGCACTGATGTCCCAGGGGATGTGCGCGCTCAAGCGTGTCAGCTTGCCGCTGGCCAGATCGAGAGCGGCCAGCTCGCGGAACTCGCTGAAGCGGTCGCTGATGACGAACAGGGCCTTGCCGTCCTGGCTGAAGGCCGCCGGCACGTGCGTGGCCTTGAGTTGCGCCTCGTCGTTGCGCGGCAGCAGCTGCTTGCGTTCGCCGCTTTGCAGATCGATGGTCCAGATGCGCGACTCGTTGGCCGAGATGTACTGCGTCATCGCCAGCATGCGCTCGTCGGGCGAGGCGCGGCCGGCGAACCAGCCGCCGCCCGGCAGCACGGCCAGCTGGCGCCGCTGCTGCGGCTGCTGCGGGTCCATCACCGACAGCGTGGTGTCGATGCGCGCGCGGCTGCCGCCCTGGGCCGTGCGGTCCAGCGGCACCGAGCTGTAGACCAGCTGGCCGCTCTTCTTGAGCCACAGGTTCATCGCGTGCCGCTCGTTCGGGTCGGTGAGCAGCACGGCGTCGCCGCCTTCGACAGGCAGGCGGTAGAGCTGGCCGACTTCCGAGCCGCCCGCGCTGCGCTCGAAGACGATGTAGCGGCCCTCGCGCGGCTCGAAGGCAGCGCGGCTGACCGGATCGGCGCCGTCGGTGAGCTGACGGCCGGCCTGCATCGCCTGTTCGACCAGGAAGAGCTGCGCGGTGTTGGCACCGGCCTTGCGGTGGCTGACCAGCATCGCCGCCCGCGTGGGATGCCAGTCGGCGAAACCGTGACCGCGGAAGTCGGTGTAGCGCTCGACGCGCTCGACCAGGCTCAGCGGGATGGGCGGGATGCCCTGTACCAGCAGATTGGCATTGGGCGTCAGCACCGCTGCCGTGGCAGCAGCGGTATCGGCGGGCTTGCCGCTGCCAGGATGGAGATGGGCGCAGCCGGTCAGCGCACTCAGCGCGATCAGGGCCGCGGCCTGCAGCAGGCGCGCTTGTGTTTGGGACATGGCGAGAAGCAAGGACGTTGTCGAAGCGCGCATTCTGGCGCCTGCCCGGCAGTCCTGCTCTCGGTGCTGCCCCGGAGCTTGCGCGTCAGGCGCACAAGCTCCGCAGTGCCTCAGCTCAGGCCAGGGCCTGGATGCCGGCAATGGCCCAGTCGCGGCTGCCGTCGGCCGGGCGAACCAGATGCCAGACCTCGTCGAAGGGCTCGGCGGCTGCCTCGCTCTGTTCGCGGATCAGGCCGTTGAAGCGCACGCTGACGATCTGGCGGCCATCTTCCTCGGCACGATCCAGCACCTGGGCCTGCAGCTGCAGCACGTCGGTACGCTGCTCGCCCTGGCGCTCCAGCAGATCCTGCTGGATCACCGCATACATCTCGGGCGTGGTGAAACGGCGCAGGTCGTCCTGATCGCGCGCGTCGTTGGCGGCCTGCAGGCGGATGAACACGCGCTTGGCGATCTGCTCGAAGGCCTGGGTGTCGAAGCCGTCGTCCTGCGCGGTGGCGGCCGGGGCCGCTGCCCGGGGGGCGGCCACCGGCGCGGGCGTGCCCATGCTACCCAGCGCCTGAGTGGTGCCCGGACCGGCACCAGCGAACTGCATGCCTTGCGGTGCCGCTGCTGCCTTGCGGGCAGCAAAGCGACGCATCACGAAGCCGATCACCACCATCAGCACCAGGCCCAGCAGCAGCATGGTCATGAAGTTGGCGAGCTCCGCGCCGAAGCCCAGGTGGCTGGCCAAGGCGGCCAGACCCAGGCCGGCCGCGATGCCGGCCACAGGGCCCAGCCATGAACGCTTGGGCGCGGCGGCAGCAGCGGCCCCGGCGGCAGCGGGTGCGGCCGCCTGCGCGGGCGCGGCGGCCTGGGCGGGTGGCTGCGTGGGCGCCTGGTTGGGTGTCTGGGCCGGGGCCTGGTTCGGCGCCTTCTGCGCGGGCATGCTGCGTTGCATGCCGCCGCTGCTCAGCTTCTTGGCGTCGGCATGGCCGGCAAACAGGCCCAGGCTCAGCGCGGTGCTCAGAACGGCAACGAGGATTCGGTTCACGGTGTCTCCTTTGGGGTGCTATGCAAGGCCTTCGGATCGCGTCGGCATCGCGGGCGCATGGTATCTGAGGACGATCTGCCCGCGCTCAAGCGTCGCGCACATCGCCCAGGACATTGCTGCCGAAGTCCTCGCGCGCAAGATAGCGCAAGACCTTGGCCGCAGCGCCAGCAGGGCTATCGAGCTGGCCTTCGCTCTTGAACGAGGCGAAGCGCGGCTGGTCGGGGAAGCGTTCCGGGTCGCCGCCGCGCAGCTGCGCCTGCATATCGGTATCGATGATGCCCGGCGCCAGCGAGACGATGCGTGCGCCGCGCTCGCCGTGTTGCGCCTGCTCGTCCAGCGCCACGGCACGCGAGAAGTTGTCCATGCCGGCCTTGGCCGCGCAGTAGGGCGCGCTGCCCGCCATGGCGCGTCGGCCCAGGCCGGAGGAGATATTGAGCACGCGGCGCTCGGCGGACCCGTCGCGGGTGGCATGCAGGAAGGCGGCGGTCAGCAGCACGGTGGCTTCCAGCCCCACGCGCAGCGCGCTGGACAGTTCGGCCAGACCGACGCCGTCCACCGGCCCTGGCGGCGTGATCACGCCGGCGTTGTTGATCAGGCAGGCCAGCTCGATCTTGTTGGCAGCCTGCTCCTGCATCAGCCAGGCCTGCAGCGCCTGGGCCACCGGCAGCGGCTCGGCCAGGTCCATGGCCCACTGCTGCAGCGCGCAGCCGGCGGCGTCGGCCTCGGCCTGCAGCGTGTCGTTGCGCTTGCGCGAGATGCACAGCAGGCGGTGCTGCGGTGCGAGCAGCTGACGCGCCATCGCCAGGCCCATGCCGCGCGAGGCGCCGGTGATGATGTAGAGCTTGTGGGCCATCGGTGTTCCTCTGTGGATGAATCGGTCGTGCTTGTGCTCAGAAAGGTGGCGGGCTCTCCACGCTCAGGCCCAGCTCGGGCAGTTCCAGCCGGCAGGCATGCAGCAGCAGTCGCTCGGCGCGCGCGCATTGTGCCGGCGATGCGTAGAGCGTGTCGCCCAGGATCGGATGCCCCAGCTCGCGCATGTGCACGCGCAGCTGGTGGCTGCGGCCGGTGACTGGCTCTAGCGCGACGCGCGTCGTTTGCTCATCGACGGCGATCACCTGCCAGCGCGTCAGCGCCGGCTTGCCATGCTCGCGGTCGACTTTCTGCAGGGGCCGATTCGGCCAGTCGGCGATCAGCGGCAGGTCGACCTCGCCCTGCGCACCCACCGGCGCGAGCACGCCGTCCAGCACCGCGATGTAGCGCTTGGCGACGCGCCGCTGCGCGAAGGCGATGCTCAGTTCGCGCTGCCACAGCGGCCCGCGCGCCAGCAACAGCAGGCCCGAGGTCGCCATGTCCAGGCGATGCACGATCAAGGCCTCGGGAATCTCGCGCTGCACGCGGTGAATCAGGCAGTCCTGCTTGTCAGCGCCACGACCCGGCACCGCCAGCAGGCCAGCCGGCTTGTCGACGACGAGCAGGCGCTCATCGGCATGGACGATGCGCAGCGGCGCATCCGTCGCCAGGACCGCTTCGCTCATCGCGGACGGAAACGCGCGATCCAGCCCGATTGCAGCGCGGATTCCGGGTTGGAGCCGGCCGCACGCACGGCAGCCAGCGCGGCCTGCTCGTCCAGCCCCAGGCGCATCAGCAGGCAGGCCGCCAGCGTGCCGGTGCGGCCGATGCCGGCCGCGCAGTGCAGCAGCGCCGAATCGCCCAGCCTCAGGCCATGGGCGAGCTGATCGACGGTGGCGACGAAGGCAGCAGGGTCGCTGCCCAGGCCGAAGTCGCGCATCGGCAGGTGCTGCCAGCGGAAGGGCAGGCGGCCCTCGGCGATGGCCTTGTGATAGGCCGGCGAGAGCGCGGCCACTTCCTCCATCGGGTTGAGGCAGACCACCAGGTTCAGACTGCGCGACCGTGCCTCGTCGAGAAAGCTGCCGAAGGATTCGAAGCGTCCGGGCATGGACTGCAGCCAGATGCGGCCGCGTATCGGTGCGGGAAGGGGCAGGGCACGAAAGGGCATGGCCGGGGCGATCAGGAAACGATATAGGCCGCCGCCGCCGTCGCCAGCAGCTTGCCATCGTCGGCGAAGAAGTTCATGCGTGTGGAGGCCACGCGGCTGCCCAGACGCAGCACCTCGGCGCTGGCGTGGAAGCGCGGGCCGGTGGCCTGGCGCAGGTAGTCGACCCGCAGGTCGATGGTGCCCAGCTTGCTGAAGCGGTGCAGTCGCGCCAGCGGCGCCTCATCCAGATGGCGGGCGCCGATCGCTGCCATCACGGCCAGGCCGCCCATCGCGTCCAGCGTGGCGCTGATCACGCCGCCGTGCAGCCGGTTGTAGGCGAAATGTCCGATCAGCTCCGGCCGCATCTCGATATGGGCCTTGACCAACTCCGCTTCCAGGCTGTCGATGCGCAGACCGAGCACGCGGTTGAAGGCGATATGCTGTTCGAAGATCTCGCACAGGCCTTTGACGAACTCGGCTTCGAAGATGCTGGAGATGCTGCTGCTGCTTTCGCTCTTGTTGTTGCTGGTCATGCTGACGCCATCCGGGGCTTGGAGAATCGGGAGCCTGGGCCTTGCGCCAGCCCGGCGCTGCGAGCTTAGCCCATCCGCGTCAGCCGGACGCCGCCGGCCGGGGCGCTGCAGTGCATGAACAAGTCAAGATGGAAGCGATGAACCGAACAGACGACGTCGACATCAAGGCCACCCCGCAAGCCGCCGGTGGCGATTCGCGCAGCTCGGAGCAGCGCCTGCAGGACTGGATCGCGGCAGCGCGACCGTCTCAGCCGCTGCCCTGTGCGGTGGTGCATCCCTGCGACGAAGCCTCGCTGCAGGGGGCGCTGCAATCGGCCCAGGCTGGCCTGATCGCGCCACGCCTGATCGGGCCGGCGCGGCGCATCCAGGCGCTGGCTGCATCGCTGGGACTGGACATTGCCGGCTTGCCGCTGCTGGACGTGCCGCACAGCCATGCCGCCGCCGAAGCCGCTGTCGCGCTCGCCGCGCGCGGCGAGGTGGCGATGCTGATGAAGGGCAGCCTGCACACCGACGAGCTGATGGGCGCGGTGCTGGCCGAGCGCACGCTGCGCACCGAGCGTCGCATGTCGCATGTGTTTCGCTTCGAGGTGCCGGCCTATCCCAAGCCACTGCTGATCAGCGATGCGGCGATCAATATCGCGCCCGATCTGGAGGCCAAGGCCGACATCGTGCGCAATGCCATCGACCTGGCCCATGCGCTGGGAGTGGCCGCGCCGCGCGTGGCGCTGCTGTCGGCGGTGGAGACGGTCACGCCCAAGCTGGCCTCCACCATCGAGGCGGCGGCGCTGTGCAAGATGGCAGACCGCGGCCAGATCCGCGGCGGCGTGCTCGACGGACCGCTGGCCTTCGACAACGCGATCTCGGCCGAGGCCGCACGCATCAAGGGCATCGTCTCGCCGGTGGCCGGCGAGGCCGACATCCTGATCGTGCCTGATCTCGAGTCCGGCAATATGCTGGCCAAGCAGCTCGAATACCTGGCTGGCGCGGCCAGCTGCGGCATTGTGCTCGGTGCGCGGGTGCCGATCGCGCTGACCAGCCGCGCCGACGCGGCGCTGTCGCGCGTGGGTAGCGCGGCGCTGGGCGTGGTCATGGTCGCCTTCCTGGCGCGGCGCGAAGCCGAGCTGCTCGCCAAGGCGGGCGCATGAGCGGCGCCCGCGCCGTTGCCGGGCCGCTGGTGCTGGCGGTCAATGCCGGCTCTTCGTCGCTGAAGTTCGGCCTCTATCCGCGCGAGGGCGCGGCGCTGTGGACGGGCAGCTACGAGGGCCTGGAGCCCGGCGGCATGCCGGCGCTGAAGCTCGACAGGTCATGCGAGACGCTCGACGGCATCTCCGATGCGCGCGGCGGCTTCGACGTGGCGCTGGCGCACCTGCTGGCCACGCTGACGTCGCAGGGCCAGACGCCGGTGGCCGTGGCGCACCGCATCGTCCATGGCGGCGAGCGCTTCGTTGCGCCCTGCCGCATCGACGAGGCCGCGCTGGCGGAACTGCACCGGCTCGACACGCTGGCGCCGCTGCACCAAGCACACAACCTGGCCGGTGTCGCCGCCTTCGCCCGCGCGCTGCCCGGCGTGCCGCAGATCGGCTGCTTCGACACCGCCTTCCATGCCGGCCTGCCTGTGGTCGAGCAGCGCCTGCCCATCGACCGCACGCTGGCGGCGCAAGGCCTGCGCCGCTACGGATTCCACGGTCTATCCTACCAGTACCTGCGCGACGAGCTGCTGCAGCGCACGCCGGCCGCATCGGGGCGCGCGGTGCTGGCCCACCTGGGCAATGGCGCGAGCGTCTGCGCGATGCAGGGCGGTGCGAGCGTGGCCACCTCGATGGGCTTCTCGGCGCTGGACGGGCTGATGATGGGCACGCGCAGCGGCAGCCTGGATCCTGGCGTGCTGCTGCACCTGCTCGCCCAGGGCTGGGACCACCGGCGGCTGGAGCGCCTGCTCTACAAGCAGTCGGGGCTGAAGGGCGTGTCGGGCCTG
Source organism: Roseateles sp. T103 (assembly GCF_057219915.1). Lineage (NCBI taxonomy): Bacteria > Pseudomonadati > Pseudomonadota > Betaproteobacteria > Burkholderiales > Sphaerotilaceae > Roseateles > Roseateles sp. T103. The sequence continues at coordinate 141,479 of NZ_JBXVVS010000006.1, forward strand.
AGCGCCGACATGCGCACGCTGCGCGCCAGCGAGCGGCCCGAGGCGGCCGAAGCGATCGCGCTGTTCACCCGGCGCCTGGTGCGCGAGCTGGGCGCGATGCTGGCCGTGTTGGGCGGTGTCGATCTGCTGGCCTTCACCGGCGGCATCGGCGAGCACGATGCGCAGCTGCGCGCCGACGCCGTGGCGGCGCTGGGCTTTGCTGGAGTCCGCCTCAACCAGGCCGCCAATGCGGCAGCGCAGGGCGACGCGATCACGCCTATCCATGCCAACGACAGCTGCGTCGAGATCTGGGTGGTGCCCACCGACGAAGGGCGGGTGGCGGCGCGCGCGGCGTTCGCGCTGCTCGGCGTCTAGTGTCGGCCTTTGCTCAGCGCTCGACCACGCGCTGGCGCTGCTCGACCACGCGCTGGCGCTGCTCGACCACGCGCTGGCGCTGCTCGCCCAGCCCGGCGATGCCCAGACGCAGTTCGTCGCCCGGGCGCAGGAAGCGCGGCGGTTTCATGCCCATGCCCACGCCGGGCGGCGTGCCGGTGATGATCAGGTCGCCCGGCTCCAGCGTCATCACGCGGCTGCAATAACTGATCAGCTGCGCGCAGCCGAAGATCATGTCGCGCGTGTTGCCGGTCTGGCAGCGCTGACCGTTGAGGTCCAGCCACAGGTCCAGCTGCTGCGGATCGCCCAGCTCGTCGGCGGTGACCAGCCAGGGGCCGACCGGGCCGAAGGTGTCGAAGCCCTTGCCCTTGCTCCACTGGCCGCCGCTGCGTTCGATCTGGAAGGCGCGCTCGCTGACGTCGTTGGCCAGCACATAGCCGGCCACATGCTGCAGCGCCTGGTCCTCATCCACGTCCTGCGCGCGGCTGCCGATCACGATGCCCAGTTCGACCTCCCAGTCCACCTTGCTGCCCTCGCGCGGATAGACGATGTCGTCGTCCGGGCCGTTCAGGCAGCTGGTCCATTTGGTGAACATCACCGGCTCGGCCGGCGCGGCCATGCCGGCCTCGCGCGCATGCTCGTGGTAGTTCAGGCCAATGCCTATGAACTTGCCGCAGCCGCTCCAGGGCACGCCCAGGCGCGGCTGCCCCGGCACCAGCGGCAGCTTCGCGCTGTCCATCGCGCGCAGCACCTGCAGCGCGGCCGGCGTCAGCGTGCGCGGCGTGATGTCGTCCAGCAGGCCCGAGAGGTCGCGGATGCGGCCCTGCGCATCCAGCAGACCGGGCTTCTCCTGGCCCCTGGGGCCGTAGCGCAGCAGCTTCATGCGGTGTGCTCTCTCGTCGGTTGATGGTCCTGCGCAGGATTCCACCACAAGGCGAGTGCGACCTCGGCCTGGTCTGCGCGCCCATCGCCCGGCCGGCGCGCACGGCGTGGCCCGCCGCCGCAAGGCCGACACTCAGGCGGCGCGACGCAGATGCCGGCGGCCGCGGACGCCGCCGCCGTACAGGTCCTTGGGGTCGTCCAGTTCGGGAATCAGGTCGATCTGGCGGCGCAGCGTCGGGTACTCGCGCAGCAGCCGGTGCAGCACGCACAGCGTCGAGTAGTCCTCCAGCGCGAAGCCGACCGAATCGAACAGCGTCACCGCCTGCGCGTTCGGGCGTGCGCCGGCCTGGCCGCGCACCACGTCGGCAAACTCGACGACGGGGAAGTCCGCCGGCATCTGCTGCAGCTCGCCCTCGATGCGCGACTGCGGCTCGAACTCCACCACCACCAGCGCGTCGTCGCGGCGCAGGATGTCCGGATGCAGCTCGGTCTTGCCTGGGCAGTCGCCGCCCACGGCATTGAGATGCATGCCGGGCTCGATCATGTCCGGCGTCAGCACCACGGCCTGGCGCTTGTCGGCGGTGACGGTGGTGACGATGTCCGCACCCTGGCAGGCCTCGAGCGCGGAGCTGGCGCGCAGCACACGCAGGCGCCGCGTCTCCGGGATGCTGGCGAGGTTCTGCACCAGCTTGGCGGTGGCGAGCGGATCGACGTCGTAGAGGCGCAGCTCCTCGATGCCCAGCAGCTGCGCGAACGCGATGGCCTGGAATTCGCTCTGCGCGCCATTGCCGATCAGCGCCATGCGGCGGCTGGACGGCCGGGCCAGCCAGCGCGCCGCCAGCGCCGACATCGCGGCGGTGCGCAGCGCAGTGGACAGCGTCAGCTCCGACAGCAGCAGCGGGTAGCCGGTGGCCACGTCGGCCAGCACGCCGAAGGCGGTCACCGTCAGCAGGCCGGCATCGGTGTTGCGCGGATGGCCGTTGACGTACTTGAAGGAGTAGAGCGAGCCGTCGCTGGTCGGCATCAGCTCGATGACGCCGTTCGACGAATGGCTGGCCACGCGTGCCGATTTCTCGAATTCGCCCCAGCGCCGGTAGTCGTCCTCGATCTGTGCCGCGAGTCGCTCGATCAGCGGGCCGACGCCCACCTGCTGCAGCAGGCGCTGCATGTCCGATACACCGATGTAGTCCACCATGATGTCAGGTCTCTCTCGCCGTGAAGGCGATCCATGAAGATTGAAGTTCGAAGGAGCCGCATGGCGCGGCAGGGTCGACGCAGCGGCGCTAAGGCACGCGCCAGGCCATCACCGGCCCGCCGTCGTCGATGCGCACATGGCTGGAGGGCTGGAAGCCGCATTCGAGCAAGGCCCTGAGCAAGGGCCGGGCCGCGGCGTCCGCCTGGCCCAGATGACGCTGAGCGGCCTCGCCCAGGAAGGCCAGATAGAGCGTTTGGCGAGGCAGCAGCGTGGCCAGCTGGCTGCGCCAGCCGGGCCCCAGCGCCGCCTCGGTGGCCGCCGGGTCCAGCGGGCAGAAGTGCGCGCCCAGCGCTTGCCAGAACGGCGACTGGCCGTGCTCGTCGCGCCAGCCGGGCAGCTCGACCACCAGCTGCTCGCCGAAGTCCTGCGGCCGCGCCGCGATCTGCTCGCGCGCCGCCTCGAGCAGGCGGTGCGCCGCGACGATCCGCTGCGTCTCGCCCAGCTCCGGCGCGAAGCGCAGCTCGCCGAGCTCCGCATGACCGGTGAGGTCGTTGCCCAGCAGCAGCGTGGTCTGCATGCGGAACATGTCGAGCTCTTCGGCCGCATGCACCACGCGGCCGACATGGAAGTGGTAGCGCGGCTGGTCCAGTCCCAGGCGCGGCACCAGCCGTGCCGAGGCGGAACCATCCGGCAGCTGCAGCCGCATGTCCTTGCCCTCGTCGTTCATCAATACCTTGCTCATGGCAGCTCCTCGGCGTGCAGCGGCGTGGCCAGCAGGCGCTCGCCCTCGCGGGCGCCCAGCGCGGCCAGCGCAGCCGGCCCCGGCGCCTCGCCGATCTCCGCGAGCACTGCCGCGAAGGCCTCACGCGCCGGCCGCAGCACGATGTGCCAGCGCCGGCTGCCGCCGCCGTCGGCCCGGCCCACGGTCAGCTCGCGCATCAGGCGCACGCTGCGCAGCGCGCTCAGCGGCGCCTCGACAGTGGGCCCGCCGTCGAAGATGTCCACATGGCTGTCGGTGTCGAAACCCTCGTCCTGCAGGATGGAGAAGGGCAGCTCGCCCACCGGATGCAGCTGACCGATGGCCCAGCGCGCCGCCTCGGGCAGCAGCGCCACATAGATCGGCGAGGGCGGCATCAGGTCGGCGATGAAGGCCTTGCTGCGCCCGCCGACCACCGCCTCGGCCCGCGGGTAGTCCAGGCCGAAGAAGTGCCGGCCGATCGCGTCCCAGAAGGGGCTCTGGCCCTGAGCGTCGGTCAGCCCCGGGCTTTCCGCGGCGATGCGCTCCGAGAAGCGCTTGGCATGCGCGCGGATGAACAGCAGCCGCGCGCGCGACAGCAGCTGCGCCGCCGGGCCGGCCTCGTAGTCCGGGTCCAGGTAGAAGGAGGTCAGCAGCGTCGCGCCGGTCAGGTCGTGGCACAGATGCAGCGTGTGCATGCGCTGAGTGATGCCCAGCCGGGCGTTGGCATGGACGACGAACTCGTTGCGGTAGCTGTAGAAGCGGTCGAAGAAGCCGGCGCTGGCGGCGATGCCCGAGCAGCCGACCAGCCGGCCGCGGCCGCTGGCGGCGGAACGGTCCTCCAGCACGAAGAGGTAGGTCTCCTCGCCGCTGGCGTCGTCCGGGCTGCCGAAGGCCTGCAGCGAGGCGTCGATGCGCGCGCGCAGCTTGGCCTCGTCGTTGGGCAATGAGTTGATGCCGTCTGCACTGGCCGCCGCCATGCGCAGCAGGTCCGGCAGATCGTCCGCGGCCACCGGACGGAGCAAGAGATGGTTCATGTCGCGATGTCTCCCGGGCTGGGGGCCGCGCGCCAGGCCTGCGCGCGCTTGCTGCGCTCGTCGCGCGGCGTATGGCCGAAGTGGGCCTTGTAGGCATTCGAGAAGTGCGGGCCGGAGGCGAAGCCGCAGCTCAGCCCGACCTGCAGGATGGATTGCGAGCCTTGCTGCAGCATGCGCTGCGCGCGCGCCAGGCGCAGCTCCAGGTAGTGGCGCGAAGGCAGGGTCTGCAGGTGGCGCCGGAACAGGCGCTCGAGCTGCCGGCGCGACACGCCCACCAGCCGCGCCACCTCCTCGGTGGGCAGCGGCTCGGCCAGATTGGCCTCCATCAGCGCCAGCGCCTCCGCCAGCTTGGGACTGCCCGCGCCGCGCTGTTCGCTCAGGCTGGCGCGCTGACGCTCGTCGCGGCTGCGCAGCGCCTTCAGGCCGAGCTCCTCCAGCAGCTCTTCGCCGAAGCGCTCGCCATGCAGGGCCGCCAGCCAGGCACAGGCCAGGTCCAGCACCGCCGCTCCGCCGGGGCAGCTGAGCAGCCGGCCGTCGGCGCTGAGCTCCCACAGCCCTTGCGACCAGGCCACCTGCGGATGGTCCTCGGCCAGGCTGTCGAGCAAGAACCAGTCGGCACAGGCGCGCTGGCCGTCCAGCAGCCCGGCGGCGGCCAGCCAGGCCGCGCCGGCGCCGATGCCGCCCAGCACGGTGCCGCGCAGGGCCTGCTGCCGCAGCCAGTCGAGCAGCCCGGCGTCGGGCTCGCCCGGCAGCGCCGCCAGCACGAACACCGCCTGCCAGGCGTCGGCCGCGCCGGTTTCCACCGTGTCGACCGGCAGCTCTGCCGACGAGGCCACCGGCCCGCCCTGAGCGGACAGCGTCGCCGCTTCGTAGCGCACCGCCGCCTGCAGCGTGTTGGCCCGGGCCAGCACATCGGCGAGTGCGCCCAGAGCCAGCAGCGGGAAGCCGGGCTCGAGCAACAGGCCGATGCGATGAACTGCTGCGCTCATGCTCGAACTCTACTCAGTGCCAGCCCGACAGCGCAGGCACGGCCAGCAACAGCAGCGCGAACACCAGGTACAGGCCCTGCAGCGGCAGCATCCAGCGCACCCAGGTGCCGAAGGGCAGGCCGGCCAGCGCCAGCACGCCGACGGTGATGCCCGAGGTCGGGATGATGGACGTGGTGAGCTCGCCGAACTGGAAGGCCAGCACCGCGGTCTGGCGGGTCAGGCCGACCAGATCCGCCAGCGGCGCCATGATGGGCATGGTCAGCGCGGCCTGGCCGGTGCCGGAGTGGATGAAGAAGTTGATCACCGACTGGATGACGAACATCTTGTGCGCGGCGAAGATCGGGTTCTCCGAGGCCACCAGCGGTGCCAGCGCGTTGAGCAGGGTGTCGATGATCTGGCCATCGCGCAACAGGATCACCGTGGCCTTGGCCAGCGCGATCACGAGTGCGGTGCCGACCAGATCGCGTGCGCCGTGCAGGAAGGCGGCCATGAACTCGTCGGCCGAGAGCCGCGCCACGATGCCCACGGTGATGGCCATGACCAGGAACAGCGCCGAGATCTCCTCGATGTACCAGCCGAAGCGCACCACGCCGCCGATCATCACCAGCAGCGAGCCGGCGAAGATCGCCAGCACCAGGCGATGGCGGCCGCTCATGCCGGCGAAGTTCTCGAAGCTGGCCAGATCCAGCGTGGCGCGACGCTGCTGGTCCATCTCGTAGGTGGGGCTGAGTTCGGGCCGGCGGCGGATGCGCACCGCCCACCACTGCAGGAAGGCGATGGTCAGCGCGGTGAACACCGCCCAGCACAGCGCGCGGTAGCCCAGGCCGGAGAACATCGGCAGGCCGGCGATGCCCTGGGCCACGCCGACGTTGAAAGGATTCAGGAAGGCGGTGGCGAAGCCGACCTGCGAGCCGACGAAGGGAATGGCCACGCCGGTCAGCGTGTCCAGCCGCAGCGCCAGCGCCAGCGGGATGAAGATCAGCACGAAGGGAATCGCCTCCTCGGCCATGCCGAAGGTCGCGCCGCCCAGCGAGAACAGCGTGACGAAGACCGGGATCATCAGCACGCGTACCAGCGGCGAGCGGTGGTGGGCACGGGCCACGGTCTTGATCGCCGCATCGATGGCCTCGGTCTTCTGCAGCACCGCGAAGGCGCCGCCGACGATCAGCACGAAGCCGATGATCAGCCCCGCCTCGACGAAGCCCTTGATCGGCGAGGTCAGCAGCGCGGCCAGGCCCTGCGGCCTTGCTTCCACCGCATGGAAGGTGCCCGGCACGATCTGCGGCTTGCCATTGACCAGCACGGTGTCGAAACGACCGCCCGGCAGCAGCCAGGTGGAGATGGCGATGATCACCAGCAGGGCGACCAGCAGGACGAAGGTATTGGGCAGACGCAGCTTCATCGGAAGACTCACAGGGACAGCAGCTTGCCGCTGCGGTAGGCCTCGCGGCCGGCAATCTTGGCCAGGCGCATGCCGCGGCTGGCGTAGCGACGGGCAGTGCGGGCAAAGCACCGGCCGCTGACGCGGGCGTGCAGCGGCACGCGCTCGTCGCTGAGCGGGTCGACCAGCTCAGCCACCAGTTCGCCGGCCTCGACCCAGTCGCCCGGCGCCTTGGCGAAGACGATCAGCCCGGGGCGCGGCGCGGTGATGGGCTCGACACCGGCCAGCGGCGTGATCGGGCAGTGCGCTGGCGGCACGGCGGCGACGCCCGCCACATGGCCCTGCTGGCGCAGGAACTCGATCAGCGCATCGGCATCCTGAGCGGCCAGCGCATCGCTGACGTCGGTCTCGCCGCGCAGTTCGACGGTTGCGGCCAGGCAGCCCAGCGGATCGATGGGGAAGCGGCCGTCGAAGTGCGCGGCCAGCTCCCACCAGCTGCGCGCCAGCGATTCGTCGAAAGGCTCGTCACCGGAGACCTCGGCATCCAGCAGCGCTGCCGCGCCCAGGTAAGCGGCCAGCGGCGCGATGGCCTCGGCCTGTGCGCTGCCGGCGTACAGATGCACCACGGCCTGGTTGTCGCAATGCAGGTCCAGCACCAGATCGGCATCGTGGGCCAGGGTCTGCAGCAGGCGCTTCAGCGCCTCGGCCTCGGTGGCCGGCTGCCATTGCGCCAGCAGCTCGGCGCAGGCGGCGCGCACGAGGCGGGTGTTGGCCGCGCGGTCCTCGCCCAGCCTGCCCGCCAGCAGCGGGATCAGCGCGGGCGTCAGGTGGCGGAAGCGGCGGTTGAAGTTCAGGCCGTCGGTCAGATCGAAGCGACCCAGCGCCGCGCCCTGCAGCTCTTGCGCCAGGCCTATGGGGTTGGCCATCGGCACCAGCACGATCTCGCCGGCTATCGCGCCATCGGCCTCCAGGGCCTGCAGGCGCTGCAGCAGCGCCTGCGCGACCAGCATCGGCGGCAGCTCGTCGGCATGCAGCGAGGCCTGCAGATAGGCTTTGCGGCCGCTGCGGCCGGCGCCGAAGTGCACGCTGCGCAGACGGCGCGTCGTACCGGAGCAGGCGTCCGGCAATTCGTGGAAGAGGGTGCGCATGGGGGGAGGGAATGCGGGCCTGCGGCGCCTTGGCGCCGCCGGACTCATTGCGGTTGGAGGGGCGTGAACAGCGGCAGCGACATGCGCACCGGGATGACATCGAGACGGGCGTTGAGCACGGTGTAGTCCTCGCCGCCGAGCGCGCCGCTGAACCAGCCGGTCAGTCCTGGCGCCTTGTAGAGCCGGAACTCGAAGCCCAGCTCGGGTTCGCGTTCCCCGGCCTGCGGCTTGGCCCGCCAGGCCAGGCCGCGCACTTCGTCGGCCGGGCTGTCGAGCAGCTGGGCCATCGCGGTGACGATGGTGCCTGCGCCGAGGATGTCGAGGTGGTAGGCCCCGGCGGGCAGATAGGGCTTGTAGTCGCTGGCGGCGGGGTCGATGCGCGGCTCGCGCAGCTTGTGCTCGGCGGGCGTGCTCTGGCCGCTGCGCAGATCGTGACGGTCGCCGCGGTCCAGATAGCTGAGCTTGGCGCCGCGCAGGTTGAAGGCGGGCAGGCTCGCATCGCTGCGCGCCTCGCTCAGGTCCACCAGCAGCGCGCCGGCCGCGCCGATGATCTCGACCGACCTGCCCTTGATGACGGCGGCGGAGTCCTCCTCGATGCCCAGGCCCACGCGATAGCCCAGCGACATCATCGCCGGCAGCATGCGGCCGATCCGACCACGCTTGAGGAAGTGCTGGTCGATGAAGAGCTCCGGTCCGATGAAGCCCAGGCCGCGGTCGTACTCCTGGCCCTGGCGCCATTGGCCGCGCAGGATGCGCAGATTGTCCTGTGCGTCGCGGAACATCATGCGGCTCATGATCGCCGCGCCGGCGCTGGTGCCGGCGACCACGCCGCCGCGGTCGAACACCTCGCGGATCGCCTGCAGCATCGCGGTGGGGCGGCCCTCCGGCTGCAGCGTCTCGACGATCAGCTCCTGCGCGCCGCCGGAGAAGAACACGCCCTGGGACTGGCGCACCTTGTCCAGCAGGGTCGGGTCTTTCAGCTGCGCCTGCAGATCGACCTGGCGCAGACGCGGCGCGACCGGGATTGCCTCGGCACGGGCGCCGCGGCGGTTCAGCGCGGCCACGATCTGCGCCGCGCTGCGCTCCGGATTGGCCGCTGCAGTGGCGAAGACGGCGATGCGCGCACCGCTGCCGCCGGCCTCGTCGACGATGCGTTGCCAGATCTCGTCGTTGCCGGTCTTGAGCGCGCCGCCGATCACGATGGCGGTTCCGGCGTGCGCGGCGCCCAGGCTCAGCGCTGCGCCGAGCAGGCAGGTGATGAAGGGGATTCGCATGGCTTCATCTTGTCAGCGGGCCGGTGCTGCGGCCAGCGGGTCGCACCGGGTCACGCGGCATTTCGGACCAAGCATGCAAGAGCATGTCGCATCGATGTAAGGCGCTCGGGATGGGCGTTTCGCCGGTTTGCCGCGATGCGACGCGGTATTGCGCGCATGCGACCGGCGCGCCAAAACCCCATAGGCATTTCATGGCCAGGCTTTCTAGAGTGGGCTGCAGCTCTCCCGGCGCACATCGCTGCTGCCACCCATTCCTTCAACCCGAGGTCCCCATGCTTCCTGCCCCCAAGTTCTCCAAGCATCTGCTGGCGCGCGCCATCCTGCTCGGTCTGGCCGCGCCCGCGCTGGTCGCGCATGCGCAAGACAGCTCGCAAAAGCTCGAGCGCATCGAGGTCACCGGCTCCAGCATCAAGCGCATCGACGGCGAGACGCCGCTGCCGGTGGAAGTGCTCAAGCGCGCCGACATCGACAAGGCCGGCGTGACCACCGCCGCCGAGTTGCTGCAGAAGATCAGCGCCAATGTCGGCGGCCTCACCGACGGCGCCAGCATCAGCGACCAGGCCGGCGCGCAGCGCGGCTTCAACGGCGCCAATCTGCGCGGCCTGGGCGTGTCCAGCACGCTGGTGCTGCTCAACGGCCGGCGCCTGGCCAACTTCGCCTCGCCTGGCGACAACGCCGGCGTGGACCTCAACAACATTCCGGCCGGCGCGATCCAGCGCGTGGAGATCCTCAAGGACGGCGCCTCGGCCATCTACGGTACCGACGCGATGGGCGGCGTGATCAACTTCATCACCCGCAAGGACTACCAGGGCGTGGACATGGGCGTCTATGTGCTGGGCACGCAGGAGGGCGGGGCCGGCAAGAAGACCGCGATGGTCTCCGGCGGCTTCGGCGATCTGGACAAGGACCGCTTCAATGTCTTCGGCGTGGTCGATCTGCAGCGGCTGGATTCGCTGCGCAGCTCGCAGCGCGACTTCATCCAGACCTACGACCTGCCGGGCCGTCTGGCCCCGCAGCTGTCCAGCAACACCTTCCCGGCCAATGTGGACCTCACCAGCGCGCAACTGACCGCGCTGAACAACTTCGTGCTCGCCAACCCGGCGACCGCACTGAAGGGCAGCAATGCCGACGGCACCTGGAATCCAGGCGGCCCGATCACGACGCAGCGCCGCGTCAACTTCGCCAAGGACTCCTGCACCGGCGGACTCAACCCGAACTCGCGTGCCGCCACCGGCCCGGGCGGCCGTGAGGGCTGCTCCTACAACTACATGGGCGACACCGAGATCTACCCCGAGTCGCAGAAGAGCAATGTGCTTGGCCGTGCCACCTTCCAGCTCAGCGATGCGCACCAGCTCTTCGCCGAGGCGTTGTTCAGCCAGGCCGAGACCGACTACGTCGCATCGCCGGCCACCTCGGGCCGCATCCGCACCTCGGCCGGCATCGTGCTGCCCGCCAGCCTGCAGGCCAAGACCGGCATCAGCTCGGCGGTGGACTTCCGCTTCCGTCTGACCGACGCCGGCGGCCGCGCCAACCGGGTGGAGAGCGAGGCCACGCGCCTGGTGCTCGGCGCCACCGGCCGCTGGGGCGAGTGGGACTACGACACCGCGATCAATCACAGCAGCAACAAGGCCACCGACACCAACATCTCCGGCTGGGTCTCCTATGACAAGCTGATCCAGGGCATGAGGGAGGGCAGGTACAACCCCTTCCAGCCGGCGACCGACGGCTCGGGCCGCGCCTTCATGGACTCGATCCGTCTGGATGGCGGCGCGCGCATCGCCAAGGGCAGCTCCGACAGCGTCGACGCCAAGCTCAGCCGTACGCTGGGCAGGCTGGCGGGCGGCGACATCCAGCTGGCTCTGGGGGCCGAACTGCGCCGCGAGAAGACCGAGTTCAGCGCCAGCGACGTGCTCAAGAGCAACGACATCACCGGCGACCGTTCCAGCTCGGGCGCGCTGCTGGCCGACACCTCGCACGAGCGCGATGTCGCCGGCGCCTTCGCCGAGCTGGTGCTGCCCTTCAGCAAGCAGGTCGAGGCGCAGTTCGCGCTGCGCCACGACCGCTACGGCGGTGTCTACGACGCGGCGACCCAGCAGACCTCGACCTCGCTGAGCACGACCAATCCCAAGATCGGCCTCAGCTACCGGCCCGACAAGACGGTGCTGGCACGCGCGTCCTTCGGCACCGGCTTCCGTGCGCCGTCGATTGCCGAGATGTTCCGGCCCATGCGCAGTGGCATCACGGCCAGCTTCGTGCGCGACCCGGTGTCGGGCGAGGTGGCGCAGATGGCCATCGACCGCTACGCGGCCTGCGACCCCAAGTTCCCCGGCGGCAGCACCGGCTGCGACCTCAAGCCCGAGAAGTCCAAGCAGGCCTCGATCGGCGTGGTCTTCGAGCCCAACCGCAACTGGAGCGGCGCGCTCGACTACTGGACCATCCGCAAGAGCGACCTGATCTCCGACATCGGCGAAGAGACCATCTTCACCAACCCGGTCTACTACAACGACCCGAAGATCGTGCGCCGCTTCAGCGACGGCTTCGTGGACCTGGTGATGGTGCGCAAGGAAAACCGCGGCCAGCTCAACACTTCGGGCCTGGATGTCTCGCTGGCCTGGCGCGGCGACGCCAGCACTATGGGCCGCTTCGGCTTCAATGCCTCGGGCACGCTGGTCACCGAGTACAAGTACAACACCGACCCGCGCTCGCCGATGGTCAGCGGCCTGGGCCGCTTCCGCGACGACAAGGCGGTGCAGCGCTGGCGTCACAAGATCAGCGGCGACTGGGACTACGGCAGCTTCGGGCTGACGCTGTCGAACACCTACTTCAGCGGCTACCGCGACCAGAACACGCCGGGCCTGGCTGCGCCGGAGTGGAACAACCGCGACGTCGAGGCCTACTCGCTGTGGGACCTGAGCGGCAGCTATCGCATCAACAAGCAGGCCAGCGTGCGCGTCGGTGTGCTCAACCTGCTGGACACCGCGCCGCCGTTCACCAACCAGTCGCGCTACTTCCAGGTGACCTGGGATCCGACCTATGGCGACCCGCGCGGCCGCAGCGTCTTCGTGAGCGTCAACTACGCGCTGCGCTGAAGCCGCTCCGTCGGCAGACAAGCCGGGCCGGGCCCGGCTTTTTTGCGTTCAGCCCGGCACTTCGTCCGGGAACAGCGAGGCCTGCTGAGGCGGCGGTGCTGCGGCGGCCGCGCGCCGCGCGCCCCGGCCGCTGCGCGGCAGCCCGGCCTTGCGCGAGCCGTGGCGCTGCTGGATCGCGTCGGCTTCCTGGCGGCTGTCGTCGCGGCGGCGCAGCGCGTAGAGCGCATCCTTGGTGCGCTTGAGGGCCGCGGCCTCGTCGACGATGGGCGCCGGATAGGCCGGTGTGCCCCACTCGGGCAGCCAGCGGCGGCGGTACTCGCCGCTGGGGTCCTGCTCCAGCGCCTGCTTGGTCGGCGAGTAGATGCGCAGCGTGTTGATGCCGGTGGTGCCGGACTGCATCTGCATCTGGCTCCAGTGGATGCCGGGCTCGAAGTCCAGGTAGAGCCGGGCCAGATGCAGCCCCGGTTCGCGCCAGTGCAGCCACAGCTGATAGGCGGCAAAGCTGACCAGCATCGCGCGCATGCGGAAGTTCAGCCAGCCGGAGGCGCGCAACTGGCGCATGCAGGCATCCACCATCGGAAAACCGGTGCGGCCCTCGCGCCAGGCGGCCAGCCGCGCCTCGTCCTCGGCGCTCAGCGGGCTGCCGTCGCCCGGGCGCAGGCCGTCGTGGCTGCGGGCGAAGTTGCGGAATTCGATGTCCGGCTCGTCTTCCAGCTTCTGCATGAAGTGGCAGTGCCAGCGCAGCCGGCCGGCGAAGCTGCGCAGATCGCGGGCCAGCCGGCGGTCGGCCGTGCGGCGCAGCGCGGCCTCGGTGGCCTGGTGCACGCAGCGCATCGAGATCGTGCCGTAGGCCAGGTGCTCGCTGAGCCGGCTGCAATGCGTCTCGGCGCTCAGCGGGCTGGACAGGCTGGCGCTGTAGCTCAGCGCACGACCCGCCAGGAAGCTGTCCAGCGTGGCCCAGGCCTGCGTCTCCGACGCGCTCGGCCTCGGCTGCGGTGCAGCGGGCAGGTCCAGCACCGGCAGCGTGGGTGTCAGTGCCAGGCCACGCCAGCCGCCGGGCATAGCGGCTTCGCGCGCGTTCATGCGCCGGTCCCACTGCGCGGCCCAGCCGTCGCGGCTGCGCAGCCGGCGCACCACGCCGGTCTGCGCGAACTCCTGCCATTGAACGCCGATGCTGCGGCACCAGCGCGCCACTGCGCGGTCGCGCACATAGGTCCAGCCGGAACCGGTCTCCTCGTGGCTGAACAGATGTGTGATGCCGTGCGCGCGGCGCAGCGCCTCCAGCGTGGCCACGACCTCGCCCTGCAGCACCAGCAGTGGCAGGCCGCGCGCGGCCAGCTCGGCCTGCAGCGCGGCCAGCGCCTCGCGGACGAAGCGCCAGTGCTGCGCGTCGAACTCGGGCGAGGCCAGCCAGTCCGGCTCGACGATGTAGACCGCCAGCGCGCGCTCGAAGCGTGCCGCCTCGGCCAGCGGCGCATGGTCGCGGCAGCGCAGGTCGCGCTTGAACCAGACCAGGGCGGTGGCTGTGCCCGGCTCAGTCATTGACGCGGCTCCACCAGCGCGAGAAGGAGCCGCACACCGGCGCCACCGCGCGGAAGTGGCGCGGCTCGGGCAGGGCCTGCACTTGGGGCGGCAGCCAGCGGTCCAGATGCGGGTTGGCCACGGTGCGGGCGCGGGTGCCCGGGCCGATGGCTGCGGCCAGCTCGGCCGCACTGCCTATCCACAGGCGTGGGCTCAGCGCGCTCATTCGCGCCAGCACCCAGTCCCAGCGGCGGCGGCTCCAGGGATGCCGGCGGTGCGCGTCGGTGACGATGAGGCCGACCACGGTGGCGCCTGCCGGTGGCTCGCCCAGCGCCCAGGGATGGGCCAGCCAGAGCTCGCCCTCGGCCGGCAGCGGGCCCGCCTGCGCCGGCGGCGGCGGGGCGCCCAGCAGCGGCGGCTCGTCCACGCCGGGGCCGTCGCCGGCGGGCAGCGCCTCGGGCGAGCGGGCCAGCGCGTCCCATTCGTCGCAGCTCAGATCGATGGCGCTGCCGGCGCTATGCCAGGCCGGCGGCGCGTAGCGGGCTACATTGGCCGCGTCGAAGAGATAGGGCTTGCTGCTGCCGGTGCCGGCCACCCACTGCCAGCTGAGGTGGTTGCTGGCCAGGTCGCCATCGAGCAGATGGGCATAGAGCCAGTCGGCGCCGGCGCGCCAGTGCACCTTGCGGCCATGCACCACATAGCTGGCCAGCCACATGCGCGCATGGTTGTGCAGGGTGCCGCTGGCATAGAGCGTGCGCACCGCCTGGTCGATCACCGGTACGCCGGTGGCGCCGCGGCGGATGTCGGCTGGCAGCTCGGCCGCATAGGCGTCCTCGGGCAGCGGGCCCTCGTGCAGGCTGTGCAGGATGGCGTCGCCGCGGTGCGCCCAGACGTGCCGGAAGTACTCGCGCCAGCCGAACTCGTAGACCAGCTTGTGCTGCGCCGGCAGCTGTAGCGCGGCCAGGCATTCCGGCACGCTGAGCAGGCCGTGGGTCAGGTAGGGCGACAGGCCGGTGACGGCGCCCTGCAGATGGTTGCGCGTGCGCGCATAGGCGGCGGCATCGACGGCCTGCAGCCGCGCCAGTGCGGCCTCGCGGCTGGGAAGCGGTGCCTGGCTCGGGGTCAGGCCTTGCGTGGCGCTCATGCATTGGCCTCGCGGATCGCGGCGGCCTGGGCGCGGATGCGCGCGCGTTCGGCCTCGTCCACCCTTGATAGGCCGCGCACCTGCAGCGCCAGGCGCGGGTGCTCGGCGAAGCGTGCCTCGTGGCGCAGCAGGAAGTCCCAGTACAGCGTGGTGAAGGGGCAGGCGCGCTCGCCCACCCGATCGTCGGGCCGGTAGCGGCAGCCGGCGCACAGCGGGCTTTGCCGCGCGATGTACTTGCCGCTGGCGATATAGGGCTTGCTGGCCATCAGGCCGCCGTCGGCGTACTGGCTCATGCCCAGGGTGTTGGGCAGCTCCACCCATTCCACTGCATCGACATAGACGCTCAGGTACCAGGCGTGCAGCTGGGCCGGCTCCACGCCGTAGAGCAGCGCGAACAGGCCGGTGACCATCAGGCGCTGGATATGGTGGGCGTAACCGTGCTCCAGCGTCTGCGAGATCGCGTCGCGCAGGCAGGCCATCTCGGTGTGGCCGCTCCAGTACCAGGCCGGCAGCGGCTGCTGCGCGTCGAGCGCATTGCCCTGGGCATAGGCCGGCATGCGGGTCCAGTAGATGCCGCGCACATACTCGCGCCAGCCGAGGATCTGGCGGATGAAGCCCTCGCCGCTGGCAATGGGTACGCGGCCGGCGCGCACCGCTGCCTCGGCGGCGTCCACCACCTCTTGTGGGCGCAGCAGCTTGAGGTTGAGCGCGGCCGAGAGCTGGGCGTGATAAAGCCAGGGCTCGCCCGGCCAGATCGCGTCCTGGTAGGGGCCGAACAGCGGCAGCCGTTCGCGGATGAAGGCATCCAGCGCCTGCAGCGCCTGCGCGCGGGTCAGCGGCCAGGCGAAGCTGTCGAGCCGGCCGGGATGGTCCGCGAAGCGCCGGCGCACCAGCGCGATCACCTCCTGCGTGATCGCGTCGGGTGCGAAGCGCGGCGGCTGCGGCAGGTCGAAGCCTGGGCCGGCGGGGCCGAAGGCCTCACGGTTCTCGGCATCGAAGTTCCATGCGCCGCCCAGCGGCTGGCCGGTGTCGTTCATCAACACCGCGAAGCGCTTGCGCAGCTCGCGGTAGAAGTACTCCATGCGCAGGCCCTTGCGGCCGCGCGCATGGGCGGCGAATTCCTGCGGCGTGGTGTAGAAGTGGCGGTCCTCGCGCAGCTCCAGCGGCACGCCGCTCGCGCGCGCGACCTGCTCCAGTGCCTCCAGCACCCGCCAGTCGCCGGGCCGTGTCAGCAGCAGGCGCTGCGGGCGCAGCAGCGCCAGATCGGCGCGCAGCTGGGCTGCCAGGCTCTCGTGCGTAGCCGGATCGTCGAGCCGCCGGTAATGCAGCGGCCGGCCCAGGGCCTGTAGCGCCTGCGCGAAATGGCGCATCGCGGCCAGGAAGAGGGCGATGCGCGGCTGGCTGCTCCAGACATGGGTGGACTCTTCGGTGACCTCGGCCATCCACACCGCGTCCTGCGCGGGATCGAAGCCGTCGAAGGCCGCGGCCTCTTCGTCTAGCTGGTCGCCCAGCACCAGCACCAGCTGGCGCAGCGTTTCAGCCATGGCTCGCGCCTCCCTTGGCACGGCGGCAGCGCTCGCTGCAGTACTTGATCTCGTCCCAGTTCTTCGCCCAGGCCTTGCGCCAGCTCATGGGCTTGCCGCAGGCCTGGCAGGGCTTGCTGGGCAGGAAGGACTTGTTGCCCTTGAACGTCGTCGGGCGGCTCATCGTCAGCTACGGCTTAGGGACTGCTGGAGGCAGCGCAGCATAGGCGGGCGACGGACGGGACGAGGCGCCACGCCTGAATGTCCGAGCGCAGACGAGGGCTGAGGGCGGCTGACGATTGGCCGAAGAGCAGAACGGCGAGGGAGCTGCTGCTCAACGCCGCTGGTCTGGCGGTCATTCGCGGCGTTCGCCCGCAAGCTCAAGAACCTGGGTGCGCGTTGTTCGTCTGGTCCCTTGCTCGGCCAAGGTCGAGCACCTGCGCCGCACGGCCCAGCTCGTTGCCGCTGCTCCTGCGATGCGCCACGCGCTGCCCTACGCGGAGGGCCTTGCGGTCATTCGCGGCGTTCGCCCGTAAGCGCAAGAACCTGGGTGGGCCGAGAGAGCGGCCCATAGGCCCACCCTGGCGTGCGCGCTGATCGAATGCTCATCGGTGCGGCTCTCCATGGGTCCGCATGGCAGGCGCGCAATGCGTCTGCGGCGGGGCTCACCGCGTCCTCCTAGCGTGGCACGCCCCATCCCTGCCAAGAGAGGAACACCATGCGCTGCACCACAGCCACCCAATGGCACCAGACAGGATTCATCAAGCACGTCGAGGGCGGCTACGAGGTCGCGGTGTTGGCCGAGCCTGCCGACCTGTTCGACTGCATGCCGCTGTCCAAGCGCGCCGACCCCGTGGTCTGGGGCCGCGTTGAGCGTCCCTGTCGTCTTCCCGCCAATCTCGACCACCTGCGCCGCACGGCTCGCTTCGTGGCCGGTGCCCCGGCGATGCGTCACGCGCTGCGCCTGGCTCTGCGCGCGGGCCTGCTCTCCGGTGACGCCGAGGCCCAGCGCGCCGCCCGCGAGGCGCTGGCCGCCATCGGGGACTGATGACATGGATGCAACCCTGACGACGATGCCGCGCCCGTGGCGGGTGCAGGAAACCGTCTGGCACAACGGCAACGGCTCGACCTACATCCTCGGGCCGACCGGCGAAGGACAGAACCGCCGCAGTGGTCGGCAGGTGCTCGTTGCTCGCGTGTTCGCCAAGCTCGACAAGGACGGCGACCCCGCCGCCGCCGACCAGTGGCTCAAGGCCCTGGCCGCCCAGGTCGCAGCGACCCCGGTGTTGATCGAGGCGTTGCGCCTGGCTGTCGACGCCGGCACGCTGCCCGCTGAGGTCGAGCAGGCGGGGCGGGATGCTATTGCTGCCGTCGGCGGTTAGCCGGCGCCGCCGGCAACCATCATGGCAGGCCGTTCACCGCTCCAAGATCAACCCCGTTTCGCTTGCCCGGTCTACTCATGTCGCCTGCGCCTTTCGCGGCCGCCCTCACGGCGTCGTGCGATGCGTCCCAAACTTGCGCGGGGTGAAAGTAGCAATCGCCACCAGTCCACTTCGGATGGCCGCTTCTTGCTGCGCTTGCGATAGCGGTGCGGTCTCCCAACGCGTTCTCCGAGTAACACGGCAACCATCGCGCAGTCCCACCGTTCACTGCCACGCAGAGGAAGAAATGGTTCTTCTTCACCATCAGGTGAGGCGCAACGGTACAGGCGGCACCGTGCGCGCTGAGTACCGCTGGGTCCATATGAAGCACTAGGCCGGGTTGAATCTCTGCATCCGAAATCACTTGGCTCTCCCCTGGTTCGTTCAACTTTCGCGGGTCACATAGTCAGGTCAATACCGCCTTCAGGCCCTCGTACCAAGCGAGGACTACCGCCCACGAAGCAGGTGCGGCGGCCACACCTTGAATCGCGTCGGCGACGCCACCGATTAAGCCGCCGAGCTTCAACCTGTTCGGCTTCTCCTTGTCGGCCTCGCCCTTGACCTGCTCCAACACCTCGACCACTTCGGCGCGCTGATCGGGCGCAAGGCCCTGGGCCTGCTGCAGAGCCTGGATCAGCGCATCAAGCGCCGCCTTCACCTCGCCGGGGGATACCTGGGTCACGACCGATTGGGTGACGGTCGCGGTGTTGCCGTCGCCGACCATGATTGCGCCGGTCGGCGCGTGGTTGTTGATCTGGACGCTCGGCGCAGATTGCCGAGCGGTAGCGTTACCCAGTGTCGTGATCGCCAAACCCAGGTGCCCCCTGTACTGCGCAATGGCTAGATCAATGACCTCCAGTGCAGACTTGTCGTCTAGCAGGCTGGAATTCAAAAGCCCCTGCGCACAAGTGTTTCGGTACTGCATGCGGGCAGCAAACGCGACTTCCCCCAGTTCACGCATTTGAGACTCCAGCAGCTCAAGCAGTTGCTGGCGCCTTGCGCTTGCGTTCCTTGTGGGTTCGGCATCGTTGAGCGTCTTGAGGGCACCGTACACCTGCTCGGCGGATGCTTTGAAGGCGTCGGCAGCAATGCGGTCCATCTGGAGTGCGGCGACGCTGGAGCGAAGCATGCCCCGCGCGTTGGCTTCGCCAACCGCCTTGAGGCAGTCCCGCTGAACGACGGCAATGGTCGTAGCTTTTATGCCGCCGCAGATGGCCTTGAAGTCTTCAACTGATTGGTTCGAGATCATGAACCAAGCATAGCGAGTGCAAGGCGAGTGTCTGCAGCCGGCATATATGCCGCACCGCCCCGCCAGGCACGCGCCTGGGCGCTGTTCGCCCGATGGGTCAGGGTAGGTACAGGGCCAGCGGCTCGACCGGCCCTACGGCCCCAGGCGCCCCCCGGTGTGGCCCTGGGGAGGCCGCCTACCCAGACTTGGCCGTTCCATTCCCCCGGCATTCCCCAAGCCTGAAATCCAAAAGCAAACGGCGCCCAGTTGAGCGCCGTAAGTCCTTGATTTACAAGGGAATTTTGTGGTGGAGAGGAGGAGGATCGAACTCCCGACCTTCGCATTGCGAACGCGACGCTCTCCCAGCTGAGCTACCCCCCCACAAGCGTTGAGAAGTATAGCGGCGTCTCCTGGCCTTGGAAGCCGGTGCGGCGCTGCGGGTTTTCGGCAGCCGGCGATGGCGCCGGTGCTGGGACACTGGGCGATCTGCTTCTTGTTGCCGCTGGAGCCTGCATGCGCCGCCACAGTCCGGAATGGTTCGATGCCGAGTACAACAACCGCGCCCGCGTGCCCGAGGCGCCGCGCATCCTGGAGCGCTGGGCCGAGGCCTCGGCGCTGTCGCGCGCCAATCTGGAGTGCCAGCTCGATCTGGCCTATGGCGAGGACGCCAAGGAAAAGCTCGACGTTTTCGTCGCGCAGACCGAGCACAGCCAGCCCGCGCCGGTGCTGGTGTTCATCCACGGCGGCTACTGGCGGGCGTTGGACAAGTCCGACCAGAGCTTCATCGCGCCGGTGTTCACCGACGAGGGTGCGATGGTGGTGATTCCGAACTATTCGCTATGCCCTGAGGTGGGCATGGAGCGCATCCCGCTGCAGCTGACACAGGCGCTGGCCTGGGTGTGGCGGCATGCGGCGGCGTACGGCGGCGACCCCAACCAGATCGTCGTCGCCGGCCATTCGGCCGGCGGGCATCTGGCGGCGATGTTGGCCTGCTGCGACTGGAAGAGCGTGGGCCACGAGCTGCCGCGGCATCTGGTCAAGGGCGTGCTGTCGATCTCTGGCCTGCACGATCTGGCGCCGATCGCGCGCACGCCCTTCCTGCAGCAGGACCTGAAGCTCAGCGCCGATAGCGTGCGCCGGCTCAGCCCGGTGCGCTTCCCGGCGCCCGAGGCGCCGGTCTACGCCGTAGTGGGTGGCAACGAGAGCAGCGAGTTCAAGCGTCAGGCCCAGCTGCTGCGCCAGGCCTGGGGCGAGCGCCGCGTCCCGGTGTGCGAGGAGCTGCCAGGCTTCGACCACTTCACCATCCTGCGCGACCTGGCCGACCCGCAGGGCCGCACGCATCAGCTGGCGCGCAGGCTGCTGGACCTGCGCTGGTATAGCGCGCTGCTATGAGCCGATTGAAGCTATGAATTGGTTCGTTGCCACGCCTTCGGTTAGCGTTCGCTGCGTGCTGGTCCTGCGCCGGTAGTTTTGGTGGCAGTTCGCCAGCCAGTCGCTGATCGATACAACCTCACATCACTGGAGAGCACCATGGGATTGAAGGGATCGAAGACCGAGCAGAACCTGAAGGACGCTTTTGCGGGAGAGTCGCAGGCCAACCGCCGCTACCTCTATTTCGCGAACAAGGCCGATATCGAGGGGCAGAACGATGTGGCGGCGCTGTTCCGCTCCACCGCCGAAGGTGAGACCGGCCACGCGCACGGCCATCTGGAGTTTCTCGAAGCCGTGGGCGACCCGGCCACCGGCCTGCCCATCGGTGCCACGCGCGACAACCTGAAGGCCGCCGTGGCCGGCGAGACGCACGAGTACACCGATATGTACCCGGGCATGGCCAAGAGCGCGCGCGACGAAGGCTTCGACGAGATCGCCGACTGGTTCGAGACCCTGGCCAAGGCCGAGCGATCGCACGCCAACCGCTACCAGAAGGCGCTGGACGCGCTGGTCGACTGAGCGGCTGAGCCTGACGGTGCGGCGCCTGCGGGCGCCGCACTTCCATGCGCTGGGCAAGCGGCCGAGCGCATGGGAGTGCGCCCACACGACCCCCCACGCCAGGAGCCCCGATGAGCACCCGCGAAGGCAATCTCGAAGCGCCCACCCGGCACCCGCTGGACTGGAAGAACCCGGAGTTCTACGACGAGGACAAATGCCTCCACGAGATGGAGCGCATCTTCGACATCTGCCACGGCTGCAGGCGCTGCGTGTCGCTGTGCCAGAGCTTCCCGACGCTGTTCGACCTGGTGGACGAGGGCAAGACCGGCGAGCTCGACGGCGTCGACAAGAAGGACTTCTGGAAGGTGGTCGACCAGTGCTATCTGTGCGACCTCTGCTACCTGACCAAGTGCCCCTACGTGCCACCGCACCCCTGGAACCTGGACTTCCCGCACACCATGCTGCGCGCCAAGGCGATCAAGTTCAGCAAGGGCGAGGTGGGGGCGGGCGAGCGGTTCCTGGCCTCCACCGACGTGCATGGCCAGTTCGCCGGCATTCCCATCGTCGTGCAGACCGTCAACGCGGTGAACAGGACCGGCCTGGCGCGCAAGGCCATGGATAAGATGCTGGGCGTGCATCCGGACGCGTGGATGCCGGAGCTGGCCAGCCAGCGCTTCCGCTGGGGCGCGGCCCCCTCGGCCGCCAGCGTGGTGACCAAGGGCGAGCGCACGCCGGGCAAGGTGGCGATCTTCTCCACCTGCTACATCAACTACAACGAGCCGGGCATCGGCCACGACCTGCTCAAGGTGCTGGCGCACAACGGCATCCCCTACGAGATCGTCGAGAAGGAGAAATGCTGCGGCATGCCAAAGCTTGAACTGGGCGACCTGGAGACGGTGGAGCAGCACAAGAACGCCAACATCCCGGTGCTGGCGAGGTACGCGCGCGAGGGCTATGCGATTCTTTCCGCGATACCCAGCTGCACGCTGATGTTCAAGCAGGAGCTGCCGCTGATGTTCCCCGACGAGGCCGACGTGCAGCGGGTGAAGGAGGCGATGTGGGACCCCTTCGAGTACCTGGTGGCACGCCACAAGGACGGCCTCTTGAAGACCGACTTCAAGACCGCGCTGGGCAAGGTCAGCTACCACATCCCCTGCCACGGCCGGGTGCAGAACATCGGCCGCAAGACCGAGGAGATGTTCAAGCTGATCGGCCAGACGGTGGAGGTCAAGCTCAACACCGTGGAGCGCTGCTCGGGCCACGCCGGCACCTATGGCGTGAAGACCGCGTATCACAAGACCGCGATGAAGATCGGCAAGCCGGTGTTCAAGGCCATGGCCAAGGACGAGCCCGATGTGATCAGCAGCGACTGCGCGCTGGCCGGCCACCACATCGCCCAGGGCATGGGCGAGGCCGGCACGCCGGCCAAGGCGCTGCAGCATCCCTTGAGCCTGCTGCGCCAGGCCTATGGGCTGAGCTGAAGAGGCATCACAGAGATTGAGACCAGGAGCAGCAGCCATGAGCACGACGACCAGCATCACGCCCGAAAGCCTGATGACGCTGGAGGCCTACGCCAAGTACCGCAAGACGCACAAGGCCGAGATCATTGCCCATCGCCGCCTGCGCAGCGTGCAGCTGGGCGAGCACATCAACGTGCAGTTTGAAGATGAGCGGACCATCCGGTATCAGATCCAGGAGATGCTGCGCATCGAAAAGATCTTCGAGGAAGAGGGCATCCAGGGCGAGATCGATGCCTACGCGCCGCTGGTGCCCGATGGCACGAACTGGAAGGCCACGATGCTGATCGAGTACCCCGATCCGCACGAACGCAAGCGCGAACTGGCCCGCCTGATCGGCGTGGAAGACCGCATGTTCGTCGAGGTCGAGGGCCACCCGCGCAGCTACGCGATCGCCGACGAAGACCTGGACCGCGAAAACGAGGAGAAGACCTCCTCGGTGCACTTCCTGCGCTTTGAGTTTTCACCCGCCGCCCGTCAGGCCGTGCTGGCCGGCGCCCGCGTGAAGCTGGGCTGCGACCACACCAACTACCCGGCCCATGTGGACATCGCGGCCGAAACGCTGGCGGCGCTGGCCGGGGATCTGAAGGCCTGAGGGGCTGGCTCTGCGCAGATTGTTGGGTGCTTGATTCGTCGCGTCTGCCTTCAGACCGGACTTGGTGGGCAAGCCGGGAGGAGATTCTGAATCGGCCAAAGAAGCGGTCATGCAGGGTCGACAAGCTTAGGGCACGTCGAGCAACATCCTGACCGGGTTCGCCCGGCCTTTGATAAGGTAGATCTGCACAAAGGAAGAAGCCCGTGAACGCCTGACGGCGCTAACGGGCTCCTCCTCGGTTGCCCAAGCGGCGAACCGAACTTCAGGGTTTGGCTGAGATCAGGCGCGGCGGCGGCGAGCAGCACCTGCGGCCAAAAGGGCCAAGCCTCCTAGCGCGAGGGAGCCAGGTTCGGGTACGTTGTTCAACGAACCAAAGGCACCGGAAACGATGACGTCTTGCTCGGCGTTCAAGCTCCGCCAGTAGTTGGCGTAGTCCCCATTGGGGAGAGGGTTCAGGTTGAGCACCGGCAGATCGCCGGGACTGCCGATGAACCAAGAGATGCCGATGTAGTCTGTCCAGTTCGGCTCAACGCCTGCCATCAAGAGGTCTTCGTTGGTGAGTGGATCGCCGTCATAGTCAACGGGGTTGCTCTGACTGGTGCCTTGCCACCAAGTCCATGTGAACTGCTTCCCGTCGGCAGGTCCGCCGGTCATCGTGCCATTGGTGTCGATCATCTTGCCGTAGCCGTCGGTGAAAGTCACGGTGCCGGTCCAGGTGGCACCAGACGCAAATGTCAGCTGCAGACCGGTCACGACATCAGCATGTGCCGGCGCTGCAAGCGACGCAGCCATGACAATGCTGGAAATTGTCAGAAGCTTCCTCATAGAGACTCCTCGCATGCGCAGTGATTGGTGGCGATCGCTAAGCAGTTCTCATGCCAAGAAGCAACGCTTGGGGTTTCTTGTTTAGTTTCAATTGCTTGCGAGAGAAATCTTGATGGGGTATTGCCGCCGGGTGGACGGCGGTAAATTTTTCCGACATCAATTGGCGCGCCTCCCGGCAGCCCGTTCAGCGTGCGCAGACCCGCCCGCTCACCACGGCAGCGCCTCGCCGCTGTAGCTGAAGAAGCCACCGCTGTCTTGCGGCGTCAGGCGGTCGATCACGCCGAGCAGTTCGGCGGCAGCGGTGGCGGCGGGGCGGCCGATCTCGGCGCCGCGGAAGGGAGCGGACAGCGCGGAGCTGACGGTGCCGGGATGCAGCGCGAGCAACAGCGCGCCGGGATGGCTGCGGCGCAGCTCGATCGCCGCGGTCTTGATCAGCATGTTCAGCGCGGCCTTGGAGGCGCGGTAGCCGTACCAGCCGCCCAGCCGGTTGTCGCCAATGCTGCCTACCTTGGCCGACATCATGGCCATGCGGCCGCAGTGCCGGTCGAGCAGCGGCGTGAAGTGATGCAGCAGCAGCGCGGGGCCGAAGGTGTTGACCGCGAAGACCGCCTGCAGGGAGTCCAGCCGCAGATCGCCGACTTTCTTCTCGGGCATCAGCGCCGGCCCGTGCAGCAGGCCCGCGGCATTGATGATCAGCTGGAAGGGCCCTTCGCTGGCCAGATGGGCCGCGGCCGCGGCCACGCCGGCCTCGTCCTGCAGGTCCAGCGCCGGCTGCGAGCGCCGGTGCAGCCCCAGGGCCAGCGCGCAGCGAGGATCGTGCTGCAGCTGCGCCAGCAGGGCTGCGCCGATGGCGCCGCTGGCGCCGATCACCAGCGCGCGATAGCCCTGCGGCAGCGAGGCCAGGCTCGGCGGCGCCGTCATAGCCAGCCCTGACGCCATTGCGTGGCATCGCGCAGCTCGCGCCAGCGGATACGCCGGCTGCGTCGCGAATGCACCGCTTCGATCTCCACCCACTCCAGAGCCGCGCCGGGTTCCTCAGGCAGCACCAGCTTGGAGACGAGGAAATGCTTCTCGCGGTCTTGCGGCTGCACGGCCGTCCATTTGCTCAGCAGCAGCTTCTTCGGATGTACGGCGGTCCTCATGGCAGGCACCTTAGCCCAGCGCGGTCCGCGCTGTGCGCCGGTGGCGCAATGCACCCGGCGGCAGGGCGGCCATGCTGCGCTGCGCCGAGCTGCTCCAGTCCGGGCTGGGCACAATGCCCGCTCTGCCTGCTTTGCGTCTGCCTCCCCATGACTGCTCCTGCCCCCGTGGCCCTGATCGGTGCCGGCCTTGCCGGTCTCAGCTGCGCCACTGCGCTGCAGCACGCCGGCCTGGCCGTTCAGCTGTTCGACAAGAGTCGTGGCCCGGCCGGGCGCATGAGTACGCGGCGCGGCGATGACTGGGCCTGCGACCATGGTGCCCAGTACTTCACCGCACGCGACGCGCGTTTCCGCGCCGAGCTGTCGCGCTGGCTGGCAGCCGGCGTGGCCGCGCCCTGGACGCCGCGGCTGCAGGTGCTGGGCGGCCTGGGCGATCACCATCCGGACGCGAGCATCGAGCGCTGGGTGGGCCTGCCGCAGATGACGGCGCCGGCGCGCTGGCTGGCGGCGCAGCTGCCGCTGGCATTGAGCTCGACCGTCACCGCGCTGCGTCGCGACGGCGCTGGCGCCTGGCAGCTGCAGACCGCTGAACAAGGCTGGCTGGCCCAGCCTTTCAGCGCCGTGCTGCTGGCGATGCCGGCGCCGCAGACTGTGACGCTGCTGCAGCCGCATGCGCCGGCACTGGCCGCGCTGAGCGCCCAGGCGCGCATGCGCGGCTGCTGGGCGCTGATGCTGCAGTACGCGGCGCCGCCGCAGCTGCCCTTTGACGCGGCCTTCGTCAACCGCGGTCCGCTGCGCTGGATCGCCCGCAACAGCAGCAAGCCCGGACGCAGCGGTGCCGAGACCTGGCTGCTGCATGCCGAGGCCGAGTGGAGCGAGGCCCATCTGGAGCATGCGCCAGAGCAGGTCGCGGCGCTGATGCTGCAGGCCTTTGCCGAGCATGGTGGGCCGGCGCCGCAGCGCTGGAGCGCGCACCGCTGGCGCTATGCCGACAGCGCCCCCGCATTGGACGATGGCTGCGCCTGGCAGCCGGATGCCGGCCTGGGCCTGTGCGGCGACTGGCTGAACGGCGGCAAGGTCGAGGGCGCCTGGCTCAGCGGCCTGAAGCTGGCCGAGGCGCTGCTGCGCAGCCGCGCGCCGACTCAGGCCGCCATGTAACGGCCGGGGCGGTGGTTGATGGCCAGCGCTGCATTGATCGCCGCCATGCCCAGCAGCGACAGAGCGATGTGCTCCCAGCTGACGAAGGCCAGGCCCAGCAGCAGGATGGCGCCGTCCAGCCCGGCCTGCACATAGCCGGCGCGCCAGCCGTAGCGCTCCTGCAGATAGAGCACCAGCACGTTCAGCCCGCCCAGGCTGGCACGGTGGCGGAAGAGGATCAGCATGCCCGCGCCGATCAGCAAGCCGCCCGCGATAGCCGCGAACCAGGGGTTCAGCGTCGCGAAGCTCAGCCAGCCTGGCAGCAGTTCCGCGAACAAGGCCATCAGCGTGACGGCCAGCACCGTCTTGACGGTGAAGGCCACGCCCATGCGCTTCCAGGCCAGCCAGTAGAAGGGCATGTTGATGCAGAAGAACAGCGCACCGAAGGGCAGGCCCAGGGCGTAGTGCAGCAGGAAGGCGATGCCGACCGTGCCGCCGGTCAGCATGCCGGCCTGCTTGAACAGCGCCACGCCCAGTGCGACGAAGAGCGTGCCGGTGAGCAGGCCCTGCGCGTCCTCGAAGCGGCTGTGGCGGAAGATGCGGCTGCTGACCTTGGCCGGCGGCGCCGCGCGGCCGGGATCATTCACTGCCCAGGCCGCCGAGGAAGTACTTGATCAGACCCTTGGCGGCAAAGCCCACCAGGCCGAAGCCCAGGCCCAGCAGCAGGATGAAGGTGCCGAAGCGGCCGGCCTTCGATTCGCGCGCGAGCTGCAGGATGATGAACACCATGTAGAGCATGAAGGCCGTGACGCCGAAGCTCAGGCCGAACTGCGCAATCTGCTCTTCGGTGTAGCCGAACATGGTGGGGCAGGGGTCTCGAAAAGATGTGTGGATCGTCAGTCGCGGGCGCTGATCAGGTCGCGGTAGGCATGCCAGCTGGCATGGCCCAGCCAGGGCAGCACGACGATCAGGCCGAGCAGCGTCAGCATGCCCAGCCCGGTCAGCGCCATCAGCAGGAAGGCCCACAGCGCCATCGCCTGCGGATGCTCCATCACCACGCGCCAGCTGGTGAACACCGCACCGAGGATGCTCAGCGAGCGATCGCGGCGATCGAGCAGCATCGGAATGGCGATCACGCTGGAGGCGAACACCGGTGCCGCGAGCAGTGCGCCCAGCGCCAGCCAGGCCTCGAACAGCAGCGAATGCTCGGCCAGCACCACATGGCGGGCGAAGTCGATCGGCTTGTCCACCGGCGCGCTGGCATAGCCGGTGATCAGCGCTGCCGAGCACAGCACCCAGCCGGTGCCGGCCAGCGCGAGCAGGAAGCCGAAGCCCATCAGCCGGCCGTCGTGCGGGCGCCAGGCGGCCAGCACCGTGGCCAGACCCGGCTTGCGGCGCTGCTCGATCTCGCGGCTCAGTGCGTACAGGCCGGTGGCCAGGATGGGTGCGACGAGCAGGAAGCCGCTGAAGGCCGCAGCCAGCAGCCAGAAGCGATCGCGGGCGAACCAAGCGATGAAGGCACCGCCCAGCGTCAACAGCAGGCCGTGCAGCAAGGACGGGCCGGGGCAGGCGAGCAGGTCCTGCCAGCCACGCGCCAGCCAGCCCAGCGGCCGCAGCACGGGCACGGGCTTGACGCCGAAGCGTCGGGATTCCTGCAGGGCCTTGTCGGTGCGCATGGTCATTTTCATCATGCCGTTCCTGTCTCCGTGCGAGCTTGATCGTGCTCAATTCAGCCCGGTGGCGCCGGGTCTTGTGTCTGTGCGTCGCTCAGCAACTGTCGCGCTGCTGCGTGCATGGCCTGGGGCGAGGCGCTGGCCGGCTCCAGCCGGATGGCCTTGTCCAGCTGCGGATAGTGGCTGCGCAGCGAGCGCTCGTAGCCGGGGTCGTAGTGCTCGCGCATCAGCTCGGCGAAGCACAGCGCCCACTCGCCGGCACGCGCCAGCGCCTGCCAGCGCTGCACGCGCTCGCGGCCGCGCAGCTCGACCAGCGCGTCGAGGATGGCGCAGAAGCGCTCGGGTGCGGCGCGGAAGTGCGCATAGTCCTCCAGCAGCAGCGTCACGCGCTCGGCCTCGGGCAGTTCCAGCCAGATGCATTGCGCGCTGGCGCGCATGCGCTCATGCAGCGCCTCGGGCACGCGCAGCTGGCCGATCTTGCGGCTCTCGCTTTCGATGAACACCGGCCGCGCCGGAGCTAGCGCGCGCAGCGCCGACCACAGCAGGCTGTCGAAACCCTTCTGGCTGGGCTGAGGCTGCGTGGGCAGCGCGCCAAGCACCGAGCCGCGATGGCAGGCCAGGCCCTCGAGATCCAGCACCTGCGCGCCTTCTTCGCGCAGCGCCTGCAGCAGGCGCGTCTTGCCGCTGCCGGTGCGACCGCAGATGACGCGGAACTCCAAGCCTGCCGGCAGCGTCTCCAGATCGGCGCGCACCTGGGCGCGGTAGGCCTTGTAGCCGCCCTGCAGCTGACGGGTCTTGAAGCCGATCTGGCCAAGGAACCAGTTCATCGCACCGGAGCGCTGGCCGCCGCGCCAGCAATAGACCAAGGGCCGGCAGCTCTTGGGTAGCTCGGCGGCGTGGGCCTCCAGATGGCGGGCGATATTGCGCGCCACCAGCGCGGCGCCGACCTTGCGCGCCTCGAAGGGCGAGGCCTTGTACATGGTGCCGACGATGCGGCGCTCCTCGTTGTCCAGCACCGGCCAGTTCACCGCGCCGGGCAGGTGGTCCTCGGCGTACTCGGCAGGCGAGCGCACGTCGATGATCAGGTCGTAGCGCGCCAGATCCGCCAGCGCTTCGCCGGCGGCGACGATGTAGCCGGTGGTCGTCGAGGTGCTCATGCCGGCAGCGAGACGGCGTCGAGCAGCTCGGTCTCGATCTGCAGCCGCATGCGGTTGTTCTGCAGTGCGGCGCCGTCGACGAGGAAGGTGTCTTCCACCCGCTCGCCCAGCGTGGAGATCTTGGCCAGCTGCAGATTGATGCTGTGCTCGGCGAGCACGCGCGCGATGGCGTAGAGCAGACCGGCGCGGTCGCTGGTGCTGATCGACAGCAGCCAGGAGGTTGCCCGTTCGTCAGGGCGCAGCGTGATGCGCGGTGTGAAGGGGAAGGATTTCACGCGACGCGAGAGTCGGCCACGCCGCGGCTCGGGCAGCGGCCCGTCCGCGGCCAGCGCACGGCCCAGATCGGCCTCCACCAGCGAGACCAGGTCGCGATGGTGCAGGCCGTCGTCCGGCTTGATCACCTGGAAGGTGTCCAGCGCATAGCCCTTGCGCGTGGTGTGCACCTTGGCGTCGAGGATGTTGAAACCGGCACTGTCGAAATAGCCGCAGATGCGCGCGAACAGATCGCGCTGGTCTGGTGCATAGACCAGCACCTGCAGGCCTTCGCCCACCGGCGAGGGCCTTGCGCGCACGATCGGGCTGTCCGTCTGCACATGGCGCCACAGCGAGCGCGCATGCCAGGCCAGATCGCCAGCATCGTGGCGCGCGAAGTAGCTCAGCGCCAGCGTGTCCCACAGCGGCCCTTCGGTGCCGGGCAGCGCGGAGTGCAGCGCCAGGATCTGGCGCGCCTCGGTCTGCCGGGCCTCGATGTCGGCTTGCTGGTTGGGCTTGGCGCCGCCCAACGCGCGCAGCGTCAGCCGGTAGAGGTCTTCAAGCAGCTTGCCCTTCCAGGCGTTCCAGACCTTGGGGCTGGTGCCGCGGATGTCGGCCACGGTCAGCAGGTACAGCGCGGTCAGGTGCCGCACATCGCCCATCTGCCGGGCGAAGGCGGCCACCACCTCGGGGTCGGACAGGTCTTCCTTCTGCGCCACGCGCGAGAAGGTCAGGTGCTGCTCGACGAGGAAGACCACCAGCTCGGTGTCCTCGCGCGACAGGCGGTGGTCGCGGCAGAAGCGCTTCACCTCGGTCGCGCCCAGCACCGAGTGGTCACCGCCGCGGCCCTTGGCCACGTCGTGGAACAGCGCAGCGATGTAGAGCAGCCAGGGCTTGTCGAACTGCGCGGCCAGCTGGCTGCAGAACGGGTACTCGTGCGCGTGCTCGGGAATGAAGAAGCGCCGCACATTGCGCAACACCATCAGGATGTGCTGGTCCACCGTGTAGACGTGGAACAGGTCGTGCTGCATCTGGCCGACGATGCGGCGGAACACCCACAGATAGCGGCCCAGCACCGAGGTCTGGTTCATCAGCCGGAAGGCATGCGTCTGCCCGACCGGCTGCTGCAGGATCTGCATGAACATCGCCCGGTTGGTTGGATCGCGGCGGAAGCCGCCGTCCATCACCTGGCGCGCGTTGTACAGCGCGCGCAGCGTGCGCGCCGACAGGCCCTTGATGCCCGGCGTCTGCTGGTAGACCAGGAAGGTCTCGAGGATGGCATGCGGCTCGCGCACGTAGAGATCGTCGCTGGCCACTTCCAGCATGCCGGCGCGGTCGAGAAAGCGCTCGCTGATGCGCCGCATCGGCGCATCGGCCGAGCCGTTGATGCGCTCCTCGAGGTTCAGCATCAGGATCTGGTTGAGCTGGCTCACCGCCTTGGCCGCCCAGTAGTAGCGGCGCATCAGCACCTCGGAGGCGCGCTGGCCGCCCTTGGCCTGGTAGCCGAAGCTCTGCGCCACCGCAGTCTGCTGGTCGAACACCAGCCGGTCTTCGCGCCGGCCGGCTACCGCATGCAGGCGGCAGCGGATCAGGCTCAGCAGACCCTCGTTGCGCTGCAGCTGGCGGCTCTCGAAAGGCGTGATCAGACCCTTGGCGGCCAGCTGCGGCCAGGTCTTGCCCAGGCCGGCGGCGCGGGCGATCCAGATCAGCACCTGCAGATCGCGCAGGCCGCCGGGGCTTTCCTTGCAGTTGGGCTCCAGCGAATAGGGCGTGTCGTCCTGCTTGATATGGCGCTGGCGCATCTCCAGCGTCTTGGCGCGGAAGAAGGCCTTGGCGTCCATGTGCTCGGCCAGGCGCTGCTCGAAGCGCTTGAACAGCGGGCGTGCGCCGGCCAGGTGGCGCGACTCGAGCATCGCCGTCTGGATGGTCACATCGCCAGCGGCTTCGTTGACGCATTCGCCGAGCGTGCGCACCGAGGAGCCGATCTCCAGCCCGACATCCCAGCAGCTGGTGATGAAGGCCTCGATGCTGTCCTTGACCGGCCCGGGCTGGTGCGCCTCGACGCCGTCGGGCAGCAGCAGCAGCACGTCGATGTCCGAATAGGGAAACAGCTCGCCGCGGCCGTAGCCGCCCACGGCGGCCAGCGCGGCGCCTTCGGGCAGGCCGGCCTGCGCCCACAGTGCTTGCAGCGTCGCATCGACATGGCGCGCCAGGCGCTTCATCAGCGCGCGGGCTGCGGCGATGGTGGGCTTGGCGTCGCGGAAGGCCTGCAGCAGCTCCTGCTTGCCGGCCTTGAACTGCTGACGCAGCTCGGCGGTGCCGACGGTCGGCGCGGCGTTGTCCATCACGCGCTGCGCCTCAGGCGCCGGTGATGAAGGCCGGCGGCGGCGGGCTGCCGTCGGACACGGTGAGCACCTCGTAGCCCGAGTCGGTGACGACGACGGTGTGCTCCCACTGCGCCGACAGCGAGCGGTCCTTGGTGACGATGGTCCAGCCGTCGCCCATTTCGCGGATCTCGCGGCGGCCGGCATTGATCATCGGCTCGATGGTGAACACCATGCCGGGCACCAGTTCTTCCAGCGTGCCGGGGCGGCCGTAGTGCAGCACTTGCGGCTCTTCGTGGAACTTCTGGCCGATGCCGTGGCCGCAGAACTCGCGCACGATGGAGAAGCCGGCGTTCTCGGCAAAGGTCTGGATCGCATGGCCGATGTCGCCCAGTCGCGCGCCGGGCTTGACCTTCTGGATGCCCTTCCACATCGCCTCGTAGGTGAAGGCGCACAGGCGCTTGGCTGCGATCGAACCCTCGCCGACGACGAACATGCGGCTGGTATCGCCATGCCAGCCGTCCTTGATCACGGTGACGTCGATGTTGACGATGTCGCCGTTCTTCAGCGGGCGGTCATTGGGAATGCCGTGGCAGACCTGATGGTTGATCGAGGTGCAGATCGATTTGGGGTAGGGCGTGTAGCCCGGCGGCTGGTAGTTCAGCGGCGCAGGAATGGCCTTCTGCACATGGACGATGTGGTCGTGCGCGATCTTGTCCAGCTGATCGGTGGTGATGCCGGGCTTCACATGCGGCGTGAGGATGTCCAGCACTTCCGACGCCAGGCGGCCGGCAATGCGCATCGCGGCGATGTCGTCCGCGCTCTTGATGGTGATCGTCATGCGCGGATTATCTCAAAGCAAGTCCGGCCAAGCCGTCTGCTGGCGGCCTGGCCCCGGCTGAGCTATCGCCAGGCCCCTCAGTCAGACCACACCACCAGCCCGCTCCAGGCCGTGCCCAGGACCACGAGACCGAAGGCGATGCGGTACCAGGCGAAGGGCACGAAGTTGTGGCTGGAGATGTAGCGCAGCAGCCAGCGCACGCAAATCCAGGCGCTGAGGAAGGAGAACAGCAGGCCGGTGGCGAACATCGGCAGGTCGGCCCAGCTGAGCAGCGCCCGTTCCTTGTAGAGGCTGTACAGGCCGGCGCCGATCAGCGTCGGGATGGCCAGGAAGAAGGAATAGTCGGTGGCCGCTTTGCGCGACAGGCCCAGCAGCATGCCGCCGATGATGGTGGCTCCCGAGCGGCTGGTGCCTGGCACCATGGCCAGGCACTGCACCAGACCGACCTTGAGCGCGTCCAGCGGCGTCATGTCGTCCACGCTCTCGATGCGCACCGTCCTGGCCTGGCGACGCTCGGCCCACAGGATGATCAGCCCGCCGATGATGAAGGCGCTTGCCACCACCGTCGGCGTGAACAGATGCGCTTTGATCGCCTTGCCGAACAGCAGCCCCAGGATCACCGCGGGGAAGAAGCCGATCGCCACATTGAGCAGGAAGCGGCGCGCTTGGGGCTCGCTGGCCAGGCCGGCGACAGTGCTGCGCAGCTTCTGCCAGTAGACGATGATCACCGCGAGGATGGCACCGGTCTGGATGGCGATGTCGAAGACCTTGCTCTTGTCGTCATGGAAGCCCAGCAGCGAGCCGGCCAGGATCAGGTGGCCGGTCGAGGAGATCGGCAGGAATTCGGTCAGGCCTTCTACGATGCCCATCACGGCGGCCTTGGCCAGCAAAACGAGATCCAAGAGAAATGCTCCCACTTTGAAGTGGCCGCGATGATAGCCGCCGGGCCGGGCGCAGCCTGCGCCGACGCATCCTTAGAATCGGGGCCTCCTTGATGACGCCCTGATGAGAATGCGCCGCGCGCGGCGCCTCGGGCTTGCGTGATGACCGCTGCTGCTTCCCATGCTTCCCCCGTCGTCATCGTCGGTGCCGGCCTCGCCGGTCTGACGGTGGCGCTGCACCTGGCTGACCAGGTGCCGGTCATCGTGCTGGCCAAGCGGGATCTCGGTGAGGCCGCCACCGCCTGGGCGCAGGGCGGCATCGTCGGCGTGCTGGGCAGCGACGACAGCATCGACAGCCATGTGCGCGACACCCAGGATGCCGGTGCCGGCCTGGTCGACGAGGCCACGGCCCGCTTCATCGCCGAGCGCAGCGCCGCCGCGGTGGGCTGGCTGGTCGCGCAGGGCGTGCCCTTCACCGCCGACGACACCGGGCCCATGGGCCTGCACCTGACCCGCGAAGGCGGCCATGCGGTGCGCCGCATCGCCCACGCGGCCGACGCCACCGGCAAGGCCATCCACGACCGCCTGCTCGCCGAGGCGCACGCGCATCCGAACATCGAGCTGCGCGAGCGCTGGATGGCGGTGGACATCATCAGCTCGCGTCATCTGAAGAGGGATGAGCCGCCGCGCTGCTATGGCGTCTATGCGCTGGACATCGACACGCGCCGCGTCGAGACGCTGGCGGCGCGCGCGGTGGTGCTGGCCACCGGCGGTGCCGGCAAGGTCTATCGCTACACCACCAACCCCGACACCTCCACCGGCGACGGCATCGCGATGGCCTGGCGCGCCGGCTGCCGGGTGGCGAACATGGAGTTCATCCAGTTCCACCCGACCTGCCTGTACCACCCGCAGGAGCGCAGCTTCCTGATCACCGAGGCATTGCGCGGCGAGGGCGGCCAACTGAAGCTACCCGACGGCACGCGTTTCATGGCCGCGCACGACGAGCGCATGGAACTGGCGCCGCGCGACATCGTCGCCCGCGCGATCGACTTCGAGATGAAGAAGCACGGCCTGGACCATGTCTGGCTGGACGCGCGGCCCATCGTCGAGGAGAAGGGCGAGGCCTTCCTGAAGGAACATTTCCCGACCATCTATGCGCGCTGCCTGAGCTTGGGGCTGGACATCACCCGGCAGCCGATCCCGGTGGTGCCGGCGGTGCACTTCACCTGCGGCGGCGTGGTCAGCGACCTGCACGGCTGCGCCGACCTGCCGGGGCTGTATGTTGTCGGCGAGACCGGCTACACCGGCCTGCATGGCGCCAACCGGCTGGCGAGCAACTCGCTGCTGGAATGCGTGGTGCTGGGCCAGACCTGCGCCGAGCACATCCTGCAGCAGACGCAGCCGCGCGCGGTCGCGCTGCCGGCCTGGGACGAGAGCCAGGTCGAGGATGCCGACGAGCAGGTGGTCATCGCCCACAACTGGGACGAACTGCGCCTCTTGATGTGGAACTACGTGGGCATCGTGCGCACCACCAAGCGGCTGGAGCGTGCGCTGCATCGCATCGCGCTGCTGCGCGGCGAGATCGACGACTACTACGCGAATTTCCGCGTCAATCGTGACCTGCTGGAACTGCGCAATCTGGTCGATTGCGCCGAACTGATCGTGCGCTCGGCATTGCTGCGCCATGAAAGCCGCGGCCTGCACTACAGCCGCGACTATCCGCGCACGCTGCCGGTGAGCTTCCCCACCGTGTTGATCGCCGATCATCCGCGGCGCGAGCGCGCCGAGGGCTGAGCGCGGCTCAGGCGCCGGCGTTGCGCGCGCGCAGCGCGGTGCGGGCCTGCACGAAGTTGAAGGCGTAGGCGACCGCTTCGCGGATTGCCGCGTCGATCTCCAGGCGCTCGTGCTCGGTCAGGTAGAAGGAGTAGTCCACCGCGTGGCGGATGTAGCGCGGCGGCAGGCGGTTCAGCGCCACGCAGGCCACATCGACCAGCAACTCGTCGTTGTTGATCGTCGGGAACTCAGGCGCAATCTCATTGACGCGGGCAAAGACCTCGCGTTCGTGGTGATTGAAGAGCGAGCTGAAATCGGCCATGACGGGAACACTCCGATAAGGCGGGTTGCGGGTTGGGGTCTAGCTTAGACGGTTTCGCGCCCCGGCAACCATGGAAAAAGTCCGCTCAGGCCGCGCCAATCCCGGCGACCAGACCCGAGGCCCGCGCCTTGGCATGCGCCGCGGTGAAGTCCAGCATGCGCGCTATGCAGCCCAGCGCCTTCAGCCGGATGCCTTCTTCCACCGTGATCGCGCCGACGCCTCGCTCCAGGCAGTCGACCACGCCCTGCAGGCCGTTCATCGCCATCCAGGGGCAGTGGGCGCAGCTCTTGCAGGTGGCGCTGTTGCCGGCGGTAGGCGCCTCGATCAAGGTCTTGCCCGGCGCCAGCTGACGCATGCGGTGCAGGATGCCCTTGTCGGTGGCGACGACGTATTCCTGGGCCTTGCCCTCGACCACTGCCTTGATCAGTGCCGAGGTCGAGCCGACGACGTCGGCCTGTGCGACCACGCTCTGCGGCGATTCGGGATGCACGAGGATCATGGCATCCGGGTGCTCCTTGCGCAGCAGCTCCAGCTCCAGGCCCTTGAACTCGTCGTGCACGATGCAGGCGCCTTGCCACATCAGCATGTCGGCGCCGGTCTGCTCCTGGATGTAGCGGCCCAGGTGACGGTCGGGCGCCCAGAGGATCTTCTTGCCCTGAGCTTTCAGCTCGCGCACGATGTCCAGCGCGCAGGAACTGGTCACCATCCAGTCGGCGCGGGCCTTCACAGCGGCGCTGGTGTTGGCATAGACGACCACGGTGCGGTCCGGGTGGGCGTCGCAGAAGGCGGCGAACTCATCGGCCGGGCAACCCAGGTCCAGCGAGCAGGTCGCGTCCAGGTCGGGCATCAGCACGGTCTTCTCCGGACTGAGGATCTTGGCCGTCTCGCCCATGAAGCGCACGCCGGCGACGATCAGCGTCTGCGCGTCATGGTCGCGGCCGAAGCGCGCCATTTCCAATGAATCGGCGACGCAGCCGCCGGTCTCCAGCGCCAGATCCTGCAGATCGCCATCGACGTAGTAGTGGGCGACCAGCACGGCGCCGCGCGCCTTCAGCAGCTCGGCCGCACGGGCTTTCAGCGCCTGGCGTTGCTCGGCATGCAAGGGAGCCGGCACCTTGGCCCAGGCATGGGCAGTGCAGCTCACGCCCTCGGCGTCCTGCCGGTCGTAATCGAAGAGAACCTCGTTCATGTCGGCATCCTAGCGCAGCCATCGCCGCGCCCCGGGCGTCTGGCCTTGAACCCGCGGCTTGGAAGGTCTTGCCGCTTGCGCTATGGTCGCGCAGCCTGTGTTTCCCTGTCCGATCAGCCCTTGCCGACCGAACATCGATGACGAGCGTTGAGACCCCGACTGCTAAACCCCCGGCTGCCGCACATGCAATGCAACCCAGCGAGCTGCCGCCCGACAGCGCCGACGCGGTGCTGGCCCTGCTGGGCCTGCTGGTCTGCGCCGACGAGCGTCTGCATCCCGCCGAAATCCAGACGCTGAGGCGCATTGGCCTGGCCGCGCATCTGGGCCTTGAAGAGGACGTCGTGCTGCGGCACATCGAGGCCATGCACCCGAGCGCTGCCGCGCTGCGTGGCGACGATGGCCGGCCGCGCCTGGCGCTGTGGCAGCGCTGGCTGGAGCGCCTTGCCGACCCGGCCCTGCAGCGCCTGGTGCTCAGCGTGGGCCTGGCCACCTGCATGGCCGACGGGCATCTGAGCCAGCTCGAGTCCAAGCTGCTGGTGCTCGCAGGCGAGTTCTGGCGTCAGGAGCCCGAGCCGCTGCTTGCGGCGCGTCCCGAGCTCGGCGTCAAGCTGCTGCAGCAGCGCAGCGAGCGGGCGCACAAGCGTCAGCTGCCGCGCTGGCTGCTGCCCAGCTGAGCGCCGCGCTTCAGCTCGCCGCGAAGAAGCGCCGGGGCGACATGCCCACGGTGCGCGTGACCATGGCGCTGAAGGCGCTGGCGCTGCCGTAGCCCAGCTCGGAGGCGATCACGTTGATAGGCCGTCCGCGCGCGGCCATCGCCAGCGCCTGGGCCAGCAGCAACTGCTCGCGCCAGCGCGCGAAACTGGTGCCGAGCTCGCTGCGGAACAGGCGCGTCAGCGTGCGCGCGCTGGCGCCCACTTCCTGCGCCCAGTCCTGCAGGCTGGCATGGCGACCCGGCGCGTCTAGCATCGCTTCGCACAGCCGCCTCAGCCGCGCGTCCTTGGGCAGGCTCACGCCCAGCGGCAGGCTGCGCGCGCGCCTCAGCTCGTCGAGCACCAGCTCGCTCAGCAAGGCTTCACGGCGCGTCGCAGTGCCGTTCTCCAGCATCTCGGCAAGCTCCACGGACAGCTCGCGCAGCAGCGGCGAGACCTCCAGCACCCGGCTGTGGCTCCACGCTTCGCCGGTGAGCAGCGGCTTGTGCAGATAGCAGGTGCGCAGATCGGCCAGCTCCACCGCGGTGACCGCATGCTCGACGCCGGCGGGGATCCACACCGCACGCGACGGCGGCACGATGAAGGTGCTGCTGGCGGTGCTGACGCGCACCGCGCCGCTGAGCGAGAACACCAGTTGCGCCCAGTCGTGGCTGTGCGGATAGATGTCCACCTGCCTGGCCATGCGCCGGGCTTTGACGCGCAGCGGGCGCTCCGCACTGGGCGCGTAGCGCAGCGGATCCAGCGGTGGCAGGCTGCGCCGCAGCGCGCGTGCCCGAGGGCGGGCCGGGGTGGTATGCATGGCGTAAATTCGACAGGACTTGACGGACTATCGTAGCCGCGCCGTCTGCCCCATGCCTAGAGTGCGCCCATGACCACGGCCACGCTTCCCCCGCTCGACGCGCGCCAGCAGGCGCGGCGCGATGTGCGCACCATCAGCCTGATCGGCGTCGCGCATGCCTGCTCGCACTTCTTCCACATGCTGCTGCCGCCGCTGTTCCCGGCCTTCATGCGCGACTTCGGGCTGAGCTACTCGGAGCTGGGTCTGCTGGTGACGACCTTCTTCGTCATCTCCGGCATCGGCCAGGCGCTGGCCGGCTTCATCGTCGACCGCACCGGCGCGCGACCGGTGCTGTTCGCCGCGGTGGCCTGTTTCGTGCTGGCCTCGCTGGCGGCCGGCACGGCACAGGGCTTCGGCGGGCTGATGCTGGCCGCGGCGCTGGCGGGCGTGGGCAACTCGCCCTTCCACCCGGTGGACTTCACCATCCTCAACAAGCGCGTCTCGCAGGCGCGGCTGGGCCATGCCTTCTCGGTGCATGGCATCAGCGGCAACCTGGGCTGGGCGGTGGCGCCGGTGTTCAGCATCGGCATCAGTGAGCTGACCGGCAGCTGGCGCTACGCCTACCTGGGCACCGCGCTGGTGGCGCTGGGTGTGCTGGCGCTGCTGCTGGCCAACCGCGAGGCCATCGACGACAAGGCCGGTGCCTGGGCGCACGAGAAGGCCGGCGCGAGCGCGACAGCGGTGAAGGACGAGCATCCGCTGGCCTTCCTGCGCCTGCCTTCGGTGTGGTTGTGCTTTTCCTTCTTCCTCTTCTCCACCGCGGCGCTGAGCGCGGTGCAGAGCTTCGCCAGCCCGGCGCTCAACGGGCTCTACGGCCTGCCGCTGAAGGCCACCGCCTTCGTCGTCACCGGCTACATGCTCTGCGGCGCGGCGGGCATGCTGATCGGCGGCTTCTGGGTGGCGCGCTCGGCCGCGCTGGAGCGCAATATCGCCATCGCGCTGATCGCCTCGGCGGTGCTGCTGATCGTCGCGGCACTGGGCCTGCTGCCGCCGCTGCTGGCCGCGGGCATCGTCGCGCTGGCCGGTTTCGGCACCGGCCTGGCCGGGCCTTCGCGCGACATGCTGATCAAGCGTGCCGCGCCGCCGGGCGCGACCGGCCGCGTCTACGGCACGGTGTATTCGGGCCTGGACGTGGGCTTTGCGGTCGCCGCGCCGATCTTCGGCGCGTTGTTGGACCGCGGCATGCCGGCCGGCGTGTTCCATGGCGCGGCAATTTCCTTGCTGCTGGGCGTCGCGGCCGCAGCCTTGGTGGGGATGGCCCGCAGGCGCTGACCGACCGTGCCAGCGGACGGCGCCGGTGCCGATGGGCGTTCATGGCCGCCAGCTCAAAAGTGATCGGGGCAGGGGGCGAAGGGGCGGTTAAAGTGCCGCCATGAACAGCTCCACGACTTCCCGCCTTGCCGGCCATGCCCTCGTCGAAGCGCTGATCGAGCAGGGCATCTCCACCGTTTTCGGCGTGCCTGGCGAAAGCTATCTCGCCGTGCTCGACGGCTTCCACGAGCATCGCGACAAGATCCGCTTCATTGCCTGTCGCCAGGAAGGCGGCGCCGCTTTCATGGCTGATGCGCAGGGCAAGCTCAGCGGCCGGCCTGGCGTGTGCTTCGTCACCCGCGGCCCCGGCGCCACCAATGCCAGCATCGGCCTGCACACCGCCTTCCAGGACAGCACGCCTATGGTGCTGTTCATCGGCCAGGTGGCCGGCGACCAGCGCGACCGCGAGGCCTTCCAAGAGGTCGACTACCGCCAGATGTTCGGCCCGGGCACGCTGGGCATGGCCAAGTGGGTGGGCGAGGTGCACGACCCCGACCGCCTGCCCGAGTACGTCTCGCATGCCTTCCACACGGCGATGCAGGGCCGCCCCGGCCCGGTGGTCGTCGTGCTGCCCGAGGACATGCTGACCAAGGAGACCAGCGCGCCGGTGCTGCCGCGCGTGCGTCCGGCGCAGGCCTGGCCCACGCCGCCGGCGCTGGCCGAACTGCGCGAGCGCCTGCTCGAAGCGAAGAAGCCCGTCGTCATCGCCGGCGGCGGCGGCTGGACCGCCGAGAGCTGCGCCGCGCTGCAGCGCTTCGCCGAAGCCTGGCAGCTGCCGGTGGGCTGCGCCTTCCGCTTCCAGGACCTGTTCGACAACCGCCATCCGCTCTATGCCGGCGACGTGGGCATCGGCATCAATCCCAAGCTGGCCGCACGCATCAAGGAGTCGGACCTGGTGATCGCGATCGGTCCGCGCCTGGGCGAGATGACCACCGGCGGCTACACGCTGCTGCAGGCGCCGCGTCCCAGCCAGACGCTGGTGCACATCCATGCCGGCGCCGAGGAGCTGGGCCGCGTCTATGCCGCCGACCTGATGATCAACGCCAGCATGGCCTGCGCCGCGCTGGCGCTGGAGGGCCTGCAAGCACCGGACAGCGTGCCCTGGTCTGCCTGGGCCGAAGGGATGCGCCAGGACTATCTGGCCAATCTGGTGCCCGAGCCGGTGAGCCCGCTGGACATGGCCGAGGTGGTGCGCCTGCTCTCCACCCAATGCCCCGAAGGCACGGTGTTCACCAATGGCGCCGGCAACTACAGCGGCTGGCTGCATCGCTTCCACCAGTACCCGGGTCTGCAGCACCATGGCCGCACCCAGCTGGCGCCGACCAGCGGCGCGATGGGCTACGGCCTGCCGGCCGCGGTGGCCGCCAGCCTGCTGCAGCCGCAGCGCTGGGTGGTCAATATCGCCGGCGACGGCGACTTCCTGATGAACGGCCAGGAACTGGCCACTGCCACCGGCTACGGCGCGAGCAAGCTGATCTCGGTGGTGGTGGACAACGGCACCTACGGCACCATCCGCATGCACCAGGAGCGCGAGTACCCGGGTCGTGTCTCAGGCAGCGACCTGTTCAATCCGGACTTCGTGCAGCTGGCGCTGGCCTACGGCTGGGCCGCGCACCGCGTCGATCACACCGAGGAGTTCGGCCCGGCGCTGCAGACGGCGCTGCACAGCGACAAGCCCACGCTGATCCATCTGCGCCTGTCTACCGACGTCTCGACCAGCCGCAGCACGCTGAGCGCGATCCGCGAAGCCGCGCGCAAGCGTCTGGGACAATGAGCGCATGGAAAAAATCGACTTCGAGCTGCGCGGCGACTACATAGCGCTGGACAAGCTGCTCAAGGCCACCGGCCTGGCCGAGAGCGGCGGCGCCGCGCGCATGATGATCAGCGAAGGGCTGGTGCAGGTCGACGGGCGCGACGAGTCGCGCAAGACCGCCAAGATCCGAGCCGGCCAGGTGGTGGCGCTGCACGGCGCGCGCATCTCCGTGCTGGCTGATCCCAGCCTGTAGAGCACAACAGCAAGCAAGACCACCCACCATGAACTTCTCCACCTGCGATTTCTGCGACGCCCACAAGAGCGACGACTCGGGCGAGTTCCGTGTGCTGCCCGGCGGCCTCTATGCCAGCTACGGCGCGCTGCCGCGCTTCGCCGGCCCGGTGACCACGGTGCGCTGCATCGAGGACAACAGCATGGTGAAGTCCCTGGTCGAATCCGCCGGCGACGGCCGCGTGCTGGTGGTCGACGGTGGCGGCTCGATGAAGCGCGCGCTGCTGGGCGGCATGCTCGCCGCCGCGGCGGCGAAGAACGGCTGGGCCGGCCTGCTGATCGACGGCTGCGTGCGCGACCTGGCCGAGCTGGCCGCCGCGCAGACCGGCATCCTCGCTCGCGCCCATGTGCCCATGCCCACCGATCGCCGCGGCCAGGGCGTGGTGGACGTGGTGCTGCAGCTGCACGGCGTGTGGATCCGCCCGGGCGACTGGCTCTATGCCGATGAAGACGGCGTGGTGATCAGCGCCAAGCCGCTGCACCAGACGGACTGAGCGCAACCCGCGCCGGTGTTCAGCCGGCGTTCAGCGTGGCTTTGCGCTCAGCAAGCCGCTGCTGGTGAAGAAATTGCCGCCGCCCAGATGGTGCAGCGCGCGCTGCGGCTGCGGCAGATCCTGCCAGCGGCCGTCCTTGAAGGCCCAGTCCTCGGCCCAGGCGGCGACCACCTCGGCGACGAAGAGGTCGTAAGTCTGCTGGATATGCGGCTCCGGGTAGAAGCGGCACTCCAGCCAGGCGAGACAGCCCTGGATCAGCGGCGCGGCGACGACTGAAGCCGGCTCGGCGGCGATCTCCCAGTGCGCGAACTTGTCGAGTTCGCGGCCCGTGCTGTTGCCCACGCCGACCACCATCTCGATCTGCGCGGCGCAGGGCACGCTGAGCACGAACTCGCCCGAGGCTTCGACGAGGCCGCGCGTGAAGGTGCTCTTGTCGATCACCACCGCTACCTTGGGCGGCTGGAAGTCCAGCGGCATGTTCCAGGCTGCAGCCATCACATCGCGTTGCTCGCCATGGGCGCAGGCGACCAGCACCGTGGGGCCGTGGTTGAGCAGTCGGCTGGCTTGGGCGAGGGGGACGGGAAGGCGCATGGCGTGTCGGTGCGGTGGGCGCTATGGGGGCTGTTGCTTCAGGGCCTGGCTGGCGGAGCTTCGTTGCCAGGCTGTGTGACGTAGGCCCGCCATTCTCCCTGGCTGCCCAGTGCGCGGAGATGGCCGCTCAGGCGCCGCTGAAAGTCGCAGTTGCCCAGGCTTGAATCGCTGAGCCAGGGGCCATCGAACAGGCTGTTCGCCTGTTGCCTGACTGTCTCCAGCTGCTGCTGCCGCCTCAGCCAATCGGCTTGCAGCTCCTGCAGCCGTATAGTCTTGGCCAGCGTCACGGCCAGGGCCCTCTCCAGCATTGAATCGCCGCCGGCCCAGAGCGTCTCGGCGAGCCTGTGGCAGCTGGCGCGCTCCGTCGCGGCATCGGCTGCCAGCTTGCGGCAGGCCGCCATGACGCCGCTGTAGCTGGGCATGCGCCAGGCGGCGTAGATGCCCATTAGCATCACCTGTTCGACCTCGCGATAGAGCCCGTCCTCGGTGGACAAGGGCAGGCTCAGCAAGGTCTGCAGCAGCTCCATGTTGTAGTTCCGGACCTCGGTCAGCCGAGGCTGGGTCGCGCCCAGGCGCTGCAGCACATCGGGCGCGTCGCCATGGGCGTCGAGGAAGGCGACGAGGTTGCCGGGGTCCTTGGCCAGCCGCTCCGCGCCAGCCAGCGGCTGGCAGCCGGGCAGGGCCTTGCAGGCGGGCGCGATCTGGCTGGCCAGCGCTGCCACATAGGGATCGGCACTGCCTCGGGCCAGGGTGCTGAGTTCGGTCAGCGCGGCCGCCGTGCTGCTGCTCTGACTGCGCG
The DNA here is from genome assembly GCF_057219915.1 of Roseateles sp. T103. Taxonomy (NCBI): domain Bacteria; kingdom Pseudomonadati; phylum Pseudomonadota; class Betaproteobacteria; order Burkholderiales; family Sphaerotilaceae; genus Roseateles; species Roseateles sp. T103. The sequence continues at coordinate 184,760 of NZ_JBXVVS010000006.1, forward strand.
TCAGGAACAGCGCTGTCGCGCGAGAACGAATGTCGCCACGCTGAAGCAGGCTGGCGATCCATCGCTCTGGCAGTTGCTGCTGCAGTTGCTGGATCGCACGGTGGGCCGGCCATTGCTTCAGCTGCGCCTCGGCCTGCGCCTGGCTCTCGGGCGTGTCGCCGTCCGGTTCCTGCAGGGCGCTGATGAACTGCAGATAGGCCTGGGCGCCGTGGGAACACCATTGCCGGTCCAGCTGGCGCAAGGCTTCGACATCGAACTCGGCTGCCTGCTTCTGTGGCCTGACAGGCGGCTGCGGCGCCGCGCTTGCCAAAGGCGCGCTGCTCGCGGGGCCTGACGCAGGCGCTGCTGCAGCCGATGCCGCCGGCGCAGCTGGCGCGGCGGGCGGAGCTGCCTTGTCTTCCTTGCGCGGCTCATCCGGTACAAGCCAGCCGGCCACAAGCGCCAGCATCAGCGTCGCACCCAGTACAAGCAAGACACGCTTGCGCGTCGCCCGCGAAGTGGGTCGTGTCTCGCTTGGCTGCTCAGGCTGGCGTCGCATGCCGCGATGCTAACGCGCTGGCGGCATGGAAGCCAGGCGTGTTCAGCGCAGCACGGTCAGCAGCTGCTCCAGCCCGCCGCTGTTGATCGCCACCATGGCCTGTTCGCGCACCTTGGGCTTGGCGTGGAAGGCAACCGACAGGCCGGCTTCGCCCATCATCAAGAGGTCGTTGGCGCCGTCGCCGACGGCGATGGCCTGCTTCGGCGTGCAGCCGATCGCCGCGCAGCACTCCAGCAGCATGCGGCGCTTCTCGGCGCCGTCGCAGATCTCGCCCCAGGGCTGCGGGATCAGCCGGCCGGTGAGGGCGCCGTCGACGATCTCCAGCTCGTTGCTACGTACGAAGTCCATGCCCAGCTGCGCCGCGACATAGCGGGTGAAGAAGGTGAAACCGCCGGAGACCAGCACCAGCTTGATGCCGGCGGTCTTCAGCGAGGCGCAGAGCTCGCGCGCGCCGGGGTTGAAGCGCAGCCGCTCTTCGAGCACGCCGTCCAGCGCGCTGGCAGGCACGCCTTCCAGCAGCGCCAGGCGGCGGCGCAGGCTTTCTTTGAAGTCGGCGATCTCGCCGCGCATCGCGGCCTCGGTGATCGCCGCCACCTCGGCCTTGCGGCCGGCGGCATCGGCGATCTCGTCGATGCACTCGATACTGATCAGCGTCGAGTCCATGTCGAAGGCGGCCAGCTTGAAGTCGGCAAGCTTCAGCGGCGGCGCGAAGCCTTGGGTGACGAGCGGCGGCAGGGTCGGGTCTTGCATGGTGTCAGGGTCAGTCTTGCTTGATCGGTTGGCCCAGGAGCCTGAGTACTTCGCGCACCGCTTGCGCGCGGTCCTTGGGATCGGACAGCGCCTTGTCGATGCGCAGCTTGTCGTTGCCGACCAGCTTGATGTTGCGGTTCTTCTGCACCAGCTCGATCACGCGCATCGCGTCGATCGGCGGGTTGGGGCGGAAGTTGATGTTGATCACGCTCGGTGCCGCGTCGATCTTGGCCACGCCATAGGGCTTGGCCAGCACGCGCAGCCGGTGCGTGTCGAACAGGGTTTGCCCTTGTGCCGGCAGCTTGCCGAAGCGGTCGGTGATCTCTTCGAGCATCGCGTCGATGGCTTCAGGCTTCTCGGCCGTCGCCAGGCGCTTGTAGAGCGAGAGCCGCACATGCACATCGCCGCAGTAGGCGTCGGGCAGCAGGGCGGGCGCGTGCAGATTGATCTCGGTGGTGGCGGCCAGCGGGCTCAGCAGGTCCGGCTCACGGCCAGCCTTCAACGAGCGCACCGCTTCCGACAGCATCTCGTTGTAGAGCTGGAAGCCCACCTCCATCATGTTGCCGCTCTGGTTCTCGCCCAGCACCTCGCCGGCGCCGCGGATCTCCAGATCGTGCATGGCCAGGTAGAAGCCCGAGCCCAGTTCTTCCATCGCCTGGATCGCCTCCAGGCGCTGCGCCGCCTGCTTGGTCAGGCCCTCGACATCGGGCACCAGCAGATAGGCATAGGCCTGGTGGTGAGAACGGCCGACCCGGCCGCGCAGCTGGTGCAGCTGCGCCAGGCCGAACTTGTCGGCGCGGCTGATGATGATGGTGTTGGCGCTGGGCACGTCGATGCCGGTCTCGATGATGGTCGAGCACAGCAGCACATTGTGTTTGCCGCCGACGAACTCGCGCATCACCCGCTCCAGCTCGCGCTCGGGCATCTGGCCGTGGGCGACGACGATGCGCGCTTCCGGCAGCAGTTCTTCGAGGTTCTGGCGCCGGTTCTCTATCGTCTCGACCTCGTTGTGCAGGAAGTAGACCTGGCCGCCGCGCTTCAGCTCGCGCAGCACCGCCTCGCGGATCGTGCCCTTGTTTTCGTTGCGCACGAAGGTCTTGATCGCCAGGCGGCGCTGCGGGGCGGTGGCGATCACGCTCAGATCGCGCAGGCCTTCCAGCGCCATGCCCAGTGTCCGTGGGATCGGCGTCGCGGTCAGTGTCAGCACGTCCACCTCGGCGCGCATCGCCTTCATCGCCTCCTTGTGGCGCACGCCGAAGCGGTGCTCCTCGTCGATGATCAACAGACCCAGACGATTGAACTTCACGTCCGGAGAGAGCAGCTTGTGCGTGCCGATGACGATGTCGATGGTGCCGTCGGCCAGACCTTCCATCGCCGCCTTGATCTCCTTGGCCGAGCGGAAGCGGCTCATCTCCGCCACCTTGACCGGCCATTTGCCGAAGCGGTCGGCGATGTTCTGGTAATGCTGCTCGGCCAGCAGCGTGGTGGGCGCCAGGATCGCCACCTGCTTGCCGCCCATCACCGCCACGAACGCCGCGCGCAGCGCCACCTCGGTCTTGCCGAAGCCCACATCGCCGCAGACCAGACGGTCCATGGGTTTGGGCGAGATCATGTCCTGGATCACCGCATGGATCGCAGCGCGCTGGTCGGGCGTTTCCTCGAAACCGAAGCTGGCGGCAAAGGCCTCGTAGTCGTGCGGCGAGTAGCGGAAGGCATGGCCTTCGCGTGCGGCGCGGCGGGCGTAGAGGTTTAGCAACTCGGCCGCGGTGTCGCGCACCTGCTCGGCGGCCTTGCGCTTGGCCTTGTCCCACTGGCCCGAGCCCAGCTTGTGCAGCGGCGCTTCCTCGGCGCTGACACCGGTGTAGCGGCTGATCAGATGCAGCTGCGCCACTGGCACATAGAGCGTGGCCTTGTCGGCGTACTCCAGGTGCAGGAACTCGCTGGGGCCGTCGCCGAGGTCGATGTGGATCAGCCCCAGGTAGCGGCCGATGCCATGGTTCACATGCACCACCGGGTCGCCAACCTTCAGCTCCGACAGGTCCTTGATCAGCGCATTGACGTCGCTGACCTGCTCCTGCTTGCGGCGCCGGCGCGTGGTTGGCGTGGTGGCGAAGAGCTCGGTCTCGGTGAAGAGCTGCAGCACCTGCGCTTCAGCCGGCTCGTTCCAGAAGAAGCCGGCCGCCAGCGGTGCGGCGGTGATGGCGAACTTTTCGTCGCTGGACAGGAACTCGGCCAGGTCCTTGACCGAAGGCGGATCGATCCTGTTGTCGCGCAGCAGCTCCAGCAGGCTCTCGCGTCGGCCCTCGCTCTCGGCCAGCAGCAGCACGCGGTGCGGCGTGCTCTGCAGATGCGCGGCCAGGCGGGCCAGCGGCTCCTGCGCGCCGCGCTCGACGCTGACGTCGGGCAGCGGGCGGGCGTAATCGACCGGCTCGTTGCCGCGCACCGCCAGCACCGGGTGTGCATGGGTCGCGGCGAAGAACTCCTCGACCTTGAGGAAGATCTCCTCGGGCGGCAGGATGGGCCGCTCGGGGTCGTGCTGCAGGAAGCGATGGCGCTCGCGCGTGTCGGTCCAGAAGCGGCCCAGCGCCTCGTCGATCTCGCCATGCAGCGCGAGGGCAGCCTCGGCGCCCAGGAAGTCGAAGATGCTAGCCGTCTGCTCGAAGAAGATCGGCAAAAAATATTCGATGCCGCCGGTGGCGATGCCCTGGTCGATGTCCTTGTAGATGCGCGCCTTGGTCGGGTCGCCTTCCATCTTCTCGCGCCAGCGCGCGCGAAAAGCCTTGCGTGCCGCCTCGTCCATCGGGAACTCGCGGCCGGGCAGCAGCCGCACCTCGGGCACGGGGTAGAGGCTGCGCTGGCTGTCGGGGTCGAAGGTGCGGATCGAATCGACCTCGTCGCCGAACAGGTCCACGCGGTAGGGCACGGCCGAGCCCATGGGGAAGAGGTCGATCAGGCCGCCGCGCACCGCGTATTCGCCGGGCGAGACCACCTGGCTGACATGCGTGTAGCCCCCCAGCGTCAGCTGCGACTTCAGGCTGGCTTCGTCCAGGCGCTGCTTGGTCTTGAAGTTGAAGGTGGTCGCGGCCAGGAAGCTGGGCGGCGCCAGGCGCGTCAGCGCCGTGGTGGCGGGCAGCAGCACCACGTCCACGTCGCGCTGCTCATCGAGCCCCCTAGTCCGCCGCGCTGCGGCGTCCGCCCCCCCGAGGGGGCGCGCGGCATCTTGGGGCGGCCCGGCGACGCCGCCCCGCTTCTTGCCCTGCGCCTGCAGCAGCCGCCACAGCGTGGCCAGGCGCTCGGAGATCAGGTCCTGGTGCGGGCTGAAGCTGTCATAGGGCAGGGTCTCCCAGTCGGGGAAGACGGCCACGCGCAGCTCCGGCGCGAAGAACTTCAGCTCGTCCTCGAGCCGCTGCGTATCGGCCGGCTCGGCGCAGACGATGGCCGAGAGCCGGCCGGCGGCCAGCTGCGCCTGGGCGAAACGCGCCAGCAGCAGGGCATCGGCGGAACCGGGCGGGCGGGGTTGGTTGAACTTCTTGCCAGGGGCGAGGGCAGGCAGCTGCATGGAGACGGGGGCAACAGGCGGGGCACAAACGACAACAGCCCCGAACGGGGCCTGGGGCGAATTGTAGGCAGCCCCCTGACAGCGCGCTGGCAGCAGGCTGCGTGCCGGCCTTGCGCTGTCCCCTCGCCGCGGTTCGCTCGGGGCGCCAGGGATTGACGCCCCGGGTGGGCCGCGTGGCATGCTCGGCGCTCGGGCCGGGGGCTGGCCCAGTTCGGTGGCCAGGCGGGGGTGGTGATGAAGCTGGGGATCTATCTGTTCGACGCGGTGGAGGTGCTGGACTTTGCCGGCCCCTTCGAGGTGTTCTCGACCGCCTCGCGCCTGGCCGAGCGCGAAGGCGAGGCGCCACCCTTCGAGGTGTTCACGCTGGCTGTCGAGCCGGGGCCGGTGCAGGCACGGGGCGGCCTGCGTGTGCTGCCGACGCTGACTTGCCAGCAGGCTGGCGAGCTGGACGTGCTGATCGTGCCCGGCGGTGACGTCAGCGCCGAGCTGCAGCGTGCGGGCCTGGACGACTGGCTGGTCGCGCAGAGCTTGCGGCTGAAGGTGCTGGCCTCGGTGTGCACCGGGGCCTTTCTGCTGGAGAAGGCCGGCCTGCTCAACGAGCGCGCCGCAATCACGCACTGGGAAGACCTGGAGGGCTTGCGCGCTGCCTCGCTGGCCTCGGGCTCGCTGCTGAAGGTGCTGCCCAGCACGCAGCGCTGGGTGGAGGCGCGGCCCTGGGTGCACCAGGGCGGGCGCTGCCGTGTCTTCACCTCGGCCGGCATCTCCGCCGGCATCGATCTCAGCCTGCACCTGGTGGCCGAACTGGCCGGCATCGAGCTGGCGCTGCGCACCGCGCGGCAGATGGACTACGAATGGCGCGACCTGGGCAGCGCCTTCGTCGCCTCGGGTTTCGGTCGCGAGATCTGAGCGCTGGCGTGCGCCCGGCGCCGTTGCGTCGGGGCCAATGTGACAGCGCTGTCATGCCGCGGTCACGGGGTTTTCATCGCGGCTGCCTAGCCTGTGAGGCTGTGTTCACGCTAGCCGCCAGCCCGCTGGAAAACCCATGAAAAACTCCCAAGACCCGACCCGCAGCCACTTCAACGACGAGGATTCCAACACCTCGGCCAACCCCAGCTTCGACTCTGTGCTGAGCGCACGCCTGAGCCGCCGCAGCATCCTGCGCGGTTCGGTGGGCGGCATGGCCACCGCCGTGTTCGGCGCCACTGCGTTGAGCGCCTGCGGCGGCGGTGACGACGAAGTCACGCCGACCTTGTCGCCGCTCAAGGCCCTGGGCTTCTCCGCCGTGGCCAAGAGCCTGGAGGACAAGGTCAGCGTGCCGGCCGGCTACAGCTTCAGCATCATCTATGCGCTGGGCGATCCGCTGCGCGCCGCCACCGCCGACTACAAGAACGACGGCACCGACACCGACTACGAGAACCGTGCCGGCGACCACCACGACGGCATGGAGTGGTTCGGCCTGTCTGCCGACGGCAAACCCTCGACCACCGCAGCCGACCGTGGCCTGCTGGGCATGAACCACGAGGCCACCACTGACGAAAGGCTCTCGTCCTTCTTCCTGCATGCCAACGGCGGCACGTCGACGCTGCCGCGTCCCGCCTCCGAGGTGGACAAGGAACTGGCCATCCACGGCGTGTCGGTCGTGGAGGTGAAGAAGGCCAGCGATGGCAAGTGGTCCTATGTGAAGGACTCGGCCTTCAACTTCCGTCTCACCACCCAGACCGAAGTCGAGATCAGCGGCCCGGCGCGCGGCAACAAGCTGCTGGTCACCAAGTTCTCGCCCACCGGCGTGAAGACCCGCGGCACGCTGAACAACTGCGGCACCGGCAAGACGCCCTGGGGCACGCTGCTGACCGGCGAAGAAAACTGGGCCGGCTACTTCACCCGCTCCGCCACCGATGATGCTGCGCGCGGCAACGACAAGAGCGTCACCGCGCTGAAGCGCTATGGCCGCAGCCAGGGCGCCGCCTCGCGCCACGGCTGGGAGAGCGCCGGCAGCGAAGACAAGTACCAGCGCTGGAACAACAGCAAGCTGGGCGCCTCGGCCGACGGCAGCGACGACTACCGCAACGAGATGAACGGCATGGGCTACATCGTCGAGGTCGACGCCTACGACAAGAGCAAGGCCGCCAAGAAGCGCACCGGCCTGGGCCGCTTCGCGCACGAGAGCGCCGCCTTCGGCAAGCCGGTGGTCGGTCAGCCGCTCGCCGCCTATATGGGCGACGACTCGCGCGGCGAGTACATCTACAAGTTTGTCAGCGCCGCCAGCTGGGACGCTGCCGACGCCAACCCGGCCAACCGCATGGCAGCCGGCGACAAGTATCTGGACAGCGGCAAGCTCTATGTCGCCAAGTTCAATTCGGACGGCACGGGCCAGTGGATCGAGCTGGCGCTGTCGAACGCCGCGATCGCCGGCTACGCTGGCTATGCCTTCGCCGACCAGGGTGACATCTGCGTGAACACCCGTCTGGCCGCCGATGCCGTCGGCGCCACCAAGATGGACCGGCCGGAGTGGTGCTCGGTCAACCCGATCAATGGCGAGATCTACTTCACGCTGACCAACAACAGCAACCGCCGCGTCGAGCCGAGCAGCAGCTCGCAGATGGCGCCGGACAGCGCCAACCCGCGTGTCTATACCGACATGAAGGGCAGCTCGGCCCAGACCGGCAACCCCAACGGCCACATCCTGCGCATCAAGGAAGGCGCAGCCGGCTCCGCCGCCACCAGCTTCACCTGGGACGTGTACCTGTTCGCCGCCGAAGCCGGCGCCGCAGCGGGCACCGTCAACCTGTCCAGCCTGACCAGCGACCAGGACCTGTCCAGCCCCGATGGCCTGGTATTCAGCCCCTCGACCGGCATCTGCTGGATCCAGACCGACGACGGCGCCTACACCGACGTGACGAACTGCATGATGCTGGCCGCCATCCCCGGCCAGGTCGGCGACGGCGCGAAGAAGACGCTGAGCTACACCAAGTCCAACGGCAGCACGCTGGCGGTCGACACCTATGTGGGCAAGGCACCGACGGCCGAGACGCTCAAGCGCTTCCTGGTTGGCCCCAAGGACTGCGAGATCACCGGCCTGTGCGAGACCCCGGATGGCAAGGCGATCTTCGTCAACATCCAGCACCCGGGCGAGGGCACGGCGATGGCCAATATCGCCGACCCGAGCAAGTACACCAGCCAGTGGCCCAGCAATGCCGGCTACGGTGCCGGCAAGCGTCCGCGTTCGGCAACCATCGTGATCACCAAGAACGACGGCGGCCGCATCGGCAGCTGATCGTCGGGCGGAGGGCGGCCTCGCAAGCGCCCTCGATGCCGTGATCTTCCCCAGCACGCCCCGGTAAAGCCGGGGCGTGCTCGTTTCTGCGTGTCGCGCGGCCCTTGCTCTGCATCAAGCGACGTTCAGTGTCAGCCGCTGGCAGGGGGCGTGTCTGACTACACTGAATCGCAGGAGCGGACATGGACATTGCACTGCAGCTCATCAACGGTGGCGCCGGCACGCTGGCGTCCTATCTGGCCGCGCATGTGTTGCTGTGCCTGCTGCCGGCCTTCTTCATCGCCGGCGCGATGGCGGCGCTGATTCCCAAGGCCAGCATCACGCGCTGGCTGGGGCGCAGTGCGCCTGCCCATGTGTCCTATCCGGCGGCGGCAGCAGCGGGCTCGCTGCTGGCGGTGTGCTCCTGCACCATCGTGCCGCTGTTCGGCGGCATCTACCGCAAGGGCGCCGGCATAGGCCCGGCGATCACCTTCCTGTTCTTCGCGCCGGCCGGCAACATCATGGCGCTGGCCTACACCGGCAACATCCTCGGCGCCGAGTTCGCGCTGGCGCGCATCCTGATGTGCCTGCTGTTCGGCATCGGCATCGGGCTGCTGATGGCGCTGCTGTTCTGGCGCGAGGACGCGCAGCATGACGCGCAGACGGAGCGGCTCTTCGCGCAGCAGGCCAGCATCTCGGCGCCGGCGCTGGGCTTGCTGCTCTCATTGGTGGCGCTGCTGATCGCCGGCACCTTGCGGCTGTGGCCGCTGACGGCCGATCTGGCCCGCCTGGATCTGCCGCTGGCCTGGGCCGAGTCCTGGCAGGCAACGCTGCTGCGCTGGGTGCCGTTCGATGCCGCCAAGGGCGAGGAGGGCGTCAGCGTGCAGGGCTCGCTGCTGATCGCGCTGCTGCTGGCCATCGCCGCGGTGGCCTGGCGCGGGCTGGAGAACATCGTCGAAGGCGCCAACCGCTACACCTGGATCGCGCTGGGGCTCACGGCGGCCACGCTGCTGATCGCCGCGCTGCGCCTGGTGCCGGTCAGCGGTGGCCTGCAGCTGGTGCTCACCGGGCGCGTCGTGGCGGTCGGCGCGGCGCTGCTGGCGGTGTGGCATTACGCTCGCCAGCTGCAGGTCGATGAATGGCGTTCCTGGATGTGGGAGGCCTGGCGCTTCGTCAAGCAGATCTTCCTGCTGCTGCTGGTCGGCGTGTTCATCGTCGGCATGGTGCGCCAGCTGATCCGTCCCGAGTGGGTGCAGAGCCTGGCCGGCAGCAACACGCTGGCGGCCAATGCGGTGGCGGTGGGCTTCGGGGTGTTCATGTACTTCCCGACCCTGGTCGAGGTGCCGGTGGCGCGCATGTTCCTGGACCTGGGCATGCACCGCGGACCCTTGCTGGCCTATCTGATGGCCGACCCGGAGCTGAGCCTGCAGAGCATGCTCATGGTCTCGGCCGTGCTGGGCCGCGCGAAGACGGCCGCCTATGTCGGCCTGGTGGCGCTGTTCAGCATCGCCGCCGGTCTGCTCTACGGCGCCTGGGTGGACGGGCAGGCACGCGCCTCGCTGCTGCTGGCCCTGGTGCTGGCAGTGCTGTTGTTCATCGCCGCCTTTGCCTGGCTGAGGCGGCGCCAGCAGGGCGCGGCCGCCGTCTGAGCCACCGGCGCGCACGCCATCATCCATTCAACGTTTCATTGAACCTGGGAGAACGAGATGCTGACCGTCAAGATCCTCGGCGCGGGCTGCGCCAACTGCCGCAAGCTCGAGGCCGTGGCGCGCGAGGCCGCCGGCCAGGCGCAGCTCGAGGCCGAGTTCGTCAAGGTGACGGACATGAAGGAGATCATGACCTACGACCTGTTGGCCACGCCGGGTCTGGTCGTCAACGAGCAACTGGTCAGCAGCGGCCGCATCCCGACCGTGGCCGAGGTGCAGAGCTGGATGAGGAACGCCTGAGCGATGGAGGCCTGAGGCAGCGCGGCCCGCGCCGCGCCTCAGGCGCTGCTCTTGGTCTCGCCCGGCAGCTCGCGCGGCGCGCCGAACATGAAGCAGTCCACGAAGCTGAAGTACAGCGACGAGTAGAAGGCGGTGGATAGGAACAGCGCCAGCGCCACGCCGAGCAGGCCCATCACCGGCGCGGGCAGGGCCAAGAGGCCGGCGAGCACGCCGGTGAGCATGCTCAGGCCGATCAGCAGGCCCAGCCAGGCCAGGCCGTTGAGCGCGAACGCGCCCTTGTTGCGCCACACGCCCATCCAGCTGGAGAACAGCGCCTGCATCACCCCCTGGCCGCCCCAGTGCACCAGCGCTGGCGCATGCCAGAACAGCACCGACACCAGCGTCATCAGCGTCATCAGCGTGACCGCGCCCCAGAACAGGCGCGGGTCGGACAGCGCCGTGGCCACCGCCTCGGGGTCGGGCTTGCTCTGCTGCATCAGCGTCTGCAACTCCTCGAAGGCGCCGCCATCGATGGCCTGGGCCAGCAGCACGGCCAGCAGCATCAGCGTGGCATAGCCGGCGCCGAGCATCAGCTGCGCCTTGCGGCGCGGCACGGTGAGCTTCAGCGGTGCGACGAAGACCGCCGGTGTCGGCGTGATGTTCTGCAGCACCAGGTGCGTGGCGATCATGAAGCCCAGCGACACCAGCGGCAGTGCCATCAGCGTGAGGAAGCCCAGCGGCGGCAGCAGCGTGGGCAGCAGCAGGCCTATGGTCAGCGTCATCGCATACAGGCCGCTCAGCGCCATGGGCCGGCGGCGCAGCACCTTGAAACCATGGCGCATCCAGATCAGGCCGTTGCGTGCCGGCACCGTCTGCAGGTGCAAGCTCATCGTGCTACCGCTGCTCATCGTGCCTCCGCCATCGCGTGCCAGGGCTTGTCAATGCGCGCGCGCAGCACGCGCTCGAAGTGGCTGGGGTCGTGCGGCTTGAGCAGCGCGGCATCGCGCGGCAGGTGGAAATCCCACAGCCGCGACAGCCAGAAGCGCAGCGCGCCGGCGCGCAGCATGGCCGGCAGCAGGCGGTGCTCGGCACCGCTCAGCGGGCGCTCGCGCTCGTAGGCGGCGACGAAGGCGCTGGCGCGCGTCTCGTCCAGCGCGCCGCTGGCCAGGTCTATGCACCAGTCGTTCAGGCACACCGCCAGGTCGAAAAGCCAGGTGTCCACACCGGCGAAGTAGAAGTCGAAGAAGCCGCTGAGCTTCTCGCGGCCCGGCAGGCCTTCGAACATCACGTTGTCGCGGAACAGGTCGGCATGGATGGGACCCGCATGATGGGCCTGCAGGTCGGCATAGCCGGCGGACGCGGCGAGCTGCTGCTGGAAGGCCAGCTCGGACTGGATCAGCTCGGCCTGGCTGGCGTTCAGATAGGGCAGCACCACCGGCACCGTCTCGGTCCACCAGGGAAGGCCGCGCAGATTGGGCTGCTTGAGCGGGAAATCGCGCCCGGCCAGATGCATGCGTGCCAGCATCGCGCCGACCTGCTCGCAGTGGAAGACATCGGGCGCCAGCTGCGAGGCGCCGCGCAGCTTGTCCACCACCGCGGCCGGCTTGCCGGCCAGGCTGTGCAGGATCTCGCCGCCGGCGTCAGCCCTGGGCTCGGGCACCGGGATGCCGCGCTGGGCGAGGTGCTGCATCAGCCTCAGATAGAAGGGCAGCTGCGCGAAGGACAGGCGCTCGAACACGGTGAGCACGAACTCGCCGCGCTCGGTGTCGACGAAGTAGTTGGTGTTCTCGATGCCGCCGGTGATGCCGCGCAGGCTCTGCACCTGGCCCAGGTTCAGACGGCTGCACAAGGCCTGCGCCTGCTCGAGCGTGACTTCGGTGTAAACGGCCATGGGGTCGGAAGAGGGCGCCGCGGTGAAGGGCGCGGATCAATCAGAAGGTCAGGAGGCGCCAGACGCGCTGGCCTACGGTGCCACGGTTGGAGCCCGGACCGGCCATCAGGTCGCGGCTGCCGTCACCCATGACGATCTCGTAGGCCGGCGCCTTGCTGTTCTTGGACTGGACGGTGACTTTCTCGGTCTCGCCGCGCACGCGGCGCTCCTCGATGCGGGTGCGGTCGTCTTCCACGACGATGTTCTCCACCTTGGCGTCGGGCGCATCCGCGGCCATCGCAGGCATAGCGCACAGGCCGCTGGCGAGCAGGGCCAGCAGGCTGATCGGGCGGACAAGGCGGGTGGCGGTTCGCATCAGGCGATTCTATGCGTTGGCCTGGGTGTGTACCGGCGCGGGCCGTATCTCCGCAGCTGGGTCACTCGCCCGGCGTGAATGACAATCGCCGCATGAGCGAACAAGCACAGACGACGACCGAGACCAAGCCCATCCTGCTGCTGGTGGATGGCTCCAGCTTCCTCTACCGCGCCTACCACGCGATGCCGGACCTGCGCGGGCCCGAGGGCCAGTCCACCGGCGCGGTGCACGGCATCGTGGCGATGATGAAGAAGCTGCGTGAGGACATCGCCGCCGAGCATGCCGCGTGCGTGTTCGATGCCAAGGGTCCGACCTTCCGCGACGAGTGGTATCCGGAGTACAAGGCGCAGCGCGCGCCGATGCCCGATGCGCTGCGCGAGCAGATCGAGCCCATCCACGAGGTGATCCGCCTGCTCGGCTGGCCGGTGCTGGAGGTACCCGGCATCGAGGCCGACGACGTGATCGGTACGCTGGCGCGTGTGGCCGCCGAAAGCGGCCATCAGGTGGTGATCGCCACCGGCGACAAGGACCTGGCCCAGCTGGTGACGCCCGAGGTCACGCTGATCAACACGATGAGCAAGCCGCCCGAGCGTCTGGACGAGGCCGGCGTGCTGGCCAAGTTCGGCGTGCCGCCGGCGCGCATCATCGACTACCTGACGCTGATGGGCGACACGGTGGACAACGTGCCCGGCGTCGAGAAGGTGGGCCCCAAGACCGCGGCGAAGTGGATCGCCGAATACGGCTCGCTGGACGGCGTGGTCGCCGCCGCCGGCCAGATCAAGGGCGTGGCCGGCGAGAACCTGCGCAAGGCGCTGGACTGGCTGCCCACCGCGCGCAAGCTGGTCACGGTGCTGCGCGATGCCGACCTCGGTGCTCATGTGCCGCAGTGGCCTGCGCTCGACGAGCTGGCCTTGAAGGAAATCGACAAGCCGGCGCTGCTGGACTTCTTCACCCGCTATGGCTTCAAGACCTGGAAGCGCGAGCTGGAAGGCGAAGCCGCCGCGGCTGCTCCCAAGCCTGCCGCTGCGCCGCAGACTGGCGATCTGTTTGCCGAGATCGACCCGCCGGCCGGTGCCGCGCAGATCCACCGTCATTACGAAACGCTGCTGAGCTGGGCACAGTTCGACGACTGGCTGGCGCGCATCGAGGCTGCGCCGCTGACCGCGCTGGACACCGAGACCGATTCGCTGGACAGCATGCGCGCGCGCATCGTCGGCATCTCGCTGGCGGTCAAGGCGGGCGAGGCGGCCTACATCCCGCTGCGCCACGAGGGGCCGGGCGCGCCCGAGCAGCTGCCGCTGGACGAGGTGCTGGCGCGGCTCAAGCCCTGGCTGGAGAACCCGACGCGCCGCAAGGTGGGCCAGCACATCAAGTACGACACGCATGTGTTCGCCAACCATGGCATCGCGGTCGCCGGCTATGCCTACGACACCATGCTGGAGAGCTATGTGCTCGAGGCGCACAAGAGCCATGGCCTGGACGCGCTGGCCGAGCGCCACCTGGGCCGCCATGGGCTGAGCTACGAGGATGTCTGCGGCAAGGGTGCGCACCAGATCCCCTTCGCGCAGGTGGAGGTGGCTCGCGCGTCGGAGTACTCGTGCGAGGACGCCGAGATGTGCCTGCATGTGCACGAGCTGCTGCTGCCGCGCATCGAAGCCGACAAGGGCCTGGCCTTCGTCTACGAGAAGATCGAAATGCCGGTCTCGGCACTGCTGGCGCGCATCGAGCGCAACGGCGTGCTGATCGACGCGACGCGTCTGCAGGCGCAGAGCCAGGAGCTGGGCCAGCGCTTGGTGGCGCTGGAGCAGCAGGCTTACGAGCTGGCCGGCCAGCCTTTCAATATGGGCAGCCCGAAGCAGATCGGCGAAATCCTCTTTGGCAAGCTGGGCCTGCCGGTGGTGAAGAAGACCGCCACCGGCGCACCATCCACCGACGAAGAGGTGCTGGACAAGCTGGCGCAGGACTATCCGCTGCCGGCCAAGATCCTCGAGTACCGGGGCCTGGCCAAGCTCAAGAGCACCTATACCGACAAGCTGCCGCTGATGGTCAACCCGGCCACTGGCCGCGTGCACACCAACTATGCGCAGGCGGTGGCGGTCACCGGCCGGCTGGCCAGCAACGAGCCCAACCTGCAGAACATCCCCATCCGCACCGCCGAAGGCCGGCGCGTGCGCGAGGCGTTTGTTGCGCCACCGGGGCATGTGATCGTCAGCGCCGACTACTCGCAGATCGAGCTGCGCATCATGGCGCACATCAGCGAGGACCCGGGCCTGCTGCGCGCCTTCCAGGAAGGCCAGGACGTGCATCGCGCCACCGCCAGCGAGGTGTTCGGCGTGCCGCTCGCCGAGGTCAGCAGCGAGCAGCGCCGCTATGCCAAGACCATCAACTTCGGCCTGATCTATGGCATGGGCGCCTTCGGCCTGGCGCAGTCGCTGGGCATCGAGCAAAAGGCGGCCAAGGACTACATCGATCGCTACTTCACCCGCTTCGCCGGCGTGAAGGCCTATATGGACCGCACCCGCGAGGAGGCGAAGGCCAAGGGCTATGTGGAGACGGTGTTCGGCCGGCGCCTGTGGCTGCCCGAGATCAACTCCGGCAACGGCCCGCGCCGCAGCGGCGCCGAGCGCCAGGCCATCAATGCGCCGATGCAGGGCACGGCGGCCGATCTGATCAAGCTGGCAATGATCGCGGTGCAGGCCGAGCTGGACCGCCAGCACAAGGCCACGCGCATCGTGATGCAGGTGCACGACGAACTGGTCTTCGAGGTGCCCGCGGCCGAGCTGGACTGGATCAAGGCCGAGGTGCCGCTTCTCATGGCCGGTGTGGCGGCGCTCAAGGTGCCGCTGCTGGCCGAGGTGGGCGTGGGCAGCAACTGGGACGAGGCGCATTGATCCCTTGGCGCTCTAGCGATATGCCCATTCCTTCCGAGTACCAGCAGGCCTCGCTGCAGTTTGAGCGCTTCATGGTCGACGCGCGTGATGCCGCCGGCCTGGCCACGACGAACATGGCCTGGAACATGGTGGTGGGCGTGCTCCATGTCTTCCGTCGTCGCCTTAGCGTGCCGCAGGCGCTGCGCTTCGCCGAGGTGCTGCCGCCGGTGCTGTGCGCGATCTTCGTCAGCGGCTGGGCGCAGGAGCTCGAGCAGCATGCCGAGCCCTTGCCCTGGGGCGACCGCGAGGCACTGACCGAGGAAGTGCGCGCGCTGCGCCGCGAGCACAACTTCTCGCCGCCCGATGCGATCGCCGCGGTGGCGACAGCGTTGCAGCGCCAGGTGGATGTGCAGGCGCTGCAGCGCCTGCTCGATGAGCTGCCCGCTGCGGCGCGGGACTATTGGCGGAGCTGAGTCAGCCGGGCTCGGGCGGCAGCTGACTCAGCCGCGCCAGCGTGCCATCGGCCTTCATGCGCCGCAGCGCCGCATCGATCTGCGGCAGACGGCCGACATGGGGCGAGCTGCGCGCGAGCATCAGGCGCGTCTCGCTGCTTTCCAGCACCGGTGCCAGCTCGACGATCTCGGCGTCCAGGCCGGTGGCCCTCAGCGCCGCCTGGGTGGCGTTGGACGAGTCCACCAGCACATCGAAGCGCCGCGCTGCCAGCATGCGCAGCGCATGGCTGCGGCTGCTGGAGTAGCTGACCTCCCACTCCTTGTCCGGGAAGCGCGATCTGACCCAGCCGTTGCCGAGATAGGAGCCGAGCTTCAGGCCGCGCAGGGCCTCGGTGCCCTGGGCCTTGCCCAGGCGCTCGCGCAGCGCGCGGTCTTCCCGACGCACGAACATCGTGAAGCGGCCTTGCGTGACCCACTCCTGACTGGCCACGGCGTAGGCCAGACGCTCGTCGGTAGGCACGGTGACGAAACCATCGGCCTCGCCGTTGCGCACCATTTGTTGCGCGCGTGCCCAGGGGTAGCCTTCGTGGCGCACGGCCAAGCCCAGCCGCCGGCCCAGCAGCTCGTCCATGATGTCGACGAAGATGCCGCCCATCGCGCCGTCCGGCTGTCGTTGCGAGAACGGCGCAAAGTTGTCGAAGTAGACCAGCTGTAGGGGCGGAGCCGGCGAGCTCGTCGATGCTGCGCGGAGCGTCTGCGCGAGGCTGCTCATCACAGCAAATGCGAGAAGGCGACGACGAGGGGGCATGTCTCTGATGTACTGCTGCTTGGCAGAGTGCTGTCGGTGTGCGAGGGGATCGGCCTGAAGCAGATCAAACCGGCCTTGGGCCTAGGTTAGCATCGCCGCCCATGAACTGGCCCTATGAGCTGCAGATCGGCTGGCGCTACACCCGTGCCGGCAAGGGCGGACGCCGCAACCGCTTCATTTCCTTCATCTCCGGCGTGTCCATGCTGGGCATTGCGCTCGGCGTGGCGGCGCTGATCATCGTGCTGTCGGTGATGAACGGCTTCCAGAAGGAGGTGCGCGACCGCATGCTCAGCGTGATCTCGCATGTGGAGATCCTCAGCTACACCGGCGAGGCGCTGCCCGACTGGCAGGCTACCGCGGCGCAGGCCAAGGCCAACCCCGCCGTCGTCGCGGCGGCGCCTTTTGTGGCCACGCAGGCGCTGATCGCCCGCGGTGAGGACATGCGCGGCGCCATCGTGCGTGGCATCGCTCCGGCGCTGGAGGCCGAGCTGACGCCGCTGGCCGCCCAGCTCAAGGACGGCGCGCTGGCGCGGCTGAAGCCGGGTGAATGGGGCATGGTCATCGGCCTCGAGATGGCGCGCCAGCTGGGCGTGCGCGAGGGCGACAAGCTGACGCTGGTGGCACCGGGCGGACAGGTGACGCCGGCCGGCACGCAGCCGCGGCTGAAGGCCTTCACCGTGGTGGGCGTTTTCAATGCCGGCCACTACGAGTACGACAGCGGCTTGGCGCTGATCCATATCGAGGATGCGCAGCGCCTGTTCCGTGTCGCCGGGCCGACCGGCGTGCAGCTGCGTCTGAAGGATGTGCATGAGGCGCGTCGCGTGGCCGACCAGCTGGCGCGCCAGGTCGGGCCGGAACTGCGCGTGCGCGACTGGACGCGCACCAATGCCAACTGGTTCGACGCGGTGCAGATCGAGAAGCGGCTGATGAGCATCATCCTGACGCTGATCGTCGCGGTGGCGGCCTTCAACCTGGTCTCCACGCTGGTGATGACGGTGACCGACAAGCAGGCCGACATCGCCATCCTGCGCACGCTGGGCGCCAGCCCGCGCTCCATCATGGCCATCTTCATCGTGCAGGGTGCAACCTCGGGCGTGATCGGCACCTTGTCCGGCGTGCTGCTGGGCCTGGCCGTGGCCTTCAACCTGGACATCATCGTGCCGGCGATCGAGCAGCTGCTCAACGTCAGCTTCCTGCCCGGCAGCGTCTATCTGATCAACCACATGCCCAGCGATCCGCAGCGCGGCGACATCATCCCCATCGCCGTCACCTCCCTGGCGCTGGCCTTCGTGGCCACGCTCTACCCGAGCTGGCGCGCCAGCCGCGTGCAACCGGCGGAGGCGCTGCGCTATGAATGAGATCGTGCTGCAGGGCCTGGGCCTGGAGCGCCGCTTCCGCGAAGGCGGGCTGGACGTCAAGGTGCTGTCGGGTGTCGACATCACGGTGCAGCGCGGCCAGACGCTGGCCGTGGTGGGCGCCTCGGGCTCGGGCAAGTCCACGCTGCTGCATCTGCTCGGCGGGCTGGACAAGCCGACTGCCGGCCGCGTCACGCTGATGAGCCAGGACCTGGCGCAGCTGAAGGAGCCGGCGCTGGGCCAGTGGCGCAACCGGCACCTCGGTTTCGTCTACCAGTTCCACCACCTGCTGCCTGAGTTCAGCGCGCTGGACAATGTGGCGATGCCGCTGCGCGTGCGCCGCCTGCCGCAGGAGCAGGCGCGCGAGGCCGCCGCCGCGATGCTGGCCAAGCTGGGCCTGGGCCAGCGCCTGGCGCACCGGCCGGCCGAGCTGTCGGGCGGCGAGCGTCAGCGCGTGGCCATCGCACGCGCGCTGGTCACTAAGCCGGCCTGCGTGCTGGCCGACGAGCCCACCGGCAATCTGGACCGCGAGACCGCGCACACCGTCTTCGAGTTGATGCTGGCCACCGCGCGTGAGCAGGGCACCGCCTTCGTGCTGGTGACCCACGACCCCGAGCTCGCGGCGCGCTGCGAGGCGCAGCTGCGCCTGGCCGGCGGTGCGCTGCAATAGCTGCAGTAGCATTCGGGCCAACCCGGCGCCCCGGTGGGCGCCAGCAGCCTGATTCCCCCAGATGACCACCTCTTCGCGCTTCGTCCTCAAGCTCAGCTGCCCCGACCAGTCGGGCATCGTCCATGCCGTGACCGGCTTCCTGCTGGAGCAGGGCGGCAATATCGTTACCTCGGCCCAGCATGGCGACCACGACCACCAGCGCTTCTTCATGCGCATCGAGTTCGAGTGCGCCAAGCCGGTGGCGGCCGAGGCGCTGAAGACCGCCTTCACGCCGCTGGCGCAGCGTCTGCAGATGGACTGGGAGCTGGTCGCGCGCGAGAGCAAGACGCGCGTGCTGATCCTGGTCTCCAAGCTGGGTCACTGCTTGAACGACCTGCTGTTCCGCGTGCAGACCGGCCATCTGCCGATCGAGATCCCGGCCATCGTCTCCAATCACCGCGACTTCTACCAGCTCGCGGCCTCGCACGACATTCCTTTTCACCACTTTCCGCTGCTGAATGCCACGCCCGAGCAGAAGGCGGCGCAGGAGGCCAAGATCCGCGCGGTGATCGAGGAGAACCAGATCGACCTGGTGGTGCTGGCGCGCTATATGCAGATCCTCAGCCCGGAGCTGTGCCAGTTCCTCTCCGGCCGCGCGATCAATATCCATCACAGCTTTCTGCCCAGCTTCAAGGGCGCCAAGCCCTACCACCAGGCCTACGAGCGCGGCGTCAAGCTGATCGGCGCGACGGCGCACTATGTGACCTCGGACCTGGACGAGGGCCCGATCATCGAGCAGGAGGTCGCGCGCATCGACCACAGCATGCCGCCCGAGCAGCTGGTGGCGATCGGTCGCGACACCGAATGCGTGACGCTGGCGCGCGCGATCCAGTGGCATGCCGAACACCGCGTGCTGATGAACGGCAAGCGCACGGTGGTGTTCCGCTGAAGCAGCGCAGAACCACGGCATGTGGCTGGACACCCACTGCCATCTCGACGCGCCGGAGTTCGATGCCGACCGTGAGGCGGTCGTCGTGCGGGCGCGCGCGGCCGGCGTGAGCCAGATGGTGCTGCCGGCGGTGGCGGCTTTCGATTTCGACAGCGTGCGCGAGCAGGCCCACCAGTATGGCTATGCCTATGCGCTGGGCATCCATCCGCTGTACGTGATGGACGCCAAGGAGCAAGACCTGGCCCTGCTGGCCGAGCAGCTGGAGCGCCATCGCGACGATCCGCGCCTGGTGGCGGTGGGCGAGATTGGCCTGGACTTCTTCGTGCCCGGGATCGATGCGGCGCTGCAGGAGTTCTTCTACACCGAGCAGCTGAAGCTGGCGCAGTGCTTTGGGCTGCCGACGATCCTGCATGTGCGCAAGAGCGCCGACCAGCTGCTGCGCGGGCTGCGGCGATTCAAAGTGCCGGGGGGCATCGCCCATGCCTTCAGCGGCAGCCGCCAGCAGGCCGAGAGCTTCATCGCGCTGGGTTTCAGGCTGGGCTTCGGCGGCACGCTGACCTATGAGCGCTCGCAGCAGATCCGCCGTCTGGCGGTCGAACTGCCGGCTGACGCGCTGGTGCTGGAGACCGACGCGCCGGACATCCCGCCGCATTGGCTCTATGCCACCGCCGCCGAGCGCGCCGCCGGCAGGGCAACGGGGCGAAACGAGCCGGCCGAGCTGCCGCGTATCGGCGAATCGCTGGCGGCGCTGCGCGGCTGGACGCTGGAGCAGACGGCGGCGATCACCCGCGCCAATGCGCTCGCGGCCTTGCCGCGGCTGCACGCTCTGGAGCGGGCGCATGGCTGAGGCAGCGCCGCGGTTGCGCGGCCTGGCGCCGGTGTGCTCGCCCGAGGCGCGGCTGCTGGTGCTGGGCAGCTTTCCCGGCGAGGCCTCGCTGCGTGCGCAGCAGTACTACGGCCATCCGCGCAACCAGTTCTGGCCGCTGCTGGCGGCGCTGTGGGGTCAGGACTTGCCGGCCATGCCCTACGCGCAGCGCATCGCGGTGGCCAAGGTGCGCGGCCTGGCGATCTGGGATGTCTATGCCAGCTGCGAGCGCGAGGGCAGCCTGGACAGCGCGATACGCGCGGCCGAGCCGAATGACCTGGCCGGCCTGGTGCGCAGGCTGCCGCAGTTGCAGGCGATCGCGCACAACGGCGGCGAATCGGCGCGCAGCATGAAGATCACGCAGGCGCTGGGACTGCCCGTCTACAAGCTGCCGTCGACCAGCCCGGCCAATGCCTCGTGGAGCTTCGAGCGCAAGCTGGCCGCCTGGCGTGAGGTGTTCGCGCGCCATGGTCTACTTCCGGACCATGAGCAAGACGAGTAGCAGCAGCAAGAAGAGCAGCAGCGCGGCCGCGCCTGACTGGGTGCCGGCGACTTTGAGCGAGTACGACGGCGTGCGCTTCCTGCACCTGGATTCGATCTGGGTGCAGGGCGCGATGCGTATCAGGAAGCCGCAGCAGCTGGAACTGGAGTACATCCAGCGCATGATGGCCTGGATGCTGTGGCGACCGGCCGACGAGCTGCGCGAGGGCAGGGCGGTGCAGCTGGGCCTGGGCGCGGCGGCGCTGACGCGCTTCTTCCACAAGGTGCTGCGCATGCCGACGGTGGCCGTGGAGCTGAACCCGACGGTGATCTCCGCCTGCCGTGCCTGGTTCCATCTGCCCGAGGACGATGCGCGGCTGACCGTGCTGAACATGGATGCCCGCGCCTGGGTGGACGATCCGGCGAACCTGCAGAGTGTGGCGGTGCTGAACGTGGACCTCTACGACCACGACGCCGCCTCGCCGGTGCTGGACGACGAGGCCTTCTATGCGGCCTGCCGCGGTGTGCTGCAGGACGGCGGGCTGATGACGGTGAACCTGTTCGGTCGCGCCGCCAGTTTTGCGCGCAGCGCCGCGCGCATTGCCCGCGTGTTCGGCAGCGACCAGGTCTGGAGCCTGGCGCCGACGCGCGAGGGCAATACCGTCGTCGTCGCAGCCCGTCACGTCAAGGTTCCGGATCGCGATGAACTGGAGCGTCGCGCGGCTAACATCGAGTCGCTGTATGGCAGCTATGGCCTGCCGGCGCGCAAGTGGCTGCGCCTGGTGCGGCCGCTGCCGATGAGCATCCTCAACCAGCTTCAGGCCGAGCCCAAGACATGAGCAGCAGCAAGTCCAGCAGCAGTAAGAGCAACTCCAGCGCTGGCGTCAGCAGTGCGCCGTCGACGCGACCCGAGGGGCGGCTGGAGTGGCGCCAGCTGCTGCGCTGGATGCTCGAGGACGGCGTGATCGACGAGGAGCAGGCCAAGAGTACCGAGCAGCGTTTCGGTGCTGGCGACAGCTCCATGCATCCGCTGGTGCGACTGGGTCACGCCGGGCTGACCCGTGCCGGCACCAACAAGCCGCTGGATGTGGACCAGCTGACCGAATGGCTGGCTGGTCGCGCACATCTGCCCTATCTGCGCATCGATCCGCTGAAGGTGGACGTGGGTCGGGTGGCGGACATCATGTCGGTGGGCTATGCCGAGGCCAAGCGCTGCCTGCCGGTACAGGTGGGCATCAGCGACGTGACTATTGCGACCTCGGAACCTTTCGACACCAGCTGGGTGGCGCAGATCGAGTCGCACGCGCGCAAGCCGATCAAGCTGGTGATGGCCAGTCCGCTGGAGATCGCGCGCTATACGACGGAGTTCTTCACGCTGGCGCGTTCGGTGCGCAACGCGGCCAAGGCGGGCGAGGTCTCGCAGGTGGCGAGCTTCGAGCAGCTGGTCGAGCTGGGCAAGAGCAACAAGCAGCTCGATGCCAATGACCAGGGCGTGGTGCAGGTGGTGGACTGGCTGTGGCAGTACGCCTTCGACCAGCGTGCCAGTGATATCCATCTGGAGCCGCGCCGCGAGATGGGCGTGATCCGCTTCCGCATCGATGGTGTGCTGCACACCGTCTACCAGCTGCCCACGTCGGTGATGGGCGCGATGACTTCGCGCATCAAGCTACTCGGCCGCATGGACGTGGTGGAGAAGCGGCGGCCGCTGGACGGCCGCATCAAGACGCGCAATCCGGCCGGCGACGAGGTGGAGATGCGTCTGTCGACGCTGCCGACCGCCTTCGGCGAGAAGATGGTGATGCGCATCTTCGACCCCGATACGGCGGTGAAGGATCTCGACCAGCTGGGCTTCTCCAGCCACGATGCGGAGCGCTGGAAGCAGCTGGTCACTCAGCCGCACGGCATCATCCTCGTCACCGGACCGACCGGCAGCGGCAAGACCAGCACGCTGTATTCAACGCTCAAGCGGCTGGCCACCGACGAGGTCAACGTCTGCACCATCGAAGATCCGATCGAGATGATCGAGCCGGCCTTCAACCAGACGCAGGTGCAGTCGGCACTGGACTTCGGCTTCGCGGAAGGGCTGCGTGCGCTGATGCGCCAGGACCCGGACATCATCATGGTGGGCGAGATCCGCGACCTGGAGACGGCAGAGATGGCCATCCAGGCGGCGCTGACCGGCCATCTGGTCTTCAGCACCTTACACACCAACGATGCGCCGTCGGCGATCACGCGGCTGATGGACCTGGGTGTGCCGTCCTACCTGATCAGCGCCACGGTGATTGGCGTGCTGGCGCAGCGCCTGGTGCGCACGCTGTGCCCGAACTGCAAGCAGCCGGACCCGAGCGTGACGCGCGAGACGCTCAACGAGACGCTCAAGCATTGGCGCATGAACGGCGGCGTGAAGCCCTACAAGCCGGTGGGCTGCCTGGATTGCCGCAACACCGGCTATCGTGGGCGCGCCGGCCTCTACGAACTGCTCACTGTCAGCGAGGCGGTGAAGGCCAAGCTGCACCCGGTGCTGGATCTGTCGGCTTTGCGCCGCCAGGCCGTGCAGGAGGGCATGCGGCCCCTGCGACTGGCTGGTGCGATGAAGGTGGCCGAGGGCGCAACGACCTTGGAGGAGGTCTTGCGCGCGACGCCGCAGTGGGAAGGCTGAGGCGTCCGCCGTGCCCTGCAGATGGCTCGCACCAGAGTGGCAGCGAGGCGGTTCTGCTTACGTGTAAACCACACAGCTGTGCCTAGGTCCGCTGCCTAGAATGCCCCGTCATCAGAACTACTACAAGGTTTGTGAGCTATGCGGATCAAGAGTCAGAAGGACTTCTGGTCGGGGCTGATGTTCGTCGTGCTTGGGCTCGCTTTCGCCTGGGGCGCGACGGAATACAGCTTCGGTTCTTCAGCGCGCCCGGGGCCGGGCTACTTTCCATTTG
Source organism: Roseateles sp. T103 (assembly GCF_057219915.1). NCBI lineage: Bacteria > Pseudomonadati > Pseudomonadota > Betaproteobacteria > Burkholderiales > Sphaerotilaceae > Roseateles > Roseateles sp. T103. The sequence continues at coordinate 208,389 of NZ_JBXVVS010000006.1, forward strand.
GTCTCGGCATCCTGCTGGCCTTGCTTGGTGCTCTGGTGCTCTTCAAGGCGCTGACGATCGAGTCCCCCAACGGCGATCGAATCGGCGCCATCGCCTGGAAGCCGCTGCTCGTGATTGTTGGCGCGATCTGCCTGTTCGGATTCGCCTTGCCTCGGCTGGGACTGGTGCTGACCCTGCCGCTGTTGATCGCAGTTGCGTCATTTGCCGGCGATGAGTTCAAGTTGAGTGAGGTTCTGATCAATGCTGTCGTGCTGACCGCGCTGAGTTGGGTGATTTTCATCTGGGGCCTGGGTCTGGTGATTCCGACTTGGCCACCCTTTGTGACTGTTGGCGCGTGAGGGTCGAGCGATGGACTTGTTGAACAATCTGGCTCTCGGCTTCCAGACTGCGCTCTCGCTGCAGAACCTGGCCTACGCATTCTTCGGGGCCATGCTCGGCACGCTGATCGGCGTGCTTCCCGGCCTTGGCCCTGTGGCGACGATCGCCATGCTACTCCCGTCGATCTATGCGCTGGATGCGACGCCCGCACTGATCATGCTTGCGGGCATCTACTACGGCGCGCAGTACGGCGGGTCGACCACAGCGATCCTGATCAACGTGCCAGGCGAATCGAGCTCGGTCGTGACTGCCATCGACGGCTACCAGATGGCGCGCCAGGGGCGCGCTGGCGCCGCGCTTGCGGCGGCCGGCCTGGGTTCATTCTTTGCTGGGTGCGTGGGCACGATCATCATCGCGGCTTTCGCGCCGCCGTTGACCGAGCTGGCCTTTAAGTTTGGCCCGGCAGAGTATTTTTCATTGATGGTGCTCGGGCTGATCGGTGCTGTGGTGCTGGCCTCGGGGTCGCTGGTCAAGGCCATTGCGATGATCCTGCTGGGTCTGCTGATCGGTCAGATCAACACTGATGTGATCTCCGGCACGCCACGCTATTCGTTCGACATCGCGGAACTGACGGACGGCATCAACTTCGTGGTCATTGCGATGGGCGTGTTCGGCTTCGGCGAGATCATCGCGAACTTGGGCAAGCCCGCGGAGCATCGCGAGGTCTTCACGAAAGACGTGAAGGGGCTCTGGCCGACAGTGCAGGATTTTCGTGAGGCATGGCCTGCCGTCTTGCGTGGTACCAGCCTAGGCAGCATTCTGGGCGTGTTGCCGGGCGGTGGCGCGCTGCTGGCAGCCTTCGCGGCTTACACCCTCGAGAAGAAGCTGGCTCGCAATCCTCGCGTGCCATTCGGGAAGGGCGCAATCCAGGGGGTCGCGGGCCCGGAGTCGGCGAACAACGCCGGCGCTCAAACGAGCTTCATTCCGATGCTGACTTTGGGGATTCCGCCAAATGCGGTGATGGCGCTGATGGTGGGAGCCATGACGATCAAAGGCATCCAGCCGGGCCCACAGGTCATGACCAGCAATCCTGATCTGTTTTGGGGCTTGATCGCTTCGATGTGGATCGGCAATCTGATGCTCGTCATCTTGAACCTGCCTCTGATCGGGATCTGGATCAAGCTGCTGACGGTGCCCTACCGATTTCTGTTTCCGGCGATCGTTGTGTTCTGCTGCATCGGCAGCTACACCCTCAACAACAACAGCTTTGATGTCTTCATGACGGCAGCGTTCGCTGTAGTCGGCTACCTGTTCTACAAACTTGGCTGCGAGCCTGCTCCTCTTCTGCTGGGCTTCATCCTTGGCCCGATGATGGAAGAGAACCTTCGGCGAGCACTACTGCTCTCGAGAGGTGACTGGTCAACCTTCATGACTCGTCCGCTCTCTGCTGGTCTTTTGATCGCCGCGGCGTTAATGGTGGTCATCGTCATGCTGCCCTCGATCAAGAGTAAGCGGCAGGAGGCATTTCAAGAGGAAGACTGATAGTCAACGCGGCATCACGAGAGGGCGCCAAGAGTGGCGCCCTCTCCAATTGATGCGCGAGCTTGCGCGCAGATAAACTTCTGTGCTACAGTGCGCAGCTCTGCCGACGATGGCTTGGTGAACTTGAAGTTCAGCGCGTCGCGTGTTGGTCAGAATCGAGTCAAGAAAAACTCAAAAATTTCTTGACGGCTGATTTGAAAGTCAGTCATAATTCGAATCTTCGCTGATCACTGATTGGCGACGCGAAAGACAGTAGTTGATCGCGATGTTCTTTAAGAATTCACAGCCGATAAGCGTGGGCGTTTGAAGGCGAG
>NZ_JBXVVS010000007.1:0-189563 GCF_057219915.1 Roseateles sp. T103
CGGCGCCACGGCACTGCCGGCGACACTTCGCCGGTAGAGTTCGAACGACGCCATTCCCACCGGCTCACGGGTGTCTAGGAAACCCGGGGCGATTCACCCTCGATGATTTCGGCTGCCTCATTGAGGTCCTTCCACGTCAGAGTGCGGGCTTCGGGGCCATCCACTATTGCGGCAAGCTCCTGCATGAACTTGGCCAGCACCCCGACACGACCGCCACTGAGCAGATAGCAGTGCGGAACCAGCGTATTCAGAGGTACATCGATGCGCCAACCGTGAGTGGCGAACTGGTCCGCATATGTTTTGACGCAAGCAGCAAATGCGCTTCTGTCCGATGGCTCTCGGATGTCGTACGGCCAGAATTCGAGGCGTCGCGATGCGCGAAGCCGCAACTGCTCGTTGCATTCGAACAGCAATTCGAGCCTGGGAACCCCTTCCATCAACAGCGTCATGTTGAGGCTCTCGGCGACGCCCTTGAACCAATCGGCTGCATCATGGGGGTCAACCCTTGACCCCCGTTCGACAGCGTGGCTGGCCTCCTCGACGAGCAAGACACGAGTACCAGCAAGGCGGAGCTGGTCCAGCATCAAGGTCAGCAACTCCTCCCCGTTGTATCTGCCTCGCGGGACCGCCACCCCCAGCGCCTTCAAGACCGTGGTCGGCAGCGCGAGCGGCGACACAAAGTTCTTCAGCGGAACATGCAGAACGGTGACCACACGCCGCCCATTAATCATCTGCGCCGGGTAAATGCGCGCAAGGGCCTTGAAGAGCATGGACTTGCCTACCCGTGACGGGCCAATCAGTCGTTCAATGCGATAGCCGTATCCGGCAATGGCATCTTCGATGCGCCTCTCGAGATACCGAAAGTGCGGCTCGAAAGCGGCATGGTGCAGTTCGATGTCCTCGACAGCGGTGCGGAGGTTGGCGGGAGATTTCATGGCTGCACTGCTCCATTGCGACGGCTGTGAACCGGCAATGCCGCCACGGCGTCAAAGCCAGTGGTGGCCGTTGACTCCCCGTTGGTGCCTTCGAAGCCCGAACTGGTCGCAAGGCGTTGGGTCACGGCACGCTGGACAGCCATGCTGTCCTTCGCCTTGGTCTTTACTTCGCGGTTCTGCTCCGCTTTACTCTTGCGCTTCGCTTTCGAAGCAGCTTGTGAGGCTGCTCCGGAGCTGGCGACGTCCTGTTCAAACTTCTGCCTGGCCTTCAGTGCAGATGGGTCAATGGCGCCTTCCGCTTGCTTGAGCAGTTCCTTGGCCCTGGCAAACGAATATGCCGGACTGGAGTCGTCGACATATTCCTCGGTCAAGGGCACCGGTGGATGCTCACCGCCGACTTCTACGAAGATTTGCCGGTAGTCGTCAGGGTCCACCAGGATTTCGACCGCTTGCTCGCCGAGCGCGTTAACGAGCTCTGGCAACGTCGGCCCCTTGTAGTTGAAGCCTTCATAGCTGATGCCGGTTTTCCGGCTCAGCACCCGAGACTCATGGTCAAACCGAACTCGGCGCCAATCAGACAGGGACGGCGATATGGGCATGGCGAAGGCCAGCTCGCCGCACATGCTTTGCCAGCGACTCTTGGGCGTAACACCGAGACGCTCCGTATCCATGAACTGGCTGCGCAGGTGGCGCTTGAGGGAACCGTTGGCCCAGTGCTCGTACTTCCATCTCACAATCCAGCGCTCGAGCTCTTCCATCGTCATCAGCTCGTCTTCAAGCGCGACAGGGTCTCGTGCGCCGTCCTTGCCGTCCTTCCGGGTTGAGCCACCCAATACCTCAAGCGCCTCTTTCAATGACCTGTTCAGCCGCTCAATGAACGGCTTTCCGTTGGCCTCGTGCGAGCGGCAATGCATGACGTCAATGCCGAGCCGAACGAGCCTATGCATGCGTTCGTTCTTAGCTTCCGGGCCGTTGTCGAACACATAGAGGTGAGGGGTTCCGTGCGGGTCAACGTCGATGTCGAGCCCCAGCTTTTCGAACAAGGGCCTCTTCGAATAGAAGACGCTTTCGGCGCACAGGAGGCCCTCCGAGGAGGAGGGTGCGCCGATGCACAGATGATGACCCAGCGGCATACCGGTGCCGCAATCGATGGCATGAACAAGCCAGACGTCACTGCTATTGCCATGCGGTGTGGAGATGACCATCGGAAGGTGGACGGCATCCTGCTCTACACGCTCGAACGGAAACGTCACTTTGATTCGGCAGGCGGCGACGGCCCTTGCCGATTTGGCAAGCTTCGGGTCCATCCGGTCGTACTCGGGGTCGACGGAGAGGTTCTCGAAGATGGTCTTGCTGATGAAGCTGCGGCCGATAGTGGCGCGCTCCGCAATGAGTTTTGCAGCTCGACACGCCAGATTGATGGCATTCGACAATGTCCTCAGGGTCCAACTGGAGTCCTGCTGCAAGTACAAGCCATTCGCATACTCGCAGATGAGCTCCACGACCTCGGGGGCGTACCGAGGATTCCGGTTTCCCTTGTTGGCATCGCCCGCAAGCAGTGGCGTGCCATTGCGTTTCTTGGCCGCATATCGGTATGCGCTCGCGCGGGATGGAAACCAGTCGTAGTTTGCGGCCTCGCGTTGCGCTCGGGCCATGTCATAGGCCTTCTTGAAGCTGAGGTCGTGCTTTGCCTGAAGGGCCTTGATTTCGCGCAGGGCTTCGCCAACCTTTTGCAGCGCGACCTCCAGCCCTTCATCGGGTTGCTGCGCCGGACTAACGCGCGGAACACCCTTGCGGCGAATCTTGAGGTTGTCGTTGACGAGCTCGTCATTGATTTCCGAGAGCTCTTTCCATTCCTCTTGGTTGGAAGCGCAGTTGTACAGCTTGACTCGGCCATACATCGATGTCGGGCTGAGGACGCGCCATTGCGGCTTTTGCTCGCCAGGTCGTGCGAGCTCGTCGTGAAGCAGCAGGGCAAGAGTCATCGCACCACCTCTTCAAAGAGAAATAGGTGGGTGCAGTCCCCGTACGCTGCGCTGAGCAACATTTCGCCGGAGATGGTTTGACGTACTAGGTCTGCACTCAGCAACCCGGCGATGAGCAGAGCAGGAATGCAGTTCGGAGAAAGGCGCAGCTCCGCGCATAGCCAACGCAATGTGCGTGGCCCTGAGTCGAGAAGCGATTCGATATCGGCGATTCGGTCCTGACTCGGCAGTAGGTCATCGCGCCCCATCGCCTTGCGCAGCAGGGGCAAATTGAATCTGAGGGGATTGCCGGCGCCCGAGGGAATGACCACCTTGGCCAAGTCATAACCTCCGGTGCGAAGAATCGCTGCCGCCAACTCAAGGGCTGCGTCGTACTCTGCATCGCCTTCGAAACCCTCAAGCTTTGTTTCGAGCGCGCCCTGTGGGCGGTCCGACCAGAACACCTCGAAGTCGGGCGTGTAGAACTTGCGGCCGTCGCGGCCTTTGTGACGCTTCCGTGCGGCTTCGACTTCTTCCGTCGTCCGCAGAATGCGCCCCTCCACAAGGTCAACTGTGAAGGGCTGGGGTGCAAAGCGCTGCACGCGGGGGTCCAAGGTCAAGAGCTGACACATGACCCGCTCGGAGTCGGACTCGACGACGAATCGGTCTGAAGCTTTTGGGCTGCTGGTGAGGTGCAGCACCTTTCCATACGTCGACGCGACTCGACGAATGCCAACATCGGCGCCCTTATTGCCAGTGCGGCGACCGTAGGGCTTTGGATTTGGGCGATTGCGCCCCCGAGGCTTTGTCGCCTCTCCTGACCTATTGTTGGGCGGTTGAGCCCTTCCACGATTTCCGGACATAAGCATCCTCCTGTCCGGGAGTCGGACAGCTCAGGACGCATACGGCGTGGAAGTTTCCGAAGCGTTGGCGGCCAACGAGGACCGCCTCAGATTGTGGCAAGCGAAATTTCAACGCAGTGCTCTACCAACGGACACCTGTCCGTTCCACGGTGGGCCACTACCAGCCTTGCTCACCAGTAGCCACAAGGGTCTACCGGCGCAGATTCTAAGTAGGCACAGGCCCGAGAAAACCAATGAGAAGCGAGCTTTTCAGTACTTTTTCACGTAATTTGGCAAATGCGCGCGCCACTTTGCCATTTGCAAGCCGCCGATGTATTCGGTCTGCGAAGCCGCCGAAATTCTGCTCCGAGGCACCACCAGCGGCGCTTTCCCAAAGCCGCCCGAGACTTCCCCCCCCCAATAGATGGCAGTGAAAAGCACTGCAGCGGAAGATGCATGCACTCCCTTCCCATGCTCGAATGACGGCGCGTCTAGAGTCAACTGGCCAGTCGCGCAGCACTATCCCGAAATCAATCACCCACAAGCAGCACTGTATGCGCGTACAGTTGCATCTCTGCGAGAAAGCCTCGTTATGCATCGTTTGATGCTCAGCGTAGCTGTTGAGTTCATGGGTCAGCAACCCAGCGATTGTGCATCGTTTGTAACGCGCATGAGACGCTTAAATGCGCACAAAGACAGCGCATACGCGGTATATTTCCGCACATGAGTGGAGCAGAGCAGAAGACAGAAACACTGAACCTTCGGGTATCGCCGGCGCTCAAGGCCGCCTTACAGGCTGCGGCGCGCCGAGAGCATCGAAGCATGGCGAACATGGTCGAGCACCTGGTTCTTGGCTATTGCGAACAGCATGGACTTGCCGCTGTCTATGACATGAATGGCGTCGGCGCCCCTGAAAAAAGCTCCTGATGAACCAGATGACAAACTTCGAAGAATGCGCGGCAAGTACCTCTGACCTTGCGCCGGACGGTCCCGACCTCCACGATGGGACCCAGTCGTCAACAAATGAGTCGACATCATCGGTGGCCGGCTCGTTGAACATGTTGGACCTGTTCTGCGGCACAGGAGCTCTTTCGTATGGAATCGAGACTGCTTCTCGGAGATTGAGAACGGTCGGCGGAGTAGACGCCGACCAAGCAGCTGCGCGAACGGCAGCACTCAACCATCCAAATGCAAAGATTCGATGCGAAAGAATCGAATCTCTCCCGCCGGAAGAAATGCTCACTCTGACAGGAGCAAGCAACATCGACGTCATCGTTGGTGGCCCTCCTTGTCAGGGCTTTTCTTCGTTGCGCCCTAGTCGCGGTGCTGGTCTGGATGACCCTAGGAACTCTCTTTACAAGCAGTTCGTGAAGTACGTGCGCACGTTGCGGCCGAGAGTCTTTCTCCTGGAGAACGTGGTCGGGATGCTGACAGCAGGCGACGGAAAGCTCGTGTCCGAAATGCTTGCAGCCTTTCAGCGTGCCGGCTACGAAGTCGACTGGAGAGTTCTCAATGCGGCCAACTTTGGCGTCCCGCAAAAGCGCGAACGCTTCTTCCTTGTCGGAGTCCGAAAGAATGTTGGCTCTCGAATCGTGCCGACATTCCCTGTCCCGAGCCATTGGTTTGCCGGGAAGGTCATCGGTACAAGACTGAAAGACAGGTACCTCGTCAATCTGGCTTCTGGGCTTCCGCCCGTTACCGTCCGCGACGCAATTTCAGACTTACCGAGTCTGAAGTCAGGCGAAGCGCTGACCTCATATCGAACTCCGGTTGCTAGTGTCACACCCTATCAGGCAGCCCGAAGGCGAGGCGCCAATTCACGGCTCACACTCCATCAAGCTGCTTCACACAACGCCAAGATGCTCGAAGTCATCAGGCACGCCGGCGCGAGCATTCACGCGCTGCCAAAAGGTTTGGTCAGCAGCGGCTACAGCTCCTGCTATTCGCGCCTAGCCTTTGATGAGCCAGCGACCACTATCACTGTGAAGTTCACTTCGCCGGCATCAAGCAAGTGCATTCACCCAATCGACGATAGAGCAATTACGCCTAGGGAGGCTGCACGGCTTCAGTCTTTCGACGATTCCTTTGTCTTCGCCGGGAGCAAGACGGATATCGCCTCCCAGATTGGCAATGCGGTTCCACCATTATTTGGTGAGGCATTTGCGCCAATCATTGAACAGCTGCTAGATGCTCAAGGAATTGGGGAATACTGAAATGTCATATACGCGCCGTGTATCACGGCTGAAGGCTGCCAGCCTCTTTTCTTCTGCCGGCATCGGCGAGCTCGGTATCCAAGCGGCAGGCTTAGACATAGTTCTCGCCAATGAACTCCTGCCTGCACGCGCTGCGCTGTACAGAGCCAACTTCGCCCACGAGATGCTAGAGGGCGACATCTCTGACAAGAAAACAGACTTCGTCGAGCGGGCTCGCTCCCTGCTGGGCACAGAAGAGCTTTTCCTCTTGTACGCAACGCCACCCTGCCAGGGCATGTCGAGCAATGGGATGGGCAAGCTCAATTCCGAAGTAGCTTTGGGTCGACGCAATCAAGAGGACCAACGTAACCGACTTGTGATTCCAGCAATGGATGTCGCGGTCGCCCTAAGACCAAGATGGCTTCTCCTCGAGAACGTGCCAGGAATGGAGAAGACGGAAATTCGAACCACTGAGCACCGGTCCGAGAACATCATCGCGTACGTCAGACGACGCCTCGGACCAGACTACGTTGGTGGTGCAGAGGTCATTGCGTGCGAAGACTTCGGCGTTCCACAACGTCGAAAAAGGTTGCTCACAATCTTCACTCGCGACCCAGCCGGCAAGGCGCTCTACGAGCGTAATGATGGGAGCTTCTTCTCTTCAGAGATGAGGGAGCCTCGGACAACACTAAGAGACGCAATTGGTTCCGTTCCCCCACTTGAGGCCAAGTTGGGGAAGAACGAAGCCCGTTGGTTTCACTCTTACCACTACGTACCCGTGATGACTGACTTGAAGTTTCACTGGGTCAAGCACACCAAGGAGGGTGACACAGCCTTCAACAATCAGTGCATCAACCGCGCCTGTAAGAGCCAGACCAATCCCGGGCACAAGGATGTCAAAGTTGATGGGAAATGGGTTTCTTCCAAGGAGATTCCGATTTACTGCCACGCATGCGGACACCTTCTGCCGCGACCTCATGTATTGGAAGAGGGGAGGCCACGGCTGCTACGCGGTTTTCATTCAGCTTACCGAAGAATGAGCTGGGACGAGACGGCGCGCACCCTTACGCAGAATTTCATCTACGAAGCCTCGGACAACAAGGTTCACCCTAGCCAGAACCGAGTTCTATCAGTGTATGAAGCAATGGTACTCCAAACCATCAGTCGTTACGAGTACACGTTCAAAGTAAACGGAAAAGACATCAGCACGGCTCAAATAGCCGAAGTTATCGGAGAATCTGTGCCGCCATATCTGATTGAGAAAATTTGTCGAATGATGATAAGAGCATCTTCCATGACGAGCGAGGCGCCCAAAAAACGGCGCCGACTTAAGTCACAACTGGAGACCGCCTGACCAGGCACTCGTCCTTCAAACAGAATCCAGCCTATACCACTGCGCATTGGCCTGATTTCCAGTGGAAAGGACGGTCTCCTCTTGACTCAATTCTCCAAGTTTGGTTAAGGGCGGAGAAGTAATTCCCTCCACGAGTTTCCTTAAAATGGTGCGGCCTTCAGGGTGATTGTGCGCATCGAAAATCTCGTACTGTAGAACTCTATCGGGCCGGCGATTACCATGCCCGATATTCACCCATTGGAATCTGGCGACCGGATTCTTCATGCCACGCATCTCCGGAGCTTCGAATCGCGCTGTATTGCGAACTCCTCTCGCGATGTTGTAGCCGATTTCCCGAATAGTCCCATCGACCGAAACGACTTTCTCGACGCCATGCAAAAATGAGGCCTCTAGAATCCTCATCGAAATTTGGACTTGGCCTCCATCTCGGCGAGGCCTGACGCGCATAAGTAGCACTTCACCAAGAGCCGAACCGGTTGTACGCCCAACTTTCGTGCTTTCCCCTGCTGTCAGACGGCCGGGTCTGTGTGGGCGCGTCGAACTCCTTCCGAAGAGCGGCGACTCTGGCGAAGCCCTATGGCTATCGCCAGAGCTGCGACGAGTGCGCATTTCTTCTTCAGTTAGGACATATCGACGCTCTCGGAGTTGCTCAAGAAACTCCCGGGTCAAACGTCGAGTCCTCGAATCGCTCGCTTCGTCGCGCCAAGCCGCCAATGCATGACGAGCGCCACGAATCGTATCGTCGCGCAAATCCCCGGAGAAGCACAATGCCGCCTCGATGTTAGTTTCCAATCCCGCACCCGTCATGTTGCTAGAGCCAACCAACAAACGGGCCTCATCATCACTACTGAACAGGAATACTTTTGGATGAAATGTGCAGGCCGGGTTTTCGTCAAAGAAGACATGTGAAGTCATGTCTGCTCCATGCTCAAGGTCCAGGAGGCGACCTAAACCTTCGTAGGTCGTACTCCCAAAATCCAGGCCCACCGTCACTCGTATATGACCACCGTCGGAGAGAAAATCTCGCATCTGGTCAAACATTTTGCTCACGCCAGAATAGTTTGCCCAAGCAACAGCAAACTCAGCGATGTTCCATTTTCTGTGACCCAGTTGCTTAGCGAGCAGCTCCTGACAAATGAGGATATTGAAGCTATGCCCCGGCTGAGCTATGAACATTTGTTGCTCCCTCGAGTAACTTGTGCGCGCTACAAATGCAGGTGTTTATCAATATGTCCGAACCGTGCCTATGATTTCATCCTTTGGAGAAGTCTTTGAAGAAGGCGGCGCATGTCCTTCTCGGCCCGTTGGCATTCCCAAAACGTCAGCACGCTCCATCCGGCATTGCGAAGTGCCCTGCACACCCGGCGGTCCCGCCTGACGGTGGCTTTAATTTTTGCCACCCATAAATCATGGTTATTTTGCGGAACCTTCGCTCGTCCACATCCTACATGACCATGCCAGAAGCACCCATGTACGAAGACGGCAACTTTATGGTCCGCAAACACGATATCCGGACTTCCGGGAAGGGATGAATCGTTTACGGTGAATTCAAAACCGTGACCAACAAGGAATCGGCAGAGACGTTGCTCCGGTTCCGTACCTTTCAACCGCACCCTTGCCATGCGAGCGCTTACTTGCAGCGAGGCATTGGGCCACCGATGCGGCTTAGCAAGAGCTTGGTCGGGCATTCAACCCTCTCGCGTTGGACACGCCAATTGGTGGTTCAGTACCAAGATTTACCCATCTTGGGCCAGTTTTAGCAAACTCTCACCATCCGCAGCACGGCCTCGCAAGCAGCAATTGACCTGCGACCAGTACTCCGCGATTGGCACAGGTCCAGACGCCTGAGACGAACAATCATCGCCGTTCTCAGGTTATGTGGCTCTGATTCTCGATATATGCGACGCTTTACACCCGGGCTCACACGTCGATGTTCCCCGCCCTCAAGGCATTGCTCTCGATGAAGTCGCGGCGCGGCTCCACCTCGTCGCCCATCAGCATCGTGAACACGCGGTCGGCTTCGATGGCGTCGTCGATCTGCACGCGCAGCAGGCGGCGCACATTGGGGTCCATGGTGGTTTCCCAGAGCTGCTCGGGGTTCATCTCGCCCAGGCCCTTGTAGCGCTGGCGGCCGATGCTGCCTTCGGCCTGGGCCATCAGCCAGGCCATGGCGGCGCGGAAGTCGCCGATCTTGGCTTCCTTGGCCTTCTCGCCTTCGCCCTTGCGGACCACGGCGCCTTCCTTGATCAGGCCGAGGAAGCTCTGGCCGGCGTCGGCCAGCACTTCGTAGTCCGCGCCGTGCACGAAGTCGGCGTGGATGACGCTGGCGCGCACATTGCCGTGGTGCATGCGCGCGATCTTCAGGAAGAGCTTGTCGGTGCGCGGGTCGGTTTCCACCGTGACTTCGGCGTCGTGCAGCGCGGCCTTCAGCGCAGCGGCGCTGGCTTCGGCGTCGTCGCGGCTGTCGATCTTCAGCGCCAGGCCGCCGGCGAGGGCGTGCAGCGCCTCGCCGTCCATCCAGCTGGACAGGCGCTCGATCACGCTCTGCGCGGCCACGTACTTGCGCGCCAGCGCGTCCAGCGCTTCGCCGCTGAGCTTGGTGGCGCCGTCACCGGTTTCCAGGCTGGCGTCCTGCAGCGCCACCTTCAGCAGGAAGGCGTCGAACTCGTGGGCGTCCTTCAGGTACTGCTCGTGCTTGCCGACCTTGACCTTGTACAGCGGCGGCTGCGCGATGTAGATGTGGCCGCGCTCCACCAGCTCGGGCGTCTGGCGGTAGAAGAAGGTCAGCAGCAGGGTGCGGATGTGGGCGCCGTCCACGTCCGCGTCGGTCATGATGATTATGCGGTGGTAGCGCAGCTTGTCGGGGTTGAAGTCGTCGCTGCCGGCGCCGCGGCCGATGCCGGTGCCCAAAGCGGTGATGAGCGTAAGAATCTCGTTAGAGGTGAGCAGCTTCTCGTAGCGCGCCTTCTCCACATTCAGGATCTTGCCGCGCAGCGGCAGGATGGCCTGGAACTTACGATCGCGGCCCTGCTTGGCGGAGCCGCCGGCGGAGTCGCCCTCGACGATGTAGATCTCGCACAGCGAGGGGTCTTTCTCCTGGCAGTCGGCCAGCTTGCCGGGCAGGCCCAGGCCGTCGAGCACGCCCTTGCGGCGCGTCATCTCGCGGGCCTTGCGCGCGGCTTCGCGGGCGCGGGCGGCCTCGACGATCTTGCCGCAGATGATCTTGGCGTCGGCGGGGTTCTCGAGCAGATAGTCGGTGAGCAGGCGCGAGACGATGTCTTCCACCGGCGCGCGCACCTCGCTGGAGACCAGCTTGTCCTTGGTCTGGCTGCTGAACTTGGGCTCGGGCACCTTCACCGAGACCACGCAGGCCAGGCCTTCGCGCATGTCGTCGCCGGCCACTTCGACCTTGGCCTTCTTGGCCAGCTCGTTGTCCTCGATGTACTTGTTGATGACGCGAGTCATCGCGGCGCGCAGGCCGGTGAGGTGGGTGCCACCATCGCGCTGCGGGATGTTGTTGGTGAAGCAGAGGACGTTCTCGTTGAAGCCGTCGTTCCACTGCATCGCCACTTCCACACCGATGTTGGTGCCCTGCTCGGACACCTTGTCGCCCATGGCGTGGAAGATGTTGGGGTGCAGCGTGGTCTTGCCCTTGTTGATGAACTCGACGAAGCCCTTCACGCCGCCAGCGTAGGCGAAGTTGTCTTCCTTGTTGTTGCGCTCGTCGACCAGGCGGATCTTGACGCCGTTGTTCAGGAAGGAGAGCTCGCGCAGGCGCTTGGCGAGGATGTCGTAGTGGAAGTCGTTGTTCTGCTGGAAGATCTCGGTGTCCGGCAGGAAGTGCACCTCGGTACCGCGCTTGTCGGTGTCGCCGATGATCTTCATCGGGCTGACCTCGAAGCCGTCGCGCATCTCCAGCACGCGGTCCTGCGGCACGCCCTTGCGGAACTCGATGTGGTGAACCTTGCCGTCGCGGCGCACGGTCAGGCGCAGCCACTTGGACAGCGCGTTCACGCATGAGACGCCCACGCCGTGCAGGCCGCCCGAGACCTTGTAGCTGTTCTGGTTGAACTTGCCGCCGGCGTGCAGCTCGGTCAGCGCGATTTCGGCAGCGCTGCGCTTGGGCTCGTGCTTGTCGTCCATCTTCACGCCGGTGGGGATGCCACGGCCGTTGTCGATGACGCTGATGCTGTTGTCGGTGTGGATGGTGACGACGATGTCGTCGCAATGGCCGGCCAGGGCCTCGTCTATGGAGTTGTCGACCACCTCGAACACCAGGTGGTGCAGGCCGGTGCCGTCGGAGGTGTCGCCGATGTACATGCCGGGGCGCTTGCGCACCGCCTCCAGGCCCTCGAGGATCTGGATCGAGTCCGCGCCGTAGCCGCTGCTGGCTGCCGGGGTCGGGGCGGGGGTGTTCTCGGGGGTGGTCGAATCGCTCATGGCAAGGTACTCAAGGCCGCGAAGCGGCCGCTACAACTGACTGTCTAGAACCCCCGCGCGGCGGGGGCAGGGGGTGCGCCACATTCGTGGCGCAGCCGATGAGGATCGTCAGATCCTCATCGGCATCACGACGTACTTGAAGCCGCTGGTCTCGGGGATGGTGATCAGTGCGCTGGAGGCACTGTCGTTGAGGTCGATGCAGACCATGTCCTGCGGCATGTTCTGCAGCACGTCCATCAGGTAGGTCACGTTGAAACCGGTCTCGATGGTGTCGCCGTCGTAGTCGATCTCGATCTCTTCCTTGGCCTCTTCCTGCTCGGCATTGCTGGAGGCGATGGACAGCAGGCCCGGCGTGAAGCTCAGCCGCACGGCCTTGAACTTCTCGCTGGTCAGGATGGCGGCGCGCTGCAGGCTGGCCAGCAGCGGCGCACGGCCCAGCGTGACGCGGAACTTGTGGTTCTTCGGGATCACGCGGTTGTAGTCGGGGAACTTGCCCTCGACCAGCTTGGTGACGAACTCCATGCCCGAGAAGCTGAACTTGGCCTGGTTGCCGGCGAAGCGCATCTCGATGGGCTGGTTCTCGTCCTCGCCACCCTTGCCGCCGTCCTTGAGCAGGCGCATCAGCTCCAGCACGGTCTTGCGCGGCAGGATCACCTCCTGCTTGGGGATGTCGGTTTCCAGCTGCGCCTGGGCCAGGGCCAGGCGGTGGCCGTCGGTGGCGACCAGCGTCAGGTTCTTGCCCTCGGCGACGAAGAGGATGCCGTTCAGGTAGTAGCGGATGTCGTGCACCGCCATCGCGAAGTGCACCTGGTTGATCAGGCCCTTCAGCGTCTTCTGCGGCACGCTGAAGGCGGGGCCGAAGTCGGCCGCTTCCTGCACCAGCGGGAAGTCGTCGGCCGGCAGGGTCTGCAGCGTGAAGCGGCTCTTGCCGCCCTGCAGCGTCATCTTGTTCTGGTTGCTCGTCAGGCTGACGGTCTGGTCGGCCGGCATCGAGCGCAGGATGTCGATCAGCTTGCGCGCACCCACGGTGGTGGACAGCGCGCCGGCGTCGCCGTCGAACTCGACGGTGGTGCGCACCTGGATCTCGAGATCGCTGGTGGTGAACTCCACCTGCGAGCCTTGCTTGCGTATCAGCACATTGGCCAGGATCGGCAGGGTGTGGCGCCGCTCCACGATGCCGGACACCGCCTGCAGTGCGGCAAGCAGCTTGTCCTGGCTGGCTTTCAACACAATCATGTCTTCTACCTCTCTCCAAGGGGTTCTGAGCGGGTGGCGCGCGCTTCCGGACTCACCCTGCAGCCCCTAAAGATCGCGCGCGCGTGAACAGCGCGCATTGTCGCCCAGGAATGGGGTGTTTCCCGAGGGTGGAAACCTGGGGGCTCTGCTCGCCCACCGGCATCGTGGCCGATGCCTTCGGTAGCCACAGACCCCTTTCGGGCCCCGTGCGCGGCCTCAGCCCTTCAGCGTCTGTTCCAGCACGTGCAGCTGCTGGTTCAGCTCGGTGTTCTTCTGGCGCTCGCCGCCCATCTTGCGCACCGCGTGCAGCACGGTCGTGTGGTCGCGCCCGCCGAACAGCTCGCCGATCTCGGGCAGGCTCTTCTGCGTCAGCTCCTTGGCCAGGTACATCGCGATCTGGCGCGGCCGGGCGATGCTGGCCGGACGCTTCTTGCTGTACATGTCGGCGACCTTGATCTTGTAGAAGTCGGCCACCGTCTTCTGGATGTTCTCCACCGAGATCTGGCGGTTCTGGATGGACAGCAGGTCCTTCAGCGCCTCGCGCGCCAGCTGGATGTTGATTTCCTTGTGGCTGAACCGGCTGTAGGCCAGCACCTTGCGCAGCGCGCCTTCGAGTTCGCGCACATTGGCGCGCACGTTCTTGGCGATGAAGAAGGCCACGTCCTCGGGCATGGGCGCACCCTCGGCCTCGGCCTTCTTGATCAGGATGGCCACGCGCATCTCCAGCTCGGGCGGCTCGATGGCCACCGTCAGGCCGGCGTCGAAGCGGCTGGTCAGGCGCTCGTCGATGTCCACCAGGCCCTTCGGATAGGTGTCCGAGGTCATGATGATGTGCGCGCGCTTGGCCAGCAGCGCCTCGAAGGCGTTGAAGAACTCTTCCTGCGTGCGGTCCTTGCCAGCGAAGAACTGCACATCGTCGATCAGCAGCAGGTCCAGCGAGTGGTACTTGGCCTTCAACTCGTCGAAGGTCTTGCGCTGGTAGTTCTTCACCACGTCGGAGATGAACTGCTCGGCATGCAGGTAGAGCACGCGCGCATCAGGTTTGTCCTTGAGCAGCGCGTTGCCGACGGCGTGGATCAGGTGGGTCTTGCCCAGGCCCACGCCGCCGTAGATGAACAGCGGGTTGTACATCTGGCCCGGCGCACCGGCCACGTGAAGTGCCGCGGTGCGCGCCATCTGGTTGGCGCGGCCAGGCACCAGCGAATCGAAGGTCAGGGCCGGATTGATGCGATGCCGGCTCGCCGCAGGCGCGACAGGAGCGGACACCGGCGCTTCGGCAGACCCTGCCGGCGGCGTGGCGGCTGCCGGCACCGACGTCGGGCGCAGCCCGTTGTGCAGCACCTGGCCCACTGAGATCGGTTGCTGACTCGGCAGCGGCGAGGATGCACGCGCCACAACCTCACGCGGCGCCAGCGCCAGCTCGAGCTGGGCCGGTCGGCCGGCCAGTTCACTCAGGATGGCCTCGATGCGGCCGGCATACTGATTGCGGATCCAGTCGAGCTTGAAGCGGTTCGGCACGCGCAGCGACACCACCAGCTTGCCCGGCTGCCCAGCACCCGCCCCCTCGCTGACCTCCGCCGGCGGCAAGGGCCGGATCCAGGTATTGAATTGCTGCTCGGGGAGTTCGGCAGCCAAGCGCTCACAGCCGCGCTGCCAAAGATCGCCCCCTGAGAATTGCTGGCTCATTGTGGAAAACTAGTTCTTGAGCGGCTGAATTGTACGTCGTTGGCGCCGCCGAAACCGAGGTTATCCACAGAATCTCAGCCTCGGTCAAGCCCAGGGAATCCCCCAGCGGGCACTTGGGCGTCGTTGACCCCGGTGGAGATCTTTGGTGTAATCGCGGGTTTTCCGGGCGCTGGACGGCTTGCCCATGCGCGCGCTTGGCGGACAGAGCTCCGTCGGCACGACATGAGGGCAAGGCAGACTTGATTGGTGTGCCGTGTCAGCGCGACGCACATCCATGACTCCGGCTCAGGGATGTACCGCTCCCGACCGACGTGCCCATATCAGTCGAGATCACCAGCGATGGTGCCCTCGATCCAATTTGCCTAGAAGAGGTTCTGTATGAAGCGTACTTACCAAGGTTCCAAGACCCGCCGCGCCCGCACCCACGGTTTCCTGGTGCGCATGAAGACCCGTGGCGGCCGCGCCGTGATCGCCGCACGCCGCGCCAAGGGCCGCAAGCGTCTGGCTGTCTAAGCCAGCGCAGCACCGATGATCGGCCGCATCCAGCGATCGGCCGACTTTGAGCGCGTGCTCGGCAGCCCGAGCCGCGCACTCAGCGCGCATTTCGCCGTGCACCACCTTGCCGACAGGCCCAGCCGGGCCGGCCACAGGTTACCCACAGGCGAAGCAAAGTTATCAACAGCGGCTCCACCGGGAATTCACATGCTTGTGGACGACGGACTGCGCCCTTCGGCCGCAACTGGCCCGGCTGCACCCATGCCCGCTGTTGCACTGGAGCGGCTGTGGCTGGGTTGCGTGGTGCCCAAGCGCAACGCGCGTCGCTCGGTCACGCGCGCCTTGATCAAGCGCCAGATCAGGGCTGCGTTCACCACCACAGCCGCGGCCGGACTCGCTCCGGGCCTGTGGGTGGTGCGCCTGCGCGCGCCTTTCGATCCCCGCCAATTCCCCAGCGCAGCGTCCGACGCACTGCGTGCAACGGTTCGACTTGAGCTGCAGGAATTGGTCGCCAAGCTGCTGCGTCGCCAGGACGCGCAAGGCGTAGCCGGAGCATCGACATGACCGATCCCGGCAGCACTCCCCCGCCAAGACGCAGTCTGCCGCAGCGGGTGTTGATGGGCCTGGTGCGCGGCTATCAGCTGCTGCTGAGTCCCTGGATCAACGCCGGCTGCCGCTACTCGCCCAGCTGCTCGGCCTATGCCATGCAGGCGCTGGGCAAGCATGGCGCCTGCGCCGGCACCTATATGGCTGCGGCACGCATTCTGCGCTGCAACCCCTTCTGTCTGGGTGGGCACGACCCGGTGCCCGACAATCCGCCCCGCCTGTTCACCCGCCTCGGCTGTGGACTGGCGCGCCCCTCTTCGTCCTCAAATCCTGAAGCCTCGCAATGACTGATATACGCCGCACCGTGCTGTGGTTGGTGTTCACCATGTCGCTCGTCCTGCTGTGGGACGCCTGGCAAAAGCACAACGGTCAACCGTCGATGTTCAGTCCGGCCGCACCGAAGCCCGTGGCGGCTTCCGGCCCGACACCCTCCGGTGTGCCCGCAGCAAGCACGCTGCCGGCCGCTGCTGGCAGCGCCGGCGCTGCCCCGACTGCTGCGGCACCGACCGCACCAGCAGGCGAGCTGGTGACCGTCAGCACCGACGTGGTCAAGGCCACGCTGGATAGCGTCGGCGGCAGCGTGGTGCGCATCGAACTGCTCAAGCACAAGGACGAGACCGACCCGAGCGGCCATGTCGTCGTGCTCGACCGCAGCGCCAATCGCACCTACCTCGCCCAGACCGGCCTGATCGGCGTGCCTGGCGCGCCGACGCACCTCACGGTGATGAAGCTGCTGCCCGGCGAGCGCAGCCTCAAGGACGGCGAGCAGAGCCTCACCGTGCGCTTCGAGTCGCCCGAGGCTGGCGGCCTGAAGCTGGTGAAGAGCTTCACCTTCAAGCGCGGCGACTACGCCATCGACGTCAAGCACGAGATCCACAACGTCTCCGCCGCGCCGCTGGCGCCGCAGCTCTACACGCAGCTGCTGCGAGACGGCACGGCCGGCCCCGGGGAGTCGAGCTTCTACTCGACCTTCACCGGCCCGGCGATCTACACCGACAAGGCCAAGTTCCAGAAGATCGACTTCTCGGACATCGAGAAGGCCAAGGCCGAGCACGAGAAGAGCGCGCAGGACGGCTGGGTCGCGATGGTGCAGCACTACTTCGCCAGCGCCTGGCTGCGCAACGCGGCGGCTCCGCGCGAGTTCTACGCCAAGAAGGTCGACAACAACCTGTACTCGATCGGCATGCTGTTCCCGCTGGCGCAGATCGCCCCCGGCAGCAGCCTGACCGCCGACGATGTGCTTTTCGTCGGCCCGCAGGAAGAGAAGAAGCTCGCCGAGCTGGCCCCGGGCCTGGAACTGGTGAAGGACTATGGCTGGTTCACCATGCTGTCCAAGCCGCTGTTCTGGTTGCTCGACCAGTTGCACAAGCTGCTCGGCAACTGGGGCTGGGCCATCATCGCGCTGGTGGTGCTGCTGAAGGTCGCCTTCTACTGGCTCAACGCCAGCGCCTACCGCAGCATGGCCAAGATGAAGGCGGTGAACCCGCGCATCATGGAAATGCGCGAGCGCCTGAAGGACAAGCCGCAGCAGATGCAGCAGGAGATGATGCGCATCTACCGCGAGGAGAAGATCAACCCGCTGGGCAGCTGCCTGCCCATCCTGCTGCAGATGCCCTTCTTCATCGCGCTGTACTGGGTGCTGCTGTCCAGCGTCGAGATGCGTCACGCGCCGTGGATCTGGTGGATCACCGACCTGTCGGCCAAGGACCCCTACTACGTGCTGCCGGTGCTGATGACGCTGTCCAGCCTGCTGCAGGTCTGGCTGAACCCCACGCCGCCGGACCCCATGCAGGCCAAGCTTATGTGGATCATGCCTCTGGCCTTCGGCGTGATGTTCTTCTTCTTCCCGGCAGGCCTGGTGTTGTACTGGCTGGTCAACAACATCCTGTCGATCGCCCAGCAGTGGATGATCAACAAGCAGCTGGGCGTGATGCACTGAGCCTCGCGAATTCGCTGCAATAGTTCACAGCCCCCACGGCAGTCCCCCTGCCTGGGGGCTTTTTCATTGCCCACCCGGCGCCGTCAAATCGCGCCATGCGGGGCAGAGAGCTCCCGGCTGCAGCAGTAGTAGGGCAGGGCGGGACACCGGCACGAGGTTCGAGCTCACGAGAGCGCCGCACCCGGCCTCCCCCGCGCCATACACCCGCCAAGGCATCGGCGACAATCGCGCCGATGCTCCTCGCGCGCCACCAGGACCCCATCGCCGCCATCGCCACCGCTCCCGGACGCGGGGCCGTCGGCATCGTGCGCGTCTCTTCCCCGCAGGACCTGAGCCCCCTGGTCGAGGCCATTTGCGGCCGCGCGCTGAAGGCCCGCGAAGCCAGCTATCTGCCGTTTCGCGCTGCCAACGGCGACGCCATCGACCACGGCCTGGCGCTGCTCTTCCCGGCGCCGCACAGCTACACCGGCGAGCATGTGCTGGAGCTTCAGGCCCATGGCGGCCCGGTGGTGCTGCAGCTGCTGCTGGCGCGCTGCCTCGAGGCCGGCGCGACCGCGCCGACGCTCAAGCACATCCGTCTGGCCGAGCCGGGCGAGTTCACGCAGCGCGCCTTCCTCAACGGCAAGCTGGACCTGGCGCAGGCCGAAGCCGTCGCGGACCTGATCGACGCCAGTACCGAAGCCGCGGCACGCAGCGCCAGCCGCGCGCTCTCCGGTGCGCTCTCCGGCGAAGTCAGCAAGCTGCGTGACGCGCTGATCCAGCTGCGCATGCTGGTCGAGGCGACGCTGGACTTCCCGGAGGAAGAGATCGACTTCCTGCAGCAGGCCGACGCGCTGGGCCAGCTGCAACGCATCACCGCGCAGCTCGATGCGGTGCTGGACCGAACCCGCCAGGGCGCGCTGCTGCGCGAAGGCATCAAGGTCGTGCTGGCCGGCCAGCCCAATGTGGGCAAGAGCTCACTGCTCAACGCGCTGGCCGGCGCCGAGCTGGCCATCGTCACGCCCATCCCCGGCACCACGCGCGACAAGGTCAGCCAGACCATACAGATCGAAGGCGTGCCGCTGCACATCAGCGACACCGCGGGCCTGCGCGAGACCGAGGACCTCGTCGAGCGCATCGGCGTGGCGCGCAGCTGGGACGCGATCCGCGAGGCCGATGTCGTGCTCTTCCTGCACGATCTCACACGCGTCGGCCAGCTCGACTACGAGGCCGAGGATGCCGAAATCCGCAGCCGCCTGGCCGAGGTGGATCCGGCGCGCATTCTGCAGCTCTACAACAAGGCCGATGCCGCGCAGGGTCAGGTCTTGCCAGCCGGCGCGCTGACGCTCTCCGCCAAGACCGGCGAAGGTCTGGACGCGCTGCGCCGCCGCCTGCTCGAGCAGGTCGGCTGGCACGCGGTGCCGGAAGGGCAGTTCATCGCCCGCGAGCGCCATGTGCAGGCGCTTAGGCGCACGCGCGAGCATCTCGAGCTCGCCCATGCCCAGGCCACGCAGCAACCGCCGGCGCTGGATCTGCTGGCCGAGGAGCTGCGCCTGGCGCACGATGCGCTGGGCGAGATCACCGGCGCCTTCAGCGCCGACGACCTGCTGGGCGTCATCTTCAGCAGCTTCTGCATCGGCAAGTAAGCGCCGCGCATTCGGTGGCCGGCCTCAGTGCCTCGCCCGAGAGGCTGTGCCTGCAGGCCCCCCTCGCGCCATCAGGAAAGCCTGGGGCACGGCCGTGATCACGGCAGCTCCTTCAACCACCGCTCGACGACCGCTTGCGCCGCGTCGAAGTCGAGCTGGTTGACGGCAGCATCCAATGCGTCCAGCTGTAGGCCCGCCGCGCCTGGATGCTGCTCGACGAGCGCCTGCAGCGCATCCAGCGCCTCCATGTCTGCGTTTGCAAGCAGCGGCAGCATGGCCTCCAGATCCCGTCTCAGCGCTGGGGCATCCAGTGCCGCCGTCGCTGTCGGCGCGGACGCCGCCGTCTCGGCGCTCCACACGCGCAACAGCTCGTGCATCGCTTCCCGGTTGTGCGCCCACGCATCGGCCAGGGCATTGAGCTGGGCGTCCAGCGGCAGCGACTCTTCAAGCCCGCGCTCGCCTTGGTGCTGGCGCGCCGCCATTTCCGCCGCGGCGGCCGTGGCAGCGAAAGGTGCCATGCCCACCGTGGCTGCAAGTCCCTTCAGCGTATGCAGTGCCGTGGCCGCTTCGCCATGGCGCCGCTCGCTGATGGCAGAGGTCGCCGTCGCGATCAAGCGCTCAACGTCGTCCAGAAAGCCTGCCAGCAGTCGCTGCAGCACAGCAGCCTTGCCACCCATGCGCCGCAGCGCGGACTCCAGATCGATGCCCGCGTCGGCGGCCAGCGCGCTCACGCTGGCAGGTAGCAAGGCTGCAGCGTCGACAGCCACAGCCGACCCATCCGCCATCGCCTCGAGTCCGCAATGGCGCCGGATCACGCCGACAAGCTGATCGATATCGAAGGGCTTGCCGACATGGTCATTCATGCCCGCCGCCAGGCAGGCTTCGCGGTCGCTTGCCATCGCATTGGCGGTCATCGCCACGATGGGCAGCGTCGGCAGATCCAGATCCTGGCGGATGCGGCTGGTGGCGGTGAAGCCATCCATCACCGGCATCTGCAGATCCATCAGCACCAGATCGAACGCCGCCGCCGATCCAGCGAGAGCGTCCACCGCTTCCGCGCCGTTTCCAGCCACCCGCACCTGAGCGCCCTCGTCACCCAGCAACTCGCAGGCCACCTGCTGGTTGTTGAGGTTGTCCTCGACCAGCAGCAGCCGCAGCCCTTCGAGCCTGCGGCGACCCTGCAGCGCCGAATGTCCGGACAGTGGCAGCTGTCCACGGCCCGAGCGCGCGTTGATCACCGCATCGAACAGCATCGACGGCGTCAGAGGCTTGACGAGGTAGGCATCCAGAAGCGCCTGATCGGCTTGCCTGCGCTGTTCGAGCTGCTCGCGCCCCTGCGCCGTGACCATCAGCACCGTCGTGGCTGCACCGCGTTGACCCGCAGCATCGATGCCCGCGATCGTCTCGAAGCCGTCCTGGCCCGGCATCTGCCAGTCCACCAGCAGCACGTCATAGGCTCGCCCCTCACGCTGCGCATCCGCGACCCGGTGGACAGCCTGCGTACCGTCCTGCACCACATCGGCAGCCCACCCCAGCGCCTCGCATTGCTGCTGCAGCAAGGCACAAGCCGTGGCGTTGTCGTCCACGACCAGCACCCTCAGCGCCCCCGCAGCAGCAGGCATGGGCGCTTCTTGCGGGCTCTCGGCGTAAGGCAGGAACAGCTCGAAGAAGAAACAGGTGCCGCGGCCCAGCTCGCTCTCGAGCCCGAGCCGCCCGCCCATCATCTCCACCAACCACTTGCTGATTGCCAGGCCCAGGCCCGTGCCGCCGAAGCGCCGCGTCGTCGACGCCTGCGCCTGGATGAAGCCTGCAAAGATGCGCGCCTGGTCCTGCGGCGCGATGCCGATGCCGGTGTCGCGGACCGCGAAGCGCAGCCGCACGCCGCTGGCGTCGTCTTCAAGGCGGCGGACCGACACCACCACCTCGCCCTGTTCGGTGAACTTGAGCGCGTTGCCGCCAAGATTGATGAGCACCTGCTGCAAACGAAGCGCGTCGCCCAGCAGCGAACTGGGCAAACGCGGATCGAGGTCGAACAAGAGGTCAATCGGCTTGCTGCCGACGCTGGCCGAGAGGATCACCCCCAGATCACCCATCAGCCTCTCGAGCCGGAAGGGGTGCGGATCCAAGGCCATCTTGCCGGCCTCGATCTTCGAGAAATCGAGAATGTCGTTGAGCAGACCCAGCAGCGAGCGCGCGGCGCTCTCGGTCTTCGCTGCATAGTCGGCCTGACGCCCGTTCAACTGGGTTCGCTGCAGCAGGGTCAGCATGCCCAGAATCGCGTTCATCGGCGTGCGGATCTCGTGGCTCATATTGGCCAGGAACTGGCTCTTCGCGACGCTGGCCTGCTCCGCCGCTGCCTTTGCCTCGATCAGCGCCGCCTGCTGTGCGCGCTGCTCGCTGACATCCACGTAGCCGATCACGACACCCAGGCCGGGATGCTCGGCGGGCATCGCACTGACCGACAGCCAGACCGTGCGGGTCGGCGTCACGACCTGCATCAGCGCGTCATGCACAGGACGCTGCTCGGTCAGCGCACGCACGCTGGCAAACTCCTCGGGCGGCATCGGCGAGCCGTCCTCGCGCAGGATCTGCCAGTTCCGGCTGTCGTAGCTGCGGGCCAGATGCTCGGACTTGGTGATGCCCAGCAGCCGCTCGGAAGCGGGGTTGCAGTCGATGATGTGACCCTGCGGATCGGTGATCGAGATGCCGACCGGCAATATGTCGTAGATGGCCTGCAGGCGCGCCAGCGCCTCACTGGCCTCCTTCCTGGCGGCCTCGGCCTGCTGACGGGCGCGCTCCAGCTCGGTGATGTCGATGCGCACGCCGACGGTGTGACCATCGGCCAGTCGCCGCTCGACGATGCGCAGCGTGCGCCCGCTGGTCAGCCGCTGGATGCTCACCGTGTTGCCCTGATGGCGCATGGCCATGCGCTCGCGCAGCCAGGCATCCACACGCCCGATGGCATCGGGATGGGCGCCTCGTTCGGCGCTGCGACGAGCGATGTCCTCGAAACGCGCGCCCGGCACCAGCAGATCCGCGACATGCGGATACAGCTCGCGGTGGCGCGCGTTGCACATCACCATCCTGTCGTCGGCGTCGAACAGCACAAAGCCCTCGTCGAGGGCCTCGACGGCATTGCGCAGCAGTTCGGCCGCGCGCCTGGCCTCGGCCTCGGCCAGGCGCCGCGCCGAGATGTCGCTGTGCACCTCGATGAAGCCGTCGACCTGCCCCGAGGCGTCGAAGCGCGGCTGCATCTCGACATCGACCCACACATCCCGGCCATCGACGGCGCGGTTGATCAGCTCCACCCGGCAGGCAGCGCCAGACTCGACCGCCGCCCGCAGCGCAGCCAGCGGCTCCGCCTCGGTGTTCGGCCCCGCGAGCAGCTCGTGCAAGCTGCGGCCCGCCGCCTGCTCCAGCCCATGGCCGTACAGCGCGGTGAAGGCCTCGTTGACCCACTCGATGCGCAGCTGCGTGTCCGTGATCGCCACCGCGTTGGACGTGCGGCGCGCCACCATGGCCAAACGAGCCGCCTCGGCACGGGTTTGTGTGAGCTGCTGCAGCATGGCCTTGCGCTCGGTCACGTCGGACTCGATGGCCATGAAGCCGGTGACGGCTCCTGCCGCGTCGCGCAGCGCCTCGATCTCGATCTCGACCCAGTAGTCGCGTCCGCTCTTGCTGCGATTGACCAGTTCACCGCGGAACGGTTCCCCAGCCTCCAGCGCCGCCCTCAAGCGCGCGACCTCGCGCAGATCGGTCGCCGGACACTGCAGCAGCTGGCCGGGCGAGCGGCCGAGCGCTTCCGCAGCCGAGTAGCCGGTCAGCCTCACGAAGCCCTCGTTGACCCAGACCGTGCGGCGGTCCAGGCCGGTGATCACGACAGCATTCTGCGTATAGCGCGCGACCGCAGCGAGCCTGTCCAGCTCCTGCGTCATCGACGCCACCTGCCGTTCAGCACGCTGACGCTCCCTGGCGCTCAGGCTCGCCAGCCACGCCAGGGCAAAGGTCAGCAACAGCCCGCCCAGGGTCACCAAGCCGGGCGTGGTCCTGTCGATCGACTGCTCAAGCTGCGGCGTGCTGCTCACCTGCAGCACGAAAGGCAAGGCGTGAATCTCGAAGCGGCGTTCCAAGCGGAACAAGGGCTGCGCCCGCGCTGTGCGGCTCGGCGGGCTGGCCGAGGCCTGCGCCAGCAACTCGGCAGGCCGGCTTTCGAAGACCTGCTCCGGCGCACCTTTGCCGACCTGGGTCTGCAGCACGAAGTCGACCCGATCGTCGGCAACACGCGTGGCTCCGGCGAGGATCTCACGCGCCACGATCGGCGAGTACAGCACGGCTCGCAGCATCCGACGGCGCTCCACGCCGTCCTTGGGGGCCTGCTCACCCTTGTAGAGCGGCACATAGAGCAGGAATCCGGGTGTCTGCCTGCCGTCCTGGACCAAGGGGACCGGTCGGGTCAAAGTCGGTGCGCCGGTCTCGATCGCACGCTCGATCGCCGCGCGGCGCCTGGGCTCGCTTCCCACGTCCAGCCCGACTGCCGGACCATTGCGCTCCACCGGCTCGATGAGGCGGATCACATAGGACGGACCATCGATGCCCTCACTCAGCTGCCGGACTGCGAAGCCTGGCGCACCGTCGGCGCGAACCTTCTCCAGCCAAGTCTCGCGCTCGGCGGGCAGCACACGCTCGATGCGCCCGAAGCCGCGCACACCGGGGAACTCCAGATCCATCTCGCGCGCAAGCACCCAGGCTCGGAACTCGGCGCGCGACACCGGTTCCATGGCCTGGTGCATGCCGCGCAGACCATTCAGACCGTAGAGAGGCATGCCCAGGCGCCGCTTGATCTCATCCTCGACCCGGTCGGCATGGCGCTCGAACAGCTCCCTGGCATCGGTGTTGTGGATCGCCTGCAGCCAGGCGCCAAGGGCCAGGCTCAGCAGAAAGCCAACGATGGCGATCGCCGGTGTGAGGAGGGGCGCGAGTCGAGACTTCAACATGGCTGGAGCGGGGTGCTGTGGCAAGCCCTGCGACTCAAGCGGCACGGCGCGCAATGCATGGGGGCCACAAGCCGATCACCGCGATTGGCCCCTGTGCCAAGCCCATGCCGGCGTATGCTGCACCGACCCGCACGCCCAGATCGGCCGATATCGGCCAGCCGAGGCTGCCATTTCCCGTGGGCCACGCCAGTCGTCCAGCATCACAGGCTCGCGTTGGCGCTCAGAAGCTGTGCCGCACACCCAGCTGCGCGGTGCTGGCGCGCGGATTGCCGGCGCCGATCACGCCGGCAGCCTGCAGCGCGCTGCCGCTGCCGAGCACATAGTTCGAACCGTTGCGGTTGCCCACCGTGCCGATCGAGCCATAAACCATGCTGCGCTTGGAGAGCACGTACTCGCCGCCCAGGGCCCACCAGTGGGCATCGCGGTCGCCGGTGGCGACGGCATAGGTGGAGCGATCCTGCACGCGCGTGTATTGCGCAAGCCCGGTGAAGGCCGCGCCCAGCGGCTGGCGCAGGCCCAGATTGAGCAGGCGAAAGCGCGCCGTCGTCGCGCCGGACACTCGCTGCAGCCCGCCGCAACCGGTGCTGCAGCTGTTGCGCTCGTCGGTGAGGCCGGCGAATACGCGGCTGGCGCCCAGCTTCAGGCTGCCGCCGACGACCAGGCCCTGCACGCTGCCGCTGGCCCCCAGATTGCCCGCGCCGTTGAGGCGCTGGGTCGACACCACCGCATCGACGGCGCCCTGCGTGTAGCGCGCCGCAAAGCCCGTGCCGCGGCCGATGCTGGTCGAGCCCTCGCCCAGCGAGGCCATCGCTTGCAGGTTCAGGCCTTGCCAGTTCGGGCTGCTGTAGCGCAGCGCGTTGTCCACGCGCGCTGCCAGGCCGAGCGCAAGCATGGGGCGCAGCGCCGGATCATTGCGGCCGATGGCGATCTGCCCGCCCGAGCCGCCCCAGCCGAAGGCATCGACCGCGACCAGCGCGATGTTGTAGGGCATCGGAATGCGCCCCGCCACCAGTGTGCCAGCCTCGCGCGAGGCAATGCCCACCGAGGCCTCCCGGCCCCAGGCGCGACCGCCCTGCGCCGCCGTGCCGTCGTCGAGGTTGATGCCGGCCTCGATGCGGAACACCGCCGAGAGACCGCCGCCCAGATCCTCACTGCCGCGAAAGCCCAGCCGGCTGCCCAGGTTGCCACCGCTGACCACGCGCCAGAACGAGCCGCGGCCCGCCTCGCTGAGTTCCACCGCCACATCAGCCAGACCGTAGACGGTCAGCGACGAGCCAGCCTGCGCCAGCGCGTGCGGCGCGATCGCGACGCTGCCCAGCGCCAGGGCCAGTGTCCTGCCTGCAAACCAGACTCTCATGCCGAACTCCTTGCTGATGAGCCATGGGGCCGCCGCCGGGCGCGCCGGCCGCTGCGCTGTGGCTGATGGTAGCAACGCCTGGGCCCCTTGGGTGCAGCCCGCGGCGCCCCCGGGCGCGGACCGATTGCCATTCGTGCCGCGCCGCCTCTAGCATCGCTGACGCCGCCATGGAGCGGCCGCCACACTCAAAAAGCGAGGAGACACCCCATGCACGACAGCCCCTGCGAGCTGCTGATCCGGCGCGCCCGCGTCTTCGACGGCAGCGGCGCGCCGCCGGTGCTGGCCGACGTCGCCGTCAGCGGCGGCCGCATCGTCGCGATCAGCCCGACGCCGTTGGACCCCCAGCTCGCACAGCGTGTCGTCGAGGCCCAGGGCCTGTGGCTCACGCCCGGCTTCATCGACATCCACACCCATTACGACGCCGAGCTGCTGATCGCGCCCAGCCTGCAGGAATCGGTGCGCCACGGCGTGACCACCTGCTTCGTCGGCAGCTGCTCGATCAGCATGGTCTGTTGCGAGCCCGAGGACGCCTCGGACATCTTCACCCGCGTGGAGTCCATTCCGCGCGAGCATGTGCTGCCGGTGCTGCAGCGGATCAAGACCTGGCGCGATGCCGCCGGCTATGTGCGGCACCTGCAGAGCCTGCCGCTGGGCCCCAATGTGGCCAGCTTCCTCGGCCATTCGGACCTGCGCGCCGCGGTGATGGGCCTGGGGCGTTCGGTGGACCCCAAGGTGCGGC
Source organism: Roseateles sp. T103 (assembly GCF_057219915.1). Taxonomy (NCBI): domain Bacteria; kingdom Pseudomonadati; phylum Pseudomonadota; class Betaproteobacteria; order Burkholderiales; family Sphaerotilaceae; genus Roseateles; species Roseateles sp. T103. The sequence goes on from NZ_JBXVVS010000007.1 coordinate 26,405, forward strand.
CGACCGAAGCCGAGATGCAGCAGATGGAGCAGCAGCTGAACCTGGCCATCGACGAAGGACTGCTGGGCCTGTCGGCGATGACCAACCCCTGGGACAAGGTCGACGGCGACCGCTTCCGCTCGGCCGCGCTGCCCTCGAGTTATGCGAGCTGGCGCGAGTACCGCCGCCTGCACAAGCTGCTGCGCCGGCGCGGCGCGATCCTGCAGTCGGCACCCAATCTGAACAACCCGATCAACGCGGTGTTCTACATGATCACCTCGGCAGGCCTGGGGCTGCGCCGGCGGCTCAAGACCACGCTGATCACGCTGATGGACATCAAGGCAAGGCCGGGGCTGGACCGCCTCACCGCGGCCGGCGCGCGCTTCTTCAACCAGGTGCTGGGTGCAGCCTTCCGGCTGCAGGCGCTGCCGCAGCCGTTCAAGGTCTATGCCGACGGCATCGACTTCGTGGTCTTCGAGGAATTCCCCGCCGGCGAGGCCGCGCTGCACCTGACGCGCGACCTGGATCGCAACCGTCTGTTCAACGATGCCGCCTACCGCGAGACCTTCCGCAAGGAGTACCAGCGCCGCTGGGGCGGCCGCGTCTGGCACCGCGATTTCGGCGATGCGCACATCCTGGACTGCCCGGACCGCAGCCTGGTCGGCAAGACCGTGCAGCAGGTGGCCCAGCAGCGCGGCGAGCACGAGGCGCTGACCTTTCTCGACCTGGTCGTCGAGCACGGCCGCCAGCTGCGCTGGTCCACGGTGATCGGCAACCACAACCCGCTGCGCGTGGCGGCCAATCTCAACGACCCCTCGGCCATCGTCGGCTTCTCCGACGCCGGCGCGCATCTGCGCAATATGGCCTTCTACAACTACGGCCTGTGCCTGCTGCAGCTGGCCGCGCGCGACAACGCGGTGATGGCGCCGGAGAAGGCGGTGTGGCGGCTCACCGGCGAGATCGCCGACTGGTTCGGCGTCGACGCCGGCCGGCTGCGCGAGGGCGCGCAGGCCGACCTGGTGCTGATCGATCCGCAGGCGCTGCGCGCGGCCAAGCTGGACACCTATGCCGAGGCGCCGTTCGAGGAGCTCGGCGGCCTGCCGCGTGTGGTGAACCGCAGCGACGGAGTGGTGAAGGCGGTGTGGATCAACGGGCGGCTGGCGTTCGAGAACGACGAGCCGGTCCCGACACTCGGGCGCGAGAGCGGTTTCGGCCGCTTCCTGCGGCGCGCGGCCAGCTAGTGTCGAAAGTCCGTCGAAGAATGCCTGCATCGGGGAAGGCGTCCGCCGGGACGCGGGTGCGCGCCCTTGCTCCGTGTCATTCCGGCCGCCTTGCGGCCTCCCTTCTTTACCTGCGCAAGAGCGCACACCCGCCTCCCGGCTCCACGCGAGCCTGCGCACAGACGCAAGGCAGCGCAATCGCGGCAAGCAGGAGGGTGGGCAGGCGCGCTGCGCAGGTAAAGAAGGGAGGCCGTGCAAGGGCCGGAATGACACGGAGCAGCGGGCCTGCCCACCCGCCTGCGCTCTGTGCACAGCCGTTTGTTCGATGAGCTTCGAACTCAGGACACTAGCGGCCGTGCGGCCACTTGGCCTTGGTGGTCGGCGCCTTCACACCCTTGCCCTGGGCGACCCAGGCCTTGTAGGCGCTGGCGCTGAGCTCGCGCTTCATCAGCTGCACCAGCTGGCCTTCGCCCAGGCCATGCTCCATCAGCACGCGCTGGTAGGGCGGACGGTCCGCGAACGCGGTCTGCACGATGCGCTGGATCTCTTCCGGGCTGAAGCGGGGAATCGGCTTGGCCATCAATGCCCCTCGAAGTCGACCAGCGTGAACAGCTTCAGGCCCGCGTCGCGCAGCTTCTTCGAGCCGCCGAGCTCGGGCAAGTCGACGATGGCGGCGCATTCGATGATCTCGGCGCCCAGGCGCTGCAGCAGGCGCGCGCCGGCCAGCATGGTGCCGCCGGTGGCGACGAGGTCGTCCACCAGCACGACGCGATCACCGGCCTTCACCGCGTCGGTGTGCATCTCCACCGTGGCGCTGCCGTACTCCAGCTCGTAGGTCTCCTCGACCGTGCGGAAGGGCAGCTTGCCCTTCTTGCGGATCGGCACGAAGCCGATATTCAGCTCGTAGGCCAGCACCGAGCCGATGATGAAGCCGCGCGCGTCCAGGCCCGCGATCGCGGCCGGTCGCACGTCGAAATAGCGGTGCACGAACTGGTCGATCAGCACACGGAACACCCGCGGGTTGTTCAGCAGCGGCGTGATGTCGCGGAACTGCACCCCGGGTGCCGGCCAGTCCGGCACGGTACGGATGTGACGCTTGATGTAGTCGGCAGCGAATTCGGGCATGGTGGCCCGATTATCGGCCGCCGACGCCCCGAAACGGCTTCGCGTTCGAAGGCATAGCTCGTGTTGTGAGTTGCGTCGAAGAATGCCTGCATCGGGGAAGGCGTCCGCCGGGAAGCGGGTGCGCGCCCTTGCTCCGTGTCATTCCGGCCGCGGTGCGGCCTCCCTTCTTTACCTGCGCAAGAGCGCACACCCGCATCCCGGCTCCAGCACCAGGCGAGCCTGCGCAGGGACGCAAGGCACCGAAATCGCGGCAAGCAGGAGGGTGGGCAGGCGCGCTGCGCAGGTAAAGAAGGGAGGCCGTGCAAGGGCCGGAATGACACGGAGCAGCGGGCCTGCCCACCCTCCTGCGCTCTGTGCACAGCAAATTTGTTCGATGAACTTCGAACTCAGGACACTAGGCGCAAAGCCGAAGACAGTGCTCTGGCACGGCGAGGCAAAGCAACGACGCTATGCGTTCAAACGCGAAGCCGTGCTCAGGCGCCGCGCGTGATCGGCACCTGCACCTTGTCGGTCGGCAGCTTCATGTGCCGCGCCAGCTCCAGCTTGGCCAGCATATTGCGGTGCACCTCGTCCGGGCCGTCGGCGAAGCGCAGCGTGCGCTGCAGCGCCCACATATAGGCCAGCGGCGTGTCGTCGGAAACGCCCGCGCCGCCGTAGACCTGCATCGCCCAGTCGATGACCTTGAGCGCCATGTTCGGCGCGACGATCTTGATCATCGCGATCTCGGCCTTGGCGACCTTGTTGCCCACCGTGTCCATCATGTAGGCGGCCTTCAGCGTCAGCAGGCGAGCCTGCTCGATGCTGCAGCGCGCCTCGGCGATGCGCTCCTGCGTGACGGTCTGCTGGGCGATGGTCTTGCCGAAGGCAGTGCGCGAGATGGCGCGCTGGCACAGCAGCTCCAGCGCGCGCTCGGCGGCGCCGATCGAGCGCATGCAGTGGTGGATGCGGCCCGGGCCGAGGCGGCCCTGGGCGATCTCGAAGCCGCGGCCTTCGCCGAGCAGGATGCTGCTGGCCGGCACGCGCACGTCCTTCAGCTCGATCTCCATATGGCCGTGCGGCGCGTCGTCGTAGCCGAACACCGTCAGCGGACGGATCACGCGCACGCCCGGGGTGTCGGCAGGCACGAGGATCATCGACTGCTGCTCGTGGCGGCCGGCCTCGGGGTCGGTCTTGCCCATCACGATGAAGATCTTGCAGCGCGGGTCGCCGGCACCGGAGGACCACCACTTGCGGCCGTTGATCACGTATTCGTCACCGTCGCGCACGATCGAGCACTCGATATTCGTCGCGTCGCTGGAGGCCACGGCCGGCTCGGTCATCAGGAAGGCCGAGCGGATCTCGCCCTTGAGCAGCGGCTCCAGCCACTGGTCCTTCTGCGCCTCGGTGCCGTAGCGCTCGATGGTCTCCATATTGCCGGTGTCGGGCGCCGAGCAGTTGAACACCTCGGCGGCCCAGAACACGCGGCCCATGATCTCGCACAGCGGTGCGTATTCCAGATTGGACAGGCCTTCGGGCGCACGCGGCGAGCGCGGCAGGAACAGGTTCCACAGCCCGGCGGCGCGCGCCTTGGGCTTGAGCTCCTCGATCAGCTGGGTCGGGATCCAGGCATTGCCGGCGCGGCGGTTGGCCTCCACCTCTTCGGCGAAGCGGCGCTCGTTGGGGTAGATGTGTTCGTCGAAGAAGGCGAGCAGGCGCTCGCGCATTTCCTGGACCTTGGGGCTGTAGTCGAAGTGCATGGTGGAAGACTTCCTTCTTTGCGTCTGACGCGGCATGCGACCGCAGCGCCGCCATGCATGCAGTGTGCGGCAAGCCCGCCGGCCTGCCTGCCGCCTGCGCGACAGCCCGGCCGGCCAGTCGAGCGCTCAGGCGCGCAGCAGCTTCTCTTCGGCCAGCGCCAGCGCCTCGGGCAGGCCCGAGAGCACCAGGGTGTCGCCGCCGGCCAGCAGCTGATCGTCCCCGGCAGCCACCACCGCGCCACTGGCGCGGCGCACCGAGACCACGCCCACGCCGGTGGCGTGCAGGGCCAGCTCATCCAGGCGCCTGCCCGCAAAGGGGCTGGCCTGCGGCAACGTCACCGAAGTAAGTCGCTCCTGCTGACGCTCCTCGATGGTGTCGTCGTCGGCGCCGTGGAAATAGCCGCGCAGCAGGCCGTAGCGCGCATCGCGCGCGTCCTGCGTCAGGCGGATCACCCGGCGCATCGGCACCCCCACCAGCACCAGCGCATGGCTGGCCAGCATCAGCGAGCCTTCGATCGCCTCGGGCACCACCTCGGTGGCGCCGGCGGCGCGCAGCTTTTCCAGATCGGTGTCGTCGATGGTGCGCACCACCACCGGCACCTGCGGCGCATGCGAGCGCACCAGCTGCAGGATCTTCAAGGCCGAGGGGGTGTCGTGATAGGACACCACCACCGCGCTGGCGCGAGCCAGACCGGCCGCCATCAGGCTCTGCAGCCGGGCGGCGTCGCCAAAGACCACGCTCTGCCCGGCGGCCGCCGCCTGGCGCACGCGGTCCGGGTCCAGGTCCAGCGCCATGTAGGGGATCTGCTCCTTGTCGAGCATGCGCGCCAGGTTCTGGCCGCTGCGGCCGTAGCCGCAGATGATCACGTGCGCCTGGGTCTTGATGGACTTCTTCGCGATCGAGGTCAGCGCCACCGACTGCATCAGCCAGTCGTTGGCCGAGAGCTTCATCACGATGGCGTTGGCATACATGAAGAGCAAGGGCGTGGCCAGCATCGACAGCACCATGCTCGCCAGCACCGGGCTCACCCATTGCGGCGCGATCAGCTGCTGCTGCATGCCCAGCGTCAGCAGCACGAAGCCGAACTCGCCCGCCTGCGCGAGGTACAGGCCGGTGCGCAAGGACACGCCAGTGGGTGCCTTGAACAGCCACGTCAGCCCGGCGATCAGCACGAACTTGACCAGCACCGGCACCAGGGTCAGCACCAGCACCAGCGGCCACTGCTCCAGCACCGGGCGCCAGTCGAGCTTCATGCCGATGGTGATGAAGAACAGGCCCAGCAGCACGTCGTGGAAGGGCCGGATGTCGGTCTCCACCTGGTGCTTGTATTCGGTCTCGGCGATCAGCATGCCGGCGACGAAGGCGCCCAGCGCCAGCGAGAGCCCGGCGTGCTCGGTCAGCCAGGCCAGGCCCAGTGTGACCAGCAGCAGGTTGAGCATGAAGAGCTCGTCGCTCTTGCGCCGCGCCACCAGCGTCAGCCACCAGCGCATCACCTTCTGCCCGCCCCAGAACAGCAGGCCCAGCAGCACGGCCGCCTTCAGCGTGGCCAGTCCGAGCGATGTCAGCATCTCGCTGCCGCTGCCATCCAGCGCCGGGATCAGCACCAACAACGGCACCACCGCCAGGTCCTGGAAGATCAGCACTGCGATGACGCGCCGGCCGTGCTCGCTCTCCAGCTCCAGCCGCTCGGCCATCAGCTTGACGACGATGGCGGTGGAGCTCATCGCCATGGCTGCGCCCAGCACCAGTGAGCCCTGCCAGGACAGCTCCCACTGCACACCCATCCATGCCGCCAGGTGGTCGAGCATGACGTTGCCCAGCATGGTGCCCACCACCGTGATCAGCACCTGCAGCAGCCCCAGGCCGAAGACCAGCGAGCGCATGCTGCGCAGCTTGGGCAGGTTGAATTCCAGCCCGATGACGAACATCAGGAAGACCACGCCGAACTCGGCCAGATAGCGGATGCTGGCGGTGTCCTTGGCCAGCGCGAGCGCATTGGGCCCGATCAGCACGCCGACCACCAGATAGCCCAGCATCGGCGGCAGCTTCAGCGAACGGCAGATCACCACGCCGGCGACAGCGGCAACGAGATAGAGCAGGGCCAGGTCCAGCGAGGTCATGCCCCCGATGTTAAGGGCCGCCCCGGCGCAGCTATGCGCAAGGCGCATGGAAGCATGAGCACAAGGCTTGGCCAGGCTCTGGCGCGCGATGGCCGCTTCGCGATACCGTTCGCGCCACCGAAAACAACGGAGCACACAATGCCCAATCTGTCCTTCGTTTCGCCAACGCGGAACAGCCCCTGGGGGACCTATCTGTCCCAGATCGACGCCGTCGAGCCCTACCTCGGCAACCTGGCCCGCTGGGTGGAAACCCTGAGGCGCCCCAAGCGCTGCCTGATCGTCGACATCCCCATCGAGCTGGACAACGGCACCATCGCGCACTTCGAGGGCTATCGCGTCCAGCACAGCCTGACGCGCGGCCCCGGCAAGGGCGGCGTGCGCTACCACCCGGATGTCACGCTCGAAGAGGTGATGGCGCTATCGGCGTGGATGACGATCAAGAACGCCGCGGTGAACCTGCCCTACGGCGGCGCCAAGGGCGGCATCCGCGTCGACCCCTCGCAGCTGTCGATGAAGGAGCTGGAGAAGATCACCCGCCGCTACACCAGCGAGATCGGCATCATCATCGGCCCCACGCAGGACATCCCGGCCCCGGACATGAACACCAACAGCCAGATCATGGCCTGGATGATGGACACCTACTCGATGAACACCGGCGCCACCGCGACCGGCGTCGTCACCGGCAAGCCCATCCCGCTGGGCGGCTCGCTGGGCCGCGTGGCCGCGACCGGCCGCGGCGTGTTCGTCGTCGGCCGCGAGGCGATGCGCCGACTCAACATCCCGATGGAAGGCGCACGCGTCGCGGTGCAGGGCTTCGGCAATGTGGGCTCGGTGGCGGCGAAGATGTTCGCTGCCAACGGCGCCAAGATCGTCGCGGTGCAGGACCACACCGGCACCATCCTCAACGAGAACGGCCTGGACATGAGCGATCTGCTCGACCATGTGGCCAAGACCCATGGCGTGGCCGGCTTCAAGGGGGCCGACAGCATCGCCAACGAGAACTTCTGGGACGTGAAGACCGATGTGCTGATCCCCGCGGCACTGGAAGGTCAGATCAGCGCCGAGCGCGCCCAGCGCATCCACACCCGCCTGGTGCTCGAGGGCGCCAACGGCCCGACCACGCCCGACGGCGATGCCGTGCTGGCCGAGCGCGGCATCATCGTCGTGCCCGACGTGATCGCCAATGCCGGCGGCGTGACGGTGTCCTATTTCGAATGGGTGCAGGACTTCTCCAGCTTCTTCTGGACCGAAGACGAGATCAATGTCCGCCTGGACAAGATCATGATCGGAGCCTTCAAGGGCATCTGGGAAACCTCGGAGCAGCATCGCATCCCGCTGCGCACCGCCGCGTTCACGGTGGCCTGCACCCGCGTGCTGGAAGCGCGCGTGCAGCGCGGGCTGTATCCCTGACCCACCCCCTACCGGCTGCGCCGGCCCCCTCAAGGGGGCGAGCCCCAGAGACCGGCAAAGCCGGATCTCGGGGCTCCGCTGGACGAGTCGGCCCTATCGGGCCTCCGTAGCGTCAGTCTCGTCGACCTTCAAGCGGACACTGCGCCGGCCGGGCTCGCAGCCTCAGGTCAGTGCGAGCGACTGCACGATCGTCTCGGCCAGCTGCTGCGCATGCACGCGCAGCTCGGGCACGGCCGTGGCTTCCCAGTAGTCGGCCCTGAGCAGCGGGCCGAGATAGAAGCGCCGCGGCTGCGACCGGCCCTGCGCGTCGAGCAGATGCCACTGCGCATCGACGCGCAGGCCCAGGCCCAGCGGGCAGGGCAGCAACTCGCCCTGCTGCTGCAGCTGCCACAGCAGCGGCGAGCTGCGCGCATCGACGCGGCTGCCCGGCCCCGAGCAGTTGACGATACGCGCCGCGGTGAAGACCCGCGGGCCGGTATCGCCGCGCGCCGTCCAGCGCACGCGCAGCCGACCGTCCGGGGTCGGCTCGACCGCACGCAGGCGACCCGCATGCAGCTGCAGCTGGCCGCTCGCGCGCAGCACCTGCAGCTGCGCGATCGCCGCCGGCGCGGCGCGGTGGCGATGCACATCCCAATACACCTGCAGATGGCGCAGGAAGCGAGCCCGGTCGGCCAGCGAGAGCTGCTGCCACAGCGCCGGCGTGTGCGCGCGCAGTGCACCGAACACATCGCGCCAGTCGTGGCCTGCCGCCACCGCTGCGCGCACCTCGGCACGCAGGCGATGGAGCCGCTCGCGCAGGCCCAAGCCAGGTTCGAGCAGCGCCGCGCTCAACACCCAGTCCGGCGGTGGCAGCTCGTTGTCGCGGTGGCCCAGCGGCAGCAGGCCGCGCCGCGATAGCGCCAGCACCGGCCCCCGGTGGCCGCGACGCTGCAGCGACAGCAGCACGTCCAGCATCGTCAGGCCGGTGCCGACCAGCAGCAACGGCGCCTCGGCCGGCAGTCCCGCCAGCGCCTGGGCGTCCCAGGGGTCGTTGGCATAGAGCGCTGCGCCCAGGCTGGCCAGCTCGGGCAGGGCCGGCCGCGGCGGGAAATGCCCGAGGGCCAGCACCACCGCATCGAAACACTCCCGGGCCAGCCCGCGGGGGTCGGCGGCCGGACGCCAGCTCAGCTCGTCGCGCCCGTCGGGCCGGCGCTGCAAACGGTCGATGCGCGCCACGCGCTGCTGCAGGCTCACGCCGGGATGCTCCCGCACGGCCTGCTCCAGGCAGTGCTGCAGATAGCGTCCATAGAGCCGGCGCGAGACGAAATCCGATCCCTGCAGCTCCAGCCCCTGCTGCGCCTGCAGCCAGTGCAGGAAGTGGGCGGGCCGCTCCGGATAGAGGCTCATGCGCGCCGCCGGCACATTGAGCACATGCTCGTCCGACTGCGTGCCATAGGCCAGGCCGCGCGCCATCGCACCGGACGCGTTGAACAGGCTCAGCCGGCTGCCGGCGGGCAGCCTCGCCAGCAGCTGGCAGGCCACGGCCACACCGCTGAATCCGCTCCCCACCACCGCAACATGCATCTGCGCCTCACGCCTTTGTTCTTCACGGCGGCACTGTCGCCGCGCGGGGCATTCTAGGCAGGGCCGACGAGGGGCCGTTGCTACACTGGCCGACATGAGCCAAGCCACTACCTTCGATGCCGCCCGCGCCGTGCAGATGGCGCGCCGCGCCCTGCAGATCGAGGCCGATGCGCTGACATCGCTGTCGCCGCGTCTGGGCGATGCCTTCGCCCAGGCGGTGCACACCGTGCTGCATTGCCGCGGCCGCGTCGCGGTGATGGGCATGGGCAAGAGCGGCCATGTGGGCCGCAAGATCGCTGCCACGCTGGCCTCCACCGGCACGCCGGCGCTGTTCGTCCATCCCGCCGAAGCCAGCCATGGCGACCTCGGCATGGTCACCGCGTCCGACGTGGTGCTGGCACTGTCCAATTCCGGCGAAAGCGACGAGCTCAACGCGGTGCTGCCGGTGCTCAAGCGCCTGGGCGTGCCCATCATCGCAATGACCGGCCGGGCCGAATCCAGTCTGGCCCGCCATGCCACGCTGGTGCTGGACTCCGGCGTGGCCGAAGAAGCCTGCCCGCTGAACCTGGCACCGACCGCCAGCACCACCGCGCAGATGGCGCTGGGCGATGCGCTGGCGGTGGCGCTGCTCGATGCGCGCGGCTTCAAGCCCGAGGACTTCGCACGCTCGCATCCCGGCGGCGCTTTGGGCCGCAAGCTGCTGACCCATGTCCGCGACCTGATGCGCAGCGGCGACGCACTGCCGCGCGTCGCGCCGGACACCGCCTTCGCCGACATGCTGCGCGTGATGGCCGCCAAGGGCCTGGGTGCCGCCGTGATCGTCGATGGCGAAGACCAGGTGCAAGGCATCTTCACCGACGGCGATCTGCGCCGCCTGATCGAGCGCGGCGAGGACCTGCGCGCGCTGCGCGCCGGCGACGTGGCCACCAAGCAGCCGCGCACCGTCGGCGCCGAGGCGCTGGCCGTCGATGCCGCCGACCTGATGGAAGAGGCGCGCATCACGCTGGTGCTGGTCACCGACGCCGAGCGCCGGCTGCAGGGCGCGATCAGCATCAACGACCTGATGCGCGCGAAAGTCATATGAGGCCCCCAGGTCTCCCTTCGGTCGCCACCCCCCACGGGGGCCGCCGCACCCTTCGGGCGGCCGGGCGGGTGCGGACCGCGCAAACAAGATGAGAGCCACACTGACATTTCCGCCCGAGCTGCTGCTCAAGGCCCAGGGCCCGGGCCTGGGCATCAAGGCCGCGATCTTCGACGTCGATGGCGTGCTGACCGACGGGCGCATCTACATCGGCGAGCAGGGCGAGGTGTTCAAGGCCTTCGCGACGCTGGACGGCCACGGCATGAAGCTGCTGGCGCAGGCCGGCATCCTGCCCATCGTCATCACCGGCCGCGACTCGCCGGCGGTGCGCCGCCGCATCGCCGATCTCGGGCTGACGCATGCGCTCTACGGCGTCAAGGACAAGCTCGCCGCCGCGCAGCCCTTGCTCGCGCAGCTGGGGCTGAGCTGGGGTGAGGTGGCGGCGATGGGCGACGACTGGCCCGACCTGCCGCTGCTCGCCCGCGCCGGCTTCGCCTGCGCACCGGAGCAGGCACATGCCGAGGTGAAGGCGATCGCCCACCACATCACCAGCGCACCGGCGGGCCACGGCGCGGCCCGCGAGTTCTGCGACCTGCTGCTGATCGCCGCCGGCCGCTATGCCGCGCTGCTGGCCGGCCATCTGGACACCCTCGACGGCAGCAGCCCCTGAGATGGCCAAGGCGCTCGCACCCGTGCCTGCCCGCGCCGCGCCGCCGCGCGGCGCCTGGCTGTGGCAGCTTCAATCGGTGCTGTCGGCCTATCTGCCGGTGCTGCTGATGGGCTTTCTCGCGGCGGGCAGCTGGTGGCTGGTGAAGAACACGCCGACGCCCGAGAGCCCCACCGAGGCGGTGCCGCCGCGCCACGTGCCCGACTACCGCATGAACGACTTCGAGCTGCAGCGCTTCGACAAGGAGGGCGCGCTGCGCTTTCGCATCGAAGGGCGCGAGCTTCGTCACTATCCGGACACCGACACGGTGGAAATCGACGCCGTGCGCCTGCGCGGCCTGGGCAGCGACGGTGCGCTGACCGAGGCCACCGCGCTGCGCGCGCTCAGCAATGCCGATGGCAGCGAGCTGCAACTGCTCGGCGAGGTGCGCGTGCGCCGCTTCGAGCCCGGTCCGGGTGGCACGCTGGCCAGCCGACCGCAGCTGGAGATCGAAGGCGAGTTCGTGCACGCCTTTCTCAACCGCGAGCTGCTGCGCTCGCACCTGCCGATGCGCGTGCGCTCGGCCGGCGGCGGCGAACTGCAGGCGCAGAGCGTCGAGTACAACCATCTCAATGGCCAGCTGCGCCTCGGCGGACACACCAGCGCACGCTTCCAGAATCCGCCGCAGCGGCGCTGAACGGCCCGCCAAGCGCAAAGCCCATCATGCGCCTCGTCTACATCACCGGTGCGTCCAGCGGCATCGGCCAGGCGCTGGCCCAGCATTACTACCGCGCCGGCTGGCGCCTCGCGCTGCTGGCACGCCGGGGTGAAGCGCTGCAGGACTGGGCGCGTCAGCAAGGCATGGACCCGGCCCGTTATGCCATCTACCCGGTCGACGTGCGCGACCTCGATGCCACCGCCGCCGCAGGTGCCGCCTGCATCCAGGCCCAGGGGCTGCCGGATGTGGTGATCGCCAATGCCGGCATCAGCATCGGCATCGACAGCGCGATCCGCGAGGACCTTGCGGTGATGCGCCGCATCTACGAGACCAACAATCTGGGCCTGGCGGCGACCTTCCAGCCCTTCATCACGCCGATGCGCGAGCGCGGCAGCGGCACGCTGGTCGGCATCGCCAGCGTCGCCGGCATCCGCGGCCTGCCTGGCCACGCGGCCTACTGCTCCAGCAAGGCCGCGGTGATCAGTTACTGCGAGAGCCTGCGCGGCGAGTGCCGGCCCGATGGCGTCAAGGTCGTCACGCTGCTGCCCGGCTATGTGGACACGCCGCTGACGCGGCGCAACCGCTACGCGATGCCCTTCCTGATGACGCCGGAAGCCTTTGCCACACGCGCGGCGCGCGCCATCGCAGCCGGCACCAGCCAGCGCACCATCCCCTGGCAGATGGGCCTGGTCGGCGGCGTGCTGCGCCTGCTGCCCAACGCGCTGTTCGACCGCCTGCTCGTCGGCAGGCCGCGCAAGCATCGAGAGTCGGCGTCCGACTGATGCCACAGTCGGTCCGTGGGGGCTTGGGCCCGGACCGGCGGCCCGCATACACTTGCCGCCGCCGCGCCGGCCAGACGCCCGTGCGGCATCGAGGAGACAAGAGATGAAGGTTCTGCACCCCTGCTAGGGGCGCTCTCACCGCGCCACCTGCCGCCGCGTCCATGCCCGCCCCTGTGGCCTGGCGGACGCGCATGCCGTGAGCCAGACGCGCAATGCGTCGATCAGAACCTTCATCATGAACCCCTACAAGACCCTGCCGGCAGGTATCAGCCTGCTCCTGGCTTTGGCGGCCGCATCGGCCGCACCCGCAACTCCACCGGATGCCCGGCGCCCCGCTGCCGAGGAAGCGGCCCTGCGTGCCCTACATAGGCCCGACGCCGGACTGCGCATCGACGGTCGGCTCGATGAAGCCGCCTGGCGGGACGCGCCGCTGCAGGAGAATTTCGTGCAGCTCCAACCGCAGGACAAGCAGCCCGCGCGCTGGCGCACCACGGTGCAGGTGATCGCCGACGAGCAGGCGCTGGTCTTCGGCATCCGCGCCTACGATCCCGACGCCGCGCGCATCCGCGCGCCGCTGGTGCGCCGCGACCAGGTCAAGCGCGACCAGGATTTCGTCGCCGTTTTCCTCGATCCGATCGGACGCCGGCAGCATGCGCAGTTCGTGCGCGTCGGCGCCAACGGCGTCGTCGCCGACGGCAGCTACAGCGCGCATGACGACAGCGAGGATTTCTCGACCGACTTCGACGTGCAGGCCGCCGTGCAGCGCCTGCCTGATGGCTACAGCGTCGAGCTGCGCTGGCCGCTCGCGCAGCTGCGCTATCCGTATGTCGGTGGCGCCGCCTGGCGCGTGATGGTGGCGCGCAATGTGCCGCGCGAGGACAACGCGCTGTGGGTCAACGTGCCCTTGACGCAGGACTCGCTGCATCTGATCGCCGAGCTGCAGCCGCTGGCAGGCATCGACGGCCTGATCGATGCCGCGCGCCAGCGCAGCTTTCTGCAGCTGCGTCCGGAGCTGACGCTGCGCCGCGAGCGCGCCGATGGCCCCAGCAGCAGCGCCGCCGACCTGGGCCTGGCGCTGAAGTGGCGCCCGCGCGCCGACTGGGTGCTGGACGCGACGCTGCGCCCCGACTTCTCGCAGGTGGAGCTCGACGAGCCGCAGCTCGGCGGCAACACGCGCTATGCGCTGTTCATGCAGGAGAAGCGGTCGTTCTTCCTGGAAAGCCGCGATGTCACCGGCCAGGCGCTGGTGCCGCCCGGCGGGCCGCCGCGCGGTCTCGCCGGCTTCTATTCGCGCGCGATCACCGATCCGCTGTGGGGCCTGCGCGCCACCTGGCGCGGCGCCGACGCCGAGGCGACGATGCTCTCGCTGCACGACCGTGGCGGTGGGCAGGTGCTGCGCCCGGCGGCCTTCGCGACCCGTCAGCTCGAGCAGCCCGCCGGCTCGCAGGCGAGCTTCGTGCGCGCCCACCATCAGCTGGGCCATACGGGCCTGGCGCTGCTCGCCTCGCAGCGCGACTACGGCGAGGGCCGCTGGAATCGCATGCTGGGCAGCGACTTCAGCCGGCAGCTCGATGACGCGACCAGCCTGCGCGGACACCTGCTGCTTTCGAACACCAGCGCCGGCTTCGACGAGCACGGCCGGTTGCAGCGCCAGAGCCCCGAGCAAGGGCACTACCTCTGGCTGCAGGGCCGGCGCCGCGTCGAGGCCTGGAACCACGAGCTGCACCTGGAGGAGCTGAGCCCGCGCTTCGCCAACGACAACGGCTTCGTCAGCCAGAGCGGCATCCGTCGCCTGCACTGGCAGCTGCAGCGCCGCACCGGCGCGCTGGACTTCGCGGTGCCGGGCACCGAGCTGCGCTGGCAGCCGCACGACTTCAGCTGGGACCTGACGCTGCAGCGCACGCAGACCCTGGCCGACCCGGCGCGCGGCGTGCCCGCCGGTGAGGGCGTGGACACGCTGATCCAGCCGGGTTTCTTCTTCACCGGCAGCCGCCAGTTCGAGCTCTGGACCCACCTGGGGCTGGACCGGCAGCGCGCCCGCAGCGGCGGGCGGCTGCATGCGCCGCGCACGCTGACGCTGGGTTTCGCGATGAACCCGGCGCCCTGGTTCGGCTATCTGGAGACCGAGCTGGTCCACGGCCAGCGGCTCGATGTCGAGGCCGACCGCCTGGGCCGGGGCAGCGCGCTGAACGCCAAGGCGATGCTGCGCCTGCCGCTGCCGGCCGGCATGGGCCTGGAGTGGGACCAGCATCTGGCCTGGTCGACCATCGCCAAGCCCGATGGCTCGGCCGGACTGCGCGAATGGGCCAGCCAGTCCGCCGTCATCTGGCACTTCAGCGCGCACGACTCGCTGCGCGCCATCGTCCAGGCCGGTGGGCTGCGGCGCGCGGCCGAAGGCGTCTTGCCGGCGCAGGGCTCGCAGCAGCGTGCGCAATCGCTGCTCTACCAGCACCGTCAGGGTCTGGGGCGTCTGCTCAGCCTGGGCTGTTCGCGCTCGCGCGAGGAGCCGGCGCTCTCGCGCGGCTGGGAGTGCTTTGCCAAGTACAGCCAGGACTTCTGGTACTGAGCGCGGACGCCCGGTGGATCAGAGCGGCGCCGGCATCGTCGGCAGCTCGGCGCGGATGTCGGCCGCGCTGCGCGGCGGCGCCGGGCGCTGCGTGGTCGCATTCGCGTGCGTCAAGGCTTCAGCCGGCATGGGCCGACCGAGCAGGAAGCCCTGGAACTCGTCGCAACCATGCTTGCGCAGCACGCGCAGCTGCTGCTCGGTCTCGACGCCCTCGACATTGACGCGGATCTCCAGCGAGTGCGCCAGCGAGACGATGGAGCGCACGACCAGATTGGCCTTCACCTCGTCGGCAAGCGCCTGCGTGAAGGCGCGGTCGATCTTCAGCTTGTCGAAAGGGAAGCGCCACAGATAGGACAGGCTCGAGTAGCCAGTGCCGAAGTCGTCCATCGCAATGCGCACGCCCAACAGCGAGAGCAGATTCAGGGTCTGCACCGCATGCTCGGTGTCGTTCATCAGCAGGCGCTCGGTGATTTCCAGCTCCAGCCGCCACGGTTCCAGCCCTGTGTCGTCGAGCACGGCGCGCACCGCAGCCACCAGGTCGCCCTGGCTGAACTGAGCCGGAGAGAGATTGACCGCCACCGACAGGGTTTCCGGCCAGCGCATCGCCTCGCGGCAGGCCTGCTCCAGCACCCACTGACCCAGCGCTGCGATCAAGCCATGGTCTTCGGCCAGCGGCACGAACTCCGCCGGGCCTATCGGCCCGCGCTGCGGATGCTGCCAGCGCAGCAGGGTCTCGTAGCCGAGCAGCGTCCACCCGTCGCTGGCATAGAGCGGCTGGTAGTTCAGCGTCAGGCCGCCGTTGCCCCCCTCAAGCGCCTGACGCAGATCCACGGCCAGCGTACGCCGCTGCTGCAGCTGCTGGTCCAGCATGGCGTCGTAGAAGCCAAAGCCGCCGCCATGGCCGCCGGTCTTGACACGCTCCAGTGCCAGCTCGGACTTGTGCTGCAGGTCGTCCACATCGGTGGCGTCCAGCCCGTAGAGCGCCGCACCGATGCTGACGCTGCAGCGCAGCGTGCGCCCTTCCAGCTCAAACGGCGGCTGCAGCGCCGTGGCGACACGGTCTGCCAGGCGACGCACCGCCAGCGGACTGTCCACCTCGTGCTGCAGGATGGCGAACTCGTCGCCGCCCAGCCGCGCCACCAGGTCGCCGCTGCGCACCACCTCGCGCAGCCGTTCGCTGGTGCCACGCAGCAGCGCGTCGCCAGCCGCATGGCCCAGGCTGCTGTTGATGTCCCTGAAGTGGTCCAGGTCCAGGCTCAGCACCGCGAAGCCGCCTTGACCGGACTCGGCGCGCAGCCGCGCTGCGACCAGCGCCTCGTGAAAGCTGCTGCGGTTCAGTGCCCCACTGAGCGCATCATGCTCGGTGAGGTAGCGCATGCGCTCCGCATCCTCGCGCTGCCGGCGCTGGCGGATCAGCAGGCGCCAGGCACCCAGCAGACCCAGGGCGAGCAATGCGGCGACCAGCGCCAATGCGTTCTGCCAGGTCGCGCTGCGGATGTGCGCCTGCCGCGAGGTCTGGTCCACATAGACCTCGACCACGCCGAGCAACTTGCCGTCGGCCAGTACGGGCACGTAGGCTTCGCTATAGGCGGCCGGACGGTCCGCCTGGCCGGCGCCGCTCTTGAGCTCGATATGGCGCTGACCGGAAAGCACCAGGTCCTGCACCGCGCGGTTCGCCGCGCCCTGGTGTTCTGCCAGGCTGATGCCACGATGCACGACCTCGGCATCGCGGCGATCCAGATCGTCGCTGACCAGCAGCTGTATGCCGTCGCGGTTGAACAGCTTGAAGCGGAACACATCGCCGACGCGCCGCAACCGGCGCAGCTGGGTCAGCGTTTCGGCCTGCACCGGCTTGCCGGCCAGAAGAGCATCCAGGCCCGGCGTGGTATCGGCCAGGTAGTTGGCGTATTGCAGCGCGATGTGCTCGGCATCCGCGCGCAGCTGACGCTCGGCGCTGGACTTCATCACCAGCCCGACCAGCAGGCCCGCCAGCACAGCGGCCGCCAGCCAAGCCAGTGCCCAGAGCCATTCCTTGCGCTGTGCATCCATCGGCAGCCCATCTCCGTTGCAAGCGACCCGCCCCCGACTTGAGCGCAGGCCGCTGTGCGCGTCAAGTCAGGCAAGGGGGCCGGCGTCGCGACGGCGCGTCGCCCACCAATGCAAAAGGCGCCCGAAGGCGCCTTTGTTCACATCGTTGCGGCTGACCTTGGCGGCCTGCCGTGCAGCGATCAGTAGCCGCCAGAACGGCCGCCGCCGCCGTAGCCGCCGCCGCCCGAACGACCGCCGCCGCCGCCGTAGCCGCCGCCGCCCGAACGGCCACCGCCGCCGTAGCCGCCACCGCCACCGCCGTAGCCGCCGCCACCCGAGCGGCCACCGCCGCCGTAGCCGCCGCCACCCGAACGACCGCCGCCGAAGCCGCCCGGACGCTCTTCACGAGGACGTGCCTCGTTGACGACGATGGCACGGCCTTCCAGAGCCTGGCCGTTCATGCCGTTGATGGCGGCTTGCGCCTCGGCGTCCGAACCCATCTCGACAAAGCCGAAGCCCTTCGAGCGGCCGGTTTCGCGGTCCATCATGACCTTCGCAGAAGTCACCGTGCCGAACTGCGAGAACGCCTCTTGCAGAGACTCGTCACGCACGCTGTAGGCCAGATTGCCCACGTATAGCTTGTTTCCCATGGGGAAGCCCTTTCAATACCAATAAAACCATGTGGAGCTCCAACCCATCGTGAACCATTCAAGCGAAGGCGCGGCGTCCAGACACAGGTACACCGATTATGGGTGATGCGTCCAGCACGTCACGTCTGTGCAGCCCTCACTGTTGTTTTTCGGTGCCGAGAGGAAACCCGGTCAGGGCGTGCACCTAGCAGTGGCATCACGCGGCTCGGGGTGTGAGGCAGCCGCTAACATGCCCGGCCATCTCCCCGCCCGTGCCCATGATCGACGCCGCTCCGCGCATCGCCAGCCTCGTGCCCTCCCTGACCGAACTGCTGGTCGCTCTCGGCTTGAAGCCCTGGCTGGTGGCGCGCACCGGTTTCTGCATTCACCCGCGTGCCGAGTTGCTGGACGTGCCCAAGGTCGGAGGCACCAAGGACGTGGACCTGGCCACGCTGCGCCGGCTGGCACCCAGCCACGTGCTGGTCAATGTGGACGAGAACCGCCGCGACACGGTCGAGGCGCTGCGCGAGTTCGTGCCGCACATCCTGGTCACCCACCCGCTCGGGCCTGAGGACAATCTGGACCTGCTCGAACAGCTCGTCAGCAGCTTCGGCGATCTGCCCGGTGTGCGCGAGCGCGCGAGCACACTGGCCCTGGCCCTGCGCGACGAGCTGTCGGCCTGCGCCAGCCGGCCCTGGCCAGCGCAGCGCGTGCTCTACCTGATCTGGCGCGAGCCCTGGATGACGGTGGCGCGCGATACCTATATCGCGCGCATGCTGGCGCAGGTCGGCTGGCAGAGCCTGCCGGCAGTCGCCGGCGGCGCGACTGGTGTGGCACGTTACCCGGTGCTGGCAGGCGACGAGCCCTGGCTGGACCAGGTCGACCGCGTGCTGCTGAGTTCCGAGCCCTACCGCTTCACCGAGCGGCACTTCGCCGCCGCGCAGGCGCTATGCCCGCGGGCGCGAGTGCAGCTGGTCGATGGCGAGCTGATCAGCTGGTACGGCCCGCGCGCCGGCCAGGGTCTGGCCTATCTGCGCGAGCTCGCCAGCGCCTGACCCGGCTTCCCCGCTACCCAGCCCGGCACGCCTGAGGCACTATCTCGACAATGGATCTCTACAAGCCCCTGGTCGCACTGCTGGCCATCGTCAATCCGATCGGCGTCGTGCCCTTCTTCATCCACTTCACGCAGAGCTTCACCAGCGAGCAACGCCGCCGCACGATACGGGTGAGCGCTTTCACCGCCTTCGTCGTCATTGCCGTCAGCGCACTGGCCGGCCTGAAGGTGATCGAGTTCTTCGGCATCTCGCTGGCCAGCTTCCAGGTCGGCGGCGGTACGCTGCTGCTGATCAGCTCGCTGCAGATGCTCAATGCGCAGCCGGCCGAGGCGCGCAAGGAGGACGTCTCGGAGGGCGAGACCAAGGCCGACGCGGGAGCCAGCATCGCGGTGGTGCCCCTGACCATCCCGCTGCTCACCGGACCGGCAACGATCTCCACAATGGTGATCTACGCCGAGAAGACCCGCCACTGGTGGGAGCTGGGCGTGCTGGTTGGCTATGGCGTGGTCGTGGCCCTGGCGACCTTCGGCGTGTTCTCGATGGCAGGGCGCATTGCGCGCGCGCTGGGCCAGACCGGCATCAACATCATGACCCGGCTGATGGGCCTGATCCTGGCGGCACTGGCGGTCGAGCTGCTGGCGGACGGGCTGACCAAGCTGTTCCCGGTGCTCGCCTCGCACATCGCACGCTGAGGCCAACTGCCGCCCAAGACCGACACGAGACAAAGCCGTCCCCCTCCATGTTCGACTACATCATCGTCGGCGCCGGCACCGCCGGCTGCCTGCTCGCCAACCGACTGAGTTCCGATCCCGCCAAGCGCGTACTGCTGCTGGAGGCCGGCGGCAAGGACGACTACCACTGGATTCACATCCCAGTCGGCTATCTGCACTGCATCGGCAACCCGCGCACCGACTGGCTTTACCAGACCGAGGCCGATGCCGGGCTGAACGGTCGCAGCCTGCGCTATCCACGCGGCAAGGTCCTGGGCGGCTGTTCCAGCATCAACGGCATGATCTATATGCGCGGCCAGTCGCGCGACTACGAGGCCTGGGCCGATGCCACCGACGAGGACGCCTGGCGCTGGGAGCAGGTGCTGCCGCTGTTCAAGCAGCATGAGAACCACTGGCGCCTGGATGAAGGCGGCCAGGCCAACGAGGACTTCCGCGCGCTGCACGGCCATGGCGGCGAGTGGCGCGTCGAGCGCCAGCGCCTGTCCTGGCAGATCCTCGACGCCTTCGCCGAAGCAGCGCAGCAGGCCGGCATTCCCGCCACCGAGGACTTCAACCGCGGCACGAACGAGGGCGTCGGCTATTTCGAGGTCAATCAGCGCAAGGGCTGGCGCTGGAACACCGCCAAGGCCTTCCTGCGCCCGACCTGTTTCGGCCGGCCCAACTTCGAGCTCTGGACCGGCGCCCAGGTGCAGCGCCTGGTACTGACGCGCATCGACGGCCAGCTGCACTGCGGCGGCGCGATGGTGCAGACGCCACATGGCGCGCAACCCGCGCTGCTCAACCCGGGCGGCCAGGTGATCCTGGCCGCCGGTGCGATCGGCTCGCCGAAGATCCTGCAGCTCTCGGGGCTGGGTCCGGCAGCCTTGCTGCAGCAGCATGGCATCGCGGTGCAGGCCGACATGCCCGGTGTCGGCGCCAATCTGCAGGACCATCTGCAGATCCGCGCGGTCTTCAAGGTCAAGGGCACGCGCACGCTGAACACGCTGGCCAACAGCCTGATCGGCAAGGCCAGGATCGGCCTGCAATATGCGCTGACGCGCAGCGGCCCGATGAGCATGGCGCCCTCTCAATTGGGCGCCTTCACGCGCAGCAGCTCGGCCAAGCCCTGGCCCGATCTGGAGTACCACGTGCAGCCGCTATCGCTGGACGCCTTCGGCGAGCCGCTGCACGGCTTCGATGCCTTCACCGCCAGCGTCTGCAACCTGAACCCGACGAGCCGCGGCACGGTGCAGATCCGCTCGGCCGACCCCGGCATGGCGCCGGCCATCGCGCCGAACTACCTGAGCACCGACGAGGACCGCCAGATTGCCGCCGACAGCCTGCGGCTGACGCGGCGCATCGTCGCGCAGCCCGCACTGGCGCGCTACCAGCCCGAGGAATTCAGGCCCGGCCCGCAGTACCAGAGCGACGAGGAGCTCGCCCGCCTGGCCGGCGACATCGCGACGACCATCTTCCACCCGGTGGGCACCTGCAAGATGGGTCGCGACGAGGACCCGATGGCGGTGCTCGATCCGCAGCTGCGCGTGCGCGGCGTGGCCGGCTTGCGCGTGGTCGACGCCAGCGTGATGCCGACCATCACCAGCGGCAACACCAACTCGCCGACACTGATGATCGCCGAACGGGCGGCCGCCTGGATCCAGGCCGGCCGCTGAGTATCAGGCAGCAGCGAAGCGCTCTTCCAGATAGGCCAGCAGCGTGCGGATGGTCTGCGCCTCGCCGCCGATCGGGCGGCCAGGACGCGCCGTGTCGTTCCAGGCGAACAGGTCGATGTGCAGCCAGTCCTGGTTCTCGGGCACGAAGTACTCGAGGAACAGCGCCGCGTTGATCGCGCCGGCCAGCGCGCTCTTGCCCGTGTTGACGATGTCGCCGATCGTGCTCTCGATGCCGCTCTTGTAGGGTGCCCACAGCGGCATGTGCCACAGCGGGTCGTCCAGCTTCATGCCCAGATCGACCAGATCGCGCGCGGTGTCGTGATGCTTGCTGAACAACGCCGGCAGCTGTGCGCCCAGCGCCACGCGGGCCGCGCCGGTCAGCGTGGCCAGGTCGATGATCAGCTCGGGCTTGGATTCGCTGGCGTAGGCCAGCGCGTCGCTGAGCACCACGCGGCCTTCGGCGTCGGTATTGCCGATCTCGATGTGCAGACCCTTGCGGGTCTTGATCACGTCACCAGGGCGGTAGGCGTTGCCGGCGATCGCGTTTTCCACCGCCGGGATCAGCAGCTGCAGGCGCACCGGCAGCTTCAGCGCCATGATCAGCGTGGCCAGACCCAGCGCGTTGGCGGCGCCGCCCATGTCCTTCTTCATCTGGCGCATGCCGTCAGCGGGCTTGATGTCCAGGCCGCCGGTGTCGAAGCACACGCCCTTGCCGACGATGGCGATCAGCGGATCCTTGGCCTTGCCCCAGTTCAGCTCGATCAGGCGCGGCGCGCGCGTGCTGGCGCGGCCGACGGCGTGCACCGCCGGAAAGCCCTTCTTCAGCAGCGCGTCGCCGACGATTTGGCTGAACTTCGCGCCATGCTGCTTGGCCAGCAGCTGCGCGGCTTTGGCCAACTCCTCCGGGCCCATGTGCTCGGCCGGCGTGTTGACCAGGTCGCGGGTGGCTGCCATCGCAGTGGCCAGGGCGACGCCACGCTGTGCTGCCGGGCTGGTCGGCAGCTGCAAGCGCGCCGGTGCGCGCTTGCGCGGCTTGTAGAGGTCGAACTGGTAGCAGCCCAGCTCCCAGCTCAGCGCTGCGGCTTCCGCGTCCAGCGCCAGGCCGCCCTCGGCCAGGTGATAGTCGCTCTCGGGCAAGGCCTGCGGCAGCGCGGCCAGCGCGAAGGGGTGGCTGGCATGGGCGACGCCGGCGAAGACCTGGCCCAGCCGGCCGTCAGCGGCCGGAACGAGGGCAAAGCTGTCGGGCGCTGCGCTGAAGCCGGTGGCCTCCAGCCAGCGCAGGGTCGCCTCGGGCAGCTGGGCGGACAGGGTCTTGAAGGCAGCACGGTCGACCACGGTGATGGCGACGCTGCTGCCGGACGTGACGGACTTCTTGAGTTGCACGGACATGGCAGATGGGGGCGTTGATCAATCGGTCTGCACATTGTCGCCTGCGCTATAAAGAGTCGCTTCGGCCATCGCCACCGACCCCTGACATGCTCGTTCATCGTTCCCGCTCCCATCCCGCCCTGCTCGCGCTGAGCATGTCCAGCTTCTTGCTACTGTCGCCCGGCGCGCAGGCAGGCCGGCCCCTGGTCACCGAGGACGCTGGCGTGCTGACGGCTCGAGATTGCGAATGGGAGAGTGCCGCCCTGTCGACGCGCCAGTCCGGCGCGCCCCGAGCGACGGAATGGCTCACACAGCTGGGCTGCGGCATCGGCATGAACTCGCAGGCGGCGCTGGCGGCGGGACAGGTGCGGACAGGCGGCAGCAGCGAGCAGAACCTGGCGCTGCTGGGCAAGACCGGTTTGGTCACCGCCGAGCAGGGGGGAACGGCGCTGACGCTGGCCTGGGGCCTGGTCGCTCATCGAGCGCCGAACGTCGGTCTGCGGCACGACCTGAGCTTCCTGAATCTGGTCGCCAGCGCCGAGCTG
Source organism: Roseateles sp. T103 (assembly GCF_057219915.1). Classification (NCBI taxonomy): domain Bacteria; kingdom Pseudomonadati; phylum Pseudomonadota; class Betaproteobacteria; order Burkholderiales; family Sphaerotilaceae; genus Roseateles; species Roseateles sp. T103. The sequence continues at coordinate 49,360 of NZ_JBXVVS010000007.1, forward strand.
GGTGCCGGGTTCACCGGCCATGCCAATGCCGGGCTCACGCACAGCCGCACCGCCCACCAAAGCAGCAGAACCTGGAACCTGGCGCTCGAGTGGGCGCAAGGCGGCGGGCTGGACTGGATGGGCGAGGTCTATGGCACCGAGCGCAGCAAGCCCTGGCTGGGCCTGGGTGTGCGCTGGTCGCCCAGCACGAGCTGGAGCTTCAATGCCTCGGTGGCCCGGCAGCGCGAAACCCCGCGCCTGAACCTGCTGAGTCTGGGCTTCAAGCTGAGCTTCTGAGCCCGGGCGCGGGCGCGTCGAAAAATCCTTGTCGCGGCTGTCAACCGGCTCCGCACAGCCGGCGTTGAGAGCTCAAAACGTCGCCGGAAGTGAGCGACGAAAGACCGACAAGGGTTCAACCATGAAGTCTCAGCAGCATACCGAAACCCAGCCGCGCCGCATGCCGGTGCCGGAACTGCAAGTCGACAAGGGCCGCAAGCATGAGGCCTTCGAGAATGCTCCGGTGGGTGGTGACCGTCGCAGTCTCGCCCGCGCAATGCGCTTCGACCGCAAGCGCTGACAAGTACTTCTATGAAAGCCGGTACTAACTTGCGGAACCATCGGTGACCGCAAGTGGTGCCAGCAGCAGCTCCAGATCCTCGGGGCTGAACTTGACGGCATCGGCCGCATCGCTGCCCACCATCGCCTCGGCCAAGCGCTCCTTGCGCGACTGCAGTTCCAGCATCCGCTCCTCGATGCTGCCGGCCACCACCAGCTGATAGACGAATACCGGCCGGTCCTGGCCGATGCGATGTGCCCGCGCCTGCGCCTGGGCCATCACCGCCGGATTCCACCAGGGATCCACCTGGATCACCGTGTCGGCCGCGGTCAGGTTCAGGCCCACGCCCCCCGCCTTCAGACTGACCAGCAATAGCGGCATCTCCTGCCTCTGAAAGCGCTGCACCAGACTGGCGCGCGCCGCCGCCGGCGTGTCGCCGGTCAAGCTGTCGAAGGGCAGCCCAAGACCGCGCAGCCGCTCTGCGATGAGGTCGAGCATGCGGGTGAACTGCGAGAAGACCAGCACCCGCCGCCCCTCGTCCAGCAACTCCGGCAGCATCTGCGCCAGCAGCTCCAGCTTGGCCCGCTCCATGCCGGGCACCAGCTCGACGCCGGGCAGCAACAGCGGATCGCAGCAGACCTGGCGCAGCTTCAGCAGGGCGTCCAGCACGCTGATCTGCGCACCAGCGAAACCCTGGCGGGCCAGCGCGCGACGCACCAGATGGTCGGCCGCCACCCGCACGCTCTCGTAGAGCTCCTTCTGCCGGCCTTCCAGCACGACTCGTCGCGTCACCACCGTCAGCGGCGGCAGTTCGCGGGCCACCTCGTCCTTGCGCCGGCGCAGCACGAAGGGCCGGATCCGCCGCGCCAGCGCCTCGGCATGCATGCTGCTGGCTGACTCTTCGATCGGCTTGCGCCAGCGCCGCGCAAAGCTGCGCGCACCCCCCAGCAAACCGGGCATCAGCCAGTCGAACAGCGCCCAGAGCTCGCCCAGATGGTTCTCCAGCGGCGTGCCGGTGAGGCACAGGCGATGCCGGGCATCGAGCCGGCGCAACGCACGCGCCGCGCGGCTGCCGGCGTTCTTGACCGTCTGCGCCTCGTCGGCGATGAGCAGATGCCAGGACTGGCGCTCCAGCTTGGCCTGGTCGCGCCAGAGCAGCGGATAGCTGGTCAGCACCAGGTCGTAGTGCGCCAGCGCATCGAAGTGCGGGTGACGCGCCGGCCCATGCAGCACCAGCACGCGCAAGGCCGGCGTGATGCGCCGCGCCTCGTCCGCCCAGTTGAACAGCAGCGAGGTCGGCAGCACCGCCAGGGCTGGGCGATCCAGGCGACCGGCCTGCTTCTCCAGCAGCAGATGCGCCAGCGTCTGTGCGGTCTTGCCCAGGCCCATATCGTCGGCCAGGATGCCGGCCAGCCCCTGGGCGCGCAGATGCTGCAGCCAGGCCAGGCCGGCCAGCTGATAGGGCCGCAACTGCAGCCCCAGGCCTGTCGGCGGCTCGACCGCCGGCGGCGCTCCGGCAGCACGCAAGCGCTCCGCAATGCGCCGCAGACCGGCGTCGCCGCTGCACTGCCAGCCCGCGGCCTCGTGCAGACCGTCCAGCCGCAGGGCATCCCAGTCGCTCAGCACCAGCGGACTGGCCGCGCCGCGCTCCCGCAGCAGGTCGACCATCGCGCCGACGATGGGCTTGAGCAGCGCCGCCGCCACCTCGATGCGCCGCCCACCCGGGGCACGCAGACCGATCAGGGCCCCGCCGTCGATGGCGGCGATCTCCCGCGCATCGAGCCAGCGCGCATCGCGCCTGAGCAGTTCGGCGATCATCGGCGCCAGATCCACAAGCTCGCCGTCGACCTCGACGCCCAGACTGGCCAGCCAGTGGCCTTCGCGCCGCGGTAGGGACAGCGGCTGGATGTCCAGTCGCAAGCTCTCGGCCTGGACGGGCCGGTGCGCGAAGCCGGGCAGCACCTCGATCTGCCAACCCTGCGCGCCGAGCTGCGGCACCTGCTCCAGCCAGAAGGCGCCGAAGTCCTCCTCGCGCAGCAGGGTCCACGCCTCGCCGATCTGCCCAGCCGCGGCCGGGTCACGCCATTGCAGGGCCGAAGACTCCATCGGCAGCAGGCCACTGGACCACAGCCTGTCCAGGGCGTCGATCTCGGCGGCCAGATCGCGCCGCAGGCTGCGTCCGTCTTCCAGCCGCTGCATCACCGCGGGCCGGCTGTTGAGCAGCGAACGTGGCGCCGGCGTCTGCCAAGCCGGTCCCTCGGCAAGCCGGTAGGTCCAGTCCACCAGTGCCAGGCTGACCGTGCCGCCACGCGGGCCGAAACGACCGTGCGGCGCCATGCCCAGCAGGCCCTCGCCTCGGCCCAGACTAAGCAGGCGCAGGCGCGGACGGAACTGCGCGGCACAGCTCGCGGCGCCGTCGACGGCCGACGCAGCGGCATCCTTTGCGGGCAGGCTTGGCACCGGCTGCGCGATCTCTTTTTCCTCGTCGGGCTGTCGCTGCAGCATGTCCAGCAACCGGGCGGCATCGGCGTCAGCCAGGCTGGGCAGGGCCTGCAGCTCGGCGCGCGAGGCGCGGCGGCGCAGGGCCTGAGCCCAGTGCTGCAGGTTCTGCTCGCGCTGCGGCGCGTCGGCCTCGGCCTGCAGCTTCAGCAGCACCGCTGCGGCATGCTCGCAGAGATGGCGGGTGCGGCAGCTGCACAGCATGCGGTAGCGAGGCGCGCCCCCGCTGTCGCGATCCGCCTGCACCGCCAGCTCGTGGCGCTCACTGCCGTCGGCACCGAGCACGCTGGCGCTGACCCCCAGCTCCCGCAGGTGCAGCTCGGCGATCGCCGCCTGCAGCTGGCGACCGCGCTGCAGGCGCGGTCGCGAGAAGAGCGCCTGCAGCGCCAGCGCGTCGGGTGGCCAGATGCGCATTCGGCCCAGGTCTGCGTCATCGCTCATGGCGGCATTGTCGGTGCGCTCGCGAAGCACTTGGCAAAGCTGGCAGACTGCGCGGCAATGAAGAAGCTCCTCCTGCGCCGTCCCTGGCTGGCGCTGCCGATAGCCGTGCTGCTGGCGCTGCTGATTGCCCTGGCGCTGGCGCTGCAAAGCGCGGCCAGCGTCCCGCCGGCGCCCATGCTCACGCCCGATCAAGTGGCGCGCGCCAAGCAGTTCCTGCGCAGCAACGACCCGCGGCGCATGCCTGCGGGCAGCGAGCGCCGTCTGCTCGTGCCCCAGGCCGAGCTGGAGCTGATGCTGTTGCATCTGGCTCGCCACGCCCTGGCCGAGCGAGCCCCGGCACTGCGCTTGCGCATCGACGCTGGCCAGGCGCAGCTGCAGCTCAGCCAGGCCTTGCGACCGGCGCTGTGGCTCAACCTGGACTTGCGCCTGCGCGCTGCCGACGGGCAGCTGCGCATCGATTCGCTGCGCCTGGGACATCTGCCCCTGCCGGCCTGGCTAGGTGAAGCGCTGGCCCGGGCCTGGCTGGAGCGCCTGAGCCAGCGCGAAGAGATCGCGGTGGCACGCGGACTGCTGCGCCGGGTGGCGCTGCAAGCGGGGCAGCTCGAGCTCGTCTACGAATGGCATACCGACAGCTACCGGCGGCTGGTGGCGGGGCTGATCAGCCCGGCCGACCAGCAGCGCCTGCTGGCCCACGCCGAGTCCCTGCACAGCTGGGCAGCCGCGCGGGTCCGCCACGGCGCTGTGCCGCTGGTCGAAGCGCTGCCCGCGGCCTTCGCACTGGCGCGCGAGCGCAGTGCCCACGACGGCGACGCCGCCGCCGAGAACCGCGCCGCGCTGCTCAGCCTGGCGCTCTACGCCACCGGGCGCAGCCCGGCCAGTCTGCTCAAGGCAGCCGCCGACTGGCCACCGCCGCAATGGCTGCCGATGAGCCTGCAGGGACGGCCTGACTTCCCCATGCATTTCATCGTCTCGGCGGCGCTGGCAGCCACCGGCGGCGGGCCGCTGGCCGATGCACTGGGTGTCTACAAGGAGCAGTTCGACAGCCGTTACGGCAGCGGCTTCAGTTTCAACGACATCGCTGCCGATCGCGCCGGCACGCGCTTCGGCCTGGCGGTGATGCGCGCTCCCGAACAGCTGCAGCAGCGCATCGCCGCCGGGCTGAGCGAGCAGGACCTGCTGCCCGACCTCTCCGACCTGCCCGAGTACCTGACCGAGGCCGAGTTCCGCCAGCGCTACGGCGCTGTCGATGCGCCGGGCTACCGGCAGATGATGGGTGCCATCGAGGCGCGGCTGGACCAGCTGCCGCTGCTGCGTTGAAGGGCATAACGCACAGCAACGCCACGCCGGCCGACGCCAAGCGCCGGCCGCTGTGCGCGCGCTGCGGCAGTCCGCTGGCACGCTGCCTGTGCGCGCTTGTCGCCGATGTCGACAACCGCGCCGAGGTGCTGCTGCTGCAGCATCCGCTGGAACAGGCGCAGGCCAAGGGCACTGCCCGGCTGCTCGCGCTGTCGCTGCGGCATTGCCATCTGATGGTCGGCGAGAGCTTCGAACCAGGACAGCTGCTGGCGGCGCTGCACGCCCCGACCGCAGACGGCGCGGCCGCCCAGCCAGTGCTGCTCTACCCAGCCGCCGCCCAGGACCCGCTGTTCCTGCCCGGCAGCCACGCAGCTCAGCAGCTGCGCCTGGTGGTGATCGACGCGACCTGGCGCAAGAGCCGCAAGATGCTCGCCCTCAACCCGGCGCTGCAGGCCTTGCCGCGCATGGCGCTCGAGGACGCGCCGCCTTCGCGTTACTCGATCCGACGCGCGGAGTCGGCCACGCAGCGCTCGACGCTGGAAGCCACGCTGTTGGCGCTGGAGCAGGTCGAGGGCCGGGTCAGCCCCTATGCGCCGCTGTGGGCGGCGATGGATGCGCTGATGGACCTGCTGGTGTCGCGCCGACCGCCACCGCAGTTGCCGGACCCAGAGGCCTAGAAGGTTTCCCACTCATCGTCGGACGGCTTGGGGGCCGGCGGCGCCGACGGAGCCGGCGGAGCGCTGCGGCTGGCCGGCGGCGCCACAGGGCTGGGCGCGGCTGCCGCCGGCCTGCGCACGGCCCCTGGCTTGGCAGGGGCGACCGGCTTGGCCACAGGCCGGGTCACCGCGGATGCAGTACTTCGCGGCACCGCCGATGGCGCGGCCGAGGGCACGGACCCGGCTGCTGCCGGGTCCAGCCTGAAGACCGACACCACCTCGGTGAGGCGCCGTGCCTGCTCACGCAGCGACTGCGCCGCAGCAGCCGACTCCTCGACGAGCGCGGCATTCTGCTGCGTCATCTGGTCCAGGTTGGACACCGCCACGTTCACCTGCGCGATGCCGTCGCGCTGTTCCCCGGCGGCCGAGGCGATCTCGCCGATCAGGTCGGTGACGCGCCTGACGCTGGCGACGATGTCGCTCATCGCCGCGCCCGTCTGCTCGACCAGTTGCGCGCCAGACTCAACGCGGTCCACCGAGGCGCCGATCAGCCCCTTGATCTCCTTGGCGGCATCAGCCGAGCGCTGCGCCAGCGAGCGGACCTCGCCGGCGACGACCGCAAAGCCGCGCCCCTGCTCCCCGGCGCGCGCAGCCTCCACCGCCGCGTTCAAGGCCAGGATGTTGGTCTGGAAGGCGATGCCGTCGATCACGCCGATGATGTCGGCAATGCGGCGCGAGCTCTCGGTGATCTGCGCCATATTGCCAATCACCTGCTCGACCACCTGACCGCCTCGCGTGGCCGCTTCAGCGGCCGAAGCCGCCAGCTGGTTTGCCTGGCGTGCCGTGTCCGCCGACTGACCCACGGTGGAGGTCAGTTCCTCCATCGAACTGGCGGTCTGCTGCAGGCTGGAGGCGGTCTGCTCGGTGCGTGCACTCAGGTCCTGGTTGCCGGTGGCGATCTGGCTGGACGCGGTGGCCACGGAGTCGACGCCCTGGCGAACCTCGCCGACGACCTGGCGCAGTTGCAGCACCATGCGGTCGATGGCCTTCAGCAACTGGCCGAACTCGTCTTTCTGCGCACTCTCGACGCGGGTGCTCAAGTCACCGGACGCCACCTGTTCCGCAGCGGCGATGGCCTGCTTCAAGGGGCGCTGAATCGAACGCACTAGCAGCACCGCTCCCGCGATCAATCCCAGCACGATCACTGCGATAAAGATGGCCGAATAGCCCACCGTTGCCTGCCTGCGCTTGGCCAAATCGGCCAGCAGATCCTGACGCGCACGCTCTTGCTCGGCGGCAAATTCCGCCAATGTCTTCAGATAGGCCGCCGAGCCAGGGTTGAAGCGTTGCGACATCTCCGCCGCCAGGGCGGCCGGGTCGCTGGCCTTGAGCGCGCGGACCTTGGCCAGCGAGTCCAGCACGTTCTTGCGCGCTGCAGCCACCGCGGCCATCAGTTCCTTGTCCTTGGCGCTCAGGTCCATGCCCTCGATGGACTTCTGCACCTCATTGACGTCGCGGATCGTGGCGGCGATGTCGTCCTTGAACATGGCGTCGACCGCTGGATCGCTGCTCACCGCGCCCGCCTGAATCTTGATGACCGCCGTGGTGGTCAATGTCGCCCATCGCTTGGACGCATCCAGCTTGGCGTCCATCGCCGCGATGCGCTCATTGGCCTGCTGCTGCACGGCGTTGCTTCGCCAACCGGCGAAGCCGATCACGGCGACCAGCGATAGGACCACGGTCGCCACAGCGAACCACAGTCGGAAGGCCACACTGTGCCGGCCGATGCCGCGCGTGAGGCTGGGTTGTTCATTCGACATGGATGGCACCTCCAAAAAACAAACAGCGTGGCGGGCCGCGCACTGCTGACTGCAGCCTATGCGCCGCCAGCCTTCACGCCCTTGATTGGCCTCAAGCCGGCCTCAGCCTTGGATCGGGCAGCTCAGCCCATCGCTCCGGCGCCGGCCAAGCACATGCGCAGGGCCCCGCGGCCTGTTTGCGCAAATACGACAGAAATCAAATCCACCCTGCCGTAGTCAAGGCGGTCATCAACCCTTGACACAACGTTTTCGGTGCATTGCCCACCTCACTTAAGCCCATGGCCAGCCTTGGATTCATCGCATGTTTGCGCACACTTACGTTTTCAGATTGGTGCATCGCAGCGGGTAGAAACCCCAAGTGCGTGCATCCGAGCGACTCCCTACATTGCGAAGCACTCGACGCAGTCGTCGTCCCTGGCGGGGACTGCTTGGCGGGGCTGAGGAGACAAACAAGAGCTTTCCGAGAACGAACACGAACGATTGCTGTGACACCGTCACAATTCGAGGGCACCGCGAGGTGCCCTCTTTGTTTTCCTGCCCGCCCGCGCGCCGATGCCTGTTGAACTGCTGACCGTCGCCCTCGCATCGTTGCTTGCCGGACTCGTCGATGCCATCGTCGGCGGCGGTGGGCTGGTACTGATCCCGGCACTGTTCAGTGCCTTCCCGCAGGCCGCTCCGGCGACGCTGTTCGGCACCAACAAGGGCGCATCGATCTGGGGGACGGCCTGGGCCAGCCTGCAGTACGGGCGCCGGGTCGACCTGCCTTGGTCAGCCCTGCTGCCCGCGTGCGGCGCGGCCCTGCTGGGTGGCTTTGCCGGCGCCTGGGCCGTGACCCTGGTGAGCGCGGAGGGCCTGCGCAAGGCGCTGCCTTTCATCCTCGGTGCGGTGCTGCTCTACACGCTGATGCGCAAGGACCTGGGCCGGCACCACGCGCCGCTGCACGAAGGGCGCAAGCAGGCCCTGCTCGCCAGCACCATCGGCCTGGTGATCGGCTTCTACGACGGCTTCTTCGGGCCTGGCACGGGGAGCTTCCTGGTCTTCCTCTTCGTGCGCCTGATGGGTTTCGACTTCCTGCACGCCTCGGCCAGCGCCAAGCTGCTCAACACCACGACCAATGGCGCAGCCCTGCTGCTCTTCGCCATGAAGGGTCATGTCTGGTGGCATGTCGCGGCAGTGATGGCGGTGACCAATGTGCTGGGCAGCCTGCTGGGTACGCGACTCGCCCTCAAGCACGGCGCCGGTTTCGTGCGCGGCGTCTTCGTCGTCGTGGTCTCGGCGCTGATCGTCAAGACGGCCTGGGACGCCTTTGCTCACTGAGAGGCGCCAGCCGCTACTATTGGCAACCCGGCACGACTACAACGCGAACACCATGCCCGTCGATCCACAACTGCGCACGCTCGACATCGAGATCCCCACCCAACCCGAGGTGCTGGTCAAGCTGTCGTTGCTGATGGCCGACGAGGACGTCGATCTGCAGGCGATTTCGGCCCTGGTCGAATCCGACATGGCGCTGGCCGCCGCGGTGATGAAGGCGGTCAACTCCTCTCTCTACGGCCTGCAGGGCCGGGTGCAGACGGTGCATCAGGCGCTGACCTATCTGGGCATGCGCGAGGTCGCGGCGATCACCTTCGAGATGGGCCTGCGCGCTGCCTTTCCGCCGGCAGTCGAGCTCGAGCCGATCTGGCATCGCGCCTCGCAACGCGGCCTGCTGATGGGCCGCATGGGGCAGCTGCTGGGTGTCGATCCCTGGGCGGCGCACTCGGCCGGCCTGTTCGAGGAGTGCGGCAAGGCGGTGCTCTACCGCCATGCACCGGCGCACTACCCGGCCATGCTGCGCGCAGCGCAGACGGACGTCGAGCTGGCCCAGTTGGAGCACACCGCCTTCGGCGTCAGCCACGATGCGCTGGGCGCCGCGCTGTGTGAAAGCTGGGGGCTGGCACCCGCTGCGGTGGCCAGCGTGCGCCACCATGTGCAGGTGCAGGACACGCTGCTGATGCCGGACGTGGTCCAGCGCCGCAGCGTGCTGGCGATCTCGGTGATGGCCTGGGCGTTGCTGAACCGCCCGGACGACATCGAAGACATTGCTCGCGACATCGCGCCGCAGGCGCAGCTGGACGATACGCTGGTGCTGCGTGCCGCGCGCCGCGTCCACGAACAACTGCTCGAAGCCCAGGAACGCGGTCGCTGAGCCCGGACCGAGGGCCCTGCCTGCGCAGGGACCGATGCCGGGCGAAGGGCCGGTCATGTCCTGCATGACCGGCGCGGCCTGCAAGGCTGAGCCCGGACCCTCATCCCAAGACCGGCGCGGCCTGCAGGCTGAGCCCGAACCGAGATCCGGCTACGCCGCCAGGCTGAGCCGGTCGCGGCCGGCGTGCTTGGCTACCGCCAGCGCCTCGTCGGCCGCCTGCAGCAACGCCTGCGAGCTCAAGTAAGGCTGCTGCGCGCTGTAGGCTGCCAGCCCGATGCTCACGGTCAGCACGCCGCCTGGTGCGTCGGCATTGGGCAGCCCCAGAGCGCGCAAGTCTTCGCGCAGCTGCTCCAGCAGGGCCTGCGCACCCGCCTGGTCCAGCCCGGGCAGCAAGGCCACGAACTCCTCGCCGCCGAAGCGTGCCACGAGATCGGTGTCGCGCTTGAAGCGCTCGTTGAGCAGATGCGCAAAGCGCTGCAGCGCTGCATCGCCGGCGCCATGGCCGTGCTGCTGGTTGTAGGACTTGAAGGCGTCCAGGTCCATCACCGCCAGGGCCAGCTTGCCGTGCTGGCGCTGGGCGCGCTTGAACTCGCGCCGCAGCGCCTCGTCGAACTCGCCGCGGTTGGCCAGACCGGTGAGCGCATCCACCCGCGACAAGGCGGCCAGCTCGCGCTGCTTGGCCTGCAGCTCACGCTCGACATGGCGCAGCGCCACGGTCTGCCGCTCGACTTCCTGCTGCAGCGCCAGGGCACGCGACTGCTCGCGCTGCAGCTGCGAATCGACGCTCTGCTGCACATGGGCCAAAGCTGCATTGATCTGCCGCAGCTCCAGCGGCGCATGCCGCGAGGCCGCTGTGGGCCAGTCCAGCTGGCTGGGCGGCTGGCTGGCATCGAAGCGCTGCATTTCCGCGGTGACGCGGCGCAGATGACGCAGCAGCATGCGCTCCAGCAGCCATGCGGCCGCCAGGCCCAGCACCAGCACAAGCAACAGGTTCTGCGTCAGCTGCAGCAGCAGCGGCCGATCCTGCAGCAGCAAGGCCAGCGACAGCGTCGCCGCTGGCAGGGCCACCTGCACCGAGCCCAGTGGCGCACCCGCCTGGCGCGGATCGTTCAGCGTGAACTCGCTGCGCGTCAGCGGTTCTGAAACGGGGGCATCGCCCACCGCCAGAAGCCGGCCGTCCGCCGTGCGCAGCTCGATGCTGGCGGCGCCATGACGCCTGGCCATGGCAGCGAGCAGCTGCTGCGTCTGATCGTCGCGGCGCTCCACCACGCTGCGCGCCAGCGTCTCGGCATAGAGCAGCGGCAGCAGCTGCAGCTCGCCCGCCTGCCGCTCGGCGCGCTCGTCCAGCTCGAGCCCGACACGCCACAGGCTGGAGGCAGCCGCGAAGGCCAGCCCCAGCGCCAACAGCGCCAGGCTGGTGCGCGACTTCACCGAGGCCTGGAGGTGAGCAAGCGGGCGGGAGTTCATCGACTGCGGAAGGGCAACTGCCGGATCGCTGCCATTGTGCCCAGCAGCGACTCAGCCTCAGGCTGGGGCTTTCCCAGTGTCGGCCTGAGCCCTGGCGTAGTCGAGGATGGCGCCGGCCGCCATCGGACGGGCGTAGTGATAACCCTGCGCATAGCCGCAACCCAGCGCACCGAGCCGCTCGGCCACCGCCTGCGTCTCCACGCCCTCGGCCACCACCTGCAGGTCCAGGCTGGCGGCCAGCGCGATGATGGCCTCGACGATCAGCGTCGCATTGCGGTCCTTGTCGAAGGAGATGAGGAAGCTCTTGTCGATCTTCAGCCGGTCCACCGGGAACTGGGTCAGATAGGACAGGCTGGAAAAGCCGGTGCCAAAGTCGTCCAGCGACAGGCTCAAGCCCTGCGCCTTCAGGCGCGTCACCGTCTCCAGCACACTGGACGGATCGCTGATCAGGATGGACTCGGTCAATTCCAGGTTGAGCCGTTGCGGCGCCAGGCCGCTGCGGGTCAGTGCCGACTGCACCACCGATTCGACATGTCCCTGGCGGAACTGCAGCGCCGACAGGTTCACGCCCACCAGCGGCAGTCGCCCAGCGATCGCCGGCCAGCGCGCCGCCTGCGCGCAGGCCTCGTGGATCACCCATTCGCTGATCGGCACGATCAGACCGCTTTCCTCCGCCACCGGGATGAACAGCGCCGGCGGCACCAGGCTGCCGTCCGCACGGCGCCAGCGCAGCAGCGCCTCGGCACCGACCATCAGGCCGCTGCGCAGCTCGATCACCGGCTGAAAGTGCAGCTCGAACTCGCCACGCTGCAGCGCACCGGCCAGCCCGCTCTGCAGGTCCATGCGGTGCACCACATCGTCCTGCATGCCGCGGTCGAAGAAGCGATAGGTGTTGCGCCCAGCGCCCTTGGCGCGATACATCGCCGCATCGGCGCGGCCGAGCAGGCTTTCCATGTCCGACCCGTGCTCGGGCGCCAGCGCCACGCCGAAAGACGCCGACACGTGCATGCTGGTGCCGCCCAGCACGAAGGGCTCGCCCAGGGCCTGCTGCACCGCGGCCAGGCTGCGCAGCGCGCCGCCCTGGCCGTCCACCTCGCGCAGCACGATGACGAACTCGTCGCCGCCCAGTCGGCCCACGGTGTCGGTCGCCCGCAGCGCCGCCGACAGGCGCGCTGCCACCTGGCGCAACAAGTCGTCGCCGGCGCCATGCCCCAGGGAGTCGTTGATGTTCTTGAACTGGTCGAGGTCCAGCAGCACCACCGCCGTGCTCTTGCCGCTGCGCCGCAGCTCGGCGACGGCCTGCTCCACGCGGTCGCGCAGCAAGGCACGGTTGGGCAGGCCGGTGAGCGGGTCGTGATAGGCCAGGTGTTCGAGATTGCGCTCCGCCTGGCGACGCTCGGCGATCTCCTCGCTCAGGCGCAGATAGGGCTGGCGCACCGCATGCAGATAGATGGCGCGAAACAGGAAGGCGTAGGCCAGCACCTTGTAGGCATGGCCGAGCAGCTGGTAGCTGTCGTTGACGTTGGCATAGAGCGTGAAGCACAGCTCGCTGAGCACCGAGATCACCGCCGCCAGCGCAAGATCGGCGCTGCTGAAACGGGCCTGCGCGGTCTGCCGCACCAGCAGCCAGGCGGCGGCCAGCAGCAACGCGACCACGCCATACTCCGCCGCCACCTTCACCGGCGTCAGTCCCTGACCTTCGACGAAGAACAGCGGCCAGGCTTCGGGAAGCAACAGGCCGAGCAGGATGCAGGCAAAGGCCAACGCCAGCATGGCAACCAAGAGCAGCTGCCGCTGCACCGTGCTGATCGGCTGCACCAGCGGCAGCAGCGCCACCGCAAGCAGTACCGCGGCGCTGACATAGCGGGCGCACAGCCAGAAGACGATGGCCTTCTGCGGGCTGGACGCGGTGATCATGTCCGGCATGCCCTTGTAGGACATCAGGTGCGCCACATCGAGCAGCCCCACGGCGAGAAAGCCCGCGCCGAGCAGGCTGGCACTGAATGTGCGCTCCCGACCCTGGGCCGTCCACGCCGAGATGAACACCATCAGCGCCACCATCACCGCGGCCAGCTCGCTGAGCGTGTGCAACCAGACCGGGAAGACATGCCGGCCCGCAGGCATCCATTCGTCCGGCAGCAGCACGGCCAGCAGGAGCAAGGCACTGAGCGCTGCCACCAGCATCAGCGGCCCACGGCCACCGGCGCGCTGCAGCACGCCAGCACCCAGCTCCAGATGCTGCGGCCCGGTCATGACCCGCTCGTGTTCGGCCAAAGCGATAACTCCTGTGCAGTGCCAAGCACGCCCAGGCGGGCGGCCGCTGCCAGCATATCGTCTGAGACGCCTAGCCGACCAGCGCTTTGAGGGTTAGCCCCGAATGAAACTCCCGGCGCCGGCCCAGGCACGGGTCGTCGAAGGCCAGACGCCGTGCCAGCAGCTGCAAGGGCTCGCTGAAGTCGGCTCCGGTCTCGGCCGGCTGCAGCACCGGGTAGATGCGATCGCCGGCGATCGGCAGACCCAAGGCGCTCATCTGTGCGCGCAGCTGGTGCTTGCGACCGGTCTCGGGCCGCAGTTCGTAGTGCGCGCGGCCGCGGTCCAGGCGCGCGAGCAGGCGGATCTCTGTGCGCGCATTGGCCTCGCCCGGCAGCTCCTGCATTTGCATGAAGGCCTCGCGGCGCTCCTCGAGGCGGCTCTCATAGCGCAGCGGGAAGTGCAGCGCGCACCCGGCAGCTTCCGGCGCCGGCGCCACCGCCTCGTAGACCTTCTCGACCGCGCGCTCGCGGAACAGGCGCTGGTAGGCGTCGCGCGTCTGTGGCTGGATCGCGAAGACCGTCAGCCCCGCGGTCTCGCGGTCCAGCCGATGGATGGGCGTCAGCGTGGCGATGCCGGTGCGGCGCTTCAGCCGCGTCAGCAGCGTCTGCTGCACATAGCGGCCCTTGGGCGTCACCGGCAGGAAATGCGGCTTGTCGGCGACGAGCAGGAAATCGTCCTGGAAGACGATCTGCTCCTCGAAGGGAATCACCGGCTCCTCGGCCAGCATGCGGTAGTAGTAGAGACGCCGCCCGTCGCCGCGATAGGGCGCGTCGGGCCGCAGCGGCAGGCCCTGGGCGTCCAGCACCTCGCCGCGCGCCAGACGGGCGAGCCAGTCCTCGCGCCCGACCAACGGCAATCGCTCGGCGAGGAAATCGACAAGCCGCAGCCAAGGCCCGGCAGGACAGGCCAGCGCGCTGGCGCTGACGCCGTCGCGCAAGGGCAGTTCCAGCTTGGGCGGACGGCTCATCGCCGCGCTGCAGGCTCAGTCGCCCTCGACCCACTCGATCTGCGCGCCCAGCGAGCAGATGTTCTCGACGAAATGCGGGTGCGCGCGGCGGATCGGCGTGGCGTGGCGGATCACCGACTTGCCGGGGATGCTTGCCGCCACCATCAGCAGCGCGATCGCCACGCGGATGATGTAGGGGCTCTCCACCTCGGCCGGATGCAGGGTCTTGCCGCCGAAGGTCACCATGCGGTGCGGGTCCGACAGGAAGGCATGCGCGCCGAACTTGGACAGCTCGGCGGTCCAGCCCATCGCGCCGTCGTAGATCTTGTTCCAGAACATCACGCTGCCCTCGGCCTTGACGCCCAAAGCGATGAAGATCGGCAGCAGGTCCACCGGCAGATAGGGCCAGGGCGCGGCCTCGACCTTCTGCAGGATGTTGCGCGTGAACGGCTCCTTGACCTTCAGCGGGCCGTCGGTCTCTGCCCTGGACCAGCCGTTCTCATGTTTGATCAGCACGCCGAACTTGGCGAAGGTGCGGTCGATCAGCGGGAACTGCTCGGGCGTGGAGTTCTTCACCTCGACGCGGCCGCCGGTGATTGCGCCCAGTGCGAGGAAGGTGACGATCTCGTGGAAGTCCTCGGCGAAGGTGAACTCGCCGCCGCTGAGCTTGTCGACGCCGGTGATGGTCAGCCGCGAGGTGCCCAGGCCCTCGATCCTGGCGCCCAGCATCTGCATGAACTGGCAGAACTCCTGCACATGGGGCTCGGAGGCGGCGTTCATCAGCGTGGAGCGCCCTTCGGCCAGCGCGGCGCAGAGCACGAAGTTCTCGGTCGTCGTCACCGAGGCGTAGTCGGTCCAGTGGTCGTTGCCCTGGAGCTGGCCGCGCACCGCGAGCGTCAGGCCGTCGCTCTGGCGCTGCACCTCGGCGCCGAAGCGCTCGAACACCTCCACATGCGGGTCGATCTCGCGTGCGCCCAGCGTGCAGCCCTTGACATCGTCCTCGATGCGCGCCGCGCCGAAGCGCGCCAGCAGGCCCGG
Organism: Roseateles sp. T103; assembly: GCF_057219915.1. NCBI lineage: Bacteria > Pseudomonadati > Pseudomonadota > Betaproteobacteria > Burkholderiales > Sphaerotilaceae > Roseateles > Roseateles sp. T103. Next base: position 64,559 of record NZ_JBXVVS010000007.1, read on the forward strand.
CACCAGCATGATGGAGCTGCGCATCTCCTCGGGCAGGCGGTCCACCGCCGGATCGAAGCGGGTGTCGCGGTGGTGCAGGTCGAGCACGCCGCTCTGATAGTCCACCTCGACATGGCTGCCCAGCTTGCGGAACACCTCGAGGATCTTGCGCACGTCGGTGATCTCGGGCACGCCGCGCAGCCGCACCGGCTCGCGCGTGAGCAGCGTGGCGCACAGGATGGGCAGCACCGCGTTCTTGTTGGCCGAGGGGACGATGCGGCCGCTCAGGGGCGTGCCGCCATGGACGATCAGATTGGACATGGATGGGGCTGGTCTGCCGGGGGTCGCAGCGGCCGGATGGCACGCAGGTGCGCATTATCCCGCTGGCTACAATCCCCAGCCCGCCCCTCGTCCAAACCCCGAAGTACCGTGTCCGATCGCCTTGCCGTGCTGCCGCAATACCTGCTGCCCAAGCAGGCCCTCACCGCGCTGGCCGGCGCCTTCGCATCGGCCAAGCTGGGCGGGCTGACCACCTGGGCGATCCAGCGCTTCATCCGCCGCTATCGCGTGGACATGCTGGAGGCGGCCGACCCCAATCCGGGCGCCTACGAGAGCTTCAACGAGTTCTTCACCCGAGCGCTCAAGGACGGTGCCCGGCCGCTGGCCAACGCGCCGCTGATCTGCCCGGTGGACGGCGCGATCAGCCAGTTCGGCGCCATCGAGGGCGAGCAGATCTTCCAGGCCAAGGGCCACCGCTACACGGCCACCGCGCTGGTCGGCGGCGACGCCGCGCTGGCCGCGCAGTTCGAGAACGGCCATTTCGCCACGCTGTACCTGAGCCCGCGCGACTACCACCGCATCCACATGCCCTGCGCCGGCCGCCTGCTGCGCATGATCCATGTGCCGGGCGCGCTGTTCTCGGTGAACCCGACCACCGCGCGCGGCGTGCCAGGCCTGTTCGCGCGCAACGAGCGCGTGGTCTGCGTGTTCGAGCGCGACGACGGCCTGGGCCCCTTCGTGCTGGTGCTGGTCGGCGCCACCATCGTCGGCTCGATGGCCACGACCTGGCATGGCGTGGTCAACCCGCCGCGCCCCGGGCAGCTGCGCCAGTGGCGCTACGACGACGCCGACATCCGCCTGGCCCAGGGCCAGGAGATGGGCCGCTTCCTGCTCGGCTCCACCGTGGTGATGCTGTTCCCGCGCGGCGGCCTTGAGGCCTTCAATCCGGACTGGCAGCCGGGCCGGGCGATCCGGCTGGGCGAGGCGATGGCGCGCTGACGGCGTCCAGCGCCTGGGCCAGCAGCTCGGCGGCCAGTGCAGCCAGCAGCGGCCGCCCCAGGTGGTAACCCTGCAGCTGCGTGCAGCCCAGCGCCTCGGCCGCCTGGGCCTGGGCTTCGGTCTCTATGCCCTCGGCCACCACCTCCAGCCCCAGCGACTGGCCTAAAGCGCAGGTGGCATGCACCACCGCCCCCGCCTCGCGCTGCGGCAACGGCGCGATCATGCTGCGGTCCAGCTTCATCGCATGGATGGGCAGCTGGCGCAGCATGGTCAGCGAGGACTGGCCGGTGCCGAAGTCGTCCAGCGCGCACAGCACACCGGCCTGGCGCAGCCGTTCCAGCTGCGGCCGCACCTGCTCGACATGGCCGATCGCCGCGGATTCGGTGATTTCGATCTGCAGACTGCCGCGCGGCAGGTGCAGCGCCTCCAGCGCCGCCAGCAGGCGCGGCACGAAGCGCGCATCCTCGAACTGCAGCGGCGAGACATTGATCGCCACCGGCAGCACGCTGCCGAAGCGGTCCAGCCATTCGCGCAGCTGGCGCGTCGCCAGCTCGACGATCAGCGCGCCCAGCGCCTGGATTTGGCCGGTGCGCTCGGCCGCCGGCACGAAATCCGCCGGACTGACCTGGCCATGGCCTGGCCGCTGCCAGCGCACCAGCGCCTCGAAGCCCAGCAGCGCGCGCGTGCCGGCACGGAACTTGGGCTGGTAGAGCAGCTCGAACTCGCCGGACTCAAGCGCCTTGGCCAGCGCCTGTTCGGCGAGCAGGCGCTTCTGCGCCACCTGGTTCAGCGCCGCCTCGAAGAAGGCATAGCTGGGCCCGGGCTCGGCCTTGGCGCGATGCACGGCGGCATCGGCGGCGCGTAGCAGCCCCGGCCCGTCGCTGGCGTCGGCCGGGAACAGCGCGATGCCGACCGAGAGATGCACATAGAGCTCCGCCCCTTCAACCAGGAAGGAAGGCTGCATCAGCGCCAGCAATCGCTCGACGAAGCGCTGCGCTTCGCGCCGTTCGCCCGCATGCGCGCCCTCCAGCAAGAGCACGAACTGGTCCTCGCCCAGACGCGCCACCGTGGCCACATCGGCCAGCTCGCTTTTCAGCCGCGCGCCCACGGCCTGCAGCAGCGCGTCACCCAGCGCCGGGCCCAGCGTCTCATTGACGAGCTGGAAGCGGTCGATGTCGGCCGAGACGAGAGCGAAGGGCGGCGCGCCCAGCCGCGCCAGGTAGCCCAGGCGCTCGACGACGAAGTTGCGGTTGGGCAGATCGGTCAGCTCGTCGTGCAGGGCCTGACGACGCAGCGCCTGCAGCGCCGCATGCCGGCCACTGTCGTCGATCAGCGCGAGCAGCTCGGCAGGCGCACCGTCCCAGACGATCTGACTGGACAGGCCGTGCAGATGCAGCAGCCGTCCATCGCGCGAGCGGCGGGTGTCCTCCCACTCGAAACGCGCATCGGCATTGCCCAGCACCTGCTGGTGGCGCTGCCGGGCCTGCTCGTACTGCTCGGCACCGACCAGCACATCGAGCACATCGCTGCGACGGGCGCTGTGCAGATCCTCATGGCCGAACATGGCCAGGGCAGCCGGATTGGCATAGAGCAGCTCCCGGCCGCGAAACACCACCAGGCCCTGCAGCGAATGCTCGGCCAGACGCGAGAAGCGTTCGGCCTGCCGGCGCGCCTCGGCATGGGCGCGCTCCACCGACAGCAGGATCAAGGCCAGGCTCAGCGCGGTGTGCATCACCGCGCCGGCGCCATAGGTCAGCATCGAGCGGCCCATCGGGTCGAGCAGCGGGCCGCTGAGGTGCACCGCCGCGACGCCCAGAAAGCACAGGCCGACGCGGCTGGCGTAGGGCGAAGCCTGACGCCACAGCAGGCCCGCGCTGGCCAGCGCGCCCGCGCCCAGCACCAGGGCGCCGAAGAGGACCGCTGCGGGCATGTGCCAGGTCCCCAGCACCGCCAGAGCAGCCATCACCACCAGCAGCGCAGGCAGCCACAGCTGCACACGCAGCCGTCGGCCGCAGAAGTCCAGTGTGCCGGCCAGCTGCAGCAGCAACGAGCCGATCACCGCCGCCGACGCCAGCAGCGCCTGCAGCGCACGCAGCGGATGCGCGTCGGCAAACTGGTCCTGCATCAGCGGACCGCCGGCCAGACCCAGGGCGAGCAGCACCCAGCTCCAGCCCCAGTGGCGCACATAGCGATAGCGCAGTTCCTGGCGCCACAGCAGGAGCATGGCCAGCCCAGACAGCGCCAGCTGAATCGCACTGACCAACAGCAAGGGGGTCATCGCCAATCCCGGAAGATTCCGCTGTGGGCATGCTAGCCCATGCCCGCACGGCCGGGGTGGGCGCGGTGGTGGGCGAGAATACGCGCCGCAACAGCGCGGCCGCCCGTCGCGGATCGCCCCCGGATTCCAGCCCACCATGACCCAGCGCGTTCTCACCGGCATCACCACCACCGGCACCCTGCATCTCGGCAACTATGTCGGCGCGATCCGCCCGGCGATCGCAGCCAGCCGAGCGCCAGGCGTGGAGAGCTTCTTCTTCATGGCCGACTACCACGCGCTGATCAAGTGCGACGAGCCCGACCGCATCGAGGCCTCGCGCCTGCAGATCGCCGCCACCTGGATCGCGGCCGGCCTGGACACCGATCGCGCGGTGTTCTACCGCCAGAGCGACATCCCCGAGATCCCCGAGCTGACCTGGCTGCTGACCTGCGTCACCAGCAAGGGCCAGATGAACCGCGCCCATGCCTACAAGGCCTCGGTGGACGCCAACCTCGCCGCCGGCGAGGAGCCCGATGCCGGCGTCACGATGGGCCTGTACTGCTATCCCATCCTGATGGCCGCCGACATCCTGATGTTCAACGCCCACCGCGTGCCGGTCGGCAAGGATCAGGTTCAGCACATCGAGATGGCGCGCGACGTCGCGCAGCGCTTCAACCACCTGTTCGGTCAGGGCAAGGACTTCTTCGTGCTGCCCGAAGCCGAGGTCGAGGCCGAGATGGAGCTGCTGCCCGGGCTGGACGGCCGCAAGATGAGCAAGAGCTACGACAACGTGATCCCGCTGTTCGAAGGCGGCGCGAAGGCGCTGCGCGAGGCGATCGCGCGCATCGTCACCGACTCCAGGCTGCCCGGCGAGCCCAAGGACCCGGACAGCTCGCACCTGGTCACCATCTTCGACGCCTTCGCCACGCCCGAGCAGCGCGCCGCCTTCCGCGCCGAGCTGCGCGCCGGCCTGGCCTGGGGCGAGGCCAAGCAGCGCCTGTTCGACCAGATCGAGGGCCAGATCGGCCCGATGCGCGCGCGCTACGACGAACTGATGGCGCATCCCGAGCGCATCGAGGAGATCCTGCAGCGCGGTGCCGCCAAGGCGCGCGCCATCGCCGCGCCGCTGCTGGCCGAGCTGCGCCATGCGGTGGGCCTGCGCCCCTTCCAGGCGCTGCAGGCCAAGGCCGCGCCGGTGGCCCGCCCCAAGTCGGCGCTGCCAGTGTTCAAGCAGTACCGCGAGGCCGACGGCAAGTTCTACTTCAAGCTCAACGCCGCCGACGGCAGCCTGCTGCTGCAGAGCCAGGCCTTCGAGCAAGGCCGCGAGGCCGGCCAGTGGGTGGCGCGGCTGAAGACGGAAGGCGCTGCCGCGCTGGCCGGCGCGCCGGTGCAGCGCGCCGCGGGGCTGGACGAGGCCGCGCTGGCCGAAGCCCTGGCCGCGCTGGTGGCCGCCGCGGCGGACTGAGATCGCGCAGCCGGCCACAGCGTCGGCCAGCCAAAGCCTGCCATCGCCTTGACGCCGGGCACATCCGGCCGAATCTAGACTCGGCGCTCGACTTCGGCCCCGCACAAACCCCCTTGGCGCGCAAGCAGTAGCGCCGCTAGCCTACGATGCCATCTCAAAGCATTGACAACGTGGAGACAAGCATCATGGCCACCATTCCCGCCGACAGCCTGGCACTGCAGCGCTTCTACCACTGGGAACGCGAAGCGCCGAACCGCGTGACGCTCACCCAGCCCATGGGCAACGGTGTCGTCAAGGATTTCACCTGGGCCCAGGTGGGCGACCAGGTGCGCCGCATGGCCAGCTACCTGAAGAGCCAGGGCTGGGAGCCGGGCGCCCGCGTGGCGATCATCTCGAAGAACTGCGCCTGGTGGATGATGAGCGACCTGGCCATCTGGATGGCGGGCTATGTCTCCGTGCCGCTGTACCCGACACTGGCGCCCGACACCATCCGCCAGATCCTCGAGCACAGCGAGGCCAAGGCGCTGTTCGTCGGCAAGCTCGACGGCTGGGAGCACATGAAGCCCGGCGTGCCGGCCGATCTGCCCTGCATCGGCTACCCGCTGTCGCCCGAGGACGCGCTGAAGAACTATCCCGGCTGGGACGAGATCTGCGCGCGGCAGGAGCCGATGTTTGGCGAACCGCTGCGCGGTGCCGACGAGCTGGCCACGCTGATCTACACCTCGGGCACCACCGGCAAGCCCAAGGGCGTGATGCACACCTTCGGCGCCTTCGCCTGGGGCCTGGACAAGGGCCTGCGCCGCATCCCGATCACCGAATCCGACCGCATGCTGTCCTACCTGCCGCTGGCCCACGTGGTCGAGCGCGTGCTGGTCGAGCACGGCTGGCTGCGCACCGGCATGCATGTGTTCTTCGCCGAGAGCCTGGACACCTTCGCCGCCGACCTGCAGCGCGCGCGGCCGACGGTGTTCTTCTCGGTGCCGCGGCTGTGGGTGAAATTCCAGCAGGGCGTATTCGCCAAGATGCCGCCGCACAAGCTGGACCGTCTGCTGAAGATCCCGCTGCTGGGCGGCATCGTGCGCAAGAAGATCCTCAAGGCCCTGGGCCTGGATCAATGCCGCTTCGCCGCGGGCGGCGCCGCGCCCATGCCGCCGGCGCTGCTGGACTGGTACCGCAAGCTGGGCCTGGACATCCACGAAGGCTATGGCATGACCGAGAACCTGGCGATCTCGCACCTCAACGTGCCCGGCCGCGCCGAGTTCGGCACCGTGGGGCCGGCCTACGAGGAGGTGGAGACTCGCGTCGACCCGGTCAGCGGCGAGCTGCAGATGCGCAGCGCCGCGCTGATGCTGGGCTACTACAAGGAGCCCAAGCTCACCGAGGAGACCTTCACCCCCGACGGCTGGCTGCGCACCGGCGACAAGGCCGAGATCCTGCCCAGCGGCAGCGTGCGCATCACCGGCCGCGTGAAGGATCTGTTCAAGACCAGCAAGGGCAAGTACGTCGCTCCGGCGCCGATCGAGGACCGCCTGGTGATGCACCCCGACGTCGAGGCCTGCATGGTGGCCGGCGCCAACCTCGGCCAGCCGCTGGGCATCGTGATGCTGTCGCCGGATGCGGTGCAGCGCGTCAGCACCGAGGCCGAGCGCGAGCTGCTGATGAAGGAACTCAGCCAGCACCTGGACGACATCAACGCCCGCCTCGACCCGCACGAGCAGCTCGACTGCCTGGTGGCGGTGAAAACCGCCTGGACCGTGGACAACGGCTTCATCACGCCCACCTTCAAGGTCAAGCGCAACAAGGTCGAAGAGGCCTACGGCGCCCACTTCGAGCAATGGGTGAGCCAGCGCAGCAAGATCGTGTTCACTGAGTGAGTGAGCAGACGGTTGCGAGATTGCTATGCCCCCACACCATGAGAGTGCGCCCACTCAGCGCTTCCGATGCGCTTGAGTATCGAAAGCTCATGCTGGAGGCCTATGAGTCGGTTCCCGACGCATTCGTCTCAACGGCCGAGGAACGGGCTGCGGAACCAGAGGAATGGTGGGCAAAGCGAATCCACCACCCGAAGGGCCTCAGCCTGGCCTTTGGCGGCTTTGCTGACAGCCAACTGGTCGGCACCGCAACGATCGAGTACTCGTCAAAGCCAAAGACCAGGCACAAAGCCCTGCTCATCGGCATGTTCGTACAAGCACAGGCGAGAGGAACTGGTCTGGGACGTGAGTTGGTCCAGGCTGCACTGCAGCATGCAGAGGCCAGACCCGAGGTACTCGTCGTGACGCTCACGGTCACTGATGGCAATCTACCTGCCATCAAGCTGTACGAGTCTTGCGGCTTCAAGTCGTTTGGCATAGAGCCCCTGGCCATCGCCACACCATCGGGCTTCAAGTCCAAGGTTCACATGTGGCACCAGCTCCGCCCCGCCCCTCTGGCCTGAGCGGCTGTGCTGCCTGGCGCACTGCAACGATAAGTGGGCACGGAGCGCGTGGGCTGGATGAAGCCGGGGCTTGGGCTTGGCCCATGCTCCCCTGGCGCGCCCAATGCGGGTTCAGCCGGGCTCAAGGCCTTGCGAAGACGCGCACAATGCGCGCTAGAAATCGGATCGCCCGAACAACCTCGCATCAGCCGCATGCGCCTAGCTTGCGGCTACGAGAGGGACTTTTGGACAGCCTCGTTAGCCCCCATATGAGCATCTGCCGCACACTCGTCGCCGCGTTCGGCATCGTCGTCTCGGTCCCCGCGCTCGGATCTTCGTACGCGGAGGAGCCCTTTAGGACGGCAGCGATGGAGCCCGCTCGAGTCCTCGTCGAGGCTGTCGGCATCAGTAACTGGCTAAGCGCCAATCACAGTCGCATGAGTCCCGGCCAGATCCAGGGTGCACGAGAGCACCTCCACGCGTTGATCGACTCGCGGGTGAAGGAGCTTTACGCCAAGACTGGTGTTCTGATGCCCAAGGAGCCAGACCCAGTACTCGCGATGCTGTACGCCTGGGCAGGACGACTCGGCGTGTACGGCGCTGACGCCGTGTACTCAGCTGTTCGAGGCACCTATGTTGTGCAGCCGCCTCCCGGACCGCGACCACCAGAAGGCCTCACGGTCGGTCTGCAAGGAGACGCCTTGGTAGTCTCGTCCTCTGCAGGCGCTTGGCAGGTCTCAGTGCCCTATCACTTCATCATATTCGCGCTCAGCAGCGGGACCGGCCTCAATTCCAAGTGGTCTGAAGCAGCAATCGTCTCGACAGGCTCCGCCGCTGACGCGGCACCGCCGGGCTACTCGCAAGCAACCTTGGCCGTCTTCTTTGTCTCGGGTGCTGAGATCAAGTCGTTCGAATCGGAGTGGGCCAACCGGCTTCAGGTTTCTCTGGATGCCGACCGAGCTGCAGTGGGCCGGACCAAGTATCGTTCGCTCAAGGCATACGACGATCGCACTCGACTGCACAAAGAGGTGGTCTTCATTTCATCGCGGAACGGTGCCTTCGCCATCCTCTACAGCGGTCTCGACGGGACGTATCAGCAGAATCGGCCGCACTTCGCAAACTTCCTTGAGAGTCTCAAGGTGCCGGAATAGCATCGATGGGCCGCCTGAGGTCCAACATGTCGTTGCTCGCGACGTGCCATGTTTGACTTCACGCGGTCTGTTCGGCATTGCGAAGCTCAGCCACCCGGCGCTTGCCTCCCGCCTCCATGCCCCTGCCCCTCGACGCCATCTCCCGCCTCGACGCCGAAGCCCAGGCCAAGTGGCAGCGCTTCTACGCCGATCGCAGCCGGCCGGTGCCCTTCTTCGGGCTGGCGCCTGACGAGAACCTGCACGACTGGCTGCAGCGAGGCCTGATCTCGCCGGGCGCAGCGCTGGACATCGGCTGTGGCAATGCACGCAATGCGCTGCATCTGGCGCGCCAGCCAGGCTTCGCGCCGGTGCTGGGGGTGGACTACTCGGCCAGCGCGATGGCCTGGGCGCGCGAGGAGGTCGCGCGTGCCGGGCTGCCGGTGGCGCTGCATCAGGGCTCGATCTTCGAGCTGCCGCTCGCCCCGGCCAGCCTGGACCTGGTCTACGACTCGGGCTGCTTCCATCACATGGCACCGCATCAGCGCAGCGACTATGTGCGCCTGGTCGCTGCGGCGCTGCGGCCCGGCGGCAGCTTCGGCCTCGTGTGCTTTGCGCCCGAAGGCGGCAGCGGCCTCAGCGAAGCCGAGGTGTACCAGCGCGGCTCGCTGGGCGGCGGCCTGGGCTACAGCGATGCCCAGTTGCGCGAGATCTGGTGCGGGCCCGGGGGCGGCCTCGATGTGATCGAGCTTCGCCGCATGCGCGAACAGCCAGCGGCCGTTGAGCAGCTGCCGCTGTTCGGCCGCGGCTTCCTGTGGGTGATGCTGGCCCGGCGCAACGACAGGCCGGTGACTTCCCCAGCGATGGCGCGCCGGCCTGCAGGCTAAGCTAGCCGCTCCGTGAGCGCCGCTGCGCAACGACGATCAAGCCGGGCCATTCACCATCATGCACACCACTCCTTCCTGCCGCCGCATCGCGCTGGCAGCTGCCGGCCTGATGCTGGGCCTGCTCGCCAGCCTGCCGCTGTCGGCGCAGAGCTTCGAGGCCAAAGACCTGACCGCCGCCGAGGCGCTGCGCGAAGCCGGGCTGAAGAGCGCGCTCGCCTACGAACTGGTCGACAGCCTGGTGACCGAGATCGGTCCGCGCCCCGCGGGCTCTCTGAACGACCAGCGCGCGGTGGACTGGGCCGTGAGCCAGCTGCAGCGCCTGGGCCTTGCGAACGTGCGCGCGGAAGCCGTGCCGCTGCGCGCCTGGAAGCGCGGCGATGCGCATGCGCACATCACCGCGCCCTTTCCGCAGCCGCTGGTGATGACGGCGCTGGGCAACAGCATCGCCACGCCCAAGGAGGGCCTCCATGCCGAGATCGCCTACTACGCCGACCTGGATGCGCTGAAGGCCGACACCAGCGATCGCGCCCAGGGCCGCATCGTCTTCATCGACCAGAAGACCGAGCGCACGCGCGATGCGCGCGGCTACGGCCGCGCGGTCGCCGCGCGCATCCAGGCCCCGCTGGAGGCCGCCAAGCGCGGCGCGCTGGCGGTGGCGATACGCTCGATCGGCACCGACCGCGACCGCCTCGCCCACACCGGTGCGACGCGCTATGCCGAGGGCGTGACGCGCATTCCGGCCGTGGCGGTGTCGGTGCCCGACGCTGATCTGATCGCGCGCATGACGCGCTACGGCCAGCCGATCAAGATGCACCTGGCGCTGCAAGCCGAGGGTGGCATCGCCGCGGTGTCGCACAACGTGATCGGCGAGATCCCCGGCAGCGAGCGGCCCGAAGAGATCGTGCTGATCGGTGCACATCTGGACAGCTGGGACCTGGGCCCCGGCGCGCTGGACGACGGCGCCGGCGTGGGCATCGTCACTGCTGCGGCCCGGTTGATGCTGGAGGCCGGGCTCAAGCCGCGCCGCACGGTGCGCGTCGTGCTGTTCGCCAACGAGGAGAACGGCTTCGACGGCGCGCTCGCCTATGCCGAGAAGTACAAGGGCCAGGTGCACCAGTTCGTCGGCGAGAGCGATCTGGGCGCCGGCCTGGTCTATCGCTTCCAGAGCCGGGTGCGCGCCGAAGCGCTGCCGGTGATCCAGCGCATCGGCGAGGCGCTGGCGCCGCTGGGCATCGCGCCGGGCAGCAATGAAGCCACGCCCGGGCCCGACGCCGCGCTGCTGATGCGCCGCAATGCCTGGCCGGCGCTGGAGCTCAGCCAGGACGGCAGCGACTATTTCGACTGGCACCACACGCCCAACGACACGCTGGACAAGATCGATCCGGCCAAGCTGCGCCAGAACGTGGCCGCCTGGGCGGTGATGGCCTGGCTGGCGGCGCAAAGTCCGGTGGCCTTCGGGCCCATGCCGGCCGCCACGCCGGCCGTGGTGGCACCGCAGCGTCCCTGAGCGATTGGCGACCCCCAGGCCGACGATGCAAGCGCAAATCCTGCACCTGTACCAGCAGCCGCAGCACACCGAGGCGGTGGCGCGGCTGATCTACGAGGAGTTCTGGCGAGGCGTCGAGGGCGGCTATAGCGAGGCCGATCTGCTCGCCCATCTGCGCACCGCCACCGACCCCGATCGCATTCCGCTCTGCCTCATCGCCGTCGAGGACGGACGGCTGCTCGGCACCATCAACCTGATCGAGAACGACGACGCCAAGCGTCCCCACCTGCGGCCCTGGCTGGCCGCGATGGTGGTCAGCCCGGTAGAGCGGGGCCGTGGCATCGGCAGCGCGCTGGTGCGCGCGCTGCTCGCCGAAGCGCGCCGCCTGGGTCTGCCGCGCCTGTACTTCGGCACCGACGGGCCGGGCTTCTACAGCCGGCTAGGCGCGCAGCTGCACGAACAGGTCAGCGAGAGCTTCTGCATCATGCGCTTCGAGCTGGGCTGAGCCCGGCGGAATCATCGAATCAACCCGGGGCAGGGCGTGGTGCAGGCCCGCCTGCCTGCAAGCATGCATGCATGCTTGCTGACCTCAGCGTCCCAGCGTGCGCTGCAGCTGCAGGCTCAGGCGACGGCCCGGGCCGGGCTCGAAGAAGCGGCTGTTGGCCTCGTTGACGATCACGCTGGCGATGTGCCGGCGGTCGGCGATGTTGTCGGCGCGCAGCGTCAGCGTGCTGCGCGCATCCAGCTGCCAGCGCCACCAGACGGCCAGCAGTGCGGTGCCGGGCGCGGCGTCGCTGTTGCGCTCGTCCACCCAGATGCGGCTGCGGGCGCTGAGCGTGAATCCGCCCTGCCAGGGCGCGCCTTCCGCGGTGGACAGGTCCAGCCGCAGCGTGCGCGAGGGCACGCCGGGCAGGCGCGCACCGGCCGGCACGCTCAGGCTGGCCGTGGCGCAGGGCGGCGCGCCGCACACCGCATAGGCCTGGCTGACGCGGGCACTCAGCGCGGTAGCGGCCAGCGCCCAGCGCGCGCCGCTGTCACCGGGCAGCGCGCCCTGCGCCTGCAGCTCCAGGCCCTGGCGCCGCGTGCGCCCGGCATTGACGAAGGCGGCACGGCCGCCGCTGTTGCGCGCGCTGACGATCTCGTCGCGGGTGTCGGCGGCGAAGGCCACCGCCTCCAGCGCCCAGGCCTGGGCGCCGCTGCCTTGCAAGTGCTTGATGCCGATCTCGCCCTGGCGGCTGCGCTGCGGGCGCAGCGCGGTGTTCAGGCCGGCGCTGCCGTCCGGCTTGTAGGCCTGCTCGGCCAGTGTGGGCGTCTCGCTGGCCTGGCCCAGGCTGGCGAACCAGCGGCTGCGCGGCCCCAGCTTGCCCACCAGGCCCAGCGCGGGCAGCGCGGTTGGGCGGGTCAGGCTACCGCCGTCGTCGCCATTGGCCAGGAACTGATCGCGGCTGCGCAGCGCCAGACGGCCCAGGCGCAGGCCGGCGTGCAGCGTCAGTGCATCGCCGAGCGCCTGCTCGCCCTGCACATAGAGTTCGGTGCTGAGGGCAGTATTGCGCTCGTCGCGGCGCAGCGCGCCGGTGACCCCCAGCTGCGAAGCGACGAAGTTCTCATAACCGCGGCGCTGCTCGACCTGCCCTTCGAGCTGTAAGCCCGCCGTCCAGCCCTCGCCCTCGCGGCGCAGATCTAGGCCCAGCAGGCGGCGGTCCAGATCGATCACGCCGCCGGGGTGGGCGGCCGGCACCTGGCTGGCCACCGGAATGGCCTGCCACTGCCGCACCTGGCGGCCCTGCGCCCAGACGCGCAGCTGCCAGCCCTGGCCCCAGCCACCGGCCAGACCCAGCTGCTGCTGCTGCAGGCTCTTGCGGCTGTCGAAGCTCAGCGCCGCAGGCGCGGTGCTGTCGGGGTCGGCCTGCCACTGCGCGCGCGTCAGGCCCAGCGGGTCTTCGGCCGGCTGGCTCTGCAGATTGACGCGCGCGCTCCAGCCGGGCTGGAAGTCCCAGCGCGCATCGAGCAGGCTGCGCTCGGCGCCCGACTGCGGCCGCTGGCCCGCGCTGCGCCAGTGCGCCAGGCCCAGGCGCCAGGGCGAGGCCTGCGCGCCGCCCTCGGCCTGCAGGCGCAGCTGCTGCTGCTCGTCGCTGCTGGCCCAGATGTCGCCGCCCCAGCGCAGCTCGCCGCCCTGCGGCGCGCGCGTGATCAGGCTGAGTGCGCCGCCGCTGTGCACGCCGTGCAGCGCGCTGAACGGGCCGCGCAGCAGCTCCAGCCGCGCCGCGGCGTCAAGCGGATAGTGGCCCACCGCGCCGCTGCCATCGGGCGCGGTGGCCGGCAGGCCGTCGACGAACAGGCGCAGGCCGCGCACGCCGAAGCTGGCCCGCGCGCCGAAGCCGCGCACGCTGAGCTGCAGGTCCTGCGCCGCATTGCCGCGGTCGGCTGCCCAGACGCCGGGCAGGCGACCCAGCGATTCGCTGAGCTGCACGCCGGGGCCGCTGCGCGCGATGGCCTCGGCATCGAGCACGCCCACCGCCGCCGGCGCGTCCAGCAGCGGCGCATTGCGCAGGCCGCCGCTGACGACGACCAGGGGCAACTCGGCCGTAGCCAGCAGCAGGCTGGCGGCGATCGCGGACATCTCAGAACCTGTGAATGAGCCGGTCGCGTCCGAGCGGCGCGACAGGGCGGGGCCGATCTAGGCGCAAAGCGCAGCCATAGCTCGGGCTATGGCGAGCATTTGCAACGACGAGCGGGGCCGTCAGGGCGCGTCGAGCGGGCGTGAGTGGTTCTTTCACAGGTTCTCAGGGCTTCAGGCGCAGAAGGCGACCAGGCTGGTCTTCGGTGAGCACGTAAAGCAGGCCGTCCGGGCCCTGGCGCACATCGCGTACGCGGCCGATGTCGGCCTGGAAGACCTCGGGCTTGCCGACGATGCGGCCGTCGGTATCCAGCGTGAGGCGCTGCAGCTGGCGGAACTTCAGCGCACCCACCACATAGCTGCCCTGCCAGGCCGCACCGTAGGCGGTGCTGGTGATCTGCGTGAAGCCCGAAGGCGCGATCGATGGCGTCCACTGCCACACCGGCTGCTCCAGGCCGTCCTTTTTCGTCAGGCCCTCGCCGATCTTGCCGCCGCCGTAGTTCTCGCCGTAGGTGATCACCGGCCAGCCATAGTTGCGCCCGGCCTGCACGCGGTTGATCTCGTCGCCGCCCTGCGGGCCGTGCTCGTGCAGCCACAGCTGCCCCTTGGCATCGAGCAGCGCACCCTGCGGATTGCGGTGGCCCAGGCTGTAGATCTCGGGGCGCGCGCCGGCCGTCTTGACGAAGGGGTTGTCGGGGTGGGGCCGGCCGTCCTTGAGCACACGCACCACCTTGCCCATGTGGTTGTCCAGCGTCTGCGCCTGCTGCATGCCCTTGTAGCGCTCGCCCAGGGTCATGAACAGGCTCTGGCCGTCGGCGGCCTCGACGATGCGGCAGCCGAAGTGGTGGCGGCCCTCCATCTTCGGCGCCTGGCGGAAGATGACCTGCACATTCTCCAGACCCGAGCGGTCGGCCTTCAGCGTGGCGCGGGCCAGCGCGGTGCCGTTGCTGCCCTTTTCCGCGCCGGTGCCCGGCTCGGTGAAGCAGAAGGACAGCGCGCGGCTGCGCTCGAAATCGCGGTCCAGCACCAGGTCCAGCAGCCCGCCCTGGCCGGCGAAGTCCACGGCGGGCAGGCCGCTCAGCGGCGCGCTGATCTGCCCGGCGGCGCTGACCAGGCGCAGCGCGCCGGGCTTCTCGGTGACGAGGAAATCGCCACCGGGCAGGAAGGCCAGGGCCCAGGGACGGTCCAGGCCCGAGGCCACGGTGTCCACGGTCTTGGGTGCCTGGGCCTGCACGGCGGACGCGGCGGCCAGGGCGAGAAGGGCGAAGGTCAGTCGGCGCATGGGTGTGGGAGCTTGGATTGGCGAGGGCCGCATCATGCCCAAAGCCGGAACGCGGCGTGCGGCAAGGCCGCAAACCGGGTCGGCGCACAGGGGCGCTCGGCCGCACCGACGCCATAGTCAACAATCAGCCTACCCATCAGCCCCACAACACCCGCGAGTCCCTCATGCTGGGCATCCACGATCTGCCGCTGTTCATCGTCTCCGGCCTGCTGCTGAACATCGCGCCGGGGCCGGATTCCGTGCTGGTGATGACGCGCAGCGCCAGCCAGGGCTGGCGGGCCGGCAGCGCGGCCACGCTGGGCATAGGCGCCGGCATCTGCGTGCATGTGCTGGCCGCGGCGCTGGGCCTGTCGGCGCTGCTGGCCGCCAGCAGCTGGGGCTTCACGCTGGTGAAGTGGGTGGGCGCGGCCTATCTGGTCTACATGGGCCTGCAGATGCTGCTGGCACGCCAGCGCGGCGAAGCGGTGGCGGACCTGTCAGGCAGCGCGCCGGCTGCGGCCGCACCGAGCTACCGGCAGATCTTCGTGCAGGGCTTTCTCACCAATGTGCTGAACCCCAAGGTGGCGCTGTTTTTCCTGGCCTTCGTGCCGCAGTTCATCGCGCCGGATGCGCCGCACAAGGCGCTGGCCTTCATCGTGCTGGGCAGCATCTTCAACCTCAACGGCATGCTGTGGTGCCAGGCGCTGGCACTGTTCACCGCGCTGGCCAGCCGGCGCCTGCGCCTGGGCGGCGCGCTGGCGCAGTGGCTGAACCGCGCCATCGGTGCGCTGTTCGTTTCCTTCGGCCTCAAGCTGGCGCTGGCGGAGCGCTGAACGACGAAACACAAGCGGGAGGGCAGCATGGCCACACTCGACGAACAGATCGCCCGCGCGCTGGAAGACGCGCGCGCGTCCGGCGAGCTGGCCGCAGCCGAGAGCTGGGGCAAGCCGCTGGCCGAGGACGCGGGCTTAGCCGCCACGCCCGCCGAGCTGCGCCTGCCCTTCAAGATCCTCAAGAACGCCGGCTATGCGCCTCCGGAGCTGGCACTGTTCCACGAACGCGCGCAGCTGCGCGCCGCGCTCGATGCGGCCGGCGACGGCGAAGCAGCGCTGGCGCTGCAGCGCCAGCTGGCCGAGCTGGAGCAGCGCATCGCGTTGCGGCTGGAGGGTTTGAGGCGAAGCGGAAGTCTGTAGCCGGGCGTTAGCGCCGGCCACCGCCCGTACGCCTGCAAATTGCCAAGCTCGGCAGTGTCGTTGCCGGCCGACAGCTCTCTAACGCTCGGATAACGGGGCTCGCCCTAAAACCGTGGGCATGCGGCCGAGGTGGCCGCCGAGGAGGACGCGATGCCCAAGAAATGGATCCCCTGGATACACGCCGCCACCGGCGCACTGCTCGCCGCTACGTGCGCTACCGCGTCGGCAACGCTGGTAACACTGAATCTTCACGGTACCGTCGCCGGCCCCATGTCCGGCGACCTCAGCACCGGCCTGCCCATTGGTACTCAGGTAACGCTGTCATTGACGTTCAACGAGACCTTCAGCGATGGCAGCTACGACCCCGCCGACAACCTCGGGCCGGTGAGCGGCAGCGCTCAAGCAGGAAGCCTCAGCTTTGCATTCAACGGATTCAAGCCCAACGCCTACGGCTACAACTCTCAAGCGCCGCAACTCGTCACCTGGGTGTCACCCCTGTTCACCGGGACGGGGCCGGACATCAGCGGCGGACACTTCTACGGCCTGCTGTTCTCGATCACACCGGCGCTGACGCTGCTCTACGACACTTTGATGCTGGGCTATGCATTCGAGGTACAGCCAGGCGTCACGTCGCTCGCCTACTCAGAGATCCGCGTCGAGCAATACACCGTCACGCCGGTTGACCCGACCCGGGTGCCGACGCCGCCCACACTGCCGCTAGCGCTGAGCGCCTTGGCTGGCTTCGGCCTGCTAAGGCGCCGTGGGGCGGCGGCGCAGCAGCAACTCTGCTTGTCGCGCCAAGCGCGCGACGACGCCCACGGAACCTAGGAGATGCCCGGCTGGACCCGGGATGCGCTCATGCCCATGCCGCCGCTGGCGTCAATTGCGGGAACCGACTTCGTCGAAATCGACGGACGCTTCGCGCGTCAGCCCGCCAGCAGGCTCTGCAGCGCCAGCTGGCCGAGCTGGAGCAGCGCATCGCCTTGCGGCTGGAGGGTTTGAGGCGCAGCGGCAACCTGTAGCCGCCCGCCGCGTCTCAACGCGCCACCGCGCTAGGCAGCAAGCCGGTCCAGCGCTTAAAGAAGCGGCGGAAGTTGGCGCTGTCGAAGAAGCCCAAGGCGCTGGCCACCGCCTCATTGCCCTGGCCACGCGGACCGAGCAGGTACAACGCCACCCAGGCGCGCAGCTGGTCCAGCTCGGCCTGGTAGTGGCTGCCGTGCTGGGCCAGGCGGCGCTTCAGCGTCGCCGCGCTGACACCGAACTCGGCCGCCAGCTGCTCCAGCGACGGAGGCTCGGCCAGGCGAGGCACCAGACGGTCGTGCAGCGCGGCGATCAGCCCGCGGCGCGCTGCCTGGGCATCGGCGCCCTGTGCCAGCGCGCGGCGCGCAAACGCCGCCTGCCGGGCATCGCCGCGCCAGGGCTGCATGGCCCAGGCGATGTCGATGCGCATCGCGTCCACCTGGCAGTCGAACTGCAGACTCGGGCCAAGGAACACCGCATGCTGTGCGATGTCGCGCGGCGCGGTGCGGTTGAAGCAATAGCGCCAGGGCAGCGCCTGGCCGGCCAGTGCGGCGCAGCCCTGCGCCACGGCGCTCATGTGCAGGTCGACGACGAAGCCGCGCAGACTGGGCGGCAGGCCGCAGGCGTCGGTCCACACCAGCATCAGCTCCTGCTCGTCGATCAACAGCCGCGGCGCCAGCAGCGGGCTCAGGCGGCCGGACCAGCGGCACAGCTGCTGCAGCGCATCACGCAGATCGGCCGCCTGGGCCAGCGCCTGGCTGGCCAGGCCGTAATGGCCGGGCAAGAGCTGGCGACCGATCACGAAAGCCGTGTCTGCGCCACCGTCGCGGCGCAGGCCTTCGAGCAGCGCGAGCAGCTGGCGCGGGTTCAGCAGCGCCTGGCCGGGACGCAGGCCCGCGTCGGCGCACAGCGCAGCGAAAGGCAGCTCGCGGCTGCGCGCGAACTCGGCCAGCAGCACCGCCTGATCGCCCCAGGACAGGCAGGCGCTGTCGAGCTCGTAGCAGTCCGGCGCAGCGGTGGAAGCGGCCGACACCGGCAGGGCCGCCTCGTCCAGCCAGCGTGCAATGGTGAGCGTCTCGCTCGACATGGCCCTCATCGTCAGTCGCTCAAGCCAGGCGCTCGAGCAAGCGCAGCAGCAGCGCCTGCGGCGGGCCGTCGAGTTCGTCGGTGGTGGCCATCGCGCTCTGCACCGGAAGCGCCAAGCGCTCGCCATCGGGCAGCTCGTGGCGCCAAAGTTCCAGCGCGGCGCGCAGCTGCTGGTGCTGCACCGACGCGGTGGCCTCGTCGCTGCACCCCGGCAGCAGCACCAGCAGGCGGTCGCCCGCATAGCGGCACAGCAGCGCATCGGCCGGCAGGTGCAGCTGCAACAGCAGGGCCGCGGCCTGCACCAGACGGTCGGCGGCAGCCAGGCCGTGGCAGCGCGCCAGCGCGTCTACTGCCTGCCAGCCGAACATCAGCAGCGTGCCGCTCCGGCCTTCGCGGCGCTCCAGCACGATCTGCGCCGCCATGTAGTCGGCATCGGCCAACTGGGTCAGCGCATCGATGCGCCGGTGGTCGCGGAACACGCGCTCGCGCTGGCGCAGCTGGCGGTTCAGCGCCAGCTGCTCCTGTCGCCACAGGTGCAGGCCCACGGTGAGCAGCAGCATGCCCAGCGGCATCAGCGCGGATTCGAGCCAGTTGTCCCAGACGATGGCCTTGGGCAGCAGCCAGAATTCGTCGAGCAGGTCCACCCAGACGCCCAGCGCCATGCCGGCCAGACCGAGGCTGAGCCAGTTGGTCACCACGCCGGCCGGCCGCGCGGCACGCACATAGCCCAGCCACAGGCTCACCATCAGCGTGGCGCCGCCTTCGCCGACGATGTCCATCCAGCGCCACTGCGCCAGCGCTCGGGGCAGGCCCAGCTCGGCGAAGGGCCAGGCCAGCAGCGCCATCGCGAGCAGCAGCAGATGGCCGAAGTGCGCGCTGCCCAGCACCGGCGCGAAATGCAGCGGCTTGCCATCGCCCTTGGCACGCATCCAGCGGGGCAGGGCCAGGCCGGCGCTTGTCTTGTCGTCGCGATTCATGCGCGCCGATGCTAGGTCGCTTGTATGACAAACCGTCATACGTGGCGGGCATGCTGCGTGGGGGGGGTCCGAAGGGCTCAGTTCGGCGGGTCGACTGCGCTGCCGCCACTCCTGCAGCCGCACTGTCACGGCGCCGCCATCTGCGCCCGCAAGCATGGCCGGGACGCAACGAACGGACCCACCCCGGACAAGATCATGAGAACCGCATTCCTCCGACGCACTCAAGCCCCACAGCTGCCCCGCCTGAGCCTGCTCAGCCTCTGCCTGGCTCTGGCCTGGACCGCCCAGGCCCAGCCCGCCAACGCCGACAAGAAGAGGCAGGCTGACACCGAGGAGAACAAGCTCGCGACCGTGGTCGTGGTCGGCCAGGGCGCCAGCCTGCGCAGCGCGCTGGACAAGCAGCGCGCTGCCCTGGGTGTGGTCAGCGTGGTGCATGCCGACGCGATCGGCGCGCTGCCCGACAACAACGCCGCCGAGGCGCTGGCCCGGCTGCCGGGCGTCTCGGTCGAGCGCGACCAGGGCGAGGGCCGCTTCATCCGCGTGCGCGGCATGGGCCCCGACTACAACGCCGTCACCATCAACGGCGCCACCGTGCCGGCCTCCGAGGCCGACCGCCGCGCGCCGGGGCTGGACGCGGTGCCGGCCGGGCTGATCCGCTCGCTGGTGGTGGCCAAGACGCTGACCCCGGCGGACGATGCCAACTCCATCGGCGGCAGTGTGGCCGTGAACACGCTGTCGGCCTTCGATCTGCCCGGCCGGCTGTTCAGCGTCGAGCTGGGCGGCAACCACGACGCGAACGCGGGCAAGACCCGACCCCGCGGCTCGCTGACCTTCGCCGACCGCTTCCTGGGCAACACGCTGGGCGTGGCGCTGTCGGTCTCGGCCGACCAGCGCCGCTTCGCCAGCGACAACGTCGAGACCGGCGGCGCCTGGGACGGCGACAAGCTGGAGGAGTTCGAGCTGCGCCGCTACGAGATCCTGCGCGAGCGCATCGGCGCCGCGATCAACCTCGACTACAAGCCGGTTCAAGGCCAGCATTACTACCTGCGCGGCTTCGCCAGCCAGTTCGATGACAGCGAGACCCGCCAGTCGCAGGCGGTCGAGTTCGACGATGCGCAGGCCAGCGGCGCCTTGGGCAAGGCCACCGTGCTGCGCGGCCTGAAGTCGCGCGACGAGAACAACCGCAGCAACTCGCTGGTGCTGGGTGGCAACTTCGCGCTGAGCGACTGGCAGCTCAATGCCGAAGCCGGCCAGGGACGCGCCAGCGAGGGCAAGCCCGATGCGCTGGCCTCCTCGTCGTTCAAGTCGTCGTTCGACGCCGTGGGCTTCAGCGGCACGCAGCGACCGCAGCTGGTGGGCCCCGCCGGCCTGGCCGCGAGCAGCGGCTACACGCTGGACAAGTTCAAGATCGAAGACTCCAAGGCCACTGACCGCGTGCAGCATGCCAAGCTGGATCTGCAGCGCGAGTTCGAACTGGCGGGCGGCGCCGAGCTGGAGCTCAAAACCGGCCTGAAGGCCACACGCCGCGACAAGCGCAATGAGCAGGAAACCCTCGCCTACAGCGCCAAGAACCTCACCAAGGCCGGCATCGCCAAGGGAGCGCTGGCGATGGACCAGTTCCTCGCCGGCGGCGCGGTGGTTGACTATGCCTGGGGCAGCTTCGGCCCGGCACTGAATGCCGACGCGCTGCGCCGCCTGGTGTCAGGTCTTGACCCCGCCAAGTTCCGCGACGCCGTGGACTCGGCCACCAACGACTTCGCGATGCAGGAAGACGTGGACGCCGGCTATGCCCAGCTGCGCTGGGAGCAGGGCGGCACGCAGCTGCTGGGCGGTCTGCGCTACGAGCGCATCAGCTTCAGCGCCCAGGGCTTTGGCGCGCTGGATGATGTGCTCAGCCCCACCAGCGCCAACACCCGCAGCAGCCATTGGCTGCCCGCGCTGCTGCTGCGCCAGGACCTGGCCGGCAAGAACACGCAGCTGCGCGCCGCGCTGACGAATTCGGTGCTGCGCCCCACCTTCGGCCAGCTCTCGCCCGGCCGCGTGGTCGATGGCGACGAGGCCGAGCTGGGCAACCCGCTGCTGAAGCCGCTGCGCTCGCGCAACTTCGATCTGGGCATCGAACATGCGCTGGGCCGCGACGGGCGCGAGGGCGCGGTGTCGGCCTATCTGTTCCAGAAGAACATCAAGGACTTCGTGTTCCAGACCGATCTGGCCGGCAGCAAGGGCTGGGAGGCCTTCAGCGCCGTGCACAGCTACGCCAACGGCGACAAGGCCACGGTGCGCGGCCTGGAGCTGGCCTACAGCCAGCTGCTGCGCCAGCTGCCCGTGCCGTTCAACGGCCTGATCGTCGGCGCCAACGCCACCTTCGTCGACTCGAAGGCGCGCATCGGCGGCTACGACGGCGGCGTGTGGAAGTCGCGCGAGATCGCGCTGCCCAGCCAGTCGGACCACACCGTCAACCTCAGCCTCGGCTGGGAAGGCCATGGCCTGAGCACGCGCCTGGCGCTGAACCGCAAGTCGCCCTATATGCTGGAGGTGGGCGATGTGTTCGATGCCGACAAGGACCTCAAGGTGGACAGCCAGAAACAGCTGGACTTCGCGCTGCGCTACCAGCTCAACCGCCGCGTGGAGCTGAGCTTCGAGGCGCTGAACCTGGCCAATGCGAAGTACTACGTCTACCAGGCCGACAAGGCCCGCAATGCGCAGTACGAGCAGTATGGTCGCAGCTTCAAGATCGGCGTGAAGGCAGCGCTGTTCTGATGATGATGGCGAGCATGAGGCAGACGATGAAGAAGGCTTTTCCCCTGGCTGCACTTATGGCAGCCACCGCCCTGGCGCTGGCCGCCGGCGGGACCCGGGCCCAGTCCATGAGCCTGGGCAAGCAGGGCCTGGAGCTGCGCACGGCGGACGGGCGTGTCAGCGATCAGCTCAAGCTGCGCATCAAGCGCTGGGACCAGCGCAGCGATGCCCAACGCCGGGCGCTCGCCGTGGTGCAGGACGCCGACAGCGGGCGCCTGCTGCTACTGCGCGCCGAGCGGGATGGCAGCCAGCTGCAGCAGCTGGCGCGCTGGCCCGGCCCGGCCTTTGCGGCCGAGCAGCTGTGCCTGTACCGCGATGCGCAAGGCCTGCTGCAGCTCTTCCTGCTGGGCGAGGATGGCTTGTCCGAGCAATGGCTGCTGGATGAGAGCGGCCGCAGCGCACCGCGCCAGCTGCGCCGCCTGGCCACGCCGCAGGCACCGCTGGCCTGCCGCGTGCGCGACACGGAGGGCGCGCTCTATATCGCCGAACCCGGCGTGGGCCTATGGCGCTATGCCGCCGATGCCGAGCGCGAGGGCCGTAGCCTGCTGCTGGCGGATGCCAAGTCGGACGACAAGGCTCTGCTGCAGCGCCTGGACGAGTGGCTGGCGGCACACCCCGACCCAGCGGCCACAGCGGCCACGGCGCCCGCGCCAGCCATCGTGCTGCCCAGCGCGCAAACGCAGCCGGTGCGCGCCCAGGGCGATGCTGCCGATGACCCGGCCATCTGGGTGCACCCGCGCCAGGGCTCGCGCAGCCTGGTGCTGGGCACCGACAAGAAGCTGGGCCTGGCGGTCTACGACCTGCAGGGTCGCGAGCGCCAGTTCCTGCCGGTGGGCCGCATCAACAATGTGGATCTGCGCCAGCGCCTGCGCTATGGCCGCGAGCTGATGGACCTGGCCGTGGCCACGCAGCGCGACGAACACGCGCTGGTGCTGTTCGACATCTCGCCGCAGGACGGCCGCGTGCGCGAGCTGGCCCGCCTGCCCACCGGCCTGGACGACATCTATGGCATCTGCGTTGGCCGCAACGCCGAGGGCGGGCTGGACGCCTTCCCCAACGACAAGGACGGCCGCGTGCGCCAGCTTCGCCTGCAGCGCGAGCCCGGCAAGAAGGGCGGCTGGAGCGCGACCCTGGTGCGCGAGTTCCGCCTGCCCAGCCAGCCCGAGGGCTGCGTGGTGGACGAGGCCAAGCAGCAGCTCTTCGTCGGCGAGGAAAAGCGCGGCGTCTGGCGCGTGGCGCTGGGCGCGGGCCAGGCCTCGGCCGAGCCGGTGCTGGTCATTCCGGTGAGCGCCGCGCTGCACGCCGATGTGGAAGGCCTCGCCATCCACGACTCGCCCAAGGGCCGCGTCTTGGTGGTGTCCTCGCAGGGCAATGACAGCTATGCGGTCTATGACGCCGATGCGCCGCATGCGCTGCGCGGTACCTTCCGCATCGGCATCAACGCCGCATTGGGCATCGACGGCGCCTCGGAGACCGACGGTCTGGAGGTGACCTCCGCCAATCTCGGGGGCCCTTACCGCGAAGGCCTGCTGGTGGTGCAGGACGGCCGCAAACGGCTGCCGCTGGGCACGCAGAACTTCAAGCTGGTACCGTGGAGCGAGGTGGCGGGCAGGCTGGGTCTGTGACCTTCGTCGCCTGAGCGAGCAGCGCCGGCTTGCACTGGCTGATGACTTCGGCGCGCGCAGGGGCCGTCGGCGACCGGCAGCCCGCTCAGGCGGGACCTGCCGCCTGCCGCTGGTGCCGCTGGTGCCGCTGCTCGGCATAAGCCTTGAGGGAGCGCATCGTTCTCGGCAGTCCCTCGCGGACCTGCTTGGCGACGCCAGGCCCGAAAAGAAAGGCCAGCGGACCACTGAACCAGACACGATGGGCAACTTCGGAGCCGCCGCCAGCGACGGCTTCCACGCGGTGCTCGAAATGCATCCGGAACAGCGGAATGTAGCCCTCGACGGTGAACGAGCGGCCTGCCGTCCGTTCGGTGATCACCATCGGCACGCCCATGCCCTTGCTCGGCACGATGCGGCCCTTGCTGCCGACCGCGAACGGCCCGTCTAGCGTCGCCTTCTTGGTGTCGGGGTCCCACAGGTGCCAGCCATCGACCTCACTCCAGATTCGATCGATGACGGCCGGGGGCACGGCAATCTGTATGCGCTCTTCGATGTGCATGCTCATGACCTCGCGTCGACCATAGCATGGCGCTGATCGCCCCAGCCATCCCAAGCCCCTAGCCGGCACCACCCGCTGGGTCCGCGCCCTCAGCCCGTCACCAGGCTCTGCGGCGCCAGGTACTGCTGGCGGTAGGTCTCGAAGTCCAGCGCGTCGGCCGCCTCGATGCGGCGCTGCGCGGCGATGGACTCGGCGGCCATCCGGGCATAACGATCATCCTGCGCGTCGCTCCACGCCAGGGCCAGCAGGCGCTGGCGGGTCTGCTCGGACTGGGCGCGGATGAAGGCCACGTGCGAATCGCCGAAGTCCTGCTTCATCGCGGCGAGCACGCGAGCCGACGGCGTCAGCTCGGCATTGGCCAGCCGAGCGCGCGCCATCGCCAGCGCCTCGGCATGGGGTGTGCCGCCATGCAGCGCGTCGAGCTGTGCCGCCAGCGGCGCGCATTGCTCGACAATCTCGGCGCCCCATTCGCGCAGGTCCACCTCGGCGCCGCCGCGCTGCAGGCGCAGGCCCGGCTCGCGGCCGCGCGCCGCAGTGCGGTGCTGGTTGGCGCCCAGCGCAGCGATTTCTTCGGGCGTGTCCGGCGCGCTGGGCTGCGTGAGGCAGTGCAGCAGGAAGACGTCGAGGAAGCGCATGGTCTGCGCATTGATGCCCAGCGGCTCGAAGGGATCGAGATCCATGCAGCGCACTTCCACGTATTCGACGCCGCGCTCGCGCAGCGCGTGCAGCGGGCGCTCGCCCTGGCGGATCACGCGCTTGGGGCGGATGGTGCCGTAGAACTCGTTCTCGATCTGCAGCAGCGTGGTGGCCAGCTGGTTGTAGTCGCCGCCCGGGTTGCGTACGCCAATCGCCTCATAGGCCGGGTAGGGCCGCGTCAGCGCATCTTGCAGCGAGGCGGCGTAGCGCTCCAGGCAGTTGTAGCTGACGCACAGCGAGGCCTGCGCGTCGCTCTGGTAGCCCAGCCGCCCCATGCGCAGCGAGGTGCCGTGCGGCATGTGGAAGGTGTGGCCGCCCAGCGGCTGCAGCTCGTGCTGGCGGCCGGCCACGAAGGTGGAACACAAGGCCGGCGACGCGCCGAAAAGATAGAGCAGCAGGAAGGAGTGGCGGCGGAAATTGCGGATCAGGCCGAAGTACTGCTCGGTGCTGACCTCGGGCAGGCTCCAGTTGTAGTGGATGCCCGAGATGGTCTGCATGCGCCGTCCATAGCGCTGGCCCAGGCCCATGCGGTAGACGCTCTTGGAGCGGCCCACATTGCTGTTGCCGTAGCGGCCCAGCGGGATGGTCTCGTCGGTGGGCAGGCCGCAGGGCATGGAGCTGACCCACAGGCGCTCCTCGCCTTCGCGCTGCAGCACCTGGTAGACGGCCTGGTGGATCTCCTGCAGCTCGGCCAGGCAGGACTCGACCCCGGCATGAACGCCGGTGATCAGCTCCAGCTGGCTTTCGCTGAAGTCGGTGGTGATGTGCTCATGGGTAAGCGCCGAGCCCAGCGCCAGCGGGTGCGGCGTGAGCGCCAGCATGCCATTGGGCAGTGCGCGCAGGCTTTCCTTTTCCAGACCACGACGCATGCCCTGCAGGCCGGCGGCGGTCCAGTGCTTGGAGTCGCTCATGCGAAGCCTCCTCTTGTTTTTTGGACCCGCACCTTAGCAGAGCTTCGACGACGCTGCCGTGACAGGGGCTTGGCTCACGCCCGGCCCCTGCGCCAGGTTTGACCGCGATCAGGCCGCGCCGAGCTTCTTCTTCAGCAGCTCGTTGACCAGCGCCGGGTTGGCCTTGCCCTTGGTGGCCTTCATGGCCTGGCCGACCAGTGCGTTGAAGGCCTTGTCCTTGCCGGCGCGGAACTCGTCCACCGACTTCTGGTTGGCGGCCAGCACTTCGTCGAGGATGGCCTCGATGGCGCCGGTGTCGCTCATCTGCTTGAGACCCTTGGCTTCGATCACCTTGTCGACTTCCGCGAATTCGGCCTGCATGTCCGAAATCGCCCGGTCTGCATAGGACGGCGAAAGTGATCCACCCAAGGAGCCAGCGAGCCACAACACATCGAACACCTGCTTGGCGGCGTTGTTCGAGATGGTGCCGTCCTGGATGCGCGCGATCAGCGCGGCCAGCAGCGCCGGGCCCACCGGCGCGGCATCGATCTCGCCGCCTTCGGCGTTCAGCCGCTTGCTGATCTCGCCCATGATCCAGTTCGCGACCAGCTTGGGCGCAGCGCCTGCGGCCTTGGCGGCCTCGTAGTAGCGCGCGGTGGCCAGGCTCTGCGTCATCATCGTCGCGTCGTACTCGGGCAGGCCGTCCACCTCGACGAAGCGCTTGGCCATCACGCCGGGCAGTTCGGGCATCTCGCCCTTGACGCGCTCCACCCACTCGGGAGCGATCACCAGCGGCGGCAGGTCCGGGTCGGGGAAGTAGCGGTAGTCGGCCGAGTCTTCCTTGCTGCGCATCGCGCGGGTCTCGCCGGTGTCGGGGTTGTAGAGCACCGTGGCCTGCTGAATGGCCAGGCCGTCCTCGATCTGGTCGATCTGCCAGTTGACCTCGTAGTTCACCGCGTCGACAAGGTAGCGGAAGCTGTTGAGGTTCTTGATCTCGCGGCGCGTGCCGAAGGGCTCGCCGGGCTTGCGCACCGAGACGTTGACGTCGCAGCGGAACGAGCCTTCCTGCATATTGCCGTCGCAGATGCCCAGCCACATGACCAGCGCATGCAGGGTCTTCGCGTACTCGGCCGCCTCGGCGCCGGAGCGGATGTCGGGCTCGCTGACGATCTCCAGCAGCGGCGTGCCGGCGCGGTTCAGGTCGATGCCGGACTGGCCGTGGTAGTCCTCGTGCAGGCTCTTGCCCGCATCCTCTTCGAGGTGGGCGCGGGTCAGGCGCACGCATCTCTTCTCGTCGCCGACGAAGAACTCCACCGTGCCGCCCTGCACCACCGGGATCTCGAACTGGCTGATCTGATAGCCCTTGGGCAGGTCGGGGTAGAAGTAGTTCTTGCGCGCGAAGATGGACAGCGGCGCCACCTTGGCGCCCACCGCCAGGCCGAAGCGGATGGCCCGCTCCACCGCGCCACGGTTGAGCACCGGCAGCGTGCCGGGCAGCGCCAGGTCCACGGCCGAGGCCTGCGTGTTCGGCGCGGCGCCGAAGGCGGTGGAGGAGCCGCTGAAGATCTTCGACTGCGTGGACAGCTGGACGTGGTTCTCCAGGCCGATCACGACCTCGTAGCCGCGGATGAGTTTGTTGCTCTTCGTCGTCGTCATGTTCGTCTTCAGATCCCGGCGGGCGCCTGGCTGTGCCAGTCGGTGGCCTGCTGCAGCGCATGGGCGGCGTGCAGCAGCTGGCCTTCCTTGAAGTAGTTGCCGATCAGCTGCAGGCCCACGGGCATGCCGCCTTCGCCAAAGCCCACCGGCACGCTCATGCCCGGCAGGCCGGCCAGCGAGCCGGGCAGCGTGAAGATGTCGGCGAGGTAGGCCTTGACCGGATCGTCCGCGCCTTCGCCCGCCTTCCAGGCGACGCTGGGCGCCACCGGGCCGGCGATGAGGTCGCACTGTGTAAAGGCCTGCTGGAAGTCGTCGGCGATCATGCGGCGCAGCTTCTGCGCCTGCAGGTAGTAGGCGTCGTAGTAGCCGTGGCTCAGCACATAGGTGCCGATCATGATGCGGCGCTTGACCTCGGCGCCGAAACCTTCGGCACGGGTCTTCTTGTACATGTCCAGCAGGTCGTCGAACTGCGCGGCGCGGTGGCCGAACTTGACGCCGTCGAAGCGGGAGAGGTTTGAGCTCGCCTCGGCCGGGGCAATGATGTAGTAGACAGGAATGGCCAGCTCGGTGCGCGGCAGGCTCACGTCGACCAGCGTGGCGCCGAGCTTCTCCAGCTCGGCCAGGCCCTGGCGCACCGCACCGTTGACGTCGGC
Organism: Roseateles sp. T103; assembly: GCF_057219915.1. NCBI lineage: Bacteria > Pseudomonadati > Pseudomonadota > Betaproteobacteria > Burkholderiales > Sphaerotilaceae > Roseateles > Roseateles sp. T103. The sequence goes on from NZ_JBXVVS010000007.1 coordinate 92,462, forward strand.
GGCCAGCGCGGCAGGGAAGAACTCCTTGGGCAGGCCGATGCGCAGGCCCTTGAGCGGCTGGGCCGCAGTCGCGCCTTCGCGCGCCTGCAGCATCTGCGCATGGAAGTCCTGCGCCGGCTGCTGCACGCTGGTGGCGTCGCGCTCGTCGAAGCCGCTCATTGCGGACAGTAGCAGTGCGCAGTCCTCGGCGCTGCGCGCCATCGGGCCGGCCTGGTCCAGGCTGGAGGCGAAGGCGATCATGCCGTAGCGACTGCAGACGCCGTAGGTCGGCTTGATGCCGGTGATGCCGGTGAACGAGGCGGGCTGGCGGATCGAGCCGCCGGTGTCGGTGCCGGTCGCCGCGGGCAGCAGACGCGCAGCGACGGCGGCAGCACTGCCGCCCGAGGAGCCGCCGGGCACGCGCGCGCGGTCCCAGGGGTTGTGGGCCGGGCCGTAGGCGCTGTTCTCGTTGGCCGAGCCCATCGCGAACTCGTCGCAGTTGAGCTTGCCCAGAGAGACCGTGCCCGCTGCCTTCAGCCGCGCGACGACGGTGGCGTCGAAGGGGCTGCGGTAGCCGGCCAGCATCTTGGAGCCGGCCGTGGTGGGCATGTCGGCGGTGACGAAGATGTCCTTGTGGGCCAGCGGCACGCCGAGCAGCGCGCCGGTTTCACCTGCGGCCAGCCGGGCGTCGGCAGCCTGGGCGGCGGCCAGCGCGGCCTCGCGGTCCACATGCAGGAAGGCGCCCAGCGCCGCATCGGCTTCGACGCGGGCCAGCAGGGCCTGGCTCAGCTCGGTGGCGGAGACCTCCTTGGCGCGGAGGGCGCGGCCGAGCTCGGTCACGCCCAGCTGGTGCAGGGGCTTGTTGCTCATCGTCGTCATTCGATCACCTTGGGCACCAGGAACAGGCCGTCCTCGACGGCAGGGGCGCTCTTCTGGTTGAGCTCGCGCTGGTTGGTCTCGGTGACCGCGTCCTCGCGCAGGCGCAGCTGCACCTGCTGCACGGCGGACAGCGGCGTGTACAGCGGCTCGACACCGGTGGTGTCGACCGCGCTCATCTGCTCGACGATAGAGAAAAAGCCGTTGAGCTGGCCAAGCAGGGCGCCTTGTTCGGCGTCCGAGAGTTCGAGCCGCGCCAGATGGGCGATGCGGCTCACGTCCTGGGGGGTCAGGGCCATGGGAAAACCAAGTCCTCGTAGTTCATCGAAGGCGGCCAAAAAGAGTGCCCGGCAAGGGCTTGCCGCAGGTTCAGGCATGGGGGCTTCGGGTATTATCTCCGCTTATATCCATGGCTCAGGCGTAGGGAGAGCAGACCCGCTGTCGCTGCGCCCGGGGAGCATGGGCCAAGACATCCGCAGTGCAGCCGAGTCTGCACTGTTTTTTCGACTGACAGCCAGCCTTCAGCCCAGACCAACGCGAGCCCGGCAGACCCTGCAAGCAAACCGGCTCCTGGCGACCTCATCCACATCATGTTCGCTTCCCTGCGTCGCTACTTCTCCACCGATCTCGCCATCGACCTCGGCACTGCCAACACCCTGATCTACGTGCGCGGCAAGGGCATCGTCCTGGACGAGCCCTCGGTGGTGGCGATCCGCCACGAAGGCGGTCCCAACGGCAAGAAGACCATCCAGGCCGTCGGCCACGAGGCCAAGGCCATGCTCGGCAAGGTGCCCGGCAATATCGAGGCGATCCGCCCGATGAAGGACGGCGTGATCGCCGACTTCACCGTCACCGAGCAGATGCTCAAGCAGTTCATCAAGATGGTCCACGACTCGAAGATGCTCAAGCCGAGCCCGAGGATCATCATCTGCGTGCCCTGCGGTTCCACCCAGGTCGAGCGCCGCGCGATCCGCGAATCGGCGCTGGGCGCCGGCGCTTCCGAGGTCTACCTGATCGAGGAGCCGATGGCCGCGGCGATCGGCGCCGGATTGCCGGTGTCGGAAGCTTCGGGCTCGATGGTCGTCGACATCGGCGGCGGCACCACCGAGGTCGGCGTGATCTCGCTGGGCGGCATGGTCTACAAGGGCAGCGTCCGCGTCGGCGGCGACAAGTTCGACGAGGCCATCATCAACTACATCCGCCGCAACTACGGCATGCTGATCGGCGAGCCCACCGCCGAGGCGATCAAGAAGAACATCGGCAGCGCCTTCCCGGGCTCCGAGGTGCGCGAGATGGAAGTCAAGGGCCGCAACCTCTCCGAGGGCGTGCCGCGCAGCTTCACGATCTCCAGCAACGAGATCCTCGAAGCCCTGACCGACCCGCTGAACCAGATCGTCTCTGCAGTGAAGAACGCGCTTGAGCAGACGCCGCCCGAGCTGGGCGCCGACATCGCCGAGCGCGGCATGATGCTGACCGGCGGCGGCGCGCTGCTGCGCGACCTGGACCGCCTGCTGGCCGAAGAAACCGGCCTGCCGGTGCTGGTGGCCGAAGACCCGCTGACCTGCGTGGTGCGCGGTTGCGGCATGGCGCTGGAGCGGATGGAGCGCCTGGGTTCGATCTTCACGTCGGAATAATCGAAGCCATGTCCTGGAACGAGCCGGCACGCAGCACGCGGGGCCGGCTTTTCCTCTTCTTGACCCCGTCGCGACTCGCCTGAGCCATGCCACTGGGCACGCTGGATCGCTCCCCACCCCCGTTCTTCCGCCAGGGCCCCTCGGCGCTGACAAAGCTGGCGCTGCTGTCGGCATTGGCCATCTTTCTGATGGTGGCCGATGCGCGCTTCCGGCTGGCCGACCCGGTGCGCTCCGGGCTGGCGCTGGTGCTGCACCCGGTGCAGCGGCTGCTGCTCGCGCCGGTTGACGGCTGGGAGCAGTTCCAGGGCTATCTGCGCGGCACCGAGCGCGCGATGGCGGCCGAGGACATGGCGCGCCGCCAGCTCGTCAAGCAGGCCGAAAAGCTGGCCCGCGTCGAGCAGCTGCAAAAGGAGAACGAGCGCCTGCGCGCGCTGCTGGGCATGCGCCCGGCCCTGAGCGTGCAGTCGCAGACGGCCGAGGTGCTCTACGAGGCGGCCGACCCCTACTCGCGCCGCGTCGTCATCGACCGCGGCAGCGCCAAGGGCGTGCCGCCTGGCGCGCCGGTGATCAACGATGCCGGCGTGCTCGGCCAGGTGACGCGGGTGTACACGCTGTCGGCCGAGGTCACGCTGCTGGCCGACAAGGACGCCGCCATTCCGGTGCTGAACATGCGCAGCCAGCAGCGCGGCGTGGCCTTCGGCACCGGCGATGGCAGCGGCATGGAACTGCGCTACATGGCCGCCAATGCCGATGTGCAGAAGGGCGACCTGCTCACCACATCCGGACTGGACGGCGTCTATCCGCCGGGTCTGCCCGTGGCCAAGGTCAGCGCGGTGGAGCGCCGCGGCGACAGCAGTTTCGCGCGCGTGCTGCTCGAGCCGATCGCGCGCTCCGACGACGCACGCCATGTGCTGGTGCTGCTGCCCAGCAGCGAGCTGGCTCCGGTGCGCGCCGAGGTGGCTGCCAGCGCGGTGCCGGCCGCGGGCGAGAAGCCGGGAGGACGCAAGAAATGATCATGCCGCGTGGCGACCAGCTGCTGCTGCCGGCCAACCCGCTGTTCATCGCCTTCACGCTGCTGCTGGGCCTGGTGGCCGATATGGTGCCGATCGGCCGCACCGCAGGCATGCCCGACCTGCTGGCGCTGATCCTGGTGTTCTGGAATGTGCACCAGCCGCGCCGCGTCGGCGTGGGCTATGCCTTCGTGTTCGGCCTGCTGGTGGACGTGCACCACGGCGCGCTGCTGGGCCAGCATGCGCTGTCCTACAGCATCCTCAGCTTCGGTGCGGTCAGTCTGCACCGCCGCCTGCTATGGTTCCGCCCGCTCGAGCAGGCCCTGCAGGTGCTGCCGCTGTTCGTGCTCGCGCACGTGGTGCAGCTGGTGGTGCGGCTGAGCGTGGGGGGCATGTGGCCCGGCTGGTGGCTGGTGCTGGCGCCGTTGCTGGAGGCCCTGCTGTGGCCGGTGGCCAGCTGGCTGCTGCTGGCGCCGCAGCGCCGCGCGCCGGACCCCGACGCCCACCGGCCGCTTTGAGCGGTCTCGGGAGCGCACGGCCATGACGGTGTTCCGCAATGTCGAACGCGAGGCCTCGCAATTCCGCGAGCGCGCGATCGTGGCCGGCGGCTTCGTGCTGTTCTGCTTCGGGCTGTTGCTGGCGCGGCTGATCTGGCTGCAGGTGATCAAGCACGACGATCTGCTCGAGCAGGCCGAGAACAACCGCGTCGCCGTGGTGCCGATCGTGCCCAACCGCGGCCTGATCAAGGATCGCAACGGCGTCGTGCTGGCGAGCAACTACTCGGCCTACACGCTGGAGATCCAGCCCAGCCGCGTGCCGGACCTGGAGCGCACGATCAATGCGCTGGCCGAGGTCGTCGAGATCCAGCCGCGCGACCGTCGCCGCTTCAAGCGTCTGATGGAGGAGAGCAAGCATTTCGAGTCGCTGCCGATCCGCACCAAGCTCAGCGACGCCGAGGTGGCACGCTTCATCGCGCAGCGCTTCCGCTTCCCCGGCGTGGAGATCAAGGCGCGGCTGTTCCGCAGCTATCCGCTGGGCGAGGTGGGCTCGCACCTGATCGGCTACATCGGCCGCATCAACCAGGCCGAGAAGAAGGCCATGGAGGAGTGGAGCGATGAGGACTTCGCCAACTACCGCGGCACCGAGTACATCGGCAAGCTAGGCCTGGAGCAGGCCTACGAGCGCGAGCTGCACGGCATCACCGGCTTCGAGCAGGTGGAGACCAGCGCCGGCGGCCGCGCGGTGCGCCGCCTCGCCCACAAGCCGCCGACGCCGGGCAACACGCTGGTGCTGTCGATAGACATCCGCCTGCAGGCGCTGGTCGAGGAGCTCTACAAGGACCGCCGCGGCGCGCTGGTGGCGATCGATCCGCGCAGCGGCGAGGTGCTGGCCTTCGTCTCCAAGCCGACCTTCGACCCGAATCTGTTCGTCGACGGCATCGATGCCGAGAGCTGGCGTGAGCTCAACGAGAACATCGACAAGCCGCTGCTCAACCGCGCGCTGCGCGGCACCTACCCGCCCGGCTCGACCTACAAGCCCTTCATGGCCATGGCCGCGCTGAACAGCGGCAAGCGCGACGCCAAGACGGTCATCATGGACAACCTGAACTACAGCTTCGGCGGCCGCGTCTTCGGCAGCCCCGAGACCGACCGCCCCGGCCCCAAGGACATGCGCCTGGCCATCGTCGGCTCGTCCAACGTCTACTTCTACAGCCTGGCCAACGAGATGGGCGTGGACCTGATCCACGACGAGATGGAGCCCTTCGGCCTGGGTCGCAAGACCCAGATCGACCTGATGGGCGAGGTCACCGGCGATCTGCCCTCGACGAGCTGGAAGCGCCAGAAGTTCAAGCGCCCGGAACAGCAGCGCTGGTACGCCGGCGAGACCATCTCGCTGGGCATCGGCCAGGGCTACAACAACTTCACCATGCTGCAGCTGGCCACCGCGACGGCGACGCTGGCCACCGGCGGCCAGCGCTACCGGCCGCGGCTGGTGCGCGCGATCGAGGACGTGGTCAAGCATGAGCAGCGCCGCATCTCCAGCGACGCCTTGCCGCCGCTGCCCTTCAAGCCCGAGCATGCCGAAGTGATCCGCAATGCGATGCACGGCGTGACCGTGGAAGGCACATCGCGCGCCTCCTTCGCCGGCGCGCCCTACAAGAGCGGCGGCAAGACCGGCACCGCGCAGGCGGTCGGCCTGCGCGCCGGCGAGAAGTACAGCGCCGCCAAGACCGAGGAGCGCAAGCGCGACCACTCGCTGTACATCGCCTTTGCGCCGGTCGAGGAGCCCAGCATCGCGCTGGCCATCATCGTCGAGAACGCCGGCTGGGGTTCGACCTCGGCAGCGCCGATCGCGCGGCGCGTGTTCGACTACATGCTGCTGGGCCTGTATCCCAGCGAGGAGGACATCGCGCTGACGCAGCAGGGCAAGACCACGGCGCCTGTCGGTGCGCCGCGGCGCGCCAGCGCCGTGCCGCTGCCCGGCCAGCCCGGTGCGCCCGGGACCGCTGCCTCGGCCGCACTGGCAGCCAGCGCGCCGGCCGGCGTCACCGTGGCTGCGGCAAAACCTGCTTCGGGAGCCCGCCCATGAGCACCGTGTTGAGCAAGCCACCGCTGTGGAAGCGGCTGCAGCCCTGGCTGTCCGGCTTCGACGGCCCGATGCTGGCCATCCTGCTCTGGCTGGCCGCGCTGGGCCTGCTGAGCATGTATTCGGCCGGCTTCGACCACGGCACCCGCTTCGTGGATCACAGCCGCAACATGCTGCTGGCGGCCGGCATCATGTTCGTCGTCGCACAGCTGCCGCCACAGCGCCTGGCCAGCCTGGCCGTGCCGCTGTACACGGTGGGCGTGGCGCTGCTGATCGCCACAGCGCTGTTCGGCATCACCAAGAAGGGCGCCACGCGCTGGCTCAATGTCGGCATCGTGATCCAGCCTTCGGAGATCCTGAAGATCGCCGTGCCGCTGATGCTGGCCTGGTGGTTCCAGCGCCGCGAGGGACAGCTGCGCAGTCTGGACTTCGGCGTCGCTGCGCTCATCCTGGCCATTCCCGTCGGCCTGGTGGCCAAGCAGCCCGACCTGGGCACCGCCATCCTGATCCTCGCCGCGGGTCTGTATGTGATCTTCTTCGCCGGCCTGAGCTGGCGGCTGGTCGTGCCGGCAGTCGCAGTGGTGCTGATCGGCATCGGCGCGCTGGTGATGAGCGAGGAACGGATCTGCCAGCCCGAACTGGACTGGCCGGTGCTGCGCGAGTACCAGAAGAACCGCGTCTGCACGCTGCTGGACCCGCACAAGGACCCGCTGGGCAAGGGCTTCCACATCATCCAGGGCGAGATCGCCATCGGCTCCGGCGGTCTCACCGGCAAGGGCTTCATGAAGGGCACGCAGACGCATCTGGAGTTCATCCCGGAGCGCACCACCGACTTCATCTTCGCCGCCTATGGCGAGGAATTCGGCCTGTTCGGCGCGCTGGCGCTGCTGGCCGGCTTCACCGCGCTGATCATGCGCGGGCTGTGGATCGCGACGCAGGCACCCAGCCTGTTCGGCCGGCTGATGGCTGGTGCGGTGACGCTGTCCTTCTTCACCTATGTGTTCGTCAACATGGGCATGGTCAGCGGCATCCTGCCGGTGGTGGGCATACCGCTGCCCTTCATCAGCTACGGCGGGACGGCCATGGTCACGCAGGGCCTGGCGCTGGGCATCCTGATGGCCATCGCGAAGAGCCGGCGCAGCTTTGCCGGCAAGTGAGCAGCGCAGCGGCCAACGGCTCAGGCTGCGACGTCCCTGGCGGGTCTGACGCTGGCGGTCGTGAAGCGCACCGTGAAGCGGGCGCCGGGGCCCTGACCCTCGGGCACGTCGGCGCGGCGGCTGCGCGTGTCGTCCAGCGTCAGTTCGGCGCCGTGCTGCTGGGCAATCTCGCGCACGATGGCCAGGCCCAGGCCTGAGCCGTCGACATTGGTGCCCAGCGCGCGGTAGAAGGGCTGGAAGACCTTCTCGCGCTCGCTCTCCGGAATGCCTGGTCCAGAGTCCTCCACCTGGAGCACCGTCACCTGGCCGAAGGGGTCCTCGACGACCCGGACCGTGACCGTGCCGCCCGACGGCGTGTAGAGCAGCGCGTTGTCGACGAGGTTGCGGATCAGCTCGCGGATCAGCAGGGGCTGGCCGTGGATACGCAGCATGCTGTGCTCCTCGTCCGGTCCCTCGTAGCCAAGGTCGATGCGCTTGTCCATCGCCCGCGGCACGAAGTCGCGCACCGTCTCGATGGCCAGTTCGGCCAGATTGACCTCGCTGCGGCGCAGCGCATGCTCCTGATCCTCGGCGCGCGCCATCGCGAGCAGCTGGTTCACCATGTGCGCGGCGCGCTGGCTGGACAGCGCGATCTGCTGCAGCGAGCGCTTGAGCTCAGCTGGCGAGCTGCGGCCCTCGTCGATCTCGCGCTGTGCGAATTCGGCCTGCGTGCGCAGCCCGGCCAGCGGGGTCTTCAGCTGATGCGCGGCGTCGGCCAGGAAGTGCTTCTGCGCGCTCAGCGACTGGTCCAGGCGCTCGAGCAGGTCGTTGATCGCGCGCACCAGCGGCGCCACCTCGTCGGGCACATGGCGCTCGTCGATGGGGCTCAGGTCCGAGCTCTCGCGCGAGCGGATGCGCCGCTGCAGCTCGTTGAGCGGCGCGATGCCGCGCACCAGCGCCATCCACACCAGCAGCACCGCCAGCGGCAGGATGACGAACTGCGGCAGGATCACGCCCTTGATGATGTCGTTGGTCAGCCGCGCGCGCTTGCCCAGGGTCTCGGCCACCTGCACGAACATCATCTGCGTGCTGCCAGCCATGCCCTCGGGCGCCACCCACAGATAGGCCACGCGCACCGGCTCGCCAGCGACCTCGTCGTCGCGATAGAGCAGCCGCCAGGGAACGATGGTCTGGCCCGGCTCGGCCTCGGGCACCGGCAGCTGCGCGTCGCCACTGAGCAGTTCGCCGCGCAGCCCCAGCACCTGGTAATAGACCGTGTCGTTGCCATCGGCGCGCAGCAGCGCCGCAGCCTCCGGCGCCAGCGCGTAGCGCGAGCGCTTGGCGCCCTCCAGCGGCACGGCCGCGACCTGCAGGCCGAGATTGCGCGCCATCTCGCCGAGCTCGCGGTCGTACGGGCGCCCGGCGATGCCCTGCGCCACCAGCCAGGTCAGCGCCACGCTGACCGGCCAGATCACCAGCAAGGGCGCCAGCAGCCAGTCGAGAATCTCGCCGAAGAGGGAGCGTTGTTCGCGGTTCTGGGCCATTTAGCGAGAGGCGTATCGGACAGCCGGGCCGCGCTCCATCGGACTGTCCGGCCGGCGCTCAGCCCGGCACTTTCTCCAGGCAGTAGCCCAGGCCGCGCACGGTGGCGATGCGGATGGGCCCCTGCTCGATCTTCTTGCGCAGGCGATGGATGTAGACCTCGATCGCATTGTTGCTGACCTCTTCGCCCCATTCGCACAGGCGCTCGACCAGCTGATCCTTGCTGACCAGGCGACCGGCGCGCTGCAGCAGCACCTCGAGCAGCGAGAGCTCGCGCGCCGACAGCTCGATCATCTGGTCGTTGATATAGGCCACGCGGCCGGTGGCGTCGAAGGACAGCGGGCCATGCTTGATCACGCTGGAGGCCGTGCCCAGACCGCGGCGCGTCAGCGCGCGCACGCGCGCCTCGAGTTCCTGCAGCGAGAAGGGCTTGGCCATGAAGTCGTCCGCCCCCAGGTCCAGGCCCTTGACGCGCTGCTCGACGCTGTCGGCCGCGGTGAGGATCAGCACCGGCGTGGCCGAGCCACGCGTGCGCAGCTTGCGCAGCACTTCCAGACCATGCAGCCGCGGCAGACCGAGATCGAGGATCACCAGGTCGAATTCATGCGAAGCCAGCGCCGCATCCGCCTCGCTGCCACTGCTGACCTGATCCACCGCATAACCGGACGCGCGCAGCGAGCGCAACAAACCATCGGCCAGCACCTGGTCGTCTTCGGCAATGAGAATTCGCATGAGCTGTCTCCGTGGTTATCGGGCGCGCTGTCGTTGCGGCGCCTCTGGCGTTCAGTCCTCGATTTTATGGACCTCGCCCTGCTGACAGGACTTGGCAGCAGCACTTGCTGCAACTACTGTACAAACATACAGATTGCGCCATAATGCGCCCAGCCTACCGAGGAGAACATATGGACGCCCCCGTGAAACCCAATACCGCTGCCGCCGCCGAAAAAGCCAAGGCTCTGCAAGCCGCGCTGGCCCAGATCGAAAAGCAGTTCGGCAAGGGCTCGATCATGCGCCTGGGCGAGGGCGAAGTCATCGAAGACATCCAAGTGGTTTCCACCGGCTCACTGGGTCTGGACATCGCGCTGGGCGTCGGCGGCCTGCCTCGCGGTCGGGTGATAGAGATCTACGGCCCCGAGTCCTCGGGCAAGACCACGCTGACGCTGCAGGTCATCGCCGAAATGCAGAAGCTCGGCGGCACTGCGGCCTTCATCGATGCCGAACATGCGCTGGACATCCAGTACGCGCAGAAGCTCGGCGTCAATCTGCAGGACCTGCTGATCAGCCAGCCCGACACCGGTGAGCAGGCGCTCGAGATCGTCGATGCGCTGGTGCGCTCCGGCTCGGTGGACCTGATCGTCGTCGACTCGGTCGCTGCGCTGACGCCCAAGGCCGAGCTGGAAGGCGAAATGGGCGATGCGCTGCCCGGCCTGCAAGCCCGCCTGATGAGCCAGGCACTGCGCAAGCTGACCGCCACGATCAAGAAGACCAACTGCACGGTCATCTTCATCAACCAGATCCGCATGAAGATCGGCGTGATGTTCGGCAGCCCGGAGACCACCACTGGCGGCAATGCGCTGAAGTTCTATGCCTCGGTCCGCCTGGACATCCGCCGCATCGGCTCGATCAAGAAGGGTGAGGACGTCATCGGCTCCGAGACCAAGGTCAAGGTGGTGAAGAACAAGGTCTCGCCACCGTTCAAGACCGCCGAATTCGACATCCTCTATGGCGAAGGCATCAGCCGCGAGGGCGAGATCATCGACCTGGGGGTCACGGCCAAGGTGGTGGACAAGTCCGGCGCCTGGTATGCCTACAACGGCGAGAAGATCGGCCAGGGCAAGGACAACGCGCGCGAATTCCTGCGCGAGAACCCCGATCTCGCCCACGAGATCGAGAACAAGATCCGCGAATCGCTGGGCGTGGCGCCGCTGCCGCAAGCGGCCGACAGCGGCGAGTGATACCTGCGGCATGGCCTCGCGCTCCGGCGGATCGGGCCTGTCGCTGAAGATGCGTGCCATCGCGCTGCTGGCGCAGCGCGATCAGAGCATCGTCGAGATGCGTCGCAAGCTGCTGCGCATCGCGCGTCAGCAGGCGGGTGATCGCGCCGAAGGCCCAGCGGGCGATGAAGCGGCTGAAGACGATGAGGCCCATGGACAGGCAGCCTCCGAGCAGGTGGAGCAGCTGCTCGGCTGGTTGCAGGCCGAGGGCTTTCTGGACGAGCAGCGCTTTGTCGAATCTCGCATCCAGGCCCGCGCCCAGCGATGGGGCAACGCGCGGATACGGCAGGAGCTGGCCCAGCACGGTCTGAGTCCTGACGATTCAAGCATGGCGGCGCTGCGCGACAGCGAAGTGCAGCGCGCCGCCGAGGTGCGCCGGCGCAAGTTCGGCGCGCAGCTGCCTGTCGAAGCCGCCGACCGCGCACGGCAGATGCGTTTTCTTGCCACGCGCGGCTTTTCCTCAGACACCATCCGACGCGTGCTGCGGGCTGACGAAGACTGACTGGTGCCGCCTTTGTACGGTGACCGCACAGCGCGCCGACCGCCCACTGGAAGCCTGCTGTAAGCCTTTGCCGCAGCGCAGCATGCTACATTGGCGGACTGTGCAAAAGCGCCCGCACGCGGCTTGCCCCTGCGTCGACGGCGGTGCGTTTCGCCTGCGAATACCGACCATGTCCTTGTCCCAGCAGCCCGCCGAACGCCGTTTGCTGCACCGTCGTGCCATCGACGTGCAGGTGTTTGCGCGTCAGGACGGCTGCTTCGACGTCGAAGCCTCGCTGCAGGACACCAAGCCACGCGACTTCCCGGTGGCCGGCGGCATGCGCTCTGCCAGCGATCCGCTGCACGCCATGCGCCTGCTGCTGTGCATCGATGCCAAGGCGAACATCATCGAGGCCCGCTCTGAAACACACTGGATTCCCTACCCAGGCGCCTGCGACCAGCACGGCGAGGCCTATGGCCGCTTGGTCGGGTTGAACCTCTTCAAGGGCTTCCGTCAGGGCGTCAAGGAGCGCCTGGGCGGCACTCGCGGCTGCACCCACATCACCGAACTCTGCCAGGTGCTGCCCACTGCAGTGGTTCAGGCCTTTGTCGGCGTCGTGATCGACCCGCGCGGCAGCCATGAGGACACGACGCCCCCCTTTCAACTCGACCGCTGCCACGCTCTTCGGCGTGACGGCGAGTCGGTGAAGACCCATTTCCCTCGCTGGTACCGAGCGACCGGCGCAGCCCCCGCTGCGCAGGCTGCCGAGGTGCCAAGCATTCCTTCCTGACTTCCCCCACAAAGCGAGACCCCCCATGAAGATTCACGAGTACCAGGGCAAGGAAATCCTGCGCCAGTTCGGCGTGCCGGTGCCGCGCGGCATCCCAGCGTTCACGGTCCAGGAAGCCGTCGAGGCGGCCCAGAAGCTGGGTGGCCCGGTGTGGGTGGTGAAGGCGCAGATCCACGCTGGTGGCCGCGGCAAGGGCGGCGGCGTGAAGGTGGCCAAGACGATCGAAGACGTCAAGCGTCTGGCTGGCGAGATCCTGGGCATGCAGCTCAAGACGCACCAGACCGGCCCCGAGGGCCAGAAGGTCCGCCGCCTCTACATCGAGGACGGCGCCGACATCAAGAAGGAGTACTACGTCTCGCTGGTCACCGACCGCGGCACGCAGAAGGTGGCCTTCATCGCCTCCAGCGAAGGCGGCATGGACATCGAGGAAGTGGCGCACAGCACGCCTGAGAAGATCATCACCGAGATGATCGACCCGCTGACCGGCCTGGGTGCCGAGCAGGCCAAGAAGATCGCCACGGCCATCGGCCTCACCGGTGTCTCGGTGGACCAGGCCGTCGACCTGTTCCAGAAGCTCTACAAGTGCTACATGGACACCGACGCGTCGCTGGTCGAGATCAACCCGCTGAACTGCGACAGCAAGGGCAACCTGATCGCGCTGGACGCCAAGTTCAACTTCGATTCCAACGCGCTGTTCCGCCACCCGGAAATCGTCGCGCTGCGTGACCTGGACGAAGAGGATCCGGCCGAAGTCGAGGCCTCCAAGTTCGATCTGGCCTACATCAGCCTGGACGGCAACATCGGCTGCCTGGTCAACGGCGCCGGTCTGGCGATGTCGACGATGGACACCATCAAGCTGTTCGGCGGCGAGCCGGCCAACTTCCTGGACGTCGGCGGCGGCGCCACCGCCGAGAAGGTGACCGAGGCCTTCAAGATCATGCTGAAGAACCCGGATGTGAAGGGCATCCTGGTGAACATCTTCGGCGGCATCATGAAGTGCGACACCATCGCCGAAGGCGTGATCACGGCCTGCAAGGCGGTGAACCTGCAAGTGCCGCTGGTGGTGCGCATGAAGGGCACCAACGAAGAGCTGGGCAAGAAGATGCTGGCCGAGTCCGGCCTGCCCATCATCTCTGCCGACACCATGGCCGAAGCCGCGACCAAGATCGTCGCCGCGGTCAAGTAAGCCACGAGCCCCAGCCAAGGAATACGAACATGAGCATCTACATCAACAAGGACACCAAGGTCATCACCCAGGGCATCACGGGCAAGACCGGTCAATTCCACACCCTGGGCTGCCAAGCCTACGCGAACGGCAAGAACGCCTTCGTCGCCGGCGTGAACCCCAAGAAGGCGGGCGAGAAGTTCTCCGAGATCCCCATCTACGCCTCGGTGAAGGAAGCCAAGGCGCAGACCGGCGCCACCGTCTCGGTGATCTACGTGCCGCCCGCGGGCGCTGCCGACGCGATCTGGGAAGCCGTCGAGGCCGACCTGGACCTGGCGATCTGCATCACCGAAGGCATCCCTGTGCGCGACATGCTGATGGTGCGCAACAAGATGAAGGCCAAGGAAGCCGCCGGCGGCAAGAAGACGCTGCTGCTGGGCCCGAACTGCCCCGGCCTGATCACGCCCGAAGAGATCAAGATCGGCATCATGCCCGGCCACATCCATCGCAAGGGCCGCATTGGCGTCGTGTCCCGTTCGGGCACGCTGACCTATGAAGCCGTGGCGCAGCTGACCGAGATCGGCCTGGGCCAGTCCAGCGCTGTCGGCATCGGCGGCGACCCGATCAACGGTCTGAAGCACATCGACGTGATGAAGGCCTTCAACGACGATCCGGACACCGACGCGGTGATCATGATCGGCGAGATCGGCGGCCCGGACGAGGCGGAAGCCGCGCGCTGGTGCAAGGCCAATATGAAGAAGCCGGTGGTCGGCTTCATCGCCGGCGTGACCGCGCCCCCCGGAAAGCGCATGGGCCACGCTGGTGCGCTGATCGCCGGTGGTGCCGATACGGCCGACGCAAAGCTGGCCATCATGGAAGAGTGCGGCTTCAAGGTCACGCGCAACCCGTCGGAGATGGGCAAGCTGCTGAAATCGCTGCTGTAAGTCGCAGTTGGGCAGGCTAGATGCGTAATTTCACGCATCGGCGGCCACCCAGCCGGCAAACGAAAATCGACCTGACCACAGGTCGAACATACAAAGGGGCCTTCGGGCCCTTTTGTATTACTGAAGGCGGGGCCGTTCCCTGTCTGCCGTCCCTCCTGACGGGGGCACGGCAGCATCGGGCACACCCCGCCACGTCTTTCAACGCTTTAGACTGGGCACTGCCTCGCCGCAGCCGCCTGGCACACATCACCGCATATGGACATGCTCACCAGCCCCGAGTTCTGGCTCGCCGTCGGCCAGATCATCATGATCGACATCCTGCTGGGTGGCGACAACGCGGTGGTCATCGCGCTGGCCTGCCGCAAGCTGCCGGACAAGCAGCGCACCCAGGGCATCATCTGGGGCACTGCCGGCGCCATCATCCTGCGCGTGATCCTGATCTTCTTCGCGCTGACGCTGCTCAAGCTGCCCTTCCTGAAGCTGGTCGGCGGTCTGCTGCTGCTGTGGATCGGCATGAAGCTGCTGATGCCTGAAGACGAGGACGAGCACGGCAACATCCAGGCCAGCGACAAGCTCTGGGCCGCGGTGAAGACGGTGATCGTCGCCGACTTCGTGATGAGCCTGGACAACGTCATCGCCATCGCCGGCGCTGCCGAAGGTGCGGGCAGCCACCACCAAATGCCGCTGGTGATCTTCGGCCTGCTGGTGTCCATTCCCATCATCGTCTGGGGTAGCCAACTGGTCATCAAGCTGATGGACCGCTTCCCCGTTGTCATCGTGCTGGGTGCGATGCTGCTGGGCTGGATCGCCGGCACCATGATGGTCGGCGACCCGGCGATCAGCGGCTGGGTACCGATGGTGCCGGGCGACAAGCCGGGCAGCACCACGGTGCTGCCGGCGCTCCACTACGGCAGCGGCGTGGCCGGTGCGCTGTTGGTGCTGGCCCTTGGCAAGCTGTTCGCCGCCCGCGGCGGCGGCGGCGCTCAGCAGGCCTGAACAGCGATGGCCGGCGGCGCGTCTTTCTGGCATCGCCTGCTCGGCCGCAAGACTGCCGAGTCCGTCGAGCCCGACAGCTCGCCGCCCAGCACCCAGCCCGAGGTCTTCCAGCCTACGCGCGGCGCGGCGCTGGACCATTACGAGATCGGCGCCGAAATCGGCCGCGGTGCCATGGCGGTGGTGCATCTGGCCAGGGAGATCGCCTCCGGCCGCGAGGTGGCGATCAAGCGGCTCGCGCTGCAGCGCGAGTTCGCGGCAGAGGATCTGGCCGACGTGCGCCAGCGCTTCATGCGCGAGGCCCGCGCCGCACGCCACCTGCGCCACCCGGACATCCTCGAGGTGCTGGATGCCGGCGAGGCCGGCCAGGACGCCTGGATCGCGATGGAGTACGTGCGCGGCCAGGACCTCAGCCACTTCACCCGTCCCGGCCAGTTGCTGCCCGTGCCCGAGGTGCTGGCGCTCGCCGCCAGACTGGCGCGCGCGCTGGCCTATGCGCATGCCCAGGGCGTGGTGCACCGTGACATCAAGCCTTCCAACGTCATGTATGAGCGCGCCAGCGGCACGCTGAAGATCATGGACTTCGGCATCGCGCGCATCGCCGACGGCAGCCGCACGCGCACGGGCCTGGTGCTGGGCACGCCCTCCTTCATGTCGCCCGAGCAGCTGGCCGGGCTCAAGGTTGACGGCCGCAGCGACCTCTATTCGCTGGGCGTGATGCTGTTCCAGCTGCTCACCGGTCACTTGCCGCACCAGTCCGAATCGATGGCCAAGCTGATGCAGATGATTGCCCAGCAGCCCGCGCCCGACGTGCGTCACTACCGACCGGCCTTGCCCGAGGCGCTGGCGATGGTGCTCGCGCTGGCGCTGGAGAAGCGGCCGGAGTTGCGCTATGCGGGCGGAGAGCAGATGGCCCAGGACCTGGAGGCTGTGGCTGCACAGATCGGCCCGGATGCGCCGAACGAGCTTGTCCCCCCTCACGCAGATGCACCAAGTGTGGATCCCTTCGCGCAAACACTGCGCATGTCGCCAGAAGATCGGGGGCAAAATCCCGGCTCCGCCAGCTGAACCACAAGCACGCAGCGCCTGAACATGACCGTGGAGATCTTCTGCGCCACCGACGTCGGTCGGTCCCGCGACAACAACGAAGACTCGGTGGCCGTGGACGAGTCGGTCGGCTTGGCCGTGCTGGCTGACGGCATGGGCGGCTACAACGCCGGCGAGGTGGCCAGCCAGATGCTGACCAGCTTCATCAAGTCCGAGCTGGGCCGCTGGCTGCGCGAAGCTGGCGGCCGCGCCACCGGCCAGGACGTGCGCCGCGCCATGGACATCTGCGTGGACAACGCCAACCGCGCCATCTTCAACGCCGCCAACACCAACCCGCGCTATGCCGGCATGGGCACGACGCTGGTGCTGGCCGTGTTCCGCGAGGACACGCTGCTGCTCGGCCATGTCGGCGACTCGCGTGCGTATCGGCTGCGTAACGGACAGCTCACGCAGGTAACACGCGATCACTCTTTGCTACAGGAACAGCTCGATGCCGGGCTGCTGACGCCTGAAGAAGCGGTCTACTCCAGCAACCGCAACCTCGTCACCCGCGCGGTGGGTGTGGAGGACACGGTGATGCTGGAGCTGCACCAGCACGATATCCAGCCGGGCGACACCTATCTGCTCTGCTCCGACGGCCTGTCCGACATGCTCGACGATGATGCGCTGGCGCAACTGCTGCGCGGCCACCCGTCCTTGGCGGAAGCGACACAGGCATTGATCGATGCCGCCAATGACATGGGCGGCAAGGATAATATTGCGATCGTTCTGGCCAGGGCCGAAGGCCGCACGCGCAGCCCCGGCCGGGCCTGGTGGCCATTCGGCCGCAAGATGCAGCAGCAGTAGCAGTAACAAACACCCGACGGACGGGCAGGGCTGGCGCCGACGGCGCCAAGCAGGGCATCCGCCGGCCGATCCGCGCACAAGAACAGCCGACTACGGGACTCGAGGTCAAGCATGGGCAAGCTGGTGGTTTCGCTCGACGGGGTGGTGATCAAGGACGTGCAGATCACCAAAGACAAGACCACGCTCGGTCGGCGCCCGTACAACGACATCGTCATCGACAACCTCGCTGTCAGCGGCGAGCACGCCGTGCTGCAGATGGTGGGCGCCGATGTGTTCATCGAGGACCTCAACTCGACAAACGGCACCTACATCAACGGCAAGGCGATCAAGAAGCAGTTGCTCGCCAATGGCGACATCGTCGAGATCGGCAAGTACAAGATCAAGTACCTGCTCGACGAAGGCGGCGACTACGAAAAGACGATGATCCTCAAGCACGGCGGCGCCACGCCCTCGGGCTTCGGCATGCCCTCGTCCTTCGGCTCGCTGCCGGGTGCGGCCAGCGCTGCGCTGCCGGCCACCATCAAGGTACTCACCGGCTCGGCCGCCGGCCGCGAGGTCAGCCTCACCAAGGTGGTCACCACCGTGGGCAAGCCGGGCGTGCAGGTGGCTTCGATCACCAAACGGCCCAGCGGCTACGTCTTCGCCCATGTCGAAGGCACGGTGCGCCCCACCGTCAACGGCGTGCCGCTGACCGGCGAATCGGTGGCCCTGCGCAACGGCGATGTGATCGAACTGGCCGGCACGCAGATGCAGTTCATCCAGGCGGGCACCTGAAAGGCCGCGCGGCCCATGGCGCGCGGCAACTAATTCACGCGGGCGCCATCCATCTGCTGCCGCGCGTGGCAATCTGCCCGGAATCGAGAACTTAGCGGCTTGCGTCCGCGGCTGGCGCACGTAAATTCATGGCCGGCTCAACGCCGCCACACTGCGGCGCGCCCGGAACCGGACACCCCGGCTCCGCCATCTCGACCGACATGCAAATACGCGTACTGGGCTGTTCGGGTGCCATCGCCGCCGGCGACAAGACCACAGCCTTTCTCCTCGACGACGACATCCTCATCGACGCCGGTACCGGCGTGGGTGACCTCACGCTGGACGAGCTGGCGCGCATCGACCATGTGCTGTTGAGCCACTCGCACCTGGACCATGTGCTGTCGCTGCCGCTGCTGGCCGACGCGGTGCTGCGCCTGCGCGAGCGCGCGAAGCGTGCGCCCATCCAGGTGCATGCGCTGCCCGATACCCTGGCCTCGCTGCGCGACCATCTCTTCAACGGCGTGATCTGGCCCGATTTCACTCGTCTGCCCAATGCCGAACACCCGGTGCTGGTCCTGGTGCCCTTTGCCATCGGCCAACGCCTGCAGTTGGCCGGTCGCGAGATCGAGGTATTGAAGGCCGAGCACACCGTGCCCGCTGTCGGCTTTGCCGTCGACGGCGGCAGCGCCGGCCACTGGGTCTACACGGGCGACACCGGGCCCAACCCGGCGCTTTGGCATCGCTTGGCCGAGCTGAAGCTGGCCCATCTGATCATCGAGACCGCCTTCAGCGATGAAGAACGCCAGCTGGCACGCATCAGCCGCCATCTCTGCCCCACCGCACTGGGCCACGAGCTGGCCATGCTGCAGCCGGGCCAGCAGGGCCTGCAGATCCACATCACGCACATCAAGCCCGGCGAACGCGACGCGGTGATGAGCCAGATCGCCGCCCTGGGCCTGCCGCACCGCATCTCGGCGCTGCACAGCGGCCAGACGCTGGCGCTGTAAGCGGTTGCAACAACAAGGCCCTGTCGCTGCTGGCTGACTGAATGCCGGCGGCCGCATCCAGCAGGCAGCCAATCCAGACTGACAAAAAACGTCATTCCAGGCACCGGCGCACAAATCGCGCCGCTAGAACTGACCAAAAGTGTCGCCTCGGCCAGTCGCACCCATCTGAGCCCGTGATTTCCGTCACGCCAGCAGTACCAACAGGCCTGGCACGACCCCTGCATTCAGGGGGACTGTCTCTGTTCCTCAACCCCTGTTTCTTCATACCGCTGGATACCAGCAAGGAGTTTCACCATGAAGCGCATCCAACAAGGTTTCACCCTGATCGAGCTGATGATTGTCGTTGCGATCATCGGCATCCTGGCCGCTGTGGCTCTGCCGGCCTATCAGGACTACACAACGAAGTCCAAGGTTTCTGAGGCTGCTGCGCTGTCGGCAACCGCAATCCGTAATGTGCAACTGGCCTTTAACGCTGGTGAACTGCACACCGTTGCCAAGGACAATGCTACGTTCGGCATGGCAGCTGCCGCCGATATCAAGGGCAAGTACGTTGAGTCTGTGACTGTGGCAACGAAGGACGCTACAGAAGCCACTATCACGATTGAAATGGGCAACACCGGTAACGCGGATGTCGACGCAGGCAACATCGTTTACACGGTTAAGTGTGCGACGGGCGCTTCCTGCGTCACGACGATTGGTGGAACTGTGCCGGAAAAGTTCCGCCCGAAGACCTAAATGCCATTGGGTAGCACAGGCAAGTGCAAGGGCGGCCGAAAGGCCGCCCTTTTTGCTTCCTTAACCTGCTAGTTCCACTTCGGGTCGAAGTATGAATACCCTGGCCTCTCCAGCAACGCACATGGTCACCTCGCCTCCGCAGAGGCACAGAGTTGTGCCTCTGCTTAACGCACTGTTTGTGCTATCTGGCTTCTCTGCGCTGATCTACCAATCGATCTGGTCGCAGTACCTGGGCCTGGTGCTAGGGCACGCCGCCTATGCGCAGACGCTAGTGCTGATGATGTTCATGGGTGGCATGGCGCTGGGGTCGTGGCTTGTGAGCCGATTCAGTCTGCGTTTCTCGCGGCTGATCGGCATCTATGCGCTGGTCGAGGCGTTGGTCGCCATCGCTGGCGCTGGCTTTCACCCACTGTTCCTGGCCTACACCGAGTTCAGCCAGTCGCTGGTATTGCCCGTACTGAAGGACACAGGCTGGGCAACAGCCTGGCAATGGGGCAGTGCGGCGACCTTGATCGCACCTCAGACCATTCTGCTCGGTGCCACCTTTCCGCTGATTGCCTCCGGCATCCTGCGCTCAGGCGCCGAACGCGACGGCGAGGTACTGGGTACGCTGTACTTCACCAACAGCATAGGCGCCGCGATCGGCGTGCTGGTGGCCACCTTCGTCTTGCTGCCGCTATGGGGAATGGCCGGTGCCCTATGGGTGGCCGCGGCAATCAATGCAGTGCTTGCATTGAGTACCGCCTGGCTGAGCGCAATCAGCGGCGAGGCTGGCTGGCGCTCTTCGTCGGCGTCTGCATCTCATTCATCGTCTCCGGCTGCTGCCGCAGAAGCAGTCGGAGTGAGCACAAGCCCTGCCGAGCTTCGTCGTCTGGCCGTGCTGCTGCTGAGCGCCACCTTCATGTCTAGCGCAGCCTCTTTTGCCTATGAGATCGGCTGGGTGCGACTGCTGAACCAGGCCCTGGGTACCACGCTGCATGGATTCGAGTTGATGCTTGCCGCGTTCATCACTGGCCTAGCGCTGGGCGGGCTCTGGGTTCGACGACGCGCAGCGGCTGTTTCGGATGTGGCGCGCTACGCCGGCTATGTGCAGATTGCGATGGGCGCCTCCGCCTTGATCTCGGTGCCGGTGCTGGCCAGCAGCTTCAGCTGGGTCGCCTGGATCATGGGGGCGCTGGCACCCAGCGCCCAGGGTTATCTGCTGTACAGCATCGCCACTGCCATCATCGCCATCCTGGTGATGGTGCCTGCGGCATTCTTCGCCGGAATGACGCTGCCTCTCTTCACGACAGCTTTGCTCCGCAAGGGTGCAGGCGAGCGAGCAATCGGCCAGATCTACGCCGCCAACACGCTGGGCGCAATCGTCGGAGTCTTGCTGTCCGTCCACGTGCTCATGCCGGTTCTGGGCGTCAGCCTCACCGTTGTGACCGCAGCAACCGTCGATGTGTTGATCGGCGTTGTACTGCTGCGCGGTGTCAGTCCAAGGCGCTGGACTCTCCCGGTCTTGGCGGCTTCACTGCTGGCGGCGCTGCTGCTGGCTGTTGTTGTGCGCATCGGCTTGCCAGATCGCACCGACCAGGCTTCCGGTGTATTCAGGCACGGACAACTGCATACAAGCGCCAAGGAACTGATCTATTACAAGGATGGGGCTACTGCTTCGATCTCTGTGGCTCAAACTGGGCGCCAACTTTCCATCACCACCAATGGAAAGCCGGATGCTGGACTGACCCGCATGGGTGATGAGCCGACAACCGATGAAGTCACGATGCTGATGCTCGGTGCCTTGCCACTGGCACTACACCCGAACCCGGAGCGCATCGCCCTGGTCGGATGGGGATCTGGCCTGAGCACCCACACGGTTCTTGGCTCGCCGGTGCCCAAGCAGGTGGACACAATTGAGATCGAACATGCGATGTGGGAGGGTGCCAAACTGTTCAACGAGCGGAACTGGCGAGCCTATGAAGACCCACGCTCGAAAGTTCATTTCGAGGACGCTCGGCGATTCCTGGGCGGCGGTGTGGAACCGTATGACGTGTTGATCTCGGAACCCTCCAATCCCTGGGTCAGCGGCGTTGCCAGTCTGTTCACAAAGGAGTTCTATGCCATCGCAAAGCGCCATCTCAAGGAAGACGGCCTGCTGATCCAGTGGATCCATCTCTACGAGATGTCCGATGCACTTCTCGCCGAAATGGTGGGCGCTTTGCTGGTTGAGTTCCCGAACAGCGATGTCTACTTGACGAACTTCGCCGATCTGATCGTGGTCGGCGCGAAAGGCAAGCTGGGTGACATCAGTGCTGAACCTTGGCGTCATGCCCAACTTGCCAATGAGCTGCGCCGAGTGGGCCTGAGCGGTGCTGATGATCTGAAGGTGCGGCGCATCGGCGGCCCGGGTGCACTGAAGAACTTCGTGCAACAGCACGGTGCCAAGCCTTATACGGACTTCCATCCGACAGTCGCTCTTGCAGCACCGGCAAAGCGGTTCGAGCGCCAGAGAGCAGGCCTGCTGCCTCAACTTGTCGCGCAAGGCATGCCGGTGCTCAACGTGCTGGAATGCCGCAAGCCGCTGCCGGCAACAGCCACGGTGACTGCCGATCCCTTTGGCCAGCTGGCGCGCCTGCATGTCGATGCCATCGACGCAGCAAACGGCGTGCTTGGCAGGCAAAGCACAGCTGAGCTCTACCGCCGCAACTCAAGCCTGGCGGAAACCGTCACCATGCTGCTGGCCTTCCGGCGTGGTGTGTTGCCTCTGGATCCCGTTGCGCTGAGAGAGCAACTCGGCGTGCTTGCCGGCTCGACCTTGGGCCATCTCGATGCCGAGCTGCAGAAGAGCCTCTGGAATGCTTCCGAGTGGCGGCGCGCCATCCCTGGCATGACCAGCAATCATCTTGCGCAGATCGAGTTGTACGCTGCGATGGCCTCAGCCGACTGGACGACCGCTGCAGCAAAGGCCAGGCACTTGCTGGGCCGGGACGGTGGAAATGCAACCCCGCGACTTCGCGAGCAATACCTCGTATTGGGCATGCTGGCCAGCTTGGCGAGCGGGGAGCGCGACGCGGTATCGACATGGGAGTCAGGGCTCGGCCAACAAGTGCCTCGCGGTCCAATGAATGCTCTGCGAGACTTCCTGAAAACATGGAGCACCAATGAGCCCGCTTGCGCGGCTGACAGCCGCTAAGCAAGACTCCCATCTCCGAAATCACCAACGGCCCAGCAGACGGAAGATATGTGCAGACAGTGGAAAGCAGCAGACCCACCTCACACTTCGGCAATGGCCAGACCACTTGAAAACAATGCACAGCCTCGACCACTGATTTCGGCAATGGCCAGACCACTTGAAAACAATGCACAGCCTCGACCACTGATGCAGGGTGGCTTCGGACTGCTCGAAGTACTGCTCGCATGCGCGCTCGTTGCTGTGCTGGTCGGCATAGCGCTGCCGACCTACAACAGCCACGTCACCCGCTCTCGACTCAGCGAAGCCATCTCCTTGGCTTCCACTGCCAAGCTGGCGTTGGGCGAGGCTTGCACCGGCGCCTACCTCAATGGCGCGAACAACGCGAGCCTGAGGCTGGCCGATGCAGCGGCATTCGCCTCGTCAAAGGTCGTCAACAGCATTGAAG
The DNA here is from genome assembly GCF_057219915.1 of Roseateles sp. T103. NCBI lineage: Bacteria > Pseudomonadati > Pseudomonadota > Betaproteobacteria > Burkholderiales > Sphaerotilaceae > Roseateles > Roseateles sp. T103. Next base: position 115,600 of record NZ_JBXVVS010000007.1, read on the forward strand.
CAAGCGGCTCAAGTGCCACGCAGGCAAGGATCGAAGTGAAGCTCAAGGCCATTGGTTCCCTGAAGAGCGACGACATCCTTCTTTTCGAAGGCGTCTGCAATCCCGCTGCTGGCCTGACATGGACTTTGTCTGGATCACGCCCTGAAATCACCAAGCTCGTTCAATGATGTTTCAGTCTCATGCACGCGAGGCTGCATGGTTGCTGAGTGACCTCTTGTCCAGAAGCCGGGCCAGTTGCCCGGCTTTCTTTTTGCCCGCCTGTCAAGGTACAAGCCTGGGGACAAGTCTTGCGCAAGACGGGCCTTATCCACAGCAAAACGCCTTCCCACCAAGTTGTTGTACTTCCGCGCGCGGCCAAACCCGGGTACCGCGCACAGGGTTCGCGTGCGGCCAAGTGCTTGGCACGCGGCGTGTTTTTGGGCTTGTCCACAGCGCGAGCGGGCCTCTACCACCACCACCACGTATTGATCTGAATACATTGAATACAGCTGTGGACTGCCCAGCTTGCGCGTGTTGTGCGTCTGTGTCGGGTATGCCGCGCCGCTGTCTGCCCGGCCCAGCAGTCGTGTCACACTGCGGCCCGCGATGCAGCAGCACATGAGCACCCCCACCCATCCCGCCATCACCGTTAGCACCACCTACTCGGCTTCCTGCGGTTTCGAGTCGGCCTGCCATATCCCGGCGCTGCCTGACACGCATCGCAGCCACGGGCTGCATGGACATAGCTACTTCGCCACCGTGCGGGCTGCACTGCCGGCGGGCTGGGCACCTTTCGCGGGGGCCGAGGTGGAAGAACTGCGTCGCCGGCTGGAGGCCTGCGTCGCGCCGCTGGACCATGCGCTTCTGAACGCACAGATCGAACAGCCCACCGACGAGAACATCGCGCGCTGGATACGCCATCGTCTGGAGCAGGAGTTCGGCGTCCCTGGCATCCTGCAGGTCGGCGTGCAGAGCACGGCGCAGACCGGCGTGGACCTGGATGCCAATGGTCAGGCGCATGTCTGGCGGCGCTATCGCTTCCAGGCTGCCCACAAGCTGCCCAATGTGCCGCTGGGCCACAAGTGCGGCCGCATGCATGGTCATGGCTTCGAGGTCATCGTCCATGCCAACCAGGACCTGGGTGAGCGCGACCTGGCCATCGATTACGACCACCTGGACGAGATCTGGGCGCCGTTCCAGATACAGCTGAACTACCAGTGCCTCAACGAGATCGACGGCCTGACCAACCCGACCAGCGAAGTGATCTCCTCCTGGCTGTGGGACCGCATCAAGCCGCAGCTGCCGGAGCTGAGCTGGGTCACCGTCTACGAGACCGGCAGCAGCGGCGCCAACTACGACGGGCAGCGCTACCGCATCTGGAAGGAGCTGACGCTGGACAGCGCCATCCGACTGAAAAACGCTCCTGCCGGCAGTCCGCTGGCAGCCATCCACGGCCACACCTACACGCTGCGCCTGCACCTCAGCGCCGAGCTGGATGCAGTGATGGGCTGGACGGTGGACTACGGCGATGTGAAGACGCGCTTCGATCCGATCTTCAAGGCCATCGATCACCGGCCCTTGTACGAGATCGCTGATCTGCCCGATGGCGACACCGCCAGCCTGGCTGCCTGGGTGCTGGACAAGGGCCGCGGCGCGCTGCCGCAGCTGGACCGCGTGGACATGTACGAGACGCGCGGCTCGGGATCTATCGTCAGCACCGAAGACAGCGAAGCGCTGATTCCGGTGTGAAACCAGAAGCCAGGGCCGAGCGCCGGGCCGCTCCCAAGCCGGCCCTCATCCCCTCGGGGGATCGGCGAATGGTCCCATTCGACGAGGGGCAGACATGACTTACGCCGTCAAGGAAATCTTCTACACGCTGCAGGGCGAGGGCGCCCAGGCAGGTCGTGCCGCGGTGTTCTGCCGCTTTGCCGGCTGCAATCTGTGGAGCGGGCGCGAGCAGGACCGCGAGGGTGCGGTATGCAGCTTCTGCGATACCGACTTCGTCGGCACCGATGGTCAGGGCGGCGGCAAGTTCGCTACCGCGGCCGAGCTGGCCGAGGCCATTGCCGCGAAGTGGCCCAGGGATGCCTCAGGCAGCCTGCCGGGCAAGCCCTATGTGGTGTGTACCGGCGGCGAGCCGCTGCTGCAGCTGGACACGCCGCTGATCGAAGCCCTGCATGCGCGCGGCTTCGAGATCGCGGTCGAGACCAATGGCACCCAGCCGGCGCCGCCGGGCCTGGACTGGATCTGCGTCAGCCCCAAGGCCGATGCGGAGCTGGTGCTGCGTTCAGGCGATGAACTGAAGCTGGTCTATCCCCAGCCGCTGGCGCGGCCGGAGCTCTTCGAAGGGCTGGACTTCAAGCACTTCTTCCTGCAGCCGCTGGATTCGGTGCTGCAGCGCCAGCACACGCGCGAGGCAGTGGCTTACTGCATGGCCCATCCGCAGTGGCGGCTGTCGGTGCAGATGCACAAGGTCGTTGGCATCGACTGATGCAGCCAGTGCGGCAGCACGTGTGGACAAGTCTGTGGATGATCCCGGGGCAAGCTGTGGCTTGCCCGGGATAAGTTGCCGATCAGAACGAGTAGTCGAAGGCGATCGTCACGGCTGCCGGGTCCAGGCGCGTGTCTATGGTCTGGCCGGTGGACAGCGTTCCCGTGGTCTTCAGACGCACCTTGGTGATCGATGCATCGACGGACCAGCGCTTGTCCAGGCGGACCATGGCGCCCAGTTGTGCGGCCGGGCCGCCCGCGTTGTCCATGCTCAGCGTGGTCGGTTTGGCGGGCGAACCGCCGGTGAGACCGGACAGCGCTGCCGTGCCGCGCGAGCGGAAGAAGCGGGCATAGGTGCCGCCCACGCCGACATAGGGCCGAATCATCGAGTCGCGATTGCCGAAGCGGTACTGCACCGTCATCGTGATCGGCAGGGCCTGCACCGTGCCCAGCGTGCCCACGCCGGCGATCGCACCATCGCCGACGATCCTGTGCTTGAAGGGCAGGCCGAGCGGCAGGTCGACGACGATGCTGTCGGTCAGCGCATAGCTGATGCCTGCGCTGGCCATCGTGGCATTGCCCACATCGATCTTGGTGCCGGCAAAGCTGGGTGCGCTGAGGTTGCCGCTGTCCACAGAGGGCATGATGGTGGTCATGCCGACGCGTGCGCTGAAGCGGCTGAGTTCCAGGCTCTGCGCCTGCGCGCTGCCCACTGCGCAAAGGCCGGCCGAGACGAGGCCCAGCGTGACGAGAGCGGTCTTGTGAGCGTGCTTGATGTGCTTCTTCATTGCGGTCTCCGATCTCTGCTGCAGCTGCCGGCTCACAGCCAGCCCTTGGTGGCCAGGGTCTTGGAGATCAGCTGGGCGAGCAGCTGATGGCCGTAAGGCGTCGGATGGAAGCTGTCCGAGAACGCATAGCTCTTCCACCAGTCGGCGCCGCTGGCGCCGGCCGGTGGCGAGGCGGAGAGCGCCGCCGCGGTGCAGGTCGGGAAGGTGTAGCTGGGCAGACCGTCGCTGCCCACGCCGGTGATCGGGCAGGCCGGAGTCTTCACATTGGTGAGGCTGAACTGCGCCGGCATCGCGACCTGGTCGTTGAAGCCGGTATAAAAGTCCACGATCGCGACGCGCGTCTCACCCTCGAAGCGCTTGGCTAGTTCGGCGTTGAAGGCCTCGACCCAGCCCTTGAACAGGGCTTCGGCCTGGCCGCGTGCCGCGGCACCGGTGGCGCCGCCGCCATTGGCGGCAGCAATGGCATCGAGCACGAACTGGAAGCGTGGCGTGTTGGTGATGCCCGGCATGTTCAGCACGACGACACGGCGGGCGCCCTTGTCCAGCGCGCTGCTCTTGATCGAGGTGTGGAACTTCGCGGCCAGCGCCTGCATATAGGCACCGCCGACATTGGCCATGCCGGCCGCGCCACCGGCCAGTGCAGTGCCGACCTGCGTGGGCGTGAGCAGCGTGCCGAGCAGGGCTGCGTAGCTCGCGGCCTGGTCGCGCGGCGCATTGAGGTAGGCGCCGACCAGGGCCGCCGCATCGTTGCCGCCGCCGTCGATCAGCAGCAGGTCATTGGCGCTGAAGCTGCCGGCCGTGGCCAGCTGCAAAGGAATGCCGCGCGGATCGGCCGGGTTGCTGTGGTTGATCACCGCGCCGCCGATCGCGTAGTTGGTGCAGCCGGTCTTGCTGTTGACGGTGAAGGTGGTGCCGGTGAAGAGGTAGAAGGGGCACAGGCTCAGGCCATAGCTCTGCGCCACGCGCTCGGGGAAGATCAGCGAGTCGCTACCCTGCACGGTGAACTTCAGGCCGAAGGTGCCCGAGTCGGCCAGGCTGTCGCCAAAGACCTTGACCGACTTGACGCCGGTGTCGGCCGGGGTGGTATCCGCGCCGCCGCCGCCGCAGGCGGCGAGGACGAGGCTGGCCGCCAGGGCCAGCATTCGCTGGTGCATCGCATTCATGGCTTGCTGTCTCCGTGGGTATCGGCCCTGCCTTGCCGCCACCGCGGAGGGGCAGGTCCGATGTCTTGTTGTTGCTAGCTAGCGATGACTACTCTAGCGAGGCAGCCATCGGGCCGAACCGAGTGCTTACCCCATGCATGCGCGAGGCCGTGCCACACTGAGGCCATGGACATTGCCGATCTGCAGCGCAGGCTGCGCGCGTTCGCCGCGGCGCGACGCTGGGAGCCCTATCAGACGCCGAAGAACCTGGCCATGGCCATGGTGGTGGAGGCGGCCGAACTGGTGGAGATCTTCCAGTGGCTCACGCCGGAGGAGTCTGTGGCCATCGCTGCGGATGCGCAACGGCACCAGCACCTGGGCGAGGAGATCGCCGATGTGCTGCTCTACCTGCTGCAGATCGCCGACCACAGCGGCGTGGACATCGAGCAGGCCGTCGAGCGCAAGCTGGCGAAGAACGCGCTGAAGTATCCGCCGCCCTGAGCAGCAGGTGCGACGGCCCGGTCCGCGGGCGAGATCGGGAAATTTCCTGCTGTCAAGCGCCGGACTTCAGCGCAATGGCAGAGAAAATTCGCCGCTTCGATTTCTGTGCAACACACCGGCGCTCAAGCGGAGTGCCGGGTTTGCCCTTTCGCTTTTTCTGGTTGCGTATGTCGAGTATTCAGGTTCGTCCCGCCACGTTGCGTGACGCCAAGGCCATTGCCGAGATCCATGTCTCTTCTTCGCAAGGCGCGTACCGGGGCCTGCTCCCGGACGCGCATCTGGATGCGCTGTCGGTGCAGAAGCGCCAGGCTTTCTGGCGCGAGGCCATCGATATGTGCGAGCCCCAGGTGCTGGTGGCTCATGTCGACAACGAAATGATGGGTTTCGTCGGCTTCGATCGCTCGCGCGACAAGGGCACGCCCTCGAGCACGGGCGAGATCTGGGCGATCTATGCCAAGCCTGAGCACTGGGACAAGGGCGTGGGCCTGGCGCTGTGGGATGCCGCGCGCGATGGCCTGCAGGAAGAGGGCTGCACCAAGGTCACCTTGTGGACCTGGCTGCGCAACGAACGCGCGCTGCGCTTCTTCGAGCAGGCGGGCTTCAAGCGCGATCTCGGCAGCGCCAAGACGGCCGAGGTGGGTGGTGTGCGTCTCGAAGAGCTGCGCTTGCAGCGTTCGCTGGTCTGAGCAGCGAGAGCCACGGACCAGCAGGGTCAGGTCTTGCTAGCAGTCTAGGGATCAGGCGGCCAATCGTCCTGCCGGTGCGAACTTCTACGCACAGCTTCGCGCTCGAGCAGCCGATATGAGTGCCAGGTGATGCTAGATTCACCAAGAAAATGAGCAGCGGATTCGACAGACAGATTGCAGGTGGGATGTGGCGCGTGGTCTTCCATGAGCGCCGCGGCTACCGCGTCCATCTGGAACGCACCGGTCCCTGGCTGCCGAGCAAGAAGATGGCTCAGCAGTGGGCCGAGTGGTTCGGCTCCATGGGCCACCATGTGGCGCTGCAGGATCAGTACGGCAATCTGGAGAAGCTCTATCAAGGGCTGCCCGGCTAGGCCGGGTGATCCGGTCTTGCTCGCTACGCCAGACCGTTTTCAGGCAGCGGCGCGGTAACCGCGACGCTCCAGCGCCCAACCTTCGGTGGCCCGCGGCGCGGCATGGCGCTGCACATGCACGGTGGTCAGGCGCTTGGCAGCGGCACGCTGCACCAGGCTTTCCGCTTGCGTGGCGCTCAACTGCATGGCGAAGCGCGTCCAGCGCTTCATCACCAACGCATCGCTCCACGCGTCTTCCAGCGCCCAGCGGATCTCGTGCGTGGCCAGCAGCGCGTCCTTGCTGTTGCGCAGCACGCGCGGCACCAGCGCCATCACGAAGCGGTTGAAATCACCGCGCAGCGCCTCGTCGGCCGGCAGCAGGGCCTCGATGCGGGCCAGGCGCTGGCTCCAGCCCGGCGTGGCCAGCTGGCGCGTCACCAGAGCCTGCAGGGCCTGGATGGGGTTGAACAGGCGCAGCCGGTTCGGCGGCAGCACATGCAGCGGGATGCAGGCGGCCTGCTCGTGCGGCAGCTCGGTGACGAAGCTGCACAGCACCGCGATGCGCTGCCACTCGGCCGCGCCCAGGCCAGCCACTTCGGTGAACGGGCCCTGGCTCAGGCTGGCAGCCAGCTCGGCGGCGCTGGACCAGCCATGCGCTGCCTTAGCGGCGTTGGCCTGGCGGCTGAGCATGGCGATATTGCCGGCGGCATAGCCGGCATCGTCGCGCACGCGGTCGATCGACGCATTGCTTTCGTCGAGCAGCGTGCGGGTGATGGGGCAGTGCTCGACGCTGATCTGCTGCAGGTAGTTGGGCGTCAGCTCCAGCGTCTCGAAGCTGCGGCCGCGCGCCCAGGCATGGCTACGCAGCGCCAGCCACAGGCGGGTGTGGCGGCTGGCCTTGAGCGTGCGGCGGCCGAAGGTGGCGCGGCCAGCCAGCCAGCCCTGGCGCAGCGGCGAGGTGGCGAACAGATGCGCGGTCGGCGGCGTCATGCCATGGTGCGCATGGTCCCAGCCCAGTTCGAAGCCCAGACGTTCGTGGGCGCTCAAGTGCGAGCCTGCCGAAGACTGATGTGCCTGCTCGGCCATGCCCAGTTCCAGCTGCGCCGGTGCCGCGGGGGCTTGATGCTGCTTGTGTTCAACGGCTGCGAAGAGATGTGCCATGGTGTGCTCCTGCTCCAATTGCTGCTGTAAGGGGCTGCCGAATCAATCAACCCTGTGGCACAGTCTGAGCTGCAGGTGGCTCATGGCGTGAGCTACCCTGGAGTTGCGGGAAAACACCGAGCAGGACGGGACGGACGAAACCATGGACCGCACCGAGCGCTTCTACAAGATAGAGATGCTGATCCGCTCGCGCGAGTGCGTGAGCTTCGCCGCCTTGCTGGAGGCCCTGGAGGTCTCGCCCGCGACGCTGAAGCGCGACCTGCAGTACTTGCGCGAGCGCCTGGATGCGCCGATCGAGTACGACGCGTCCAGCAACGGCTATCGCTTCGGCCAGCAGTGGCGCGGCGCGGCCGGCGCCCGCCACGAGCTGCCCGGCGTGTGGTTCAACGAGCGCGAGCTGCACGCGCTCTTGACCATGCATCAGCTGATGTCGAGCCTGGACGAGAACGGCATCCTGAGTCGCCATCTGCAGCCCATGTTCGACAAGATCAGCAGCATGCTCGGTGGCGATGCGGCCGAGGCGCAGGAGCTGACGCGGCGCGTCAAGCTGATCAGCACCGCGCGTCGCCGCGTGGCCAGCGACTGCTTCGAGACCGTGGGCAGCGCGGTGGTGCAGCGCCGGCGGCTGCGGCTGCGCTATCGCAAGCGCGGCAAGGGTGGTGGCACGGTCAGCGAGCGCCTGGTTTCGCCGCAGCGCCTGGTGCACTACCGCAATACCTGGTACCTCGATGCCTGGTGCCACCAGAGCGAAGGCTTGCGGCGCTTCGCGCTCGATGCGATCGAGTCGGCCGAGCTGTTGGCCGACAAGGCCAGGCCGGTGGCGCTGAAGGCGCTGGAGGCCGAGCTGGACCGCGGCTACGGCATCTTCGCCGGCGGCGAGGCGCAGCGGGCCGAGCTGGTGTTCAGCGCCGAGGCGGCGCAGTGGGTCTCACACGAGGAGTGGCACCCAGAGCAGCACAGCCGCTGGCTGGACGATGGCCGCTGGCAGCTCAGCGTGCCCTATGTGGACGCGACCGAGCTGCTGATGGACCTGCTGCGCCATGCCGGGCAGGTGGAGGTGAGGGCGCCGGCGGCGCTGCGCCAAGCCTACGCTAAACGGCTGAGGGAAGCCGCCGCAGCGCTGGACACTTAGGCCTGCTCGCGCTTGAGCCGCTCGCTGTGCCAGTAGACGTCGTCGCCGCCCAGGCCGTCGAGATTGGCACGGTTGAGCACGCGGGCCAGCACGAAGAGCAGGTCCGACAGCCGGTTCAGGTACTGGCGCGGCGCGGCATTGAGCGTCTCGTGGCCGGCCAGCGTGACCACCGCTCGCTCGGCGCGGCGCGCCACCGTGCGGCACACGTGGGCGACGGCGGCGCTGCGCGTGCCGGCCGGCAGGATGAATTCCTTCAGCCGTGGCAGCGTCTCGTTGTAATGGGCCAGCGCCTCGTCCAGGCGCAGCACGGCCTCGTCCTTGAGCAGCGCGAAGCCGGGCATGCTCAGCTCGCCGCCGAGGTTGAACAGCTCGTGCTGGATGGTGACCAGCAGTTCGCGCACATCGTCAGGCAGCGGCTCGGCGAGCAGCACGCCCAGGTTGGAGTTCAGTTCGTCGACATCGCCTATGGCCTGGATGCGCAGATGGTCCTTGGGCACACGGCTGCCGTCGCCGAGTCCGGTCGTGCCATCGTCGCCGGTGCGGGTTGCGATCTGGGAAAGTCGGTTGGCCATGACAGGGCGCTGATGCGGGATCGTTGTTGATCAACAGGACCCGCATCTTGCCTGATGCGCCAGACGCTTTTGCGAGAAGGGTCTGGCGCGCGTCTCTCAGCCGCGCTTGCCGCTGCGGTGAAAGTCGGCAGGCTTGTGCGTGGCGTTCTCATCGTGCCCGTGAGCGCCGCTGCTGCCATGGTAGGGGCCGTGAGAGGGTGGCGGGCCGGGCGGCAGCTCGGGTTTCCTGCTGCCCAGCTTCAGCCATTCGCGCCAGATCAGACCGAAGAGGTCGAAACGGATTGCGCCAAGCACGGCAACAGCCAGCAAGGCGATGAGCAGCACGGTGCTGGTGTCCAGGGTATCTGCCATGGTGCAAGCCTCCTCGAAGTGGTCTTAGCCAATACTCCCACCATGGCGGTCGGGCGGCAAGGGGCTTGTGCGCGAACTCAGCCAATCCGCTTGTATCGCGGCTTAGCCTTCGCCAGCCACAGGGCCCTTCCGGACCCTGTGCGCGGGCTCAGAACTTGTGGTTGTACTGGATGCCGATGAGGGCGGAGTTCACCTTGTAGCGACCGACCACCGTCGCGCAGCTCGAGGTGTTGGCGGCCGGATTGCAGACGGCCGATCCCACGGCGTTGAGCTGGCCGCCGTTGTCGTAGCTGTAGATCTCGCCCGGGGCGACGTGGATGTAGCTGAGCGCGAAGTCCACCGAACGCTTGTTGTCGAACTTCCAGTTCAGGCCGGCTGACAGCCAGCTGCGGTCGCCATCGGGAATCGAGGGCGTGCGGTTGGCCTGGGTCACCGGCGACTGGTCGTAGGCCACGCCGCCGCGCAGCGCCAGCTTCTCGCTGTACTGGTGGCTGACGCCCAGCGAGGCGCGCACGGTGTTGGTCCAGCGCTGCGGCGTGACCGAGTCGGGCAGGTTGTTGGCGAAGTCCACGCGCAGCTCCTGGAAGCGCGAGTGGCGGGTGATCGTCACGTCGCCCATCACGGCGGTGCGCGCATCGTGCTTCTTGTAGAAGGAGAAGGACAGCGACTCCGGCGTCTTCACCGCCAGCTGCGCAGCGCTGTCGGTGTAAGCGCCCAGCAGATTGGCGCGCACCTGGCTGCCGAGGCCGGGCTGGACGCTGTTGAGCAGCGTGGCCAGATTGTCGGCGGCGGTCTGCACCTGCCAGCGGGCGTCGCCCTTGAGCGTGTGCTTGATCGCAGAGCGGTAGGCGATGCCGAAGCGGGTGTCGGCATCGGGCATGTACATCAGGCCGAGGTTGAAGCCGGCGCCCCAGTCATCGCCTTCGATATCGACCCGGCCGGAATAGCTGGGATTGCCGGAGGCGGTCTTGATCAGGCCGCCGAGCTGGTTGATCACCGCAGCGCGGATGATCTCGATGGGAACGCCGGGCACGGCGTTGGCCCGCACCTGGGCCTCGACGATGGACGCCATCGCGCCGGAGCCGAAGTCGGCACCCTTGGCCAGCTTGCCGCTGATGTGCTGCAGGCTGAGGCCGGCGCCGACGCTGAGCACCGGGCTCAGCTTGTAGGCCAGCGAGGGGTTGAGGGTGAGCGTCTGCAGCTCGGTGCCGATGCTGTTGTAGCGGCCCGTCCAGGCACTGTCGTACTCGCTCTTGGAGCCGAAGGGCACGAAGAAGCCGAGACCGGCGCTCAGCCGCTCGCTCAGGCGATGGCTCAGGTAGGCGTGCGGCACGGCAGCCGGCTCGACGAAGTCGCCCGGAGCGCCGCCGCGCGTGCTCAAGCCGAATTGGGTGAAGCTGCCTGCATCGGTGAAGCGGCCCTTGGGCAGCACGATGTTCAGCACGCCGCTGGCCTGCGTGCCGTCCAGCAGCGTGAGGCCGGCCGGGTTGTAGAACTGCACCGAGGCATCAGCCGCCTCGGCCGCGTTGGCGTTCGCAGTGCCCTGGGCCGAGGCCGATTGGGAGCCGAAGTGGTAGCCGGAGGCCTGGACCAGCGAGGTGCTCAGCGCGCCCAGCAGGGCGATCAGCAGGGGTTTGACAGCGGCGCGCATGGGGCTTGCTCCTATAGATCGTTCGAGTGTGGAAGACAGTTCTGAGGGTAGGCCACAGGGGCGACCTAAGCGCGGCGATGATAGCCTCCTAGTCATCGCTAGCCATGGCCGCTAACCCGAAGGCTGTGCTGCGAAGAGCTACAAGACCCAGATTCAAGGAGACCCCATGCGCGAGCGCATTCCCCATGCCCTGTCACCCCTGGCCGCGCTGCTGGCCGGCACCGTGCTGCTGAGCGCCTGCGGCGGCGGTGGCGACCCGGCGTCCAGCACGCCGCCGACCAGCAACCCGACCTATCAGGCCGAGATCCGCTACACCAGCTACGGCGTTCCCCACGTCAAGGCGGCGGACTTCAAGGGCGCCGGCTATGGCTATGGCTATGCCTTCGCGAACGACCATGTCTGCCTGTTTGCCCAGGAGCTGGTGACGCTGCGGGGGCAGCGCTCGCGCTTCTTCGGCGACGTGGATGCCAAGGGCGTGCCCATCACCTATCTGGGCCAGTTCGGCGACTTCACGCCCAATCTGTCCTCGGACTTTTTCTACAAGCTGCTGATGACGCCCGCGCTGGCCCAGGCCATGAAGGCGGCCAGCAGCCCCGAGGTGCGCGACATGGTCAGCGGCTTCGTGGCCGGCTACAACCGCTATCTGCGCGACAAGGGCGTCAACGGCCTGCCGGCCGAGTGCAAGGGTGCGGCCTGGGTCACGCCGATGAGCGAGGACGAGGCCTACTGGCGTTTCAGCCAGGCTGCCATGGCGGGCAGCTCGATGCAGTTCATCAACGCGATCGGCTCGGCCCAGCCGCCCGGCCCCAAGCCTGCCGGCACGACCAGCGTGGCAGCGTTGAGCGCCAAGGCCTTGAAGCGACCGGCCACTCAACTGGCGGTGCTGAACAGTCCCTTGGTGCAGGGCACCAATGCGCTGTTCGAGCATGCCATCGGCTCCAACGGCTACGGTCTGGGCAAGGGTGTGACACAGAGCGGCGCGGGTATCGTGATGGGCAATCCGCACTTCCCTTGGTGGGGTGCGCTGCGCCTGCACAAGCTGCACATCACCATCCCCGGCAAGTACGACGTGTTCGGCTCGACCCTGCTGGGCACGCTGGTGCCGCTGATAGGCTTCAACAAGGACGTGGCCTGGACGCACACCTTCTCCACCGACAACCGCTTCACGCTGTTCCAGCTCAAGCTGGACCCGGCCGACCCGACGCGCTACCAGATCGACGGCGGCTACAAGGCGATGACGAAGACCGCGCTCAGCGTGGAGGCGCTGCAGCCCGATGGCACGCTGAAGACCCACCAGCGCACGCTGTACGGCACTGACTTCGGCCCGGTGCTGAGTGACGGCGCCACCTTCGGCTGGTCGGGCGGTGCGGCCTTCGCGATCCGCGACGCCAACTACAGCAACTACAAGCTGCTCGACCAGGCCCTGCTCAACGGCAAGTCCACCAGCGCCGAGAGCCTGCGCGAGTCGCTGGCCACCTACGGCGCGATGCCCTGGGTCAACACCATGGCGGCCGACAAGAACGGCAAGGCGCTCTACGCCAACTACTCGGTGGCCGCCAACGTCAGCGATGCGCAGCTGGCCAGCTGCGTGAACAGCCCCACGGGCCAGTTCCTGCTGGCCAGCCGCGGCCTGGTGCTGATGGACGGCAGCAGGAGCAGCTGCAACTGGAACGGCGCCATCCCCAGCAGCCAGCGCCCCTATGTGCTGCGCGACGACTACATCGTCAACGCCAACGACAGCCACTGGCTGCCCAACGACAAGGTGCGCCTGGCCGGCTACCCCAGGATCATCGCCACCGGTCCGGTGGCCGAGGGCCGGGAGCAGGGCGAGCGCACCCGCGCCGGTATCGCCCAGGTGCTGGATCGCATGAAGGGCACGGACGGCCTGCCCGGCACCGGCTTCACCGTGGCTAATCTGCAGCAGGTCTATGCCAAGAGCCGCTTCTTCAAGGCGGAGATGTGGCTGGACGAGTTCCTGGCCGCGCGCTGCAGCGGCGGCATCCTGACGGGCATAGACAGCAAGGGCGTGGTGACCGACCTCAGCAAGGCCTGCGGCGTGCTGTCGATCTGGAAGAAGACCGAGGGCATGGCTGATCCGGGCTCGCTGCTGTTCCGCAAGTTCTACGAGCTGTCGGGCGAGATGAAGGATGCGAGCCTGTGGCGCGTGCCCTATGACCCGGCGGATCCGGTCTACACGCCGCGCGGCTACAACACCGCCGACACCAAGGCTGTCACGCTGCTGGCCGACGCGGTGCAGTGGTTCAACGCCAACAAGTTCGCCCTGGAGGAGGTCAATGCCCGCAAGCAGGTGATCGTGCGCGACAGCGCCCCCATCCCCTTCCCCGGCGGCCGCTACACCTTCAACAACATCCGCGGCAATCTCAGCGCCGGCCTGTACGGCGACCCGGTCTACGGCAACAGCTATATGCAATGGGTCACTTTCGATGCCAATGGCCCGGTGGCCGAAGGCATCCTGACCTATTCGCAGAGCAGCCATCTGCTGTCGCAGCACTTCTCGGACCAGACCAAGCTCTACTCGGACATCTTCCTCAAGGGAGCCAAGTGGGCCAAGCTGCCCTTCAGCGAGGCCGAGATCAAGGCCGATCCGAACTACCGCAGCATGATGCTCAGCGAGTAAGCGGCAGTCGCGAGACGCTGACTCTTTCGCCCAGGGGCCGGCACTGCCGGCCCTTTTTCGTGGGCGCTGGGCTCAGGGCTCGAGGGCGCGCGCCAGGCCATCGACGACACCGTGGATCTGCGGCAGCGCCACCGCTTCGAACAGCTCCGGCGAGCTGCGCAGCTCGAGGTCCTGGCTGCTGGCCACCACACCACGGCCGGTGCCGCTCATCGCGGCCAGCATCGTGAAGGCGGTGAGCGCGATGTTCGCCGCCTTGGTGCCGGTGCTGGTGACGTCGACGAGCTCGCCCAGCGCGTGCTCGGAGGCCAGCGCATGCTTGAGCGAGACGCGGCCCACCTGGCCGTCGGGGCGGCGCACCCACAGCCGGTTGGTCCAGGCCGGCATGAACAGGCTGTTGCGCACCGAGGTCGAGGCGCTCAGCGCCCAGGCGCCGCCCGAGCCTTTGACCTGCGCGGCGGTCAGCACCAGGCGGGCCATCACGATCGCGGCACCCCCACTGCTCTTGCTGATTCCTTCGAGCGCAGCGTCGAGCTTGGGCTTGCGCATCGCGGCAGCGAGGTTGTCGCCAAGGCCGGCGAAGCGGTCCTCGACCTTGGCGCCGAACAGGCCACCGACGGTGCGGTTGTGCCACATCTGTTCACTCTGATGGATCAGCGGCAGGCCGTGGCCGCTGAACACCTGGCCCTTGCCGCCGCGGGCGTCCAGCGGCATCGGTTGCAGCTCGCCGATCGCGGCCAGCTCGGCATAGGCGGGCAGGGCCTTGAGCTCAGCCGGCGGCAGCACCTCGATGCCGCGGGCGCGCAGCGCGGCGGTGATGCGATCATGGGCCTGGTCGGCCAGCGCCTGCAGCCGCGCGGCATCCAGGCCGACGACCTTCAGCGAGGTGTTGACCGAGGCCATCGTGCGGTCGCGATAGACGGCGCCGGCCGAGCCGCCAGCCGAGGCCTCGTTGACCACATAGACCGCCACGCCGGCCAGCGCCACGCGCTTCAGCCCGCGCAGCGCGGCGCCATCCTCGATGTCCAGATCGTCGGTGGCGAGCGTGACGGGCTTGATGTCACTGGGGACGGTCAGCGTCGGCGCCGAGGCGGGCGCGCTGGCGGCGGCGGGCTGCGGCTCCTGTTGGGACAGCGCGGGCAGGCTCATGACGGCGAGGCAGCCGGCGGCGAGCAGAGGCGCGCAGCGCAGCTGCGCGCGACGGGCGGTGGGCTTGTGGATCATCAGCATCAGCGGCAGTCCTTGTCTGGGGTTTCGTCGAATCCACGGCGACCCGGCTTTGCTGGGCCTCCTTGTCCACTTACGCCGCGTCACCTCAGCAAAAGGCTCATGGCCGACTTGGCCGGACTGCAGCTCGCACGCCGGCAGGGGGCGCTTTCCTAGAATCGATGCTGTCGGTCGCCGCTGGGGCGGCCTGGAGTGCCGCGATGAATGCCCCCCACGACCCCACTGCCCTGCTGAACGCCGAGCGGCGCCCGGTGCCCGAGGCGATGCTGCAGGCGCTGCGCGCGCGTTTCGGCGAACGCTGCTCCACCGCGCTGGCGGTGCGCGAGCAGCATGGCCGCGACGAGTCGCCTTTCGACGTGGAGCCGCCGGACTGCGTGGTCTTCGCCGAGAGCAACGAGGACGTCGCCGCGGTGGTGGCGCTGGCGCATCAGCACGGCGTGCCGGTGATTCCCTTTGGCGCGGGCTCCTCGCTGGAAGGCCATTTGCTCGCGGTGCAGGGCGGCGTGAGCCTCGACGTCTCGCGCATGAAGCAGATCCTGCGCGTCAATGCTGAGGACCTGACGGTGACCGTGCAGGCCGGCGTGACGCGCAACCAACTCAATGCCGAGCTGCGCCATGCCGGGCTGTTCTTCCCCATCGACCCCGGCGCCGACGCCTCGATCGGCGGCATGGCGGCCACGCGCGCCAGCGGCACGAACGCGGTGCGCTACGGCACGATGCGCGAGGCGGTGCTGGGCCTGACGGTGGTGACGGCCAGCGGCGAGATCGTGCGCACCGGCTCGCGGGCGCGCAAGAGCAGCGCGGGCTACGACCTCACACGCGTCTTCGTCGGCAGCGAGGGCACGCTGGGCGTGATCACCGAGGTGACGCTGCGCATCTTCCCGCTGCCCGAGGCGGTGTCGGCGGCGATCTGCTTCTTCCCCAGCATCGATGCCGCGGTGCAGACCACGATACAGATCATCCAGCTGGGCGTGCCGATCGCGCGCTGCGAGCTGCTCGACGCCAACGCGGTGCGCGCGGTGAACCTGCACGACAAGCTGGGCCTGCGCGAGGCGCCGATGCTGCTGATGGAATTCCACGGCTCGCCGGCCGGCGTGGCTGAGCAGGCGCAGACTGTGCAGGAGATCGCCCGCGAGTTCGGTGGCGAGGATTTCGCCTGGGCCACGACGCCCGAGGAACGCACGCGGCTGTGGACCGCGCGTCACCATGCCTATCTGTCGGCGCTGCAGACCAAGCCGGGCTGCCGCTGCGTGACCACCGACACCTGCGTGCCGATCTCGCGCCTGGCCGAGAGCATCAACGAATCGGTGCGCGAGGCCGACGAGGCCGGCCTGCCCTATTTCCTCGTCGGCCATGTCGGCGACGGCAATTTCCACATTGGCTACCTGATCGACCCGGCCATCCCTGCCGAGCGAGAGACCGCCGAGCGCCTGAGCGACCAGATGGTGCATCGCGCGCTGCGCCTGGAAGGCACCTGCACCGGCGAGCATGGCATCGGCCTGCACAAGCAGGGCTTCCTGGTCGACGAGGCCGGCGACGGCACGGTGGCGCTGATGCGGCAGCTGAAGACCGCGCTGGACCCGCGCAACATCATGAACCCCGGCAAGATCTTCGCGATCTGAACAGCGAGAGCAGGCCGACCGCAGCCAGCGCCAGGCTGCCCGGCTCGGGCACGCCATTGCTTGGCGGCGGGTCGGTCGGCGGGCTGTCCTGGATGGACTCGACGGTGAAGCCCGTCATGCGCCAGCGCCCGGTGGGCAGGCCGCTGTAGAGCGTATCGCTCGCGGCATGGATGGCCCAGAAGTCCATGATCCGG
The DNA here is from genome assembly GCF_057219915.1 of Roseateles sp. T103. Classification (NCBI taxonomy): domain Bacteria; kingdom Pseudomonadati; phylum Pseudomonadota; class Betaproteobacteria; order Burkholderiales; family Sphaerotilaceae; genus Roseateles; species Roseateles sp. T103. Next base: position 132,081 of record NZ_JBXVVS010000007.1, read on the forward strand.
TTGGACAGGCTGGCATCGTAGGCGGCGCGGAAGTAGTAGTCGTAGAGGCCGTTGGCCGAGCTCTGCGGCGTGGCGCCCGGAAAGCTGTAGACCGACGGCGTGCCGCTGCGCGACCAGGCCTGACTCAGGCTGAACAGGAAGCCGTCGAAGCCCCCTGTCTTCAGCTCGGGCGCCGTCACCGCCGCAGGCCCGAGCACGATGCGGCCCAGTGAGGCACCGTCGGCGGCCTCGCTGTAGAAGTTGGCGTTGCCCAGCTGCAGATGCAGGGCCTGCACCGTGTCGTAGCTCCAGGTGAAAGTGCCCAGCGATGGATTGAAGGATGTGCCGGTGAGCAGGTTGTCATAGCGCAGCTCCAGCGCCATCGCCACCGTGCCCATCGCGGCCCAGCTGCTGGCGCCGTTGATTGCCTGGGCCAGCGCCGCTCCCGACGCGGGCGCATTGCTGGGCGTGTACAGGCCCTGGACGCGCAGCAGCATCGGTGATGCGGCAGCCGGCAGCGCACTCAGGACGAGCAGCGCTGCGCACAGCAGGCGATAGCTGCCGTGGCCTGGGCGGGCGATAGGGGGCCGAGCAGGGGGGTGAAGCGTGTAGGGCATGACAGGACTCTCCAGACAGTGGTTGTTCCTGTCTGCCTACGCCATGCCGGGGGACGAAAAGGCTCAGCGCCCCCCGAGATGAGGGGCAAGGCCCCGATGCTATTCAGTGCGTCTGCGGTCCGCGCGCGCTCCAGCGCTGCGTGATGTCGCCGCGGCCGTTGGCGCTCTCCAGGTGCACGTCAAAGCCCCACAGCCGCGCCACATGCTTGAGCACCTCCTGCGCGCTGTCGTGCAGGGGCCGCTCCATGTGCTGGGTGTGGCGCAGCGTCAATGAGCGGTCGCCGCGCAGATTGACGTTCCAGACCTGGATATTGGGCTCGCGGCTGCCCAGGTCGTACTGCTTGGACAGGGCCTCGCGCACATGCTGGTAGCCGGCATCATCGTGGATGGCGGAGATCTCGTACTCGCTCTTGTTGGCGTCGTCGAGGATGGCGAAGAGGCGGAACTCGCGCATCAGTCGCGGGCTCAGGTACTGCCCGATGAAGCTCTCGTCCTTGAAGTTGCGCATCGCGTGGTCCAGCGTGGGCAGCCAGGGCGCACCGGCGATGTCGGGGAACCAGCGCCGGTCTTCTTCGGTGGGGTTCTCGCAGATGCGCTTGATGTCGCTGTACATCGCGAAGCCCAGCGCATAGGGGTTCAGATGCGCCATCGGCGGCTGCGCGACCACATTGGTGTGCGACTTCAGCCACTCGATCATCATGCCGTCCGACAGATAGCCGTCGTCGTACATCTGGTTCAGCAGCCGGTGGTGCCAGAACGTGGCCCAGCCCTCGTTCATCACCTGGGTCTGGCGCTGCGGATAGAAGTACTGCGCGATCTTGCGCACGATGCGCACCAGCTCGCGCTGCCAGGGCTCCAGCAGCGGCGCGTTCTTCTCGATGAAGTAGAGGATGTTCTCCTGCGGCTCGTCGGGGAAGCGGCGCGCGGCCTTGGCTTCGTCGTCGGCCTTGTCGCTGGCGCGCGGCAGCGTGCGCCAGAGGTCGTTGATCTGCCGCTGCGCATAGGCCTCGCGGTCCTGCTGGCGCGCACGCTCCTGCGCCAGCGAGAGCTTGGCCGGGCGGCGGTAGCGGTCCACGCCATGGTTCATCAGCGCATGGCAGGAATCGAGGATCAGCTCGACCGCTTCGATGCCGTGGCGTTCCTCGCACTCGGCGACGTAGTTCTTCGCATAGACCAGGTAGTCGATGATGCTCGACGCGTCGGTCCACATGCGGAACAGGTAGTTGCCCTTGAAGAAGCTGTTGTGGCCGTAGCTCGCATGCGCGATCACCAGGGCCTGCATGGCCATGGTGTTCTCTTCCATCAGGTAGGCGATGCAGGGATCGGAGTTGATGACGATCTCGTAGGCCAGGCCCATCTGGCCGCGCTTGTAGCTGCGCTCGGTGGCGATGAATTCCTTGCCGTAGCTCCAGTGCCGGTAGTTCACCGGCATCCCCACCGAGGCGTAGGCGTCCATCATCTGTTCGGCGGTGATGACCTCGAGCTGGTTCGGATAGGTGTCCAGCCCGTAGCGCTCGGCCGTCTGGCGGATCACCTCGTGGTACTGGTCGATCAGCTCGAAGCTCCAGTCGCTGGGCGAGGGCAGCGGCTGGTCGGGGCGCTGCTTCAACGGCTTCATTTCCTGCAGCGGCGGCTGGTGGCGGCGGCCGCCATATTCGTTGCGGTCGGCACCCAGGCCCAGATGGCGACGGTTGTCGCCACTGGTGGTCGGCGCTGTCATCAGGCTGGTGGCGTCGGTGCTCAGCGGGCTGCTCATGCGGGTGCCCCTTCCTTCTTGAACAGCTCGCGGAAGACCGGATAGATCTGCGAGGCCTCGACCGCCTTGCGCATCGCGAAGTGCGGCACCTCCTCGGCCAGCTGTTCGTACTCTTCCCACAGGTTCTGCTCGGCCTCGGCCACCTGCACATAGGCGAAGTAGCGGCACAGCGGCAGGATCTTGTCGGCCAGGATCTCGCGGCAGCGGCTGCTGTCGTGGTGCCAGTTGTCGCCATCGCTGGCCTGCGCGCCGTAGATGTTCCACTCGCTCGGCGAGTAGCGCTCGCGGATGATCTCTTCCATCAGCACCAGGGCCGAGGACACCACCGTGCCGCCGGTCTCGGTGGCGTGGAAGAAGTTCTGCTCGTCCACCTCCTGCGCCTGCGTGTGGTGGCGGATGAAGACCACGTCGATCTTCTCGTAGTGCCGGGTCAGGAAGAGATAAAGCAGGATGAAGAAACGCTTGGCCAGGTCCTTGCGCGCCTCGTCCATCGAGCCGCTGACGTCCATCAGGCAGAACATCACCGCGCGCGTGGTCGGCACCGGCACGCGCACGCGGTTGCGGTAGCGCAGGTCGATGGGGTCGAGGAAGGGAATCGCACCCAGACGGCGGCGCAGCTCGGCGATGCGCGCCTCGGTCTCCTTGATCAGCGCCTGCGCTTCGGGCTTGCTGCCGTCCTCGCGCTTGAGCAGCACCAGACGTTCTTCGAGTTCGCGCAGCTCGCGGCGCTTGCCCATGCCCAGAGCGATGCGCCGGCCCAGTGCACCGCGCATCGAGCGCACCACATGCAGATTGGTCGGCGTGCCGTCGCTGACGAAACCGGCGCGGTGGCTCTTCCATTCCGGCGTGTCGGCCAGCGTGGTGCGAGCCAGATTGGGCAAGGCCAGGTCATCGAAGAAGACCTGCATGAACTCTTCCTTGCTGAGGTGGAAGACGAAGTCGTCCTCGCCCTCGCCGGAGTCGCTGGCCTGCTTGCCGCCCTGGCCCTGTCCGCCGCCCTTGGGCTTGGGGATGCGGTCGCCCTTCACATGCTCGGTGTTGCCCGGCCGCACCACCTCACGCACGCCGCCCTCGCCATGGCCGAAGACCGGCTCGCTCAGGTCCTTCTTGGGGATGTGCACGTCCTCGCCGCGCTCGATGTCGCGGATGCCGCGGCCGTCCACCGCACGCCGCACCGCCTCGCGGATCTGCTCCTTGTGGCGGCGCAGGAAGCGCTCGCGGTTGCCCACGGACTTGTTCTTGCCCGAGAGCCTGCGGTCAATGATTTGCTGGAGCGACATCGCGCCACCTGCTTTCTCAGCTGGACTTCCTCACCCGGAGGTACCACTCGCAGAGCAGCCGCACCTGCTTGGCGGTGTAGCCCTTGTCGACCATGCGCTGCACGAAGTTCTCGTGCTTCTTGGCCTCGTCGGCGCTGGCCTTGGCGTTGAAGCTGATCACCGGCAGCAGCTCTTCGGTGTTGGAGAACATCTTCTTCTCGATCACCGTGCGCAGCTTCTCGTAGCTGGTCCAGGCCGGGTTCTTGCCCTGGTTGTTGGCGCGTGCGCGCAGCACGAAGTTGACGATCTCGTTGCGGAAGTCCTTGGGGTTGCTGATGCCCGCGGGCTTCTCGATCTTCTCCAGCTCGGCGTTCAGCGCGGCGCGGTCGAAGACCTCGCCGGTGTCCTGGTCGCGGTATTCCTGATCCTGGATCCAGTAGTCGGCATAGGTGACGTAGCGGTCGAAGATGTTCTGGCCGTATTCCGAATAACTTTCCAGGTACGCGGTCTGGATCTCCTTGCCGATGAACTCGGCATAGCGCGGCGCCAGCTGCTCCTTGATCAGGCCGACGTACTTCTGCTCCAGCTCGGCGGGGAACTGCTCGCGCTCGATCTGCTGTTCCAGCACGTACATCAGGTGCACCGGGTTGGCGGCCACCTCGCTGGCATCGAAGTTGAAGACCTTGGAGATGATCTTGTAGGCGAAGCGCGTGCTGATGCCGTTCATGCCCTCGTCGACGCCGGCGTAGTCGCGGTACTCCTGGATGCTCTTGGCGCGCGGGTCGGTGTCCTTTAGGTTCTCGCCGTCGTAGACCAGCATCTTGGAGAACAGCGACGAGTTCTCCGGCTCCTTCAGCCGTGTCAGCACGGCGAACTGCGCCATCATCTTCAGCGTGCCCGGGGCGCACTTGGCCTCGGCGAGCGAGGAGCCGCGGATCAGCTTCTCGTAGATCTTGATCTCCTCGCTGACGCGCAGGCAGTAAGGCACCTTGACGATGTAGATGCGGTCGAGGAAGGCCTCGTTGTTCTTGTTGTTGCGGAAGGTCTTCCACTCGCTCTCGTTGCTGTGCGCCAGCACGATGCCGTCGAAGGGAATGGCGCCGAAGCCTTCGGTGCCCTTGAAGTTGCCTTCCTGCGTGGCGGTCAGCAGCGGGTGCAGCACCTTGATCGGCGCCTTGAACATCTCGACGAACTCGAGCAGGCCCTGGTTGGCCAGGCACAGGCCGCCGCTGTAGCTGTAGGCATCGGGGTCGTCCTGCGCATAGGTCTCGAGCTTGCGGATGTCGACCTTGCCGACCAGCGAGGAGATGTCCTGGTTGTTCTCGTCGCCCGGCTCGGTCTTCGCCACGCCGATCTGGCGCAGCACACTGGGGTAGCGCTTGACGACCTTGAACTTGCGAATGTCGCCGCCGAACTCCTCGAGCCGCTTCACCGCCCAGGGGCTCATGATGCGGTTCAGGTAGCGCTGCGGGATGCCGTATTCCTTCTCCAGCAGGGGCCCGTCCTCGGCGGCATTGAACAAGCCCAGCGGGGACTCGTTCACCGGCGAGCCGGACAGTGCGTAGAAGGGCACCTGCTCCATCAGGTACTTCAGCCGCTCGGCGATCGAGCTCTTGCCGCCGCCCACCGGGCCGAGCAGATAGAGGATCTGCTTCTTCTCCTCCAGGCCTTGCGCGGCATGGCGGAAGTAGGAGACGACCTGCTCGATCGCCTCTTCCATGCCGTAGAACTCGGCGAAGGCGGGGTAGATCTTGATGGTCTTGTTCGCGAAGATGCGCGACAGCCGCGGGTCGTTGCGCGTATCGATCATCTGCGGCTCGCCGATGGCCTGGAGCATGCGCTCGGCGGCGGTGGCGTAGGCGAGGGGATTGCGCTTGCACTCGGCCAGATACTCTTCGAGCGAGAGCTCTTCGACACGAGTGCGCTCGTAGCGAGCGGCGAAATGGCTGATCACGTCCATGCTGGCCTCCTGTGTCCGACACCAGACTGAGGCGCGCGTGATCGATCGAGAGACCGCATCCGACGTCGTCGTCTGGGAAGTTCTGATGGCGCCCCCTCAAGGACCGAGGCGTCATCAGAGCTTTCCGAGGTTCAGCGTTGTCGCAAGTGCTGCTGTTGCTTGCTGAGCTTCAGAGTGGCGCAAAGGCCTGTGACGTGAAACCAAGAATAAGACTGTCTTGACCCCTTTAACAAGCCGCGCTGCGGCTTCGTTGACACAGAGCAGCGCCGTACGTGCATTCCTGCGCGCAAGACCCGCGGCGCCGATGGGCGGCGACCCCCCACTTGGGTAGCAAGACCTGACCCCGTGCGATGCGGCGCGATGCGCTTGCGAAGCATCTTGCATGGCGCGTGCCAGCTTGCGAGGCGGGCACAAAAAAGGCCGTGAATCGTTCACGGCCTTCGGTGCTTCATCGGCAGGACGCTGCCGCTTGAGCGAGGATCAGCGGCTATTGCGGGCCGCGCAGCTTCTCGATCAGGCCGTTCAGCTCATCGAGCGAGCCGAACTGGATCGCCAGTTCGCCCTGCTCGCCGCGCTTGGTGCGCTTCTTCACGCGGATCTCCACCGCCGCAGTCAACAAGTCCGACAGCTCTTCCTCGAGACGCAGCACGTCGCGGCTCTTGCCGTTCTTCACGCGCAGCAGTGGCGCCTGGCGGCCGGCGCCCTGGCGCTGCACCAGCTTCTCGGCTTCGCGCACGCTGAGCTTCTTGGCGGCGATCTCGGTGGCGCAGGTGATCTGGTGCGCACCGTCCAGGGGCAAGAGCGCACGCGCATGGCCCATGTCGATGTCGCCGGCCATCAGCATGTTCTGCACCGGCTCGGCCAGATGCAGCAGTCGCAGCAGATTGCTGGCGGCGCTGCGCGAGCGGCCGACGGCCTGCGCGGCCTGTTCATGCGTGAGGCCGAACTCCTCGGTCAGGCGCTTCAGGCCCTGCGCCTCTTCGAGCGGATTGAGGTCTTCGCGCTGGATGTTCTCGATCAGCGCCATCGCGGCCGCGGCCTCGTCGGGCACCGGCTTGACCAGCACCGGCACCTCGCGCAGACCGGCCAGCTTGGCGGCACGGAAGCGCCGTTCGCCGGCAATGATCTCGTAGCGGGCCGTGCCGTCCTTGCTCTGCTCGGCGCCGATCGGGCGCACGAGGATGGGCTGCATGATGCCCTGGCCCTTGATGCTCTCGGCCAGCTCGTACAGCGAGCCCTCGTCCATGCGCGTGCGCGGCTGGTACTTGCCGGCCTGCAGCTGTTCCAGGCGCAGTGTGCTGGGGAGTTCGCCTTCGCGCGCGGTGGTGGGCGTTTCGGCGACTTTGGGGCCGAGCAGGGCTTCGAGGCCCATGCCCAGGCCCTTGGGTTTCTTGGTGACCATGGCCGCGATTGTCTCTTAGCCGATGAGTTGAGCCAGCAGGGCCTGACCCTCGGGCCAGTCGCCCAGATTGGATGCAGTGTTCAGGTGACCGCGCGGCCCGGCCATCACCAGCTGGGCACCCCAGTCGGCCACCATCGCGACGGCGCGCTCGGTGGCGCAGTGCGGGTCGTCACTGCTGACCACGGCGATTGCGGGAAAAGGCAGGCGGCTGCGGCGTATCGGCTTCCAGTTGTGCAGCTGCGGCGGCGCGCTGTCGGCCTCGGTATCGGGCGGCGCGACCAGCAAGGCGCCCCTGACCCGCGCGGTGTGCTGCGAGTGCTCGGCCCAGCTGGCCACCAGCTGGCAACCCAGCGAATGGGCGACGAGCAGGGCCGGGCGTTCGGCTGCGAGCAGCACCTCGTCCAGCCGGGCCATCCAGTCGCCGCGGCGCGGCCAGACCCATTCCGCCTGTTCGACACGCTGGTAGCCGAACAGCCGCTCCCAGCGGCTCTGCCAGTGCTCGGGGTCGGAGTTCAGCCAGCCCGGCAGCAGCAGCACGCGGGGCTGCGCCATGGGTGTGTCGGGGGACGCGGTGCTTGTCATGCCTTATGCTTCGCTTCCTTGCTTGCTCGCCTGTCGGCGGGCGGTCGATTGTGCTGGAGAAGAGGTCATGACGTACGCAGTGTTTGTGGATGGACAAGAGGGCACGACGGGCCTGCGCATTCACGAGTATCTGGCTGCGCGTCGCGACATCGAGGTGCTGCGCATCGACGCCGACAAGCGCAAGGACCCGGCCGAGCGCGCACGCCTGCTCAACGCGGCCGACGTGGCCTTCCTGTGCCTGCCCGATGCGGCATCGCGCGAGGCGGCTGCGATGGTCAGCAACCCCAACACCTGCCTGATCGACGCCAGCACCGCGCACCGCACCGTGCCGGGCTGGACCTTCGGCCTGCCCGAGCTGTGCAAGGGCCAGCGCGACGCGATCCGCAAGGCCAAGCGCATCGCCAACCCCGGCTGCCATGCCAGCGCCTTCATCCTGGCGGTGCGTCCGCTGGTGGATGCCGGGCTGCTGGGCCCCGACGCGCTGATCAGCGCGACCTCGATCACCGGCTACTCGGGCGGCGGCAAGAGCATGATCGCGCAGTACCAGGCTGGCGGCGACGCCAAGCTGGAGTCGCCGCGCCCCTATGCGCTGGGCCTCAAGCACAAGCATCTGCCCGAGATGATGGCGCACACCGGACTGCGGACTGCGCCGGTGTTCATGCCCATCGTCGGCAACTTCTACAAGGGCCTGGCGGTGAGCGTGCCGCTGCACCTGCATCAGCTGCGCGCCGGCGCCCGCGGCGAGGACGTGCAACAGGCGCTGGAGGCGCACTACGCCGGCGAGCGCTTCATCCGCGTGATGCCGCTGCGCGATGCCGCCACGCTGGAAGAAGGCTTCTTCGACGTGCAGGCCTGCAACGACACGAACCGCGTGGACCTGTTCGTCTTTGGCAGCGATACACAGATCCTTGTGATGGCGCGCCTGGACAACCTGGGCAAGGGCGCCAGCGGTGCGGCGGTGCAGAGCATGAATGTGCACCTGGGCGTCGACGAGGCACTCGGCCTCTGATGGTCGCGCCGACGCGGCAATGGCTGCTCGATGAGCAGGTGCCGCCGGCAGCGCGGGAGACCATCCGTCAGGGCGTCGCGCTGCAGGCGCGGCAGCTGACCCAGGGCAGCGACGCGCAGGACATTGCCTGCGCGCTGTACGACGACGATGAGCTGATCGCCGGCGTCTGGGGCCGTACCGAGTTCCAGCGTCTCTATGTCGCCGCCTGGTGGGTGGCGCCCGCGCATCGCGGCCAGGGACTGGGGGCAGAGTGCCTGCGGCGCATCGAGGCGCTGGCGCTGAAGCGCGGCTGCGTCGATGCGCTGATCGAGACCTTGAACGATGAGGCGGCCGACATTGCCGAACACATGGGCTATGTCTGCGTGGCCCATGTGCACGACTATGTGCCGGGGTTGACGCGCCATACCTTGCTGAAGGTCTGGCAGCCTCGCTGAGCCTTCACCGAAGCCAGCGCGACCGGCTCAGGCCCAGGCGCGCGGGTCGTCGCTGCGGTAGTGGTAGCGGTAGGCAAAAGCAAAGCCCAGGCGCTTGTAGAGGCGCTGAGCGACGGCGTTATCGGTGCCGACCTGCAGATAGGCCTGCTGCACGCCCTGGGCAGCGGCGGCACGCAGCAGTTCGGTGCAGAGCCGGGCGGCATGGCCGTGGCCGCGCTGCTCGGGCGGCGTGAAGATGTCGAAGAGGCCGGCGATGTCGCCTTCCTGGGCGAACTGCCCGCAGGCCAGCAGCGTCGGTCCACGCATCAGCACGAAGCCCTGGTAGGGTACCGGCGAGGCGCCAAGGCGCTCGATGTGGGCATCGATCTCGCGTCGGGTCGAGCCCCGCAGCCGGCCGACGGTCTCGGCATAGTCGGCAGCGGGCCGTGCCTCGAAGCGCAAGTCCGCCGGCAATGCAGCAGCTGCGGGCAGATCCTCCAGCGACGCACGGACCATCACATCGGCGGCGTCGAAGGCCGTCCAGCCCATTGCGGCCAGCTGGTCGTCGAGGTCGGCCGGCTGGCTGAAGGGTGTGATGCGCAGGATCAGCGGCAGGTCGGCGGCGTCGAAGGCGCGGCGGCACTGGGCCAGCAGGTCCGGCAGCGGCAGCGTGCCGGTGGCCAGCGCATTGATGCAGCGCGAGCGCTTGGCCTTGCCGGGGGAGAGGCGGATCAGCCAGCCATCGATCTGCGCCTGCTGGGGCGGTGCGCTGGCGTTGAGGCCGGCCTCCTCGGCGCGGCGCGCGAGCGCTTCGTCTGCATCGGGCGCCTGGGCCATGTCAGGGGGAGGGGAGACGGCGAGCAGCCGGCTACATCGCCTTCACGCGCTTGACCATCTCGCGCGCGAACTCGACAAAGGCCTGCGCGCCCTTGGACGCCGGGTCGAACACGACGCCAGGCAGGCCGTAGCTCGGTGCTTCGGCCAGGCGGACATTGCGCGGGATGACGGTATCGAACACCTTCTCGCCGAAGTGCGCCTTGAGCTGGTCGCTGACCTGCTGTTGCAGCGTGATGCGCGGATCGAACATCACCCGCAGCAGGCCGATGATCTGCAGGTCCGGGTTCAGGTTGGCATGCACCTGCTTGATCGTGTTGACCAGGTCCGACAGGCCCTCCAGCGCGAAGTACTCGCACTGCATCGGGACGACCACGCCGTGAGCCGAGCACAGGCCGTTGAGCGTCAGCATCGACAGCGAAGGCGGGCAGTCGATCAGCACGAAGTCGTAGTCGGCTTCGGCTTCCTTGATGGCTGTCTTCAGGCGCTTTTCCCTGCGCTCCAGCTCGACCAGTTCGACCTCGGCGCCGGCCAGTTCGCGGTTGGCACCGAGCACGTCGTAGCCGCCTTTCTCGCTGCGCTGGCGCGCCTCGGCGATGGAGGCCGATTCAAGCAGCACGTCGTAGACGCTCAGCGGCAGCTGGCGCTTGTCGATGCCCGAACCCATGGTCGCGTTGCCCTGCGGGTCGAGGTCGATCACCAGCACACGCTGGCCGACCAGGGCCAGGCCGGCGGCGAGGTTGACCGTGGTGGTGGTCTTGCCGACCCCGCCCTTTTGATTGGCAACGCAGAAGATCTTGGCCATATGGATAGGTCCACCCCCTACGCGCTTCGCGCGCCAAGGCACAGAGGCCTTGGCCATCGCTAGGCACAAGCAGTTCTTAGGACTACTTGTGTCCGAGCAAAGCCCCCTCGAGGGGGCGAGTCCGCAGGCCTGGCAAAGCCGGATCCTCGGACTCCGCGCGGTGTTTTCTTCGCTGCGAGGGTTTGAGTGTTAGGCGGGCAATCGTACCCGGGAAGATAGAAGATCAGCGCCTCAATGGCGCGGTTTGATCCAGACGAGACAGCGTTGGGCGTCCAGGCCGGGCACTTGCAGCTGTTCCACGTGAAACACGTCGAGATCCGGGGGCAGGGCGGCGAGTTCATCGGCGGGATGCTGGCCCTTCATTGCCAACCAGATGCCGGCTGCCTTCAGGTGCTGGCGGGTTAGGGAGGTGAAATCCAGCAGCGACGCGAAGGCGCGCGAAGTGATGAGGTCGAAGGGCGGCGTGGCCAGTTCCTCGACCCGGCTGTGTTCACCATGCAGGTTCTTCAGGCCGAGTTCGGCGGCCACCTGCTTGATGAAGCTGGCCTTCTTGGCCACCGCGTCCACGCAGGTGACGTCGATCTGCGGCGCGCAGATCGCCACCACCACGCCCGGCAGTCCGCCGCCGCTGCCTACATCCATCAGCCGCAGCGGTGCGTTGCCGGCGTGCCGAAGCAGTGCCGGCAGCAGACTGAGGCTGTCCACCAGGTGCTGGGTGAGCATGGCTCGCGGCTCGCGCACCGCGGTGAGGTTGTAGACCTTGTTCCACTTCTGGATCAGACCCAGGTAGGCGAGCAACTTCTCCAGCTGTGCGTCGCTGAGGGCCAGGCCGAGTTGTCCGGCGGCGGCGGCGAGTTCGGTGCGGAGGCTGCCGGCGTGGTCAGGCATGCGGGTGGTGCTGCTCATGCCGCGGCGTCGCTCGCGGCTTCATTGTTGATCGGGGCGGACGGGGGGTCGCCCTCGAAGCCCTTGAAGCGCCCCTTCTTCAGATGCACCAGCAGCAAAGAGATTGCCGCCGGCGTCACGCCGGAGAGGCGTGAGGCCTGGCCCAAGGTCTCGGGGCGGTGCTTGGCCAGCTTCTGCCGCACCTCGAAGGACAGCGCGCTGACCTGGCTGTAGTCCAGTTCGGCGGGCAGCTTCAGATGCTCGAAGTGGGCGGCGCGCGCCACGTCCTCGACCTGCTTGTTGATGTAGCCGGCGTATTTGACGCTGGTCTCGAGCTGCTCGATCACCGCATCGGCGAGGGTCTGGCCCAGTTCGGCCGCCAGCGTTTCACGTGAAACAGCAGTGTCCGGCCGGGCGATCCGGGTGATTTCGGCGACGGTGTCGAAGCCGACGCCCGGCCGCCGCAGCAAATCCTGCAGGTTGTACTCGCGTTCCAGAGCCTTGCCGACCAGGCGCTCGGCATCGGCCGCGGGCAGGATGCCGGGATGCACCCAGGTCGACTTGAGCTTCTCTGTTTCACGTGAAACTGCATCGCGCTTGCGGTTGAAGGCATCCCAGCGGGCGTCATCGACCAGACCGAGCTGTCGACCGACTTCAGTCAGGCGCATGTCGGCGTTGTCTTCGCGCAGCTGCAGGCGGAATTCGGCGCGGCTGGTGAACATGCGGTAGGGCTCGGTGACGCCCTTGGTGATCAGGTCGTCGACCAGAACGCCCAGATAGGCTTGGTCGCGGCCTGGCAGCCAGGGGCCTTGATCCTTCACCTGTAGCGCCGCATTCATGCCGGCGAACAGGCCTTGTGCTGCGGCCTCCTCATAGCCGGTTGTGCCGTTGATCTGGCCGGCGAAGAACAGGCCGGCGATGGCCTTGGTCTCGAAGCTGCTCTTCAGCTCGCGCGGGTCGAAGTAGTCATACTCGATCGCGTAACCGGGCCGCAGGATATGGGCATTCTCCAGCCCGGGCATCGAGCGCACCGCGGCGAGCTGGATGTCGAAGGGCAGGGAGGTGGAGATGCCGTTCGGGTAGAACTCGTGCGTCGTCAGGCCTTCGGGCTCGAGGAAGATCTGGTGGCTGTCCTTGTCGGCAAAGCGGTTGACCTTGTCCTCGATCGACGGGCAGTAGCGCGGCCCCACGCCTTCGATCACGCCGGTGAACATCGGGCTGCGGTCGAAGCCGGAACGGATGATCTCGTGCGTGCGCTCGTTGGTGTGCGTGATCCAGCAGGGCAGCTGCTGCGGGTGCTGCGAGGCGTCGCCCATGAAGCTGAATACCGGCACCGGATCCAGGTCGCCGGGTTGCTCGATGCAGCGGCTGAAGTCGATCGTGCGGCCATCGATGCGCGGCGGTGTGCCGGTCTTGAGCCGGCCTTGTGGCAGCTTCAGCTCCTTGAGCCGGGCCGACAGGCTGATCGCCGGCGGATCGCCGGCGCGGCCGGCGCTGAAGTTCTGCAGGCCGATGTGCACGCGGCCATCGAGGAAGGTGCCGGCGGTCAGCACGACGGCACGGGCGCGGAACTGGATGCCGCTTTGCGTGACCGCGCCGACGACCCGGTCGCCCTCCACCATCAGGTCGTCGACCGCCTGCTGGAACAGCATCAGGTTCGGCTGATTTTCCAGCCGGCGGCGGATCGCCGCCTTGTAGAGGATGCGGTCCGCTTGGGCGCGAGTGGCGCGCACGGCCGGGCCCTTGGAGCTGTTGAGGATGCGGAACTGGATGCCACCCTCGTCGGTGGCTGCCGCCATCGCGCCACCCAATGCATCGACCTCCTTGACCAGATGGCCCTTGCCGATGCCGCCGATCGAGGGGTTGCAGCTCATCTGCCCCAGGGTCTCGATGTTGTGGGTCAGCAGCAGCGTCTGCACACCCATGCGTGCCGCGGCCAGGGCGGCCTCGGTGCCGGCATGGCCACCACCGACCACGATGACGTCGAACTCTTTCGGATAAAGCATGGCGGGAGCCGGCCGGGCGCGCAGATCATCGCGGCGCTGGGCGGACAAGCATTGGGGGAGGGGCCGATTTTAGCGGGGGGCTGTGGACAAGTCACGGCGCTCGCGCCAGGGCTGGCCGACAATCGGGGCATCATGAGCAAGACGTCGACGATGGCCTGCCGCCCGCACTGCGCCGCTTGCTGCATCGCGCCTTCGATCAGCTCGCCCATTCCCGGCATGCCCGTCGTCAATGGCGTCAGCAAGCCGGCCGGCGTGCGTTGCATCCAGCTGGACGAACAGGATCGCTGCAAGATCTTCGGCCGGCCCGAGCGGCCAGCCGTCTGCAGCTCGCTGCAGCCCAGCGAGTTGATGTGCGGTGAGAGCCGTGAGCAGGCGATGCGCTGGCTGGGCTGGATGGAAGAGCAGACGGCGCCCTGAAGCGGTGACGGCGATGCGCGGCCCGTTCAGCTCCCGGCAGGGGCAGGTTCGGCCGCCCCGCCATTCAGGCGATCCGCTGGCGGCTCGCTCTTGAACATGCCGGCGATGCGGTGCCAGTGCTTGTCATGGAAGTAGTGCATCACCGTGTTCACGGCCGGCTCGACGAAGGTGATCGCGCCGGCGATGGCGACATCGCCGGTCAGCACATAGCTCACGCCGAACGCGGTGACGAGGTGCATCACTCCGAAGCTGGCGGTCTTGGCCATGAGGGCTCCTTGCTATCGGTACAGATTCTCGATAGCCAAATACTAATCTTCTACGAGGCTCGCGGCCATTTGAATCTGGCCATTGCCGCCATAGCCGGCGGGGCTCAGCCTGCCTGGCTGGGCGAGGTGCCGACGCTGCGCAGGTCCTGCGCCACCCGGCCCTGCTGCAGCGTGATGACCCGCTGAGCGGCAGCGATGGTCTCAGGCCGGTGAGCGATCACTATCCTGGTGAGCGGCAGCTGGCGTAGCGAGGCATTCACCTGGCGCTCGCGGTCCACGTCCAGCGCACTGGTCGCTTCGTCCAGGAAGAGGAACTGCGGCCGCTTGTACAGCGCACGCGCCAGCAGCACCCGCTGGCGCTGGCCACCTGACAGGCTGGAGCCCATATCGCCGATCAGGGTCTGGTAGCCCATGGGCATGGCGACGATGTCCTCGTGCACGCAGGCCAGCTTGGCGCACTCTTCGATCCACGCGACGTCGGCCTCGGCATCGAAGAAGCTGATGTTGTCGGCGATGCTGCCGGCAAAGAGCTGGTCGTCCTGCATGACCGTGCCGACGCAGGCTCGCCAGGTCTGCAGGCCCAGCTGTGCCAAAGGCTGGCCGCCAATGCGGATCTCGCCCGACTGCGGCTGGTGGATCCCAAGCAAGAGCTTGAGCAAGGTGGTCTTGCCGCTGCCCGAGGGGCCGACGATGGCGACCGACTCGCCAGGCTCGATGCTGATGCTGCAGCCGGCCAGTACCGGCGCCTCGCCCTCGGCATAGCGGAAATGCACGTCGGCCAGCGTCAACGTGGGCCGCAGCGGCAGGGCCTGGACGCCGGTCTGCCCCGGGTCTTCCGGCGCGGTCAGCACGATGTCGGCCAGACGCTCGCCCTGCACGCGCAGCATCTTCAGCTGCACGCCCTTGTCGATCAGCGCGCTCAGGCGCAGGCTGAACTGCTCCTTGTAGGCAAGGAAGGCGAACAGCATGCCCACCGAGAGCTCGCGGTCCAGCACCAGCAGCGCGCCCAGCCAGACGATGGCCACGCGCTCCAGCCCGAACAGAAGCTTGTTGCCCACGCCCATCCACAGCTCGAGCTTGCGGCCGACCAGGCTGGCGTTCATCTGCTCGACCACCAGATTGGCAAAGCGCGAGCCGCGGTCCGCCTGAGCGCTGAACAGCTTGATCGCCTGCGCGCCGCGCAGCGATTCGAGGAAATGGCTGTTCTGCCGCGCCTCGTGGATCAAGGTCTCCTCGGTGGCTTCGCGCAGCGGCCGGAACATCGCCCAGCGCAAGAGCGCGTAGCCGCCCACCGCCAGTGCCGCCACCGCGGTGAGTCGCGGGCTGTAGACCAGCATCATCGCCAGCGTGATCAGCACCATCACGCCGTCCAGCATCGCCTCGATGAAGGGGCCGGTCAGCGTCTTCTGGATTTCCTGCACGCTGGCAAAGCGCGACCAGATGTCGCCCATGTGGCGCTTCTCGAACCAGGCCAGCGGCAGGCGCATCAGGTGCGCGAATACATTGCCCAGCCACTGCAGGTTCAGCGAAGCTGACAGATACAGCACCGCCCACGAGCGCAGCGCGCCGATGCCGGCCGAGATCAGCACCAGCAAGCCGAAGCCTATGCCCAGCGTCACCAGCAGGTCGCGGTCGGCGCTGACGATCACGCCGTCGACCACCCACTGAAGCAGGAAGGGTGCGAGCAGGGCGAGCAGCTCCAGCGCCAGCGCCAGCGCGAGGATCTGCGCCATCGAACGCTTCAGCCCGGTGATCTGGCCCAGCAACTGGCGCCAGCTCACCCGTGGCGCGGCGGCCTTGGCCGTGAAATCGGCGCCCGGGCGCAGCTCCAGCGCCACGCCGGTGAAATGCTTGGACAGCTCGGCCAGCGACATGCGGCGCTCGCCACGGGCCGGGTCGTGCAGCGTCACCTCGTCGCCGCGCACGCGCGTGAGCACGACGAAGTGGTTGAAATCCCAGTGCAGGATGCAGGGCAGCTCCAGCCGCGCCAGATGCTGAGGTTCGGCGCGCAGCGCGCGGCTGACCAGGCCCAGCTGTTCGGCCATGCGCACGATGCCGGACATGCGCACGCCCTTGAGCGAGACGGCGAAGCGCTCCCTCAGCTCGGCCAGCGTCCAGTGCTGGCCATGATGGCCCGCAAGCATGGCCAGGCAGGCCAGCCCGCATTCGGCAGCTTCGCTCTGCAGCACCAGCGGTGCCTTGCGCCGACGGCCCAGACCCAGGTCCAGGCGCGCCAGCAGCGACGCCGACGCTGACGGTGAAGAGGAGGCAGCAGGTGCGCCAGCAGGAGAAGCGTGCCGGGGCGAGGAGGGCGGCTGTTCAGACACGGTGGGCCAGGCTCAGCAATGGCTCGAAGATCCATTCGATCAGCTTGCGGCGCTCCAGCAGCACATCGGCGTCGAGCTGCATGCCGGCGGTCAGCGCATGCTGCTCCCCGTAGGCCGCGACGCTCTGCCTGTCCAGCGTGACGGTGATGCGGTAGAGCGGCTCGCTGGCCGGGCCCTGCGTCAGCGTGCCCGGCAGGGCCAGTGTAGCCAGCTCGGTCGCGGTCAGCGGCGTGCGCGCGATGCGCAGCACGCGGCCCTGCTGCTGCCCGAACCTCTGGTACGGGAAAGCCTGGTAACGCAGCTGCACCGCCTGCTCGGCGCGCAGAAAGCCCACCGCGCTGGACGGCGCATACAGATGGGCCTGCATCTGCGTATCGGCGGGCAGCACATTGGCCAGAGCCATGCCGGCCGTCACCGGCTGGCCCGGCTCTGCCAGCACCGTGCTGACGATGCCGTCGCTGGGCGAGCGCAACACCAGGCGGCGCCGCGCCTCGGCCTCGAGGCCCTGGGCTTGCAGCCCCGCCAGATCCCTGGCGATCTCGCCCAGTTGCACCTCGCCGCGCAGGGGCAGCTCACGCCGCTGGGCTTGCAGTGCCAGCACCTCCCTGTGCAGCCCCTCGCGCTGACGCGCGAGCGACTGATGCTGTGCCTGCAAGCCTAGAAGCTCCTCCCGTTTGAGCTGCACCTGCGCGTTCGAGACGAACTGGTCTCGACCCAGGGCCTCGAGCCTTGACAGCGACTGTTGCGCCAGCGCCGTGCGCTCGGCATGCAGCCGCGCTTCGGCATCCAGCTGCTCCAGCTCGCGCTGCAGCGCGGCGATGCGCGAGTCCAGCGCCTGCGCCTGGCTGCGCACCAGCTGCTGCTGCTGGCCGGCCGCGTCGCTCAGCGAGCGCTGCCGCTCGGCCAGGCTGCGCGCGATACCGTCGCCCAGCTGATCGTTGCCGGCGTCCAGCGCCAGCACGAACAGCACGTCGCCAGCCTTGACGCGCTGACCTTCGCTGACCTGTCGCGCCACCACCGTCGCGGCCTGCGGCGGTGTGATGCGCAGCACGCCGCGATCCGGCACCAGATAGCCGCTCACCCGCGCTTTGCGCGTGTATTCGGCCGTGCACAGAAACACTCCGACCGCCGCCACCGCCGCCACCGCCGCGATCGTCAGGACGTGCAGCGACAGCGGGCGGTGGAGTTGGATGGTGCCGAGGCGTGCTTGGTCAAATCGGTAACGCGCCTCGGATCGGAATAGCATCTATTGGTAGGCGCGCGGCAGGTTGTCACCAGCCCTTTGTGGGCATTTCTGTCGAACCGAGATCGCCGCCCGCAACGTGCTCCAGTTGTTCAAGTGGAAGCACCTGCAGCTCATCCGCATCAAAGACTTCGTGCGAGTCGTGGTTGGTGACAGCGAACTTCTGGTTGGTGGTTTCCATTGCTTGCTCCTGTTTGATGCAACGTACGAGTTACGTTGATCAAATTGGAGCAGTCGGACCCCTGCCCAAGTAACTGTCAACTCTTACAGGGAGTAACGGCAAGCCGCCAGCGCGGTTCAGCGAATTAGGCCCAGGCGCAATGCTTTAAGCACTGCTTGGTGCTTGCTAGTGCAATCCAGCTTGTGCATGGCGTTATTGATGTGGAGTACCGCGGTCCGCTCGGTGATGCCTAGGATGGTGCCAACCTCCCACGCAGTCTTTCCATCCATTGTCCAGCGCAGGCACTCAAGTTCGCGCGGGGTGAGGTTCGTCTTCGGTTGCGATTGGGAGTCAAAGTGGTGCGGCAAGAGAAGTCGCCACGCTGCCTCTTGGGCATGCACGGCGAACAACTGAAGGTCAGCGACCACACGGGTCAAGACTGAACGGTCACTTGGCAGAGACTCCTTGCGGTCGACGCCAATGACGAAGTGCCTACCCTCTGGCATATGAAGCGCAACAGCGATACCGGTGCATAGACCAAAGCTGGCCTGCTCCTCCCACTGGTTCGCCAATCCCCGACTCTGGTAGGTGGATTGGTCCCACACGATGGGAACGCTGCTGCGCTTGCAGTGTTGTGCTACAGGATCGACATGCCAGATGCTGGTGTCTTCGAATTTGTCGACGAAGCTTTGCGGAATGTTGTCGACACCTTCGAAATGCGAGCGCCCCGGTGTTTCGTCCTGTACTGCTGTGGCTGAGACCGTGTCAAAGCCCAGCTCTTGAGCGAACTTGACCACCTCCCCGCGAAACTCCTCGCGGCTGCGGGCTTCGAGCACGGATTGGTAGCCACCTTGCAGCATCGTCGTCGACCGTATCCGGTTATGTGCTTGTCTGACAGCTTGGTATCGACTAACCCGTCACCTGTGCGCCATGAAATCGGCGCTGGTGTGGATTTCTCCTCGGCCTGCGAGTATCCCTGACAAGGTTTACAGCTAGCGACACGCCGTGTCTGTGCCGAAACTCCTGTCAAGCGACCGCTACAGGTCCAATTCCCTCAACTTCATCTCAAAAGATGACTCCTGCCTGGATTGTCTACGCATGGCCGCGAGTTTTGTGCAAGGCGGATGGTATTCCGCGACTGCATTTTGCGCACATGAGCACGAAGGTGCTGGTCGCCGGCGATCATGAACGGCCCGCCTCAGGGCAAACCCTTTGGTGTGGCGAATTCGAGTCGGGTGCCGCTGGCGTGGCCTGGGACTGGGTGTCCCTGCCCTATGGCGTGGTGGCGATCGCCGACCCGATGGCAATGATCACCAATCTGCAGTTGGTCGATACCGAAGGCGGCGTGCTCGCGCCGCTGGAACTGGTGCGCCGTCTCAACGAGATCGTGCACGCCCTGCCCTGGCAGGGCGAGGTGCAGCGCGCGCTGGCACAGCGGCACTGAGGCTGGACCGAGCCGAGCCGGGACCGGGCCGGTCCCGTCCTTCGCCAGGCAGAGACAGTCCTCAGGACTGTCTCTGTCCGGGCTCAGTCCCAGCGGACTCGGTGACGCCTGCCGAAGGACGCGTCGCCTGCCAGCGGCGAGGCTGAGGCTGGACCGAGCCGAGCCGGGACCGGGACGGTCCCGGCCTTTGCCAGGCAGGGACAGTCCTCAGGACTGCCTCCGTCCGGGCTCAGTCCCTGCGGACTCGGTGCCGCCGTCTTCGCCACTCAGCGCGCCACGGCCTGCTTCATCGAGCGCGCCACCAGGGCCAGTGATGCCAGCGTCAGCAGCAGGCTGACCGCCAGCGAAGGGGCCACCTTGCTCCACAGCAGCGGATCGCCCTTGATGACCATGTTCATCAGCGTGGTCTGGGCGAGGCCGGGCACCCAGAGGTACCAGCCCTGCTCGCCGCCGGGGTTGAGCAGCGCGATCAGCGGTGTCAGGCCGAACAGGCTGACCAGCAGGCCGGCGCTGGCCTGGGCTTCCTTGAAGCTCTTGGTGCGGATAGCCAGGGCCATCAGCATCGCGGCGCAGCTGGCGCTCAGCGGCAGCAGCAGCAGCCAGCTGCGCCAGGCCTCGCCGATGCCGAACTGGAACAGGGCCTGCAGCTGGTCGTTGCGGATCAGCAGCTGCGAGGGCACGAAGCTGAAGATCGCCACCAGCGCCACCGCCACACCCAGCAGTGCCACCGCCGCCCATTTGCCGGCCACCAGCGCAAAGCCGGGCACCGGGTTCATCAGCAGCGGCTCCAGCGAGCCGCGCTCGCGCTCGCCCGCCGTGCTGTCCAGCGCGGCGGTCAGCGCGCCCATCAGCACGGCCATGATGATCAGCATCGGGATCATCGCGGTCAGCTGCGCGCCGCGGGCCTGCTGGCCGGCGAGGTTGACCTCGTCGATCTCCACCGGGTTCAGCAGATCCGGCGCGATGCCACGCAGCATCAGGTTCAGCGAGGCGCGCTCCTGGCCGAAGCCGCTGAGCACGCGGCTCGCCTGCCGGGCGCTGATCTCGGCGCGCTGGTTGCTGCTGTCGCTGACGATCTGCAGCACCGGCCGCTCGCCGCTCTGCAGCTGCACCTCGAACGCTGCCGGCACGCGCACCACCGCCTCGAGCAGCAGGGTCTTGCGCAGACGCTGCTCGTAGTCGGCCGGAGGCGCCTTGATCGTGTAGCCCTGGCGCTGCAGGTAGTTCTGCAGGCTGGGTGCGGCAGCAATGCCCTCGACGAGGATCTCGCGTCGCTCGGCCCGCTCCTCCAGCGAGCCGATGAAGGCCGAGAGGCCGAAGATCATCAGCGGGCCCAGGAATAGCATGGGCAGCAGCGTGCGCAGCAGCGTGCGGCGATCGCGCAGCGCGTCTATCAGTTCCTTGCGGAACACCAGGCCCAGGTAATGGGCGAATGACTTGGTCTGGCTCATGCCCGGGCCTCCATGGCGCTGCGTTGTTGCTGATGTGGCGGCGGCTCGACGAACGCGAGCTGCACGAAGGCGTCCTCGAAGCGCTGCTGGCCGGTCTGCGCGAGCAACTCGTCCACGCTGCCCTCGGCCACCACGCGGCCGTGCGCGACAACCAGCACGTGGTCGCAGAGCTGCTCCACCTCCTGCATGATGTGGCTGGAGAAGAGGATGCATTTGCCGCCGCCGGCCGGGCTCTTCAGATGGCGCAGCACCTCGCGCAGGCTGCGCGTGGCCAGCACGTCCAGGCCGTTGGTCGGCTCGTCCAGGATCACATGGCTGGGGTCATGCACCAGCGCGCGCGCCAGCGAGGTCTTCATGCGCTCGCCCTGGCTGAAGCCTTCGGCGCGGCGGTCCAGGATGCCACGCATGTCCAGCAGCTCGGCCAGCGTTTCGGCGCGTGCCTGCGCCTGCGCCTCGCTCATGCCCTGCAGGCGTCCGAAGTAGACGACGTTCTCGCGTGCCGTCAGTCGCGGGTACAGGCCGTGCGCATCGGCCAGGATTCCCATGCGCGCCAGGGCCTCGCGCGGCCGGGACAGCACGTCGATGCCGTCCACCCGGATGCTGCCTTCGTCCGGCGCGAACATGCCAGCCAGCATGCGCAGCGTGGTCGTCTTGCCCGCGCCATTGGGGCCCAGCAGGCCGGTGATCTGCCCGTCCGGTGCGCGCAGGCTCAGCGCCTGCACCGCCTGCACCTGCTTGGCTGGCTGGCGTCGCCACAGCGACATGCGCTCTGCCTGGCCCTTGCTGGTGAAGCGCTTGGAAAGCTTGTCGATCTCGATCATCGTGCCACCTCCGAAGCGGCGGTCTGGGCGGGCCTTGGCGTGCCCGGCGGGTAGAAGGGCAGCGCGCGCGGCAGCTGCTGCAGACAGTCGGCCTTGATGTCCAGGGCCTCGGCGTCGCTCTGCGCGTTGAAGAAGCGCAGCAGCGGCATGCGCAGGCAGGCGGTGCGCATCACCCCATGGCCGGCACTGGGTGCGACCAGATGCAGGGCCTTGGCCCCCAGCGCAGCGGCGACGCGCTCGCCGTGGCGCGGCGGCGTGACCGGGTCGGCGCCGCCGCTGAGCAGCAGCACCGGGGTCTGCGCAGCGGGGATGCGATAGAACTCGGGCGGCACCTGGCCGCGCGGCCAGCTCGCGCAGATGCGCCGATACAGGCCCGCCTCGCCCGACTCGGCGCTGTCGTCGCCCATGCGCGGCAGATCCTCGGCGCAGACCACGGAGAAGTTCATGCCCTCGAACATGCGGTCGCGGCCCGCCAGACCCAGGCCAGAAGCCAGACCGGCCAGGCCATCGAAGCGTCCTCGCGTGGCCGCGTCTATGGCCGCAGGGACAGCGGCGGTCAGTGCCGGCACGTACAGGGGCATGCGCACCGCGCGCAGCAGCGCGTCGCGCTCCAGCCGTACCCGCTCGCCGATGCCGCTCAGCGGATGGGGCAGCACCACCTCGCGCGGCAGACTGCCCAGCAGCGCCTCCCAGCGCTCGCGCAGCCGCGGATAGGTCTGCCGGCACAGCGCGTCCTGCTCGCAGTCCTTGAAAACCTGCTCCAGTGCAGCCTGTGAGTCCACCGCCATCGATGCCGGCAGCGCCTGGTCCGGTGGCGCCAGACCGTCAAGCAGGGTGCGCCGCACCGCCTGCGGAAACTGGCGCTGGTACTCGAGCGCGGCCCGCGTGCCGTACGAGGCGCCGATCAGATTCCAGCGCTCGATGCCGAGCTGCTGGCGCACCGCATCGAAGTCCTGCATCGCCACCGTGGTCGTGTAGAAGCGCAGATCGCCATGCGGCAGCTGCTGCAGCTCCGCCAGGCAGCGTTGCAGAAAGCGCTGCATGCCGTCGCTGCTGAGCACCTCGGCCATCGGCAGAGCGCGCGAATCCGGGCATTGCAGCGGCGCAGACTGGCCGGTGCCGCGCTGGTCGATGAAGATCAGGTCCCGCCGGTTGTTCAGGCTGGATAGGGCCGTGATCATCTTCGGCGCGATGCGTACCGCGCTCTGCCCGGGGCCGCCGGCAAAGAACAGCACCGGGTCCGGCAGCTTGCTGCGCGACTTGGCCGGCACCAGCAGGTAGTGCACGCTGATCTTGCGGCCCTGCGGCTCGGCCGGGTTCAGCGGCCGCTCGACCTGGCCGCAGCGCAGCTCGTTGGGCCAGCCCTCGATGCGGCAAGGCCGGGTCGGCTCCGCCGGCGCGGTGGGCGCGGCCGCGCGCACCGGGTCGGCAAGGGCTATCGTCGTGGTCAGCAGCAGGGCCGCCGCGATGGCGGGCGCTGCGGGCCTGCTCCGTCGCGGCCACCGGCCGGCACGGGCATGCAAGGTGGAGACTGGCTTCATGGGCATCCATCCGTCCTTTCAGAAGACGGGCGGATTCTCTATGCAGCCGAGTGCGCGTCCAGCCGCGGTGTCATGAATGGCAGCTGCAGCGGATGGACGGCAGCAAGCCTGCGGCGTCCGGCGGTGTGCCCGCCGCCGATCAGAACTCGCCCAGCGCCATCTGCGACAGCACGTCCGGCTGCAGCAGCTCGTTGAGCGTCGGGTCCGGCCGCAGCCACCAGGCGGTCGCGGCCAGGCCTAGCGCGAGCAGCAGCAGGCCGCGCGCGAGGCGTTGGCGGCGCGTCAGGCCCAGCAGCAGCGCCGGGCCATGGCTCAGCAGCGTCGGCTGATCGACGGACTGGCGTGCATGGCGCTGCTGCCACTGCGCCAGCACGCGCTGCTGCAGCTCGTCGGTGCCGCCAGCGGCAGGCTGCGCGCGGCGCAGCGCCTGCAGCAGCTCGGCGTCGTCGATAGGGGTCGGCTCGGTGTTGCGGTTCATGGTTTCTCTCCCACGGCCAGGCGCAGCTTCATGGCCTGCTTGGCCCGGTGCAGCAGCTGGTGTGCGGCATTGCTGTCGATCTCCAGTGCGGCGGCGATCTCGGGGACCGAGGCGTCGGCATAGGCCCACATCGCCAGCGCCATGCGCTGGCGCGCCGGCAGGGTTTGCAGGGCGTCGCGCAGGCGCTCGGCAGGCGGGCCGTCTCCGGTCTCGCCGCGCGGGTCGGGCTGCTGCGCATCGGCCAGCTCGGTCAGCGCTTCGGGCTCGACGGTCAGCTCGCGGCGCTGCGTCAGCAGCGTCTTGCAGCGGTTGATGACGATGGTGTTGAAGTAGGTCGCCAGCGTGGCGCCATGGCTGTCGCTGGGGCGGCTGCTCCACAGGCGCAGGAAGGACTCCTGCACCACGTCCTCGGCATCGGCGCGCTGGCGCAGCAGCTGCAGGGCCAGGCCCAGGGCCTGGGGCGTGAGCTGCCGGACCAGCGCGGTGGCGGCCTCGGCGTCGCCGGCGCAGGAGCGCTGCCACAGGCGCCAGTCGTCGCCGGGCGGTGCGAGCCGACCCAGCCAGCGCTTCAGCCGGCCGCGCGCCGTGGCCTTGGCGGTCACCGGCAGGGTGGCATCGAGCGCGGCGGTCTCGGTGGCGGGATCGAACATCGCGTTCAGTCCTGCGGCAGCTTCTCGCGCAGCGCGCGGCGTTCCTCGGGACTGAGCTTGTCGAGCATGGCGCGACGCTCTAGCACCAGCTCGCGGCGCTGCTCGGGTGTCATGGCCTTGACCTGCGCCCGGCGCTCCTCGATGCGGCGCTGCCGCTGCTCGGGCGTCATCGCCTCCCAGCGCTCGCGGGTCTGCGCAGCCAGCGCCTTGCGTTCCTCGGGGCTCAGCGTCTCCAGGCGCTGGCGCAGCTGCTGGCGGAAGGCCTGCCGCTGCTCCGGCGTGGCCTGCTGCATCTGCCGGCGCAGCTCGGCCCGGCGCTGCTCCTGCTGCTCAGGCGTCAGCGCGGCCCAGGCCTTGGGGTCGGGCACCTCGATGGGGTTGGCCGATGCGCCGAATGCCATCAGGCCGGCCAGACCCAGCAGCAGCGCGGCACGCAGGGGGCGATGGGCAAGCGGGTGATGGGCGACAGGGCGTTTGCACATGGTCATGTCAGCACTTCGTTGATTCATGATGCCAGCCTGGGCTCAGGCGCGCCAAAGCGCGAGCCGCTCGGCCGCGGGCGCACCGGGCAGCACGCCGGCCTGCAGCTGCGCGTTCGACAGGCTGAACTGGCGCTGCAGCACCGCGCCGATCACGCTGCGGATGTCCAGCGTCGGGCGCAGATCGCGGCCGTCCAGCAGCTGCGCTGGCGCCAGCCCCGGCCAGTCGGCCAGCACGCGGCCGCCGGCCACTGCACCGCCGGCCAACAGGGCCACGCCGCCGCTGCCATGGTCGGTGCCGCCGCTGCCGTTGAGCACCGCAGTGCGGCCGAACTCCGTCATCACCAGCACCGTGCTGCGCGCCCAATGCGCGCCCAGCGATTCGCGCAGCGCGGCCAGACCTTCGTCCAGGCCGGCCAGCTGGCGCTGCAGGCGGTTGGCCTGTTGCGAATGCGTGTCCCAGCCGCCGGTTTCCAGCCAGGCCACGCGCGGGCCGCGTTCGGCGGACAGGAAGCTGCCGGCCTGCCGCGCCAGTGCGGCGAAGCCGTTGGCATTGCCGGCGCCGGCCATCTCGGGCATGCCCGCCTCGCGCGCCATGCCCTGCTGCGCCAGGGCCTTGGCCCACACCTCGGCCAGCTGCCTGTCATTGCCATAGAGCCGGGCGATGCGCGCCAGCGTGTCCTCGTCGCCGACACCGCGCCGGTTGGGTGTCCAGGTACTGGCCTTGTCCGAGCCGCGCAGCGCCACCGGCATCGCCGGGCTCAGCACCACCGCCGGCTGGCCGACGGCTTCCAGCGCCCGGCCCAGCCAGCCGGTCGACAGCGCGAACGGCCGCTCGCCGCCGCTCTCCAGCAGCTGCTGGGCGTCGAAGTGCGAACGCTCGCGATAGGGGCTGGCAATGGCGTGCAGCACCAGCAGCTGGCGCTCGCCCCACCAGCGGTGCAGCGACTCCAGCGCCGGGTGCATCGCGAACATCGTGCCGTCCAGCGGCCGCGCGGCGGCGCCACCGGCCGGCGGCGCTTCCTGGCCGCGCAGTGCGGCCCAGGCCGGGTCGCCCGGCGCCGGCACGGCGGCCAGACCATCGAGCGCGCCGCGCAGCATCACCACCACCAGGCGCGGTGCCTCGGCCTGGCTGCTGCTGGCGGCCAGCGCCAGACGGGCGGGCAGGGCGGCGGCGCCCAGGCCGGCCGCCAGCCATTGCAGGGCCGCGCGTCGCGGCAGCTTGTCGAACGGGTGCATCGTGCTCACCTCCGCTGGAATTCGGGACTGGCCAGCCACAGGGCCAGCGCTTGAGCGCCGCTCTCGGCGCGCTCGATCTGTTGCTGGGTCGATTCGCTCAGGTCCTCGCCCAGGGCCAGCCGGGCCAGCAGGCGCGCATCGGCCTTGTCCGCATGGCTGGCGGCGAAGCGCTCGGCCCACTGCACGCGCTTGAACAGCGCGTCCGGCGACAGCCAGTCCTCGCTGCGATCGGGCCAGCCCTGCGGCGACGGCGCGCGGCCCAGGCTTTGCCCCATCGCCTGCACCGCCTGGGCGCCGGCCTGCAGCTGGGCTTCGCCGAAGGGCAGCTTCAGCATGCGGTGCGCCGACAGCAGCAGCTCTTCCGGACGCTTGAACTTGGGTGCATGGTCGGGACTCCAGGCCAGCGGATGCTCAAACAGCGCGCGCGCCGTGGCGCGCAGATCGCCATCGCTGGCGCGAAAGCGCGTCGCCACCGCGTCCACCAGTGCCTGAGGTGGATCGTCGGTGACGAAGTGCCGTGCCAGCTTGGTGGCGATGTGGCGCGCGGTGGCGGGATGGCGGCTCAGATCCTCGAGCAGCTCGTCCAGCGCCTGCGGGCCTTCCGCATAGCGCTTGCCGAGGATGGTCTTCGGCCCTGGCTGATGCAGCGGGGCCTGGAAGCCGGCCTTGCCGTCGCCGCCGAAACGCACGGTCCAGCCGGTCAGCAGCCGCGCGGTCTCGGTGACGTCGGCCTGCGTGTAGCCGCCATTGACGCCGAGGGTGTGCAGCTCCAGCAGCTCGCGCGCCAGGTTCTCGTTGAGGCCCCGCTGGCGTCGCCGGCCGGCGCGCGAGTCGGGGCCGATGGACTGCGCGTTGTCCAGATAGAGCAGCATCGCCGGGTGCAGCGTCGAGGCCTTGAGCAGATCGACGAAGCGGCCCTGGGCATGCGGGCGGATCGCCTCGTTCTCATGCGGCCAGACTAGGCCCAGCACGCTGCCCTTGGTGGCCGCCACGCAGAAGTGGTTGGCCCAGAACTGCAGCCAGCGCTCCGCCACCGGCGCCTCGGTGCTGACGATGTGCTGCCAGCGGCGCTGCAGCCCCTGCTGGTTCAGCTGGCGCAGCGCTTGGCGTGCTTCGCGGCGCTGCTTCTCTTCGCTGTCCAGGGGGCGCAGCGCTGCATTCAGCACTTGGCGGGTGACGCGCACCGCTTCGGCGCTGTCGGCCAGGCCGCGGGCATCGAAGGCGTTGCTTGCGGGTCCGCTGAGCGGGAACTGCGCCAGCACCCAGCCCTGCGGATCGGGCTGCAGGGCGCGCAGGCTGGTCTCGGCGTAGCCAAAACGATGGGCGGCAAGGGCGGCGGCATGCATGGTGGGCAGAGGGCGCAAGCGCGGGGTGGTGTTGCGGCTTGAACCGGCGAGCCGCCGGCGTCTTACGCGGCGGCGGCAAATCCGACCGTGCCGCTCGGCGGCGCATAAGCCCGACCCCGCCGCCGGGTTCAAGGGCCAGACCGTCGCGCGGCGTCGCCCGGCGCGCCGGTCCCGCCCACTGTCCCATCGACTGAACGGCTGCACGCGACTGCGCCGCAGCCCTCCAAGGAGCCCGCATGAACAAGACCCTGATCAAGACCGTTGCGCTGACTTTCGTCGTTGCGGTGACCGGCTATGTGGTGATGACGGCCCAGGCCATGGCGCAGACCGACCCCGCCACCACGCCGCAGGAGCAGCGTGTCGACAATCGCCAGGCCCGCCAGGCCGAGCGCATCGCCTCTGGTGCCGCCAGCGGCGAGCTGACCCCGCGCGAGCAGCGCCGTCTGCAGCGCCAGCAAGCCATGACGGCGCGCATGGAGCAGCGTGCCGAGGCCGATGGCGTGGTGACGCGCAGGGAAGCTGCCCGCATGGAACACCAGCAGGACCACAACAGCCGCGCCATCCGGCGCCAGAAGCACGATCCGCAGCAGCGGCCCTGAAGGCCGGGTGATCTCCCTCTGCCGAGTCCGCCGGCAGCAATGAAAGGCCGGGGCCAAGGGCTTGTGCCGGCCCCGCACGCCTCGGGCCCTGACAGGCCCGGCGCATGATCTCGGCGTTGTGATGTGGATCACAGCTGGTGGTCGGGATCTGGCCCAGAATCGGCCGTTTTTTGGATCAGGGTTGGCGGAGGCAAAGAGCAGAGCCGAGCGCGATGACGCGACTTGGCCTGTTGGGGCTCGTGCAGAGGGACTGATGGAATCCGAGGGAAGGTCTGAGACGGCGCGCCGGCAGCCGGCGTCGCCGCCTTGCAGCCATTGTGTGCTGGCCGATCGGTGTCCGGTCGATGTGCTCAGCGGCTGCAGTGCATCGCGCGACAGCGAGCTTGCCGTCACGCGCAACTATCGCGTCAACACGCGTCTGCAGCGCGAGGGCGAAAGTGCGAGTAGCCTGAAGTTCGTCAAGTTTGGTCTGTTGGCCGTGCGCCAGACCGGCAGTGAAGGTGATGAGCGCGCGATTGCGGTCTTCGGTCCGGGCAATCTGCTCGGGCAGTCCGCGGCCATTGCCCAGCCTTCGATATTCACCGTTGAGGCGTTGACGCCGGTGTCGGTCTGCGAGTTCGCCGCAAAGGCGCCGCTTCAAGAACTGCGACAGTCGGCGACCTGCGCAGCCGTACTGAACCAACATACCCGGCAGGTGATCCGTACCCTGGCGGACTGGAGCGCGGTGGTCCGCATTGCGGGGCTGCGCCAGCGGCTGGCTCAGGCGCTGCGCCTGCTGGCGGAGATGCAGCCGCCTGGCCAGATCCAGCTGCCCAACCAGTCCATGCTCGCGGAGCTGCTGTGCGTGACGCGCGAAAGCATCAACCGCGAATGGAAGGCCTTCGAAGCGCGCGGCCTCGTGCGCCGACGCCACCGCCACACCGTGGATCTGGACATGCAGGCGCTCAGGCATCTGTCGGCGCAGCGCGACTGAGCGCGGGGACGCCTTCGTCGTGCCTGTGAGCTGGCTCACAGGCCTGTTTGATTTCCGTCAGATGCACTTGTTCCCTCGCGCCACCTGCCCCGAAGCTTGACGCCGATGGAGGCCGCAAACCTTTTCTGGCAGCGGCAGACCAGCGGGCAGATTCCGGATTCGAGGGAGATTGACACGATGAGTGGCGAACCGTCGGTAGTGACCCAGCGCGAGTTCAACTACCCCCCTGAAGCAACGCTGATGTCGACCACCGATGTGCACAGCCACATCGAATATGCCAACTCCGCCTTCGTCGAGGTCAGCGGCTACACGCCCGACGCCCTGATGGGGCAGGCGCACAAGCTGGTGCGCCATCCCGACATGCCCAAGCAGGCCTTCGCCGACATGTGGGCCACGCTGCGCCAGGGGCAGGCCTGGACCGGCCTGGTGAAGAACCGCCGCCTCGACGGCGACCACTACTGGGTGCGCGCCAATGTCTCGCCCATGGTGCGCCACGGCAAGGTGCGTGGCTACATCTCGGTGCGCACCCAGCCCACGCGCGAGGAGGTGCAGGAGGCCGAGGCGCTGTACCGGCGCTTCCGCGAAGGCCTGGCCCATGGTCTTTCCTTCCACCGCGGCCTGGTGCTGCGCCGCGGCCTGCAGGCCTGGCGCGACAAGCTCAAGACCCTGTCGGTGGCGGCGCGCATCCGCTTGGGTCTGTGGCCGCTGTGGCCGCTCACCGTGGCCCTGGGCGCTTTTGCCGGTCTGGCGCTGCCGGCGCTGTGGCCGCTGGCGCTGGGCAGCGCGGTGGCCATCGGCCTGCTGGACTTCTGGTTGCAGCGCCAGCTGGCCGCGCCGCTGGAGCTGGTGGCGCGCCAGGCGGCCGATGTGGCAGCCGGGCATTTCGACGCCAATGTGCGGCTGGACCGTGTCGATGCGATCGGCTGCATGCTGCGCTCCATCAACCAGGCGGGCCTGAACGTGCGCGCGCTGGTGGCCGACGTCAACCAGCAGATTGCCGGCCTGCAGTCCGCCGCCGGGCAGGTCGAGGTGGCCAATCAGGAGCTGGGCGAGCGCACCGGCCAGACCTCGCAGAGCCTGGCCGAGGCCGCCGCCGCGCTGACCGAGCTGACCGCCAGCGTGGGCCAGAACGCGCAGGCCGCCACCGAGGCCGCCAGCTCCGCCGCAGCGATGGACCGCGCGGTCGGCGATGCCAGCGGCCTGGTCGGCGAGGTGGCGCAGAACATGGAGCAGATCAGTCGCTCCAGCAGCCAGGTGGGCGAGATCATCGGCGTGATCGATGGCATCGCTTTCCAGACCAATCTGCTGGCGCTCAACGCGGCGGTGGAGGCGGCGCGTGCCGGCGAGCAGGGCCGCGGCTTCGCCGTCGTCGCCGCCGAGGTGCGGCGCCTGGCGCAGCGCAGCCAGGAGGCGGCGCGCGAGATCAAGGCGCTGATCGGTGACAGCGGCGCGCGTGTGCGCGCCGGCGTCGAGCTGGTGCAGGGCTCGCGCCAGGCCATGGAAGGTCTGGTCGGGCAGGTGCAGCAGGTCACGCGCCTGATCGGCGAGATCAGCGATGCCACCGCCGAGCAGGCGCGCGGCATCGAACAGGTGCATGAGCAGGTGGAATCGCTGGACCGGATGACGCAGCAGAACGCCGCCATGGCCGAGCAGTCGGTCGCCGCCGCGCAGAGCATGCGCGGCCAGGTGGACTGGCTGGGCAAGGCCGTGGGCGTATTCCGCAATGGTTGAGGTTCTTCCGGGGGCGCCGGATTCGTGGGAGCAATTGGTCCGCTGGGTGGACCTGGTGCCGGACGGTGTGCTGGTGGTGGACGAGCAGGGCCAGGTGGTCTGCGCCAACAGCGCCATCCAGAGCCTGAGCGGCCACGACGGCGCTGCGATCGTCGGCCAGCCGCTCGCCGCGCTGCTACCGCCCGATGTGCGCGTGCGCCACGAGCAGCACCTGGCCCGCTTCTTCGGCGCACCGCAGCTGCGACCCATGGGCCGTGTGCCCAACCTGGCGCTGCAGCACCGCGACGGCATGCCGGTACCGGTGGACATCTCGCTGGGCGTGTTCCGTCTCGGCGGCGAGCGCATGGCGCTGGCCGTGGTGCGCGACATCAGCGAGATCAAGGCCCTGCACGCGCGCAACGAGTACCTGGCGATGCACGACGAGCTCACCGGCCTGTACAGCCGCTCGATGTTCACCGAGCTGCTCGCGCAGGCGGTCACGCAGACGCTGCGCGGTGGCCAGCCGCTGGCGCTGCTGTTGATCGACCTGGACGACTTCAAGTCGGTCAACGATGGCCACGGCCATCAGGTCGGCGACCAGCTGCTGCGCGAGATGGCGCAGCGCATGCGCGCGGCGCTGCGCGCTGGCGACGTGCTGGCGCGCCTGGGCGGCGATGAATTCGCCGTGCTGCTGCGCGAGCAGGGCGACGCACTGGCCACGCGTGCCGTGGTGGAGAAGCTGCTCGCCGCGATCGGCCAGCCCTGGCGCCTGGGCCATCATGAGATCTCGCCGGGCGCGAGCATTGGCGTGGTCTTCGCGCCCAGCGACGGCGCCAACGGCGACCTGCTGCTGCGCCGCGCCGACATGGCCATGTACCGTGCCAAGGACGCCGGCCGCGGCACCTTTCTCTGCTACGACGAGGACATGGCGCAGCAGATCGAGGAGCGCGTGCGCCTGCAGGCGCGGCTCAAGCGCGCTCTGCAGCATCAGGCCGTCGCACTGAGCCTGCATTACCAGCCGCAGATCAGCGCGCGCAGCGGCCGCGTCGTCGGCGTGGAAGCGCTGCTGCGCTGGTACGACGCCGAACTGGGCGAGATCGCGCCGGCGCGCTTCATCGCGGTGGCCGAGGGCTGCGGTCTGATCCGCCCGCTGGGCGACTGGGTGCTGGACCGTGCCTGCGAGCAGATCGCCGCCTGGCTGGCCCAGGGGCTGGCACTGCGCGTGGCGGTCAACATCTCGGTGCACCAGCTGCGCCAGGCCGATTTCGCCGAGCGGCTGCAGCAATGCCTGGGGCGCTGGCAGGTGCCGCCCGAGCTGCTGGAGCTGGAGATCACCGAAAGCGCGGCGATGAGCAACGGCGAGCAGGCACGAGCGCTGCTGCAGCAGATCGCCGCGCTGGGCGTGAAGCTGGCGCTGGACGACTTCGGCATGGGCTACTCCTCGCTGGGCCAGCTGCGCCAGCTGCCGGTGAGCCGGCTCAAGGTGGACCGCAGCTTCGTGCAAGGGGTGACCCTGTCGGAAGAGGATGCGGTGCTGACGCGCGCAGTGATCGCCTTGGGCAAGACCCTGGGCAAGGCGGTTGTCGCCGAGGGCGTGGAGGAAGAGGCGCAATGCGCCTTCCTGCAACGCGAGGGCTGCGACGAGCTGCAAGGCTGGTTGTTTGCCCGTGCCGTGCCGGGCGAGGCGGTGCCGGCCTTGCTGCAGCGGCTGGAAGACCAAGCACACCAGGACTGGCTGGCCAGCATGTACTGACATGCTGCGCAGCGCAGCGGCGGCGGTGTCGGGCGGGGCCGGTAAGGCTAGCGCGGGCCCCTAGAAGGCAAATGCACCAGCTTCCTAGAATGATCCGGTGGCTAGGCTGCAGCACTGCTCACCGCAAACCAGCACGGGACTGCTGTTGGCGGGAGCCATTGCAGCGCTGGCCTGCTGGATAGACGCGACGTTGAGCGGCTCGCCGCAACGCGCCACGCTGCTCGACAACGTCCACTGGACCCTGGCCTTTTCGTTGGCCGCCTTGCTGGCCTGGCGCGCGATCCATGTGGGCGAGCGCGCCATGGTGTCCGTGCGTCGCCTGCTGGCGATGGCTCTGAGCAGCCTCGCGCTCGGTCAGCTGGTCTGGAATCTGCAGGCCTACCTCGACTGGACGCCCTTTCCCTCGCCATCGGACCTGTTCTTCCTGCCGGTGGCGCCGCTGGTGCTGGCGGCCTTCTGGGTCAAGATGCGCGCGCAACTGCAGGTGTCGAGTCGTCGTGCGGTGCTGCTGGACATCGGCGGCTTCGCGCTCGCGGCCTCGGCCCTTACCTTGACGCTCTACCTGCCCCGGGCCGCGCAGAGCAGCATCTGGCAGCTGCTGGTGCTGTGCGCTTATCCTGTGCTCTACCTGACAGCGGCGGTTGCCGGACTGATGATGCAGCTGCATCTGCGCCAGCGCTGGACCTGGCGCTGGAACGCGATC
This sequence comes from Roseateles sp. T103, assembly GCF_057219915.1. Taxonomy (NCBI): domain Bacteria; kingdom Pseudomonadati; phylum Pseudomonadota; class Betaproteobacteria; order Burkholderiales; family Sphaerotilaceae; genus Roseateles; species Roseateles sp. T103. Next base: position 165,188 of record NZ_JBXVVS010000007.1, read on the forward strand.
TGGCTGGGTCTGCTGGGCTTCGGGCTGACCTGGATGCTGTGGAACCTGATGGTGCTGTCCGAGCGCATCGAACCGGGCTCGCTGGTGGGGCTGGCGTTCTCCTTGCTGGCCCTGCTGCTGGCCTGGGGATTCATCGGCTGGTCGCCCCAGGCTGACACCAGCGCCAGCTTCGATCGCCTCTGCGAGGGCGTGCTGCGCCAGTTGCCGCTGGTCATGGTGGTGATGGGCTCCGTGGCCGTGGGCTTGCTGCTGCTGGGCGGCACGATGCCGGCGGCCGCGCGCCAGCCCCTGATCGCCGCGGGCATGATCGTGCTGCTCTTCGCCGTGCTGCGGCAGACGCAACTGCTGGGCGAGCGCGACCGGCTCTTGGCGGCCGAGCGCGTGGTGGCCGAGAGCCAGGCGCGACTGGCGCACATGGCGCATCACGACGCCCTGACGGGCCTGCCCAACCTCGCGCTGCTGCGCGATCGTGTCGAGCACGAAATTGGTGTCGCCAAACGGCATGGCCACAAGATCGCCCTGATGTTCGTCGACCTCGACCACTTCAAGGAGGTCAACGACAGCCTGGGCCATGCGGCGGGCGACGCGCTGCTGTGCGAGGTCGCGCAGCGCCTGCAGGGCCTGCTACGTTCTGGTGACACGGTCAGCCGGCAAGGGGGCGACGAGTTCAGCATCGTGCTCGGCGAGGTGGGCTCGCTGTCGGATGTGGAGCAGGTCGCCGAGAAGGTGATGGCGGCGTCGCGCCAGCCGCTGCGCATCGCCGGCCAGGAGCTGTCCTTGTCGATGTCGGTAGGCGTGGCGCTCTATCCGGACGACGCCGGCGACTTTGCCAGTCTGCTGCGCTGCGCGGACACCGCCATGTACCGCGCCAAGGCGGCCGGGCGAGGCGCCTACCGTTTCTATGACGCGCGCATGGATGCCGAGGCGGCCGAGCGCATGCGTGTGCGCAGCCAGCTTGCCCTGGCGCTGGAGCGGGGCGAGCTGTTCCTGCACTGGCAGCCGCAGGTCGAGCTCGCCAGCGGCCGCGTCAGTGGCGTCGAAGCGCTGCTGCGCTGGCAGTCCGCCGAGCTGGGCACGGTGTCGCCGGCGGTGTTCATCCCCTTGGCCGAGGACAGCGGTCTGATCGTGGACATCGGCCGCTGGGTGATGCAGGAGGCCTGCCGGCAGCTCGCTGCCTGGCGCCGCGCCGGGCTCGAGCTGCCGCGCATTGCAGTCAACCTGTCGGTGCGGCAGTTCAGGCATGGCGACCTCGAGCACCAGGTGCTGAATGCGCTGCGCAGTGCGGGCCTGCTGCCGCGGGACCTGGAGCTGGAGATCACCGAGTCGGTGCTGATGGTCGAACCCGACAAGGTGCTGGAGTGTCTCGGCCGGCTCGCCAGCCTGGGTGTCAGCCTGGCGATTGACGACTTCGGCACCGGCTATTCCAGCCTGTCCTATGTACGCCGCTTCAGGGCGACGAAGCTGAAGATCGACCAGTCCTTCATCCGCGAGGTGCTCGACGCGGACGGCAGTGCGCCCATCGTGTGCGCGGTCATCGGCCTGGCACAGGGCCTGGGGTGGACGGTGGTTGCCGAGGGCGTCGAGACCGAGGCGCAACTCGACTTCCTGCGCGCGAACCGCTGTGCCGAGGCGCAGGGCTACCTGTTCGCCCGGCCCATGGCCGCTGCCGACTTCGAGGCCTGGCTGCGGGCCAGGACCTAGGCACATTCAGCGCAGACGAGAACTTGGCGTCTGCCTCGGCTTCGGCAAGGGCCGGCGTCGCCGCAGCGCGCGCTGCCGTTCAGGATTTCTGCGCGGCCGGCTTGGCAACGATCAGCGCCTCGCAGGTGGCGCGCTGCTTGTCGGCGGTGTCCACCTTGGCGCAGATGCCGTCGAGCTGCTGGCGCAGCCGGTTCATCGCGGCCTGGTGGCTGCCGTCGGCGTTCCAGCTCGCCAGCTTGGCACCGACGCGCTGCAGCGAGCGGGCGCTGCGCTCGTAGAAGGCGCCCTTGTCCTTGGCTGCCTCGGCGAAGAGCTGGGCGGCGGTCTTCTCGATGCGCGCCGCGTCCTGCGGCGCCAGATCCACCAGCGCGGTCAGATAGCCGGCGCCCCACTGCAGGCGCGTGGCCGGGCCCTCGCTCTTCGCGAAGGACTCCTCGTACCAGCGCAGCGCCTCGTCGTGGCGGCCCTGCCGGCGCGCATTGCCGCCGAGCTGGCTCATCAGGTAGTAGGGCGAGTGGCTCTTGGCGAGGTTGGCCTTCAGCAGCTCGTCGGACTCCTTCCACAGCCCGCCCTGGCCGAGCAGATAGGCCGCCGCGGTGATCACTGCCTGGCGCTCGTAGCCGTCGCGGATCTCGCGGTCGGCGCGCGCGGCATGCTCGCGCAGCTCCTGCTGCAGCGCCGGGCTGATCTTCGGTTGCAGCGCATCCTTGGGCTGGTCGATGCGCGCCAGCGCCACGCGGGCGATCAGCGCCTGCGTGCGGTCGGCGCGCGACAGCGTGGCATCGGCCTGCAGGCGCCTGAGCGCCGCGTCGTACTCGGCGACCAGCGCATTGCGCTCGGCGCCGGGCTCGGGCGTCAGCGCCACGACGATGTCGCGCGCTTCGTTGCCCAGCACGTCGGCATGGCTGCGCGTGGCTTTCGCATCGCTCAGCACCGTGCGCACGCGCTCACGCAGCGCAGCGTCGGGCTTCAGGCCCTGGCTCTCGTTGCTGGCGCCCAGGGCCTTCAGCCACAGACGCGTCGTCGTCTCGTTATCGACGCCCTGGCTCGCCAGCGCCAGCTGCGCCAGCAGGCCGGGGCGCTCGTTGGCGGGCACCAGCTGCTGCTCGTCGGTCTCCCAGGAATAGAAGCCCAGCAGACGCCATTCGTTGGCCGAGAGCTTCTTGCCGCCGGCGCGCGCGTCGGCCAGCACGGCCTTGACCGGTCGGCCGCCGGCCATGCCGGCCTGCAGCAGCGCCAGCACCCGCGGCGCATCGGCCTCGCCGGGCAGGCGGGTGATCTCCTGGCCCTCGGCGCTGAACAGGATCAGCGTCGGGTAGCCGCGCACCTTGAAGCGCGCGCCCAGCTTCTGCGCTCCGGGCAGGTCGCCGTCGATGTTGACCGCGACAAAGGCGCGCGACTGCTCGATGAAGTCCTGGCGGTTGAACAGCGTGGCCTTGAGCTGGTTGCAGGGCGGGCACCACTTGGCGCCCCAGTACAGCAGCACCGGCTTCTTTTCGGCGCGAGCCTGCGCGAAGGCGCGTTCGATGTCGGCATCGGCGGCGGCGGGCAGCCAGGCGACGCTGGCAGCAGCCGGCGCTGTCGCCTGCACGGGGCCGGCCTGGACCAGCAGGGCGATGGCCAGGGCGAGGGCGCCGAGCAGCGGCTGTGTGCGGTGGACGTGTTTCATGCGTGGAGGCGTGCCGACGTTGATCCTTGTGAGATCCCCGTCGTCAAGACGGTGTTGACGATGGCCGGGATTCTCCCTGCAAGCGCAAACCCGCGCCTAGATCGGGTTTGCATGTGCTTGCGCTGCGCGCGGGCGGCTCAGCGTGGCTCGTCCGGGGTGGCACGCAGGCCGTAGCGCCGCATGATGCGCTCGATGCTGCCGTCCTTGAGCAGCGCGGCGTGGGCCTCCTCCAGGCGGCGGCGTTCGTCGGTCTCGATGCCGCCGCTGGCCGCCAGCCAGATGTCGTTGGACGCCAGCTTCAGACCGGTACGCAGGCTCAGCCCGGGTCGGCTCTGCGCTTTGGCGCCATACATCACATCGCTGCCGAAGATCGTGTCGACATGGCTGCGCTCCAGCAGGCGCAGCACGTCCTCCGGACTCGCACCCAGGGTCAGCTGCTCGGGCTCGAAGCCCTGGGCCTGCAGCTGCCGCAGATCCGGCGTGCCGCGCAGCACGCCGATGCGCAGGCGGCGCGCCTGCTCGATGTGCCGCACGGCCGGATCAGCGACGCGGGTCAGAAAGACCAGATGCAGGGTGTGGAGCTTGATCAGCCACTGGAAGCGCGCCTCGCGCTCGGCCGTACGCGACAGCGGCACGATCAGCACGCGCGGTGCCAGCGTGGTGATCAGCTGCGAGCGGGCCCAGGGGAAGAACTCGGCGCGCACCGGCAGGCCGGCACGTGCCAGCAGCGCTTCGCTGAGCTCAACCAGCGCGCCGCGCCGTTGCCCGGCGCCGTCCTCGATCGCAAAGGGCGGCAGATCGGCAGTGACCAGGCGCAGTTCGGCAGGCCCCGCGGCCGCCGACGGGCGTGCCTGCAGTGCGGGCAACGCCACGCCCCAAACCATGATTTCCCGACGACGCAATCCTTGTGCTCCTTGCGCGCCCTGACACGCGCGGTGACGAAGCTTAGCCGTCCAGGCTTTCGGCGGGCAAGCCGACCCTGTCCCCGGCTCAGGGCCCAGCTGCGGAAAAGCTGATGCGCACCTCCAGCCCGCCCAGCGCGGCACTGCGTACCAGCTGCACGTCGGCGCCATGCGCGGCGGCGATGCGGCGCACGATGGACCAGCCCAGGCCGCTGCCGCTCTGCGCGCTGCTTTGCTGCGCATCGAGTACGCGGAAGAAGCGCTCGCCCAGGCGCTGCAGATGCTCGTCGGCCAGGCCAGGGCCGCTGTCGGCCACCTGCAGCAGCACGCGCTCGCCGTCGCGAGCCAGGCGCACCTCGATCTGCGCGTTCGCCGGGCTGTAGCGCAGTGCGTTGTCGACCAGATTGCGCAGCAGCACGGCGAGCAGCGTCTCGTTGCCGGCCACGCGCAGCGGTGCGGCCGATGCGTCGGCGTCCAGCGTCAGCTGCTGGCCGCGTGCCAGCGCCTGTGGCACCAGCTCGGCCAGCACGCGCTGCGCCAGCGCGCGCAGGTCCACCGGTGCCAGCGCCGGCTGTCCTGTCTGAGGGCCCGACTCCAGCCGCGCCAGCGTCAGCAGCTGCTCGACCAGGCGCGCGGCGCGGTCGCAGCCCTGCAGCGTGGCCTGCAGCGCGTGGCGGCGCTGCGCGTCGTCGCTTTCGCCCAGCGCCACCTGGGCCTGGGCGCGGATCGCGGCGATTGGCGTGCGCAGCTCGTGCGCCGCGTCGGCGGTGAAGCGGCGCTCCGACTCCAGCAGCGCGGCGATGCGCGCGAACAGCGCATTGAGCGCCTCCAGCAGCGGCGCCATCTCGGCCGGCACGTCGGCCAGCGCGACCGGCTGCAGCTCCTGAGGCGCGCGCTCGGCCAGGCGCCGGCCCAGCTCGCGCAGCGGCCGCGTGCCATGGCGCACCGCCCACCACAGCGTCAGGGCCAGAAGCGGCAGCGCCAGCAGCAGCGGCCACAGCGCGCCCTTGAGCACCGCGCGCAGGATCGCGCCGCGCGCGCCCAGGCCTTCGGCCACATGGACCTGCACATCGTGCTCGGCGCCGCGGGTGCTGAACACGCGCCAGCGCTCGCCGTCCCGCGTCACGGTCTCGAAGCCTTCGCGCTGCGTGCTCAGCGGCTCGGCGGACGTGCCCGCCGAGCGCAGCACCAGCTGGCCCTTGTGGAAGACCTGGAAGGCCACGCGCGGCGCATAGCGGTGCAGCGCCGGCGCATCGATGCTGCGTTCGGCATCGTCGTCATCGTCGCCGAGTTCATGCACCTGGCGCGCCACCAGCAGGCTGGCCGCCTGGGCCAGGTGGGCGTCGAGCAGCTCGTCGAGCTCGTGGCGCGCGTCGCGCCAGACCACCGCCGCGCTGATCGCCCACAGCCCCAGCACCAGCGCCAGCACCAGCGCGAGCAGCCGGGCCTGCAGCGAGCGCAGGCGGCTCATGCCGGGGCTCCCGGCGCCGGTTCGTCCTTGAGCAGCACATAGCCGACGCCGCGCACCGTCTGGATCAGCTCGGCCCCGAGCTTCTTGCGCAGGTGGTGCACATGCACCTCGATGGCATTGCTCTCGACCTCCTGGCCCCAGCCGTAGAGCTGCTGCTCGAGCTGCTCGCGCGAGAGCACGCGTCCCGGGCTGAGCATCAGCAGCTGCAGCAGGTCGAACTCGCGCGTCGACAGCCCGATGGCCTGGCCGTCGCGGCTGGTGACGCTGCGCGCCGCCGGGTCCAGCGTGATGCCGCGGGCCTGCAGCTGCTGCTGCGGCTGGCCATGGGCGCGGCGCACCAGCGCGCGCAGCCGCGCGCCCAGCTCATGCAGATCGATCGGCTTGGCCACATAGTCGTCGGCGCCCAGGTCCAGGCCGCGGATGCGCTCGGGCACGGCGTCGCGCGCGGTCAGCACCAGCACCGGCAGCGTCAGGCCGGCGCGGCGCACCGTGGCCAGCACGTCCAGCCCGTCCTTGCCCGGCAGGCCCAGGTCCAGCACCGCGGCGGCATAGGGCTCGGCGCGCAGCTCGCGCTCGGCGGCCAGGCCGTCGCGCACCCAGTCGACCTGGAAACCGAGCTGGCGCAGCCCGGCCTTCAGGCCGTCGCCGAGCAGCGGATCGTCTTCGACGAGCAGGATGCGCATGGTGGGCTCATTCTCGGCCAAGGCGGCATGTGGACATCAGTCGTCGTCGTGCTCGCGGTGATGATCGCGCTTGCCGCTGATCAAAGGTCGGCCGTCCAGCGAGCCGCTGTCGACCGGCGCGGTCTGCCACTGCCAGGCCCAGAAGCCCAGCACCGCGGCGATGATCACGGCGGCCAGCCAGCCCAGATTGCTTTTCACCAGGTCCGGGCCGCGGCCGGGCATGCGGCCGCTGATCATGGTCATCGCGGCGTTCTGGCGTTTGAGCACGCTGGCCAGCGCGATCAGCGCCAGATGGCCCAGCACCAGCAGCAGCATGAAGTTGCCGGCGCCCTCGTGCAGCTCTTCGAGCAGATCCTCGGCCCAGGCGCCAAGCAGCTCCTGCTCCATCAGCAGGCCACTGGCGCTGACCAGCAGCGCAGCAGCGATCAGGCCCAGCACCGCAGCGGCGTTGAGCAGCTGCTGGCTGGCCAGCGCATTGCCCTTGCCCTGCAGCCAGGCGCGCACCTGCGTGGGCAGGCCGCGCAGCTTGGACGTCAGCGCCGAGAGCCGGCTGCGCCGCGGGCCGATGAGACCCCAGACGATGCGCCAGACGATCAGGCCCAGCACGGTGTAGCCCAGCGTGATGTGCAGCAGGTGCCAGCGCTCGCTCTCGGCCGTCAGGTAGGCGCCGGTGAACGAGAAGGCCAGCAGCCAGTGCACGACGCGGGTCGGCGCGTCGATGACGCGGCGCGAGGCGGGTGCCGCCGGGCTGGCCGCACTGGATTCAGCGGGGGATGCGGACGCGGTGTTCATTGAAATCTCCTTGTTCGGCGCCGGGATGGCAGGCCGCACAGTTGGCGGCGCTCTTGATCGAGGCGCGCTTCCAGGTGGCGGCAGGAATCTTGTCGTGCTCGTGCTGGAACCAGGCCGAGCGGGTGATGCGGTCCTCGGGCGGTGCCTCGCGGGCTCGTTTGCTGGTGCCGGCATTGGCGACGAGCCAGCGGTTCAGCTCGGCCAGCGTGGCGGCGTCCACCGAAGCGTCGCTGCCATAGTGCTTGCCCAGGTTCGCGGTGATGCGCTGCCAGGACGCCGCCGGCAGCAGGCCCGGCGGATAGGCGATGTGGCAGGAAGCGCATTCCTGCTGGTAGGCGGGCAGCAGCGGCACGCGGGCGCTGCGCTTGGCATCGCTGTCCGCCTGGGCCTGGCTCGCGATGGCCAGCAGCGCCAGCGCGAAACCGATGCGTGTCTTCATCGTCGTGACTCCTCGTTCAGGGCTTGAGCGTGATCAGCCAGGCCAGCACATCGGCCTTTTCGCCGGCCGTGCATTCGCGTTCCATCACGTCCTTGCAATTGCGGCGGAACCATTTCTCCACCTTGGCCTCGTCGCTGAAGCGTTTGGGGTTGAAGGCCGGCGCCAGCGGCTCGATCGCCTTGCCGGTGCCGGCATGGCGGCCGGCGGTGGTCGGCGGGTTCTGGTGGCAGGAGGCGCAGCTCCATTCGCCGCCCTGGCGGGTGACGAAGAGCTGGCGGCCGCGCGCGGCGTCGGCGGGCTTGCCGGACTGCGCCTGATAGCTGGCCAGCAGCGCGTCGGGTGTGGCTGCCGCGGTGGGCAGCGCCAGCGCCACAGCGAGAAGCAGAAGGGGCCAGGTCTTGATGGGCATGGTGTGATCCTCGATGTCCCCGATGCTCGGCTCGGCTGCTTAGGGTTTTCTTAACCCTGGCCGGCCGGGCGTCAGCCGGACAATGGCGCGATTGATTGATACCTGTCCAAGGAGCGCGCCGCTGCAGCGGCGCCGACGATGTTTTTTCTGCGCCTGCCCAATCTGCTGGCCACCCGCAAGGGCCGCCTGACCGCTTTCTGCCTGCTCTACATCACCGAGGGCATCCCGCTGGGCTTCGCTGCCACTGCGGTGGCCAGCCAGCTGCGCCGCATGGGCGTGGGCCCGGCCGAGATCGGCGCCTTCGTTGCCGCGTTCTACCTGCCCTGGGCCTTCAAATGGGCCTTCGGACCGATGGTCGACGTGTTCCGCTCGCAGCGCTTCGGCCACCGGCGGGCCTGGATCCTGGGCACCCAGCTGATGCTGGTGCTGACCCTGCTGTCGCTGATCTGGGTGCCGCTGCCGCAGGGGCTGGCGCTGTTCACCGGCATCCTGCTGGTGCACAACACCTTCGGCGCGATGCAGGACGTGGCCATCGACGCGCTGGCGGTCAGCTCGCTCGCCGAGCATGAGCGCGGCCTGGCCAACGGCCTGATGTTCTTCGGTGCGTCCATGGGGCAGGCCATAGGCGGCTCGGGCGTGCTGTTCCTGATGCCCTACATCGGCTTCCAGGGCAGCTTCGTCTTCGTCGCGGTGGCCATCCTGGCGGTGACCTCTCTGGTGGTGCTGCCGATGAAGGAGGCCGTCGTCGCACGGGTGGCCGAAGCGGGCGCGGCCAGCTCGGCCGCGGTGGGCGCTGGCTGGGCTGCGGCAGGCCGCGAGATGCGCAGCTTCGCACAGCAGGCCTTCCAGTCCTTTCTCGGTTCCAGGGCGGCCTTCGCGGCGGTGTTCTTCGCGCTGCTGCCGCTGGGTGCGATGTCCTTGAGTCTGGCGCTGCAGACCAATCTGGCGGTCGAGCTGGGCATGAACGACGACGAGGTCGCCCAGCTGGCGCTGGCCAGCACGGTCACCAGCGGTCTGGCCATGGTCGTCGGCGGCCTGATTTCCGACCGCCTGGGCCATCGGCGCATGCTGGCGATCTACACGGTCTACACCAGCATCACCGTGCTGTACCTGGCGGCAGTGCTCTGGCAGGCCGGCTATGTGCTGCCGCGCGAGCCCGGCAGCCCGGCCATCCCGGCACTGATCACCCAGCTGTGGATCGCCACGCTGCTCTTCAACGTGGGCATGGGCCTGGGCTATGGCACGCGCAACGCGGTGTTCATGTCGGTGACCAATCCGCGCGTGGCCGGCACGCAGTTCACCGCCTACATGGCGATGAACAATCTGGCCATCGCCTTCGCCGCCAGCTGGCAGGGCGTCAGCAGCGAACGCCTGGGCTATCCGCTGACCATGGCCATCGATGCCGGCGCGGGACTGCTGGGCCTGGCCTTGCTGCCGCTGATGGGCAAGCTCGGCTCGGCCGCCACGGTCGGCCTGTGCGACGCGCACGCGCAGGGCCGGGCGCGCACCATGGCGCGCGTGCTGGGCCTGATCTGTCTGGCCTTCCCTGCCTTCGTCTATCTGCACGACCCCAAGGGCGCCTGGGCGGAGATCGGCGCCATGCTCTACACGCTGGTGTTTGTCGCCTCGGCGCTGTTCCTCTATGCGGCCACGCTGCTGCAGCCGCTGCCCGCCGGCCTGCGCCGGGCCTGCGGCTGGCTGGCGGTGGCGGTGCTGGTGATCTATCTGCGCAAATTCCTGCCGGCGGACCTCGCGTCCGTCGCGCAGGCGGTGAGCGTCGGGGTCGCGATGGCCACCGGCGCGCTGCTGCTGCTGCTGGGTGGCCGCAGCTGGCCGGGCCTGCAGCCGGGCCATGAGGCCAACGAGGCCCATGCCTGAGGCGCAGGCGCGCGACAGAGCCAGCGATGCTGGCCTCAGCGCCGCCGAGGCGGCAACGCGGCTGCGCGACGAGGGCCCCAACGAGCTGAGCCCGCCGCAGCGCCGCAGCGCGCTGCAGATGCTGCTGGAGATTGCGCGCGAGCCGATGCTGCAGCTGCTGCTGGCGGCCGGCATCGTCTACCTGCTGCTCGGCGATCGCGGCGAGGCCCTTCTGCTGTTGGGCTTCGTCGTCGCCACCCTCGCGATCAGCCTGGGCCAGCAGCAGCGCAGCGAGCGCGTGCTGCAGGCGCTGCGCGATCTGACCAGCCCGCGTGCGCTGGTGCGCCGCGACGGCGAGCTGCAGCGCATCCCTGGCACGGCGGTGGTGCGTGGCGACCTGCTGGTGCTGGCCGATGGCGACCGCGTCGCCGCCGATGCCGAGCTGCTCGAGGCCAACGATCTGCAGCTGGACGAGTCGCTGCTCAGCGGCGAATCGCTGCCGGTGGCCAAGCAGGCCGGCGTCCCGGCCGAGGCGGGACGCGTCTATGCCGGCACCATGGTCGTGGCCGGCCAGGGGCTGGCGCGCGTGATCGCCACCGGGCCGCGCAGCGAGATCGGCCGCATCGGCGTCTCGCTGGGCGCAATCGAAATCCCGGAGACGCCGCTGCATGCGCAGACGCGCCGCCTGGTGCGGCTGTTCGCGATCGCCGGCGCGGCGCTCAGCCTGCTGGTGCTGCTGCTGTGGGGCTGGCAGCGCCAGGACTGGCTGGGCGGGCTGCTGGCCGGCATCAGCCTGGCGATGGCCTTGTTGCCGCAGGAGTTCATGCTGATCCTCACCGTGTTCATGGCGATGGGCGCCTGGCGGCTTGCACATGAGCGCGTGCTGGCCCGCCGCGCCGCGACCATCGAGACGCTGGGCGCCGCGACGGTGCTGTGCAGCGACAAGACCGGCACGCTGACGCTGAACCGCATGGCGGTGGCCGAGCTGCAGGGCACCGACGGTGGCGCGGCCTGGCGGGCGGCCGAGGCTCAGGTCTTGCCTGCCGCGCTGGTACCGCTGCTGGAGCATGCGCTGCTGGCCAGCGAGCGCGTCGCCATCGACCCGATGGAGCGCGCGTTGCAGGCGCTGGCGGCGATGCAGCTGCCGACAGCGGCCCGGCACGAGGACTGGCAGCTGGTGCACGAGTACCCCCTGAGCGCCGCGCTGCCGGCGATGACGCATGTCTGGCGCGCGCCCGGCGCGACCGCGGCGACAGTGGCAGTGAAGGGCGCGTCCGAGGCGGTGGCCGCACTGTGCCGGCTCGACGGGGCGGCGCTGCAGCGCATTGGCGAGCAGGCCCAGTCGATGGCGGCGCGCGGCCTGCGCGTGCTGGGCGTCGCCCGCTCGGCCTGGGATGCGCCAGCGGACGCACGCTGGCCGCAGGGTCCGCAGGACTTCGCCTTCGAATGGCTGGGCCTGGTCGGCTTTGCCGACCCGCTGCGCCCCGAGGTGCCGCAGGCGGTGCGCGAATGCCGCGAGGCCGGGCTGCGCGTGCTGATGATCACCGGCGACCATCCGGTCACCGCTGCGGCGATCGCGGCGCAGGCCGGACTGGACGGGCAGGCGCAGGTGCTCAGCGGCGCCGAGATCGCCGCGATGGACGACGCCGAGCTGACGCGCCGGGTGCGCGTCCACGAGGTCTATGCGCGCATCCGCCCCGAGCAGAAGCTGCGCATCGTCGAAGCGCTGCGCAGCCAGGGCCAGATCGTCGCGATGACCGGCGACGGCGTGAACGACGCGCCGTCGCTGAAGGCGGCGCATATCGGCGTGGCGATGGGCTCGCGCGGCACCGACGTGGCCCGCGAGGCGGCCGATCTGGTGCTGCTGGACGACAACTTCGACGCCATCGCGCGCGCGGTGCGCCTGGGCCGGCGCATCTACGACAACCTGCGCAAGGCCATGGCCTTCGTGCTGGCGGTGCATGTGCCGATCGCCGGGCTCTCGCTGCTGCCGCTGCTGCTGGGCTGGCCGGTGATCCTCGGGCCGGTGCACATCGCCTTCCTGGAGCTGCTGATCGACCCGGTGTGCTCGGTGGTCTTCGAGGCCGAGGAAGAGGAGGGCGATGTGATGCGCCGCCCGCCGCGCGACCCGGCCGCGCCGCTGTTCTCGCCGGGGCTGCTGGCCTGGAGCGCGGCGCAGGGCCTGCTGGTGCTGGCGGTGGTCGCCGGCCTGCATGCCTGGGTGCAGGCGCTGCTGGCGCCGGAGGCGGCGCGCGCGCTGGTCTTCGCCACGCTGGTGGCCTGCAATATCGCGCTGATCCTGGCCAACCGCAGCCTCGGCGGCGCCTGGCTGGCTGGCTGGTTCAAGCCCAACGGCCTGCTGTGGAAGGTGCTGGCGGCGACGCTGGCGCTGCTGGCCGCGGCGCTGTGGATCGCACCGCTGCGCGCGGTGTTCGGCTTTGCCTTGCCTGACGGTGCCTGGCTGCTGCTGGCGCCGGCGGCGGGCCTGGCCACCGGCCTGCTGCTGGAGGCGCTCAAGCGCCTGTGGCCCTGGCCGCGCTGAGCCGGCCGCCTGTTCTCAGTCGATGGGCGGGCAGCTGTGGGCAGCATCGGCCCGCGGCGTGGCGGCGAACTGCGCGATCGCCACGCCGGCCAGCGTCACCGCGGCGCCGAGCAGCTTGGTGCCGGTGAAGCTCTCGCCGGTGCTCAGCCAGGCGGCCAGGCCCGCGATCGGCGGCATCAGGTAGATCAGCGGCGCGGTGCGCGCCACGCCGCGCTGCGCATTCACCCAGCCCCAGCTCAGCCAGGTGATGAAGCCCACCACCACCACGGCCCAGGCGGCGGACAGCCACTGCGTCCAGCCGAGCAGCGTCCAGTCCACGCGCAGCGCGGTGGGAAGCGCATAGACCAGCACCGGCAGCGTGGTCGCCAGCGTGGCGTAGCTGAACACGACCAGCGCGCCATAGCGCTCGATCAGCGGCTTGCCCGCCACCGTGTAATAGGAAAACATCGCCGCGGCGATCAGCAGCACCAGGTCGCCGCCGCCGGCGCGCCAGTTCGCGGCGAGCAGCTTGTCCGACATGAAGAGCAGCGCACCGGCCAGCGCCACCGCGATGCCGGCCAGCTGCGCGCCGCGCAGCCGCTCTATGCCCCAGGCGCGCAGGATCAGCAGCGTGAACACCGGCCCGCAGGCCAGCAGCACCGAGCTGGAAAAGGCCGTGCTGAGGTGCACGCCGTAGCTGGACAGCACCAGGTGCAGGCCCTGGCCCAGCAGGCCCAGCCGGGCGATCGCCCAGGCTTCCGCGCGCGTCGGGCGCGGCCAGTGGCGGCCGAAGCGCCAGCACAGCAGCGCGACGATGAACAGCGGCATCAGGCCGAAACGCAGTGCCAGCACGCCCTCGGGCTGGATGAGGTCGAGCAGCGACTTGAGGATGGGGAAATTGATGCCCCAGGCGAGGATGGTGAGCAGCCCGACAGCGAGGGCGAGGCCCTGGCTGCCGGTGTCGGTCGCTGCGCTGGCGGCAGGGGTGCTGGGGGTGGATGGCATGGCGCCATTCTGGCGCCGTGCCGGATTCGACGCTGGCAGGCTGCTCAGCCTTGCAGGCCGCGCTGCCCATGCGGGACATGGGCAGCTCTTCGCAGGGCGTCGGACAGTCCGCTGGACTGTCCTCGGCCCCTGCTCAGCGCTCGCGCCGCAAGGTGCCGGCGATGCTGTTCGCGCCGCCCATCATGAACACGGTGTACACGCCGCTGGACACCACTGGCAGCTCGGCGATGCTGAACACCGGCGTGCCCGAGGTCGGCGAGCTGACCTGCAGCAGCGAGCTGCTGCTGTAGCTCACCGCGCTCGGCGTCGAGCTGCTGCCCGGCAGGATGTTGGTTGCGATGGCGCTGTAGTCCAGCGTCATCGTCAGGCCGGCGTTCAGGCGTGCCACCGCGTTGATGAGGCGGAACTTGGCATAGCCGCTGCTGGGCAGGCGGTTGTCGTCGGACAGGATGCTGATCTGCGGCGCAGCGGGCTCGCCCCAGACCAGCACCGTGTAGTCGTTGCCCGCGGTCAGCGTGGGCGCGGCCGCCGGCTGTGCGATGCCGGCCACGGTGACGGCCAGCGTCGAGGCGCCGGCAGCGACGGTCTGGTACTCGCCGATGTTCGGTGCGACGGTGCTGCTCATCAGCGTGCTGCCGCCCAGCGTGGCCGTGACCTGGCCGTAGTCGGCCACCGCGGCGACGACGCGGGCGCGCGCATTGCTCGTGCTGTAGCTGCCGACCGAGCCCTGCTGCGAGATCAGCAGGCTGTTGACCAGCACGCCGCCCTGCGTGGGCGTGATCACCAGCGTGGCGACCTGCTTGCTGGCCAGCGTGATGCTGGGAATGTCCAGGCGCAGGTCGCCGGTCTTGCCGTAGCCGGTGACGCGCACGCGGTAGCTGCCGGCCGAGACGGTCTTGTAGCCGCTGCTGCTGCTGCCGGCCAGTGCCGAGACGGTGGCAGTGGCGCTGGCGAGATCGTCGACGTTCTGCGTCAGGTAGATGTCCAGCGTGCCGGCGTCGGCGGCGAGGTTCAGCACCAGCAGCTTGGCATAGCTGGCATCGGGCGCCTCCTCTTCCTCCTGCAGGATGGTGCTCTTCATATTGCCGGGCCAGCCGTAGGCGATCAGGCTGTAGTGCTTGTCGGCGCTCAGCGTGGGCGACAGCGAGGTGATGGTGCTGCCGCCGGACTGCACCAGCGTGGTGAGGCTGTCGGCATCCGCGCTGGCGTAGCTGCTGGCGTTGCCGTAGCTGATGCCGCTGGCCAGCTTGCTGTCCGAGACCACCAGATCCAGGCCGCTGGCGTAGGCGATGCTGGCATTGACCAGGCGGATCCTGGCGGTCGAATCGTCGTCGCTGCTGCCGCTGCCGCCGCAGGCGCTGAGCAGGGCCAGCGGGAGCATCAGCGCCGCCAGCAGCGTGGCGCCGCTTCCGAAGAGCTTGGAAAAGTGGTTCATGTGATGTGGCTCATGTCGTCGTCGCTGGGGACGGGTGCCGGCGATTGGAGCGACGGCACATTGCCTGGCCATGTGCCGAGGTGAACGAAGGTGAAGAACTGTTTAGGCAGCGGCATCCATGGCGGTGCAGGGCCGCGCTGCTAGCATCGCCCGCCAACACGAGGAGACGCCGCCATGTCCTATCCCCACCTGCTCGAGCCGCTGGACCTGGGCTTCACGACGCTGAAGAACCGCGTGCTGATGGGCAGCATGCACACCGGCCTGGAAGACGGCCGCAAGCACTTCGAGCGCATGGCCGAATACTTCGCCGAGCGCGCGCGCGGCGAGGTGGGGCTGATCGTCACCGGCGGCTTCGCGCCCAATATCGAAGGCTGGGCCAAGCCCTTCGCCGGCACGCTGGCGACCAGCGGCGCGGCGCGCCGCCACCGCACCATCACCCAGGCCGTGCATGCCGAGGGCGGCAAGATCGCGCTGCAGATCCTGCACACCGGCCGCTACGGCTACACGCCCTTCTGTGTGGCGCCGTCGCGCATCCAGTCGCCGATCTCGATGTTCAAGCCGCGCGAGCTGTCGTCGCGCGGCGTCGAGCGCCAGATCCGCGCCTTCGTGCGCTGCGCCAAGCTGGCCCGCGAAGCCGGCTACGACGGCGTCGAGGTGATGGGCTCGGAGGGCTACTTCATCAACCAGTTCCTCGTCACGCACACCAACAAGCGCAGCGACGAGTGGGGCGGCGCCTACGAGAACCGCATGCGGCTGCCGCTGGAGATCCTTTCGCGCATGCGCGAGGCGGTGGGGCCGGACTTCATCATCATCTACCGGCTCTCGATGCTGGACCTGGTGCCCGAGGGCAGCAGCTGGGACGAGGTGCTGCAGCTGGCACGCGGCGTGGTGAAGGCCGGCGCGACGATCATCAACACCGGCATCGGCTGGCACGAGGCGCGCATCCCGACCATCGCCACCAGCGTGCCGCGCGCCGGCTTTGCCTGGGTGACGAAGAAGCTGCGCGAGCAGCTGCGCGCCGAGGGCATCACGACGCCGCTGGTCACCAGCAACCGCATCAACAGCCCCGAGGTGGCCGAGAACGTGCTGGCCGACGGCAGCGCCGACATGGTCAGCATGGCGCGGCCCTTCCTGGCCGACCCCTTCTTCGTCAAGAAGGCCCGCGAAGGCCGCGCCGACGAGATCAACACCTGCATCGCCTGCAACCAGGCCTGCCTGGACCACACCTTCGCGCAGAAGATCTCCACCTGCCTGGTCAACCCGCGCGCCGCCTACGAGACCGAGATCCGCATCCTGCCCGCAGCGCAGAAGAAGCGCATCGCCGTGGTCGGCGCCGGCCCCGCGGGCCTGGCCGCGTCGACGACGCTGGCCGAGCGCGGCCACGAGGTGACGCTGTTCGACGCCGCGGCCGAGATCGGCGGCCAGTTCAACCTGGCCAAGAAGATCCCCGGCAAGGAAGAATTCCAGGAGACGCTGCGCTACTTCGGTCGCCGCATCGAGACCACCGGCGTGAAGCTGCAGCTGAACCGCCGTGTTGCCGCAGCCGATTTGTCCGGCTTCGACGAGGTGCTGCTCGCCACCGGCGTGACGCCGCGCAATCCCGGCATCAAGGGCCAGGCCGAGGGCGAGCAGCGGGGTCAGGTCTTGAGCTATATCGACGTGCTGCAGGGCCGCGGCCAGGTGGGCCAGCGCGTGGCCATCATCGGCGCGGGCGGCATCGGCTTCGACGTGGCCGAGTACCTGCTCGAGGCCGGCCACAGCCTGACGCTGGACCCGGCGGCCTGGCGCCGCCACTGGGGCGTGGGCGATCCGGCCGAGGTGCGCGGCGGCCTGCTGCGCCCGCAGCCCGAGCCGCCTGTGCGCCAGATCACGCTGCTGCAGCGCAAGCAGGGCAAGCTCGGCGCGGGCCTGGGCAAGACCACCGGCTGGATCCACCGCGCGGCGCTGAAGATGAAGAACGTCGAGATGGTCGGCGGCGTCAACTACGAGGCGATCACGCCCGAAGGCCTGTGGGTCAGCGATGGCGAGAAGCGCGCCGACACGCAGCTGATCGCGGCCGACACCATCGTGCTGTGCGCCGGCCAGCTGCCGCAGCGCGAGCTGGAAGCGCCGCTGCGGGCGATGGGCGCACGCGTGCATCTGTTGGGTGGCGCCGACGAGGCTGCAGAACTCGATGCCAAGCGTGCAATATTGCAAGGAACGCGCCTGGCGAGTTCCCTGTAAACCCTAGCCAATATCAAGTCAGGCATGGACACTCCCGAAAGGCGATCACGAGGGGACGTCCGTCAATCGCGCGCGGACGTCAGTGACGAGAAGTTGCAGTAAGAGCAGCGCGCTGAAAAAGCAGTCACGCCGCCGAAGGTCCTGAGACCTGGTGCGTCGTGAACCCAATGTCCGCCTGACTAGCATGAGCCTGATCAACCGTTGCCTTTGCCGGCCGATGGCTGGATTTGCCCTGATGTCGGTGCTGCCGGCCTGGGCAGACACGGCCGTACCCAGCGCCTTCGTGATGCAAGGTCCGGTGCTGTGGCTCAGCGCCTTCAGCGTGGTCGGTGGCCTGGCGATGGCGGCGACGCTGGTGCTGGTGTGGCGACAGCGCCGCTGGCTGAAGCTGCGCCGTCTGGAGCTGCAACGCGTCAAGCGCGAGCGCAGCCGTCTGGCGGCCCTGCTCAATGCCATTCCCGACGGCGTGTTCTTCAAGGACGCGCAGGGGGTCTACGAGGCCTGCAACCCGGCCTTTGAGCGGCTGATCGGTGTCAGCGAGACCGAGCTGCAGGGCAAGCGCGACGAGGACCTGCCGCAGATCCTGCCGGCGCATGGCCGCGCCTGGGCGCGCGGTGCCGACGGCATCCGCCTGTGCCTGGACATGCAGCAGGCGCCGGTGACTGACGAGGGCGAGCCGCTGGGCGTGCTGGGCGTGGCGCGCGACATGACCGAGCTGCAGATGGCGCTGGAAGAGTTGCGCCGCGCCTCGGTGGTGTTCGAGCACTGCGCCGAGGGCATCCTGCTGCTCGACGACCAGGCCCGCGTGGTCGACGCCAACCCGGCCTTCAACACCATCAGCGGCTACGACCTGCGCGACGTGATCGGCCAGATGCCGCAGCCGCTGTGCCTGGGCGAGCAGCCGCCCGAGCTGCTGGAACAGCTCTGGTCCGCGCTCGACGCCGAGAGCAAATGGTGCGGCGAGCTGATGCTGCGCCGCCGCGATGGCGAGCCGGTGCCGGTGTGGGCCACTATCGTGCGCGTGCAGCCCAGCAGCTCCAGCCCGCTGCAGCACCTGATGGTGCTGACCGACATCTCCAAGATCAAGAACACCGAGGCCGAGCTGCTGCACCAGTCGCTGCACGACCGCCTCACCGGCCTGCCCAACTCGGCGCTGCTGCGCGACCGCATCGGCCGCCAGCTCGGCATCGCGCAGCGCGACCACACCTGCGTGGCCGTGCTCTACATCGACCTGGACGGTTTCCGCGACGTCAACGACATCGCCGGCCACGGTGCCGGCGACGCGGTGCTGAAGGAAGCCGCGGCGCGCTTCATCAACGTGGTGCGCGCCAGCGATTCGGTGGCCCGCGTCGGCGCGGACGAGTTCGTCGTCGTGCTCTCCGGCCTAGTCGACGAGGAAACCTCGATGCGCCTGGGCGACCGCCTGATCCAGGCCATGGACGAGCCCATCGTGGTGGGCACGCAGCGCTTCAACCTGGGTGCCAGCATCGGTCTGGCGCTGTTCCCCACCGACGGCGAGACCGTCGACGAGCTGCTGCGCAATGCCGAGGCGGCGATGTGCCGCGCCAAGGTGCAGGCGCGCAACTCGGTGCAGCCTTATCGCCCCGAGCTGACGCAGGCGGTGCAGCAGCGCTTCGAGCTGACGCATGCGATGCGCCAGGCCAACGAGGCCGCGCAGTTCAAGATCGAATACCAGCCGCAGGTGCGCCTGGCCGACGGCTCGCTGATCGGCGCCGAGGCGCTGCTGCGCTGGCGCCATCCGACCCGCGGCCCGATCTCGCCGGCCGAGTTCATCCCGCTGGCCGAGGACACCGGCCTGATCATCCCGATCGGACGCTGGGTGCTGCACGAGGCCTGCTCGCAGGCCGCGCGCTGGCAGGGCGTGGAGGGCAAGCCGCAGCAGATCGCCGTCAATGTCTCGGCGCGCCAGCTGCGGCAGAGCGACTTCGTGCAGACGCTGGACTACATCCTGGCCGAGACCGGCTGCCCGCCCAAGGCGCTGGAGCTGGAGGTCACCGAGAGCCTGCTGCTCGAGGATGCCGAGCAGGCCATCGAGCTGCTGACGCAGATCACCGAGCGCGGCGTGCGCATCGCGATCGACGACTTCGGCACCGGCTACTCCTCGCTTTCGTACCTGAAGCGCATGCCCGTGCACACGCTGAAGATCGACCGCAGCTTCGTCTCCGAGCTGGGCAGCGACATCAACGTCTCGGCGATCGCGCGCACGGTCATCGTGCTGGCGCGCAGCCTGGGCCTGGACGTGCTGGCCGAAGGCGTGGAGACCGCCGAGCAGGCCGCCTGGCTGCGCCGCGAGGGCTGCGACTGGGCGCAGGGCTGGCACTACGGCCGCCCGATGCCGGCCGAGGACTTTGTCTTCGTGCAGACCGAGCCGCTGCGCCGCGTCGAGACGCGCCACCTGCATCTGGCCTGAGCGGTCCCCTCTAGCTTCCGGCGAGCAAACCCTGTCAGCGGCGCAGGCTTGCAGGCCTGGGCATCATCGGCACTCAGCTGTTGGATGGAGGCTTGCTGCCGTGCCTGCGATCAATCGACGCGAAGTCCTGGCCAGTCTGGCCGCGTTGGGCCTGCCGGCCCTGCTGCCCCCCATGGCACGGGCCGACGAGCCGGCACTCGCGCTGTTGCGCCGCGGCGGCGTGGTGCTGGCGATGCGCCATGCGCAGGCGCCGGGCACCTTCGACCCGCCCGGCTTCCGCCTGGGCGACTGCAGCACGCAGCGCAATCTCGACGAGGCCGGCCGCGCCCAGGCCCGCGCCATCGGCCAGCGCCTGCAGACGGCCGGTCTGGTGCCGGCACGGGTGCGCAGCAGCCCCTGGTGCCGCTGTCTGGACACCGCCGAGCTGGCCTTCGGCCGCGCCGAGCCCTGGGCCGCGCTGGGCTCGCCGCGCGCCGGCACCGAAGCCACCAATGCCGCATCGCTGGCGCAGCTGCGCCAGGCGCTGCAGGTGGCGGTGCGGCAGACCGATCGCTTCGAGGTCTGGGTCACGCATATGTTCGTGCTGGCTGATCTGGTGGGCGCCAACACCGCCTCGGGCGAGGGTCTGGTGCTCGGCGTGGATGCGCGCGGCCAGCCGCGCCTGCTGGCCCGGCTGGCGGGCTGATCAGCCCCGGCCGGCCAGCGGATGGCCGATGCGCCAGCACACGCCGCTGGGGTCCAGCAGCGTGAAGTCGCGCATGCCCCAGGGCCGGTCTTCGGGCGGCTCGCAGCGCGTGCCGAAGCGCTGCGCCACCGGCGCGGCATGGCGCCACCAGGCATCGGCGTCGTCGACCAGCAGATGCATCTGGAAGTGCTCGGCCAGGGGCCGCGCCTCGGCAGGCACCGGCTGCAGCAGGAAGCGCGCCGGGCCCTGGCGGAAATAGGCCAGTTCGTCGGTGGACCAGATCAGTTCCATGCCCAGCGCCATGTAGAAGCGCTTGGCCTGCCCGAAGTCCAGCGCCGGGATGAAGGCCTTGAGCTCGCGCGAGGCCGGCGGCGGCTGCGGCGAACCATCGGCCGCCGGCGGCAGCGGCTTGCGGAAGAAGACCACGCGCTCGGTCTCCTCGAAGCCCAGCGCCAGATGCACCGCCTGGCTCTCGGCGTTGTGCAGCCAGGTGTCCGAGGCGAACTCGCTGCAGCCATGGCTGCCGCCCCAGGCGGCGGCAGCGGCCACCAGCTCGCGCGCCAGGCCCTGGCGGCGCGCGCCGGGTTGCACGAAGAGGCCCTCGAGGAAGAGCACCGGCGAGCTGTCGGTGCCGACAACGTAGTCGCGCCGCAGCGCCACCTCGATCAGGCCTTGCGCCTGGCCCTCGCCATCGCGCGCCAGCCAGGCGGCAAAGCGCGCCGGCTCGGCCAGCTGGGCTTCGATCTCGCGCACATGCTCGTCATCGGGGCAGTCAGGCCAGAGCGCCCGGCGCAGGCCCAGCCACGCGCTGCGGTCGAGGTCGGTGCAGGGGTCGATCAGATGCATCGGTGCTGGCAATCCTTGCGGGCAGCTTAACCGAGACAATGCCGCCGCGCTGCAAGCGCCGCCGCGCTGCAAGCGCCGCCGCGCTGGCCGGGGCTGCCATCGCCGGGTTAGCCATGCTATTGCGCTCGCCGCGCCGCTGGCAGACTGCCCGGCACGCGGATTGCATGCGGCTAGACTTGCGCGCCCTCGGCGGCGCCGACTCCCATGCCCGCCGGGCAAGAACCAACAAGCAAGAATAGGAAGGATCACGACGATGAGCTCGATGTTCAGCTGGCGCGAAGTGCGCCCCCAGCCCGGCGAGGTGGTCGCCCCCGACGAGCGTCTGCCCTGGGCGCAGACCGGCGCGATGGGCGTGCAGCATGTCATCGCGATGTTCGGCGCCACCGTGCTGGCGCCCATCCTGATGGGCTTCGACCCCAATGTCGCCATCCTGATGAGCGGCATCGGCACGTTGATCTTCTTCCTGCTCGTCGGCGGCCGCGTGCCCAGCTATCTGGGCTCCAGCTTCGCCTTCATCGGCGTGGTCATTGCCGCCACCGGCTATGCCGGCTCCGGGGCGAACGCCAACCTGGGCGTGGCGCTGGGCGGCATCATCGCCTGCGGCCTGCTCTACACGCTGATCGGCTTCATCGTGATGGCCACCGGCACGCGCTGGATCGAGGCGCTGATGCCGCCGGTGGTCACCGGCGCGGTGGTGGCGGTGATCGGCCTGAACCTGGCCGGCATCCCGATCAAGAACATGGCGCCCACGCCCTTCGACGCCTGGATGCAGGGCGTCACTTTTGTCTGCGTGGCCGGCGTGGCGGTGTTCACCCGCGGCATGACGCAGCGCCTGCTGATCCTGGTCGGCCTGATCCTGGCCGCCCTCGTCTACGCGGTGCTGACCAACGGCCTGGGCCTGGGCAAGCCCATCGACCTGAGCGGCGTGATCGCCGCGCCCTGGTTCGGCGCCCCGAAGTTCGCCGCGCCGGTGTTCGACGGCAACGCGATGCTCTTGATCGCGCCGGTGGCCATCATCCTGGTGGCCGAGAACCTGGGCCATGTGAAGGCGGTCAGCGCGATGACCGGCCGCAATCTTGACCCGCTGATCGGCCGCGCGTTTGTCGGCGATGGCATCGCCACCATGGTCTCGGGCGGCGCCGGCGGCACCGGCGTGACCACCTATGCCGAGAACATCGGCGTGATGGCCGCGACCAAGATCTACTCCACCGCGGTGTTCGTGGTGGCCGCGCTGATCGCCATCCTGCTGGGCTTCAGCCCCAAGTTCGGCGCGCTGATCCAGGCCATCCCGCTGGCGGTGATGGGCGGCGTGTCCATCGTCGTGTTCGGCCTCATCGCCGTGGCCGGCGCCAAGATCTGGGTGGACAACAAGGTCGACTTCTCCGACAACCGCAACCTCGTCGTCGCCGCGATCACGCTGGTGCTGGGCACCGGCGACTACACGCTGAAGTTCGGCGGCTTCACGCTGGGCGGCATCGGCACCGCCACCTTCGGCGCCATCCTGCTGTGGGCGCTGCTGGGGCGCGGGGGCAAGAAGGGCTGAGTACGGTCCGCACGGCTGGATGGTGCGGCGGCGGGGCAGGCGTGCGGCGAGGCTGGTGGTTACCCACTGACCTCGCACCTCAACAGCGGATGTCTGACAGCAGTGGAATTGCGCCAACGACAGCTTCGCGACCTACCCGGATCGGCATGGTTGGTGGCCCCGCCTCAGTTGTAACCCTTGCCGCTTTACCGGAACTGTTAGTACCCTGCGCCGGAATACGAACTTGGGCGATTTCTCAGATGAATCAAGGACGTTCTAGCGCTTGGCGTGGGTTTGTTATGCGGACCGCTCCGGTGTTATGCAGTAGCCCCTGTCTTCCCATTGCACCTTAGGTGTCACAGCGACCGCTCATCAACATGAATCATGCAGAAGAAAAGGTAGCCTTCTTTCATGCTGTCGGCGAAGCGATGGCTCAGTGGGCGTACGTTGAATACCAACTTTGGCAGCTCGCCGCGCTTGCATTCCCAGTTCCACAACGGCGCTCCGTGATTGTTGGGTTTAACTCAATTGAGAACTTCAGGTCACGGCTCGCAGTTTGCGACAAGTACTTGGAACAGGCATTCGGTGCAGAGGATCACTTCGAGATTTGGAAGGCAATTAAGCTCAAGCTTCAGAGGCTCTCCACAAAGAGAAACAAGATCGCGCATCGAGTCCCTGTTCTTTACGTCAACGCCCAGCAAGGGCGGCGGTTCGCGCTAGAGGATTGGAGTCCCGATGTAATGAATGGCGGCGATAGGCCATCGACGGAAGCAATGTGCGTTCAGCAGATCGCGCACGCGAGGCGAGAGTTTCATCAACTCACCATTGACTTGGCCAGCTACAACAACGTCTTAACACGCGGTCAAAAGCTCCCGCCAGCGTTCAACATCGATGTGGAACGCCAACCGCTTTTGCGTGAGATACAGGCTCAGTTGAAATGGTCTCTCGGATTGCCGCCTCCACGTCCCAGAAAGAAGGCGGCCGAAAAGTGATACCTAACCAGTCGCGCGAGCCGACTCGCGTCAGCTCATCTTCAATGTTAGCAATGACATGAGCCAAGACGCTTTGGCGGCGCTAGCCAAGTATTTCGAGAGCAATTGGCAGCCGATGCTAGAGATCATGAGCCGTGCCCGGGCTATCGAGTTTCGTATCCGCCTTGCTGCTGAAGTACATGCCAATGCCGCCTTCGCGAAGGCTAGATCCTGGGAGGAATTTCGAAAGGGCGCGCGGCAGGTCGTCCGTCGCAAGCTGGAGAAGCACATCCGGGAGGTCTTCCCGTCTTCTGCAGATCGCATGATTCTGATTAGGCAGTGCGCGGATGCCTTAGCTCATGCCGACTATCGAGCAGCCCGCCTTCGCATTGACCAATACAAGGTTCGCTTTGGCTTGTCCACACCGCTGTCTACCGAAGAGATTGGAATATTTCTCTATCGAGACGTCATGCACCCTGATGGCGTCGTTGCGGATGTTGGCTACTTGCTGACATCCTCTGATGAAAACCTCATTCTCGAAGAGTACGAGGTCTTCTCAAGGCAAGGCTATGTTTCGGCAGCAGTCGAACTGATGTCGTTCGCCGAGTTGCAGCTGGCTGAGGCGGTGCCGAGGCTGGACGTAAAGTACGCTGCATTGGTTTTGTCTCGCGGGTTGAAGTACGGCACGCGCGCGTGATGGACAACAGTCACTGAAGCCAACTTGAATCGCCCCGGGTTCAGTAGACACCTTCGAGCCTCAAACTGAGGCCCAATCGGAGGTGCCATGCAGAGCAAGCAACCCTACCCAGAAGAA
>NZ_JBXVVS010000008.1:0-79848 GCF_057219915.1 Roseateles sp. T103
GGCAGCTGGCCCTTGCTCGGGCTCTTGCCCGACACTTCCTTGTACAGGCGCAGCAGGCGCTCGTAGCTCAGGTCCGTCTCCGACTCCAGCACCTGCAACCGGGCACCGAGGTTGATCAGCGTCACCGCACGTTCGATCTGGCGGGCTTCGGTCAGGATGCTCTTCTGGCGCATGGTCGGTCTCCGAAATTCAGTTCAGGCGGTGAGGCTCAAGCGGCTTCTTGATGACGGCCGGCCATCAGGATCGAGGCGTGCAGGCGAGACACCTGGTCGTTCGCCGCTGTCTTGCCGTGGCTGGTCAGCAGGCCCCACACCAGGTCGTCGTCCATGCGGAAGCGGCACAGCAGCGTGTTGCCCGAAGCGATCTTCATCATCTGCGCCGGGCTCAGCGTGCCGATCAGCGTCGCGGTGTCCTCCGAGATGCCCAGCCGGTACAGCGCCTGCTCGCGGTCGGCGCGAATCAGGCTCTGCGCCAGCATCAGGTACGACAGGTTGGCTTCGCGGATCTCGGCCAGGATTTGCTCTGCGTTCATCTCGGACTCCTTGCTGTGCCTTGCTTGGCGCTGGGTTTCGTTCGTCTGCCTGTCTTGTCAGCCTCGGCGCCCTCTCGTTTCCGGCGCTTCAACATGTGACGAATTGTGGTGAGTCGAACAAGGCCCAAACATCAGCCCAAATCCGTTCCGCCTGTCTCCCGGCAACACCTGCCCTTGTCAGGTTTCTTCCTACACGGACGTGACTAGTTCACGCTTTTCAAGCCCTGCGGCCGGCGCGACAGCCGGGGAAACCGGGCTTTTATCGGCCCATGGCCTTGTCAGCCTGCAGCGCAGACTACGCACTCCACGGCATGAGCGGAGCTGACTGATGATTCCACGCACCCTGCACGTGATCTGGGTCGGCGACGAATCGAAACGCCCGGACAACTGCATCGCCACCTGGCAGCGGCACAACCCCGACTGGGAGCTGCGCCTGTGGGGCAACGAAGAGCTGGCCAGCTATGGCTGGGTCAACGCCGCGCACATGCGCGAGATGGCGCAGCGCGAGCTCAACGGCGTGGCCGACCTGATGCGCTGGGAGATCCTCTACAACGAAGGCGGCTTCGTCGTCGATGCCGACAGCATCTGCAAGCGGCCGCTGGAACCCTGGCTCTTCGAAGGCGAGGCCATGGCCTGCTGGGAGAACGAGCTGGCCCGGCCTGGGCTGATCGCGGCCGGCTATGTGGCCTCGGTGCCCGACAACCCCTTCTTCGGCCAGATGATCCTGGACCTGCAGAAGGAGCCCACGGTGATGGACCGCATGGCCTGGCAGAGCGTGGGCCCGCTGTTCCTTACCGAGTGCCATCGCCAGTACCAGTACGGCGGGCTGACCATCTGGCCCAGCCACTTCTTCATCCCGCGCCACTTCACCGGCACCGCCTACACCGGCGGCGGCCAGGTCTTCGCCGACCAGGCCTGGGGCAGCACGCTGCAGGGCTACGACCACTTGCACACCATGGAGATCGCCTGACATGGATACGATCAGCGCCGTGCTGGCCCAGCGTCAGCCCATGGTCTCGCCGCTGGAGCTGGCGCACCAGCCCTACTTCACGCAGAAGCTGATCGTCAGCGAGGAACTGATCGGCCGCTCGCGCCTGGACGTGTTCAGCCAGCTCTGCGCCGGCAAGCGCGTGCTGCATGTGGGCTGCGTGGACTGGCCGATCACCGACCTGAACCACTCGCTGCACCTGCAGCTGGACAAGATCTGCGACGTGGACGGCTTCGACATCCACGACGAGGCCTTCGCGCAGATGCAGCCGCATCTGCGCGGCAGGCTGTATTCGCGCTGGGAAGAGCTGCCCGGCGGCTACGATCTGGTGCTGGTGCCCGAGGTGCTGGAGCATGTGCCCGACATCCAGGGCTTCTTCGCGCAGCTCGACGCCGTCGGCGCACGCGAGTACATCATCACCGTGCCCGACGCCTACAGCTGCATGCGCCGGCACTTCGACTACAACGCCGGCGCGCAGACCTTCATCGAGGCCGTGCACCCGGACCACAACTGCTGGTACACGCCCTACACGCTGGCGAACGTGCTGCGCAAGTACACGCCTTGGCAGGTGCAGGGTCTGTGGTTCTTCAATCGCATGTCGCTGCTGGCCATGGCCACCCGCGCCGACGCCGCACCGCAGTGAAGGCACTCAAATCGCGCGCCGCTCCGCTGCTGCGCCAGCCGCCACCCGCGCAGCGCCCCCCTGCCCTGCAGGCGCTGCTGCTCGCGGCACAGACGCACGCGCGCGCCGGCCGCCACCAGGCGGCGCTGGACGAAGCCAGGCGTGCCCTGCAGATCGACGGCCAGAACCTCGCCGCCACCCTGCTGGCCGCGCAGGCCACGCTGGCGCTGCAGCAGTACGCCGACAGCATCGCGCTGCTGCAGGCGGTACCCGCCGTCGGCAGCTCCAACCTGGGCCTGCGCCTGCTGGGGGAGGCGCTGCGCCGCGCCGGCTTTGCCGAGCCGGCCGTCGGCGCGCTGATGCAGGCGCTGGCGCTGAAGAGCGACGACGTGGACGCCTATCTGCAGCTGGGCTTCGCGCTGCAGACGCTGCAGATGCATGCCGAGGCAGTCGAGTGCTTCCGCACCGTCACGCTGCTGCGCCCGGCCGATGTGATGCCGCACGCCTATCTCGTGCACGCCGAGCAGCAGGCGCTGCTGTGGGAGCAGTTCGATGCCGACGCGCAGGGCCTGCGCCGCGCGTTGGCGGCAAAGCCTGAGCAGGCCGACGACGAGTTCTGCGTGCCTTTCGCGCTGGTCAGCCTGCCGCACGATCCGCAGCAGATGCTGAAGGCGGCGCGCATCAGCAGCCGCTTCCTGAGCCGCGGACTGCCGCAGCTGCCGCCGGTGAAGCCCAAGCCATTGGCCGGCCGCAAGCTGCGCATCGGCTATCTGTCGGCCGACTTCCACGATCACGCCACCGCGGCGCTGCTGGCGCAGCTGCTGGAATGCCGCGATCGCGAGCGCTTCGAGGTGCTGCTGTTCTCGCACGGTCCCGACGACGGCTCGGCGCTGCGCCAGCGCATCGCCGCCGCCTGCGAGCAGTTCATCGATCTGCGCGAGGCTGACCTGCTCGGCACCGCGCAGGCGATACGCGCCGCCGAGGTGGACATCCTCGTCGACCTGAAAGGCCACACCGCCGACAGCCGCATGGCCGCCCTCGCCTGCCGCCCTGCGCCGGTGCAGGCGGCCTGGCTAGGCTTTCCCGGCACAAGCGGGCTGGACGCGATCGACTACATCATCGGCGACCCCATCGTCACGCCGCTTGCGCATGCCGCGCACTACAGCGAACAGATCGCCCAGCTGCCGCGCTGCTACCAGCCCAACGACGGCCGGCGCGAACGCCAGGCTGCGGTGCCGGCGCGTGCCGCGCTGGGCCTGCCCGACGATGCGCTGGTGTTGCTGGCCGCCAACCCGGTCTACAAGCTCACGCCCGCGCTGCTCGACGCCTGGGCCGAGATCCTGCGCCGCCTGCCCCAGGCGGTGCTGTGGCAGCTCAGCGGCGGCGAACAGGCCGACGCGCGGCTGCGCGCCGAAGGCCAGCGCCGCGGCATCGCGCCCGAACGGCTGGTGTTCGCACCCAAGGTCCCGATGCAACAGCACCTCGCGCGCCTGGGTGCTGCCGATCTGGCGCTGGACAGCTGGCCCTGCAATGGCCACACCACCAGCAGCGACGCGCTGTGGGCCGGCGTGCCGGTGCTGACGCTGCAGGGCAAAACCTTCGCCGGCCGCGTCGCAGCCAGCCTGCTGCACAGCGCCGGCTTGGGCGAGCTGGTCTGCCACGACGCACGCAGCTATGTCGACGCTGCCTGTGCGCTCGGCAGCGATCGCAGGGCACTGCATGCCCTGCGCGCACGGCTCGGTCTGGGAATCGCCGCGCTCTACGATGCACGACGCCTGGCGCAGGAGCTCGAAGCGCTGTACCTGCGCATGTGGTCCAGAGTCGAAGCTGGCCAGCCGCCGCAGGCGTTGGCCGCCGAGCCGGTGACCTGCTGATCCGCACCGGCCTGGGAGGCCGGTCTGCCAGAGCTGCTCGCGCGAGGCCGGCCAGCGCCCTTCGCTATCAAGCCACCGCAAGCGCTGCGCAAAGCAAAGACGCCGGCGCGGCATGCAGCCGCCCGGCGTCGCGGGGTCCGTGTCGATGGTTCAGGCGTCGTGCCGCCGCCGCGGGCGGCCGCGCGTCAAGCGGCTTGCCTGGGCGCCGTCGCCGCAGCCTGCTGCTCGGCCAGACTGGCCTGCAGGCGCTGCAGCTCGGTCTTCACCAGCGGCAGCAGATCAGGCGCCTCGGCCATCAGGCTGCGCAGCGCCTCGCTGTCCTGCTCAATGCGGGACAGCGCGTCATGCGCCTGCTGATGCTCTCCAAGCCCGGCCAATGCGAAGCCGAGCGAGTACAGGCTGGGCCCGTGCTGCGGATTCACATCCAGCGCGATGCGCGCGAACTCCACCGCGTTCTCCAGCGCACCGGCGGCCAGCAGTAGAGCCGCCATGTCGCTGAGCAAGTCATGACTCTGCGGCTCGTGGTGCAGCGCGTCCATCAGCAGTTGCAGACCGTTCTCCACCCGGCCCTGGCTGGCCTCGGCAAAGGCGGCATTGCGAGCGGCATGCAGCAGCGCGGCAGCCTCGCTGCTGATCGGCGCTGCAGTGCTGGCCTGGGTTGAGGTCGACAGCAGGGCCGCGCCACTGGCGCCGGTGCTTGTCGTTGTTTGCGTCATGACTTGCATAAGTCTCTCCAAATTGTGGCGCGCTGCTTGCTCTCTGGGCACCCGCCCCAGGACGCTCGCGTCCTGCAGGGCCGTCGCCTGGATTTGCAAACGTGCGTGCATGCATGCACGCGGCGCGCGCGTATCGACCACGGTGCAGCGAACTTTAGGGATTAGTTCACGCGCCAATCGGGAGAAAAGCACCGCTTTGCCACCGCGACTCAAAGCCTGTGCTACGCCGACACCGCCGAAAACCACTACATGGCCCGGTGCCCACGGATTCGCTCCCCGTCGCACCGGCCTGTTTCAGCTCATCGACACAAGACTGACCGAAGGACCGACAGCCGCCCCAGACATTGATGCACCCCGCCCGAACAGGCGCTGAACCGCCCACCGTCGCCGCCGGCCCGCAAGCCCGGCAGCGATCTGTGGAACAGACCGGGAAACCCAGCCGCTTTTCGGAAGATCGAGCCTATTGACAAACAGCGCTTAAGTTCTGCTTGGCGCTGTCCGATACCCATTCCAACGGGTCTGGAAACAGACGCGTGGTCAGGTTGACAGGCCGAGGGGGCATCCCGAACAGGGGCGTCGCATTGCAGGGTCCTGCCTTCCCGACGGTGCTCATCCGGCCGCAAGGTCGCCTGTAGCACCAAAAGGGGGTCTCTCCGAGGCGCCCGATTCACGTCGGAACTGAGCGTCTGGTCGCAAGCCAGGCGCACAGCCGGAAGTCTTAGTAGCTGAAACAGGAGCGCAACATGCCCGCCATCATCAACACCAACATCAACTCGCTGACCGCTCAGCGCAATATCAACACCTCGCAAGCCGCGCTGAGCACGGCGATGCAGCGCCTGTCCTCGGGCCTGCGTGTCAATTCCTCCAAGGACGATGCCGCCGGCCTCGCGATCGCCGAGCGCATGAACACCCAGGTGCGCGGCATGGCGGTGGCCATCCGCAATGCCAACGACGGCATCTCGCTGGCGCAGACCGCCGAAGGCGCACTGGCCAAGGTCGGCGACGCGCTGCAGCGCATGCGTGAACTGGCCGTGCAGGGCCGCAACGCCACCAACACGACCAGCGATCTGGACTCGCTGGGCAAGGAGTTCCAGGAACTGCAGAAGGAAATCAGCCGCGTTACCGCCGGCACGACCTTCAACGGCCGCGCCATCCTGGCCGGCGCCTCGGGCACGCAGACCTTCCAGATCGGCGCCAACACGACGGCCAACGACGTGGTCGACGTGGCGACGAAGAACATGACCACCGAGACGACGATCACCAACGTGACCGATGCGTCGATCGCGACCTTCGACAACACCGCCACTTCGGCCTCGCTGGGCACGATCATCAACAACATCGACCTGGCCATCGATACGGTCAACTCCGAGCGCGCCGTGCTGGGTGCCTCGCAGAACCGCTTCGATGCGGTGATCTCCAACCTGCAGATCTCGCTGGAGAACCAGACCGCCGCGCGCAGCCGCATCATGGATGCCGACTTCGCCGCCGAGACCGCCAACCTCAGTCGTGCACAGATCCTGCAACAGGCCGGTACTGCGATGATCGCTCAGGCGAATCAACAACCGCAGAACGTCCTGTCGCTGCTTCGATGACGCTGGGCCAGCCCAGCAGCTGGCCCTGACGACAGCTGAATTGATTGCCGCGGACAACGTCAGTCCGCCAGCTCAAGCACCCTGAGAGCGCCGTTCCCAAACCCGGGAACGGCGCCGATCGCGCAGGAGCCCTCAAGTCCAAGCAGGTGTCGTCGATAACACATCCAACGGGTCCCAAATAGTTGTTTTGAGGACTGCGTAGTCCGGTCAGCCGGCCCGACCGAGGCATTAAGCCATCGAGTTAGGCAGGACGCGGACGGCGCGAGGCCAGGCGGCGACGCTGCAGCCTCGCAGGCAAGACTGCCCGCAAGGGCATTCGTGTTATCGACCGTACAGACCGGAACGAACCGGAACTCTGGATACCGAAAGGACTGACATCATGCCCGCGATCATCAATACCAATCTCGCCTCCCTGAACGCCCAGCGCAATACCGCGATGTCGCAGAGCTCGCTCTCGACCTCGATGCAGCGACTGTCTTCGGGTTTGCGCGTCAACTCCGCCAAGGACGACGCCGCCGGCCTGGCCATTGCCGAGCGCATGAACACCCAGGTGCGCGGCATGACGGTGGCCGTCCGCAACGCCAACGACGGCATCTCGCTGGCGCAGACCGCAGAAGGCGCGCTGGCCAAGGTGGGCGACGCGCTGCAGCGCATGCGTGAGCTGGCCGTGCAGGGCCGCAACGCCACCAACACCACCAGCGACCTGGACTCGCTGGGCAAGGAGTTCATCGAGCTGCAGAAGGAAATCACCCGCGTCACCGCCGGCACCACCTTCAACGGCAAGGCCATCCTGGCCGGCTCTGGTTCAGGCACGCAGACCTTCCAGATCGGCGCCAACACGACGGCCAACGACGTGGTGGACGTGGTCACCACCGACATGACGGCCGACACGACGCTGACCAACGTGACCGACTCCGCCATCGCGGTGTTCGACAACACCTCGACGGCCGCCAGCCTGGGCACCATCATCGACAACATCGATACCGCCATCAACACCGTCAACGGCCAGCGTGCCGTGCTCGGTGCGGCGCAGAACCGATTCGATGCGGTGATCTCGAACCTGAACATCGCCATCGAGAACCAGAGCGCCGCGCGCAGCCGGATCATGGATGCCGACTTCGCATCCGAGACCGCCAACCTCAGCCGTGCGCAGATCCTGCAGCAGGCCGGCACCGCGATGATCTCGCAGGCCAACCAGATGCCGCAGCAGGTGCTCAAGCTGCTGCAGTAATCAGGGCGAAACCATAGCCGGCACACCGCCGGCTGCGCACCAGGCCCGGGCCGCAAGGCTCGCGCCTGGCCTTCGCACTGGTTTCCGTATTGGCCGTGGTTTGGCCGCTTAATCGGGCTTTTGACGGGGCTGCCGCACTCGCAGAATGCGTTCCATCGGTCAGGTGTAAATCTGCCCGCCGAACGGAACATTCAGGAGTGCTGAGATGCCCCAGACCATCAACACCAATATTGCGTCGCTGAACGCGCAACGCAATCTGAACATGTCGCAGGGATCGCTCGCGGTCTCGATGCAGCGACTGTCTTCGGGCCTGCGCGTCAACTCTGCCAAGGACGACGCCGCCGGTCTGGCCATTGCCGAGCGCATGAACACCCAGGTGCGCGGCATGACCGTGGCGATGCGCAATGCCAACGACGGCATTTCGCTGGCGCAGACGGCCGAAGGCGCTTTAGGCAAGATCAGCGACGCGCTGCAGCGCATGCGTGAGCTGACCGTCCAGGCCCGCAACGCCACCAACAGCGACTCGGACAAGGACTCGCTGGACAAGGAGTTCCAGCAGCTCGCCGGCGAGATCACCCGCATCATGGGTGCGACCTCCTTCAACGGCAAGCCCATCCTGTCGGACGCGAGCGGCCTGCCGCAGACCTACCAGATCGGCGCCAACACCTCGTCCTGGGACACCATCGACATCCCGCCGCTGGACCTGCCCAACGACGCCACCATCGGCGCCATCATCCCGCCGGGCGGCACGCCGGTGTCGATCGGTGCGCTGACCCCTGCTGGCACGCCCTCGTCCACGCCGCGGCCCACGCCGACCGATGCCACCGGTCTGGCCAAGGTGATGGATGACATCGACGACGCGCTGACGACGATCAACAACACCCGCGCCACCTTCGGTGCCGTGCAGTCGCGCTTCGACGCAGTGATCTCGAACCTGCAGATCTCGGTGGAGAACCAGAGCGCGGCACGCAGCCGCATCATGGATGCCGACTTCGCCGCCGAGACCTCGAACCTCAGCCGCGCGCAGATCCTGCAGCAGGCCGGCAATGCCATGGTGGCGCAGGCCAACCAGCTGCCGCAGCAGGTGCTGTCGCTGCTCAAGGGCTGAGCCCGAGCGAAGGCGCCCGCAGGCGCAGTCCCCGCCCCAAGGCCGTCCAGCCCCGCGCTGCACGGCCTTCAGTTTCTGCGCGAGCGGCCGATAGGGTCGATGTGGGCCGCAAGGCCCATCAAGGAGCAAAGCAGTGCCATCCATTTCTTCCACCGGCATCGGCAGCGGCCTCGATGTCGAGTCCATCGTCAGCAAGCTGGTGCAGGTCGAGCGCACGCCGATCGACCAGCTCCTGACGCGCACCGACAAGCTCAAGACCCAGCTTTCGGCCTGGGGCAAGCTGCAGAGCGCTCTGTCCTCTCTGCGCGATGCCGCATCCAAGCTCAACTCGGTGGACCTCTGGGCGCCGACCAAGGCCAGCTCCTCCAACAGCAGCGCCCTCACCGTCAGCGCCTCCAGCGCCGCCAGTGCCGGCACAGTCGCGGTGCAGGTCAACCAGCTGGCCGCGGCGCAATCGCTGGCCAGCGCGGTGCTGCCCAGCACCGGTGTCGGCGCCGGCAGTCTGACCATCGAGTTGGGCAGCTGGGGCAGCGATGGCGGATTCACTGCTAAGGAGGGCGCGACTGCCGTCACCATCGACATCGCGGCGGGCGCCGACTCCCCGAGCGCGATCCGCGACAAGATCAATGCGGCCGGCGCCGGTGTGGTCGCCTCCATCGTCAACGACGCCAGCGGCTCGCGCCTGGTGCTGCGCTCCAGAGAGACGGGCGAGAGCAATGGCTTTCGCGTCTCCGTCTCGGACGCCGATGGCAATGGTGCCGACGCCGCCGGCCTGTCTGCCCTGGCCTACGACCCCTCGGCCGGCGTCGGCTCAATGACGCTCAAGGCTGCCGCCACCAATGCGCAGGCCAACATCAACGGCATCGACATCGTCTCCGAGAGCAATACCTTGAGCAAGGCCATGGACGGCCTCACCATCAACCTGCTCGCGACGACCAGCAGCCCGGCGACACTGAACATCGCCCAGGACAAGGAGGCGATCAAGACGGCGGTGACCGCCTTCTCCGACGCCTACAACGCGGTCATCAACCTGATGCGCGAGCAGACCAAGTACGACGCCGACAGCAAGACCGCCGGCACGCTGCAGGGCGACTCCACGGTGGTTGCGCTGCAGGGCATGCTGCGCGGCATTGCCGGCGGCAGCACCTCGTTGGGCGGCGCATTCGCCCGCCTGGCCGACATCGGCCTCAACCCAGGTTCGACCGGCACGCTGACGGTAAATGCCAGCAAGTTGAACACCGCGCTGGACAACCCCGAGGATCTGAAGAACTTCTTCAAGGGGCTGGACAGCAGCGACCCGCGCAACAACGGCTTCAGCCAGCGTCTGCGCGAGTTCATCGACGGGGCGCTGTCGACCGACGGACGGGTATCGAACAAGCAGTCCTCGCTGCAGAGCAGCATCAGCGCCAACGGCAAGCGCCAGGAGATGATGGAGAACCGCCTCACGCTGGTGGAAAAGCGGCTCCGCGCCCAGTACCAGTCACTGGATGCGCAGATGGGCAAGCTCAGCGGCCTGTCCAGCTATGTGAGCCAGCAGATGGCCATGCTGAGCAAGAGCAGCAGCAGCTGAGCGCCGCGCCGCCTCGACTCGGCCCGCGCCAGGGCCCGCCTCGGCGGGCCCTTTTGCATGGCGCGCCGGCAGTCAGGGGTACAGCTGCTTACATGAGGCAGCGCTTTTGCCGGCGCTGGCTCTCAAGTTCGGGACGCCACAGCCGAAGAACATCTCAACACGCCCCCCATCACCGAGACCAAGAGATGTACGGCAACGCCTCCCCTTTCGCAGCCCGCGGCCAGCGCGCCAGCAACCTCTACAGCAAGGTCGGACTCGAGACCGATGTGCTGACTGCCAGCCCGCACCGGCTCGTCGCCCTGCTTTTCGACGGCGCCTCCGACGCGATGAACCAGGCCCTGGGCGCGCTGGCTGCCGGCAATATCGAGCTCAAGGCGCGCGCGCTCAGCCGCGCGGTGCGCATCCTTGACGAAGGCCTGAAGGCTGCGCTGCAGATGGACGCGGGCGACATCGCCCGCGACCTGCACGATCTGTACAGCTATATGTGCAGGCGGCTGACCTACGCAAACCTGCATTCCGACACCGCGGCAATCGAGGAATGCCAGCGGCTGCTGCAGCCGGTGCGCGAAGCCTGGCACGCGATCGGCCAGCAAGCCGAGGCCAAGGCGGCATGAACGCCACCCCGACGAACTACGACAACCCAGCGGACCGTCCCATGAACACGAACCTGCTCAGCTATTACGAAGCCATCGAACAGGCCAGCACCGAGATGCTGGCCGCTGCCCGCGCCGGTAACTGGGACGAGGTCGTCAAGCTCGAGGGCGCCTGCGTGCTGCTGATCTCGCAGCTCAAGCACGCGGCATCGCAGCGCCAGCTGGCACCCGACGAGACCAAGCTGAAGACGCGCATCATGCAGCGCATCCTGCTCAACGACGCGGAGATCCGCCACCTCGCCGAACCCTGGCTGGAAGACCTGAATCATCTGCTGGGCGGCCGCAGCTCCATGGTGCACTGAAGCCTCTGTGCCGTGCCGGCCGGACGCGGTCGGCCAGGCAGCCCCCGTCTCATGAGCAGCTCTCTCACCTTGCCAGGCGACCCCAGCGCCGACCCCAGCGAGTTCCGCGTCGACAACGGCACGGAGCTCGTCGCCTTGCTGCGCCAGCTCAAGGACGCAGCGGTGCCGGTGCAGCTGTCCACGCCACAGGGCATCACGCTGCGCGCGCCGCTGGTCGACATCGCGCCCGAGCACGGCGGCCTGTGCTTTGCCGTGGCCGCACAGGACGTCGCACTCGCAGCGCTGCAGGCCAGCGACGAGGTGCTGGCCGTGGCCTATCAGGACAGCATCCGCATCGAGTTCGAACTGGCCGGCCTCACGCTGGTGAAGGGCGACGGCCAGGCCACGCTGCGTTGCCCGCTGCCGCCGATGCTGTATCGCTTCCAGCGCCGCCAGGCCTTCCGCGTCCAGCCGCTGGGCAGCAACTACCCACGCGTGCGACTGCAGCATCCGCAGTGGCCGGAGATGCCTCTGGATCTGCGCGTGCTGGACCTCAGCGTGACGGGTCTGGCCTTGCTGCTGCCACCCGGGCTGCCGCCGCTGGCCGCCGGGCTCACGCTGGCGGGCGTGCGCGTGGAACTTGAGCGCGACACGCACTTCGAGGCAACGCTGTCGCTGCAGCATGCGGCAGACAACACCGACGGGCCGCCCGGCACCCGACTGGGCTGCGCCTTCGCCAGCCTGCCGGCCGGCGCCGAGCGCGAGTTGCAGTCCTTCATCGACCTGACCCAACGCCGCCAGCGTCTGCTGCGCAAGAAGGGCTAGCGTCATGGGGCGCAGCCTGGCAGCACGCCGGACGCGCGGCTACACGCTGCTCGAAGTGGCCTTCGTGCTGGCCGTGCTGGGCGTGTTGCTGGCCTTGGGGGTGCCCAGCTTCGCAGACTTTCTCGCGCGCCAGCAACTGCGCGCCGCCGGCGAGCAGCTGGCGCAGGAACTGCGCCATGCGCGCGAGGCCAGCGTGCGCGGCCAGGCGCTCCATGCCAGCTTCCGCGCCGGGCCTGACTGGTGCTGGGGCATCAGCCAGGGCCAGCCCTGCGACTGCGGCAGCGGGGTGCCGGCCTGCAACATCAGTGTCGGCCGTGCGGCCGACTATCCACGGGTGCAGATGACGCGCGCCGGCGAGGCGCTGAGTTTCGAGCCCGGTGCAGGACGACTGCTCGCCGCCGGCGAGACCGCCTTTGCCACCCGCGCGGGCCACCAGTTGCAGGTGCGCTCCAGCGTGCTCGGCCGCACCCAGCTGTGCGGGCCGGACGCGCCCAGGCCGTCGAGCTGCTGAGCCCGCCAGCAGGCCTTCTTACACCTGCATGTTCATGATTTCGGAGTAGGCGGACACCAGGCGGTTGCGCACCTGCAGCGTGGCCTGGAAGCCGATCTGCGCCTTCTGCATCGCCACCATCGTCTCCTCGAGGCTGACGGTGGGATTGTCCAGCTGCACCTCGCGCTGCAGCCGCTGCGCCTCGCGCTGCTGCGCACTGACCGCCTTCATCGCCTGGCTCATCGCATCGCCGAAGCTCGCGCCGGCGACAGCCTCGCTGCGCTTGGCCAAAGGCTGGCCGTTGACGGCCAAGCCGGCTCGCGCGGCGGCCTGGGCGAAATCAAAAGGCTTGAGCTTGAGGTCCATGCTGAGCACTCCGGGCGACGCGACCGGCTGTGACATCGTTCACGCACAGGGCCGCTTCAGGCATGGCAATGCTACGCAGACGCGGCGTGGACCAAGGGAGGAACTGCGCTCGCTTCATCGGCCTGTTCCAGGCTTTCTTGAGGGGGGGAATCCGAATAATCCGTCGCATCGGTGCCGAAAGTGGCGATGCCCGTGAGGCATTGCACGAACTGACCGCAGAGGCACCGGACGCGAAGCCCGGATAACCCGCCGCAAGAACAACGCTGCCCCATGGACAACGCCATCGCCTCACCCGCCCCCACCGCCCTGGTCGAGCCCGTCGCCGCCCAGCCGCAGGGCTTTGGCGCCCGCCTGGCGGCCTTGCCGATGCGCAGCAAGGTCGGTCTCGGCATCGGTCTGGCCGCGCTGGCCGCCGTGGTGCTGGCGATGTCGCTGATGGGTTCCAAGGGCGACTACCGACCGGTCTTCACCGGCCTGTCCGACAAGGACGGCGGCGCCGTGATCGCCCAGCTGGCGCAGATGAATGTGCCCTATCGCCATGAGCCGGGCGGCACCATCCTCGTGCCGGCCAACCAGGTCTACGACGTGCGCATGAAGCTGGCGTCGGCCGGCCTGCCCAAAGGCAGCACCGTGGGCTTCGAGCTGATGGACAAGACCTCCATCGGCCAGACGCAGTTCAACGAGCGACTGAACTTCCAGCGCGCGCTGGAGGGCGAGCTCACCCGCACCATCACCGCACTGGCCGACGTGGCCGACGCGCGCGTGCACCTGGCCATGCCGCAGCAGAACGGCTTCTTCCGCGAGCAGCAGAAGCCCAGCGCCTCGGTGATGCTGACGCTGCGCGGCGGCCGCACGCTGGACCGCGCGCAGGTGGCCGGCATCGTGCATCTGGTCTCGGCCTCCGTGCCCGAGCTCAATCCCAAGGCAGTCAGCGTGGTCGACTCCACCGGCGCCCTGCTCTCCAACACCGGCGACAACAGCTCCGGTCTGGACAGCCAGCAGCTGCAGTACAAGCAGCAGATCGAAGCCAACCTGAACAAGCGCATCTACGAGCTGCTCGAACCGGTGGTCGGCCGCGAGAACCTGCGTGCCACGGTCAGCGCCGATCTGGACTTCTCGCAGGTCGAGTCCACCGCCGAGGAGTACAAGCCCAACCAGGGCGCCAATGCGACCGCGGCGATCCGCAGCCAGCAGACGCAGGAATCGATCAATGGCACGCCGGCCCTGCCCAGCGGCGTGCCCGGCGCTGCCGGCAACCAGCCGCCGGTGCCGGCGACCGCGCCCATCAACGGTCCGGCCCAGCAGCTGCAGCCCGCCCAGGGCGGCGCCGGCAGCAACAGCTCGCGCCGCGAGGCGGTGACGAACTACGAGATCGACAAGACGGTGCGGGTGACGCGCAACGCCGTGGGCAGCGTGCGGCGCCTCAATGCCGCGGTGGTGATCAACCACCGCAGCGTCACCGACGCCAAGGGCAAGACCAGCACGCAGCCGCTGCCGCAGGCCGAGCTCGACAAGCTGACCGAGCTGGTGCGCGAAGCGGTGGGCTACAGCCAGGAGCGCGGCGACTCGATCAAGCTGGTCAGCGCGCCCTTCGTGATCGAGAAGCCCGAGACCGTCGAAGTTCCGCTGTGGCGCGAGCCCTGGTTCACCGATTTGCTGCGCACCGCGGCCGTGCCGCTGGCGCTGGTCGTCGTGGCGCTGATCGCGGTGTTCGGCTTCATCCGTCCGGCGCTGCTTGCCGCCCGTCCGCCCGAGCCCGAACCCGAAGCCCAGCTCAACGCCGTCGTCGACGAGGCCAACGAACTGCCGATCGCCGAGTTGCCGGCCCTGGAGGCCCCGGGGGTCAACGACAAGCTCGAGCGCGCCCGCATCCTGGCCAAGGAAAACCCGCTGGCCGTGGCCAACATCATGCGTGACTGGATCAACGGCGAATCCGCCTGATCCAACGTCCCCAATCTCAGCAGAGAAACACCATCATGGACGACAAGGGAGTCGAAGACGCCGCCATCCTGCTGATGTCGCTCGGCGAGGAAGAGGCCTCCGAGGTCTTCAAGCATCTGCAGCCCAAGGAGGTGCAGAAGCTCGGCGAGACCATCGCCAAACTCAAGGTCGTCCCGCGCGAGAAGGTCGAGTCGGTGCTGACGCGCTTCGACCAGGTGGCCGAGACGCAGAGCATGCTGGTGCAGGACACCGACGAATACGTGCGCGCAGTGCTGCGCAAGGCGCTGGGCGAGGACAAGGCCAACCTGCTGCTGGACCGCATCCTGCAGGGCGGCGACGTCTCGTCGATCGAGAGCCTGAAGTGGATGGACGCCGCCTCGGTGGCCGAGCTGCTGCGCAACGAGCACCCGCAGATCATCGCGGCCATCCTCTCGCACCTGGACTTCGACCAGACCAGCGGCGTGCTCAAGCTGTTCACCGAGCGCGCGCGCAACGAGGTGCTGATCCGCATCGCCACGCTGGACGGCGTGCAGCCGATGGCGCTGAAGGACCTCAACGAGGTGATGAGCCAGGTGCTGGCCGGCGGCGAGCGCATGAAGAAGAGCTCGCTGGGCGGCGTGAAGACCGCGGCCGAGATCATCAACATGATGGGCTCTGCCATCGAGGCCTCGGTGCTGGACTACATCCGCGAGGCCGATGCCGATCTGGCGCAGAAGATCATGGACAACATGTTCACCTTCGACGATCTGGAGAAGATCGACGACAAGGGCATCCAGGCGGTGCTCAAGGAGGTGCAGTCCGAATCGCTGGTGGTCGCGCTCAAGGGCGCCGGCCCCGAACTGCGCGAGAAGGTGTTCCGCAATATGTCCACCCGCGCCGCCGAGACGCTGCGCGAAGACCTGGAGTCGCGCGGCCCGGTCCGGCTGTCCGAAGTCGAGGCCGAGCAGAAGGAAATGCTCAAGATCGTGCGCCGTCTGGTCGACGAAGGCCAGATCGTGCTCATGGGCGGCGGCGACGACGCCTTCGTTTAAGCCATGGCCACCCGTCAACCGCCCCGCCAGGTGCCGCCGCCGGAACGCCGCTCCGGCGAGGAGCGGCGTACCAACTACAGCCGCTTCATCCCGCGCGAGGAGCTCTCGGATTTCTCGAGCTGGAGTCCCAGCGCCTTCCAGGATGTGCCGCCGGCCGAGCGCCCCGGCATCTTCGCGCCGGCGCCGCAGCCCGAGGTCAAGCCGGCCGAACCGCCACCGCCGCCCGAGCCCAGCATCGACGAGCTGCTGCATGCGGCGCGCCAGAGCGGCTATCAGGACGGCTACCGCGACGGCATGGCCGCGCTCGACGCCTTCAAGCAGAGCTTCGCGCAGCAGATGAGCCGGCAGATCGGCGCGCTGGTGAAGAGCTTCGACACCGAGTTCGCTGCGCTGGAGGAGCAGATGGCCGACACGCTGGCCACCATGGCCGTCGAGCTGGCGCGCCAGGTGGTGCGGGCCGAGATCGAGCAGCGGCCCGAGGTCATCGCCCGCGTCGCGCATGATGCGGTGGAGGCGCTGCAGCTGTCGGCCCGCCATGTGCGCGTGCGCGTCAACCCGGACGACCTGGCCCTGGTGCAGGACGGCGCCGGCGAGGAGATGAAGGCACGCGACGCACAGATCATCCCCGATGCCGAGGTGCCGCGCGGCGGCTGCAAGGTGGATTCCGACATCGGCAGCGTCGACGCCACGCTGGCCACGCGCTGGCTGCAGGTGGTGCAGGCCATGGGCCAGACCTCGCTGTGGGAAGACCGCCGTGCCGGCGGCGACGACGGCAGCGAGGACACACAGCCATGAGCGCACGCCACGATCGCTGGTCGCGCTACCTGGAGGACCTCAAGGCCTTCGCCTCCACGCCGGTGCCGCTGGAGCCGCAGGGCAAGCTGGTGCGCGTGGCCGGCCTGGTGCTGGAAGCCACCGGCGTGCGCGTGCCGGTCGGCTCGGTCTGCGAGATCTCGATGCCACGACCCAGCGGCAACACGCTGCACGGCAGCCGCCGGGGCGCCGCCCCGGTAAAGGCGGAGGTGGTCGGCTTCTCCGGCGACCGCGCCTTCCTGATGCCCACCGACGAGGTGCAGGGTCTGGCCAGCGGCGCCACGGTGCTGCCGCGCTTCACGCCGCCGCAGGCGCCCAAGCTGGGCAAGCCTCAGCATCCCTTCCGCCGCGACGAGGACCGCGGCCTGCATCTGCCGATGGGCGACGGGCTGCTGGGCCGCGTTGTCGATTCGCACGGCCACCCGCTGGACCGACGCGGCCCGCTGCAGGACGTGCACGACGAGCCGATGATCCGCCGCCCGATCAACGCGATGGACCGCGACCCGGTGCGCACGCCGCTGGACACCGGCGTGCGTTCGATCAACGCGATGCTCACCGTCGGCCGCGGCCAGCGTATCGGCCTGTTCGCCGGTACCGGCGTCGGCAAGTCGGTGCTGCTGGGCATGATGGCCCGCTACACCCAGGCCGATGTGATCGTCGTCGGTCTGATTGGCGAGCGCGGCCGCGAGGTGAAGGAATTCATCGAGGACATCCTCGGCGAGGAAGGCATCAAGCGCTCGGTCGTCGTCGCCGCGCCCGCCGACGCGCCGCCGCTGGTGCGCCTGCAGGGCGCCAGCTACGCCACCGCGATCGCCGAGCATTTCCGCGATCGGGGCCAGCATGTGCTGCTGCTGATGGATTCGCTGACCCGCTATGCGATGGCGCAGCGCGAGATCGCGCTGGCCATCGGCGAGCCGCCGGCCACCAAGGGCTATCCGCCCAGCTGCTTCGCCAAGCTGCCGCAGCTGGTCGAGCGCAGCGGCAACGGCCTGGCCGGCGGCGGCTCGATCACCGCCTTCTACACCGTGCTGTCCGAGGGCGATGACCAGCAGGACCCGATTGCCGACGCGGCCCGAGGCATCCTGGACGGCCACATCGTGCTGTCGCGCGAACTGGCCGAGGCCGGCCACTACCCGGCCATCGACGTCGAGCGCTCGATCTCGCGCGTGATGACCAATGTGGCCGAGCCGCGCCACCTGGAGTCGGCACGCCGCTTCCGTCAGCTGCTGGCCAAGTACAACAAGGCACGCGACCTGATCCAGCTCGGCGCCTACCAGGCCGGCCACGATCCCGAGCTCGATGCGGCGGTGCGCCTGCATCCGGACATGGTGCGCCTGCTGCAGCAGGACATGCACACGCCGGCCGCACTGCCCGCCAGCGTCCAGCAACTGCAAACAGTGGTCAATCAGGCCTGATTTCGGCCGATAAGCGTAGGACGAAGAGACGTACAAGGTTGACCATGAGCACGAGCATCAGCAATCTGCACACCTTGGGCATCCTGCTGGAGCGCGCCGAGTCGGAGCGCGACCAGGCCCTGGCCTATCTGCAGGAGGTCCGCCGTCAGGCCGAGGCCGCCCAGGCCCAGCACACGCAGCTCGGGCAGTACCGCAACGAGTACCAGCAGCGCTGGACGCAGCAGTTCACGCGGGGCTCGAGCATAGACATCGTCGGCTGCTACCAGACCTTCGGCCTGCGCCTGGACCAGGCGATCGAGCAGCAGGGCCTGGTGGCCCGCCACTCCGACGCCCGCGTGGAGCGCGCCCAGGCGACGCTGCGCGAGCTGGAGGTGCGCGTGGCTTCGATACGCAAGCTGATCGAGCGCCGTCGTGCCGAGATGCTGCGCATGGCCGAGCGCCGCGAGCAGAAGCAGACCGACGAACAGGCCGCGCGTGCGGCGCTGGCCCAGCACAACCCCTTCGCGCGCCTCAGCGCGTGACCCTCCGACGCATGGACCGAGGCCCCTCCCGATGCAATCCCTGAACAACCCCAGCGCGTCCGCGTCGTCGGTGGCCAAGTCCTCGGCGGCGCTGGCCCTGTTCGCAGCCAGCCCGGCCGCAGCCGGCCGCGGCAATGACAGTGGCGCCAGCTTCGCGCAGCTGTTGCGCGAAACGGCCAGCACCAGCGCGACGCCGGCGCCGTCCAGCGCAGCACCCCAGGCCGGCGCGCACGGCCAGGCGGGCGGCGAGATCTCCGCCACCAAGGGTCACAAGCCGTCGGACGACGCTTCGTCGGCACGCGCTGAGGCAGACGACGCAGCAAAGCCATCGCCCGAGGGGACGGAGCAGGACGTGGGCCAGGACGACAAACGGGCCGTGGCCTCGCGTGGCGATGCCGAGCAGCAGGCGCGCAAGACGCGCCGCAGCACGCAGGAGCGCGAGCAGCTCGCCGCTCGCCAGGCCGAGGCGCGCCAGTCGGCCTCCGACCGCAGCAAGATCGACGGCATCGCCAGCGGCGACGCTGTCGCCCCAGATATCGTCAGCAGCCCCGGCGAGAGCGCTGCGCTCGACCAGGCTCTGACGGACGCAAACGCGACGCCGCTGGCTGCCGAGGTGCTGGCCCTGCTCCAGCAGGCGCAGCACAAGCAGGCACCGTCCGGCGAGGCGCAAGGCGATGAGACCATGGCGGTCGAGCTGTCCGGCAAGGCCGTGCCGCACCACAACCCCAGCACCTCGTTGGACACCGCAGATGTCCAGGCCCAGCCCCTGCCTGGCGCCGACGGCAAGCCGGCGGCCAAGGGCGCGAGCATCGAGGCCGGCGAAGTCCGCGGCAGCCTTTTGACTGGCGCGTCGAGCGAGGCCGCCGCGTCCTTCCAGGGCGAGCTGCGCCAGGCCCAGAGCAGCGCCAGCCCGGTGATCCCAGGCACGCCAGTTGCCGCGTTGCAGCCCAAGAGCGGCAGCGCCGAAACGGCCGCAGCCGACAAGGCGGGCATCCCGCTGCAGGCACCGCTGGAGAGCCCGCAGTTTGCACCGGAGATGGCGGCTCGCGTCAGCGTGCTCGCCGCCGAAGGTGTGCAGCAGGCCAAGCTGCACCTCAACCCGGCCGAGATGGGGCCGGTGTCGGTGCAGATCATCGTCGATGGGCAGCAGGCCCAGGTGTCCTTCGTGGCCGAGCAGAGCCAGACGCGCAGCGCCCTCGAGGCCAGCCTGCCCGATCTGGCCAGCGCGCTGCGCGAGCAAGGCCTGACGCTGGCCGGCGGCGGCGTGTTCCAGCAGTCGCCCGGCCAGAGCCGCGGCGAGCGCGAGGCCCAGGGTTCACAGACGCAAGCGACCCACAGCGATCTCGCCGCGGCGCCGGGTGCCGATGAAGGCAACAGCGCGATGGCAGCCGTGGCACCGCAGCGGACAGGCCGCGGCGTTGTCGATCTCTATGCCTGAGGTGCCAGGCGCCGCACCGAAGACACAGCGCTTTACCCCGCTATTCGCGCCACTCGCGACAGGCGGTTTTCTGAATAATGGCGTCATGCCGGGCAACCGGGGCAACCGCCCCGCCGCCCGGGCAGACGACAGTCCACAGGAGTTCTCATGGCAACGCAAGCCGCTGCTGCCGATGCGCCCGCCGCTGGCGGGGGCAAGAAGAAGCTGATCATCATCCTCGCCGCCGTGCTGCTGCTGGTGCTGATCGGCGGTGGCGCGGCTGTCTTCCTGCTGAAGAAGAAGCCAGCCGCCGAGGGCGAGGAAGGCGAAGAGACCGCGGCAGTCGCGCATACGCCGGCGGCACCCAAGGTCGATCCCAAGAACCCGCCGGTGTTCGTGCCGCTGGAGCCCTTCACCGTCAATCTGGCGGACAAGGAAGTCGACCGCTTTGCGCAGATCGGCATCACGCTGGAGGTGGCCGACGCG
Organism: Roseateles sp. T103; assembly: GCF_057219915.1. Classification (NCBI taxonomy): domain Bacteria; kingdom Pseudomonadati; phylum Pseudomonadota; class Betaproteobacteria; order Burkholderiales; family Sphaerotilaceae; genus Roseateles; species Roseateles sp. T103. The sequence continues at coordinate 20,473 of NZ_JBXVVS010000008.1, forward strand.
AAAACCGGCGATCTGCTCAAGACATTCATGCCGGCCATCCGCGGCAACATCCTGATGCTGCTGTCGCACAAGACCGCCGTTGAGCTGCTGACGCGCGAGGGCAAGGAAAAGCTGGCTCGCGAGGTCAACCGCGAAGCCGTGCGCCCGATCGGCATCGAGCTGGAAGACGAGGACGAGGAAGCCGAGCAGGACGAAGCGCCGAAGAAGAAGAAAAAGAAGCGCAAGCCTGCGGTCGTGAGCCCGATCCTCAATGTGCATTTCTCTACCTTCATCGTCCAGTGAAGCGGAGCTGACTCGCAGCGCGCACGCCCAGCCATGAATCAGCAGATCCTCTCTCAAGACGAAGTCGATGCCCTGCTCCAGGGGATCACCGGCGAGAGCCAGAAGCTCGAGCAGGAGGAGGAGCAGGTCGGCGGCATACGCGACTACAACCTGGCCAGCCAGGAGCGCATCGTCCGTGGGCGCATGCCCACGATGGAGATCATCAACGAGCGCTTCGCCCGCAACATCCGCGTCGGCCTGTTCAACTTCATCCGCAAGAGTCCCGAGGTCGCGATCGGCGGCATCAAGGTGCAGAAGTACAGCGCCTTCCTGCGCGAGATCGTCGTGCCGACCAACTTCAACATCGTCTCGGTCAAGCCGCTGCGCGGTTCCGGCCTGATCGTCTGCGACCCGACGCTGGTGTTCGCAGTGATCGATTCGCTGTTCGGCGGCAACGGCAAGTTCCACGCCCGCATCGAGGGTCGCGACTTCTCCGCCACCGAGCAGCGCGTGATCCTGCGCCTCGTCGAGGTGATCACCGCCGAGTACCAGAAGGCCTGGAAGGGTGTCTATCCGCTCGAGCTGGAGTACCAGCGCTCGGAGATGCAGCCGCAGTTCGCCAACATCGCCACGCCCAGCGAGATCGTGGTGTCGACCTCGTTCACGCTGGAAGTGGGCGAAACCAGCGGCACGGTGTACTTCTGCATCCCGTATTCGACGCTGGAGCCGATACGCGACGTGCTGTACTCCACCACGGTGGGCGATTCGGCCGAGCCGGACCGCCGCTGGGTGAATCTGCTCAAGCACCAGATCCAGGCTGCCGAAGTTGAACTGGTGGCCGAGTTGGGCTACGCGCCGGCCACGGTCGAGCAGCTGCTCGCCTTCAAGCCCGGCGACTTCATCGAGCTCGACCTGGACCCGCTGATCAAGGCCAAGGTCGATGGCGTGCCGGTGTTCGACTGCCACTACGGCACCTCGAACGGCAAGTACGCGCTCAAGGTAGACAAGATGCTGACCGGCCACGACCAGGGCTGGTTGGGAGCACGCAATGACAGCTGACAGCCCCGCACAAGACGAACAGGACGCGATGGCGGCCGAGTGGGCCGCGGCGCTGGCCGAGGCCAAGCCCGCGGCCACCGAGGTGGCCGCGGAAGTGCAGGCGCCTCCGGAGCAGGTGGCTCCGGCCAGCTTCGCCAGCTTCGCGCCGACGCCGGGCAATATGCCCGGCAACGACATCAACATGATCCTCGACATCCCGGTCCAGCTGACCGTGGAGTTGGGGCGCACGCGCATCCCGATCAAGAACATCCTGCAGCTGGCGCAGGGCTCGGTGGTGGAGCTCGACGCGCTGGCCGGCGAGCCCATGGACGTGCTCGTCAACGGCTATCTGATCGCCCAGGGCGAGGTGGTGGTGGTGAACGACAAGTTCGGTATCCGCCTGACCGACATCGTCACGCCGTCCGAGCGGATGCGCCGCCTGAGCCGCGCCTGAGCGGAGCACCCATCCCCGCGGCCTGCGGCGGCCTCCTTGAAGGGGGTGGAGCCGGACCAGCAGCCTCCGCACGGAAAGACGCGCGCTGCTAAAAGCCCGACCAGGGGCGGATTCCGCCGCTTTCCTCACGGATTGACCCCCGGCATGGCCGGCCACAATGGCCCGGCCATGAACACCAATTCCCTTCTGCCGCTGCTGTGGTTTCTCGCCATCCTTGCGCTGATTCCGCTGGCCTTGTGGTTGCTCAAGCGCACACCGCTGGGCGGTGCTGCCGCCCAGGGCCAGTTGAAGACCGTGGCGATGCTGCCGCTGTCGCCCAGCCAGCGCATCGTCACCATCGAGGTCGGCCAGGGCGAGGATCGCCGCTGGCTGGTGCTGGGCGTCACCGCCCAGCAGATCAACACGCTGCATGTGATGCCAGCACAGGCCGAACTGCCCGCCAGCGGTGCGGGCTCGCCCTTTGCGCAGCAGTTGCTCGCGCGCATGCGCGGCACCGACACCACCAGCCCGGAGCAAGGAGGCGAGCGTGCAGCCTGAATGCAAGCCCCGCCGGGCGCTGTCCGCCCTCGCCCGCCGTCGCGTGGCGCAAGGCCTGCTGGTATCGACAGTATCGGCACTTTCTGCAGCCGCTTTAGCACAGGGCGCAGGTGGCGGCAGCGGCGCCACGCTGCCCATACTCGTCGGCCAGGGTGCCGGTGGCAGCAGCTACTCGGTGCCGATCCAGACGCTGCTGTTCTTCACCGCCCTGGGCTTCCTGCCCGCAGTGCTGCTGATGATGACGGGCTTCACGCGCATCGTCATCGTGCTCTCTCTGATGCGCCAGGCTCTGGGCACGCAGGCTGCACCGCCCAACCAGGTCATCATCGGCCTGTCCCTGTTCCTCACCTTCTTCGTGATGAGCCCGACGCTGGACAAGGTCTACACCGAGGCCTGGCAGCCCTATTCGACCAACCAGATCGCCTTCGACGAAGCGATGCGCCGAGCCGAGGTGCCGATGCGCAGCTTCATGCTCAAGCAGACGCGGCAGGCCGATGTCGCGCTGTTCGCCAAGCTGGCCAAGCTCGATCCGGCGACCAAGGCGGAGGACGTGCCGTTTCGCGTGCTGGTGCCGGCCTTCGTGACCAGCGAGCTCAAGAGCGCCTTCCAGATCGCCTTCCTGATCTTCATCCCCTTCCTGGTCATCGACATGATCGTCTCCAGCGTGCTGATGAGCCTGGGCATGGTGATGCTGTCGCCGGTGCTGGTGGCCCTGCCCTTCAAGCTGATGCTCTTCGTGCTGGCGGACGGCTGGAATCTGCTGATCGGCTCGCTGGCCGCCTCTTTCGCCACCTGATCGAACGCCACACCCATGGATGCACAACAAGTCTTCACCTTCGGACAGCAGGGCCTGTACATGCTGCTGCTGGTGGCCGCGCCCATCCTGATCACGGTGCTGCTGGTCGGCGTGCTGGTCAGCGTGTTCCAGGCGGCCACGCAGATCAACGAGGCCACGCTGTCCTTCGTGCCCAAGATCGTCGCCGCCGTGCTGGTGATGGCGATCACCGGCCCCTGGATGATGACGACGCTGGTCGAGTACATCCAGCGCACGCTGGAGACCATTCCGCAGGTGGTCGGCTGATACCGAACGCGACGCGATGTTCACCGTTACCGAAGCACAGCTGCTCGCCTGGCTGAATCCGCTGCTGTGGCCCTTCGTGCGCACGCTGGCCCTGCTCTCGGGTCTGCCCATCTTCAGCCAGCGCAATATGCCGATGCGTGCTCGTGTCGGGCTGGCGCTGTTCATCGCGCTGGCGATGCAGCCCTCGCTGCCGGAAATGCCGGTGCTGCCGCTGGACTCGATAGGCATGCTGGTGCTGCTGATCGCGCAGCAGCTGCTCATCGGCCTGGCGATGGGCTTTGCGGTGCGGCTGGTCTTCGCCTCGCTGGAGTTTGCCGGCGAGTTGATCGGGCTGCAGATGGGTCTGAACTTCGCCGGCTTCTTCGACCCCGCCACAGGCAGCCAGGGCACGTCCAGCGCCCGCTTCTTCGGCAGCCTGGTGGCCTTTCTGTTTGTCGCCATCAACGGCCACCTGCTGTTGATCAATGCACTGGCGCAGAGCTTCGTCGCCTTTCCGGTCGGCGAGGAGCCGTTCCACTTCCTGCGTGCGGCGCAGCCCCAGGTCTGGGGCGCGGAGATCTTCCGCATCGGCCTGTGGATCGCGCTGCCCTTGATCACGATGCTGCTCTTCGTCAACATCGTGCTGGGCGTGATCTCGCGCGTCGCGCCGCAGATCAGCGTGTTCTCGATCGGCTTCCCCATCACCGTGAGCGTCGGCCTGATCGGCATGGTCGCCACGCTGCCGCTGATGCAGACGCCGTTCACCGTGGCCCTCGAGCGGCTGCTGGCCGCGTTCACCTAGCGCCTGCGGCTGCTCGCCGCGCGGATTCAGGACTGGACCAAGCCGTTGCGTATGGCGTAGACGGTGAGCTCGGAGTTGTTGCTCAAGCCCAGCTTCTCGAGCACGCGGGCGCGGTAAACGCTGACCGTCTTCGGGCTGAGCGTCAGTTCCTCGGCAATGTCGGAGAGCCGCTTGCCCGAGGCAATCATCACCAGGGTCTGCAACTCGCGATCGGACAGCTTCTGGTGCGCCTGCTCGGCAGCGGGCGCGGTGAGGCTCTCCACCAGCATCTGCGCGATCTCGGGCGTCACGTACTTGCGGCCCTGCGCGACCGTGCGCACCGCCTGCACCAGCAGCTGTGGATCGCCGCCCTTGTTGACGTAGCCGAAGGCGCCCGCCTTGAGCGCGCGGATCGCGTACTGGTCCTCCGGATACATGGAGACGATCAGCACGCGCACCGGGCTGCCTTCGTCCTTGAGGGCATGCAGCACATCCAGGCCGCTGCGGCCGGGCATGTTGATGTCCAGCACCAGCACGTCGCAGTCGCGGCCTTGCCCGGCCAGCTGGCGCAGCAGGCTGCGGAGCTCGCCGTACTCGCCGGCCTCGCCGACCACCTCGATGTCGGAGGCATCGGCCAGGGTGTCGCGGATGCCGCGCCGGATCAAGGCATGGTCATCGCAAAGAATCACTCGAATCATGCACCGCCCCAGGCAGAAGGATCATGTGCCGGCACCAGCGCGTCGGCCTCGTCAGTCACCGTGCACTCGGCATGCAGCGGCACCGTCAGGATGAGGCTGGTACCGGCCGAGCTGCTGCTCAGGTCCACCCAGCCGCCCACCGTGGCGGCGCGCTCATGCAGGCCACGAATGCCGAAGCTGCGCGCCTTGGCCAGGTCGCCCGGCGCGATGCCCCGCCCGTTGTCACGCACCTCCAGCGTCAGCACGCCGGAGTCGACGCTGAGGTCGATGTCGACCTGCGTCGCCTGGGCATGCTTGGACACATTGGTCAGCGCTTCCTGCGCCATGCGATAAGCCACCAGCGGCACGCCGGGCGGCAGCTGGATCTGCTCCTGGCTGGTGCGCACCTTGGTGAGGATGCCGGTGCGGCGCTCGAAGCGCATGCTCATCCACTGCACCGCAGCCACCAGCCCCTGCTCGAGGATGGCCGGGCGCAGGTTGTGCATGATGCGCTGACTGGCCTCGATCGCGTAGCTGACCGTCTCAAGCGCCGACTGCACCCGCTGGCGCAGCGCCTCGTCGGTGGCGTGGCGCGCCATCCAGGCCAGGTCGAACTTGAGCGCTGTCAGCGAGCCGCCCACGTCGTCGTGAATCTCGCGGGCGATCGCAGCACGCTCCATCTCGATGCTGGTCTGCAGATGCCCGGCCAACTCATGCAGTTGCTGCTTGGACTTCAGCAGTTCGCGGTCGGCCGCCTGGCGGGCCCGCTGAGTCTCGCTGGCCTCGATCGCATGCAGCAGGGCCGGCGCGAGCCGGGCCAGGTTGTTCTTCAGCAGGTAGTCCGAGGCGCCGGTGCGCATCGCGGCGACCGCCGTGTCTTCGCCGATTTCGCCCGAGACCAGGATGAAGGGGACCAGTTGCTGGCTGTCCTTGAGCATGTCCAGCACCAGCAGCCCGGAAAAACCCGGCAGGTTGTAGTCGGAAACGATGGCATCCCAGGGTTGCTGCAGCGCCTGCGCAACAGCGGACAGGGTATCGACACGCTCCACTTCAACCCGCAGCCCCGCACGCTGCAACTGCGCCAGTATCAGCTGATGGTCGAGTTCCGAATCTTCGACATGCAGTATCCGCAGGGAACGCTCGGCGCTGGTGGACGTCATGGGGCGGGAGTATGCCAAGAATGACCAGCCGTCCGACTCGGGAGCCACCCCAGACCGAAAACGCTTGAGCAATCCATACCCTGCGGCAATACTAATCAGCGGATCGAGGCAAATTTTGCCGATATCAACAAATAAACCTGTTTCGCCTTGCTTGTCGCGTAGACAAGCGCGGGCAGAATTGCCGAAGATTTCTAGCGCTGCCAAGCCCTGCCCGCCCCTGGACAAGGCCAAGCCAGAACAAGGAACTTCAGCGATGGAGCCAGTACGTTGATGAGCGACACACCAGAGCCCGACGCACCGGGCCTGCTGCCCCTGCTGGCTGCCGCCGAGATCCAGGACCATCTGATGACGGTCAACAACGATCTCGAACGCCTTCAGCGACTGATCGACGACGCGGGTGAGTCGCTGTCCGCGCACTTCTACGCTGCGTCCAGCCAGCTCAACACCATGCTGCGGCAGGCCGCAGAGAACGACGGCCAGTGCAGCGCCGCCGGCCTGCATGCCGTGATGGAGCAGATTGCCGGCGCCATCACCGCGCTGCAGTTTCAGGACATGTCCACGCAGCTGATCGCACACACCTCGCAGCGGCTGCGCAACTGTTCGGACCAGCTCGCGCGAGACGCCTTCGGCGACGACGAGGATGGCGAAGCCGTCGTCGAGATCGCGCCGCTACGCCCCAACCCCGTGACTCAGGACGAGATGGACGCAGGCTCCGTCGAACTGTTCTAAAGATCCCTCAAGCTCAACCGATACCCGTTTGTTATCCGGAGAAAAACGATGCACTCAATTCTTGCTGTGGACGATTCGGCATCGATGCGCCAGATGGTCTCCTTCACCCTCAAGAACGCCGGTTACAACGTGGTGGAAGCGGTGGATGGCCAGGACGCATGGGAAAAGTCCGCCACGCGTGACTTCGACCTGATCCTCACCGACCAGAACATGCCGCGCATGGATGGCATCAGCCTGACCAAGAAGCTGCGCGACAACCCGAAGTTCAAGACCACGCCCATCCTGATCCTGACCACCGAGTCCAGCGACCAGATGAAGCAGGCCGGACGCGCCGCGGGCGCCACCGGTTGGCTGGTCAAGCCCTTCGACCCGGCCAAGCTGATCGAAGTGATCGGCAAAGTCATCCGCTAAAGCAGCGCCTTCAGACCACAGGAGTTCAGCATGGGAGAGATGTCTTCCGAAGGCGCGAGCGTCAGTGCCGGTATCGACCTCAGCCAGTTCTATCAGGTCTTCTTCGAGGAAGCTGGCGAGAACCTCGACAACATGGAGCAGCTGCTGCTGAACCTGAACATCGAGGCAGCCGACGATGAGGAACTGAACGCGATCTTCCGCTGCGCGCACTCGATCAAGGGCGGCGCAGCGACTTTCGGTTTCAGCGACGTGGCCGAGCTGACCCACCAGATGGAAACGCTGCTGGACAAGCTGCGGCGCCATGAGCTGGCCCCCAACTCTGCGATGGTCGATGTGCTGCTGCAGTCCGGCGACGCGCTGCGCGCGCAGCTGGGGCGGCATCAGGGCAGCGGAGCCGATCCGGTGGACACCAGCTCGCTGCTGGCCAGCATCCGCGCCTTCGTCGAAGGCGGCGAGCCGCCGGCCGTTGCCGCGCCTGCCCCGGCCGCTGCGGCACCAGCCCCTGCAGCGGCTGCACCGGCTGCTGCACCAGTTGCGGCCGCCGGCAAGCCGGGCGCACGGCTGCTCGAGCTGCAGGTTGGCCCGTTGGCTGACCCCTCTCAAGCCGACAACCTGGTCGAGCTGTTCAAGGAAATCACCGACCTCGGCACCATCGAACCTCTGGACGCCGGCCAGGCCGCCGATGGCATGCGCCGCTTCAAGGTCCTGACCAGCAGCAGCGACAACGAGTTGCTGGACCTGTTCACCTTCCATGTCGCGCGCGAGCAGGTCAAGCTGATGCCGCTGGGCCCCGGCTACGGCTTCCATGAGGGCGCCCCTGGGGCACCCGAGCCGACGCCGCCGGATCCGGGCTATGGTTTCTTCGACAACGCGCCCGGCGTACCGGCAGCCAGCACGGCCGCGGTGAGCGCCGAGGCCCCCAAGGCTGCGGTGGTGCCCGCCGCCAAGCCGGCAGCTGGCAAGGCGGCCGAGCCGCGCCCAGCCGCCGGTGGCATGGACCAGACCACGCTGCGCGTCTCGGTCGAAAAGGTCGACCAGCTGATCAACTTGGTCGGCGAGCTCGTCATCACCCAGGCGATGCTGGCGCAGAACAGCGCCGGCCTGGACCCGGCGCTGTATCAGCAGCTGGCTTCGGGCCTGGCCGATCTGGAGCGCAACACCCGCGATCTGCAGGAATCGGTGATGTCGATCCGCATGATTCCGATGTCGGGCGTCTTCAACCGCTTTCCGCGCATGCTGCGCGACCTGGCATCCAAGCTGGGCAAGAAGGTCGAGCTGGTCACCCAAGGTGAAGCCACCGAACTCGACAAGGGACTGGTCGAGAAGATTACCGATCCGCTGACCCATCTGGTGCGCAACAGCTGCGACCACGGCATCGAGTTGCCGGCTGAACGCCTGGCCAAGGGCAAGCCGGAGCATGGCACCATCACCCTGGTTGCCTCACACCAAGGCGGCTCCATCGTCATCGAGGTGCGCGACGACGGCCGAGGCCTCAACCGCGAGAAGCTGCTGAAGAAGGCACGCGAGAAGGGCATCGACGCGCCCGACAGCATGAGCGACGCCGATGTCTGGGGCCTGATCTTCGCGCCCGGCTTCTCCACCGCGGAACAGGTGACCGATGTTTCAGGCCGCGGCGTCGGCATGGACGTGGTGAAGAAGAACATCACCGCGCTGGGCGGCACGGTGGAGATCGACTCCGCCGAAGGCTACGGCATGAAGGTCTCCGTACGTCTGCCGCTGACGCTGGCCATCATGGACGGCATGAGCGTCGGTGTCGGCGAAGAGGTCTACATCCTGCCGCTGGCCTCGGTGGTCGAATCCTTCCAGGTGCAGGCGGACACCATCAAGACCGTGGGCGGCTCCGGACGCGTGGTCGAGGTGCGCGACGAGTTCATGCCGGTGGTCGAACTCGAGCAGGTCTTCAATGTCCCGCGCTTCGACTTCGAGCATGTCAGCTCCATCATGGTCGTGGTCGAGGCCGAAGGCGGCCGCGTCGCACTGCTCGTGGACGAACTGCTCGGCCAGCAGCAGGTGGTGGTGAAGAACCTGGAGTCCAACTACAAGAAGGTGCCGGACGTCTCGGGCGCAACCATCATGGGCGACGGTCGTGTGGCGCTGATCCTGGACATCGGCAGCCTGGTACGCCGCTCGCGCCACTGAGCCCTGCGACGCAGCTAGGTCACTGACACAAGAACAAAGAGCAAACGTGGGAGAAGGACAGACATGACAAACGTGCGCGCCCTGCTACGGCAATTCAGCATACGCACCCGCATGATCGGCGCGATCGCGATGGTGCTGGTGTTGCTGTTGCTGGTCGGCAGCGTCGGCCTGGTGGGCATGAATTCGCTGACCAAACTGACGCAGGAGTTCGCCGACCAGTCGGTTGCAGAAGCCGTTCAGCTCAACCGCCTGATCCGAGCCATGGGCGAGATGCGCGCGCACGAGAAGGACATGATCATCAACTACGAGAAGCCGGACGCGGTGAAGGCAGCTCGTGCGAAGTGGGAAGCCTCACGTACGGCCATCGGCGACATCACCAAGCGGATGGCCGAGTCGCAGACCGACAGCGACAAAGCCCTGATGGAGAAGGTGCAGGCCTTGCTGGCTGCCTATGCCAACAAGGCGCAGGAAGTACTCAGCTCGCTGGAGAACAACGCCTACGACAACCCGGCGATTGCCGACAGGCTCTTGAGTCGCGCCAAGCAGGATGTGGAACAGGCCGAGAAGCTGCTCGACGAGCTGAGTCGCACTATCGAGGCCGAGAGCGGCGAGACCAAGGCGGCAGCAGAGGCCAGCCAGACAAAGGCTCTCAGCGCCTTCATCGTCGTGCTGGCCCTGGCGGCGCTGGTGGTGGTGCCGCTGACCCTGCTGAACATGGTCAGCATCTGCGCGCCGTTGGCCGATGCCGAGGAGCTGGCGCGCGCCATTGCGCAGGGCGACCTGAGCAGCGCGTCCAAGACCATCGAAGGCAAGGACGAAGCCTCGCACCTGATGCGCTCGCTGCAGCACATGCAGCAGTCGCTGAAAGACCTGGTCGGACAACTGCGCGCCTCGGCCGAGAGCATCCGTACCGCCTCGGTCGAGATCGCCAGCGGCAACCAAGATCTCTCCGGCCGCACCGAGCAGACCGCCAGCAGCCTGCAGTCCGCGGCATCCTCAATGGTGCAACTCACCGGCACGGTAAAGCAGACGGCCGAATCGGCCCGCACCGCCAACCAGCTCGCATCCTCGGCCTCGGGTGCCGCGGCCCGCGGCGGCGAAGTGGTCGGCCAGGTTGTCTCGACGATGGACGAGATCAACAGCAGCTCGAAGAAGATCGCCGACATCATCGGCGTCATCGACGGCATCGCCTTCCAGACCAACATCCTGGCCTTGAATGCTGCAGTGGAAGCCGCGCGGGCAGGCGAACAGGGCCGCGGCTTCGCGGTGGTCGCCGGCGAAGTCCGTTCGCTGGCGCAGCGCAGCGCCGAGGCGGCCCGCGAGATCAAGGCACTGATCGGCGCCAGCGTGGAGCGCGTCGAGGTCGGCACGCGCCTCGTGCAGGACGCAGGCAGCTCGATGAACGACATCGTCTCCAGCGTGCAGCGCGTCACCGACATCATCGGCGAGATCACCGCGGCCTCCACCGAGCAGAGCGATGGCATCGCGCAGGTCAACCAGTCGGTGGTCCAGCTCGACCAGATGACGCAGCAGAATGCCGCGCTGGTCGAGGAATCGGCAGCCGCGGCAGAAAGCCTCAAGGACCAGGCCGAACGCTTGAGTCAGGCAGTCTCCCGCTTCCGCCTGGACAGCCAGCAGACGGCAGCAGCCCCGTCGCTGACAACCGCCTTTGCCGCGCCCAAGACAGCCGGCAAGACCAGCACCAGCACTGTGACGGTGGCGCCCGCAGTGAAGCAGAACACCGCTTCGATCACGTCCGCAAGCGCCGCACGCAAGCCTCAGCCGACCACGCCACCCAAGCCGATGGCAGCGCCTGCGGTGCCCAAACCGGCAATTGCGGCAGCAGCCCCCAAGGCCAAGCCTCCAGTCCAGGAAGCTGATGGTGACTGGGAAACCTTCTGAGCCCCAGTCACCCCGACAGCTCCGCCGATCAACCCAACGATTTCCCGTCCAAAGCAGAGGTCAACCATGGAACAGCAAGTCTCCGAAGCCACCCAACTCGTTCCCCGCAGCGGCGGCGCCCTGGCGGTGACCTCCCATGCACCGGCCAGCGGCGAGTACCTGACCTTCCGGCTGGGCAGCGAGGAATATGGCATCGACATCCTGAAGGTGCAGGAAATCCGCTCCTACGAGCAGCCGACGCGCATTGCCAATGCGCCCGAGTTCATCAAGGGCGTGGTCAATCTGCGCGGCGTGATCGTGCCTATCGTCGACCTGCGCCTGAAGCTCGGCTGCGCGAGCGCCGAGTACAACAGCTTCACCGTGGTCATCGTGCTCAACGTTCGCAACCGCGTGGTCGGTGCGGTGGTGGACTCGGTGTCCGACGTGCTCGAGCTGAACAAGGATGCAATCCGCCCGGCCCCGGAGCTCAATGCCAGCGCGGTGGACACCAGCTTCATCACAGGCATCGGCTCGGTCGGCGAGCGCATGCTGATCCTGATGGACATCGAAGGCCTGATGAGCAGCGCCGATATGGGCCTGATGGATTCAATCGCTGCCTGACGAGAACAACAGAACCCGCCTGATCCGCGGGTTTTTTTTCGTCCCGTTTGCCTGAGTTCCACTCTTTGGCGGAAGTACAGCCATGAACACAGCAAGCACGCTTTCGATTGCCCGCAAGGTCTCGCTCATCGGCGTAGCGAGCCTCTTCGTGGTCCTGCTCGTCATCAGCGGCGCCGTCAGCGTGCTGCTCACCCGGGTCGCGGATGAACGCATCAACACCTGGGTCGGAGACAAGGCCGAAGCGCTGGCCGATGCGATGAATGCGATGGACGAAGCCGCGCGCGCGCTGGTGAAGAGCAGCTTCGGCACCTTCCGCCAGGAGTTCGGCCCCACCTTCACGCTCGACGAGGCCACTGGCGAGTTCCGCGACTGGGGACCGACGCTCAACGGCAACTTCACCCAGGTGGACAAGTTCGCCAAGACCACGGGCGGCGTGGCGACCGTGTTCGCGGCCAAGGGCGACGATTTCATCCGCATCACCACCTCGTTGACGAACGAGAAAGGCGAACGGGCCATGGGCACGATGCTGGGCAAGCAGCACCCGGCCTATGCATCGATGATCGCCGGTCAAAGCTACACCGGCCGCGCAACCCTGTTCGGCAAGGTCTACATGGCTTTCTACGAGCCGGTCCGCAACGACGCCGGCAAAGTCATCGGCATCCTCTTCATCGGATTCGACCTTGCTGCCTTCGAGGCCGCGATCGCCAAGATGGCGAGCGACACCAAGTTCTTCGACTCTGGTGGCATGTATCTGCTGACGGTCGGCAAGGACCCCAGCCAGGCGAGGATCAGCGCCCACCCGACGCTCCAGGGCAAGCTGCTCAGCGAGCTGGCACCCGACTTCGCCAAGCAGCTCGCCGAGCTGGGCGACGAGGGACAGATCGACAGGGTGCCCGATCTGCTGGGCAATGGCCGCACGGACAACTTCGCCATCGTGCGCAAGAACAGCAAGACCAACCAATGGGTCATCGCGCAGGTGTCGCGCGGCGAGGCCATGGCCTCGCACTGGGCAACGATGGTGCCCTTCTGGCTGATGCTGGGCGCCGCCACGCTGGCGCTCGGCTTCGGCCTGTCGTGGCTGCTGCGCAACTGGGTCGCGAGGCCCTTGCAGACGCTCAGCAGCGGCGTTCGCGCGATCGCACAAGGCGATCTGCGCACCGAGATGCACAGCGACCGCCGAGACGAGATCGGCGAACTCACCCGCGATGCCGAAGCGATGCGGCGGCGCTTGGCCGAGATGATCGGCGTGGTCCGCCATTCGGTGGACTCCATCGGCACGGCCAGCGCCGAGATCGCCTCGGGCAACCAGGATCTCTCCAATCGCACCGAGCAGACCGCCTCGAACCTGCAGATCACGGTCTCGTCGATCGCCCAGCTGACCAGCACCGTTCAGCAGACCGCGCAGTCAGCGCGCACCGCCAACGAGCTGGTGGTCTCCGCTTCCAGTGCCGCCGACCAGGGCGGCCAGGTCATGGGGCGCGTGGTCAGCACCATGGACGAGATCAACAGCAGCTCGCGCAAGATCAACGACATCATCGGCGTGATCGACGGCATCGCCTTCCAGACCAACATCCTCGCCCTCAATGCAGCGGTGGAGGCGGCACGTGCGGGCGAGCAGGGGCGCGGCTTCGCCGTGGTCGCCGGGGAAGTGCGCACCTTGGCGCAACGCTCGGCCGAGGCCGCCAAGGAGATCAAGAGCCTGATCGGCGCCAGCGTCGACAAGGTCGCCACCGGCTCTCAGCTTGTGCAGGAAGCGGGCCAGTCGATGAGCGAGATCGTCGCTGGCGTCCAGCGCGTGTCCCACATCATCAGCGAGATCAGCTCTGCAGCAGCCGAGCAGAGCGACGGCATCGTCCAGGTCAACAGCTCAGTCACGCAGGTGGACCAGATGACGCAGCAGAATGCCGCCCTGGTGGAGCAGTCGGCGGCCGCTGCGGCCAGTCTGCGCGAGCAGGCGCAAAGACTGATGGAAGCCGTCGCGATCTTCCGGCTCTGAGCGCGCTGGCCTGCGGCAGCGTCCAGGGCCGACTCAGTCGGGCGTGGACTGCCGCAGCGTCTGCACCACCGGCCGCTGCAGCACGCCGCGCAAGGCCCACCAGCCCGCCAGCAAGGCCAGCAGGGCGCCGCTGATCATCCCCACGGGCAGGATCCAAAGCGAGCCGCCCCAGTCGAACTCGAACACATAGCGGGCCAGCAAGGCCGACAGCAGCAGGGCCATGCCGCTGCCCAGCAGTCCGGACAGCGCGCCCACGCCCAGCAGTTCGGCACGCTGCACCCGGGACAACAGCCCTGCGCCGGCGCCCAGCGCGCGCATCAGTCCGAACTCGCGCGTGCGTGCCTCGCGGGTGCTACCCACTGCGGTGAGCAGCACCACCAGACCCACCGCCAAGGTGAAGGCAAAGAGGAACTGCACCGCATCGATCACCTGATTGAGCACCGCCTGGACCTGGCGAAGTTGCGCAGAGACATCGACCACGGTGAGATTGGGAAAGTCGCGCAGCAGTTGGCGATCCAGGCCCGCGCCAGGCGGCGCGCGGAATGCCGCGATGAAGGTCGAGGGCAGCTCGGGCATGGACGCCAGCGGGAACATCACGAAGAAGTTCACCCGCATGGAGGCCCAGTCCACCTTGCGCAGCGAGGTGATGCGCGCCTCCACGACCTGTCCGGCAATATCGAAGCGCAGGCGGTCACCGAGCTGCAGCCCCAGCTGCTTGGCCAGCCCCTCCTCCACGCTCAGCCCGTCAGACTCCTGTGCCTGCCAGCGGCCTGCAAGCAGCCGGTTGTGCTGCGGCATCTCGTCGCTGTGACTCAGATTGAACTCGCGCTCCACCAGGCGCTGGGCGCGCGCGTCCTCGTACTGTTGCGGCGACACGGTCTTGCCATTGATCGCCAGCAGCCGGCCCCGGATCATCGGATACCAGTCATAGTCCGGCACGCCGGCGGCACGCAGCGTCGCGCGGAAGGCCTCAGCCTGATCGGGCTGGATGTTGATGACGAAGCGATCCGGCGCATCGGCCGGGCTGGCGGCTCGCCAGCCATCGATCAGGTCCGTGCGCAGCAGCACCAGCAAGGACAGAGCCATCAGGCCGACAGCCATCGCCGAGGTCTGGACCACGACCAGCCCCGGCCGGGCTGCCAGCTGGCGCGTGGCCAGCAGCAGCCAGCGCGGCATGGCCGCGCTGTCGCCACCCATCGGCACCACGCGGCGCAGCACAGCCACCGCCAGCCAAGCCAGCAGGGCGAACAGGCCCAGCGCCAGCGCAAAGCCTCCGGCGGTGAGCAGGCCCAGCACCAGGTTCTGCGCCAAAAGCACCAGAATCGCGCCGAAGCCCAGCAAGCCTGCGGCAAGCACCAGCATCGAGCTCCGCTTGACGCTGCCCATCTGTCGGCGGATCACCCGCAACGGCGGCACAGCCGCCAGCTGCAGCACCGGCGGCAGGCCAAAGCCCAGCAGCAGACCCATGCCCAACGCGATGCCCAGGGCCAGGGGCCAGGGTCCCGGTGCGGGCAGCTGCACCTCGATCAGACCTGCAAGCAGCAGCAGAAAGACCTGATGCAGCGCCAGGCCCAGCGCGGCGCCGCCCAGGCTGGCAAGCAGTCCGGCAAAGCCGAACTCCAGGCCATAGGCCCAGGCAATGCGTCGTTGCGGCTGGCCGAACACGCGCAGCATGGCGCAATCGTCCAGGTGCCGCGCCGCGAAATCGCGCGCTGCCAGCGATACCGCCACGGCAGCCAGCAGCGCCGCCAGCATCGCCACCAGTTTCAGGAAGCGCCCGGCCCGATCCAGGGTCTGGCGCATCTCGGGCTGGCCGGACTCCAGGGTTTCCAGTCGCACGCCCCGCAACTGGCGGCTCTCGATCAGCTCGCGCGCGCGGCGCTGGAACTCGTCCTGCACCCGTGCCGGCCGACCCTCGGGCACGGCCACCGCCAGGCGGTAGGAAATGCGACTGGCCGGCTGCACCAGTCCGGTGGCCGCCAGATCGGCTTCGGCCAGCATCACTCGCGGCGCGAAGTTCACGAAACCACCACCGCGGTCGGACTCTTCGGCAATCAGTCCCGCCACGGTGAACTGCATCTCGCCGAGCAACAGCGTGGCGCCTTGTTCCAGACCCAGCGCATCGAGCAAGGGAGCATCCACCCAGACCGTGCCGCGCTGCGGCGCACCGACGCTGCGCCCGTCGACCAGGCGCAGCCGGCCGCGCAGCGGATAGGCGGCATCCACCGCACGCACGGCGACCAGCCGCGTTGCCCCGCCCTGCTCCTGCGGTGCACGCGCCATGCTCGGGAAACTGATGGTGGCCGAACTGCGCAGTCCCAGCTCGGCCGCCAGCTCGCGCAGCGCCGCCGGCGTTGCCTGGTCGCTGATCACCACCGCATCGCCGCCCAGCAGCTTGCCCGCATCGCGCTGCAGGCCGCGCTCCAGGCGATCCGACAGGAAGCCCACCGCACAGACTGCGGCCACCGCCAGCGAGACCGCCAGCATCAGCAGGCGCAACTCCCCGGCCCGCCAGTCTCGCCACAACTGGCGCCAGGCCAGCCGCCAGACCGCCGGCGGTCGCGGCAGGGGCTCGGCGGACAGGGGCGAAGACTCGGACTGTGGAAGTTGGGGCGCGCTCATTTGCCGGACTGTAGCGGTGCCAGCGAGGCAGCATCTGGCGCGGGGCCTTGTCGCGGGAAAGTCGGCACCAGCTGCCGAAGCCCTCCCTATAATCGGCGCCGAACGCGGGCGTCGTTCAATGGTAGGACCTGAGCTTCCCAAGCTCATGACGTGGGTTCGATTCCCATCGCCCGCTCCATAGGTGCGCAACTCATTGATCCAAAAAGGATTTGAGTCGTGCCCGGAGCATCCCGCCGCAGGTCCACTACGAAGGTATGGACCGATGCCCCAGATTCAGTACCTCAAGCGGCTACGCAGCGGTGTCTATGTCGTGCGCATGTACGTGCCCCGGCAGCTGCAGCAGGTTCTTGGCAAGAAGGAAGTGCATGTCAGCACCCGTTGCCGTGACCTGCCCCTCGCGAAGGTTGTCGCCAGCTCGCTCATCGCCGACTGGCATCGTCGCGTGGCCTCACTGCAGAGCATGGACCCGACCAAAGTCATAGCCGGCTCGCTCGACCTGATCGGCGACGGTCTCATCCCTCTTGACCAGGCTGCCGAACAGCTTGGCTCCGATCGTCTCCGTCTCGCTGAGCACCTGCTGCAGCGTCAGGCCGCGTTCTTCGTGCGCCTTGTAGACCAGGACGGTTGGCTGATCAAGGACATAGACAGCCTCTATCACGACATCGATGAGACCGGCTTGGTCTCCGTAGACATCACCGACTCCGAGCTTCAGCGTCACGGCGAGCAGCGCAGACTGTCCCGGGACGTTGCCCTGCGCTTCCCAGATGAAGTCCGCAGCCTAGTCTCGTCTGCCGGACCACAAGGCATCTGCCAGTTCATGCTGCCTCCGATCAAGCAGATGGCATTTGTCGTGCCGGTGCCCGGCCTGCCAGTGCATTCGTCGAGTCTGCTGGTTCGCAAACTTGATGTTGAAGCGCTACGACAGACGCTCCTGCCGCTTGCGTCCGTCCAGCTTGAGCGAGCCCCAAGCGTTGCCGTTGAGGCCACTGCTCGCACAGCGCCCAACATTTCGTCGTACTGCGAGCCCAAATACGCCAACACCAGACTCTCTGAACTCGTGCGGAAACACATAGATGCTGGCCGAGCCTCCTGGCGCCCTGACACGCTCCATACCAAGGAGGGCGTTGGTGCCATGTTCGTTGAACTGACTGGGGACATCTGCCTTGGACAGCTGGACCGTGACGTGCTCTGGTCTGTGGCCAATCAAGCCGGTCGTCTTCCGGTGCGTCGTGACTTGGTCAAGCGGCGGCTCAAGGTGCCGGATGCAACTTCGCTCGATCTCATCCGGCTGGCCGACGAGCACGGGCTGGAGCGGCTCACCCCGCTTGCACTGGAGAGCCTGATCGCCGACATGGGCGAGTTCCTGAAGTGGGCCGTCAAGCAGGGCATGCTCACGCGCAACCCAGCAGATGGCTTGGCCGATGATGTGTTCAAGTCGGTTGGGGGCAAGCGCACCGCTGCCGCCCAACAGCGATTGCCAATGTCGCAATCAGACTTGCTGAAGATCTTTGGCACTGACTGGTTCAGGACCGGCATCGGGCAGAGAAGCAAGCAGGGCCGGTTTTTCCATTTCAGGCCGCACTACTACTGGCTGCCACTTCTTGGCTTGTACGCCGGGGGGCGGATCAACGAACTCGCCCAGCTCTACCTCGCCGACATCGTCGAAGTACCTGATGGAATTGCCTACATCGACTTCAACCTATTGGGCGAAGACAAGCTCGACCTGGACGGCGGAGACGTCTCAGATGAAGAAGCGAGCCGAGACGGTGCGGTGGATAAGTCGCTCAAGAACGTCAACGCGGTGCGCATCGTTCCCATTCATCCGACGTTGATTGAGCTCGGCCTTCTCGAATACGCGAGGGCCCTGCGCACCGCCGGCTATCAGCGGCTGTTTCCCGAATTGGCATTTGATCAAGTCAAAGGCTATGGCAAGGCGCCCAGCAGTTGGTTCAACGAGCGATTCCTCGGCAGGGAGCTCGGCATTCCCAGGGATGGCAAAAAGACCTTCCACTCTCTGCGCCATAACTTCTCAACTGCTCTTGGGGATGCACTGGTCCCCTCCCCGATCAAATCTCAGCTTGTCGGACATTCGCGAGGGAACAGTACAACCGAGATCCGATACGACAAGGGCCGCGCTGCAAAGCAGCTTGGCGAGCACCTGGCAAAGATCAGCTTCGTGCTGCCACCCATTGCCGCGTTCAAGGTCAAAGATGGGCTTGCCGCGGTGGAAGATGCGTTGGCGCTGAAGGCACGTCATCAGCCGAGACGCAATCCGGTCGATGCCGCGAATTGATCGCGACGTTGCCTTGGCGCCCTCTGGACGGACCCTGCTGGAAAGGGGCGCTGCGCAACTTTCGATGCGCCCGCGCCACATCTGGATCGACTGGCTACCGGCCATCGTGGTGCGCGTGGCAGAGCGCTGGGCGCGAGAGCCGCGCCAACATTGGATGATCAGTCAGTGATGACTTATTCATCGCTTGTGCTTTCGGGTAAATGGTGCCTTCGGCAGCGCCGGCTGAACATCAGCAGAATCGCTAGGCGCATCGGCAAGATGGACTGCAAGACTGCGCAGCGTCATCAACCAATCAAGTCGTGACGACCGCAGGCACAAGCCGAGCCTATACGCTCCCTGCGGCAGCACGCCGTCGCGCAAGATGCCCAAGAAGCTCAGCCAAGAGCAAGCCATCGCCCGCTTTCGCGGCGCTCATGGCGACACATACGACTATCGGCTGGTGAGCTACCGCTCGACCGACGACAAAGTCACGGTTGTTTGCCGAACCCACGGGCCATTTCAGATCCTGCCGCAGCATCATTGGCAAGGAGTCGGCTGCCGCGAATGCTACGCGGTCCGCATGCGACTCGGGAGGTCAGAGTTCATCAGGCGCTCGCAGCGTGCCCACACTGAGGTCCGATTCGACTACAGCAGAATTGGCGACAGCGTTGGGACAGGAGACCGGATTCAGCTCCGATGCATGAGCCATGATCGATGGTTCACTCAAGTTGCAAAATCACATATCCGTGGGCACAACGGCTGCCAAACTTGTGTCGGCGAAAAGGCTCTTGGTGCAAGACGGCAGGACTCGACACCGAATCGCCATGCCACGCCGACCGAGAGATTTGTCGAACGTGCGCGCAGCGTCCATGGCGACAAGTACAGCTACTCGACTGCGATCTATCGGGGTGCGGTCAAGAAGGTCGAGATATGTTGTCCCACACATGGTCTGTTCCAGCAGGCCGCACAGAACCACCTCAGGGGCAACGGATGTCCACGATGCGCAGCAGCCTCACGCGCAGCGGGCTCGCTCAAGGCCGATTGCAGGTCAGCTGGTGTCGGCTACACCCGAGCATTAAAGAGGCGTCAAGCGGGCATGACTGACGAGCGGGTCTTCGCCCGAGGCTATCTGCGCAGTGAGCGGGCTGTAAACCCAGTAAAGGTCAACGACGTCCTCTACCCAAACCTTGAATCAGCAGCGCGCATCTTGAAGCCGCCAGCGTCGACCCAAACCATAGCAAGGGACATTGCAAGGGGCTCCTCACCGGAAGATGCATTCAAGCGCATTCCAAGCCCCGGCTTTGCCAACGGCGTCGTGTACCTCGTCACACATCGAGCGAGCGGGAAGCAGTATGTCGGCCAGACCATCGTCAACCTAGGCATCCGCTGGCGAAGTCATTGTGAACAAGCCACCATGGGGCAAATTCGCCACGAAGGCAGTCTGCATGCGGCCATTCGCACCGACGGCCAACATGCGTTCACGATCAAGCAAATCGACAGCGGAACTACCAAGTCAGGGCTTGAGAGCAAAGAGCGGTACTGGATTCGCCGGCTCGGCACGCTATGGCCAGCTGGCTACAACCTGACCCCTGGCGGCGAAAGCGGCGGCAGCTTGGGTCGACCGACCGAAGTTGACGGCTTCCGATTCAAGAGCCGCCGCTTAGCATCAGAGTACGTTGCAGCAACGCGGGCAATATCGATGCATGCAGCAAAGGCTCGCATACGGATCGGGCGCATAGATGTGACCGCCCCCCCGAAGTCCGGTCTTGGGCTTTGCAAGACCCGCGCATACAAGGCTTGGAGCGCGATCGTTCACGGCCTGATCTCGCCCGCCAGCAAGAGGTTCGACCCAGGAGTAGAGCTACACCCGCCTTGGCGCGACTTCAATCAGTTCCTTGCAGACATGGGTCAGCCGACATCTCAAGATCTCGTCTTCGCTCGGCTAGACAAAACACGCGGATTCACCCCGGACAACTGCCGCTGGATCTCGCGCAGCGAGGCCGCGCGGCTCAGTGCGGCCTCCGGCGCGCGTAGGAAGAAAGCCGCCTCACTCGCGGATGTTATTAGCCCTGAATCGCAACCGCCCGGCGCCAGCAACAGCGATGCCGAAGGCGAATAGCGTCAGCCAAGCCGTCCCAGGCTCAGGCACGCTGAAGCGATCTCTGACAAGGAACGAACCAACCAGGTTGTCTGCGTCGCCGTACAGCCACTGCCCGCCGAAGCCCGCGCCCGCGTAGTCCGTTGAACTCGTCAGCACGGCGTACTGGCGGCTGGCCGGCGACTGGCCATCGCCCAGATGGAGATCGGCAAGAACGCCATAGATCGTGTGCTTACCCAGTTCATCACCAGGGCTAGGCTGCCGATCCTCGTAGGTCCAGCCAAGCGATGTGACCAGGGCATTCATCCCGTGGATCGCCGCCGCATCGGACCAAGAATTTGCGCCAGCGCTGGCACCGGCCAGCCCTGCATGCTCGAGAAGAAGGCGCAACTCTGAGCCCGTGGCGTACCGGAACCCCAGGCCCGCCCATCCCCCGTATCCAGTCAAGACTTCGCTGATTGTCCTATTCGTAGTGGCCGTCGGGCTAAGCCAGTCAAGCCCAGTAGTGGTGTCCCACACCGTCGCAAATGTCGCCCCTCCTGAGCCAGTTTCCGACCCAGTGAACAGAGCGGCCTCGGACGGTGACGCCGTGAGGGCAGTTGCCAAGGACAGGCTGAGTAGTAGAGCTTTGATCGTCATGCTGAGTGATTCGAGTTGTCAGAAATGGCGCCTCCATCAGTAGCGCCGCGAATGGGAAAAACCTGATTGAGGACTTCAGCAACCAGCTCCAGTGTCCCACGCACTTGGCCCGTCAGCCCGCCATCGCCATGCGCATGGCTGTTCCTGCGGCGATGCATAGTCACCTTCAGGACACTGACCAAGTCCCAGTCCTGGTCCTCAGGATGGATCTCCAAGGGCGTGTCCTCATCGATCTCAATCGAGTCCAGCCCCTCACGCTCCATTCGCTCTAGATTGGCCATGTCGGCGCGCTGGCGAGCCCGATCACGAGCAACCTCATGCCAGCGGCTGAAGCCCTCGTTGCGGACATATTCATGGTCGATGGCGTACTGCAGCAAGCCATGGAGCATTGGCCTCTTCTGCCGAGGGTGCTGGTAGTCTGCCGGCAGCCTCTCAGGTAGAGCAGCCCGAAGCCCAGCTTCGAGTGAGGTAAGAGCCTGCAGCTCAGCGACCGGATAGAAGCGGTAGACATGCCACGCGTAGAGATAGAGGTTCCGCGCCGTGTCGAAGGCAATGCGCACCTTTTCCGGCACCTCGGGCTTGAGGACCAGCCCCGCCACCAAAGAGTGCTGGAACTCCAGGTCGACCATCGGTCCATTCCGCGGGTCTCGCATCCCAGCCATGTCCGGCGACCTCAGACCCTCGGCCTGCTCCCATGGCAATGCAGCGCGTGGCGGCGTACTCATGCCGATGCCGCCGAGAGTTCAGGCACGCCAAGGCCGACCGACGCACCGAGCAGCAGCCCGAGCTGCGCCCTCACCTCCGCGGTCATCGCGTCGATCCAGCGCTCGCCAGCCACCGGGACCGGCAAGGCCACCTGCTGAACCATGAGCTGCCTCACGGTCTCGCCAGCCGCCGCACCCGAGAACTCATACAGGCGCTGCACGCCGGCCGTTGGCTGGTCCGGTGCAGCCGGGCGGGGGTACCAAAGAGCTACACGGGCACAGCCATATGTCGCCGCATAAGCATGCAGCTGGTAGGCATCCGCCTGAGCGACGCCCGGCTGGCCGCCGCCGTTCGCCGACGGGTCGAGCAGCTTCCACTTCGCGTCAGCGATCGCCAGCACTTCGTCACCGCGCAAGATGCACAGGTCGGGACGCATCTGGAATTGCCGCTGACCCAGTTCGTCCGTTGCCAGATGGCGCCGCGGCCCCTCCTCGCGCAGATGCAGCCCTTCGGGCAACACCCGCCTGAGCAATGCACCCAAGGTGCGCTGGAACAAGGCATTCATGTCGAACAGCAACGCCAGGCCGGCTTCGCGCCCGCGGCTGAGATCGGGCGATTCCTCCGACAGGAACCAGCGCGCCATCATCAGCGCACGGGAGTAGCGCTGGGTCAGGCGGTTCTTCGGAAGCTGGTCGATCTGGGCCGCCCGGACGACCACATCGTCAACGTCAACCATCCAGCCCAGCAGCTGCGCCACCTGGCGGCTGACACCCTCACTCTGCCGCACCAGCGGCATCACGCGCCGCAGTGCAGCCTTCAGTGCCTGGTTGTAGCGGTTGTTGGCGGTGAGCTCGTCGAACTCGCAATGCATGCGATCGCGGCGCCCGGCGTGCCGAAGCGCGTCCACATCTGGGCGCCAGCGGCCCCTGATCGATCCGAGCGCGTCAGCCTCGGTGACGTACTGCTTCAGCATGCCCTGGTGCATCTGCGTCTGCAGCTCGTCGCAGTACCAGCGCACCAGCGCAAGCAAGAGACTGTGCCCCTGCAGGGCCAGCCTGTCGGAGTCGACCGCTGCCAGAGGGAAGTCGCTCGCCAGCGCGATCATGCGCAGCAGCAGGGCACGGTCGAAGCCGTCGTCCTGCGCGATCTTGGGCAGCACCTCGACAACCAGCGACCCAGCCTGGATCACCCCGCAGTAGCTGCGGAACTTCACAGCCCGATAAGCGCCCACCACTGCGGGAATGCGCTCGCGCTCGCAGGTCCGCAGCAGCAGCTCCGACTCGGCCACCGTAAGCGCGCGCTCGTCCGCCCGCTGGCGTTCGGCAACTACCGCGATTCGCTCATGCTCGCGGACGACGAGGTGCATGCTCAGCGTCGCTCACAGACCCAGCGCGTCGTCCGGCACCGACTCGTAGAGCGCCCGGAAGCTTGCGCCAGGCAGGTTCGGATTGAGACGCCAGATGCGCGCCTCGTCAGCGTCTTCCAATCCCTGCGCCTGCCCTGCGAACAGCGCCGACAGCTTGGGCCGTCGACTGACCAAGAATGGCTCTGCGCCCTGGCTGACCGCGAGCACCTGGTTGATGCGCTCCCAGTCCTCGAAGAAGTACTCCTGCAACAGCGGGACGATCCGATCATGGAACGCTGCCCGGAGCTCCACGAAGTCTGTCACCCCTGTCAGATAGGCGTGGCCAATGGTGGCATCGCGCCCGCGCAGCACGGTGATGCGGGCGTTGATGACCCGCAGCAGCTGGCGTAGGTCGATTGCCTCGCCTTCGTCGTCACTGATCAGGCCGCTGCCATCACTGCCCGAGATCACATCGGCGTCAGGCAGCAGCTCGCGGAAGATGAAGCGTCGGCGCAAGGCAATGTCCACCAGCGCGATCGAGCGGTCCGCGGTGTTCATCGTGCCGTACAGATCCAGGTTCTCCGGCACGCCGAAGAGATCGCCCGTGTAAGGCAGGCGGAGCTGCACGCCGCCGAGCACTTCCCCCTGTGCGCCCAGCCGCAGGCGCTTGTCAGGCTCGACCAGGGTGATCAGCTCACCGAAGATCTTGGCGATGTTGCCCCGGTTGATCTCGTCGATCACCAGCGCATAGCGTTGGCCGGGATTGCTGCGCGCCTGACGGCAGATGCGCTTTAGCACCCCGTCCACCGGCTGGATCTCAACGACAGGTGCCTCGCCTTCACGCTCGACCGACACGGGCCGCAGGCCCTCGACAAAGTCCTCATACGCGTAGCTGGGGTGGAAGGTCACCATCTCGTAGCGCAGATGCTGCTGCGGACCGGCCGGCTTGCTGCTGAGCACACGCTGAACTTCCTTCAGCTCCGGCGCGTGCTCGTCCCATCCCTGCACCAACCGCCAGCGGGACTGCTCGTCCTTGTCGAACACCAGGGGCTCGATCCGGCGGCTCTTCTCGAAGGCCACGGTCTGCGACTCGTAAACGGTGTGCAGCTGCAGCATGCCCCAGAGCCGATTGCCTAGGTTGTTCTGCGAACTGGCCTGCGCGAGCCGGGCACGGATGTAGCGATGCTCGCGCAGCTCCGGCACGCTCAAGGAAGGCTTGCCCGAGTCGATCATCGCCGCCGCGATCACCTCGAACCAGCCATAGCCGCCCACCAGGCGCTGCAGACGGGTGTCTTCATCCTCCAGCGCCACTGTGTCGGTGTAGGCCGGCAGAACGTGCTCCAGCACCATGCGCGTCTTTCCAGTGCCCGGAGGCCCGTGAAAGATCACATTGCGCGGCGCCGGCCCAAAGAGCTCCTCCAGCGCTGAGTCCGCGGGTACCTCCGCCGGCCCGTCGGCGGTGGCTCTCACCTTGTACTCCTTGCTGGGCTCCGCGGCTGTAGGCGCCGTCGATGTCTCGGTCCACCGGCTACGCAGTGGCTCCAGGTAGAAGTCCAGATTCGTGGTGCCCAGCTCCTGCTCAAGCCGGCTGCGAATGACGCGCAGCTGCTCGTCGATGCGGCTCGCTGAGCGAAGGTCTGCCTGCAGCCCCAGCTGCTTCGAGAAAGTCTTGACGATGATGCGCTTGTTGTCCGTCGAGCTGATGCGCTCGTAGCGGTCCGGCTGCATCAGGTACAGGAAGATGTGCCGGAACATCCGGCGCTCGGGGTTCAGCGGCTGGCCGCCGGGCAGCTTGTCCGGCATGCTCAGCGAATCGACCCAACCGCTCAAGTCTGCATCTGCCTTGATCAGACTGGCCCGCTGCTCGCGCGGCAGCGCAGACCACGCCATGAACAGGTAGATCGCGTACGAGAACTCCCACCAGAAGCCGGTGTTGAAGAAGGTGCCGCCGCTGCCGATGCCACTCAGCACCTCGGTCGATAGCGCCCAGTGCGTCTTCTCGTCCAGCACGCGCTGGCTGAAGGCGGCGATCTCCTGCAGATTGCTGACCTTCTTTGCCGGCCCGATGATCTTGCGCGGGAACAGATAGAGCACCCAGGTCAGGTCCAGCGCAAGCAGCTTGGCGTCATCCGACGCCTGAGCCAGCTGAATCGACAGCTTGGGGATGAACTTCTTGTCGCTGGAGTCAGGCGCGCCGATGAAGCGCTGCTCCAGCTCCGCAAAGACTTCAGGGCGCCAGATCAGCTTCGCCGGGTCGAAGAGCGAGTGCTGCTCGACCAGGCACTCCTGCTTCCAGCGCTCAGCGGCGGCCAGGATGGGCGTGATCGGGATCTCGGCGTATCGGCTCATCGGGATGTGCTCTCCTGGTCGGCTTACTCGTGGTCTGCGCGTGCAATCGGCCTTCGTCCGCGCCCTCGCCCCGCTGATACGGAGCTTGGACCTTGCGCGCGCTGAGCCGCAAGCCGCTTCAGCAGCTCGCTAGCAGGCTCGTCGTTGGGATCTTGCGGCACGAGCTCGCCGCGGAATGCCTTGGCCAGCAGGGCTGGGGTCAGGCGATTGACTGCGGTCTGGGCGGCTTGCAGGCGCGCCTCTAGGCGATCGGCGTAGGCGAAGAGGAGTTCAACGCGGCGGACGATTTCTGCCTGCTCTTTCAATGTTGGAACGTCGACCTGGAGGCCCATCAGCGCCCGCTGATAAATCGCAGCCACGCTGGTGGTCGCAGACTTGACCCGTGCAAGACGCGATCGACCTATCGGTGATCGAAAGAAGACCTCAACCCATTCAGGAAGAACGGAGCCAACAAAGCGGATGCGGAGAATGTTGTTGTTGAAAACAATGCCTCTTGGTCCTTTCCAGACACAAGACTTTCCGACCAGCTCAACGCTATTGCGGGTGTTGAAGAGCCAGTCCCCCATTCTTAGCTCGTAGCGGGCGAACTCATCCGGCGTACAGGTCACCTCGCTGAGCCCTGAGGCTCTGTGCCCCCAGTGCTCGTCGATCCCGTCCATCTTCAAGTACGGCGTGAGTCCACTTCCCGGAAGGCGTTGCTCCGCTGCTCCGCGAACCAAGCCGGTAACGGAATCAAGCACCAACGAACTGAAAGCCTGAGCCTTCCAATCAACCCGTCCGGCGCCATGCAGTTCGCCGCGGACTGCCGCCGCCAGCACCGACTGCCGAAAGCGCTTGAGCAAGGGGGCGACGCGGGCGAGGCGGTCGTTCACCGCGTCCACGCGGGCCAGCACGGTGTCGAGTTTGTCGGCGATGCGGCGTTGTTCGGCCGCCGGCGCAAGCACGATTGGCGTATCCGCGAGGGCTTTCAAGTAGATGCCCTTTTGAGCCGTGCCCTTCGCATTCTCGTGAAGATAGCGTTGCACACTTGGCGATTCCAGGGCGTAAGCCAGATAGCGAGGATCGGTCACTTCAGACCGCAGCACCGCGACACTTCGTTGCAGTGTGAACGGCGGATGATTGGCTCCGACCACAGCTGTTCGGCCAATCGCACCGACAATGGTGACCAGCACATCCCCAGCCGAGATCCTGGTTCGCCTGTCCTCCTGCTCGAAGTCCCCGGCGGCAATAAGACGGTAGTCGTCGAATGCAATCCGTCTGGACGCTACGTTGCGCGCGCTCAACATTGGAAGTCCAGCGGACTCGGCCTTAGGGGGATTGTGGGAGCCATCAGTGATCTTGACGCAAACGCTCCCCAGCGTGACCGGGAGCCAACCGAGGGCACGGCTCATGGAGCTTCCCCAAGTTCGGCCAGAATCTCCTCCAGCTCTTCGACGGCAGCATTCAGTTCGTCAACAGCCTCCCTCACCAAAACCGCCGGCTCTGGCAGATCCGCCGCATCCTCGGCGTTCTCATCCTTGAGCCAGGCGATGTCCAGGCTGTCGCCCTTCTCCTTCGCGATCCAGTCACGAGCAAAACGGCGGAAGCGCCCTGCCTCGCCCTGGTCTGCACGCTCACTCTTGCCGTTCGGGTCTTCACCGAAGCAAGCCTCGAACTCGGCGAAGTGGTCTCGCGTCAGCGGCGTGCGCTTGCCAAACTTGGGCGCGTTGGCGCGCATGTCGTAGACCCAGACCTCCTGCGTGCTGCCGGTGGCGGCCTGGCTGATCTTCTGGAAGAACAGCACATTGGTCTTCACGCCCTGGGCGTAGAAGATGCCGGTGGGCAGGCGCAGGATGGTGTGCAGGCGGCACTTGTCCATCAGGTCGCGGCGGATGTCGGCACCGACGCCACTCTCGAACAGCACGTTGTCGGGCAGCACCACGGCGGCCCGGCCGCCGTCCTTCAGGTGCCGCACGATGTGCTGCAGAAAGGCCAGCTGCTTGTTGCTGGTGGCGTAGGTCAGGTCGTCCCGGGTGGGGCCGCCACCGCCCTTGGCCGTGCCGAAGGGCGGGTTGCTGAGGATGATGTCGCTCTTGGGCAGGCTGCTGCCGGCGCTACCCAGCGTGTTGCCCAGGTGGACCACGCCCTCGTCATCGCCCTCCATGCCGTGCAGCAGGCAGTTCATCAGCGCCAGGCGGCGGGTGCTGGAGACCAGCTCCATGCCCAGGTATGCCTTGTTGCGCTGGAACTGCCGCTGCTTCTCGCTCAGGGTGTAGAAGTCATCGGTCAGGCCGCGCATGTAGCTGTCCGCGGCAATCAGGAAGCCCGCCGTACCCGCTGCCGGGTCCTGGAGGGTCTCGCCGGGCCGGGGCTTGATCAGGTGGATGATCGAATCGATCAGGGGCCGCGGCGTGAAGTACTGGCCGGCGCCGCTCTTGGTCTCGTTGGCGTTCTTCTCCAGCAGGCCCTCGTAGAGGTCGCCCAGGCCGTCGTGCTTGGCGCTGAACCAGTCGATGCCGTCCAGGCTCTTGATCAGCTGCTCAAGGTGCCGCGGCTCCTTGAGGCTGGTCTGTGCGTCGGCATAGATGGCCGCAATCAGCGGGTCGGGGCTCTGCGAGAGCTGCAGCAGGCTGCTCTTGTAGTGGTTCAGCAGGTTCAGGCCGCTGCGGCTGGTCAGCTCGGGCCAGCGCGCGAACTCGGGCAGCTTGTGCGCCTGCAGGATGCCGTTCTCGGTGTTCTCGTGCTCCATCTTGATGAAGAGCAGCAGCACCAGCTCGGTGACGTAGTTGCTGTAGTTGATGCCGTCGTCGCGGAGAACGTCGCACAGGTTCCAGAGCTTCTGGACGATGTCGGAGGTGGTCATGCTTCCTGTTCTGATCCGGGTGCCGGCCCGCCGTCAGGCGCCGGGCCGAAAGCGCGCATTTTCTGCTGGTCTGGCCTTGATCTGGCCGAACGAGCCAGGCATCACGCCGCGTCTGGCCAGAGCGAGGCGGCCAGCGTGTGCATCACCTGGTCGAGCTCGCCGCCGAGCAGCTTGTCGAGCTGCTTGGCGCCGCCGTCTTGCGCGAAGGCCGTGTTGACGAAGCCTTGGTCCATCACCACCTCGTAGGTGAGCTGCCGAGCCAGCCGATCGAGCCATTTGCGCTGCATGGGCGACCAGGCGCGCTGGGCGTAGATCTTCTGCATGGCCTGGCCCACGCGCTGCTCGAAGGGCAGCAGCGCCTCGCCCAGCGCCGCCTGGCGGATGAAGCCGATGATGCTGGCCGCGATCTCCTGGTTGCTCTTGCTTCGCCAAGCGGCCTTGAGGTTGGCCTCGGAGTAGCCATGCTCGTCGAGCAACAGGCGAACCTCCTTGAGCTGCTCGCGTGTCAGGTCTTTGGGGCGACGCACGACCACGGCCAGGGCGGCGGACTGGTTGATCTGCTCGCGCACGAAGGCGCCGAAGCTGTCGAGGTAGTCCTCGGGCTTCTTGTAGGTGCCCCAGCTCTGCTCTCGGGCCAACAGCTCGTCGGCGTGCTTGGAGAGGATGGGCATGTAGGCCGTGCCGAGCAGCTCCTGCACCTCGGCCAGCTGGGTGAGCAGCCGGGTGCTGTGGCGCAGGTAGTCGGCGGCGGCCTTGGGGCCGTGCTGCAGGGCCATCTCATGCAGATGCTGGTGCAGCTTCTCGGGCGGCACACCCCACTGCTGCTCCAGCGCAGCCAGGTGCTCCTTGAGCTTGGGGCGCTTCTCGGCGCTGTGCGCTGCCTTGCGCAGCACGCGCATCAGCTTCTGGTTCAGCTGGTCGAGGACATCGTGCGCATGTGTGCGGCCCTGCGCGCTGCCCGGGGCTTCGTAGCTGGTCGGGTTGTTCAGCTCGTCGATGAGCTGCTCGATCGACACATTCGGGTTCTTCACCAGCGGCTGCATGGTGTTCACCGCCTGCAGCGACGCGTACAGATCGACCGGGTCGTAGATCTTGAACACCGTCTTGCCGATCTCGTCGCAGCGCCGGGTCGCACGGCCGATCATCTGCTCGTACAGGATGCGCGACTTCACGCGGCGCAGGAAGACCAGGTGGCAGATGGGCGGCACGTCGATGCCGGTGGTCAGCAGGTCGACGGTGATGGCGATGCTGGGGTAGCGATCGTTCTTATAGAGCCGGATCAGCTGGTCCACCTTGTCCGACGCGCCGGTGATCTTGCGCACCGCGGCCTGGTTGTAGTTGTCACCGTAGATGGCCTTGAATGCCTGATTCAGCAGGCGCTCGACCATGTCCGCATGCGCGTCGGTGGCGCAGAAGATCATCGTCTTCTCTTCACCGTTGGGGTCCAGCTCCTGGGCGAGCTGCTCGCAGATGACACGGTTGAACTCTTCGTTGATGACGCGCTTGTTGAAGCTCTCCAGCTCGAAGTTGAGCTCGTCTTCCAGCTCCGCGGCCTGGACTTCGCCGGTGCCGAGGTTGATCGCCTCGACCGACTCGCCCTTGGCGAAGTGGATGCCGTGCTTGCTCAGCAACGTCTCGTAGCGAACTGGGGGCTCGTGGTCGATCAGCCAGTCATCGGCCACGGCCTCGCGGTAGGAGTAGGTGAAGACGGGCTTGCCGAAGATGTCGGTGGTGTGGCGCGCCGGCGTAGCGGTCAGACCGATCTTGACGGCGTCGAAGTAGTCGAGCACCCGGCGGAAGCTGGACAGGTACTGCGCCTGGTCGCGCAGGGCCATCTCGCCCTCAGTCATCTCCTGGTCCAGCGTGTAGCCGCGATGGGCCTCGTCCACGATGATGCAGTCGTAGGTATCGACGCTAGGGGGCTGGTCGCTGGCAAAGACGCGGCGCACCATGGCCTGCACAGTGGCCACCTGGACCCGCGTCTCGGCCTCGGCTGCCATGTCGCCCAAGTCGGCGATGTTGTAGATCTGACTGAGCGTGTGATTCTGCTCGAGCGGGGCCTCGTTGAAGGCGTCCATAGCCTGATCGCCGAGCGCGGTGCGGTCAACCAGGAAGAGGATGCGCCGGAAGCGCTCTGCCTTCAGGAAGCGGTAGATCAGGCCGATGATGGTGCGCGTCTTGCCCGTGCCCGTCGCCATCGCCAGCAGGCAGCTGGGCTGACCATGTGCCAGGGCCTGCTCGACGGCCATGATGGCGCGCTCCTGGTAATCGCGCAGCCGCAGGTAGCCGAAGGGCTCCTGTGCGAGCTTGGCCTCGGCCTCGGCTTTGCTGCGCGTCAGTTGGTCGAGCAGGCCCTCGGGCGTGTGAAAGCCGGGCAGCGGGCGCTTCAGGTTCGACGGGTGGCGCAGGTCACGGTGCCAGGTGCCGCTGGCTTCCGGGCTCTGCTTGACCAGCGGGCGGCCATTGCTTGAGTAGGCAAAGGGCACGTTGAAGAAGCCGCCCTGCCCGTCCGGCCACGGCCCGTGCTGCCCCTCCAACTGCCAGGCCGGCACATGATCGTCGGTCAGGGTCATGCCGCGTGAGTAGCGCTCGGCCTGCTCGATCTTGCCTGCGACGTTGATGTTCAGTCGCTTGGCCTCCACCGCGGCAATCGGCGTCAGGCCCGCGAAGAGCATGTAGTCGGCGCTTTGCTTGCCCTGGGTGGGCCACTCTGCGATCGCGCGGTTCTTGTGGCGCTCCGGGCGGGCACCCTTCGCATAGGTCAGATTGACCGTGTCGGCCTCCCAGCCGGCCTCGGCGAGTTGCTGGTCGATGATGAGGCGGGTGGCCGCCTCGTCCATGACCACCTTCTTGGCCGCGTTCGTCGCGCGCTCGGCAAAGGTGTCGATCTCGGACTGTGAGACCTGCGGGCGAGCGCCGCCGACCCTGGCGTCGAATGCAGCCTTCAGCTCGGCGTATCGGGCGCTGGCTTCGCTAGCAAGGGCCTCATAGATGCTGCGCTCTTCATCGGCACGTCGGGCCATCTCCCGCTCTTGGGCGGCCTGCGCCTCGAGCAGCTGGGTCAGTTGCGAATGCGAAGACTGGGCGCTCTGCGCCGACTGCAACTCGTCGCGCAGCTGCATGATCTGCTGCTGCAGCTCGGCCAGCCGGCGGCTCGGATCGTCCGGCAGGATGAACGGGCCGGGCTTGAAGTCGGGGTCACTGCCAAAGCTGCGATGGAACCAGACCGCGATCTGGCGGGCGACCTTCAGAGCTTCCAGCCCTTCGCGGTAGCCAATGTCGTGGTCGACCTGATGCGCCGCTGCGTTGCCCCGTTGGCGAAGCAGGTGGAACATCTGCCGGACCTGCGCGTCCAGACCAAGGCGGTTGTCAACGGCTCGAAGCAGCTCGGCCTGGGTCGGCTGCTGCAGCTGTATGCCCAGCCGGGACGCCATGTCCTGGGTCAACGCCTCGGCCAGCAGCCGTAGCTTCAGAACACAGCTCGGGGGGTCGAACGGGAAGATCTGCTCGGCGGTTGCGCCAAGCTCAGCCAGCAGCAGCGAATGCGTAGCGAGAAAACTGAAATTGCTCGGCGCGCTCATTGACCTCCCCGTGGTACCCGTGCAGACAAGAGGCAGCCGGGCAACTTCTCTTGAGGCCAAGGATAACGCGGAGGAGAAGCAGCTTGACCTGGGGATGTCGCGACCTACTGTTCAGCAACAAAAGGACGACTTGCCGGAATCTCCGCTATGCAAACAGACCGGCCTTGCATGCGCAAGATGCAGTCGGGCCTGGCGCAAGCCTTATACGTGCAGAAAGAAGTCGGCAAGAGACGTCAGACAAAGGGCCACGAACGTCAGCAGTGCTCGTAGGGGGTGCAAGGTATGACATCTCGGTATAGCCCACCCGGGGCGATTCCGATCGGCAGGCAATCCATGAGGCGGCATCGCAGCGATTTCGGTACTACGCCCTTTGCCGAACTCGACGTCAGAAACCGGTCGTTCAACGTTGAAACTCACCGGCCCGCGACTGCAGGATGCAGTAGGCCCAGAATGAAATGAGGTCCGTAGGCGGCATGCTGTTGCGGGTCTGGCTGAGCGAACGGTTAGCTTGCATACCAGTGTCTGAGGCCCATAACAGCCACGAAAATAGTAAATGCTGCAAGTGCCTTGATGAGCATCGGGCGTGATTTGTGCAAAGGTCCTGTCGAGCGATAGCGCCCGATGACGAAGCACGCCACGACATATGCGCAGACTGGTACCCCGACAACAAGGCTCAAAAGAGACCACATAGATGCCACGGCCGGCATTGCGCTGCTACCTCGATACCAGAGTTCGAAGCCTGACAGGACCAGAACCGAACCGACTAATGCCCCGCCGATTGGGCCATAGACAGAAAATGCCTTGTGATGGCTGTCGCCGTTGCGTGCGAAGAAGTTGAAGCGACCACCAGGTATGGCGCGATACATACTTAATCCCAACGCAGCAAGAAACAGCAGCGTGATTGGTGGCACCACGTCAAGGTCGAGCAAGTGCTGTAAAAGAATTTCGGACTTGGGCACTTTCAAGCTAGCCAGAAATTGGGCGCACGAGGCCAATCCAAGGGCGCCAAAAAAAGGGATGAAGCGTGGTTTGTCTTCTGTATTCATGCAAACTAACTTTGTTATACGCAGACAGGCGTACCGCATAAATTGGCAAGCCGCCCTAATAACACGTGCGGTGTGATTACTCCACAAGCGGCTTGCAGCTTGGCTTCGCGCGGCGTATTCTTTTTAAAACGCTATTATTAAGTAGCGACCAAACACGTCGCCCGGATTCTGAGCTGCATTTCGTGCTTGATTGCTAGGTAGTGACCCACATCTGACCTGCTCGGGATTCCCGAGACAGTAATTCCTTGAGGACGGCGGGTTCCGGGTCTTGACGGGGCTGCTGTACGGCCTGACCGCCCGCCTTATACGTGCGCACAGGAGTCGGCAAAAACATCCGAAGAAGGGCCACGAACCTCGACGCTCCTCATAGGGGGTACAAGGTATCGCAACTCGTCGCGGCCGACCCGGGAGAAGATGTGACCGGGTCAGCACATCGCAAACGGCCAAATCCTTTGATTAGTCCTTGATTAGTCCTTGATTACTTCTTGCGCTGATTGACGGGATCGCACGATGACGTCGAGCATCGGCCCAAGGTCCCGTACGGCAGCACAGTCTCGCAGTCTCAGCGCAGTTAGGTCGGATTCTTGACGTTCTGCGGCGCACTCTTGCGCTCAGCCATCGGTGTTGCCCGCCACAGCTTGCGGTGAACTTGGAGTGACCTTGCGTTTCCTCCCCCCGCCACTGCTAGTTTCACGACTTCATGCCTTGAGGTACTGTTCACCGGTTCTGCATATAGACCAGTCTGACAACCGTTGACTCACCGACATCTACTCGTCGTGCGAATGTAAGTCTGAGGTCAACCAAGTTTTTGGCCCCTTCTGGTTCAACTACCTCAACCCGTACAAACTGACCTTCGCCGTAGTCGGTGAAGGTCAGGGCGCGGAACACTTCCCTCGACAGCAAGACCGACTGACCAGTCCGAAGCGGTGCGACGTACACCTCGATCTGGTTGAAGTCACACTGGTAACCTGCGCCTTGCCCGTCACGTCGCCTGACCTTGAGATCGTCGGGCCGCTTGTGCGTGGCATCGAAACCCGGGTGCTGCCAATCCCATACCCAATCTGGGCGGGTAGCGTTGTCCAGCAGAAGGATTGGCGTCCCGCCCTTCGCCATAATGAGGTCGGCCTGCGCCTGCAACGCTTTCCAGTAGGCGTCGCCGTCTTGGACCGCGATCTCCTTGATATCCGATCGGCGCAAGACATCGTTCAGCACGACGATGGCAACCTGCTGTGCCATGGCATCGTCGAAGAACTCCGCCTCGTTCACGGCCCGTTGGTCCATTTGTAGTTGTGTCAGCTCGCCGCGACGCACCTGTGTAAAGGTGAAGGTGAATTCCTCCAAGTCCTCTGCCGTGCGTCCGATTGGGAACAAGTGGATCGGGAAGTGCCCTTTGTCCTTGCTAAAACCGGACGCAGACGCATAGCGCCCGATCTCCACAAGTCGATTTGGGTCAATCGGCTGGGCAGCCAGCGTCTCTTCACGTCGATCTTCCAACGCCTGCTGGGCCGTCAACAGGCCAGCCCTCACATGATCAATGGCCTTCTGCCCTGGCACTCCAGGCTTGACACGCGCCTTCATAAGGTCGATGTGATCGATCGACAACCCTGGCTGAGCGTCCAAGCGTTCTAGCCAGCTCCTCAACCGGTCACGAAGCACATCGATGCTGCTGTAGGAATCAAAGCGGGCATCGAACCAGACATCCAATTGCCGCTGCAGCGAGCGAGGCAAACTCCACGCTCCCGTGGCCAGAACAGCAAAAAGCTCCAGCTGAGATTCCTTGAGCGACGCCACATCGTCGGCGCCACCAAAGGAGTAGACACGCGAGCTGATCATGTTGGGCCTACGCATGTCTTTCAAGCGCTCTACGAACCCATCCAGGCGCCCCACATAGCCGCCACGCCATACGCCGGATGCAGCGAACTGGCGGGCCTTTGCGGTCAGGTACTCGGGCGGGGACAAGGTGCCGAGCGAGTTGTCAGCCTGACCACCGCTCTTCCACTGCTTACCGGACAAGAGCCCGGTGGCGATCTCGAATGCCAACGAACTGCTGGCAGACGCTGCCGGCACGGCTCGGATCCAGTCCAGCATCAGTTCGATGGTCAGCAAGCGCACATCGGTCCAGTAGTTTTTCAGGGCAGCTTGGAAGGCCCCCTGCTGCAGTACCGGCCTCAAACGCTCTTGCGACGCGGCATCACTGTTATCCAAGCCAAACTTCGAGCAGAACGCGGTCCAAGCCAGCCCGAGATCGTCAACGGTTATGAACGCCGTCTTGTCGTAGAGCTGATACGGCTCGTGATCGAAAGCCGCCGTGTCCCCCCACTTGCTGAGCACATCAGCCAACCATTCGGCAGCAGCCTGGTCGCCTCGTAGCACGGCCGCAAGCAGCATTCGCGCCGTCTCTTCGATATGCCTGACGTTCAGGCGCGCCAACCCTGGCAGCGTTGTCCAGTCCAACGCACGCGCGTCTTGATTTCGTCGAGGCTTGTCGGGCCGCCCGTTTTCCCATCCTGCAACGAAAGTGGAGAGAACCTCGTCATAGACACGATTGAGCGGTGGCCGCAGCAACACCATCTGCATGTGACTGTGCTCGATGACCCCTTGCTCCTCAACCCTGAAGGCCCACCAGTTGCTGAGCTGAAACATCATCAGCGGCGGCAACTGCAGCAACTGCTCGCGAATCTCGACGGGCGAAGCACGAAGCTCGTCGTCGTCCAGACGCTGCAGAAGGTGGCACAAGCGACGCAGAGGTCGGGTGTCTCGGACCATGCCCTCGATCGCCGCCTCGAAGATGCCGCGATAGACGCTGCTCCAGTTAGTGTGCAGGGGTCGGTCGAAGATGCCCTGCAAGTCAGGTAGCAACGCCCAGCTGCCTTGCTCGCCGGTCTCCGTCTTGTCCAGGCTAGCCGCCAGCAGCAAGCCGTGCAAGTCGACCAGCGCGCCATAGGCGCGCTCAAACCCCTCGTTGTCGGGCTTGGCTGCCATGCTTCGCGCATCGGCGGCTAGCTCACCAAGGATGGCTTCAACACTAATGCCAAATCTCTCTCGCGATGTTGGCTGCAGCACCGCCGACCAGCGCAGCAGCCAGAGCTGCCAAGGTGAAAGCGTCGGGCCGTCCGCCACCATGGCGAGAGGCAGAGTACGTTCATACACCGCGCCAGGAGTCATCGGCAGCGTGAACAATGGCCTAGACTCATTGACACCAATTGCTATTGCATTGTCCGATCGAGGCGATGCCAGCGCACGGCGATACCAGGATTCAACAACCAGCCTGACAGCCCAGATGCGAACGTCCGCCAGTCTACTTGCCTCCGGCAGGCGCAACTCACCCTGCATATCACCTTCCCGGAACCCCCGGCCAATCAGCATGCGTGGTCCTTCCGGGGCCCTGTCGTCCCCATAGGCCGGCACCGAAAACCAGCCCTTGGCAATGCCACCGGCAAGTACTTGAAATGAATTCAAGCGATGCACCTCTCTTGGTAACGCCACGTTGACGGCATAGCGCTGGATGACCCTGGTCTGCACCTCTGGCCGGAGAAACTCCACCGTTCGGAACAGAAAGAACGTCGTCAGC
Source organism: Roseateles sp. T103 (assembly GCF_057219915.1). Taxonomy (NCBI): domain Bacteria; kingdom Pseudomonadati; phylum Pseudomonadota; class Betaproteobacteria; order Burkholderiales; family Sphaerotilaceae; genus Roseateles; species Roseateles sp. T103. The sequence continues at coordinate 57,309 of NZ_JBXVVS010000008.1, forward strand.
GCTGCATTGAGGACGAACCAGGCTGTGTCGATGGCTGCCCACCCAGGAAGCCATGCCGGTCCCCATGTGCTCAACATCAAGTACTGGACGCCCATCACAACAACCAAGCCAAGCGAGGACAGACCAGCTGCGAGTCCACCCGAGTCGAGCATGTAAACGTGAATAAAGGCGTCCGCCGCCGGCCTGCGTTGTAGGTAGACGGCTACGAACGAGATCACTATTGGGTAGACCAGTGCTGCCAGGGTCGCCTGGATGGTCCACACAGTTGCGAAATGGGCCAATTGATCTGCGGTCTCCCACCCAAGCCAGGAGGGAGCGAACCAACTCTGCGGAAGCACGGCTGCCAACGTCAGCAGCGCGATCTGCAAAGCCAGCAGCGAGAAGGCAAGCCGCAAAGGATGCTCGCCAGCGAACAGCAGATCCCGCTCCAACCTAGACAGCGCCAGCCGACGTCTACAGTTGTTCTGCGCGAACCACGCAGCCTGGTCACGGCGTGCTACGGCTCGGACGGACCATGGGGTCCGAAGCAGATCCTTGGCAATACGAATTACGTGCATGCTGAACAGCATACGGCAGCCCGCCACCCGCCTAACCGTCAAGCTCCGCGTGGATTGACTTCAGCAACGATGCAAGGCGCGCTCCTGCGGCATTGGGTCGATGCCCAGTCGCCGCCGGCATGCTTTGCTGCAGACGGTGGACCTGAACGATTCATGCATCGCAGCTTCCTAGACAGCGGCATTCAGCGCGCAAACAACCGCAATGCTGCGGAGACCGGATCTAGCGCCCAACTTCACAGGCAGCAATCGCTGCCCGGCGGTCAGCCACCGCATGCCGCTCTCAGCGCCAGCGTAAGGGCGCAGAGAACAGCCCGAGTGATCTTGCCAGTCTCACACGCCAACTAAGGCTAGCTGACCCCGCTGGGCCACTTGATACCGAAACCACATCAACACTAAGACCAGGGGCGCGTCTGTGGTCCTACTTATGTACATCGTAGATCCGCGCCCGAGGCATGGCGAGGTGCGTGCTGTCAGCGGATTCACCTCACCCGGACAAAAAGCCTCGTCCCGTTGAAGACGCGCCGATCGGATCACCAAGGTCGGTGGTCCTAGCTGCGCCCGACTCTGTCTGCCATGCCTCCGCATGGTTAGCCGAACATAAGAGATGCATATGTAATAGCCGGGCCCTCAGTGCCTAGCGGCATCGTTAGTCATCAATGACTTATCTGCATCCGCGCTTGGCATGGCGCCCGAAATTCGTTGCGCCATCTTGCGCTCGAGCTGCCGCAGCGCATTCGCGATCATCTCGTGCGCGCGCCGATGCGGCTTGAGGACGAAGGGGCGCGGATCCAGGGTTCGCCTGTGACCTGCCCTGCTCCGCTTTTCGATCTCTTCCCGTGTCCGGACGAGTGCATCGACGGGGACTACCTTGGGCCCCAGAGCGTTGATACCGGCCTCCCGCCACCTACGGTCGAGCTGTTGCTCAAGGCTCGCGACGCGAAGCGCCGACCACCTGGCGTTCCGACGCACTTTCACACCATCAACCACCGTGAACCAGCTGGAGAAGGCCGCCCGGTACTTGAACCCGAAGAGCGAGCTGACACGATCCAGGCCGACGAGGTACAAACCGTAGCGCTGAAGGGTCACTTCCATTCGCACGGACCACTGCTCTACGGGAAGCTGACGCCGCTGATCGTGCTGCTTCAAGTACAGCTTCATGTTGGCACCTGTGTCGCGATGCCCATAGACGAGCTCAGCGCCAACGCCCGGCAGTCGGTCATGAATGTAGACGCCACGGGGGCGGTAGTGCGCCGCCTTGTAGCCGACACCAGTTGGCAAGTCGTCATCAGGGCGGAATCGTGCAGCCAGCGCCAAGAAGGTCTGTTGGAGCAGCGCCGGTATGTCTTCGACAGGCACCGCTGCCCTAGGCAGCAGGTCAACCGTCAACTCAAGACCGTGCAGAGCTGGATCATCGCCCTCGATCGTCAGCTGGTGAAGCTCAATGGGCGTGGGGTCGTGAATAGTCACGATCCACTGCTCGTAGTTCTCGGCCCGCAGGGTCTTGCATCGTTCCTTACCAAGCAAAAGCTCATCGCCATGACGCGCGGAGTAAAAGCGGACGAAGTCAAACTTGGCCCGGGCTTGGAAGTGACTCAGATCGAGTGCTGGGATCATGTAGCTCCTTTGCTGTTAGTCAGAGCGTTCGACACAATGCCAATCAAAGCTCGCGCGCTCATCCGTTCCAGCTGCATGATAGGGAGCTCGAAAATTGGCACCATATTGGTGCACTCATATCGTGCACAGCTAGACAATGAGGGGATGCCCAACGACTGACCACGCGCACCAAGAGCCCCGAAGCTGTACTACGATGGCGCGGGCCTCAAGGTGAGCCTGTGGTAAATTTCCCGATGTAAATCAATCACCTGCAGCGGGTTTCACCTATGGGTTCGATTCCCATCGCCCGCTCCACGCTCAATCGGCGCGCCGCGCTCGCTCTGCAACGACCCGACCGCCTCAGCCCGCACCGTGTCAGCCAGCCCCAGCGCCAACGCACAGTCATCGCCGGCCGTGAGCTCGGACCAGCCCGGGCGCAAGGGCCTGGGCATGGCGGCAAGGGTGGCAGTGCTCACGGCTGCGACCTTCCTGCTCACCTTTCTCGGCACCGGCCTGTATGCGCTGAGCTTCTTCGAGCGGCAATACGTCGAGCTGACCGGGCAACACCAATACCGTCTGCTACGCGCGCTGGCAGACAGCCTGGATGCCAGACTGAGCGTGCAGCGCTCGGTGCTCGGTGCGGCGGCCGGTCAGGTCCCGGCGCCAGCGCTGAGCGACGCCGAGCAGGCACGCCGCTTCCTGGATTCGCGCACCTTTCTGCGCCGGCGCTTCGATCAGGGTCTGCGGCTGGTCCAAGCGCCAGAGCCCCGTTTGCTGGGCAGTGACGAGACGGCTGCGCGGCTCGCCACCGACTTCAGCGAGGCCGAGCTGGCGCTGTTCCGGCGTGTCGCCGACAGCCAGCAGACCGAGATTTCGGCAAGCTTCATCGGCGCGAACGGCGAACCCATGCTCAGCATGGCCACGCCGCTACGCGGCCCGGATGGCCGCACCGTCGCCCTGCTGACCGGCCGGCTGAGCGTGCTGGCCAGCGAGATTGCCGGCGAGCTGCGCGAGCACCGGATCGGCGAGACCGGCTACCTCTACATGAGCGATCCGCAGCGCCTGATGCTGATGCATCCGGACCGCGAACGCATTGCGCGCATCGCCGCGCAGCCGGGGCGCAATATCGCCTACGACCGCGCCATCGACCAGGGCTTCGAGGGCACGATGGCCACGGTGAACAGCACAGGCCAGCGCATGCTCGCGTCCTTTGCGCGCGTGCCCAGCGCGGGCTGGGTGCTGGCGGCCAACTACCCGATGACCGAGGTCGAGGCGCCGTACTACCGATCGGTCAAGGTCGTTGCCAGCGTCAGCGCGCTGGCCGTGGCGTCCTTGCTGCTGATCTCGCTGCTGGTGTTGCGCCACATGCTGGCGCCGGTGAGGCAGCTCAGCATGCACCTCAAGCAGGTCGGCACCGATGCGACGCGCCCCTTCAGCGGCACAGCGCAGGCTGAGCTCGCCGATATCGCCGGCGCCTACAACGACATGATCGCCCGCCTGGCCCGCAGCGAGCAGCTGCGCGACGAGCAGGCGGCAGCAGTGCAGGCCTTGAACGATGAGCTGGAGGAACGCGTGCAGCGACGCACCCAGGAACTGAGCGACGCCAACACGCGGCTGCAGTCCTCGCTGCAACGCATCCAAGGCATGCAGCACGAACTGCTTGCCGCCGAGAAGCAGGCCAGTCTGGGCCGCATGCTGGCCAGCATCTCGCATGAGCTGAACACGCCCATCGGCAATGCGCTGTGCACTGCGGAAGGGCTACGCGCCGCAGGCAAGGAGCTGGAAAAGAGCATGTCCGCCGGCACGCTGTCGAGGCGCCAGCTTCAGGAGCACCTGAGCTTCGGCGACGAGGCCAGCACCCTGATCGAGCGGAATCTGGAGCGCGCCGCCACCTTGCTGGAGAGCTATCGCAGCCTCACCGAGATGCCGCTGCAGAGCAGCGACGGCGCCACTGCACTGCGTCCCATCGTCGATGCGCTGCTGACCACGCAGCAGCCCCGCATCGCGCGCAGCGGTTCGCGCGTTTCGGTGGACGTGTCCGATGCCCTGTCGGTCGCCGCCGATGCCAGGGCAGTCGGCCTGATCCTCGACGCCCTGCTCAGCAATGCCCTGCTGCATGGCCGCGGCAGCAGCGGCGCCGACATCAGCATCAATGCGTCAGCCGACGGCTCAGGGCGGCTGACGATCATCGTCAGCGACAAGGGCCCCGGCATCCCCGCCGACCAGCTCAAACATGTCTTTGAGCCGATGTACACGACCAAGCTGGCCCAGGGTCACTCAGGCCTGGGTTTGGCAATGGTGCAGAAATTGGTCACCGAACTTCTGGGTGGCGAGATCGAGCTGAGCAGCACGCCTGGCGAGGGTACTCGCGTGCGCCTCTTGCTGCCGGCCGGCCAAGGATGATGCGGGCAGGCCGGGATCGACCTTAGGGGCTCAGGGCCTGAGCGATACCGTCCTGGCCCGCCTGTTCCGCCGGCAGCGATGCACCCAGTTCGGCAAGACAGTAGCGATCTCGCCCTTCCCCCTTGGCCCGGTAAAGCTCGGTGTCGGCCCGGGTCAACAGCACAACCGGCTCTTCCTTGACCCGTGGCACACCGACGACGAGGCCCTGACTGATGGTCACCACCGGAGCGACGTCCGAGCGGTCATGGGCAACACCCAGCGTCCGCACCGCGCTCAGCAGTTGCGCGGCCACGGTGTGTGCGCCCTGTAGATCGGTTTCCGGCATCAGACAAGCAAACTCCTCGCCGCCATAGCGACAGACCAGATCACCAGGACGCTTGAGCACGGTGCGCAACGCCACCGCCACCGCACGCAGGCAGTCGTCACCGGCCTGATGCCCGTAGCGGTCGTTGAAGCGCTTGAAGAAGTCAACGTCGATCAGGGCCAGCGCCAGGCTGGTCCGGTTGCGCTGCGCCCGTTGCAGTTCCGACGAAAAGCGCTCATCGAAGTAGCGACGGTTGTGCAGCCCGGTGAGGCCGTCGATGAAAGCCATGCGACGCAACAGATCGGACTGCAGCTTGAGCTGCAATTGACTTCTTGCCCGCGCCCGTACCACCGCAGGATTGAAGGGCTTGGAGATGAAGTCGCCCGCGCCACACTCCAGACCGCGCGTCTCGCTCTCCGCGTCGTTGTGCGCGGTGACGAAGATGACCGGGGTCTCGGCCAACGCCGCGTCTCTCTTGAGCCTGACACAGGTTTCATAGCCGTCCATGCCTGGCATCTCGACGTCGAGGAACACCAGGTCAGGGTGTCGTTCGGCGCAAACCCTCAGCGCCTGCTCGCCGCTGGTTGCCATGAAGACCTGGCACTCGTCAGCGAAGACACGATGCAGGGCCTGGATGTTCAGCGGCTGATCGTCGACGATCAGCAGCCGAGGCTTGTGCCCCAGCACGTCCAGCAGTTCATCATTTAGCAGCGGCGCCTTCATGTCAGGCCAGAGTATCCAGCAAATCCTGGCAATGCCTGACGGCTGAGCCGAAGTCAAGCTGCGCCATCGCCTTGTCCAAGGCTTCCAGGCAGGAACGATCCAGTCCACTGCCGTGACGGCGACGCAGCTCCTCCAAGGCGTCCAGTGCGGCCAGGTCAGAATTGCCCAGCAGCTCGACCAGTGCCTCCAGCTCACGTCGCGCCGCGGCAACATCCAGCGGTGCAGTCGGCACGTCAGTCGCGCTGCGCGGCGCCAGTGCCTCAGCCACCTGCAGCAAGGCAAGGCAGCCGATATCGATCTGCCGCTCCAGATCGTCGATCCAGGCCGGTTCGAGCTCTGCGCCCTGGCGCAGCAACTGCTCGCCCCGCCCGGCGAGCTCGGCAAGAGCGCGTGCGCCGATCGTGCCAGCCACGCCCTTGAAGCCATGCAGGGCCACCGCGCCCTCCTGCGGCGAGAGGACGCGCAGCTCGGTGGCCAGCGCCCCCGCACCGCTTGCGAACGATCGCGCCATGCGCGCGAGAAGCTCCGTCTTTCCGCCCAGGCGCTGCAGCGCGCCGGTCAGGTCCAGCCCCGCGGCCTCGACGCGCTCCGCCAGGCCGGCAGGAAGCTCCGGCGCCGCAGCGCTGGTCCCCGCGCCAGCAGCACCCAAAGCCGCCCGGCCGGACAGGCGACGCAACAGCGCGACCAGCGCATCGATGTCGAAGGGCTTGCCCACATGCTCGTTCATGCCGGCATCCAGACATTCGGCGCGATCCGATGCCATCACATTGGCCGTCATCGCCACCACCGGCAGCTGCGTCAGCGCAGGGCGCTTGCGCAGCTCGCGCGTCGCGGTGAAGCCATCCATCACCGGCATCTGCACGTCCATCAGCACGGCATCGAAGCTGGGCTCCGCACTGGCCAGCATCGCGTCGAGCCGCTGCAAGGCCAGGAGCCCGTTGCCGGCCAGCTCAACGCTCGCCCCCTCGTCTTCGAGGAGCTCGCGCGCCACCTGCTGGTTATTCGGGTTGTCCTCGACCACCAGCAGTTTCAGCCCCTCAAGGCGCCGCACACCCGCCGCGGCATCCGGGGCGGCGATTGCTGCCAGCTCCCCAGCCTCGGCCACCGGAAGTTCAATCTCGAACGAGAAGCAACTGCCCTGGCCCGGCTCGCTTTGCACCACCAGCTCGCCCCCCATCAGTTGCACCAAGCGCTGGCTGATCGCCAGCCCCAGGCCCGTGCCACCGAAGCGCCTCGTGGTCGAGGCCTCCGCCTGCGTGAAGCCGGAGAAGATCTGCTGCTGGTGCTCGAGGGCGATGCCGATGCCGGTGTCGCGAACCGCCACATTCAAGCGCACGCGGTCATTCCTGCGATCACGCTGCTCGATCCTGACGCTCACTTCACCCTCGGCAGTGAACTTGATCGCATTGCCGCCAAGATTGATCAGCACCTGCTTGAGACGCAGGGCGTCGCCAAGCAGCCAGCCGGGAAGCAGCGGGTCACGCTCGATCTTCAGTGCGATGGCCTTCTCGCCGCGCGTGGCCTGCAGGATCACATCGAGATCGCCGAGCAGCAAGTCCAGGCTGAAGGGCTGAGGGTCGAGCTGCATCTTGCCCGCCTCGACCTTGGAGAAGTCCAGGATGTCGTTGAGCAGCGCCAGCAGCGAACGGGCTGCACCGTCGATCTTGCCGGCATAGTCGCGCTGCCGGGCATCCAACGGTGTGCGCTGCAGCAGCTTGAGCATGCCGAGGATCGCATTCATCGGCGTGCGCAACTCGTGACTCATGTTCGCGAGGAAGCGGCTCTTGGCTTTGGACGCCTCCTCGGCGGCCTGCGTCGCGCGCATCAGGTCGGTGATGTCGATGCGGAAGCCCACGATATGGCCGTCGGGCATGCGCCGCTCGATCACTCGTATCCAGCGGCCGTCGTCCAGAAGCTGAACCATGTTGGTGTCGCCGCGGCGATGTACCTCCAGCCGCTCGCGAACCCACTCGTCCAGCTTGTCCTTCTCAGTCGCATACTGCCCACGTGCCGCGCCCTGCCGAATCAGGTCCTCAAAGCTCGCACCGGGCACGATGAGGTCGGCCGACGTCGCGTAGATCTGCCGGTACTTCTCGTTGCAGAACACCAAACGATCATCAGGATCGTAGAGAACGAAGGCCTCGTTGACCGTATCGATAGCTCCGCGCAGCAGGCTTTCCGCACGCTGCAGCTCCGCCTCGGCTCGACGCTTTTCCGTGATGTCGACGTAGGTGCTGACGAAGCCCCCGCTGGGCATCGGCTCACTGCGCACTTCAATGAACTGGCCCTTGCTTGCACGCTCGCGCACCCAGGCATCGGGTTGGCGCAGCGCCAGCGCTGTCCGCTCACCCAATTGCTGTAGCACCTGCTCCAGAGGGACTTCACCATAGTCTCCGCGCGCCCAGAGGCGACGCCATGCCGTGTCGAGCGATAACGGTTCCGGCGACCAGAAGGATTCGTCCAGGTCATAGAGCCGATCGAAGTGGGCGTTATGGGCAACAAAGCGCAGGTCCGCATCGACCACGGTCAGACCACAGGGCAGGCTCTCCAGCACCGCGCGCAGCAGCTCGTTGGCGCGCTCGCGCGCAGCCTCGAGCCGCTTGCGCTCACTCACGTCCACATAGGTGGTGACGAAGCCGCCGCCAGGCATGGGCGAACCGCGCACCTCCAGGGTCACCCCATTGGGACGCGTGCGCTCGAAGGCATGCGGGCTGGGGTGGCGGGCGCGCTCGATGATCTGCTCGACGATGGTCGGCACGTCGTCGCCGGTTCCGTATTCGCCCCGGGCGCCATTGAAGCGGATGATGTCCTCGAAGCGAATGTGCTCGCCCTCGAAGAGCTGCGGCGGAAAACCCAGCAGATCGCGAAACAGCTGGTTGTCAGCCACCATGCGGAGATCCGCATCGAAGACGCTCAATCCACAAGGCAGGTTGTCAAGTACTGAGCGCAGCACATCGACGCTTCGCTGAGTACGAGCCTCCAGCTCACGCTGCGCGCTGACGTCAGCGAAGACGCCCAGCAACCGGCGGGGCCGCCCCTGCTCGAACTCGACGCTGCCAACGCTGCGAATCCAACCCGATCGACCCATAGGATCTCGATACTGCAGCTCGATGTCCCAGCCGCTGCCGGTCCGTTCCGCCACCTCCATGGCCCACGTCAGGCGGTCGCGTTCGTCGGGTCCGAAGCGCTCCACGAGCGACGGCATATCCGGCAGCTGCGCCATCGTCAGTCCAAGGATCTCGGCCAGGCCGGAAGATGCGACCAGCTGACGTGTCTGCAGATCGAGTTCCCACCCGCCGACACGCGCGAGGCGCTCGGCTCGTGCCAGCAGCTGGCGACTCTTGTCCAGGCGCTCCTCGGCCAGCTTGCGCGCAGTGATGTCCACATGTGTGCCGGCCATCAGCAAGGGCTGCCCGGACGCATCCCGGCTGAGCAGCTTGCCGCGGGTCTGCACCCATACCCAGTGGCCGTCTGCATGGTGCATGCGCAGCTCGGCTTCATAGTAGGTTTGCTCGCCGGCAAGATGGCGCTCCAGGGCTTGCTCGGCGGTTCCAAGATCCTCCGGGTGCACCAGTCCGCGCCAGGTCGCGATGCTCGGCTGCTGAACATCGCCCAGCGCCAACCCCAGCATCTCGGCCCAGCGTGCGCTGAAAGCGGCCTCACCCGTTTGCAGATTCAGCTCCCAGGTGCCGGCTCCGGTGCCCTCGACGATATTTTCCAGGCGAAGGCGCTGTGCATTGAGCTCATCAGCAGCGCGCCTGCTCTGCGTGATGTCGAAGCGGATCGACACATAGCGCTGCGGCAGACCGTCGGCACCGAGCACCGGAGCAATCAGGCTGTCGACCCAATACAGGCTGCCTTGCTTGGACCGGTTGCAGACCTGCCCGCGCCAAGGCTTGCCACCAGAGATGGTCTGCCACATCGTCGCCCAGAATTCGCGCGGCATCAGGCCGGAGTTGACGATGCGATGGTTGCTGCCCAGCAGCTCGTCGCGGCTGTAGCCGCTGATGCGGGTGAACGCGTCGTTCGCATCGATGATATTGCCCTGCAGGTCACCGACCGAAACGATCGCATGCTCCGCAATCGCATTCCACAGCGCTTGGCTCTCGGCCAGAGCGCTGGCCAGCGAGGCCTGGGCTTGCTTGATCTGCGTGATGTCGTGAAGCGTGTCGACAAAACCCTGTAGCTCGCCGAGCTCGTCACGCAGAGGCAGCAGCTCGCGCCGGACCCAAACGCCGCCGCCGCCCTCGCGCTCGATGCGCTGTTCGAGGCTGCAGGGCTGGCCGGCCGCGATGGCCTGCGCCAGTTGCTGCGATTCGGCAGAGTCGCTGCCGCCGAACAATTCACAGGACAGGCGACCGAGCGCATCCCCAGCCAGCTTGCCAGTCATGCGCGTGAAGCGCTCGTTGGCCCAGTTCACATGGCCACGGCGCCCGAGGAAGAGCACTGCATCGGCCGTGTTGCGCGCGACATGGGCGAGACGATCCACGTCACCGCTCAGGCGCTGCGCATCGGCCTGCGCCCTCGCCCGACTGAGCAGCAGCGAGGTGCCGGCCGCCCCCAGCGCCAGACTGGCGACCAGGCCGAACGCCAGCACCCACCAGGGGCTTGCGTCTGTCGAACGCGCCATCGCGAAGGCGGAATTGCTGCGCATGCGCAGGGTGAAGGCCTGGCCACCGTACTCGACCTGTCGGATCAGCTCGAGCGGCGTCTGGCTGGCCACATCGAAGGCCTGGGGCACCTGGTGGACGAACAGGCGCTGCGAGTCCTGCGCCTGCTTGCCGCCGAAGACCTCGATGTCCAGGTGGCCGTCGGCCACTTGCTCGATCCTGTCCAGCAACTCGGGCAGCATGATCGCCGCATAGGCGACCGCAAGCAGCGCATGCTCCCGCTGCCGCGGCAGCACCGGATCCGCACCGAAGCGATAGACCGGCCGCATCAGCAGGAAGGCCGCAAGCCCGCGCTTGTCCTGCAGCAGCGTGAACCGCTCTGACAGAGCGACCGCGTCGCCCCGCACCGCACGAAGCAGCGTAGCCCGCTTCATCGGCTCTGCGCCGATGTCCCGCCCCCAGGCCGGTGCGTTGCGGCCAAAAGGCGCGACATGCTTGATCACATAGAGGTCCGGCTCCTTGCCATCGAGCGCGTCGATGCGGAAGTCCTTGTTCTCCCGCCGGCGCATCTCTACCTCGAAGCTCGCCACTCGTTCACGCGGCAGGCGCTCGACCAGTGCGACGCTGCGCACCCCGGGCGTGCGCGTATCGAGCCGGGCCGCATCGACATACTCGTTGAATCGCGCCGTCGTCAGCTCCGGGTCGGCCAGGCTGATCGTGCGGATCACATCGAGACTGGACTCTGCCTCGCGCAGCCGGCGCAGGAACTCGGTCTCCACGCGCTCGCCCAGGCGCTGCAGTCGCTCGTTATCCTCTTCCAGGTGCTGATCGCGCATCAGCCCCCAGATCAGCAGGGTGGCAAGGATGCCAAGCAGCGCCATCAACCCACCAGCGATCCAGGGGCCTTTCGCCCGCGGGAGCGCCGCACCGAAGCTCGATTCGCCGCCGTCTGCCTGAACACCCATCGACCCTGAACTCCCCGCAGGCCCGGCCCGACGGGGTCGACGGGCCAGCAGCATGCCAGCCCTATCCTAGCGCCGCGACGCGAAGGCTTATTTCAGGATATCGCCCAGGCACAGGTACTTGATCTCGACGTAGTCGTCGATGCCGTGGTGCGAGCCCTCGCGGCCTAGGCCGCTCTGCTTGACGCCGCCGAAGGGCACCTCGGCCACCGAGATCAGGCCGGTGTTGATGCCGACCATGCCGTACTCCAGCCCCTCACCGACGCGGAAGATGCGGCCGATGTCACGGCTGTAGAAGTAGCTGGCCAGGCCGAACTCGGTGTTGTTGGCGAGCTGGATCGCCTCGGCCTCGGTCTCGAAGCGGAACACCGGCGCCACTGGGCCGAAGGTCTCCTCGCGGGCGCAGAGCATGTCGGGCTTGGCATCGGCCAGCACGGTGGGCGCGAAGAAGCGCGCACCGAGGTCCTCGCGGCGCTGGCCGCCGGCGAGCAGCCGCGCGCCCTTGGCCAGCGCATCGGCCACATGGCTCTCGACCTTGCTCATCGCCTGGTCGTCGATCAGCGGGCCCTGGTTGACGCCGGCCTCGAAGCCGTTGCCGACCTTGATGCCGCCGACCTTGGCAGAGAGCTTCTCGACGAAGGCATCGTAGACGCCGGCCTGCACATAGAAGCGATTGGCGCAGACGCAGGTCTGGCCGGCGTTGCGGTACTTGCTAGCAATTGCGCCCTCAACCGCGGCGTCGATGTCGGCGTCGTCGAAGACGATGAAGGGCGCGTTGCCGCCCAGCTCCAACGAGAGCTTCTTGATCGTCGGCGCACACTGCTTCATCAGGATACGGCCCACCTCGGTGGAGCCGGTGAAGGACAGGTGGCGCACCACGTCGCTGTCGCACAGCACATGGCCGATGGCGATCGAGTTGTCGGCATCGGCGCTCAGCACATTGAGCACGCCGGCCGGCATGCCGGCGCGCTGCGCCAGCTCGGCCACCGCCAGCGCCGACAGCGGCGTGGCCTCGGCCGGCTTGATCACCACGGTGCAACCGGCGGCCAGCGCCGGTGCCACCTTGCGGGTGATCATCGCGATCGGGAAGTTCCACGGCGTGATCGCGGCGCACACGCCCATGGCCTGCTTGAGCACCAGATAGCGCTTGTTGCCGTCGGTGGTCGGGATGGTCTCGCCGTAGATGCGCTTGCCTTCCTCGGCAAACCACTCGACGAAACTGGCGCCGTAGACCACCTCGCCCTTGGCTTCGGCCAACGGCTTGCCCTGCTCGGCCGTCATGATGCGTGCCAGGTCGTCGGCATGCCTGACCAGCAGCTGGTACCAGCGCATCAGGATGGCATGGCGCTCCTTGGCGGTCTTGCTGCGCCAGGCCGGCCAGGCCTGGTCGGCGGCGGCGATGGCGGCGCTGGCCTCGGTCGCGCCCATGTTCGCCACATCGGCGAGATGCTGGCCGGTGGCAGGATCGGTGACCGCGAAACTGCCGCTGCCACTGACCCACTCGCCATTGATCAGGGCCTGGGTCTTCAGAAGGCTGGCGTCTTCCAACGCTGCGAGCGGACTGGTCTTCATGTCCATGGCGGGCTCCAAGAAATGGGGACGGTTCGAGTCGTTTGGATGCCGCACTCTACCGTCTCGCACCAGGGGCGGCTGTCGCCCTCGCGCCTATAATCAAAAGTCTCCAAAAATCAAGCATTTACCGTGTGCAACGCCGCTGAGGAAGCGCCACGGAAAGACGAAAGCCGCCGAATGAAAGCAGCCGAGATTCGCCAAACCTTTCTGAAGTTCTTCGAGTCCAAGGGCCACCAGATCGTCGCCTCCAGCCCGGTGGTGCCCGGCGACGACCCGACGCTGCTATTCACCAACGCGGGCATGAACCAGTTCAAGGACGTGTTCCTGGGTTTCGACAAGCGGCCCTACACCCGCGCCACGACCAGTCAGAAGTGCATCCGCGCCGGCGGCAAGCACAACGATCTGGACAACGTCGGCTACACCGCGCGGCACCACACCTTCTTCGAGATGCTGGGCAACTTCAGCTTCGGCGACTACTTCAAGCATGACGCGATCCAGTACGCCTGGGAGCTGCTGACCAAGCACTTCCACCTGCCGGCCGAGAAGCTGTGGGTGACCGTCTACGCCGAGGACGACGAGGCTTACGAGATCTGGAACAAGGTGGTGGGCGTGCCCGCCGAGCGCATCGTGCGCATCGGCGACAACAAGGGCGGCCGCTACATGTCCGACAACTTCTGGATGATGGGCGACACCGGACCCTGCGGCCCCTGCACCGAGATCTTCTACGACCACGGCCCCGAAGTGGCCGGCGGCCCCCCGGGCAGCCCCGAGGAAGACGGCGACCGCTACATCGAGATCTGGAACAACGTCTTCATGCAGTTCAACCGCACCGAAGACGGTGTGATGCACAAGCTGCCCAAGCCTTCGGTCGATACCGGCATGGGCCTGGAGCGCCTGGCTGCGGTGCTGCAGCATGTGCACTCGAACTACGAGATCGACACCTTCGTCGGCCTGCTGACCGCGGCGAAGAAGGCGGTGGACGAAGCCGCCAATGGTGGCGACTGCGACAAGGACAGCCCCTCGCTGAAGGTCATCGCCGACCACATCCGCGCCTGCTCGTTCACCATCGTCGATGGCGTGATCCCGGGCAACGAAGGCCGTGGCTATGTGCTGCGCCGCATCGCCCGCCGCGCGATCCGCCACGGCTACAAGCTGGGCGCGCGCACGCCCTTCTTCCACAAGATCGTCGCCGAGCTGGTCAAGCAGATGGGCGAGGCCTACCCCGAGCTGCGCCAGGCTCAAGGCCGCGTCACCGAGGTGCTGAAGCAGGAAGAGGAGCGTTTCTTCCAGACCATCGCCAACGGCATGGAGATCCTGGAAGCCGCGCTGGCCAAGGGTGACAAGCAGGTCGACGGCGAAACCGCCTTCAAGCTGCACGACACCTACGGCTTCCCGGTGGACCTGACCGCCGACGTCTGCCGCGAGCGCGGCGTCACCGTGGACCAGGCCGGCTTCGAGGCCGCGATGAACCGCCAGCGCGAGCAGGCCCGCGCCGCCGGCAAGTTCAAGATGGCCCAGGGCCTGGAGTACAAGGGCACGCCCACCGCCTTCCACGGCTACAACCACCTGGTCTGCGAGACCTCGGCAGTGACCGCGGTCTATGTGGACGGCGTGGCCGTTTCTGAAGCCAAGCCCGGCGACGACGCCGTGGTGGTGCTGGACCACACGCCCTTCTACGCCGAGAGCGGCGGCCAGGTCGGCGACCGCGGCGAGCTGCGTAACAACAGCAGCCGCTTTGCCGTCGAGGACACGATCAAGATCCAGGCCGATGTGTTTGGCCACCATGGTCGCGTGCTGGAAGGCTCGATCAAGGCCGGCGACGTGTTCGTCGCCAAGGTCGATGCCGAGGCCCGCGCCAAGACCGTGCGCAACCACAGCGCCACCCACCTGATGCACAAGGCCCTGCGCGAGGTGCTGGGCGCCCACGTGCAGCAGAAGGGTTCGCTGGTCAATGCCGAACGCACCCGTTTCGACTTCGCGCACAACGCGCCGATGACGGCCGAGGAGATCAAGAAGGTCGAGGCGATCGTCAACGCCGAGATCCTCGCCAACGCTGCAGCCAAGGCCGAGGTGATGGCGCTGGACGATGCGCAGAAGAGCGGCGCGATGATGCTGTTCGGCGAGAAGTACGGCGACACGGTGCGCGTGCTGTCGATCGGCTCCTCCAAGGAACTGTGTGGCGGCACCCATGTGAAGGCCACTGGCGACATCGGTCTGTTCAAGATCGTCGCCGAGAGCGGCGTGGCCGCGGGCATCCGCCGCGTCGAGGCCGTCACCGGCGACAACGCGCTGGCCTATCTGCAGTCACTGGAGTCCACCGTGCAGGCCGTGGCCGGCACGCTGAAGGCCGCGCCCGCCGAGCTGGAGCCGCGTATCCATGCGGTGCTGGACCAGGTCAAGGCGCTGGAGAAGGAACTCGCCGCCGCGAAGAGCAAGCTTGCCTCGGCTCAGGGCGACGAACTGCTGGCGCAGGCCGTCGACGTCAAGGGCATCAAGGTGCTGGCCGCCACGCTGGTGGGCGCCGATGCCAAGACCCTGCGCGAGACCATGGACAAGCTCAAGGACAAGCTCAAGACGGCAGCCATCGTGCTGGCCGCCGTCGATGGCGACAAGGTCCAGCTGGCCGCGGGCGTGACGGCCGACAGCGTGGCCAAAGTCAAAGCCGGCGAGCTGGTCAACTTCATCGCGCAGCAGGTCGGCGGCAAGGGCGGCGGCAAGCCCGATATGGCCATGGCCGGCGGCACCGATGCCAAGGCCCTGCCCGCGGCGCTGGCCGGTGTGCAGGCCTGGGTGGCCGAGCGTCTCTGATCGGTCCACAATCGACCCCATCGCAAGGGCCCCTCGCGGGCCCTTGTTCTTTTTTGAGCTGGAGGGATGGCCATGAGCCTGGAGATCGATCACGCGAACGCCGAGCGCCTCGCCGCATTGCTGGGCCTGCTGGCCACGGCGCACCGCGACGAGGACGACGATGAAGAATGGCCGCTGAGCATTGACACACTGGACGGCTATCTGCACGCGCTGGCCTGCGGGCCGCTGCAAGCCTCGCCGCTGGAGGCCATGGACGCGCTGTTCGGCACCGACTGGGCCGTTCCGCTGCAGGAGCAGGAGCTCGGCGAAGAGTTCGTCGAGGCGCTGGAGCAGCGCTGGAGCGAGATCGTCGAAGCGCTCGAGCCCGAGCGTCTGCGCGCCGAGCCGGAAGCCATGCAGCTGGAGCCACTGATCACCGAGTTCGACGAAGCGACCAAGGCCGAGCTGCTGGCCCAGGGCCTGCTCAGTGAAGCGCAACTGGAACTGCTTCCAGCCCCAGGGGCTCTGTGGTGCGAAGGCTTCCTGATGGCGGTGCAGGACATGGAGGACGACTGGTATGTCTTCGACGACGACAGCCAGCCGGGTCAGATGCTCGACGCGATGCTGCTGGCCATTGCCGCCGTCGCGCTGCCCGATGGCGAGCAGCGCCAGGCCTACATCGACGAGGCCTACGACGAGGACATCGAGGTCGATCAGGACGTGCTGCTCGACGACGCGCTCTTCTCGGTGCAGGACCTGCGCCTGTTTTGGCTGCAGCCGCCCGGCGCGCTCGCGGCGGACTGAGCGGTCACCGCGCGCCGTCGCACCCTCGCCACACGCTTCCGGTTGACGCTCACTCTGGGCGCCACGCATACTGTGTCCATGCCACGCCGCCAAGCCACTGCAAACACTGCCACTGCGCGCATCGCCTTGCCGCAGTCCATGTGCCGTGGTTTCGAACTAGCGCTGGTCCAGCAACTGGGCCAGAGGGAGCGTCGATAGCGGCCGACGACTCACAGATTCACCTTCCCCCTGACGAAGCCCGCTCACCCAGCGGGCTTCGTCGCTTTCAGCAGTCCAAACCGTCCCCAGCCACCCACAAGGAGCCACGATGGAACAAGACCCGATCACCGAGGGCAAGCCGGCAGGCAAGCACAAGTCTCCTGCCCTCACGATCCGCCGCAGCCAGGTCAGCGATGCCGCTGCGCTGGCCCAGATCATGAGCCATCCCGAGGTGCTGCCCGGACTGCTGCAGCTGCCGCATGCGACGGAAGAGCAGTGGCGCCTGCGCCTGAACGACAACCTGGCGCCCGGCAAGACCGACCTGCCGCTGGTGGCGGTGCTCGATGGCGAAGTGGTCGGCAGCGCCGGCCTGCATCCGGCAGGTGCGTCGCTGCGCCGCCGGCATGTGATGAGCCTGGGCATGGCCGTCGCACCCCAGTGCCAGGGGCGTGGCGTCGGGCGGGCACTGATGGCCGCGCTGATCGACTATGCCGACAACTGGGCTCAGGTCTTGCGCATCGAACTCGGCGTCTTCGTCGACAACGAGCGTGCGATCGCGCTGTACAAGCGCTTCGGCTTCGAGATCGAGGGGCGGATGCGCGGCTATGCGCTGCGCGACGGGCGGTACGCGGACACCTATGCGATGGCGCGTCTGCATCCGAGCCCGCCGCGCTGGGATTGAGCAGCCATCGGCTCAGCCCTGCTGCAGCACCGACGTAGCGCTGGCCGGCACAGCCGGCGCGCCGACGAAACGCGTCCACAGCTCGTCGATGTCCAGCAAGGTCAGCATGGTGCCCGGCTCGCCGCCGGCCAGCAGGCGCGGCGGCACCTCGCCTGCACGCGCTGGCGCGGTGCGCAGCGCGCTGTGCGGCGCCGCGAAGACCTGGCCGAGCTCCTGCACGAGCAAGGCCAGCCCGCGGCCATCGCTGCAGCGGCAGACGAGCACCGGCGCGCTGCGGCTGCGGTTCGGGCGGCCATACAGCAGCTGCGACAGGTCCAGCACCGTCAGCATGCGGCCCTCGTGCTCCAGCATGCCTGCTACCAGGCCGGCGCCGCCGGGCAATCCAGTGATGCGCGCCTGTTCCAGCGCGACGCAGGTCTGCCCGGCAGGCAGACCCAGCCACTGGCCGTCGACGAGGAAGCTGGCCACGCGCAGCTGGGTCTGGGCCGCGTGGGGCGGCGCAGGCGTGAAGCGCGGTAGTGCCACCGCCGAGGACTGTTGACGCGCGCCCAGAGGCATCAGCACGACGGCGACAACGTCCTCCTCGCCAGGCGGCAGAGCGCGGCGATATTCGCGGTAGCCGGCCGACATCGCCAGGCCGGCCACATGCACCAGGCCGTCGATCTCCAGCTCGACGCAGGCATTGGCGCCGGCCGACAGCTCGAGCGCATTTGACGGCAGCGGCCCCTGTGCGCCGACCTGCCAGCGCGCATCGCTGCTCGCGACGACGCGGCCGCTGCGCGTCAGCAGCAGGCCGCTGGCGCGGCGCCCCGCAGGCAGCGCATCACGCAAGATCGCGGCGAACTGCGGCTGGCCGTCGAACACGACGGCAATGCCGCCGCCGACTTGATCACTGCCGGGCAGCGGTACCGCGGCCGCGAAGACGTAGCTGGCCTGACCGTCGTACAGTGCCGTGCTCTCGTGACGCGACACGACGTATTGCTCGCGGTCGCGCAGCGCCAGCGCCGCCGCCACCCAGGGCGCATCGAGCGCGCGCCCCAGCCACTCGTCTCGCACCGGGTCGGAGACGGCCAGCACCCTGCCCTCGGCATCGAAGAGCAGCAGCAGCGCATAGACGGTGTAAAGACCGTTGATGCGCTGCAGCCGCTGCGCCGCCACCTGCGCCGAGCCACCGGCCAGCGCCTGTTGCAGCGCGCTGTCGAGCGCCCACCAGCGGCAGTCGTTGGCGCGCTCGTAGAGATTGCGGTCCATGATCTCGCTGGCCAGCCGCGCGTGAAAGACCGCCTCGTCGCGCAAGGCGGCGAGTGCTGAGTGATGCAGATTGCCGATCGCCTGCTCAAAGACCTGGCGCAAGGACTCGCCGGTGCGCTCCACCTCGTCGAGCAGCGTGCCGACAAAGCCCGCGGATTCACCGTCGGCGCGCTGGTCGAGCTTGCCGTTCCACAGCGTGCGCGAGAGCTCGCGCTGGATCCGCCCGGCCTCCTCGGGGATGGCGCGCAGCTCGGCATCGAACAGATCGCGAGTGTCCAGCCCGTCTGTGAGCTGGCGGTCGATCTCGCCCGCCTCGTCCTGCGCGAATGCGTGCTCGACGGGCAGCAGGGCCAGGCCCGACCAGCCAGGCCCCTGATAGCCCTCAAAGCCCTTGGTTTGGGCCAGCACCCCGAGGTACTCGCGACCGCCGAAGACATAGCGGCCGCTCTGCGCGCCAGCTGCAAGGTCCAGCACGGCACCGGTCGGCAGCTGCCAGCGGTCCGAGCTGGCCAGCACCTCGCCGCGGGGATCAACCAGGGCCAGCACACTGCGGTCGCCAGGCGGCAGCAGCGTACGGAACACACCCTGCATCTCGTCTTCGAAACGGAAGGACAGGCAAAGCACACCGGCAGCTGCGCCACCGGACTGCACGGCGCTGGCATAGAGCAGGCCGGTACGGCCATCGAGCAGCGCGCTGGGGCCGTAGCGCTCGACATAGGCAGCGCCCGGACGCAGCGCGTCGGCCAGCAGTTCCGCATCGCCGGCCGAGGCCTTGTCCTCGGCCTTGCAGTTCAGGCGTACCAGCAGTTGCCCGTCGCGTCCCAGCAGGATCACATCGTCGTAGACCGAGTACTTGGCGACATAGGCGCGCAGGCGCGCCCGCGTCTCGTCAAGAATCAGCGAGCGGCGCATCTCGTCCGCGGCAACGAGCTCCTGCAGCGCGGCATCGGCCGCCAGAAAACCGATGTCCGCGGTGCGCTCGAACAGATTGCGCACGAGGATGTCGATGGCCACCTGCGCCTTGCTGCGCAGAGCCTGCCGCGCATTGCCCAGCAGACGCCGCGCCAGGCTGTCGAGCAGATTGCCGGTCAGCGCCTGAAAGGCCTGGCGCGTGCCGCTGAGCTCCGCGGCAGAGCCACTCATCTGACTCAGCAGCGCCAGGCTGTCCCAGACACCCTGCAGACGCAGCAGGTTCTCACGATGCTCGTCCACCTGGCCCATATGCCGCAGGTAGGGCGCCACTTCGGCGCTGAATGGCAGGCCACGCCGCCACACCTTGTTCTCGGACACAGTTCCTCCCAACCACGGCACAGAAATCGATCTTCCCTACGCAGCACTGCTGACGTCGACACCATCCAGGAAGGCGTGGTCGGTAGCAGCATTCCACGCACTCCGGTGATGCCCTTCCCCGCCCCTCCTGAGTGCAAGGCTCCGTGCGCGCACCCGTACCGGGCAGGAACTTGATTCCGCTCAAGCCGGGGCTGTGACAATGCGCACAGTCCTGTGCCTTCGTCAGTCTTTGTAGGACTTTCGTCCGGCACGGCCGCAACTTGCATGCCAACCGTTTGCCATCCGCAGCAAAGCAGGCAATCAACACCGAGCTCAACGAGCAAGCGCTGTTGCCACCCTGGGCGAGACCAAGCACAGCGAAGGCGATGCGGCAGGGTCTCTGCACGGTGCGCCCCCCGCCACAGGTGGCCCCGACAGTGCCACTGGCTCCCCTGCAGCACAACCGCGGCCGACAGCGCAGGAGCAAGAGATCACAATGAGGGGTCCAGCGATGCTGGCCAGATCAGCCGGTGACCGGTGCTTGCGGCCAGCGCCTCAATGTCCTCCGGCGTGTCGACATCAACACGGTAGCGCGCATTCGCCGTCGCCCAGCGGTGCACGCGCTCGGGATGAGCCGCCTGCCATTGCTTGCAGCCAAGGCTAGCCTCGCCAGCAAGGATCTCGTCCTTCACCGCGACAGCGAACATCACCGGATTGCCAGGCAGGCCGCCCACCGTGGGCACCAGCACGGCCGTGCCCTCGGGCCGCGTCACGTAGGCGCCAATCAGCGCGTCGATGTCCCGAGCGTTGATCAGCGGCTGGTCGGCCAACAGGACCAAAACGGCGTCAAGCTTGTCGCCAAGAGCAGCCAGTCCCAGGCGCAGTGACGAGACCTGCCCGTCCTCAGGCCGCAGATTGCGCACCAGCGTCACCGGGAAGCTCTGTACCACCGCCTCGACGCGCTCGGCCTCATGCCCCAGCACGACGACCACCTCATCGACGCTGACGCCGGAAAGCGCAATCAGCAGGCGGCGAATCAGCGGCACGCCGTCGAGTTCGAGCAGGCACTTGGGCCGTCCGCCCATGCGCGAGGCCGTACCGGCGGCAAGGAGCACCGCGCCCAAGGTGAGCGCGCTGCTGAGTCCACCTTTGTCTTTCAGAATGAAGCCCATCTCAAGATTCTCCGCAACAGGATTCTGCAGTGCGCAAGAAACGAGGACGGCACCTCGCGGCAGCCTGCGTCGCTTAATCATCCGCGCGCAGCGGGACCTTCACAGCCAAGGGGACATCGCCACCCTGCACGCGGCGCTCGCCGGGATAGTCCTCGGCCAGAGCCCCTCTGCGACCGGTTGCCCATCGAAATCCACGCGCGGCAATGAGTAGCTCAACCTATTTGTGCAGATGCTGTTGGGCCAAGCGCTGCAGCGAATGCCACTCGTTCGGGGTCGCAGCGAGACCAAGACCTATGGCATATCTTCGCGACCGAAACACAGCACGAAGACGGCCGCTTTCTCCGGCTGAACGATAACGCGCGCCCGGCACCGGGTGTTCGCTGCAGTGAAGCGGGCAGCGGCGACGCAGTGCTTCGGTGGGCCCACGCGCGCCGCTGCGCATCGGGACGATCTGACGCACATTAGCGTGCCTTGATCGTACCGAGCTCTGTCTTGCAGATTCAGCAGCCGGACAGCTTCTCGATCGGAACAGCGTCGAAGGGATCATCAGCGCAGTCAATGCCGTCGATCGGCACCTATCTGGCCGCCGGGCCCCCGTCGGTCAGGTGCCTGGCTTGCTGCAACTGCTGACGCGGCGCTTGCGCGCCCATGACCCAAACCCGGTTCAGCCGCTGCGTCGACGGAACAGGCCCAGCCACCAGCTCTTGATCAACATCCAGAGGATGGCAAGGCCATTTAGCTCGCGCGGCACCTGCGGAACTGGCACAGGTGCAGAGGCTGCCGTGAGAAGAGCAGTCTCCGCATCCACTGTTGCAGGCACGATAGGAGCGGCGATGGCCGCTGCGGGCAAGGCCGCCGCAGCGGCACGGAAGTTCTCCACAAACTGCCCCAGGATCATGTCCGACACCTGGACCATCATGCGGCCACCGAACTGCGCGAATTTGCCGTTGACGATCACCGTCGCCTCACCACGCAGCGCGGACAACGCAGCATCGGCCGGATCCGCAACAATAGTGGCGACAAGATCCATCGACGCAGAGGAGCCTGCCTTGTCTGCGCCCTTGCCGCGCAGCACGATGCGGCGTTCTGCTGGCTGAAGCGAAAGAACGTCCACTGTGCCCGCAAACTGCGCCACTGCCGGCCCGACCTTTACCTTCACGCCGCCTTTGTACGAAGTCTCGGAAACCTGCTCGATGATCTGGGCGCCGGGCATACATCCGGCCACCGCCCTGAGGTCCTTGAGGATGGCCCATGCCCGCTCGGCGTCAACCGCCAGCGGGTACTGCTTGTCGAGCTTGACTTCCATGTCGTCCTTTCAGCACCTGAGAGCCAGGCACCCATGCCCTTGATGGTCCGCCAAACGCATGCGCGTGATGCCCTGCGGTGGGATCAGGACTTCGGCATGTGATAGGCAGCCAGGCGGGCGGCGCGTCTCGGGGGGATGTTATCGGTGCCGGCCGTGGCGTGGCGTGGCGAGCATAGACGAACATCTGGCAACCCAGGACTGCTGTGCGTCCGGCGCTCGTTGCTGATGAGACAAAAAGCAAAACCCCTCCGGACTGGATCCAGAGGGGTTTGCGGGGATATTAGCCTGACGATGACCTACTTTCACACGGGAATCCGCACTATCATCGGCGCTGACTCGTTTCACTG
>NZ_JBXVVS010000009.1:0-10000 GCF_057219915.1 Roseateles sp. T103
GGACTGGATCCAGAGGGGTTTGCGGGGATATTAGCCTGACGATGACCTACTTTCACACGGGAATCCGCACTATCATCGGCGCTGACTCGTTTCACTGTCCTGTTCGGGATGGGAAGGAGTGGGACCAAGTCGCTATGGTCGTCAGGCTTAACTTGTTGGCTGGCTGAGGTATTCAGCCAACCCAATTCGTAGAGTTGCATTATACGCGGGAGCGTACGGTGCGTGAATCAGCTTTGATTTGATTGCGTCTTCAGAACTGAAGAACGGTATAACTTGTAACCTCGTCCTTTGATCAGTCGGGGACTGTCAAAGTTATAGGGTCAAGCCTCACGGGCAATTAGTACTGGTTAGCTTAACGCATTACTGCGCTTCCACACCCAGCCTATCAACGTCCTGGTCTCGAACGACCCTTCAGGGGGCTCAAGGCCCCGGCAAGACTCATCTTGAGACGAGTTTCCCGCTTAGATGCTTTCAGCGGTTATCTCTTCCGCACTTAGCTACTCGGCGATGCCACTGGCGTGACAACCGATACACCAGAGGTGCGTCCACTCCGGTCCTCTCGTACTAGGAGCAGGCTCTCTCAATCTTGCAGCGCCCACGGAAGATAGGGACCAAACTGTCTCACGACGTTTTAAACCCAGCTCACGTACCTCTTTAAATGGCGAACAGCCATACCCTTGGGACCGGCTACAGCCCCAGGATGAGATGAGCCGACATCGAGGTGCCAAACACCGCCGTCGATATGAACTCTTGGGCGGTATCAGCCTGTTATCCCCAGAGTACCTTTTATCCGTTGAGCGATGGCCCTTCCATACAGAACCACCGGATCACTTAGTCCTACTTTCGTACCTGCTCGACTTGTCAGTCTCGCAGTCAAGCACGCTTATGCCTATGCACTATTAGCACGATTTCCGACCGTGCCTAGCGTACCTTCGAACTCCTCCGTTACGCTTTGGGAGGAGACCGCCCCAGTCAAACTGCCCACCATACACTGTCCCCAACCCGGATCACGGGCCAAGGTTAGAACCTCAAACACACCAGGGTGGTATTTCAACGTCGGCTCCATGAGAACTAGCGTCCTCACTTCAAAGCCTCCCACCTATCCTACACAGATCTGTTCAAAGTCCAATGTAAAGCTACAGTAAAGGTTCATGGGGTCTTTCCGTCTTTCCGCGGGGAGATTGCATCATCACAAACATTTCAACTTCGCTGAGTCTCTGGAGGAGACAGTGTGGCCATCGTTACGCCATTCGTGCAGGTCGGAACTTACCCGACAAGGAATTTCGCTACCTTAGGACCGTTATAGTTACGGCCGCCGTTTACTGGGACTTCAGTCAAGAGCTTGCACCCCATCATTTAATCTTCCAGCACCGGGCAGGCGTCACACCCTATACGTCGACTTTCGTCTTTGCAGAGTGCTGTGTTTTTAATAAACAGTCGCAGCCACCGATTCTCTGCGGCCTCATTGGGCTCCATTTGTACAACTTCACCTACTAAAGGCACACCTTCTTCCGAAGTTACGGTGTCAATTTGCCGAGTTCCTTCTCCAGAGTTCTCTCAAGCGCCTGAGAATACTCATCACGCGCACCAGTGTCGGTTTGCGGTACGGTCGTCTATAGCTGAAGCTTAGTGGCTTTTCCTGGAAGCAGGGTATCACTCACTTCGTCTGCAAGCAGACTCGTTATCACACCTCAGCTAAGCCCTCCGGATTTGCCTAGAGGGCACGCCTACATGCTTGAACCGGGACATCCAACACCCGGCTGAGCTAACCTTCTCCGTCCCCACATCGCACTATAGATCGGTACAGGAATATTGACCTGTTTCCCATCAGCTACGCATCTCTGCCTCGCCTTAGGGGCCGACTCACCCTACGCCGATGAACGTTGCGTAGGAAACCTTGCGCTTACGGCGAGGGGGCTTTTCACCCCCTTTAACGCTACTCATGTCAGCATTCGCACTTCTGATACCTCCAGCATCCCTCACGAGACACCTTCACAGGCTTACAGAACGCTCTCCTACCACTTGCACTTACGTGCAAATCCGCAGCTTCGGTAACTGGCTTAGCCCCGTTACATCTTCCGCGCAGGACGACTCGATCAGTGAGCTATTACGCTTTCTTTAAATGATGGCTGCTTCTAAGCCAACATCCTGACTGTTTTAGCCTTCCCACTTCGTTTCCCACTTAGCCAATTTTAGGGACCTTAGCTGGCGGTCTGGGTTGTTTCCCTCTTGAGTCCGGACGTTAGCACCCGGTGCTCTGTCTCCCAAGCTGTACTCTGCGGTATTCGGAGTTTGCCAAGGTTTGGTAAGTCGCCATGACCCCCTAGCCTAAACAGTGCTCTACCCCCGCAGGTAATACTTGAGGCACTACCTAAATAGTTTTCGGAGAGAACCAGCTATTTCCAAGTTTGTTTAGCCTTTCACCCCTATCCACAGCTCATCCGCTAGTTTTGCAACACTAGTCGGTTCGGACCTCCAGCACCTGTTACGGTACCTTCATCCTGGCCATGGATAGATCACTTGGTTTCGGGTCTACACCCAGCGACTAATTCGCCCTATTCGGACTCGATTTCTCTACGGCTACCCTATTCGGTTAACCTCGCCACTGAATGTAAGTCGCTGACCCATTATACAAAAGGTACGCAGTCACCCTTGCGGGCTCCTACTTTTTGTATGCATGCGGTTTCAGGATCTATTTCACTCCCCTCCCGGGGTTCTTTTCGCCTTTCCCTCACGGTACTAGTTCACTATCGGTCGATTACGAGTATTTAGCCTTGGAGGATGGTCCCCCCATATTCAGACAGGATTTCACGTGTCCCGCCCTACTCTATTCGCGCTTAGTTCCACAATCAACATTTCTCATACGGGGCTATCACCCGCTATGGCCGGACTTTCCATTCCGTTCTGATATGCCAACTGCTAAAACGCGAGGGCTACTCCGATTTCGCTCGCCACTACTTTCGGAATCTCGGTTGATGTCTTTTCCTCGAGCTACTGAGATGTTTCAGTTCACCCGGTTCGCCACGTATCCCTATGTATTCAGAATACGTTACCTCTTGCGAGGTGGGTTTCCCCATTCGGAAATCTCCGGATCAAAGCTAATTTGCCAGCTCCCCGAAGCTTATCGCAGGCTATCACGTCCTTCGTCGCCTGTAATCGCCAAGGCATCCACCACATGCACTTAGTCACTTGACCCTATAACTTTGACATCGCTGACTGCAATGTCGTCAAGGACTGCAATCCAATCTTGTTTCATTGGATTGTTTGAGTATTACGCGTTATGCCGTTCTTCAAATATCTCTGATCTTGTCAGAGTTGAAGTCTGGTGACGCAATCAAATGTCATTGGCGGCACGGTGCCCAGCAGCCCCTTTACGAACTGCAGGCTTTCCGCCAACAACGCTGATTCGACTCTACGAATTGTTAAAGAACAACAGCCAACTTCTTTTCAGAAGACTAAGACTGGCAAACCTCAACAGCACCGCCGTGCTTGCTGAGGTTTGCCAACCTTTCGAGTGAATTGGTGGAGGATGACGGGATCGAACCGACGACCCCCTGCTTGCAAAGCAGGTGCTCTCCCAGCTGAGCTAATCCCCCTTGGTGCGTGGTGGGTCTGGTTGGATTCGAACCAACGACCCCCGCCTTATCAAGACGGTGCTCTAACCGACTGAGCTACAGACCCACGCGTTCTTCGCGCCTGAGCCTTCCTCTGACGCTCGCCTGTGTCTTTCCAACCTACGGCCAGCTCGGCAGGCTCACGCTTTGTTCACTCACTGTTGTGTTACAGCCGATAAGTGTGGGCGCGTGAATTTGAGTGCTATGGATCTTGCTGGTCACTCACTGCATGCAGCAAGCAACTGCTCGATCATTTTCTAGAAAGGAGGTGATCCAGCCGCACCTTCCGATACGGCTACCTTGTTACGACTTCACCCCAGTCACGAACCCTGCCGTGGTAATCGCCCTCCTTGCGGTTAGGCTAACTACTTCTGGCAGAACCCGCTCCCATGGTGTGACGGGCGGTGTGTACAAGACCCGGGAACGTATTCACCGCGGCAAGCTGATCCGCGATTACTAGCGATTCCGACTTCACGCAGTCGAGTTGCAGACTGCGATCCGGACTACGACCGGTTTTCTGGGATTAGCTCCCCCTCGCGGGTTGGCAGCCCTCTGTACCGGCCATTGTATGACGTGTGTAGCCCTACCCATAAGGGCCATGATGACCTGACGTCATCCCCACCTTCCTCCGGTTTGTCACCGGCAGTCTCATTAGAGTGCCCTTTCGTAGCAACTAATGACAAGGGTTGCGCTCGTTGCGGGACTTAACCCAACATCTCACGACACGAGCTGACGACGGCCATGCAGCACCTGTGTCCAGGTTCTCTTTCGAGCACTCCCAAATCTCTTCAGGATTCCTGGCATGTCAAGGGTAGGTAAGGTTTTTCGCGTTGCATCGAATTAAACCACATCATCCACCGCTTGTGCGGGTCCCCGTCAATTCCTTTGAGTTTCAACCTTGCGGCCGTACTCCCCAGGCGGTCAACTTCACGCGTTAGCTACGTTACTGAGAAGAAACCCTCCCAACAACCAGTTGACATCGTTTAGGGCGTGGACTACCAGGGTATCTAATCCTGTTTGCTCCCCACGCTTTCGTGCATGAGCGTCAGTACAGGCCCAGGGGATTGCCTTCGCCATCGGTGTTCCTCCGCATATCTACGCATTTCACTGCTACACGCGGAATTCCATCCCCCTCTGCCGTACTCTAGTCATGCAGTCACAAAGGCAGTTCCCAGGTTGAGCCCGGGGATTTCACCTCTGTCTTGCATAACCGCCTGCGCACGCTTTACGCCCAGTAATTCCGATTAACGCTTGCACCCTACGTATTACCGCGGCTGCTGGCACGTAGTTAGCCGGTGCTTATTCTTCAGGTACCGTCATCCTCCCAGGGTATTAGCCCAGAAGATTTCTTCCCTGACAAAAGCGGTTTACAACCCGAAGGCCTTCTTCCCGCACGCGGCATGGCTGGATCAGGCTTGCGCCCATTGTCCAAAATTCCCCACTGCTGCCTCCCGTAGGAGTCTGGGCCGTGTCTCAGTCCCAGTGTGGCTGGTCGTCCTCTCAGACCAGCTACAGATCGTCGGCTTGGTGAGCCTTTACCCCACCAACTACCTAATCTGATATCGGCCGCTCCAATTGCGCGAGGTCTTGCGATCCCCCGCTTTCACCCTCAGGTCGTATGCGGTATTAGCCACTCTTTCGAGTAGTTATCCCCCACAACTGGGCACGTTCCGATACATTACTCACCCGTTCGCCACTCGTCGCCAGGTTGCCCCGCGTTACCGTTCGACTTGCATGTGTAAGGCATGCCGCCAGCGTTCAATCTGAGCCAGGATCAAACTCTACAGTTCGATCTTGATTACTCAACGGAATCGAACAAAGACTATCTACATAGCTTCATTCTCTTTCCGTGAGCGTTTAAAGTCCAAAGGACCGGTTCATCTCTGAACCCGCACTCGCCTTCAAACGCCCACGCTTATCGGCTGTGAATTCTTAAAGAACATCGCGATCAACTACTGTCTTTCGCGCCGCCAATCAGTGATCAGCGAAGAATCGAATTATGACTGACTTTCAAATCAGCCGTCAAGAATTTTTGAATAAATCTTGATTTCGAGCCTCTGGGCAGCATCTATTGATGCCGCCAGCAGATATAAGAACTAGCAAAGCGCTTATATCTGCTGGCACAGATAGAAACGCCCGGTCAGTCGACCGGGCGGCTCGTCATATTAGCCTGACGATGACCTACTTTCACACGGGAATCCGCACTATCATCGGCGCTGACTCGTTTCACTGTCCTGTTCGGGATGGGAAGGAGTGGGACCAAGTCGCTATGGTCGTCAGGCTTAACTTGTTGGCTGGCTGAGGTATTCAGCCAACCCAATTCGTAGAGTTGCATTATACGCGGGAGCGTACGGTGCGTGAATCAGCTTTGATTTGATTGCGTCTTCAGAACTGAAGAACGGTATAACTTGTAACCTCGTCCTTTGATCAGTCGGGGACTGTCAAAGTTATAGGGTCAAGCCTCACGGGCAATTAGTACTGGTTAGCTTAACGCATTACTGCGCTTCCACACCCAGCCTATCAACGTCCTGGTCTCGAACGACCCTTCAGGGGGCTCAAGGCCCCGGCAAGACTCATCTTGAGACGAGTTTCCCGCTTAGATGCTTTCAGCGGTTATCTCTTCCGCACTTAGCTACTCGGCGATGCCACTGGCGTGACAACCGATACACCAGAGGTGCGTCCACTCCGGTCCTCTCGTACTAGGAGCAGGCTCTCTCAATCTTGCAGCGCCCACGGAAGATAGGGACCAAACTGTCTCACGACGTTTTAAACCCAGCTCACGTACCTCTTTAAATGGCGAACAGCCATACCCTTGGGACCGGCTACAGCCCCAGGATGAGATGAGCCGACATCGAGGTGCCAAACACCGCCGTCGATATGAACTCTTGGGCGGTATCAGCCTGTTATCCCCAGAGTACCTTTTATCCGTTGAGCGATGGCCCTTCCATACAGAACCACCGGATCACTTAGTCCTACTTTCGTACCTGCTCGACTTGTCAGTCTCGCAGTCAAGCACGCTTATGCCTATGCACTATTAGCACGATTTCCGACCGTGCCTAGCGTACCTTCGAACTCCTCCGTTACGCTTTGGGAGGAGACCGCCCCAGTCAAACTGCCCACCATACACTGTCCCCAACCCGGATCACGGGCCAAGGTTAGAACCTCAAACACACCAGGGTGGTATTTCAACGTCGGCTCCATGAGAACTAGCGTCCTCACTTCAAAGCCTCCCACCTATCCTACACAGATCTGTTCAAAGTCCAATGTAAAGCTACAGTAAAGGTTCATGGGGTCTTTCCGTCTTTCCGCGGGGAGATTGCATCATCACAAACATTTCAACTTCGCTGAGTCTCTGGAGGAGACAGTGTGGCCATCGTTACGCCATTCGTGCAGGTCGGAACTTACCCGACAAGGAATTTCGCTACCTTAGGACCGTTATAGTTACGGCCGCCGTTTACTGGGACTTCAGTCAAGAGCTTGCACCCCATCATTTAATCTTCCAGCACCGGGCAGGCGTCACACCCTATACGTCGACTTTCGTCTTTGCAGAGTGCTGTGTTTTTAATAAACAGTCGCAGCCACCGATTCTCTGCGGCCTCATTGGGCTCCATTTGTACAACTTCACCTACTAAAGGCACACCTTCTTCCGAAGTTACGGTGTCAATTTGCCGAGTTCCTTCTCCAGAGTTCTCTCAAGCGCCTGAGAATACTCATCACGCGCACCAGTGTCGGTTTGCGGTACGGTCGTCTATAGCTGAAGCTTAGTGGCTTTTCCTGGAAGCAGGGTATCACTCACTTCGTCTGCAAGCAGACTCGTTATCACACCTCAGCTAAGCCCTCCGGATTTGCCTAGAGGGCACGCCTACATGCTTGAACCGGGACATCCAACACCCGGCTGAGCTAACCTTCTCCGTCCCCACATCGCACTATAGATCGGTACAGGAATATTGACCTGTTTCCCATCAGCTACGCATCTCTGCCTCGCCTTAGGGGCCGACTCACCCTACGCCGATGAACGTTGCGTAGGAAACCTTGCGCTTACGGCGAGGGGGCTTTTCACCCCCTTTAACGCTACTCATGTCAGCATTCGCACTTCTGATACCTCCAGCATCCCTCACGAGACACCTTCACAGGCTTACAGAACGCTCTCCTACCACTTGCACTTACGTGCAAATCCGCAGCTTCGGTAACTGGCTTAGCCCCGTTACATCTTCCGCGCAGGACGACTCGATCAGTGAGCTATTACGCTTTCTTTAAATGATGGCTGCTTCTAAGCCAACATCCTGACTGTTTTAGCCTTCCCACTTCGTTTCCCACTTAGCCAATTTTAGGGACCTTAGCTGGCGGTCTGGGTTGTTTCCCTCTTGAGTCCGGACGTTAGCACCCGGTGCTCTGTCTCCCAAGCTGTACTCTGCGGTATTCGGAGTTTGCCAAGGTTTGGTAAGTCGCCATGACCCCCTAGCCTAAACAGTGCTCTACCCCCGCAGGTAATACTTGAGGCACTACCTAAATAGTTTTCGGAGAGAACCAGCTATTTCCAAGTTTGTTTAGCCTTTCACCCCTATCCACAGCTCATCCGCTAGTTTTGCAACACTAGTCGGTTCGGACCTCCAGCACCTGTTACGGTACCTTCATCCTGGCCATGGATAGATCACTTGGTTTCGGGTCTACACCCAGCGACTAATTCGCCCTATTCGGACTCGATTTCTCTACGGCTACCCTATTCGGTTAACCTCGCCACTGAATGTAAGTCGCTGACCCATTATACAAAAGGTACGCAGTCACCCTTGCGGGCTCCTACTTTTTGTATGCATGCGGTTTCAGGATCTATTTCACTCCCCTCCCGGGGTTCTTTTCGCCTTTCCCTCACGGTACTAGTTCACTATCGGTCGATTACGAGTATTTAGCCTTGGAGGATGGTCCCCCCATATTCAGACAGGATTTCACGTGTCCCGCCCTACTCTATTCGCGCTTAGTTCCACAATCAACATTTCTCATACGGGGCTATCACCCGCTATGGCCGGACTTTCCATTCCGTTCTGATATGCCAACTGCTAAAACGCGAGGGCTACTCCGATTTCGCTCGCCACTACTTTCGGAATCTCGGTTGATGTCTTTTCCTCGAGCTACTGAGATGTTTCAGTTCACCCGGTTCGCCACGTATCCCTATGTATTCAGAATACGTTACCTCTTGCGAGGTGGGTTTCCCCATTCGGAAATCTCCGGATCAAAGCTAATTTGCCAGCTCCCCGAAGCTTATCGCAGGCTATCACGTCCTTCGTCGCCTGTAATCGCCAAGGCATCCACCACATGCACTTAGTCACTTGACCCTATAACTTTGACATCGCTGACTGCAATGTCGTCAAGGACTGCAATCCAATCTTGTTTCATTGGATTGTTTGAGTATTACGCGTTATGCCGTTCTTCAAATATCTCTGATCTTGTCAGAGTTGAAGTCTGGTGACGCAATCAAATGTCATTGGCGGCACGGTGCCCAGCAGCCCCTTTACGAACTGCAGGCTTTCCGCCAACAACGCTGATTCGACTCTACGAATTGTTAAAGAACAACAGCCAACTTCTTTTCAGAAGACTAAGACTGGCAAACCTCAACAGCACCGCCGTGCTTGCTGAGGTTTGCCAACCTTTCGAGTGAATTGGTGGAGGATGACGGGATCGAACCGACGACCCCCTGCTTGCAAAGCAGGTGCTCTCCCAGCTGAGCTAATCCCCCTTGGTGCGTGGTGGGTCTGGTTGGATTCGAACCAACGACCCCCGCCTTATCAAGACGGTGCTCTAACCGACTGAGCTACAGACCCACGCGTTCTTCGCGCCTGAGCCTTCCTCTGACGCTCGCCTGTGTCTTTCCAACCTACGGCCAGCTCGGCAGGCTCACGCTTTGTTCACTCACTGTTGTGTTACAGCCGATAAGTGTGGGCGCGTGAATTTGAGTGCTATGGATCTTGCTGGTCACTCACTGCATGCAGCAAGCAACTGCTCGATCATTTTCTAGAAAGGAGGTGATCCAGCCGCACCTTCCGATACGGCTACCTTGTTACGACTTCACCCCAGTCACGAACCCTGCCGTGGTAATCGCCCTCCTTGCGGTTAGGCTAACTACTTCTGGCAGAACCCGCTCCCATGGTGTGACGGGCGGTGTGTACAAGACCCGGGAACGTATTCACCGCGGCAAGCTGATCCGCGATTACTAGCGATTCCGACTTCACGCAGTCGAGTTGCAGACTGCGATCCGGACTACGACCGGTTTTCTGGGATTAGCTCCCCCTCGCGGGTTGGCAGCCCTCTGTACCGGCCATTGTATGACGTGTGTAGCCCTACCCATAAGGGCCATGATGACCTGACGTCATCCCCACCTTCCTCCGGTTTGT
>NZ_JBXVVS010000010.1:0-9441 GCF_057219915.1 Roseateles sp. T103
GCGGCGCCACGGCACTGCCGGCGACACTTCGCCGGTAGAGTTCGAACGACGCCATTCCCACCGGCTCACGGGTGTCTAGGAAACCCGGGGCGATTCACTGCTTGACCCGAACAACTACAGATTCTGGGACAGCAAGAAGTTCAAGAAGAAGGTTGTTACCCGGTTCCACGAGGAGAAGGTTCAGTCAGCGACCTTGGAGTCGCTTGAGCATCATTACCAGTTGGATGAGCTGAAGAACTCGATCCTCGTGAACGGATACGTGCCAATGGAACGCGTGATCGTCGCGCCCTACAAGCATTTAGAGGGCTATTACGTCGTGGTGGAAGGGAATCGCCGCGTCGCAGCCCTCAAGTCGCTGCTCAAGGACGCTGAGGAGGGTGTTATCGCTTTGAACGCCTCTCAGAAACGATCCTTCGCGAAAGTACCATGCGCGGTTCTGAAGTCCACGGGGAGAAGTAGGCGCCATGCCGAGCGCGTAATCATGGGCATTCGGCATATTGCAGGCCCAAAGGAATGGGGCGCCTATCAGCAGGCCTTGCTCGTCGCAGAGTTAAAGGACGATGAGGATTTGGACTTCAAGGCCATCGGAAGCATGCTGGGCATCTCATCTGTCGAAGCCGCCCGACGCTACCGCGCGATCGCTGCACTGAAATTCATGGAAGATGATGAACTATTTGGTGGCAAGGCAGAACCCAGCTTCTACCGTCTTCTGCATGAAATGGTGTCCTCCCCTGAGGTGCGCGAACGCTTCGGTTGGTCACATGAAGAGAACACGTTCGTTGACACTGAGCGCGCCCGCGAATTCTTTCAACTGATAACCGGAGATGCGAAGCACGAAGCCAAACTCACAACCTACTCAGATGTACGGCGACTCAAGCTGATCGTCGGGAACCCGCTTGCGATCGAGTCGTTACTAGACCCGGACCAATCGCTGCTTGAAGCCATCCGAATCGCAGAAGATGGCAGATCGGACTCTTCACCAAGTTCTATTCTCTCCGAGATCAACAAGGCGCTTTCGAGAATTGGCGTCGCCCAGGCCAAGGCACTCTCATCTGCTGATCTGACCCTTATAGACAAGATCTCTGACACGCTTGATGGACTACGAAGCCTAGCTAGAACAAAGCGACCACCGACGAAATGAACGAGTTGCTTAGAAACCTGCACGACGAGTTGCTGTCTCACTTCTTGTGCGAGTACTCGCCCCGCTCTGCAGCACGAAAACTCGAGGACATCATCCGCAATGCGGCGGCGAAGAAGTACTCGTCAGAGGTGATAGAGACGTTCATTGAGCAGCGCCTTGCCGCGCTGAGAAATGCCCTAGTCACTGAATACAACCAGAGAGTCAGCGACGACCTTGCGCTGCGCTACGAGGTTGCGGACGGGCTTGGAGAAGGACACCTCATAAAGGGGCGGGCTGCGTCCAGGTCAGACGCGCGAGTCGCATTTCAGGATCGCCTGCACTCAATTGATCCAGCTGATTTTGAGAAGCTTGCTGCTGTAATTCTCAAGCGACTTGGCTGCACGCAAGTCTTCCAGACACCGCAGTCGCACGATCAAGGTGTCGATGCGTTTGGCTACCTTGTGCTTGCACCTGCGCTCTCGAGAGCTGTCACGCACAGACTAGTTTGGATTGCTCAGGCAAAGCACTACACAACGCATGCAGTGAGCACCAATGCAGTTCGCGAATTGGTCGGGACCAATGAACTACTGATCAGCAAAATCTTCTCCACAGTTGACAAGCGGTACGACGAATTGGAGCTAAGGCCCTATGCGCCTACAGCCCTCTTGCTTCTAACGACGCACGAGATGCCCAGCACTGTGCGCCGTCTAGCCGAGCGCGCTGGCGTCTTCGTCTTGGAAGCCTCAGATCTTTATGAACTTCTCCAAGATGCCTCTGGCTCGACGGAAAGCCCAGCAGATTTAAGCAGCCTGATTTCGGAAGCAGAAGCTATTCCGACCATTCAATAAAACATGTGCAACGAGACAACACGGCAGTTGCGGACGAAGTTTGCCGACACCTCGCACGGTGCTCGATGCACATGCACTCTGTAGCTCCCCCCCGGAGAACACCCATGCAACGCGTCACCGGCATCGGCGGCATCTTCTTCCAGGCCAAGGACCCCGCGGCGCTGGGCGCTTGGTACAAAAAGCACCTGGGCATCGACGTGCAGGATTGGGGCGGCGCTGCCTTCACTTGGGCGGATGCCCAGGGGCAGCCGATGAAGGGCACGACGATCTGGTCGGTGGGCCCGGCAGGCGGCGCGCAGTTCGCGCCGAGCACGGCGCCCTTCATGATCAACTACCGCGTCGAGGACCTGGCCGCGCTGCTGGATGCGCTGCGTGCCGAGGGCTGCGATGTGCTCGACAAGACCGAGGACTTGCCCGAGTACGGCAAGTTCGGCTGGGTGATCGACCCCGAGGGCAACAAGGTCGAGCTCTGGCAGCCGCCTGCGGGCCAGTAAGCAGGTCCGGCCGCGGCGGCGGCTGTTGGTCGCTGCTGCTTCAGCCCAGCTTCTTCTTCAGCTTGCCCTTGGGCAGCACGGCCGTCATCGGCGCGACTGGGCGGGTGGAGGTGGACGACGATGACGAGTCCTTGGACGCGCTGCCGCTGTCCTTCTTGGGCTTCTTGTTCGCCTTGTCGTTGCGTTGTTCTGATCGGGCCATGATGGGGTGCTTTCCTTATCGAGCATTCGTTCGATGTGACTCGATTGGATGCCATGCCATGTGTTGGTCGCTGTGTCTGCCGCAATGGCGCTCGCTCATCGCTTGCCCGCAGCAACGGGGCCCACTCTACTACTACCGACTCGCCTGGCTGGCGGTCGGCCCATCGGCGCCACACCGATACACGCAGCGGACCGCGCGCGCTTCAGCGCCCCAGCTTGTTCGAGCGCCAGCGCTCCAGCAGCCGCTGGTCGTGCGCGGCTTCGGCCTCGGTCGTGTCCTGCGGCAGCTGCTTGAGGCAGTCCTCCAGCGCCTGCGGGTCGAGCTTGTCTTGCGGCTTCTCCAGCGCCGCTAGCACCTGCGGTGAGCGCCCATCCCAGGCGAAGCGGTTGCGGAAGGTCGGCGGGTCGGGCCGGCAGTCGTTTTTGTAGGTGGGCGCATCGTCGCCGGCAAAGGGCGTGAAGGCGATGGTCTTCTCGAAGATCAGCGGCTTGCCGTTGGGCGTGGGCGGCAGCGGCGGCATGGACTTGATGGCCTGGCGGGCCAGGCGCTCGGCCACGTCCGACGTGCTCCACAGCGTGTCCACGCGCACCATGCTGCCGTCGGGCGCGATCTCGATCTGGAAGCGGACCATGCCCTGGTCGGGCCCTTCGACCGCGGTGCCCATCATGCTGCGCACCTGCCGGCCCCAGGCGTGGCGGTAGCCCTTGCTGTTCTTCAGCGTGTACTTCGCGGCGAAGGCCCAGTCTTCGGCCGTGGGCGGCGGCGGCGCGGCCTGGGTGGCGGGCGCCGCCGATGGCTTGCGCGGCGGCTCGGGCGCGGGCTTGGCGGGCTCCGGCTCGCGGGCCTGCGGCGGCGGTGGCGACTGCGCTTGCTTCGGCTGGGCGGGCCGTTCGGCAACTTCGAAGTAGACGATGCTCGGCAGCGGCGCCGCCGGTCGCTCGGCCAGCAGGCCGGCGCGATAGCCGACGACGACGGCGATCACCAGCACATGCAGGGCCAGCACCAGGACGGCGGCGGTGAAGCGCCAGCTGCGGCCGTTGCGGCGCTGGGGCCAGGTCTTGCCGTTCTGCTGCCGAGGGCTGGTCGCCTGGCCACGCCCGGCTGCATCGACGCCGGGGGCTGCTACTGCTGACTTCTCGCTCACTCGCTCACTCGCCGCCCTGCTCGCGGATCACGCCGGCGAGAAAGTCCCACAGCCGCTCGTCCTCGCTGAAGGCCACGTTGAAGCGCAGCCAGCCGGTCTGCCGCGGCTCGCTGTAGAACAGGTGGCCGGGGCCCAGCATGATGCTGTGCGTGGCGGCTTCCTTGGAGAGCTCGGCGGCGTCGGGGATGTCGGGGTGCCGGGCCCAGAGGTAGAGGCCGGCCTTGGGCTCGACGCTGAAGATCTCGAAGCCCAGGCCGTGCAGGCGGCGCGCCACGCGCTCGTGCGCCACCGCCAGGCGCTCGCGCAGCGTGGCCAGGTGCTTGCGCCAGCGGCCTTCGGTCAGCGCGCGGTGGATCAGGCGCTCGGTCAGGTCCGACGAGGTCAGGCCCGAGACCATCTTGCGGATCGCCAGCTCTTCCAGCCATTCGGCGCGCGCCGCCACATAGCCCACGCGCAGGTTCGGCGAGATGGTCTTGGAGAAGCTGCCCAGGTAGGCCACGCGCTGCAGCTGGTCCAGGCTGGCCAGCGTGGGGTGCAGGCCGGGGTCGAGGTCGGCATAGATGTCGTTCTCGACGATGGCCATGTCCGCGCCTTCGGCCAGCTGCAGGATGCGCAGCAGCTGGCGCAGCGGCGCGACGGAGTTGGTGGGGCTCTGCAGCCGCGGCTGGGTGAAGAAGGCCTTGGGCTGGTGCGCGGCGATGGCGGCTTCCAGCGCGTCCATGTCGTAGCCCTGCGGCGTGCGCGGCACCGGCACCAGGCGCGCGCCCAGGAAGTGCAGGATGTAGTGGATGTTGGGGTAGCCGGGCTCGTCCACCAGCACCGCGTCGCCGGGCTTCACCAGCAGGCGCGCTAGCAGGTCCAGGCCCTGGCTGGAACCCTGGGTCAGCAGCACGCTCTCGGCGCTGGCGCCGATCTGGCGCTCGCTGAGCATGTCAGCCACCAGCTCGCGCAGGCCCAGGTGGCCGTAGGGCAGGCCATAACCGCCCAGCTCAGCGCCTTCGCTGGCCAGCTGGCGGAAGGCGCGGCGCACGCCGGCCTCGAACAGCCAGCCCTGCGGCAGCCAGCCGCAGCCGGCCTTGATCTCCAGGTTGCGGCTCTCGAAGATCTGGCGCAGATACCACTTGGCGTCGAAGCGCAGCGCCTCGGCGGGCGCGGCGGCGGCTTGCTCGCCCGCGGCCGCGCCGCTGCCGGCACGCTGGCGCACGAAGAAGCCCGCATGCGGCTTGGACATCAGCACGCCCAAGGCCACCAGCCGGTCGTAGGCCTCGACGACGGTGAACACGCTGACGCCATGCGTCTGCGCGAACTGGCGGATCGACGGCAGCTTGGCGCCGGGTGCCAGCGTGCGCTCGGCCACGAGCTGCTGCAGGCCCTGGACGATCTGTACCACCAGGGGCGTCGGGGAAGCGGTATCGAGACGGAGCATGGGCGAGGGGGACGGAAACGGCGACTGGATAGCTGCGACGGGCGGGCTGCTGCGGTGCTTGTCTTTCAAGCTGTACAGGCCGCGCCCCCTGTACAGCGGCGCCGTGTCTGCAGGCAACTGTACCTGTTGGCGGCGGGCAGGGCTGCCTACATTGGCGAACACCGAACAACCTTTGTGGAGCCCCACATCATGCTGAAGCCCGCCGACAAGAATGCCGCCCAGAAGACCACCAACGCCGCGCTGATGGAGCGCCGCCGCGCCGCCGTGCCGCGTGGCGTGGGCCAGGCGCACGAGGTGTTCATCGAGCGCGGCGCCAATTCCGAGTTCTGGGACGTCGAAGGCCGCCGCTTCATCGATTTCGCCGGCGGCATCGCGGTGCTGAACACTGGCCATTGCCACCCGGCCGTGATCGAGGCGGTCAAGCAGCAACTGGACCAGTACACCCACACCTGCTTCCAGGTCGTGGCCTATGAGCCCTATGTGGCGCTGGCCGAGCGCCTGAACGCGCTGGCCCCCGGCAAGTTCGACAAGAAGACGCTGCTGCTGACCAGCGGCGCCGAGGCGGTGGAGAACGCCGTCAAGATCGCGCGCAGCTACACCAAGCGCTCGGCGGTGATCGCCTTCACCGGCGGCTACCACGGCCGCACGATGATGACGCTGGGCCTGACCGGCAAGGTGGCGCCCTACAAGACCGGCTTCGGCCCCTTCCCCGGCGAGGTGTTCCACGCCCTCTTCCCCAATGAGCTGCACGGCGTCTCGATCGACGAGGCGATGCACTCGCTGGAGCTGATCCTGAAGAACGACGTCGAGGTGGAGCGCGTCGCAGCCTTCATCGTCGAGCCGGTGCAGGGCGAAGGCGGTTTCTACGTGGCGCCCAATGAGTTCATCAGCCGCCTGCGCGAGCTGGCCGACAAGCACGGCATCCTCTTGATCGCCGACGAGGTGCAGACCGGCGCCGGCCGCACCGGCACCTGGTTTGCCTGCGAGCAGTGGGACGTGGCGCCCGACCTGATCACCACCGCAAAGTCGCTGGCCGGCGGCTTCCCGATCTCGGGCGTGGTGGGCCGTGCCGACGTGATGGACGCACCCGGCCCCGGCGGCCTGGGCGGCACCTATGCCGGCAGCCCGATCGGCTGCGCCGCGGCGCTGGCCGTGCTGGAGGTGTTCGAGCAGGAGAAGCTGCTGGCGCGCAGCCAGGAGATGGGCGAGTACCTGAGCACGCGGCTGCAGAAGCTGTCGGCCAAGGTGCCGGCGATCGGCGACGTGCGCGGCCTGGGCGCAATGGTGGCGATCGAGCTGTTCCAGACCCGCGAGGGCTGCGCCGACGTGACCAAGCCCGACGCCGACCTGACCCGCCGCGTGGTGGTCGAGGCCAACAAGCGCGGGCTAATCCTGCTGTCCTGCGGCAGCTACGGCAACGTGATCCGCATCCTGGTGCCGCTGACCGCGTCGAACGCGCTGCTGGACGAGGGCCTGGCGATCATCGAGCAGGCTTTCGGCGCCGCGCTGGCTCAGGGCTGATCGACGACAACAAGAACGAAAAGACAGAGAGCAAGGACTGACCCCGTGAGCACCAACCCCAACCTCCTCCCGAACACGCCGCTGAGCCTGGTCCAGGACCAGGCGCTGCTGAAGACCGATGCGCTGATCAACGGCGAATGGGTGGGCAGCAACGAGCGCTTCGAGGTGGACGATCCCGCCACCGGCCAGGTGCTGGCCAAGGTGGCGCGGCTCGGCGCGCTGCATGCCGACGCCGCGATCCACGCCGCCAACCAGGCCTGGCCGGCCTGGCGCAGCAAGACCGCCAAGGAGCGCGCCGCGCTGCTGATGCGCTGGTTCCAGCTGATGCACCAGCATGCCGACGACCTGGCGCGCATCATGACCGCCGAGCAGGGCAAGCCGGTGGGCGAGGCCAAGGGCGAGGTGGGCTACGCGGCCAGCTTCGTCGAGTGGTTCGCCGAAGAGGCGCGCCGCATCTACGGCGAGACCATCCCCAGCAATGACCCGAGCAAGCGCTTCCTGGTGCTGAAGCAGCCGATCGGCGTGTGCGCCGCGATCACGCCGTGGAACTTCCCGCTGGCGATGATCACGCGCAAGGTGGCACCGGCGCTGGCCGCCGGCTGCCCGGTGGTGATCAAGCCGGCCGAGCAGACGCCGCTGTCCGCCTTGGCGCTGGCCGAGCTGGCGCAGCGCGCCGGCTTCCCGCCGGGCGTGCTGAACGTGCTGAGCTCCGACTCGGCCGGCTCGATCGAGATCGGCAATGTGCTGTGCGC
Source organism: Roseateles sp. T103 (assembly GCF_057219915.1). NCBI lineage: Bacteria > Pseudomonadati > Pseudomonadota > Betaproteobacteria > Burkholderiales > Sphaerotilaceae > Roseateles > Roseateles sp. T103. The sequence goes on from NZ_JBXVVS010000010.1 coordinate 7,508, forward strand.
CAGCGATGTGGTGCGCCATCTGTCCTTCACCGGATCGACCGAGGTGGGCCGCATCCTGATGAAGCAGTGCGCGCCGACGATCAAGAAGCTCTCGCTGGAGCTGGGCGGCAACGCGCCCTTCATCGTCTTCGACGACGCCAACATCGATGCCGCGGTCGAAGGCGCGATCGCCAGCAAGTACCGCAACGCCGGCCAGACCTGCGTGTGCGCGAACCGCTTCTATGTGCAGGACGGCGTGTACGACGAGTTCGTCGCCAAGCTGGCCGAGCGCGTGGCCCAGATGAAGACCGGCAACGGCTTCGAGCCCGGCGTGGCGATCGGTGCGCTGATCGACGATGCGGCGGTGGCCAAGGTGCAGCAGCATGTGCAGGACGCGCTCGACAAGGGCGGCCGCGTGCTCACCGGCGGCGCCGCCTCCGGACGCCTGTACCAGCCCACCGTGCTGGCCGATGCCAAGCCCGGCATGCTGTGCGCGAAGGAAGAGACCTTCGGCCCGGTGGCGCCGGTGTTCCGCTTCAAGACCGAGGCCGAGGCGATCGCACTGGCCAACAACACCGAGTTCGGCCTGGCGAGCTACTTCTTCAGCCGCGACGTGGGCCGCATCTTCCGCGTCGGCGAGGCGCTGGAGTACGGCATGGTCGGCATCAACACCGGCCTGATGTCCGCGGCCGAGGCGCCCTTCGGCGGCGTGAAGCAGAGCGGCCTGGGCCGCGAGGGTTCGCACCACGGCATCGACGACTACGTCGAGGTGAAGTACCTGTGCCTGGGCGGCATCACGCAGCCCTGAGCCGGCGATGAACTTCGCGCAACAGCAACAGGGCACGGGCGGCAGCCGCTATGCCGGCCTCGTGATGGTGGCCGGCATCCATGTGATCATCATCTGGGCCCTGGCCAGCGGCCTGGCCCACAAGGTGGTCGACGCGGTGAAGGGGCCGATCGAGGTCAGCGTGGTGGAGGAGAAGGTCAAGCCGCCTCCGCCGCCCGAGAAGGTCGTGCCGCCGCCGCCCGACATGAAGGCACCGCCGCCGCCCTTCATGCCGCCGCCCGAGGTGCAGGTGGCCGCACCGCCGCCGGCCAATGCGATCCAGGCCCCGGTGAGCAACACGCCTCCGCCGGTGCGCGAGGTGGCACCGACGCCGCCGCCCGCAGCGCCGGCACCGGCGCCCGCAGCCAGGCCCGCCGGCCCGGTGAAGGCAGGCATGGTCTGTACCAAGATGGGCAAGCCCGAGGTGCCGGCCGTCAACTGGAGCGGCGAGGCCATGTACAAGGCGCTCGCCACCGTCAAGGCCGGCCGCGTGGTGGCCGTCGAGATCACGCCGCTGCGCGGTGGCGTCGATCGCCGCGCGCAGCGGGCGCTGGTTGCCGCCATCACCGAGACGCTGCAGAGCAGCTACGAGTGCCCGGGCGACCACGTGTTCGAGCAGGAATTCGTCTTCCGCATCGACTGAGCAACCGAGAGCGACAGGGCGCGCCAGCCAGCTGCGCGCCCTGCCCTCGCCTGCCTTCTTCCTTTCCTCCCCAAGTGTTCTTCTTCCTCAAGACAGCCCTCACCATGCACTCCCATCTCCGCCGCCTGCTTGCCGCCGCACTGGCGACCCTCGTCATGACTTTCGCGCCGGCCGCTGCGCAGGCCCAGGCTGCGGCCGAGGCGCCCGCCGCCGCGTCCGCCCCCGCCAAGGCCGCTGACAACCCCTACGGCCTGATGGCCCTGGTGAAGCACGGCCACGCCGTCGACCAGGGCGTGCTGGTGATCCTGGTGCTGATGTCCATGGGCTCCTGGTACATCCTGTTCGTGCGCCTGTGGGACACCCACAAGCTGGGCAAGGAAGCCAAGGAAGTGCGCGTGAGCTTCTTCAAGAAGGCCAGCCTGGCTGAGGGCGTGAAGAGCCTGAACGAGACCGGCGCCTTCCGCTACATCGCGCAGACCGCTGTGG
>NZ_JBXVVS010000011.1:0-1395 GCF_057219915.1 Roseateles sp. T103
GACGAATTGTGGTGAGTCGAACAAGGCCCAAACATCAGCCCAAATCCGTTCCGCCTGTCTCCCGGCAACACCTGCCCTTGTCAGGTTTCTTCCTACATGGGCGTCACAATTTCACGCAGCGCCATCTTGAGCCGCGTGTCGGTGGGATGCCCTGGGGGGGCAGTGCAAGCTCAGCTGATGGCCCCAGGGGCCGCGGCGCGCAGCTGGCGCGCCTCGTCAGCACGGCCGGTCGCCTCGTAGAGCAGCGCCAGGTTGTGCGCGGCCAGATGGCTGCCGCGGCCGGCGACGGCACCGCATTGCTCGGGATGCTCGCCCAGCGCCAGGCAGCGCAGCCAGGCCTGCTCGATCATCGGCAGCAGCGCTTCGGCCTGGGCCGGCTCGTCGGCGGCGAAGTCCAGCAGCAGGTCACCCAGCGTGAAGAAGAAGTCCGGCGACTCGCCGCAGGGCCCGCCGAGCTGCTGCTCGGCCAGCATCAGCCCTTCGCCATGGCGCTTCAGCCGCTTCAGCGTGAACAGACGCCGCGCCATCAGGTCCAGCCACCAGCCGTCCGCCGGATGCGGCAGCTCGGCGGCGCGGGCAAAGGCCTGCTCGGCCAGCGCGTAGTCCTCGTAGACATAGGCGTCCTTGCCGAGCTGGTACCAGAGGTAGGCATCCTGCGGCTGGTGTTCGAGCGAACGCTCGAGCAACAGGCGGTTGCGGCCGCGCTTCTCGGCCAGGCGCTCGGGCAGATAGCCGTCGTGGGCCACGGTAATGGGCAGGTCGCGCAAGGGCAGCTGGTGCTGCGGCTGCTCGTGCACGCGGCCGGCGTAGCGCACGCTGCCGGGCAGCACACGGCTCAGGCGCGAATAGGCGCTGCGCAGTTGCCCATCGTCGAAGCGGTCATCGAGGACGATGGTGCCGACGAACTCAGGCGGAGTCCGCCGCAAGGCAGCAATCGCCTCGCCGCCACTGAGCAGCCATTCGTCGGCATCGAGCACCAGATGCCAGTCGGCCGGCGCGAGCTCCAGCGCGGCATTGCGCGCGGCGGAGAAGTCGTCGCACCAGGCGAAGCGTGCCACGCGCGCGCCATGCGCTGCGGCCAGCGCGGCGGTGTCGTCGCTAGAGCCTGTGTCCAGCACCAGCATCTCGTCCACCCAGGGACGCACGCTGTCGAGCAGGCGCGCAATATGCGCCGCCTCGTTGCGGGCGATCACGACCAGGGCGACGCGGTAGTTCATATGAGCAGGCCGGCTGCGGCCGGACCCCAGGCCGATCAGTGCATCTGCAGCGCACCGGCGGCGCGGCCCTTGCCGGCACGGGCCGGCGGATTGCACATGCCGCACACGAAGTGCCGCGCGATCTCATGCGGATGCGTCACGAAGTGACCATTGCACTTGCTGCACTTGGTCATCGTCA
>NZ_JBXVVS010000012.1:0-1241 GCF_057219915.1 Roseateles sp. T103
CGCGGTGCCGTCCCAGAACACCGTGCCGTCGAAGTCGATGAAGACCTCGTGCACCACCGGCTCCTTGGTCGGCGGCGGCGGGTTGCCCGCCGGCAGGTCCAGGTTCACCGAGTGCAGCTGGATCGGGATCGTGATGATCAGCATCACCAGCAGCACCAGCATCACGTCGATCAGCGGCGTCGTGTTGACGTCCATCATCACTTCCGGCTCGCCGCTGCCCGAGGAGCTTCCTACGTTCATACCCATGCTCTTCTCCTTGGGGCTCAGCCGCCGCGCGCCGGCGGCTCGGTGACGAAGCGCACGCGCATCATGCCCGCGCGCTGGCAGGCCACCATCACGCGGCCCACCGACTCGTAGCGCGCCTTGTCGTCGCCACGGATGTGCACCTCGGGCTGCGGCTCCTTGACGGCTTCCTTCTTCAGCCGCGCCACCAGCGCCTCGGTGTCGGCCAGCGGCTGCGTGCCCCAGTAGACGTCGCCGTCCTTGGTCACCGACAGCTCGATGTTCTCCGGCTTGGTCACGCGCACGACGTTGGTCTCCTTGGGCAAGGACACCGCCACCGACTGCGTCACCACCGGCACGGTGATGAGGAAGATGATCAGCAGCACCAGCATCACGTCCACCAGGGGCGTGGTGTTGATGGCCGAGACCACCTCGTCTTCACCGCCGGATGACGATCCGACGTTCATTCCCATGATCTGGCTCCAGTGCTCAGGGTCACGAGACCCTGATCAGCGCTTGACGGCGCGGTTGCCCATCAGCACGCCATGCAGGTCGGCGGAGAAGGCGCGCACCTGACCCATCACGGCCTTGTTGCGGTTGACCAGCCAGTTGTAGCCCAGCACGGCCGGAACAGCCACGGCCAGACCGATGGCGGTCATGATCAGCGCCGCGCCCACCGGGCCGGCCACCTTGTCGATCGAGGCCTGGCCGGCCACGCCGATGGCGGTCAGCGCCTGCAGAATGCCCCACACGGTACCGAACAGGCCGATGAAGGGCGAGGTCGAACCGACGGTGGCCAGGAAGCCCAGGCCCGACTGCAGGCGGCTGTTGACTTCGCCGACCGCGCGCTCGATGTTCATCGTCACCCAGGTGTTGTGGTCGATGTTCTCGGTCAGCGCGCCTTCGTGGTGCTCGGAAGCCTCCACAGCGGTCTGCGCGATGTAGCGGAAGGCGCCGGTCTCGTTCAGGCTCTTCACGCCCTCAGCCAGGCTGGCCTTCTTGAAGAAGCTCACGCGCAC
>NZ_JBXVVS010000013.1:0-1234 GCF_057219915.1 Roseateles sp. T103
TGAATCGCCCCGGGTTTCCTAGACACCCGTGAGCCGGTGGGAATGGCGTCGTTCGAACTCTACCGGCGAAGTGTCGCCGGCAGTGCCGTGGCGCCGCTTGGGGTTGTAGAACATCTCGATGTAGTTGAAGACGTCAGCGCGGGCGTCATTGCGCGTGGCGTAGACCTGCCGACGGATGCGCTCGCGCTTGAGCAGTTGGAAGAAGCTCTCGGCCACGGCGTTGTCGTGGCAATTGCCGCGCCGGCTCATGCTGCTGACCAGGTTGTGGTGGCGCAGGAAGGTCTGCCACTCATGGCCAGTGAACTGGCAGCCCTGGTCGGAGTGCACCGTGACTGCCTCCTTGGGCTGGCGGCGCCATAACGCCATCAGCAGTGCATCCAACACCAAGCTGGTGTCGATGCGACTGCCCATCGACCAGCCCACCACCTGACGCGAGAACAGGTCGACCACGACCGCCAAGTACAGCCAGCCCTCGTGCGTGCGGATGTAGGTGATGTCGGTCACCCAGGACTGGTTGGGCTCGGCCACCGTGAACTGGCGCTGCAAGTAGTTGGGCGCCACTACAGCAGGCTTGCCGCCACGCACGCCAGGACGGCGCCGGTAGCCCGTCTGCGAGCGCAGTCCTTCGAGCTTGAGCAGCCGTGCCACGCGGTGCTTGCCGCAGCGCTCGCCCAGGTCGCGCATGTCCAGCGTCAGCTTGCGATAGCCGTACACGCCGCCGCTCTCCAGCCAAGCCTGCTTGAGCAGACCACTCAAGCGCTGGTCGTCCTTGGCCCGCAGGCTCTGTGGCTCGACCTTCCACGCGTAGTAGCCGCTGGGGTGCACCTGCATGACCTTGCACATGCGGCGCACGCTGTGCTGGGCCTCGTGCGCCTTGATGAACGCGTACCTCACCCGGACTGCTTGGCAAAGTACGCGGCGGCCTTTTTTAGGATGTCGCGCTCCTCGGTTACGCGCCGCAGTTCGGCCTTCAACCGCCGCAGTTCCTCGGCCTGCGAGACCTGGGCTTGCCGCTCAGCTGCCGGCGCCGAGTACGCCTTGATCCACTTGTACAGGCTGTGCTGGCTGACACCGATCCGCGCCGACACGTCGGCCACCCGGTGGCCCCGCTCCGTGATCTGCTTGACCGCCTCGATCTTGAATTCTTCTGGGTAGGGTTGCTTGCTCTGCATGGCACCTCCGATTGGGCCTCAGTTTGAGGCTCGAAGGTGTCTACTGAACCCGGGGCGATTCA